>NZ_QOKW01000015.1 GCF_008365375.1 Roseomonas genomospecies 6 | reverse complement strand
CACCCTCTTCCTTGGTCAGGATGTAGGCCTCGGCCTTGAAGGTGGTGTGCGGGGTGATCGTGCCCGGCTTGGCCAGAACCTGGCCGCGCTCCACGTCCTCGCGCTTGGTGCCGCGCAGCAGCGCGCCAATGTTGTCGCCGGCCTCGCCCGAGTCGAGCAGCTTGCGGAACATCTCGACACCGGTCACCGTCGTCTTCACCGTCGCCTTCAGGCCGACGATCTCGACTTCCTCGCCGACCTTGACGATGCCACGCTCGACGCGACCGGTCACCACCGTGCCGCGGCCCGAGATCGAGAACACGTCTTCGATCGGCATTAGGAACGGACGGTCCTTCGGACGCTCCGGCTGCGGGATGTACTGGTCGACCTCGGCCATCAGCTTGAGGATCGCGTCACGGCCGATTTCCGGCGAGCGGTCCTCCAGCGCGCACAGCGCCGAGCCCTTGACGATCGGAATGTCGTCGCCCGGGAACTCGTAGGAGGACAGCAGCTCGCGCACCTCCAGCTCGACCAGGTCCAGCAGCTCCGCGTCGTCGACCATGTCGACCTTGTTCATGAACACCACCAGAGCCGGCACGCCGACCTGGCGGGCCAGCAGGATGTGCTCGCGGGTCTGCGGCATCGGGCCGTCGGCGGCCGACACGACCAGGATCGCGCCGTCCATCTGCGCGGCGCCCGTGATCATGTTCTTCACGTAGTCGGCGTGGCCCGGGCAATCGACGTGGGCGTAGTGGCGGTTGGTCGTCTCGTACTCGACGTGGGCGGTCGAGATCGTGATGCCGCGCGCCTTCTCCTCCGGCGCCTTGTCGATCTGGTCGTAGGCGGTGAAGGTAGCGCCGCCGCTCTCGGCCAGCACCTTCGTGATCGCCGCCGTCAGCGACGTCTTGCCGTGGTCGACGTGGCCGATCGTGCCGATGTTGCAGTGCGGCTTGTTCCGCTCGAACTTTGCCTTCGCCATGGTGTGTGCTCTCCGTCTCTTTGTCGTTCCAGCGGTTTCAGGCCATCCTGGCGCGGATGGACTCCGCGATGGCCTGCGGCACCGGCTCGTAATGGTCGAACTGCATCGTGTACTGCGCGCGCCCCTGGCTCATGGAGCGCAGGGTGTTCACATAGCCGAACATCGACGCCAACGGAACCATCGCCATGATCGAGCGGGCGTTGCCCCGCTGGTCCATGGCGGCGATCTGTCCGCGGCGGCTGTTCAGGTCGCCGATGATGTCGCCCATGTAGTCCTCGGGCGTCACCACCTCAACCCTCATGATCGGCTCCAGCAGGACCGGACCGGCCTTCTGCATGCCCTCGCGGAAGGCCGCGCGGGTGGCGATCTCGAAAGCCAGCACGGAGGAGTCGACGTCGTGGAAGGCCCCGTCCACCAGCTCGGCCTTCAGGTCGATCACCGGAAATCCGGCGACCACCCCGGCATTGAGCGCGGCGTCCAGCCCCTTCTGTACGCCCGGGATGAACTCCTTGGGCACGGCGCCGCCGACGACCTTGTTCTGGAAGACGAAGCCGCTGCCGGCGGGCTGCGGCTCGAAGACCAGCTTGACCCGGGCGAACTGGCCAGTGCCTCCGGTCTGCTTCTTGTGGGTGTAATCGACCTCGGCGGTCCTGGTGATCGTCTCGCGGTACGCCACCTGCGGCGCGCCGACGTTCGCATCCACCTTGAACTCGCGCTTCATGCGGTCGACGATGATTTCCAGATGCAGTTCGCCCATGCCCTTGATGATCGTCTGACCGCTTTCATGGTCGACGGCCACCCGGAAGGACGGGTCCTCCTGGGCAAGGCGAGAGAGCGCCATGCTCATCTTTTCCTGGTCGGCCTTGGACTTCGGCTCGACGGCCACCTCGATGACCGGTTCCGGAAACTCCATCCGCTCCAGGACGATGGGCTTGGCGGGGTCGCACAGCGTGTCGCCGGTCGTCGTGCTCTTCAACGCAGTGAAGGCCACGATGTCGCCCGCGTGGGCCTCGTCGATCTCCTCCCGGCTGTTGGCGTGCATCAGCAGCATGCGGCCGATGCGCTCCTTCTCGTCCTTTCCGGGATTCAGCACGGCGCTTCCGGAGGCGACGGTCCCGGAATAGACGCGCACGAAGGTCAGAGACCCGACAAAGGGGTCGTTCATGATCTTGAAGGCAAGCGCGGAGAAGGGAGCGGCGTCGTCCGGTGCACGCTCATCCGTCGCGTCGCTGCCGACGCGGTGCCCCTTGACGGCCCCGACATCCACTGGGGCCGGCAGGTAGTCGACCACTGCGTCCAGCATCGGCTGGATGCCTTTGTTCTTGAAGGCTGAGCCGCACAGAACGGGCACGAAACGCAGGCCGATGGTGCCTTTGCGGATGCAGGCCTTGAGAGTCTCCTCCGCGGGTTCCTGCCCGGACTCGAGATACGCCTCCATGGCTGCGTCGTCGAGTTCCAGGACGGCATCGAGCAGCGCCTGGCGGTGGTGCGCGGCGGCGTCCTTCAGGGCGTCCGGAATGTCGGTGTAATAGAATTCGGCGCCCAGCGTCTCTTCCTTCCAGACGATGGCGCGCATGGCAACCAGATCGACGACGCCGACAAAACCGGCCTCGGACCCGATCGGAAGCTGGAGAACGAGCGGGGTGGTTCCCAGCCGTTCCCTCATCATAGCGACGCAGCGGAAGAAGTCCGCGCCGGTACGGTCCAATTTGTTGACGAAACACATGCGGGGCACGCCGTACTTGTCGGCCTGCCGCCACACGGTTTCGGACTGGGGTTCCACCCCCGCAACGGAGTCGAACACCGCAACCGCACCGTCGAGCACGCGCAGGGAACGTTCGACTTCGATGGTGAAGTCGACGTGGCCCGGAGTGTCGATGATGTTGATGCGGTGATCGCGCCAGAAGCAGGTCGTGGCCGCGGAGGTGATGGTGATGCCCCGTTCCTGTTCCTGCTCCATCCAATCCATCACCGCGGTGCCCTCGTGCACCTCGCCGATTTTGTACGACTTTCCAGTGTAGTACAAAATCCGCTCGGTGGTCGTGGTCTTCCCGGCATCGATGTGAGCCATGATGCCGATGTTGCGGTAGCGGATCAGAGGATGGGAACGGGGCATGACAAGCACCTGGGCCGGTGGGTGCCTTACCAGCGGTAGTGCGAGAACGCCTTGTTGGCTTCCGCCATACGATGGGTGTCCTCGCGCTTCTTCACGGCGGTGCCACGCTGGTTGGCAGCATCCAGCAGCTCGCCCGACAGACGCTCGGTCATGGTGTTTTCCGAGCGGGCGCGGGCGGCGCCGATGAGCCAGCGGATGGCCAGGGCCTGGGCGCGGTCCGTGCGGACCTCGACCGGAACCTGATAGGTGGCGCCACCGACGCGACGCGAGCGCACTTCGAGGTGCGGCTTCACGTTCAGCAGAGCGTCGTGGAAGACCTGAACCGGCTCGTTCTTGGTCTTGGCCTCGATGCGGCTGAGCGCGCCGTAGACGATGCGCTCGGCGGCGGACTTCTTGCCGTCCAGCATCAGGCAGTTCATGAACTTGGTCAGGACGCGGTCGCCATACTTGGCGTCCGGCAGGACCTCACGCTTCTCGGCGCGACGACGACGGGACATCGTGAATACTCCTTACTTCGGACGCTTCGCGCCGTACTTCGAACGACGCTGCTTACGGTCCTTCACGCCCTGGGTATCGAGCGTGCCGCGGATGATGTGGTAGCGAACGCCGGGAAGATCCTTCACACGGCCGCCGCGGATCATAACCACCGAGTGTTCCTGGAGGTTATGGCCTTCACCGGGGATGTAGGAGGTCACTTCGAAGCCGTTCGTCAGGCGAACGCGGGCGACCTTACGCAGAGCCGAGTTCGGCTTCTTCGGCGTGGTCGTGTACACGCGGGTGCAGACGCCACGCTTCTGCGGGCACGCCTCCATCGCGGGAACCTTATTGCGCGCGGCCAAGGGCTCGCGCGGCTTACGGATCAACTGGTTGATCGTCGGCATATCTGCCCTTCATCCCTTCAGGTCGCTCGGCCGGCGGAGCCGGACCGATTGGAAAATCGCCCGGAGGTACCGGACGATGCAAAAGCCCGCCTGCGAAGCCTGAAGGGCTTCGAGCGGGCCCACTGGTCGAACGCCGTTCAGCGGAACTGCCCGGCTATGTCGATTGGGTTTCAAACGGACCGGATTGCGGAGGCACGGAGCCGCCCATAGGTCCTTTTGAAGTTCGCGGACTATATGGGGTGCCCCCTGCGTCGTCAAGCGTGCAAATGACGGTTCTGCGGCACGCAGAACCGCCCCGTCCACGAAAAAGGGCGCGTCCCCTTTCGGAACGCGCCCCCTTCCCTAGCAGATGGTCCGGACCGGTCAGGCCGCGGTGCTCTCGCCCGGATGCGGCAGGGCCGGAGCCTCGCCCTCGCCGCCCTCGCCTTCCGCCAGGGCGCGGTCGCGCTCGGCGGCGATCTGCTTCAGGCGGTTGACGACGGAGCCCGTGCCCGCCGGGATCAGGCGGCCGACGATCACGTTCTCCTTCAGGCCTTCCAGGTTGTCGGTCTTGCCCGACACCGCGGCCTCGGTGAGGACGCGGGTGGTTTCCTGGAACGACGCGGCGGAGATGAAGGACCGGGTCTGCAGCGACGCCTTGGTGATGCCCTGCAGGACCGGATGGCCGGAGGCCGGCTTCAGCCCCTCGCCGACAGTCTTCTCGTTCTCCTCGTCGAACTCCTGACGGTCCACCTGCTCGCCCACCAGGAAGGTGGTCTCGCCGGCGTCGGTGATCTCGACCTTCTGCAGCATCTGGCGGACGATCACCTCGATGTGCTTGTCGTTGATCTTCACGCCCTGCAACCGGTAGACGTCCTGGATCTCGTTGATGAGGTAGTTGGCCAGAGCCTCCACGCCCATCACCGACAGGATGTCGTGCGGAACCGGGTTGCCGTCCATCAGCAGGTCGCCGCGCTGGACATAGTCACCCTCCTGGACGGAAATGTGCTTGCCCTTCGGGATCAGATACTCGCGCTCGTCGCCCGTCTCGTCGTTGCGGACGACGATGCGGCGCTTGGTCTTGTAGTCCTTGCCGAACTCCACGCGGCCGTCGAGATCCGAGATGATCGCGAAGTCCTTCGGACGGCGCGCTTCGAACAGTTCGGCCACGCGCGGCAGACCGCCCGTGATGTCGCGGGTCTTGGACGACTCGCGCGGGATACGCGCCAGCACGTCACCGGCCTTCACATGGGCGCCGTTCTCGACCGAGAGGATGGCGTCCACCGACATGAAGTAACGGGCTTCCAGACCGTTGGCGAGCGTGATGATCTCGCCCCGCTCGTCGCGCAGCGTGATGCGCGGCTTCAGATCCGCACCGCGCGGCTGCTGGCGCCAGTCCACCACGACCTTCGACGAAATGCCGGTCGCCTCGTCCATCACCTCGCGCATGGAGATGCCTTCCACGAGGTCCACATAGTGGGCGGTACCCTCGCGCTCGGTGATGATCGGCAGGGTGTAGGGGTCCCACTCGGCCAGCTTCTGGCCGCGCTCGACCTTCACGCCCTCGTCGGCCAGCAGCTTCGCACCGTACGGAACGCGGTGACGCGCCCGCTCGCGGCCCTGCTCGTCAAGCAGGATGACCTCGGTGTTGCGGCCCATGACGACCGGGATGTTGGAGGAGTTGATGACGACGTTGCGGTTGTTGATCCGCACCGTGGCATCGAACGCCGCCTCCACCTGGCTCTGCTCCGCACCGCGCTGCGCCGCGCCACCGATGTGGAACGTGCGCATGGTGAGCTGCGTGCCCGGCTCGCCGATCGACTGCGCGGCGATGACGCCGACGGCCTCGCCGACGTTCACCAGAGTGCCGCGGGCCAGATCGCGCCCGTAGCACTTGGCGCAGACGCCGTCCTTGGTCTCGCAGGTCAGGACCGAGCGGATCATGACGCTGTCGATGCCCGAACGCTCGATGCGGTCGACCGTGGCTTCGTCGATCAGGCCGGCGTTCGGCACGATCAGCTCGCCGTTCAGCGGGTCGATCAGGTCGCCGACCACCGTGCGGCCGAGGATGCGGTCGCCCAGCGGGGAGATGACCTCGCCGCCGTCGATCACGGCCTTGACGGTGATGCCCTTGTCCGTGCCGCAATCGGTCTCGACGATGATGGCGTCCTGCGCCACGTCGACGAGTCGACGGGTCAGGTAACCGGAGTTCGCCGTCTTCAGAGCGGTGTCGGCCAGACCCTTGCGGGCGCCGTGGGTGGAGTTGAAGTACTCCAGCACGGTCAGGCCTTCCTTGAAGTTCGAGATGATCGGCGTCTCGATGATCTCACCCGACGGCTTGGCCATCAGGCCGCGCATGCCGGCGAGCTGGCGAATCTGGGCGGCGGAGCCGCGGGCACCGGAATGGGCCATCATGTAGACCGAGTTCACCGGCTTGCCGGGGGCGGTGTCGGAGATGACCTTCATCATCTCGGTGGCCACCTTCTCGGTGCATTCCGACCAGACGTCGACGACCTTGTTGTACTTCTCGCCCTGGGTGATCAGGCCGTCGAGATACTGCTGCTCGAACTCCTTCACCCGCTCCTTGCTGTCGTTGACCAGCTTCTTCTTCGCCTCGGGGATGACCATGTCGTCCTTGCCGAAGGAGATGCCGGCGCGGCAGGCGTGGCCGAAGCCCAGCTTCATCAGGCGGTCGGCGAAGATCACCGTCTCCTTCTGACCGCAATGGCGGTAGACGGCGTCGATGACGTTGCCGACGTCCTTCTTGGTCAGCAGGCGGTTGATCAGCGAGAAGGGAACCGCCGGGTTGCGCGGCAGGATCTCCGACAGCAGCATGCGGCCCGGAGTCGTCTCCACGATGGAGATCTTCTCGTCGCCGTTCTCATCCACGCCCTTGTAGCGCGCCTTCACCTTGGCGTGCAGCGTCACGACCTTGGCGTCCAGCGCCTGCTCGATCTCGCCGACGTTGGCGAAGGTCATGCCCTCGCCCTTCTCGCCGGGCCGGTCCATCGTGATGTAGTAGAGACCCAGCACGATGTCCTGCGACGGGACGATGATCGGCTTGCCGTTCGCGGGCGACAGGATGTTGTTGGTCGACATCATGAGGACGCGCGCTTCCAACTGGGCCTCGAGGCTCAGCGGGACGTGCACGGCCATCTGGTCGCCGTCGAAGTCCGCGTTGAAGGCGGTGCAGACCAGCGGGTGGAGCTGGATCGCCTTGCCTTCGATCAGCGTCGGCTCGAAGGCCTGGATGCCCAGACGGTGCAGAGTCGGCGCGCGGTTCAGCATCACCGGATGCTCGCGGATGACCTCCTCCAGGATGTCCCACACCTCGGGACGCTCCTTCTCGACCATGCGCTTGGCGGCCTTGATGGTCGAGGCGAGGCCGTACAGCTCCAGCTTCGCGTAGATGAAGGGCTTGAACAGCTCCAGCGCCATCTTCTTCGGCAGGCCGCACTGGTGCAGCTTCAGCTCCGGACCCACCACGATGACCGAACGGCCCGAGTAGTCCACGCGCTTGCCGAGCAGGTTCTGACGGAAGCGGCCCTGCTTGCCCTTCAGCATGTCGGACAGCGACTTCAGCGGACGCTTGTTGGCGCCGGTGATGACGCGGCCGCGGCGGCCGTTGTCGAACAGAGCGTCGACGGCCTCCTGCAGCATGCGCTTCTCGTTGCGGACGATGATGTCCGGCGCCTTCAGCTCGATCAGCCGCTTCAGGCGGTTGTTGCGGTTGATGACGCGGCGGTACAGGTCGTTCAGGTCGGACGTCGCGAAGCGGCCGCCGTCCAGCGGGACGAGCGGGCGCAGCTCCGGCGGGATCACCGGAATGACTTCCAGGATCATCCATTCCGGACGCGACTGCGACGACAGGAAGGCGTCGATCAGCTTCAGCCGCTTCACGAGCTTCTTACGCTTGGCCTCGGACGAGGTGTCGCGCAGTTCCTCGCGGCAGGTCTTCTTCTCCTCCTCCATGTCCAGCGCCGACAGCATGATGCGCAGCGCTTCGGCACCGATGGAGGCGGTGAAGGCGTCCTCGCCGTACTCGTCCTGGGCGGAGACGAACTCCTCCTCGCTGAGAAGCTGGTGGAGCTTCAGCGGGGTCAGGCCCGGCTCGATGACGACGTAGTTCTCGAAATAGAGGATGCGCTCCAGATCCTTCAGCGTCATGTCGAGCAGCAGACCGATGCGGCTCGGCAGGGACTTCAGGAACCAGATGTGAGCGACCGGCGAGGCCAGCTCGATGTGGCCCATGCGCTCGCGCCGGACCTTGGACAGCGTCACCTCGACGCCGCACTTCTCGCAGATGATGCCGCGGTACTTCATGCGCTTGTACTTGCCGCACAAGCACTCGTAATCCTTGATCGGTCCGAAGATGCGGGCGCAGAACAGGCCGTCGCGCTCGGGCTTGAAAGTGCGATAGTTGATGGTTTCCGGCTTCTTGATCTCGCCGAACGACCAGGACCGGATGCGCTCGGGGCTCGCGATCTGGATGCGGATCTGATCGAAGCTCTGGGGACCCTGGACCTGGCCGAAAATGTTCATCAACTCGTTCATGACCGTCTCCCGCTGGCAGCGCCGCGTTGTCGGTTAAGGGCAGTTCCCGCCGGAAGGGGCCAACATGGCCCCTCCTCCGGCGGGTTCAAGTCTCTTTTGGCTCAGTACGACCGCTGGTTCAGCTCGACGTTCAGGCCCAGGGAGCGCAGCTCCTTCACCAGAACGTTGAAGGACTCAGGGATGCCAGCCTCGAAGTTGTCGTCGCCGCGGACGATCGCCTCGTAGACCTTGGTGCGGCCGGACACGTCGTCCGACTTGACCGTGAGCATTTCCTGCAGCGTGTAGGCGGCGCCGTAGGCTTCGAGCGCCCACACCTCCATCTCACCGAAGCGCTGTCCGCCGAACTGGGCCTTACCGCCGAGCGGCTGCTGGGTGACCAGCGAGTAGGGACCGATGGAGCGCGCGTGGATCTTGTCGTCCACGAGGTGGTGCAGCTTCAGCATGTAGATGTAGCCGACGGTCACCTTGCGGTCGAAGGCTTCACCCGTGCGCCCGTCGATCAGGGTGACCTGACCGGAGCGGTCCAGGCCGGCCTTCTCGAGCTGCTGGCAGATGTCCTCCTCTCGCGCGCCGTCGAAGACCGGCGTCGCGAAGGGAACGCCCTTGCGCAGGTTGCCGCCCAGTTCCAGCAGCTCGCCTTCGGTCATGTCGGCGATCTGCTCGTTGTAGACCTTCTCGCCGTAGGCCTCCTTCAGCGTGCCGCGCAGGCCCTCCATGGTCTGGGCGGCGTCGCCGCGGCCCTTCATGGCGAGGCGGTACTGGTCGATGGCACGGCCGATCTGCTTGCCGAGGCCGGCGGACGCCCAACCCAGATGCGTCTCCAGGATCTGGCCGATGTTCATGCGCGACGGCACGCCCAGCGGGTTCAGAACGAGATCGACCGGCTGGCCGTCCTCCAGATAGGGCATGTCCTCCTGCGGCAGAATGCGGGAGACCACACCCTTGTTGCCGTGGCGGCCGGCCATCTTGTCGCCCGGCTGCAGCTTGCGCTTCACCGCGACGAAGACCTTGACCATCTTCATCACGCCCGGCGGCAGCTCGTCGCCGCGCTGCAGCTTCTCGACCTTGTTCTCGAAGCGGTTCTGCAGAGCCTGGATCGAGTCGTCGAAGACCTTGCCCAGATTCTCCACCGTCTCCATCACCTGCTCGTCGGCGATGGAAATCTGGCGCCACTGGCCCTTGGTCAGGTTCGCCAGTTCGGCGTCGGTGAGAACCGTGCCGGCCTTCATGCCCTTCGGGCCGGACTGGGCGGTCTGGCCGAGGATCACTTCCTTCAGGCGGGTGTAGAAGCTGCGCTCCAGGATCGCGCGCTCGTCGTCGCGGTCCTTGGCCAGCTTCTCGATCTCCGCCCGCTCGATCGCCAGGGCGCGCTCGTCCTTGTCGACGCCGCGGCGGCTGAAGACGCGGACCTCGACGATCGTGCCGGCCACGCCCGGCGGCAGGCGCAGCGAGGTGTCGCGGACGTCGGACGCCTTCTCGCCGAAGATGGCGCGCAGCAGCTTCTCTTCCGGAGTCATCGGGCTTTCGCCCTTCGGCGTCACCTTGCCGACCAAGATGTCGCCCGGGCGGACCTCGGCGCCGATGTAGACGATGCCGGCCTCGTCGAGGTTCTTGAGGGCTTCCTCACCGACGTTCGGGATGTCGCGGGTGATTTCCTCCTGGCCCAGCTTGGTGTCGCGGGCCATGACCTCGAACTCCTCGATGTGGATCGAGGTGAAGACGTCGTCCTTGACGATGCGCTCGTTGATGAGGATCGAGTCCTCGAAGTTGTAGCCGTTCCACGGCATGAAGGCGACGAGCACGTTGCGGCCCAGCGCCAGCTCGCCCAGCTCCGTCGAGGGGCCGTCGGCGACGATGTCGCCCGCCGCCACGCGGTCGCCCACCTTCACCAGCGGACGCTGGGTGATGCAGGTGTTCTGGTTGGAACGCTGGAACTTCAGCAGGTTGTAGATGTCGACGCCCGGCGCGGTGGCGTCGGCGTTGTCGGTGGCGCGGACCACGATGCGGGTCGCGTCGATCTGGTCGACGATGCCCGAGCGCTTGGCGACGATGGTCACGCCGCTGTCGCGGGCCACCGTGGCCTCCATGCCCGTGCCGACCAGCGGCGCGTCGGCCTTCACCAGCGGCACCGCCTGGCGCTGCATGTTCGAACCCATCAGCGCGCGGTTCGCGTCGTCGTTCTCGAGGAACGGGATCAGCGCCGCGGCGACGGAGACGAGCTGCTTCGGCGACACGTCGATCAGGTCGATGGCCTCCGGGCGGAACATCAGATACTCGCCGCCCTGCCGGCACGACACGAGGTCGGCGGCGAAGCGGTTGTCCGCGTCCAGCTCGGCGTTCGCCTGGGCGACGACGTAGCGGCCCTCCTCCATCGCGGAGAGGTAGACCACCTCGTCGGTGACGCGCCCGTCCTGAACCTTGCGGTACGGGCTCTCGATGAAGCCGTACTGGTTCACGCGGGCGTAGGTCGCCAGCGAGTTGATCAGACCGATGTTCGGGCCTTCCGGCGTCTCAATCGGGCAGATGCGGCCGTAGTGCGTCGGGTGCACGTCGCGCACCTCGAAGCCGGCGCGCTCGCGGGTCAGACCGCCCGGGCCGAGGGCCGAGAGACGACGCTTGTGCGTGATCTCGGACAGCGGGTTGGTCTGATCCATGAACTGCGAGAGCTGCGAGGAGCCGAAGAACTCGCGCACCGCCGCCGCCGCCGGCTTCGCGTTGATCAGGTCGTGCGGCATGACCGTGTCGATCTCGACCGACGACATGCGCTCGCGGATCGCGCGCTCCATGCGCAGCAGGCCGACGCGGTACTGGTTCTCCATCAGCTCGCCGACCGAGCGGACGCGGCGGTTGCCGAGATGGTCGATGTCGTCGATCTCGCCGCGGCCGTCCTTCAGGTTCACCAGGACCTTCAGGATCGACATGATGTCCTGCTTGCGCAGGACGCGGACGCTGTCCTCGGTCTGGAAGTTCAGGCGCGCGTTCATCTTGACGCGGCCCACCGCCGACAGGTCGTAGCGCTCGCTGTCGAAGAACAGGCCCGCGAACAGCGCCTCGGCGGATTCCAGGGTCGGCGGCTCGCCCGGACGCATGACGCGGTAGATGTCGATCAGCGCGTCCTCGCGGGACGCGTTGCGGTCGGCGGCCATCGTGTTGCGGATGTAGGCGCCGACGTTCAGGTGGTCGATCGCCAGCACCGGCAGCTCGTCGACTCCGGCCTTCTCCAGCTTGTCAAGGTCGCTGGCCGACAATTCGTCACCGGCTTCGAACAGGACTTCGCCGGTCCGCTCGTTGATGATGTCGACGGCGAGGTAGCGCCCGGTCAGCTCCTCGGTGGAGACGAGCTGCTCGGTCAGGCCGCCCTCGACCAGCTTCTTGATCAGGCGCGGGGTCATCTTGGTGCCGGCCTCGGCGACGACCTGCCCGGAGGCGGCGTCCACGAGGTCGGAGGCGACCTTCACGCCCTTCATGCGGTCGGCGTTGAAGGGGGTCTTCCAGCCGCCCGACGCGCGGGAATAGGTGATGGTGTCGTAGAAGAAGTTGAGGATCTCTTCCTTCGACATGCCCTGCGCCTCGTAGGGCAGCAGGTCCTTCTTCTGGGCCTTCCGCTCGGCGCGCAGCGCTTCGGTGTCCGCGCCGTCCAGGGCGAACAGCAGCGTGGTGGCCGGAAGCTTGCGGCGGCGGTCGATGCGCACGTAGACGAGGTCCTTGGCATCGAACTCGAAGTCCAGCCAGGAGCCGCGGTACGGGATCACGCGGGCGGCGAAGAGATACTTGCCCGACGAGTGGGTCTTGCCCTTGTCGTGGTCGAAGAAGACGCCCGGGCTGCGGTGCATCTGGGAGACGATGACGCGCTCGGTGCCGTTGATGATGAAGGTGCCGTTGGCCGTCATCAGGGGCATGTCGCCCATGTAGACGTCCTGCTCCTTGATGTCGCGGATCGAGCGCAGGCCCGTGTCCTCTTCCACGTCGAAGACGGAGAGGCGCAGGGTCACCTTCAGCGGAGCGGCGAAGGTCATGCCACGCTGCTGGCACTCCTCGACGTCGTACTTCGGCTGCTCAAGCTCGTACTTCACGAAGTCGAGGACGGCGCGGTCGGAGAAGTCCTTGATCGGGAACACCGACCGGAACACCTCCTGCAGACCCAGGTTGGCCCGCTTCTCCGGCGGGACGTCCATTTGCAGGAAGTGGTCGTAGGAGCTGCGCTGCACCTCGATGAGGTTGGGCATCTGGGTGACTTCCGGGATGCGCCCGAAGCTCTTCCGAACACGCTTTCGACCCGTAAAGGATTTGGCCATGGATGTCCCCAAACGTCAGAATCGTGAGTACGCTCGACCGGAAGCACGCGAACCAGGGTGCTCGCCGCGACGCGGCGATGGTCGCGCGGCCCGCCCCTTATGCAGGGACGGAAAGAGCCGGACCGAGAGACCCGGTCCGGTGGAAGGCAGAAAACGCCGTGCGGCGGCGGGCCCCCTCGGGGACCAGCCGCCGTCCGGCGTGGATATGTCTTATCCGTCGCAGCAAGACGGTCTTACTTAATATCGACCTTCGCGCCGGCCTCTTCAAGCTGCTTCTTGATCTTGGCGGCCTCGTCCTTCGACACGCCTTCCTTGACCGGCTTCGGAGCGCCTTCGACCAGGTCCTTGGCTTCCTTCAGGCCCAGGCCGGTGATGGCGCGGACTTCCTTGATGACGTTGATCTTCTTGTCGCCGGCGTCGGCGAGGATCACGTTGAACTCGGTCTGCTCTTCGACCGGGGCGGCGGCGACGGCCGGACCGGCGGCGGCAACGGCCACCGGAGCGGCGGCGGAAACGCCCCACTTCTCTTCCAGCAGCTTCGACAGCTCGGCGGCCTCGATGACGGTCAGGGCCGAGAGATCGTCGACCAGCTTCTGCAGATCAGCCATTTTAATGCTCCAACAACTCGATGTTCTGGGATGGGTAGACAGTTAGACGGATGCGGCTCAGGCCGCCTCGTCCTTCTTCGCGTAGGCCGCCAGCACGCGGGCGACCTGGCCGCCCGGAGCCTGGAGAACGCCGGCGATGCGGGTCGCCGGAGTCTGGATCATGCCCACGAGCTTGGCGCGCAGTTCGTCCAGCGACGGGAGCGTGGCGAGAGCCTTCACTCCCTCCACGTCGAGGACCTGGTCGCCGAGAGCGGCACCGACGATCTTCAGCTTCTCGTTGGTCTTGGCGTAGTCGGCCACCACCTTGGCGGCCGCCACGGGGTCCTTCGAGTAGGCGATCGCGGTCGGCCCCTTGAAGAGACCGTCCAGACCTTCGAACTGCGTGCCCTGAAGGGCGCGGCGGGCGAGCCGGTTTTTCGTCACCTTGAAGCTCGCGCCCGCGGCCCGCATCTTGCCACGCAGGTCGGTGACTTCCGCCACCGTCAGGCCCAGATGGTGGGTGACCACCACCAGGCCCGTGTCCTGGAGCTTCGACTGCAGGTCCGCGATCGTCGCTTCTTTTTGTGTACGATCCACGGATCGCCTCCTTGCACAGAGGTTTACGAGGAGCCCCTTCCCTTTCGGTCGGGAGCTCCGGCGAACCTGTCCCAGAAGTTCGAGCCGTTCCTAAACCGCGGGCGAACCCGCGTGGTTAACGGTTCAACTCCTGTCTGCTCTGGCGGGTTTAAGCCTTGGTCTCCGGAGAGACGCGGGCACCAGCGGTCTTGGACAGGGTGGGCGTCCCCCGCGGGGGGCACCCGATCGCCGCCGGTCCCGAGGGAGCCGGCGGCGAAACTCAGGTCACTCAGGCCGTGGCGGCCAGAGTGGACAGATCCAGCTTCAGGCCCGGACCCATGGTCGAGGACAGCGAGACCTTCAGCAGGTACTGGCCCTTGGCACCGGTCGGCTTGGCGCGGGTGATGGCATCGACGAAGGCGCGGATGTTCTGGACCAGAGCCTCTTCCGAGAAGCTGGCCTTGCCCACGCCGGCGTGCACGATGCCGGTCTTCTCGGCGCGGAACTCGACGGCGCCGGCCTTGGCGGCCTTGACGGCGCCGGCCACGTCCGGGGTCACGGTGCCCAGCTTCGGGTTCGGCATCAGGCCGCGCGGGCCGAGCACCTTGCCGAGCTTGCCGACGACGCCCATCATGTCCGGGGACGCGATGCAGCGGTCGAAGTCGATGTTGCCGGCCAGGATCTTCTCGGCCAGGTCGTCGGCGCCGACGATGTCCGCACCGGCGGCCAGGGCGTCGTCCGCCTTGGCACCCTTGGCGAACACGGCGACACGCACGGTCTTGCCGGTGCCGTTGGGAAGGTTCACCACGCCGCGGACCATCTGGTCGGCGTGGCGCGGGTCGATGCCCAGGTTCATGGCGATCTCGATGGTCTCATCGAACTTCGCCTTGGGCAGGTCCTTCAGCAGGGTGACGGCGCTCTCCAGCGAGTAGAAAGCGTCGCGGTCGACCTTCTTGTAGGAATCGGTCAGTCGCTTGCCGAGCTTCGCCATGGGATCAGCCCTCCACCACTTCGAGGCCCATCGAACGGGCGGAACCGGCGATCATGGTCGCGGCCGCGTCGACGTCGTGGGCGTTCAGGTCCTTCATCTTCTTCTCGGCGATCTCACGGACCTGCGTGGTCGTGATCTTGCCGGCGAAAGCGCCCTTGCCGGTGGTCTGCGAACCCTTGTCGATGCCAGCGGCCTTCTTCAGGAAGTAGCTGACCGGCGGGGTCTTCGTGACGAAGGTGAAGGTACGGTCGCCGTAGGCGGTGATGACCACCGGGATCGGCATGCCGACTTCCAGGTCCTGCGTCTTGGCGTTGAACGCCTTGCAGAACTCCATGATGTTCAGGCCGCGCTGACCGAGCGCCGGACCGATGGGCGGCGACGGGTTGGCCTTGCCGGCCGGGACCTGCAGCTTGATGTAGCCGACGATTTTCTTTGCCATGTCACAACCTCCAGATACGACGCCTCGATACGCTGTCCGGCGTCGCGGGGCTTTGCGGTGCGGCTATGGCGGGCCTTCCGCAGCAGAAAGGAACACATGACTTCTCATCATGTGTTCCGGGAAAACTGATTGTCTCAGACCTTCTCGACCTGGGTGTATTCCAGCTCGACCGGCGTGGAACGGCCGAAGATCGACACCGCCACCTTGAGGCGGGCCTTTTCCTCGTCGACTTCCTCGACGATGCCGTTGAAGGAGGTGAAGGGGCCGTCGCTCACACGCACCTGCTCGCCCACCTCGAAGGTGATCGAGGGCTTGGGGCGCTCGAAGCCCTCCTGCACCTGATGGATGATCCGCTCGGCTTCGCGCTGGCTGATCGGCTGCGGCTTGCCGCCACCACCCAGGAAGCCGGTGACCTTCGGCGTGTTCTTCACGAGATGCCAGGACTCGTCCGTCAAATCCATCTTGATGAGGACATAGCCGGGGAAGAACTTCCGCTCGGTGTTGATCTTGGAACCCCGGCGCACCTCGACCACTTCCTCGGTCGGCACCAGGATTTCTTCGAACTTGTCCTCCAGGCCCTTCTGGGCCGCCTTCTCGCGGATGGCCTGGGAGACTTTCTTCTCGAAGCCTGAATAGACGTGAACGACGTACCAGCGCGCGGCCATGACGGTCAGGCTCCCAGCCCAAGGATCGTGCGGACGGCGAACGCCAGCACCTGATCGACGACGAGGAAGAACAGCGAAGCCAACACCACCATGACGAACACCATGGCGGTCGTCACGCCGGTTTCCTTGCGGGTCGGCCACGTCACCTTGGCCACCTCGCGGCGGACCTCGCGCGCGAATTCTGCGGGATTCACTTTAGCCATCGTAGACCGTGCGAGCTCCGATGCGTCGTGTGGGCGCGCTCAGCGGCCCGTTCTTGTTTGGCGCGGCGTGGCAGGAGTGGAGGGGCTCGAACCCCCAGCCCCCGGTTTTGGAGACCGGTGCTCTACCAATTGAGCTACACTCCTAACGCCGTCAGGCCCTACCCCCTGCGGGGAGCGGAGCTTATAGCGCATAGCCGCTTGGCTTGCTAGCCTTTTTATCGGACGGCAAGCCGAATTCTCATGGGCGCGATCCCGCCGCCGGCACCCGAAGGCTCCGGCGGCGGGACTGGCCTGTAGACTTACTTGATGATGGAGGCGACGACGCCGGCGCCGACGGTGCGGCCACCCTCACGGATGGCGAAGCGCAGGCCTTCGTCCATGGCGATCGGAGCGATCAGCTCGACTTCCATGGAGATGTTGTCGCCCGGCATCACCATCTCGGTGCCTTCCGGCAGCTTCACCATGCCCGTCACGTCGGTCGTGCGGAAGTAGAACTGCGGACGGTAGTTGGTGAAGAACGGCGTGTGACGGCCACCCTCTTCCTTGGTCAGGATGTAGGCCTCGGCCTTGAAGGTGGTGTGCGGGGTGATCGTGCCCGGCTTGGCCAGAACCTGGCCGCGCTCCACGTCCTCGCGCTTGGTGCCGCGCAGCAGCGCGCCGATGTTGTCGCCGGCCTCGCCCGAGTCGAGCAGCTTGCGGAACATCTCCACTCCGGTCACCGTCGTCTTCACCGTCGCCTTCAGGCCGACGATCTCGACTTCCTCGCCGACCTTGACGATGCCGCGCTCCACGCGACCGGTCACCACCGTGCCGCGGCCCGAGATCGAGAACACGTCTTCGATCGGCATCAGGAACGGACGGTCCTTCGGACGCTCCGGCTGCGGGATGTACTGGTCGACCTCGGCCATCAGCTTGAGGATCGCGTCACGGCCGATCTCCGGCGAACGGTCCTCCAGCGCGCACAGCGCCGAGCCCTTGACGATCGGAATGTCGTCGCCCGGGAACTCGTAGGAGGACAGCAGCTCGCGCACCTCCAGCTCGACCAGGTCCAGCAGTTCCGCGTCGTCGACCATGTCGACCTTGTTCATGAACACCACCAGCGCCGGCACGCCGACCTGGCGGGCCAGCAGGATGTGCTCGCGGGTCTGCGGCATCGGGCCGTCGGCGGCCGACACGACCAGGATCGCGCCGTCCATCTGCGCGGCGCCCGTGATCATGTTCTTCACGTAGTCGGCGTGGCCCGGGCAATCGACGTGGGCGTAGTGGCGGTTGGTCGTCTCGTACTCGACGTGGGCGGTCGAGATCGTGATGCCGCGCGCCTTCTCTTCCGGCGCCTTGTCGATCTGGTCGTAGGCGGTGAAGGTCGCGCCGCCGCTCTCGGCCAGCACCTTCGTGATCGCCGCCGTCAGCGACGTCTTGCCGTGGTCGACGTGGCCGATCGTGCCAATGTTGCAGTGCGGCTTGTTCCGCTCAAACTTTGCCTTCGCCATCGCTTTGGTCTTTCGTTCCCGACGTTCCGGACGCACACAATGGCCCGGCCGAGACCGACATTTCCCTTAGCGCGGGGGGATTGGAGCGGGTGAGGGGAATCGAACCCCCGTCGTAAGCTTGGAAGGCTTCTGCTCTACCATTGAGCTACACCCGCCTGCCACGCCCCGCCCGGCGCTATCGACCGGGAAACGCGATCACGGACAAGCCGTGGAATGTAGTGGTGGAAGGGGCTGGATTCGAACCAGCGTACGCGTACGCGGGCAGATTTACAGTCTGCTGCCTTTAACCACTCGGCCACCCTTCCTCAGGCCCGCTGCGGGACAGGCCCGCCGCGGAGTTCGGCACTATGAGAATTTTTCGGGCCTTGTCAACACGTCTGAAGCAGTCCAAACCAGAAAACTGTGAATAACCGCGCCGGGCTTAGGCCCCGCCCCTCCAGCCGGACACCATGACCCGTTCGAAGAAGCCATCCGCGCCCCACGGCCAGCCCCCTGCCCCGTCGAAGGGCCACTTCCCCTCCCACCGCGAGTCGCGCGGCGAACGCTCCTCCTCCGGACGCGGCACGCAGGGCGTGCTGCTCTACGGACTGCACCCGGTCGCGGCGGCTTGGCTGAACCCGGAGCGCCGCATCCACCGCCTGATCGCGACGGAAACGGGACGCGCCGCCCTGGAGCCGGTGCTGGCCCAGGCCAAGGCCCGTGGGCTCCAACGGCCCGGCCTGATGCCCGCGGACCGCAACGACCTGGACCGCATGCTGCCGCCGGGCGCGGTGCACCAGGGCGTGGCGGTGGACGTCGCCCCCCTGCCCGAGACCGGCATCGAAGACGTCTGCGTGGCGGCCGACTCGGACCCGTCGGCGCTCGTCGTCGTGCTCGACCAGGTGACCGACCCGCACAATGTCGGCGCCATCCTGCGCTCCGCATCGGCCTTCGGCGCCAAGGCCGTGGTGGTGACGGAGCGCAACGCGCCGGAGACCACCGGCGTCCTGGCCAAGAGCGCGTCGGGGGCGCTGGAATCGGTGCCGCTGGTCCGGGTCACCAACCTCGCCCGCGCGCTGGCCGACCTCCAGCAGGCCGGCTTCTGGACGGTGGGGCTCGCCGAGTCGGGGCAGAGCACGCTCGCCCAGTGCAACCTGACCGGCCGCACGGCCCTGGTCATGGGGGCGGAGGGCGCCGGGCTGCGCCGCCTGACCATGGAGCGCTGCGACGTCATCGCGCGTCTGCCGACCCAAGGACCGGTGGGCAGCCTGAACGTCTCCAACGCCGCCGCCGTCGCCCTCTACGAGGTCGCCCGGCTGCGCTGAGGCTCCTTGGCAAACGCCGCACAGGTGAGGCTTGCTGCCGACCGCGAGGGACGCTAGTGTAAGCGCCCGCCGCGGTCTGGCCGGGCGGCACGCCGGTTTAGCTCAGTTGGTAGAGCAGCGGTTTTGTAAACCGAAGGTCGCGGGTTCGAGCCCTGCAACCGGCACCACCTTTCCCGTTCCCCAGCCGGACCGATCGTCCACACCGCCCATGTCGCACGCCCGTACCGGCTGCTCCCTGATCCCGACCGGTTCCGGCGTCATCGACGCGGAACACGGCGCCATCCTCGACATCCTGTCGGCGATGACGGCGGGTGGGCCGTTGGGGCTGACGGTGTTGAGCGCGCTCAAGCATGAGGTGGCGGAGCATTTCGCCACCGAGACGGCGGAGATGGCCGTCCTGGCCCCGGACCGGCGGGAACGGCACGAACACGCCCACCGCAGCTACCTGGCCAGCATCGATGCCTTGCTCGACGCCGCGGAGCGCGGCGCCCCGGTGACCGCCGACGACGCGAATCGGCTGATGCTGTGGTTCATCGTCCATTCCAACACCGCCGACACCGAACTGGTGGAGGCCGCCCGGCGGGCCGTGGATGAGCCGCCGATGATCGTCATGGACGATTGGCTGGACAGCCTTGACGAGGCGGACCAGGACGCCTTGCGCTCCTGACCGGTCTTTGCCGGCGTTTGGAACCGTGCCGGAAGGCACCGGTTGGAGGAGGAGCGATTCGCTCCGCACCATCAACTCAGGTTCCTTCATGCCCCAGAGCAATCCCCCCAACGCCGATGCGCAGCGCCTGCGCGATGCCATCGACAAGGGCCAGACCGGCGACAAGATACCCGCCGCCGACCCTGCGGCGGCCCCGCTGGGCACCGACGACGAGGCCGCGGGCACCCGTCCGCCCCCCTCCACCGGCGCCGTCGACAGGGCGCCTCCCGACGCCCGCGCACCATCGGGCCACTCCAAGGGCGCCGACGCCTTCTGCAAGGGCGATTTCCCCTTCAGCGACCGCGCCCGCGACGACGGGTAAGGCTTGCTGGGCAGAAAAATGTCCCTCCTCCGCCGGGGAGGAGGGACATCGTCATGGATTCCAATGCCGGCGGGGCTCGGTGCCCCATTTTCCGAAACACCCCAGTTTTCCGAAACAAATGGGCCGTCTGGCGATTGGTCGGAACCGATCGCCAATCAGAAATAGCGCTCCGGCACGCGCAGCACGTCGTCGGGCATCACCGGCGTGGTGATCGGGGCGCGGCGCAGTTCTTTCTTCGGGTCGGCCCCGCGCGTGATGAGGACGTAGTCCTCCTTGGCGCGGTAGGTGTAGCCGCCGGCCATCGCCACCGCGGACAGGGCGGTCATGCCGTTGACATATTGGTACTGGCCGGGGTTGCGGACCTCGCCCAGGATGAAGAAGGGCCGGTGGTTCAGCACCTCGACGCTGACCTTGGCATCCCGGACGTAGCCCTGCGACAGGCGCTTGGAAATGTCGGCCTCCAGTTCGCGCGGGGTATGGCCGCGGGCCGTCACCTCGCCGATCAGCGGCATGGCGACCTTGCCCGAGCCATCGACGCGGAATTCACCGGAAAGCTGCTCCTCGCCGAAGACGATGACGCGCAGCGCGTCGCCGGCCCCCAGGCGGTAATCCGTCATCTGGGCGACGCCCGGCGGTTCGAGGGGGGCATCCTGGCCACCGGCGCAGCCGACCATCGCGGCGGCGACCACGGTCATTCCGAGCGCGCGGAACACGTTACGTCGATTCATCCCTTACCCTTCCATGGCTCGTGAGGACATCGGGCCCGGCGTTCACGGGAGGAACAGCCGAACCCTGAGCGGTCACGGAGGGAGACTAGCAACTCGCACGCGCTTGGGAAAAAGTGGAGAGGAAGTAACGCCAACGGAGGAAAAGGATTCGCGCCATTGCATAGGCATAGACGAAAAAAGGGCGCCCACCGAACGATGGACGCCCTTTTTCCGATCTCTGAACGAATCGATTACATCTGGGCGCCGAGGCGCAGATAGACCAGATTGTCGGAGTAATCGAAGCCACTGAGGTTCGAGTTACGCTTTTCGTAAGTGTAACCGCCATTCACGAAGAGATAGCGGCTGAGCTGATAGCTGGCACCGGCCCCCAGCGTGTAGACGTCGTCGGTGCGGTCCACACCGTTGAAATCGTCCTGGCGCCACTGGGCGCGGGCGTTCAGCAGCAGTGTGCGGAGCAGTTCGTGATCCACGCCGACGGCGGCGACGGTGCGGTTGTAGCTGGAGGCGATCTGGCTGCCGCGGGCGTAGGTCGATTCGCGGACCTGACGGCTGAGCGAGCCGGTGACCGAGGTGAGCTGAGTCACCGCCCAGTTCAGGCGCCCGCCCACGGCCAGACCGCCGAAGTCCTTCAGCGTCGGATCGTCGTAGGTCCGGCTCAGGTAGCCGGCATAGACCTCGCCGGTGACGAGGCCGGTCAGGTCGGTGGACAGGCCGCCGACGATCTCGTAACCATCCGAATCCCGGTTGACGCCGCCGAAATCCTGGCTCAGCCGGTAGCGGGTCCAACTGTAGGACCCCTGGACGAAGGCCTCGTACCCCTGGATGAACTCGTAACCGACGCGGGCGGTGCCGGCGTAGTTCCAGCGGTCGCGGTCGTCCTGCGATTGGGTCCGCCCGGTGATCAGCTCCGCATCCTCGTAGGAGGTGTACTGGGCAAGGCCGGTCAGGCGGAGGCGCAGGCGGTTGAAGCGCTGGTTGAAGGACGCCTCGCCGCCGTTGGTGAAGTAGTTCACCGGCTCCGCGTAGCGCGGCACCACCGTACCGGAGGCCAGTGACACGTCGAAGTTCGGGTCGGACCGGCCCTCGTGGTCGCGACGGCTGAACAGCAGGCCGCTAACCGAGCTGTCGCGGGTGATATCGTAGCGCCCGTCCACCTGCGCCCGGTAATCGGCGTAGTTCTCCGACGAATAATCGAAGAAACGCCCGATGTTGCCGGAGGCCGAGAAGTTCAGGGCATGGTTGTTGAAGTCCGAACGCACGTCGACGCGCGGCTGGGTGACCCAAATGAAGTCGTCGCGGGTGTTGTTCTCGGTCGCGAAGACGTTGCTTTCATAGGTCACGCCGGTTTCGATGCGCGGCAGGATGCGGAACGATCCGGCGCGGATGCCGAGCTGTTCGACCTCCGGACGGCGGCGCTCCAGCACGGATTCACCGCGCTGCAGTTCCTGGGCGCTCACCGGCTTGGCCGCGGGCAGCGCCGTCAGCACGGTGGACGCGAGCGCGAGGGCGAGGAAGGGCAGAGAGCTGGGCTTCATGGGTCACCGCGCAAGGCTGAAATCAGTGGCTCGTATCGGGCGGCCGAATGGCCTTGGAATGTGCAATCGCCGCTCCGGGAGAAGCGGACAGTCGCTGCAAAGACAACTCATAGCGTGATGTCCATGCAACAGTGAAGCCGACCGGCACTGGT
Organism: Roseomonas genomospecies 6; assembly: GCF_008365375.1. Lineage (GTDB taxonomy): Bacteria > Pseudomonadota > Alphaproteobacteria > Azospirillales > Azospirillaceae > Azospirillum. Next base: position 130,409 of record NZ_QOKW01000015.1, on the reverse strand, counting down.
TTTTGCCTGCGCCTGTGTTGTCGGCGCAACAAGACTTGCGTCAGACGCACACTCTATTGCCATAGGGACGCCGCTTTAGGGCGAACGTCATAGGACCGGCAAATCACCGCTTGGCAATGCCGATGGGAACCGGTGACGAAGGCGCCCGTTCACGAATGCAGACGCCATCGCGACGGAGCAGCCGCCATGAACGAACCGCGCAACACACAGTCTCTGCCCAAATCCGAGCCCAGGCCCGAACCCCAGTCTCCTCCCAAATCGCCGCAGCACCCCGGCGACGACGTCGTCATGCCGCCCTACACCCCCGGCAGCGTGCCACCGCCCGACGGCGATCTTCCCCGATCAGACCGTGAAAAGACTCCACCGCCCAACACGTACCCGCCGAAGCAGAATCCATAAACGAAATATGGGGAAATCCGACTGGTATCACCACAGCACACCCGCATATGCAGATTGCGGGCTAGACTCCCGCGCATGATTGTTCAGACGCAAGACCAAGTTCTATAAACGAATGCTTTAGGTTATTAAAAGATGAACAAGCGTAGACTGTGGCCGTATGCCGCAGCAGCGAACGTTGCCCATCGCTGATTGGATGCCTAGGCTTATGAGCGAAGCCTGCTGCATTTGGCGCCGGTCCGGGGAGCTCTCCCTCCGGACCGGCGCCGAGTCCGCCGCAAGGCGCTCCGCCGACCATCCGCCGTCATCCTGAAACGGGCCGGCTCCGCAACGCTCGTGTGCGCTCATGGATCACATCGCCCACCCCCCGACCGACGATTACCTGCTGACCGGGCAGGTGCACTATCGCCTTCGCCGGGCGCACCAACGCGCATCGTCCATCTTCATGGACATGATCGGCGATGCCCAGCTCACCCCCACCCAGTGGGGGGCCCTGGTCACGCTGCGGGCCGAAGGCTCGCTGTCGCAGAACCAGCTCGGACGACTGACCTACATGGACCCGGCCACCACCCAGGGCGTGATCCTGCGCCTGGTGGAACGCAAGCTGGTCGAACGCCAGCCCGACCCGCAGGACCGGCGGCGGACCAGCGTCAGCCTGACCCGCAACGGACAAACTCTGGTCGGCTCCCTGCTGGAAAACGCGACCCAGGCGCATCGCCACACGCTGGACCCGCTGACCCCGGAAGAGCAGGCAATGTTCCTCACCCTGCTCGCCCGCCTGATGTGACGCCGCCGCCGCGGGCACCAGCCCGTGGAGAACCGGCCAGGCCTCTGGCCTGTGGGAAACCGGCCCGTGAAAACCAGTGTGGTGCGGCGCAACGGAACGGTGACTTTTGCGGTGGGTTTGCTATGAACGCAGACATTGCGTTCACGCAGCCGCTCAATGCGCGCACGCAGCCGCCAACCGCGCCGGGATAACGCCGACCATGAACCGCCGCCATCTCCTGCTTGCGCCGGGCGCCGCCGCCCTCGCCGCCGCCCTCTGTTTCGCCGGGCCGATGTCCGTCGCGAAAGCGCAATCCACCCCGGTGCAGCCCACCCCGGTGCAGCTTGATGCCCAGCCGATTCGGGTCGGCGAGATCAACAGCTACACCGGCCTGCCGGCCTTCACGATCCCCTACCGCCAGGGCTGGCAGCTCGCGGTGGAGGAGGTGAACGCCGCCGGCGGGCTTCTCGGCGGGCGCAGGCTGGAGGTCGTCTCCCGCGACGACGCCGGCAAGCCGGACGACGCCGTGCGCGTGGCGCAGGAGCTGCTGTCGAACGAGAAGGTCGATCTGCTGGCCGGCACCTATTTCTCCCACGTCGGGCTGGCCGTGGCGGATTTCGCCGCGCGCAACAAGGTGCCCTTCGTGGCGGCGGAGCCGCTGACCGACGCCATCACCTGGACCAAGGGCAACCGCTACACCTTCCGCCTGCGACCCAGCACCTACATGCAGGCGGCCATGCTGGTGGAGGAGGCGGCGAAGCTGCCGGCCAAGCGCTGGGCCACCGTCGCCCCCAACTACGAATACGGCCAGTCCGCGGTGCAGTGGTTCCGCCAGCTCCTGTCGGAGAAGCGCCCGGACGTGGAGTTCGTGGCCGAGCAGTGGCCGGCCCAGGGCAAGCTGGAGGCCGGACCGACCGTGCAGGCCCTGGCCGCGGCGAAGCCCGACGCCATCTTCAACGTCACCTTCGGCGCGGACCTCGCCAAGTTCGTGCGCGAGGGCGAGGGGCGCGGCCTGTTCCGCAACCGCACCGTGGTCAGCCTGCTGACCGGCGAGCCGGAGTATCTCGACCCGATGAAGGACGAGGCGCCGGAGGGCTGGATCGTCACCGGCTACCCGCAGGAGCAGATCGACACGCCGGAACACAAGGCCTTCCGCGAGGCCTATCTGAAGCGTTTCAAGGAGGCGCCGCGCCAGGGTTCCGTCGTCGGCTACGCCACCTTCAAGGCCATCGCCGCCGCCGTGGAGAAGGCCGGTTCCACCGATCCGGAGAAGGTGGTGGACGCGCTGTCCGGCTTGCCGCTGTCCAGCCCCTTCGGCCCGATCGTCTTCCGCGCGCTCGATCACCAAGCGACCTTGGGCGCCTATGTCGGCAAGACCACGGTGAAGGACGGCCAGGGCGTGATGACCGGCTGGCGCTACGCCGACGGCGCGGATTACCTCCCGTCCGACGACGCCGTCCGCAAGATGCGTCCGGAGTAAGGGGCGGAGGGGGCAGCGTTTGCCCCCACCCTTCCCACGGCTTCGCCGCGGGCCCCCTTCCCTCCCCCGCTCCGCAGGAGAGGGAAATTTAGTCCCCTCCCCTGCGACAGCGGGGGAGGGTCAGGGAGGGGGCAAGACCTCGCTTCCGCAGAACCTGCCGAAAAGAGCCGATGTCCTTCTACCTCGTGCAGTTCCTCAGCGGCCTCGCCACGGCGGCGACGCTGTTCCTGGTGTCGTCCGGGCTGACCATCGTGTTCGGCGTGACGCGGATCGTGAATTTCGCGCACGGGTCCTTCTACATGCTGGGCGCCTATCTCGGCTGGACGCTGGTGGAGCGTTGGGGGACCACGCCGCTCGGCTTCTGGGGCGCGGTGGCCGCGGCCTCGCTGGCGGTCGGGCTGCTCGGCGCGCTGATGGAGGTCGGGCTGCTGCGCCGCCTCTACCGCTCGCCGGAGCTGTTCCAGCTTCTCGCCACCTTCGGCGTGGTGCTGGTGGTGCAGGATGCCGCCTCCTGGATCTGGGGGGCGGAGGACCTGCTGGGCCGCCGGGCGCCGGGCCTGCGGGGGTCGGTGGACATCCTGGACCAGCCCTTCCCCCTCTACGATCTCGTGCTGATCGGGCTGGGGCCGCTGGTGCTGGGGCTGCTCTGGCTGCTGTTCAACCGCACGCGATGGGGCACGCTGGTTCGCGCGGCGACGCAGGACCGCGACATGGCCTCGGCGCTCGGCGTCGATCCGGCGCGGCTGTTCACCGGGGTGCTGTTCCTGGGATCGGCGCTGGCCGGGCTGGGCGGCGCGCTCCAGGTCCCGCGCGAGGCGGTGAACCTGCACATGGACATGGCCATCGTGGTCGAGGCCTTCGTGGTCGTCGTGGTCGGCGGCATGGGCAGCCTGACCGGGGCCTTCGTCGCCTCGCTGCTGATCGGGCAGTTGCAGGCCTTCGGCATCCTGGTCTTCCCGCAGATCACGCTGGTCCTGGTCTTCCTGTTCATGGCGGTGGTCCTGGTGATCCGTCCCTACGGCCTGCTGGGCCGCGCGGAGGACGCGCCGCCCACCACCGCCAGCCCCGGCCCGCCCCTGATCGTGTCCGTCGGGCCGGCCCGCTGGGCGCCCGCCCTGCTGCTGGCCCTGCTGGCCGCCGTGCCGCTGGTGGCCGGCGACTACGCGCTGATCGTGCTGACCGAGGTGGTCATCCTGGCGTTGCTGGCGGCCAGCCTGCATCTGCTGATCGGGCTGGGCGGTCTCGTCTCCTTCGGGCATGCCGCCTATTTCGGGCTGGGCGCCTATGGCGCGGCGCTGCTGATCAAGCATCTGGCCGTCCCGATGCCGCTGGCGCTGGCCGCGGCCCCGCTGGTCGCCGGGCTGGGCGCGCTGGCCGCGGGCTGGTTCTGCGTACGGCGGTCGGGGCTGTATTTCGCCATGCTGACCCTGGCCTTCGCCCAGATCGTCTGGTCGGTGACCTTCCAATGGTACGGCTTCACCGGAGGCGACAACGGCGTCCTCGGCGTCTGGCCGCCGGATTGGGCGTCGGGCAAGGCGGCCTATTATTGGCTGACGCTGGCGCTGGCCGGGGGGGCGCTTCTGCTGCTGCGCCGCGCCGCCTTCGCGCCCTTCGGCTACACGCTGCGGGCCGGGCGCGATTCCGCGTTGCGGGCCGAAGCGGTGGGGATCGACGTGCGCCGCCACCAGTGGCTGAGCTTCGCCCTGGCCGGCTCCGCCGCCGGTCTGGCCGGCGGGCTCTACGCCTTTTCCAAGGGCAGCGTCTTCCCCACGCTGATGGCCGTTCCGGTGTCGGTGGACGCGCTGGTGATGGTGCTGATGGGCGGCATCCAGACGCTGAGCGGCCCGGTGGTGGGTGCGGCCCTGTTCCACCTGCTGGAAACCCAGGCGATGAGCCTGACCGAGTGGTGGCGGCTGGTTCTGGGAGTCGTCATCCTGGTGCTGGTGCTGGCCTTCCCCAAGGGCGTCGCCGGCTTCGCCCGCGACCTGTGGACCCGCGGGAGGGAGTCATGAACCGCCGTCTCGCCGTGGAGAATTTGCAACGCGCCTTCGGCGGCGTGCAGGCGGTGCGCGGCGTGTCCTTTGCGTTGGACGCCGGGGAAATCCTGGCTCTGATAGGGCCGAACGGGGCCGGCAAGACCACCTGCTTCAACCTGCTGAACGGCCAGTTGCGGCCCGACGCCGGCACGGTGCGGCTGGACGGGGTGGACATCGTGGGGCTGCCGCCGCGCCGCATCTGGCGGATGGGCGTCGGGCGCACCTTCCAGATCACCGCCACCTTCGCCTCGATGACCGTGCGCGAGAATGTGCAGATGGTCCTGCTGTCCGCGCAGCGCCGCCTGTTCGGCCTGTGGACCCCGGCGGCCTCGTGCTTCCGGGACGAGGCGATGGCCCTGCTGGAGCGGGTCGGCATGGGCGCGCAGGCGGAACGCCCCTGCGGCGTGCTGGCTTACGGCGACCTGAAGCGCGTCGAACTCGCCATGGCGCTGGCCGGCGATCCGAAGGTTCTGCTGATGGACGAACCGACCGCCGGCATGGCCCCCGGCGAGCGGCAGGAGTTGATGGCGCTGACCTCCTCCCTCGTCCGCGAGCGCGGCCTCGCGGTGCTGTTCACGGAGCATGACATGGACGTCGTGTTCGGCCACGCCACGCGCATCATCGTGCTCGACCGCGGCCAACTGATCGCCGAAGGCACGCCCGACGCCGTTCGCGCCGACCCGCGCGTTCAGGCCGTCTATCTGGGAGGTGCCGCATGACCGATCAGCCCCTCCTGACTGTCCGTGGGCTTCAGGCCTGGTACGGGCGGGCGCACATCCTGACCGGCGTCGATCTGACCGTGGACCGGGGCGAGGTGGTGGCTCTGATGGGCCGCAACGGCACCGGCAAGACCACGGCCATGAAGGCCATCATGGGCCTGCTGGACCGGCGGGCGGGATCGGTCGCCTTCGACGGGCGCGACGTCTCCGCCCTGCCGCCGCACCGCATCGCGCGCCTCGGCCTCGGCTACGTGCCCGAGGACCGGCGCGTCTTCACCGACCTGACGGTGGAGGAGAACCTGGAGGTGGGCCGCCAGCCGCCCCGTCCCGGCGCGCCCCACTGGACGCCGGAGCGGCTTTACGCCCTTTTCCCCAACCTCGCCGAGATGCGGGGCCGCCGCGGCGGGCGGATGAGCGGCGGGGAGCAGCAGATGCTGACGCTCGCCCGCACGCTGATGGGCAACCCGTCCCTGCTGCTGCTCGACGAGCCGTCGGAGGGTCTGGCCCCGCGCATCGTGCAGCAGATGGCCGACGCCCTGCGCGCCCTGAAGGCGGAGGGTCTGTCCATCCTCCTGTCCGAACAGAACCTTGCCTTCGCCGCGGCGGTCGCCGACCGGACGAGCGTCATCGAGAAGGGGCAGATCCGCTTCGAAGGCCCGATGCGCGCGCTGCTGGAGGACGAGGAGGTGCGCCGGGCCTATCTGGCCGTGTGATGAAGCCTTCGTGGCGCCTCACGCCAGCATGTCCAGCACGCGCTTCGTGTTGTCCTGCGCGGCCTGCATGACCTTGACGTTGGCGGCAAAGTCGTTCTGCGCGGCGGACAGGCTGACCACCACCGCCGGGTCGAGGTTGCCGGCGGTGAGCTGCGCGCCCGCCTCGTCCGCGCGGGCCTGGGCGCCCTGAAGCCCGGCCAGGGCGGACGACTGGGCGTCGGGCAGGGACGGCATCCGGGGTGTGCCGAGCGCGCTGATGTCCATGATGGCGACCCTTGTTTGACCGGCCGATTGGCCTGCGGTCCACTCTACCCCTTTTTCGGCGGAAAAGCGACGGGCCGGAAAGCGACGGGGACAGGCGGGGCTCGCTCAGCCGTCCGCCAGCCAGCCGGCCAGCCGGTCCAGAAAGACGCCGGCCTCCGCGGGGGTCTTCAGGCTCCAGCCGGCGGCGCTGGGGGCCGGCGGGTCCATCACGCGGATGCCGGCGCCCCTCCCCTCCCCGCGCGCCGCCAGGGCGCGGAAGGCGTCCTCGTCCGTCTCGTCGTCGCCGAGATAGAGCGGCAGCGTCTCCGGCCCCGCCAGACCCAGCCGGTCGAGCAGCGACAGCACCGCCCGCCCCTTGTCCCAGGGCAGGTTCGGCCGCAGCTCGTGAATTTCCTTCCCGCCGGTGACGCGCAGCTTCGGCAGGGACGACGCCACGCCACGCACCGCCTCGCCCACCGCCGCCTTGTGGTCCGCAGCGACGCGCCGGGTGTGCACCGCGATGGCGAAGCGCTTGCGCTCGACGAGCGCGCCTTCGACCCCGTCCAGACGCCGGGTCAGCGCGGCCTCAGCCTGATCCAGGTCGCCCAGATACTCCTCGCCGATCTGGGTGCGCAGACCCGGGCCGCGGATGTCGAAGCCGTGGCTGCCGGCATAGACCAACTCCCCGATTCCGACATGGCGGGCCACATCCTCCAGGTCGCGCCCGCTGACCACAGCCACGGGGCACAGCCCGGAAAGCCGCCGGATCACCGCGCGGACGGACTCGTCCAGCACGGCCAGATCGGGCCGCTCCACGATGGGCGTCAGCGTGCCGTCATAGTCGAGGAAGACGGCGGGGCGCCGGTCGCCCAGCATCGCCGCGAAGGCGTCGAAGCAGGCGAGCGCCGAAGGCTTGTCTTCGGCGGCGGCGGGAATGGAAGCGGAAGACGGCTGGGGCGGCTGATCGGTCAAGAGCGGCTCTCCTTCATCCTCGGTGTGCCATCCTCGGTGTGCCATCCTCAGGTGGGCGCTGTCGCGCCATCGCGCGGGATCAGCACGGGATCAACAACGGGACAGCGCGCCATTCGGGTCCGGATGCGTCGACCGGTAATGTTATCGCACCCGCCAATATTGTGCCTCTTGGGCCACAGCATCACCGGAAAAAGCAACGGCCCCGCATGGGGGCCGTGGCTTCGGGGTTTGCACCCGCCTGAGAACTTTGTTAATTTTGCAGTGCAGCAAGCGATTGCTGCTTCGCCCTTCTTGGGCGTTTCCTCCCTAAACTCAGGCCGCTGTTCACCAGCGGCCTTTTTTCTGCCAGAAACCTGTCCCGTCTGGCAATCCCTAACGAACATCATCCCCAACAAATCCTAAGGCATAATCCTTACTTTCCGAAGGGTTATGACCTGCCTGCCGCCTCTTGCGCCGCCGCTTCATCCGGGGTTTCCTGTCCGTCCGCGGCATATCATCGGGTGCAGATTCTTGAACACGGCACACAGGTCGACCGGAGCCAGCTCCCTGAAAGCGCTCGTCAACGCTACGCTCCACACCGGCGACTCGGTGCTGGAGGATGCGGCCCTGCTGATCGACGGCGCCGCCATCCTCGCGGTCACCGCCGCGGACGCGATTCCTCCCGGCGCCGAGGTGACCGATCTCGGCGGCGGCCTCCTCGCCCCCGGCTTCATCGACCTTCAGGTGAATGGCGGGGGCGGCGCGCTGTTCAACGATACGCCGGACGTGCCGACGCTGCGCCGCATCGCGCAGGCGCACCGCCGCTTCGGCACCACCGGGATGCTGCCCACCGTCATCACCGATTCGCCGGACACGCGCGCGTCCGCCGTGGCCGCGGTGCGCGCCGCCATGGCCGAGGGCGTGCCCGGCGTGCTGGGCATCCATCTGGAAGGCCCCCACATCGCGCCGGAGCGCCGTGGCGTCCATGACGCACGCTTCATCGCGGCTCCAGACGCCGACGACCTCGCCCTGCTCGGCGGCCTGTCCGGCCTGCCGGCGCTGGTCACGCTGGCCCCGGAGACGGTCCCGCCCGGGCAGATCCGCCGGCTGGCCGCCGCCGGCCTGCGGGTCGCCGCCGGACACAGCGCCGCCACATGGGCGCAGGCGAAGGCGGGCTTCGCCGCCGGCATCACCGGGGCTACCCATCTGTTCAACGCCATGAGCCCGCTCGGCTCCCGCGAACCCGGCATGGTGGGCGCCGCGCTGGAGGATGATTCGGTCTGGTGCGGGATCATCGTGGACGGGCATCACGTCCACGATGCCAGCGTCCGGCTGGCCTGGAAGGCGAAGGCGCCGGGGCGGCTGTTCCTGGTCACCGACGCCATGCCCCCGGTCGGCGTTTCGCAGGCCGGTTCGTCCGGCGGCTTCCGGCTCTACGGGCAGGACATCCGGGTTGAGGACGGGCGCTGCGTCACCACGGACGGCACGCTGGCGGGGTCCGCCCTGGACATGGCGTCGGCGGTGCGCAACGCCGTGGAGCGCGCCGGCATCCCGCTGGACGAGGCGCTGCGCATGGCCTCCGCCTACCCCGCCGACTTCATGGGCATGGCGGGACGGCGCGGGCGCATCCGCCCCGGCCTGGCCGCCGATCTCGTGCATCTGGACGAGCGGCTGACGGTGCGGGCGACCTGGATCGGCGGCAAAATGGCCATTTCGTGAATCACCCCCTGCACGCGCGCGCAAAACTGTCGTATAGAGGCCCCCGGATTTCTGGCCCGCACATGCAGCATCGAGGAGACTTAACCCATGGACATCGCCCTGATGGTTCTGGCCGTCGTGTTCTTCTTCTGGCAGACCGTTTCCGAGTAATCGGATTCCGGACAGCCGGACACGCAAAAGGGCGGCTCCCCGGCGGGGCCGCCCTTTTCGCTTTTGTGGATGGTCCGCGCGCCCTGGGAGGGCGGAACGGGAAGGTGGAACCGTCAGTCCGCCGAGGCTCCGTCCGGCAACGGCTCCCGTTCGAGACGCGCGTGGGCCGAGGCGACGAGCCTCAGCGTCTCCATGATCGCTCCGATCGCTTCGTTCAGATCGGCCCGCCCCGCCGGTGCAGCCATACCGGGCAGAGCGGATTCCAGGTCTTCCGCGGCGTCATGCAGCAGAACGCAGGCTTCCTCCAAGCGGCGTTTGGCCGCCAAGCCGTCCGCAGGATGCAATGATGCCGCATTCTGCATACTGTGATATGCATCTTGGTTTGCATTCTGCAGCGAAGCCCCGCCCCGCCCTTTAGGAAACCCCGATCTGATGCCGAACACGGGCTTTCTCCCTGCCATTGCAAAAGGCATAGAGCAAAAGCCGCGCCACACCGGACCGCCGCGCCGAAGGCATCAACTCAAAGGCCAGAGCCACGCCGCTCCGCGCATACCGCTTTCGGCGCCGTGACGCGCGCGGATGAGCCGGGTGCGCGGGGCCGGGCTCAGCGCCCAACGCCCCCACAGGGCCGGCACGGCGTCGTACAGGCCCGGCAGATCGGACAGCCCGCCGCCGACCACGATGGCATCGGGGTCCAGAAGGTTGATGACGGCGGCCAGCGCGCGGGCCAGCGTGTCGGCGTGGTGGCGCAGCGTCGCCACGGCTTGGGCCTCGCCCGACCGGGCGCGGGCGGCGATCTCCGGCGGGGCCAGCGCCTCCCCCGTCCGCCGCAGATGCAGGCGGGCCAGCCCGGTGCCGCACAGCAGCGTTTCGATGCAGCCCTCCCGCCCGCAGCCGCAGGGCACGGGCGGGCCGTCCTCCGCCGTCCGCCACGGCAGCGGGTTGTGCCCCCACTCCCCGGCCAGGGCGTTGGCGCCGGCCAGGATGCGCCGGTCCGCGACGATCCCGCCGCCGACCCCGGTGCCAAGGATGATCCCGAACACCAGCGGCACCCCGGCGGCGGCACCGTCCACCGCTTCCGACAGGACGAAGGCGTTGGCGTCGTTGGCGATCCGCACCGGACGGCCCAGCGCCTGCGAGAGATCGGCGGCGAAGGGCCGCCCGTCCAGCCAGGGCAGGTTGACCGCCCGCACCGTTCCCGCCGCCGCATCGACGATGCCGGGCAGGCACAGCCCGACGGTGGCGTCTCTCCGCACGCCCGCCTGCTCCTCCAGCGCCGCCACGGCAGCGGCCAGCGCCGCCAGCGTCTCCGCATAGCCGCGCGGCGTGTCGGCGCGGTGCCGTGCCCGTTCCGTCCCATCCGGGTCCAGAAGGACCGCGGCGATCTTCGTGCCGCCCAGATCGATGCCGATGCGCATGCCGGACTCCCTGGCCGCGGGGTGGAAATTCAGGCACCCCTATAGCGCAGCGCCCGGTCCGAATCAGCCGTCCCGACGCGCGCCTCCTCCATAAGAGGTGGCGGTCCCGTCCCTTTGCACCGTCGCAGGACGGCGGCGGGCCACTAGAGTCAGGAGTGTCACGACTCATCAATTGGATTGCGCGCGCCCCCATGGACCGTTCCGCTCCGAAAGCCACGCCATCCTCGAAACGCTCCCAGGCCAAGGCGAACCCCCAGCCTCAGGCCGCCGGCCTGCGCCCCGACCAGACGGAGGTCTATGACGGCCTTCTGCTGGCTCTGCTGGCGCGCAAGCGGCTGCTGGTTCTGGTGGGCGAAGCCGGGTCCGGACGGGCCGCGATCTTCCATCAGCTCGTCGAGCAGGTCGGCTCCGACGGCGCGCTGGTGCTTCCGGTCGCCGCCCGCGCCGGGGCGCAGGTGGAGGATCTGGTGTCCGCCGCCGGTGACGCCGCCCTGCCCTCCGACAGCGGCGACCGCGATTTCGATACGCTGATCGGGGAGTTGGAGGAGCGGCTCGACCTCGCCGGCACCGGCCTTCTGGCGGTGGAGAACGCGGGCGTCCTGGCCGCACCGACCCTGGCCGACCTGATCGACCTCAGCCGGTCCGAGACGCCCAGCGGGCGCTTCCTTCAGGTTCTCCTTTGCGGCACGCCGGAAATGGAGCGGACGCTGGCCCGTCCGGGCCTCGCGGAGGCGGTGCGCGAGCTTGGCGTGATCTACCGCATGACGCCCGGTGCCGGCCCGTCCGTGGCGCCCGCCGCAGCCACGCCCGCCGCCGTGCCGGGGCCAGCGCCCCCGCGCGCCGCGCCTCCGCCGCCGCGCAAGACGGCGGAGCGCGACGCGAACGACTGGCCCGCCAACGATTGGAACGCGCCGGACGGCTGGACGATCCCGGAGGCCGGCGCCCCCGTCGCCGACCTGCCGGTCCGGAAGCGGTCGCGCCGCCGCGCCGTGCTGGCCGGGGCGGCGATCACCACCCTGATCCTGCTGGGTGCGGCAGGAGCCGCCATGACTCTGCCAATCCCCGGCTTGGCGCTCTCCGGCGCCACGCCCGAGCGGGCGCTCGGCTACGCCCGGCAGGGGTGGGAGGACCTGCGCGCCTTCGTGGCGGAGCATGTGCACAACCCCTTCGCCGACGCTTCCGCCCCGGGCAGCCGCGGCCCCGACACGCTGGCCGTCGCCCCCCGGACGCAGAATCCCTACCTCGCCTCCCTTCCCGCCGAGGCGGGGGTGCCGGGCGCGATTCCGTCCCAGCCGAAGGCCGAGGCCCCGCCGCCCGCCGCACGGCAGATAACCGCCCCGCCGCCACAACCGCAGGCTCAGGCGCCGGCACCCGCCGTGTCCGTGGCGAAGCTCGATCCGGGACCGCTGCCGAAGCCGGAACAGCCGCCCGCCGCCCCGGTGGCCCAGATGCCGAAGCCGCCGGTGCCGGTGGCCGGTCCGATGATGGCCGGTCCGACGGCTGATCCGCTCTCCGCCGATCCGTTGGCCGCGCCACCGCCGCCCAAGCCGCGGGCCAACGAATACCGCACGGAGCAGAGCGAGGGCCCCACCGGCTCCGCCACCCTGCCGCCGCTGGTGGACGAGCCGGCGCCGCAAACCGCGCCACCGGCGACGGCCACGGCCACGGCCACGGCCATGACGGCAACCACGGCGGCGCCTCCGCCCGCCACCCCGTCCGCCCCCCTGTCGACGGACGACGCCGGGCTGAATCAGCGCGTGCGCACGCTGGTCGATCAGGCCCGCCGGCAGATCGCCGCCAAGCTCCTGACCACGCCACCGAACAACAACGCCTATGAGACGGTGTCCCGCCTGCGGGAGATCGCTCCCGCCACGCCGGAGATCCCCGAACTGCTGGCGACCATGGAGGAGACCTACCGCCGCTGGGCCTCCCTGGCGGAGCGCGACGGCAACTGGGACGAGGCGCGGCGCTTCTACGAGCGCGCCCTGATCGTGGCGCCCAACACCGGCGACCTGCGCGACCGCATCAAGGCTGCGGGCGAAGGGCGCGTGCTGCCCCCCACCACGATGGCCGCGGCCAACGTCACCGCAGCGCCCAACACCCCTCCCGCTTCGGCGGCTCCCGCGGCAGCGGAGGTCCGGCCCGGTCTGGACAGCCGCGACGGGGCCATCGCCCTGATGCGCCGCGCGGACGAGCTGAAGCGCGTGCTGGAAGGCGGCGCCGATCCCAACAAGCGGGTGGACAACGGCAAGACCCTGCTGATGCTGGCGTCCGAGCAGGGGCTGACGGACGCGGTGCGGCTGCTGATCGACCGCCGGGCCAAGACGGAGCTTCGCACCGCCGATGGCGCCACCGCGGTGATGTATGCCGCCTGGGGCGGGCACGAGGCGGTGATCCACGCGCTGGCCGCCGCGGGCGCAGAACTGGACGCCACCAACGACGATGGCAAGACCGCCCTGATGGCCGCGGCGGCCCGTGGTCACGAAGGGGTGGTGAAGATCCTGATCGACCGCGGCGTGTCGGTGGACCGGGTGGCCAGCCACGGCTGGTCGGCCCTGATGTACGCCGCCAACAACGGCCACGACCGCGTGGCGCGGATGCTGGTTGAGCGCGGCGCCAACCCCTTCCGCATGGACACCGCCGGCAACTCCGCCCTCACGCTGGGCGCGCTGCAAGGCCACATGCAGGTGGTCGAGGCGCTGAAGCCCCATTGAGGAGAACCCCCGCTCCGGTCGGGAGAGGGGGCTCCCGGTTCCTCACAGCCCCGCGAAGCGCGCCAGCATGGCGGCGTGGGAGCGGATGCCGTTGTGCAGGCACTTCACTTCGAACTTCTCGTTCGGCGAATGGATGCGGTCGTCCTCCAGCCCGAAGCCGACGAAGATCGAATCGAAGCCCAGCGCCTGCCGGATGTAGCCGCCCACGGGGATCGAGCCGCCGCTGCCGACCAGCGCCGGCCTGTTGGCGTAGACGTCGCCCAGCCCCGCCATGGCGGCGCGCAGGTAGGGACTGTCGGTCGGCACCTGGACGCCCGGCGACTGGCCGAACACCTTGAACTCCCAACGCCCGTCCGCCGGGGTGCGCTCCTCCAGGAAGCTCTTGATCCCGGCCAGGATTTTCTTCGGGTCCTGGGCCGGCACGAGGCGGCAGGACAGCTTGGCCGACGCCTTGGCGGCGATGACCGTCTTGGACCCCTCGCCGGTGTAGCCGCCCCAGATGCCGTTGATGTCGCAGGTCGGGCGCGACCACAGCCGCTCCAGCGCGCTGCGCCCGGCCTCGCCCACCGGGGTCTTCAGCCCGACGCCGGCCAGGAAGGCGCTCTCGTCGAAGCCGAGGTCCCGCCACATCGCCTTCTCCTCGTCCGTGGGCTCGGCCACGTCGTCGTAGAAGCCGGGGAAGCGGACGCGCCCGTCCTCGTCGTGGATCTGGCCGAGGATGCGGGTCAGCGCGTTGATCGGGTTCAGCACCGCGCCGCCGAACATGCCGGAATGCAGATCGTGGCTCGGCCCGTGCAGCGTCGCCTCGACGTAGAGCAGGCCGCGCAGCCGGGTGGTGATGGCCGGCGTGTCGATGTTCCAGGAGTTGGTGTCGGTGATGACGCAGACGTCGGCCTTCAACTCCTCCGCGTTGGCGTTCAGGAAGGGCAGCAGGTTCGGGCTGCCGGTCTCCTCCTCGCCCTCCAGCAGGACGGTCACGCGGATCGGCAGGGTGCCGTGCACGGCGTGCCAGGCGCGGAACGCCTCGATGAAGGTCATCACCTGGCCCTTGTCGTCCACGGCGCCGCGCGCGACGATGCGGCGGCCATGCTCCGCCTCGACGATGGCCGGCTCGAAGGGCGGGCTGTTCCACAACTCCAGCGGCTCCGCCGGCTGCACGTCGTAGTGGCCGTAATAGAGGATGTGCGGCACATCCGCGTCACCACCCGGACCCGGATGATGGGCGACGACCATGGGATGGCCCGGCGTCTCGCGCAGGGAGGCGTCGAAGCCCAGCCCGCTCAGCTCGCGCGCCAGCCACTCCGCGGTGCGGCGCACGTCGCCCTTGTAGGCCGGGTCGGTGCTGACGCTGGGAATGCGCAGCAGGCCGCACAGGCGGCCCAGGGACTCTTCGAAACCGCGGTCGACCTGCTGGAGAACGGGGTCGGCTGACAGGACGCTCGACATTCGGAACTGCCTTCGGTGTTGGAACAACGTCACCGATGGTAGCGCATCGCGGTCCGGAGCCAAGGTTATCAAATCGCAGGGGTGCCATCCTCGCGAAGACGGCGTTCCCGGTTCCCGCCATGGGAAGCACAGGATGGCGGGACCGCGGCTCCGCCTTCGCGAGGATACCCCGGACGGAGGCGCGTCAGACGGTCAGATACCGCCGGACCTCGCTCTCCTCCAGCCCGTCGCGGCTGCCCGCCAGCATGACCTCGCCGCGTTCCATGACCGCCCAGTCGTCGGCCAGATCGCGGGCGAACTCGAAATACTGCTCCACCAGCAGGATCGCCATGGTGCCCTTGTCGCGCAGGTAGGCGATGGCCCGCCCGATGTCCTTGATGATGGAGGGCTGGATGCCCTCCGTCGGCTCGTCCAGCACCAGCAGACGGGGCCGGGTCACCAGCGCCCGCCCGATGGCGAGCTGCTGCTGCTGCCCACCCGACAGGTCGCCGCCGCGCCGGTCCAGCATGGACTTCAGCACCGGGAACAGCTCGAACACCTCGTCGGGGATGGAGCGGTCGGCCCGCTTCAGCGGCGCGTAGCCGGCCAGCAGGTTCTCCCGCACCGTCAGCAGCGGGAAGATCTCCCGCCCCTGCGGGACGTAGGCGATGCCGCGCCGCGCCCGCTCCGACGGGGCGAGCTTGGTGATGTCGCCGCCGTCCCAGGCGATGGTGCCGCCGGTCACCGGCTTCAGCCCGACGATGGCGCGCAGCAGCGAGGACTTGCCGACGCCGTTGCGCCCCAGCAGGCAGGTGACCTTCCCCACCTCCGCCGTCAGCGACACGCCGCGCAACGCCTGCGCCGCGCCGTAATGGAGATCGACAGACCGTACGTCGAGCATGCAGCTTCCTCTGATCCAAAACCCCTCTCCCGCCCCGGGAGAGGGAGGGACCCATGCGCAGCATGGGAGGGTGAGGGTGCCGCCGGGAACCGTACGCTGATCCTCGGCTGTACCCTCACCCGCCCGCTGCGCGGGCACCCTCTCCCGGGACGGGAGAGGGGAAGTTCCTCAATCCGTCACCGCCCCAGATAGACGTCGATGACCTGCTTGTTGGCGCTCACCGAATCCAGCGAGCCTTCGGCCAGCACCGAGCCCTCGTGCAGCACCGTGACCTTCACGCCCAGTTCGCGGACGAAGACCATGTCGTGCTCCACGACGATCACCGAATGCTTGCCGGCGATGTCCTTCAGCAGATGGGCGGTCTGTTCCGTCTCCGCGTCGGTCATGCCGGCCACCGGTTCGTCCACCAGCAGCAGCTTCGGGTCCTGCGCCAGCAGCATCCCGATTTCGAGCCACTGCTTCTCGCCGTGGGACAGGCTGCCCGCCGGGCGGTCGCGCCGGGGCGACAGGCGGGTGATGTCGAGGATTTCCTCGATCCGCGCCCGGTCCTCCCGCGTCGCCGAGTAGGTCAGCGTCTTCAGCGGACGGCGCGGCGCCTTCAGCGACAGTTCCAGATTGTCCCAGACCGTGTGCATCTCGAACACGGTCGGGCGCTGGAACTTGCGCCCGATGCCCAGATTGGCGATGGCCGGCTCGCGCAGGCTGGTCAGGTCGGTCCGGCCCTCGAACAGGATGGTGCCGGTGTCGGGGCGGGTCTTGCCGGTGATGACGTCCATCATGGTCGTCTTGCCGGCGCCGTTCGGCCCGATGATCGCCCGCATCTCGCCCGGCTCGATGACCAGCGACAGGCTGTTCAGCGCCCGGAACCCGTCGAAGCTGACCGACACGCCGTCGAGATACAGCAGGGTGTCTTCCGCGCTCATGGTATCAGGCCCCCTTCTGGCCGGCGGGCGTTCCGGCGACGACACCCCGCGACGGCAGGCGTCGGCGCAGTTGCGCGGCGAGGCCCAGGATGCCCTTGGGCAGGAACAGCGTGACCAGCACGAACAGCCCGCCCAGGGCGAACAGCCACAACTCCGGCAGGGCCGCCGTGAAGTAGCTCTTGCCGAAATTCACCAGCACCGCGCCCAGCACCGGCCCGGCCAGCGTGCCGCGCCCGCCGACGGCGACCCAGATCACCGCCTCGATGCTGCTGGCGGGGGAGAATTCCGACGGGTTGATGATGCCCACCTGCGGCACGTAGAGCGCGCCAGCCACCCCGGCCATGCAGGCCGACAGCGTCCAGGCGAACAGCTTGTAGCGATCGGTCTCGTAGCCCAGGAAGCGCACCCGGCTCTCGGCGTCGCGCACGGCGATCAGCACCTTGCCCAGCTTGGACGCCACCACGGCCGACGCCAGGATGTAGCCGGCCGCCAGCGCCACCACCGTCGCCACGAACAACCCGACGCGGGTCGAGGCGGCCTGGATGTCGAAGCCCAGGATCTCCTTGAAATCGGTCAGGCCGTTGTTGCCGCCCAGCCCCATGTCGTTGCGGAAGAAGGCCAGCATCAGCGCGAAGGTCAGCGCCTGCGTGATGATCGACAGATAGACGCCGGTGACGCGCGAGCGGAAGGCGAACCAGCCGAAGGCGAAGGCCAGCAGGCCCGGCACCAGCATCACCATGACCGCGGCGAACCAGAACTGGTCGAAGCCTTGCCAGTACCAGGGAAGCTCCGTCCAGTTCAGGAAGACCATGAAGTCCGGCAGGTCCGGGTTGCCGTAGACCCCGCGGGAGCCGATCTGCCGCATCAGATACATGCCCATCGCGTAGCCGCCCAGCGTGAAGAAGGCGGCGTGCCCCAGCGACAGGATGCCGACGAACCCCCAGACGAGGTCGAGCGACAGGGCCAACAGCGCGAAGCACAGATACTTGCCGAGCAAGGCCACCGTGTGTGTGGACAGGTGCCAGGGCGAGTCCGGGGCCGTGCCCAGCGCCATGAACGGCACCGCCACGGCCAGCACCGCCAGGACGGTCAGCAGAACGCCGGCCTTCTTGTCCAGGCCCATCAGGAAGAATCGGGTCAGCATCGGATCAGGCCTCCACCGCCCGGCCCTTCAGCGCGAACAGGCCGCGCGGACGCCGTTGGATGAACAGGATGATGAAGATCAGCACCAGGATCTTGCCCAGCACCGCGCCCGCGTAGGGCTCCAGGAACTTGTTGACGCCGCCGAGCGCCAGCGCGCCGACCAGCGTGCCCCACAGGTTGCCCACGCCGCCGAACACCACGACCATGAAGCTGTCGATGATGTATCCCTGGCCCAGGTTGGGGCTGACGTTGTCGATCTGGCTCAGCGCCACCCCGGCCAGCCCGGCGATGCCGGACCCCAGCCCGAAGGTCAGCGCGTCAACCCGCGCCGTGCGGATGCCCATGGCGTTCGCCATGCTGCGGTTCTGGGTGACGGCGCGGATGCTCAGCCCGAACCACGTCTTGCGCAGCGCCACCAGAAGGGCCGCGAAGACCAGGAAGGCGAAGACGACGATCCACAGCCGCCCGTAGGTGATGGTCAGCCCGCCCAGCTCGAAGGCGCCGGACATCCAGGACGGTGCGCCGACCTCGCGGTTCGTCGGCCCGAAGATGGAGCGCACCGCCTGCTGGAGCGCCAGCGACAGGCCCCAGGTTGCCAGCAGCGTTTCCAGCGGGCGCCCGTAGAGCCAGCGGATCACGCTGCGCTCGATGGCGACGCCGACCGCGCCGGAAACCAGGAAGGCGACGGGAAGCGCCACCAGGATGGAGAGGTCGAACAGGCCGGGCGCATAGGCGCGGAAGGCCTCCTGCACCAGGAAGGTGGCGTAGGCGCCGATCATAACCATCTCGCCATGCGCCATGTTGATGACGCCCATGACGCCGAAGGTGACGGCCAGCCCGATCGCCGCCAGCAGCAGCACCGAGCCGAGCGAGAGGCCATACCACAAATTCTGCGCCGCACCCCACAGGGCGAGCCGGTGCTCCACCGACGCGATGGCCTTCTTCGCGGTGTCCTTGACCGCGTCGCTGCTGCTGTTGGCAGCACCGTTCAGCAGGGCCAGCGCGTCCTGATCGCCGCGCTCCTTCAGCACCTCGACGGCGGCGATCTTGTCGGCGTCGGGCGCGTCCCCGGCCAGCAGGACGGCGGCCCGCGCCTGGGTCATCGCGCGGCGCACGCGCTCGTCGGATTCCTTGGCCAGCGCCGTGTTGAGCGCGTCCAGCGCGTTGGCGTCGCGGCTCTTGAACACCGCCTCGGCGGCCTGCCGGCGCGTGTTGGCGTCGGGGCTCATCAGGGTGAGCGCGCCGAGCGTCGCGCTGATCGTGCGGCGCAGGGCGTTGTTGATCTTGATCTTCTCGACCGCGTTGCGGTCCGCCTCGCCGATGACGGCGCCCGTCAGCGGGTCGGTCAGGGCGAAGCCGTTCCCGGCGCGCTTTGCCACGACCACGGCGCCGTCCGCCTTGCGGACGTGCAGGTCGCCGGCCTGAAGGGCCTCGATCACCGGCACGGCGGCGGGATCGCCCGTCTCGGCCAGCTTGGCGAGGGCCTTTTCGGTGTCGGCGTAGCTGCCCGCACCCAGACCGCGGACCAGCGGGGCCAGATCGGCGGCGAAAGCGGACGGTGCGGCCAGCGCCAGAAACGCGGCCAGCAGCCAGCAGAGTGCGCGGTGCATCGCGGTTCCCGTGATGTGTCGGAAGTCGTTTTTCTAGAAGAGGGCGTTGCCCCCACCCTTCCCGCTTCGCGGGCCCCTTCCCTCCCCCGCCTTCGGCAAGGGAGGGAACAATCCCCTCCCCTGCGTTAGCGGGGGAGGGTTAGGGAGGGGGCATCACGCAGTCAGAACCACCAGGAGACGTTCAAACGATCCTCACGACCCCTTGCCGCCGCACTTGCCGGTCTTCACGTTGAAGTTGCCGCAGGACATCGGTGCGCGCCAATCGGAGATCAGGTCCTTGCTGTCCGGCAGGAAGTCCGACCACTCGTCGCCGACCACGAGGCCCGGCGTCTTGGAGACGGTCTCGAACTGGCCGTTCTCCTGCACTTCGCCGATCAGGACCGGCTTGGTGATGTGGTGGTTCGGCAGCATGGCCGAATAGCCGCCGGTCAGGTTCGGCACGGCGACGCCGACGAGGCTGTCGATCACGGCGTTGCTGTCGATGGTGCCGGCCTTCTCGACCGCCTTCACCCACATGTTGAAGCCGATGTAGTGGGCTTCCATCGGATCGTTGGTGACGCGCTTGTCGTTCTTGGTGAAGGCCTGCCACTTCTTGATGAAGTCGCCGTTCTCCGGCGTGTCCACCGACATGAAGTAGTTCCAGGCGGCCAGATGCCCGACCAGCGGCTTCGTGTCGATGCCGGCCAGTTCCTCCTCACCCACGGAGAAGGCGACGACAGGGATGTCCTGCGCCTTAATGCCCTGGTTGCCCAGCTCCTTGTAGAAGGGAACGTTGGCGTCGCCGTTGATGGTGGAGACGACGGCGGTCTTCTTGCCGGCGGAGCCGAACTTCTTGATGTCGGCGACGATGTTCTGCCAGTCCGAATGGCCGAACGGGGTGTAGTTGATCATGATGTCCTCGGACTTCACGCCCTTGGACTTCAGGTAGGTTTCCAGAATCTTGTTGGTCGTGCGCGGGTAGACGTAGTCGGTGCCGGCCAGCACCCAGCGCTTCACGCCTTCCTTTTCCGCCAGATAGTCGACGGCGGGAATCGCCTGCTGGTTC
The DNA here is from genome assembly GCF_008365375.1 of Roseomonas genomospecies 6. Classification (GTDB taxonomy): domain Bacteria; phylum Pseudomonadota; class Alphaproteobacteria; order Azospirillales; family Azospirillaceae; genus Azospirillum. The sequence continues at coordinate 110,057 of NZ_QOKW01000015.1, read as the reverse complement.
GGAGCGGCGCCGGTGTAGAAGACGTTGCGCGAGGACTCCTCGCCCTCATACTGCACCGGGTAGAACAGGATGCTGTTCAGCTCCTCGAACACCGGCAGGACCGACTTGCGGCTGACCGAGGTCCAGCAGCCGAACACCGCGGCCACCTTGTCCTTGGTGATCAGCTCGCGCGCCTTCTCGGCGAACAGGGGCCAGTTGGAGGCGGGATCGACGACGACCGGTTCCAGCTTCTTGCCGAGAACGCCACCCTTCTTGTTCTGCTCTTCGATCAGCATCAGCATGACGTCCTTCAGCGTGGTCTCGCTGATCGCCATGGTGCCGGACAGGGAATGGAGGATGCCGACCTTGATGGTGTCCTGGGCCGCCGCGGGGGCTGCGAAGCCCGCGGTGAACGTGACGGCAAGGCCGGCGGCCGCCGCAAGGGTGCGACCGGTCTTGAAGCCCGACTTGAACCCCGACTTGAACATTGTGAATACCCCCCGTTCTTTGGTCTGACGCCCGCCTCAGGCGCCACGGGGGACTGCTTCGCAAATGTGATGCCACGAGGCGCCGGGCGGTCGCCGGCCCAGGGAATCCGCGTGGGGCCGCGGCCCGGTATACGCTTACGAATTATGCACGCCGCGGCTTGATGCCCAGATTTCGCGCATTTCTAACAAAGTGGCTTGTTTTTAGGCAGAGCCTCACACCGAAGACCGATGCCGTTCAACACAGACCGGCAGCACTTCATCCAGAGGTCGTGCCCACCAGCGGCGCGAGAATATTTCGACCTCGGAATAGCCCTGGAATCCGCAAGCCTCGACCCAGCCGCGGATGGTCGGGATGTCGATCACGCCGTCGCCCATCATGCCGCGGTCCTCCAGCAGGTCCGTGGTCGGCACCAGCCAGTCGCACACATGGAAGGCACACAGCCGGCTTCTGCCCGCCCGGCGGATTTGCGCCTCCAGCTCCGGGTCCCACCAGACATGGTAGACGTCCACCGCCACGCCCAGCGCGCCGGTTCCCGGCGGGTCCAGCCGGTCGCAGAGGTCCAGCGCGTGGCGCATCGTGTTCACGCAGGCGCGGTCGGCAGCGTACATGGGATGGAGCGGCTCGATGGCCAACGGCATTCCGGCGGCGCGGGCGTGCTCCAGCAGGTCGGCGATGCCGTCCTCCACCTGCGCGCGGGCCAGCGCGATGTCCTTGGACGGCGGGGAGCCGGGACGGGAGAACTGCGGCAGCCCGCCGACCACCAGCACGAGGCAAGGCGCGCCCAGGGCCACGGCCTCGTCCACGGCGCGGCGGTTGTCGTCGCGCACCTCGGCCCGGCGGTCGGGGTCGGCGGGGAACATGCCGCCCCGGCAATAGCCGGACAGTTCCAGCCCCAGCGTTTTCACGGCCCGAACCGCGCGGTCCAGCCCCACCGCGGCCACCTGATCCCGCCAGGGGGAAACGGCGCGGATGCCGTGGCGGGCGCAGGCGTCGAGAATTTGCAGAAGGTCGCCCTGCTTGCGCACCGTGGCCGTGTTGATGGACAGCCAGCGATGATCGCCGGAGAAGTCGCGCATGATCTCGTGGTCCTTCAGAATTCCAGAAAAGCCGCCGCACAAGCCCTCTCCCCCCTGGGGAGAGGGTTGGGTGAGGGGGCGCTTACGCCCGGCAGGGCGGAGCGAAAACAATGTCGTGCACAATGGACCGCCTTCGGCGCCCCCTCATCCTGACCTTCTCCCCAGGGGGGAGAAGGAATAGGCGTCCTCACACCGCCTCGATGCCGCGGACGGCCAGGACGTCGGCCATGCGCCACACCGCCTCTTCCGGGTCGCGCAGCAGGCCGGCCTTGTCGGCCAGCCGGAAGATGTCCGCCAGATGCAGGGTGGAGCGCGCGCTCTCCTGCCCGCCGATCATGGTGAAATGGTCCTGATGGCCGTTCAGGTAGGCCATGAAGACCACCCCGGTCTTGTAGAAGCGCGTCGGCGCCTTGAAGATGTGGCGGGACAGCGGCACCGTCGGCGCCAGGATGTCGTGGAAGCGCCCCTCCTCCCCCGCCGCCAGCTCGGCCAAGGCCGCCGCCGCCGCCGGGGCGATGGCGTCGAAGATGCCCAGCAGCGCGTCGGAATGCCCCTCCGCGTCGCCGGCGATCAGCTCCGCGTAGTTGAAGTCGTCGCCGGTGTACATCCGCACGCCGGGGGCCAGACGGCGGCGCATGACGATCTCCTTGTCCTTGTCGAGCAGGGAAATCTTCACCCCGTCCACCTTGGACGCGAAGTCGTCGATGATGCCCACCGCCGTGTCGAGCGCCACCGGGAAATCGTTCGTCCCCCAATAGCCGGCCAGCGCCGGGTCGAACATCTCGCCCAGCCAATGAATGATCACCGGGCTTCGCACCTGGGAGAGAATGCGGCTGTAGACGCGGACATAATCCTCCGGTCCCTTTGCCACGCGGGCCAGGGCGCGCGACGCCATCAGGATCACCCGCCCCCCGAGGTCCTCGACCGCCGCCACCTGCGTCTCATAGGCGCGGATCACGTCGTCCAGCGAGCGCGCGTCCTCCGGCGCCAGATGGTCGGTGCCCGCCCCGCAGGCGATCAGCGCCCCTTCCCGCGCCTTCGCCGCGGTCAGCGAACGCCGGATCAGCTCCAGCGAGGCGTTCCAGTCCAGCCCCATGCCGCGCTGGGCGGTGTCCATCGCCTCGGCCACGCCGAAGCCCAGGTCCCACAGATGCTCGCGGAAGGCGATGGTCCGGTCCCAGTCGATGGCCGGGGTCAGCCACGGATCGTTGTCGGCCAGCGGGTCCGCCACCATGTGCGCGGCGGCGTAGGCCACGCGGTTCAGGGGCCGTTCGGTGCGGGCGGGGAAGCCCCGCGCGGGGGCGACCTCGTAGGTCTCCAGCGACCGGTCGGCGCGCGGCAGTTTGATGGTCGTTGCCATGGACGAAGCCTCCGGTCAGGCGGTCAAAGACGGAACGTCGATCCAGCGGCGCTCCTTCCAGCTCTTCAGCGCGGCCTCGACCAGTTGCACGCCCTTGGCGCCCTCGATCAGGCCGTGGTTGAAGGGGGCGTCCTCCACGACATGGCGGATGAAGGCCTCCCACTGGGTCTTGAAGCCGTTGTCGGTCGGCTGGTTGTCGGGCACCGGCTGCCAGGTCTCGTAGAAGTCGATGGTCTGCTTCTGGTCCGGGTTCCACACCGGGCGCGGCGTGCCCTGGCGCGGCTGGATCACGCAGTCGGTCAGGCCGGCGACCGCCGAGCCGTGGGTGCCGTCCACCTGGAAAGTCACCAGATCGTCGCGGTACACCCGCGTCGCCCAGGAGGAGTTGATGTGGGCGATGACCCCGCCCTCCAGCTCGAAGGTGGCGTAGGCCGCGTCGTCGGCGGTGGCCTCATAGCGCTTGCCTTGCTCGTCCCAACGTTCCGGGATGTGGATGGCGCCCAGGCAGGAGACGCTCTTCACGGGACCGAACAGGTTGTCGAGCACGTAGCGCCAATGGCAGACCATGTCGAGGATGATACCGCCGCCGTCCTCCTCCCGGTAATTCCAGGAGGGACGCTGCGCCGGCTGCCAGTCGCCCTCGAACACCCAATAGCCGAACTCGCCGCGCACCGACAGCATGCGCCCGAAGAAGCCGCTGTCGCGCAGCATCTTCAGCTTCTGCAGGCCGGGCAGGAACAGCTTGTCCTGCACGGTGCCGTTCTTCACCCCGGCCTCCCCGGCCAGCCGGACGACGCGCAACGCCTCCTCCAGGTTGGTGGCGATGGGCTTCTCGCAATAGACGTGCTTGCCGGCGCGGATCGCCGCCTCCAGAAGCGTCGGGCGCATCTGGGTGGTGCCGGCGTCGAAGAAGACGGTGTCGTTCGGATTGGCCAGAGCGGACTCCAGATCGTCGGTCCAGCGTTCCACCCCGTGGCGCTGGGCGAGGCCGCGGATCTTATCGGCGTTGCGGCCGACCAGGATGGGGTCCGGCATGACGCGGGAGCCGTCGGACAGCGCGACGCCGCCCTGCGCCCGGATGGCGAGGATCGACCGGATCAGGTGCTGGTTCATGCCCATGCGGCCGGTCACGCCATGCATGATGATCCCAAGGCGCTTCGTGCTCATGTCGGGGTCTCCCTGAGGGATTATTCGTTCTGAAGGGGAGAGAGGCGGTCCCACCGGGGTTGCGCCGCGCTGGCGAAGCCGGGAACGGCCAGGGTTCCGGTCGGCAGGCTGCCGCCCGCCGTGGCGAGGCGGACGGCGCCGTCCCGCCGGGTGTAGAAGCCGGGATGCGCGTCGAGGAAGGCGTCGGCCTCCGGCGCTCCGTCGAAGCCGTTGCCGTACTGGTGTCCGTTGCGCTCCGCGTCGGCGATGCCGAGCAGCGCGACCAGGGCCGTGTCCTGCTGCACCGCCAGCCCGGCCTGACAGGTCAGGTCCTCCGCCGAAACGAAGTGCGGCGCGCCCCAGACGGCGCAGCGCGCCCGGTTCAGGACGGCCTTGTAGAGGCCCTTGCAGGACTTCGACGACACGCCGCGGTAGCCGGCGGCGCGGGCGCGCGGGAAGGCGTCGTAGCCGTCGTCGGACTCGTCGATGATGAAGGGGATGCGCCCGGCCACCGCACCCAGCGGCACCTCCAGCGCGCGCTCCCGCGCCACCGGCTGTTCGATGTAGAGCAGGCGCCCGCGGAACCCCGCCAGCGCCGGGTCGCGCTCCAGCCCCGCGACGAAGGCGTCGAGGGCCGCCGCGTCCGCGTATTGCTCGTTGCCGTCCAGCGTGGCGCGGTAATCGCCCGCAACCGCGTCCAGCACACGGGCGATCTCCGCCAGCCGCGCGAGGTCCGTGGACGGATCGCCGCCCAGCTTGATCTTGAAGCGGGTCAGCCGCTCCCGCCCCAGCAGGTCGCGCAGGGACTCCGGCTCGTCCAGCAGCCCGACCGTGTGACGGAGCGCCACGGACGGTAGCGGCTCCAGACCGGCGAGGAAGCCGTCCAGGTCGAAGCCCGCCAGATCGGGCGTCAGCCGCGCGTCGACGCCGGCGTGGTTCGCCCGCATGCCGGTGAAGAAATCCGTATCCAGGGCGCGCAGCAGCCCGTCCAGCACCGCCTTGTCGATCAGCGCCGGCCCGTAGGCGGCGGTCAGGTCGGGCAGCCCGGCGGAACGGCAAGCCATCCGCTGCGTCTCGTAGGCCGCGGCGTGGTGACCGAAAGCGGTGTCGGTCCGGTCCGTCCGGTAGGCGTCGCGGGCGAGGCGCAGGGAGCGGCGCAGACCGTTCACCGTCCCGTTCGGGCTTCGGGCCGGGCTTTTGTCGAACCACTTCGGCATCATCATCTCGGCGGTGCCGCCCCACGCCTCGCCCACGCCGTCCACATGGACCAGGGCGCGGACGAAGGCCTGGGGAGCGGCTTCCACCGTCACGTTGCCGAAGCGGAAGGGCTTCACGAAGCGGACGGGGTGTTCGAAGAGGTCGATGGCGCGGATCGTGAGGAGGGGTGCATTGCCCCCACCCTTCCCGCTTCGCGGGCCCCTTCCCTCCCCCGCTGGGCGGGGGAGGGACAATTCCCCTCCCCCGCCCAGCGGGGGAGGGTCAGGGTGGGGGAAATCCTTCTCCATCACCACTCCCCCCTCAATCCAAATGCCCCTGGGCGTTGAAATGCGCCCGGATGCGCTGGGTCAGCTCGATGAAGACCGGGTGCCCCATCACGTCCAGGGTCCGCGGGCGGGGCAGCGGGACCTCGTAGGTCGCGGCGATGGCGCCGGGGCGTTCCGTCATCACCATCACGCGGTCGGCCAGGAACACCGCCTCCGGGATCGAGTGGGTGATGAGCAGCACCGTCTTGCCCGTCTCGTGCTGGATGCGTTGCAGTTCCACGTTCATGCGCTCCCGCGTCATGGCGTCGAGCGCGCCGAACGGCTCGTCCATCAGCAGGATCTTCGGATCGTGGACCAGCGCCCGGCAGAGCGCGGCGCGCTGCTGCATGCCGCCGGAGAGTTGCCAGGGGTATTTGGTCTCGAATCCCTCCAGCCCGGTCATGCGGATCAGCGCGCGGGCGCGTTCCAGATATGTGTCGCGCGGCAGGCCGCGCACCTCCACCGGCATCATGATGTTGCGCAGCACCGACCGCCAGGCGAGCAGCACCGGGCTTTGGAACACGATGCCCACGTCGTCGTGCGGCTCCGTCACGGTGGTGTCTTCGATGGTGATGCCGCCATCGGTCACCGGCAGCAGCCCGGCCACCAGCTTCAGCAGGGTGGACTTGCCGCAGCCGGACGGGCCGACGACCACCAGGAACTCCCCGTCCCGCACGTCGAAGGTGATCGGGCGCAGGGACGGCACCTCCCCGTCGCGGGTGCGGTAGGTCTTGGTCACGCCGTCGATCCGGATCAGGGTCTGTTGCGACAGGCGGGCCGTTTCGGCCGAACCGACGACTTTCAACTGGGGCTGCGCCATCGTCCTGCTCTCCCTTCTCCGTCTGTCCTTACTGGCTGCTGCCGGTCATCGCCGGGGCCGGATCGGGAAGGAAATCGCGGGTGTAGAAGGCCTTCGGGTTCCTGGCCGCCGCCGCGTCCAGCCCGCCATACTCGACCAGCAGGTTGACCGTCTCGGCCATGTTGGCGTCGGTGACGCGGAAGGGCCGCTGGTCCCTGGTCTCCGCCGTGCGGTAGAGCGGCGTGGTCAGCTCGAAGCCTTCCAGCAGGGTGGCTTCCTGACCGGCCTTGGGGTTCGCCTTCAGGATGGCGGCCACGGCCTCCTTCGGGTTGCGCTCCGCTCCCTCGACCGCCTTGGTCGTCGCGGCCATGAAGCGCTTCACGAGGTCCGGCTTGTCCTGAAGCGTGCCGGTGTGGGCGATGATGCCGGAGGACACCATGTTGACGCCGTAATCGGCGAAGCGGATCGGCGTCACCGACTTGCCGGTGGCGTCCTTGATCTTCATGCTCTGGTCCATGACGTAGCCCAGCAGCAGGTCCGCCTGACCGTTGATGACGGCGTTCAGCTTGGTCTGGGCGTCGCCCGACACGACGCGGAAGTCGCTCTCCTTCAGGCCGGTCTTCCTCAGGAACAGCGGCCAGATCTGGGACATGCTGTCGCCCGGCGTCATGGCGACGGTCTTGCCCTTGATGTCCTCCGGCTTGCGGATGTTCTTGTCGGTGAAGCCCATGGCCGACATCGGGCTGGTCTGGAGCAGCACGCCGGGCGAGGTGACCGGCGCGCCCTTCGCCGCCGCCTTCATCATCGTCGGCACGTCGACATAGCCGAAATCCACCGTCTTCGCGGCCACCGCCTGGGTCGTCACGGCGGACCCGCGGCCCTCCTGGATTTCCAGGTCGATGCCCTCGGCCTCGTACAGGCCCTTGTCCTTGCCGTAATAGAAGGGGGCGTGCTCGCCATAGACGTACCAGTTCAGCATCAGCACGACCTTGTCCGCGGCCTGGGCCGGAAGAGTCGTGGCCGTAAGGGCGCAGAGCGCCGCGAAGAGCGTCCGTTTCATCTCGTCTCCTCCCGAAGGGTATCCGGCCGAAATCTGTCCGGCGTCGCTGTTGTTTTCTTGGCGCTACGACGTCGCGGTGAAATTGTGGCGTTGGCTCGCGTGCCAGGGGATGGCGAGCCGTTCGATCACGTCGATGACCCAGAAAAGCACCACCCCGATCAGCGCCAGCACCACCAGCGCCGCGAACATCAGGGGAAGTTCGAAATTGCCGATGGAGCGTTGCAGGACGAAGCCGATGCCGGAATTCGCCCCCACGAACTCGCCCACCACGGCGCCCACCACGGCCAGCGTGATCGACACCTTCAGGCCGGCGAAGATGGCCGGCAGGGCGTGCGGCAGGCTGACCATGCGGAAGGTCTGAAGGCGCGTGGCCTTCATCGACCTGGCGAGGTCCATCATGTCGCCGTCCACCGACTTGAAGCCCTGCACCGCCGACACGACGATGGGAAAGAAGGCCAGCAGGAAGGCGGAGATCACCTTGGGCAGCAGCCCGAAGCCGAACCACACCACGAACAGCGGCGCGATGGCGACCTTCGGGATCGACTGCGAGAAGACCAGCAGCGGGTAGACGTAGGACTCCACCGTCTTCGACCCGGCGATCAGCATGGCGATGGGAATGCCGAAGGCCACCGACAGGGCGAAGCCGCCCAAGGTCGCCAGCGTGGTCGGCACCGACGCCGCCAGAAGCTGGTCCCAATCCGCGGCGAGCGCCAGGATGACGTCGCCCGGCTTCGGTATCAGATAGGGCGGGATCGCGAAGATCCGCACCGACAGGTCCCACAGGACGGTCAGGACCAGCAGGAACAGCACCGGCCGGAACCAGCCGGAATTGAGCAGACGCAGCAGCGAGGCACCGGCCCCGCCCTTGCCGCGCGCCGCCGTTCCCGAAGCGGGACCGCCACGGGACGTTTTCCCGTGGGCCGCCGCATCGACAGCCATCGCTCCTCCTCCCCCGGTCGTTGCGGCGCCATCGCGAAGCGCTCTTTTAACCGGCTGGTTAAAAGTACGCCCGCGCGGGCGAACCGGTCAACATTGCCAAAGGGGTATAGCGGATGGTCAGTGCATCGAATTGTTTTGCCTGAAACGATATCCGGGCCGGCTCACGCCCGCAGCGACGACAGGACGAGTTCCACCATGTGCTCCAGCCGCGCCGCCTTGGCCTCCTCCGCCAGCAGATCGCGCCCGAAGATGACCGACAGGGTGTGGACGTTGGACAGGTAGAAATAGGACAGCCCGGCGATGGAAATGTAGAGCTGCACCGGGTCCACCCCCGTCCGGAAGGTCCCGGCGGCGACGCCGCGAGCCAGCACGTCGGCAATCATCTGCACGAAGGGCGAGTGCATGGCGTGCACCTTGCCGGACGTCTTCAGCAACTCCGCCCGGTGCAGGTTCTCGATGTTCAGCAGCGCCATGAACTCCGGATGGTCCAGGAAATACTGCCAGGTGAAATGGATCAGCCGCGCGATGGCCGCGGGCGGGTCCAGCGTCTCCAGGCTCAGCGTGCGCTCTGTGGCGCGGATGTGCGCGTAGGCTCCCTCCAGCACCGCCAGATACAGGCTCTCCTTGTTGCCGACATGGTAGTACAGCATGCGCTTGTTGGTGCCGGCGACCTCGGCGATCCGCTCGACGCGCGCACCGCCCAGCCCATGGCGCGCGAACTCCTCCGTCGCGGCGGCGAGGATGCGCGCGCGCGTGCCCTCCGGGTCGCGGGTGGCCTTGAGAGGCTTGTCGGGGAGAGGCTTGTCGGGGGCGGGCGTCGCGTCCGTCTTCTTCTTCGGGTCGGTCAGCGTGTCCATCCAGGCCGGTCCTCGCATGGCGCGGCCGGAGGGCAAGACGCAATACCCTCCGCCGCAATACGCTCCAATGTGGGGCATATCAGCCGAAACGGAAAGACGAAGCGGCTCTATCGGCTGAGCAGCGTCGCGCCGCGCCAGATGCCGGGCTGCATCGCGCCGGCGGGGTCGATGGCCGCTCCCGGACCGTCCTGGATGCCGGCGCGGAACTGCCCGACATGGCGGGTGCCGCCGCGCATGGACAGTTCTCCCGGTCCCGCCGGAAGCCGGTCGACCACCACGCCGCTGAAACGCTCGCCGTTGGTGAAGGCCAGTTCGCCATGGCCGTCCACGCGGCCCTGACGAATCTCGCCCGCGTAGGAGTCGCCGTTGGCGAAGCGGTAGACACCCGGCCCGTTCGGCACGTTGCCGGCGAAGGTGCCTTCATAGCGGTCGCCGGACGGGAAGGTCAGCACGCCCTGCCCGGCCATCCGGTCGTCCTTCCATTCCCCCTCATAGACCTGACCGTTGGCGAAACGGTAGGTGCCCACGCCGTTCCGGCTGATCGTGCCCTGGAGGGAGAAATTGCCCAGGCCGCGGTTCCAGCTCCCCTCGTAGACGTCCCCGTTGGGGAAGCGATGAACCCCATAGCCGGATTCCCCGCCGCGGGCCTGCCCGGCGGCGCGGCGGGCGGCGGCCTGGGCCTCGCGCGCCTTCGCCTCCGCCCCGCGCGCGGCGGTGGCGGCGCGGGAGGCGCGGGAGGCGGCGTTGCGGCCCGCCTGCACGGCGTCCCGATAGGGCTCGGCCAGTCCGGCGGCGACCGGGTCCGCGCTGAGGGCGGACCGGCCCACGCCGCTCTCCCCGCTACCTTCCGGAAGGGCGGCGAGCTTCGCCGGGCCGGTCGTGCCGGACAGCGGGCCGGCCATCGGATCGGCGTCGGGAAGAACGGCGCCGCGGACCACCGCCGGCGGCGGATAGGCGCTGGGCGCCGCGCCGCCCATGGACACCGTCTCCCCGGACCGTCCCGCGAGCGTTCCGGCGGTGACGTAGCCCTCCTGCCCCGACGAATCCCGCACCAGGACCCAGCCGGAGTCGGGCGCCGCCTGGATCAGCGTCACGCGCTGCCCCTGTTCCAGATCGCGCAGGCTGCGGGCGCCCAGAACCGGGCGGGCGAACAGGTTGGCGTCGCGCGCCACCGTGTAGACACCCGGCACCAGCGTCGCGGTCTGGGCCTGCGGAGCCTGCCGGGGCGGCGTCTCCGGCTGGGCGGACGCCACCGGGACCTCCTCCGGCCTGGCGAGGTTGCCGGAGAAGGCGAAGCCGGTCTTCCCGTCCTGCTCGATCCGCAGCCAGCCGCCGTTCCGCCGGGTCCGCCCGGTGACCGCGACCTCGCTGTCCCGGCGCAGCGTGCCGACCACCGCCGCCTTGGTGTCGGGACCGGCGCGCAGGTTGGTGTCGCGCGTCACCACCCGCTTCTCGTTCAGCGGGTCCACCTCGACCTCGGCGACCGCCGGGGCCGCCGGCTTCTCCTCGGGCCGTTGCGGCAGCGGTTTGGGCTCGACGACGTTCGGTTCGGCCGCCTTCGGCTCCGCCGTCATCGGTTCCGCCGTCGTCGGTTCCGTGGTGAGCGGAGGCTCCTCCGCCCGGGCAATGGCGGCGGACGGCGCGCGCGGGCCGGGCACCAGGACGAGATCCGCGCCCAGCCGGTCCTGGAGCCAGGGGTGCTGCGCCCCGCGCGTGCGCCCGACGACGGAGCGCGCGACCTCGGCCAGCGCGTCGCGCAGCGGCACGCCGGGCTTGACCATCTCCTGCGCCAGGGCGGCGGAGAAGGCGTCCGCCCCCTTGCCGGACGGGGCGGCGGGCGGCGTGCCGGGCCGGTGCGAGTAGACGACGAACAGGTTGTCCAGCGCCGCCGGGGCCGCCAGGGCCGGCTTCACGGAGCGTCCCTCCTCGCCCATGGCGGCGGCCAGCCGGTCGGCCAGCGGGTGGGCGGGCACCGGGTCGAACACGGCGACGGCCTTGCGCCCGCTGCGCTGGATCTCCTTCAGCGCGTAATCCAGCTCGATGGTGTCGAAGATCACGTCGTATTCGGAGGCGAGCTTGGCGTCCACCGGCACCAGGAAGCCCTTGGCCGACAGGCTCAGCGCCACGCCGGAGTAATAGAGGAAGCCCAGATCGGCCTCGCCCAGCGCGTCCTGGAAGCGGGTCAGCGCCGCGATCATGCCGCGGTGGTCGAGATTCTCGGCGGCGGTGACCGTGAAGCCGGCCCGGCGCAGCGCGTCCGTGACGATGGCCGTGTTGGCGCCCACCCCCGCGGCGGGGCCGCCTTCCTGATACTGGGCGTTGCCGATCACCAGCGCGACGCGCTTGTCCTCGGCCAAGGCGGCGGCAACAAAGGCGGTATTTGCCGTCACCAGGACCAGCGCAACACTCCAAACGGCGCCATGGGGCCAGCGCAACACGTCGATACCCTCCACCTGATCTTCTCTTTGACCACCCCTTTAGGGAGTCCCGGGACGCCGCGGCTGTAACGATTTTGGTCGAAGCCTCCACCGGCCCACGGTTCGCCAAGCCTTTGAACGGTCAAGTCTAGCGCACCGGTCCGGCGCCCCTTTCTGCAATTTCGGAGGCCGCGCGGTCCCATCCGCAGACGGTGCGTCCCACCAACGAACGGCGCGCCGATCAGCGCCAGCCGGGTCAGTTCAGGTCGCGGGCCACGCGCAGACCGTCCGCGACGTAGCGCACGTCGGCGTCGTAGCCGATGCGGGCGGTGACGGCGATGGCGTCCTGCCCGTCCCGCCAGGAACCGCCGCGCAGCACCCGCTTGCGGCAGTCTCCCTCCGTCCAGGCGCGGCCGTCCGCCGGGGCGCCCTTGTAGCCGGGGTTCCAGCAGTCGGCGACCCACTCCGCCACGCCGCCGCTGGTGTCGTAGAGCCCGAAGGCGTTGGGCTGGAAGCTGCCCACCGGCGCCGGCAGCGACCGGTCGAAGGAGCCGCCGCAGTCCCGGCAATTGGCCAGCCGGGCGCCGGGCGTCAGGCTGTCCCCCCAAGCGAAGCGCGCCGCGCTGCCGCCGCGCGCCGCGTATTCCCACTCCGCCTCGCTCGGCAGGCGATAGCGCTGGCCGGTCTTGCGGCTGAGCCAGTCCGTGTAGGCCAGCGCGTCCTCCACATGGATGTTGTGGACCGGCGTGTCGTCGGCGGCGTTGCGCATGCGCGGCATGGCGGCACAGCCGCCGCCCTCCACGCAGGCCCGCCAGTTGGCGACCGTCACCTCGTAGACCCCGATGGCGAAGGGCCGCGCGAAGGTGACGCGGCGCTGCGGTCGCTGGGCCGGGTCGCCGCGGTCGCTGCCCATGACGAAGCTGCCGGCGGGGATGCGCATCATCGGCGGGCATTCCGGGCAGTCCTGGAAGCTGTTGCCGTTGCCCTGCGCCCGCCCCTGCGACCCTCCCGGCTGGGCGGGTGCTGCGAGCGCCAGCCGCTGGCGGTCCTCCGGCCCGGCGGGGCGCAGCGCGGGGCCACGCACGAAGCCCTGAACCCCATCGTCCAGGGACACCCGGTACCAATCGGCGTCGGCCACCCGGCCCAGCACCCGGACCGGGCCGTCCTTGGCGAGGTTGCCCACCCGGTCCGACCGCGCGTCCGGCCCGGCGCGCAGCTCCGCGTCGGCGACCGCCACATACATGCCCTCCCCGGCGGTGTCGAGTTGCAGCTCCGGCGGCGGTGCGGCCTTCCCATTGGACGCCCCGCCGCCCGACGATCCGCTGCTTCCCGCTCCGGCGGCGGGGGATGCCCCCGCGATCTTCGCCGATTCGGCGCGCAGCCGGTTCAGCCGGTCCCGCGCCGGGCCGGCGAAGGGGCCGGTGCCGAACAGCCGCAGGAAAGCGTCCAGCGCGTCGGCGTCGCGGCTGTCGCGCACGCGGCGCCACAGCGACTCCTCCAGATCGGCCTGCGGCGGAGCGGCGCCGGCCTCCTCCACCTCCAGAAGCGCGCTCATGGTGGTCCGCCCGCCGCGCCCGTCCTCGACCAGCACGCTGAACACCCCGGCGCGGCCAGCGGGCGCCCGCTCCGGATCAAAGGTCAGGGCGGTCAGCCGCTCCGGAGCCAATTGGTCGCCGGGCTTCAGCGGGGTGGTGCCGTCGCGGACCTGACCGCGTTCCGGAACGGCGCTGACGGTGAAGGTCAGCGGGTCGCCGTCCGGGTCGGTCGGCACCTCCAGACGCAAGCTGTTGACCACGGCGCGCACGCTGCGCTCCGCGACGGCGACGGGCGGGCGGTTGCTCGGCTTGATCAGGATCGGGACGGCGCCCCGCGCCACCCCGCCGCGCCCGTCCATCACCGCGAACTCGAAACTGCCGGCGTCGCCCAGATGGGTGGCGTCGGGCCGGAAGGTGGCCGCGGCGAGCTGGTCCACCGTCAGGTAATCGCCGATCAGCACCACCCGGTCTCCGATGCGCACCCCGCCGCCGCGCGGCAGGCCGGTCACCTGGGCGAAGAGCTGGTCGTTGTCGGGGTCGCTGGGCCGCGCGATGCTCAGCCCCTCCGTCCCGCCGCGGTCCAGCACCTCCAGCGTCCGGACGGCGCCGAGCTGCGGCGGGCGGTTTTCCGGCAGCGGGTTGAAGTAGAAGGGTGCCGCCCCCAGCGAGCCGTAGAGGAACGGCTCCTGCCGGCCCTGGGTGAGATGCATCACGTCGTCGCGCACCCGGCGGAAGAACAGGCTGAGCTCCAGCCCCGGCACCTCGAAATTCTTCAGCAGGGACGCGGTGTAGGGGCTGTGGTCGCCCTGCCCGTCCTCGGCCACCGCGTCGGCACGCGTCGCCATGGCGACCAGCGTGTCGGTCGGCGTGTCGTCCACGCGGGCGAAGCCGGAATGCACCTCCGTCCGCTTGGTCCCGGACCGCACCAGACGGTCGGCGAAGGGGTTGTTGCGGCAGGCGTCCAGGATCAGGATGCCCAGCTTGCGCGCCTGGGCCAGCTCGCCCATCGGCAGGTTCAGGGGCAGCGCCTCGTAGACCAGATCGCGCTCGCGCTCCAGCCGGGCATCGGAGGGGATCAGGAAGTTGGTGCCGCCCACCTGCATCCCGTGGCCGGCGAAATACAGCAGCGCCACGTCGGCCTGCGCCGCCTGGATGCCGAAGCCGCGCAACGCCTCCGCCATGCCGCGGTTGTCGAGGTCGTAGCGCTCCTCCACCGTGAAGCCCATCTTGCGCAGCGCCGCCGACATGGCGCGGGCGTCGTTGCGGGGGTTGGGCAGTTCCGGCGCGTGGCGGTAGGCGCCGACGCCGATGACCAGAGCGATGCGCTGTTCCGGCGTGTTGGCCGCCAGACCGGGCGTCCCCCACGCCGCCACGGCCAGCAGGAGACCGGCGGTCACAGCCCGGGCAGTCACGGCCCGGATCACCGCCACGAGAAGGCGGCACAGGACAAGACGGCAAAGGCGCACACCCATGGTCACCTCATGCCATGGTCACCGGACGGTGGAACGTGGTACTCCACCTTCCATTTCGTTCAGTATTTGATCGCGGCGCCAGGGACAAGGGGGCAAAACAGGGTAATGCATCTCTACAGATGAGGGCATGACCACCCGCGCTAAGGACGCGGCTCCTTTCCAACTCTATTTGGGAGGGGTGACGGTCATCGCTCGACCTTTCGCGTTTTCCTCACGCACCATGGCGCATCGGGCGCCGCCCCGTCCCCCGGCGGGAGGGGAACGGCTTCGGCGAATGCACGATCCGTGGCGATGTTGTGCTTTCCCTTTGCCCGAAAGATTTCTATATGACCCCTTCGACAACACAGGGATCATGCCATGCCGCCCGCCAAGCCGACGGTCGCGAAGATGACCGAAACCGAAATCGCCCGTGTGCAGACCTATCTGCGCAAGACGCTCGGCAACGACAAGATCATCATCCAGCCGCCCGAAAAGGCCGGCCAGTCCGCGGAGGTCATGCTGGGCGACGAGTTCGTCGGCACTCTCCACCGCGACGTGGACGAGGGTGAAGTCTCCTACGCCCTGCACGTCGTCATCCTGGAAGAAGACCTTCCGGCCGCTCCGGCGGCCCGCCGCTAAAGCGGGTCGCCCGGGCACACCGCCGAGCCACGCCGCTTCGGCGCGGACCTCTCCCGTCCTGCGGCGGGAGGGGCGTTTCCGCGCGGCCCGGGGTCAGCCCGGGGTCAGTTCGGACGGCTGTGACGCCGCAACTCCGCGGCCAGCCCGGCCATCAGCGTCTCCCCGCCCGACAGGGTCAGGCCGCGCACCAGGACCAGGGCCGGAAGATGGTTGCGGCGCAGAAGAAGCAGCCGGTAGCCGGCGCGCCGCCGACGCCCCTTGCCCGGCCTGCCCTCCTCCGCATCCACATCCCCGCCGGCCAGCGCCAGTTCCTTCTCGTGCTGCTGCTGGGTCATCGTCTGGACGCGGGCCACGAACAGCGGACGCTTGCCCTGCGGCGGATAGAGCGCCACGCCGCGGATGGTGTTGTGCGGGATGAGTTGCCCGTGGGCGGTCAGCCCCTCCGGGGCGACGACCAGCCGGACCGCGCTGCGCCGCGCCGCCCGCAGCAGCGTGATGACCCACATCAACAGAAGCGGAACCGCGCACAGCATGCCCAGCCAGCGCATCATGGACGCCGTCGGCTCCAGCATCAGTTCGGCCACCACCACGAAACCGGCCAGCAGGATCGCGGCGTAGAGCAGATGGGCGTAGCGCTGGGGCGGCACGCTGGACGGCGACGCCTCGAACACCGCCGCCTGCCCTGTGTCCTCACGGGAGATCTCGACCTCGGGCATCCCGTCCGCATCCTTTCCACGCCGCCGCACACCGCCCTATACAGCCGGCACGCGCAACATGCCAGAGCGGCGGCGCCGGAGGAGCGGCATCCGGACCGTCCGCCATTCCAGTCACCTGTCCGGACATCCGGACAGGGGCGGCCCGAACGAGCCTTCCCCAAAGGGCGGAAAATGGACCTTTGCGGCAGCGGTGACGCTTGGCACGGGCGTTGCTTTCCGTTGCAACGAAGCGTCCCTTGGCTGCGCCGTTCCCTGTGGCCTCGGTGGCGATTCCTCCAAAGCATCTGGCCGGCCGCGTCTCGCGGCCGGCACTTTTTTGCGGGACGCGGCCTCAGGGTCTCGCGGGCGGTTCCGCGCCCTCGGTCGGGAAGTCGGCGGGAAGCGTGATCTCCAGCATTTCCAGATCGTCGGAATGCGCGATCTCCACATGCCGGATGCCCGGCGGCTGGTGCACGCAGGAGCCGGCCTGCAACAGAACCTCCCCCACGCCTTCATAGGCGAACTTCACCCAGCCCTTCAGCACATAGACCATCTGGAAATCCAGCGCGTGCCGGTGCCAGCCGCCATGCGAGGGCTCGCCGGGACGGGCGCGGATGACGTGGGCGTTCGCCTTGCCCGCCGTGGCCGCCCGGATGCCGAGGTCGCGGTACTCGAAGAAGGGCCGCAGCCCGTCGCGCTTGAAGTCCGCCGGATCGGCGTGGCTGACCGCGAAGGTCATCGAATCGGTCGCGGACGTGTCGTTTTCCGACATGCTCTTTCCTCCCAACGTCTTTGATTGCACCGAGTATGACCGAAAGCCGCGCACACGGCATACCCCGGCCGCGCACGGCGCCATTGCGGCCCATGCAGGGCGGCGCGCTATAGTGATGCACGCGCCAAAAGAAGAAGCGCCCGATCGGGAGGAAACCATGGATCACGCCGTCGCGGAGTCCGCCGGACAGCCGCCGCTGCCGCAGGACGTCGCCGTCAACCCCATCCGCTCCGCCGGGGACTGGCAGAGCCAGCGCGCCGCCTGCGAAGCCGATCCCGGCGCCTTCCACGGCTCCATCGCGGCGGAAACCATCCACTGGTTCGACGGCGCGAATTGGCTGATGCGCGATGCGGACGGCGTCTGGCGCGGCTGGAACGCCGCGACCGGCGAGGCCGCGGAGCGGGCGGACTGGACGCCCTGGACCCAGGCTTTCGACGGGTCGGAGGCGCCCTTCTACCGCTGGTTCGCGGGCGGACTGACCAACGCCGCCTTCAACGAGGTGGACCGCCATGTGCTGTCCGGCCATGGGGCCGAGACCGCCTACTGGTACGAGGGCGACCGCTGGGACGCCGCCGCCAACGGCGGGCGCGGCGGCCCGGTCCATCACATCACCCTGACCCGGCGCGAGTTGCTGATCCGCTCCGCTCTGGCCGCGCTGGCTCTGCAAGGTCTCGGCCTGCGTCCAGGCGACCGCATCGCGCTGAACATGCCCAACATCCTCGACCAGATCGTCTGGACGGAGGGGGCGAAGCGCATCGGCGTCATCTACACGGCGGTGTTCGGCGGCTTTTCCGACAAGACCCTGTCCGACCGCATCGAGAACGCGGGCGCCCGCGTCGTCATCACCGCCGACGGCGCCAGCCGCAACGCGGAGATGGCCCCCTTCAAGGAAGCCTACAGCGATCCGGCGCTCGACCGTTTCGTCGCCCTGCCTACGGCGCTGCGCATCACGGAGGAGGTGCTGCGCGCCAAGCTGGGCGACGCCGCCCTGATGGAGCCGGTGCGCCGCGGGCTGGAGGGCGAAATCACCGTCGCCCCCGCCGACGTGATGCGGGAGCTTGGCCGCGCGCTGGACCGCGACGGCACGCTCGACGCCGCCACCGTGGCCGACCTGCGCGCCAGCGTGGCGGAGGCGCTGACCGCCGCCCCGCCGCGGGTGGAGGCGGTGATCGTCGTCCGCCACGCCGGGCTTCCCGACATCCCCTGGACCGAGGGCCGCGACGTCTGGGCGCACGATCTGCTGGCGAAGGCCGAGGCGACGCTCTGCGCCGCCGCCGGCCTGTCGGACATGGGTCTGCCCGGCATGGACGCGCTGCGCGCCTTGGACGACCGGGCGCTCTGCGCCGCCGTGGCGCGGGCCGTTCCCTGCCGCCCGGTGGACGCCGAATACCCGCTGTTCATCATCTACACCTCCGGCTCCACCGGAAAGCCGAAGGGCGTGGTGCATGTCCATGGCGGCTACGTCGCCGGGCTCGCCCACACCATGAAGGTCAGCTTCGACGCCCTGCCGGGCCGCGACGTGATCTACGTCGTCGCCGATCCGGGCTGGATCACCGGGCAGAGCTACCTGATCACCGCCAGCCTCGCCGCCCGCATCCCCGGCATCGTGACGGAGGGAGCACCCGTCTTCCCCAACGCCGGGCGCTTCGCCTCGATCATCGAGCGGCACAAGGTGACCATCTTCAAGGCGGGCGTGACCTTCCTGAAGACGGTCATGACCCACCCGGAGAACCGGGCCGACGTGGAGCGTTACGACCGCGGCAGCTTGCGGGTCGCCACCTTCTGCGCGGAGCCGACCAGCCCCGCCGTCCAGGCTTTCGGCATGGCGGTGATGACGCCGCAATACATCAACAGCTATTGGGCGACGGAGCATGGCGGCATCGTCTGGACCCACCCCTACGGCAACCCCGACCAGCCGCTGCGCGCCGACGCCCACACCTACCCGCTGCCCTGGGTGCTGGGCGACGTCTGGATTCCCGAGAGCGAGCCGGACGCCGCGGGCCGCGTCGCCTTCCGCCCCGCCGAGGCGGAGGAGAAGGGCGAGATCGTCGTCACCGCCCCCTACCCCTACCTGACCCGCACCATCTGGGGCGACGCGGAGCGTGTCGGCAAACCGGGCTGGAAGGGCGACTTCGACCGCTTCGTGAAGACCTATTTCGGGCGCTTCCGCGACGCGGACGGCAAGCCGGTCTGGGCCTATCTGCAAGGCGACTTCGCGCGGCGCTACGAGGACGGCAGCTTCAGCCTGCACGGGCGGTCCGATGACGTCATCAACGTGTCCGGCCACCGCATGGGAACGGAGGAGATCGAAGGCGCGATCCTGCGCGACAAGCAGATCAACCCCGACAGCCCGGTCGGCAACGTCATCGTGGTCGGCGCCCCCCACCGCGAGAAGGGGCTGACGCCGGTCGCCTTCGTCCTGCCCGCCAAGGGCCGCGACATCACCGCCGACGACGAGCGCCGTTTGAAGGATCTGGTGCGGCAGGAGAAGGGTGCGGTCGCCGTCCCCTCCGACATCCTCGCCGTTCCGGCCTTTCCGGAGACGCGCTCCGGCAAATACATGCGCCGCTTCCTGACGGCGATGATGAACGGGGAGCCGCTGGGCGACACCTCCACGCTCCGCAACCCGGAATGCCTGACCGACCTCGGCACCCGCATCGACGCCTGGAAGCGCGGCCAGCAACGCGCCGAGGAACAGACCCTCATCGAGCGGCAGCGCTTCCTGTCCGTTCAGTACGACCGGCTGGCCGACGGCGTGCGGATGGCGACCGTGACCATCGACAACCCGCCGGTCAACGCCCTGTCCGACCGCCTGCTCGACGAGCTGGACACGCTGGTCGCCCATCTCGCACGGCGGGCGGATGTGCGCGCCGTGGTGATCACCGGCACGGGCCGCAACTTCGTGGCCGGCGCCGACATCCGCCAGCTTCTCGACGAGGTGCAGGACGAGAGCGAGGCCCGCGCGCTGCCGGCGAAGGCCCACGCCGTCTTCCGCGCCATCGAGGTGATGGACAAGCCGGTGTTCGCCGCGATCCGCGGCGTGGCTCTGGGCGGCGGTTGCGAACTGGCCATGGCCTGCCACGTCCGGGTGGCCGATCCCCGCGCCCGGCTGGGCCAGCCCGAGATCAACCTGTTCCTGCCGCCGGGCTATGGCGGCACGCAGCGCTTGCCGCGCCTGCTGATTCGGAAAGACCCGGAGCGGGGGTATGGGCGGGCGCTGGAGATCCTGCTGTCGGGGCGGCAGATCGACGCCGGGACGGCGCTTGAGTATGGCTTGGTCGATGTGGTGGCCCGCGGGGCGGACGACGCGCTGACGCTGGCGAAGGCGATGGCAAGGGAGGCCGCTCTTGCCCCCACGAGCGCTCTTGCCCCCACCCTTACCCTCCCCCGCTGGGCGGGGGAGGGAACTCCGCCGCATTCCCCGCAAGCTTCTCTCCCTCCCCCGCCCAGCGGGGGAGGGCCGGGGTGGGGGCAAGTGTCCTCCAACACCGCCCTCCTCCTCCGCCAAGCCCACAGCGTCGGCCGCGGCCCCGTCGCCGACACCATCGTCCAACTCGTGGACACCGGCCTCGGCGACGGCTTCGAGGCCGGCACCAAAGCCGAGATCGACGCTTTCGCCCGCTTCCTCCTGGATTCCGAGAACGGCGCCAAGAAGGGCATCGCCCTGTTCCTGGAGAAGAAATCCCCGCCCCTGCCCGCCCGTCCGCGGCGCGAGGACCGCGACGGTACGCTTCCCATCGGAAGCCCCTTCTTCCCCGGCGCCACGCCCCTGCCCCGCTGGCAGCTCGCCCAGGCCGTCGTCCGCGACCTGGAGACGGGAGCCGCCGCCCATGGCGACCCGGCCCAGGCCGAAACGGAAGTCGTCATCCCCGTCCCCGAGCCCGGTCCCAACCAGGCGCTCGTCTACGTCCTGGCCTCCGAGGTCAATTACAACGATGTCTGGGCGCTGACCGGCATCCCCATCTCGCTGTTCGACGAGCATGACGAGGACGTGCACGTCACCGGCTCCGGCGGGGTCGGCATGGTCGTGCGCATGGGCGAGGCGTTGCAGGCCCAGGGGCGGCTGGCGGTCGGCGATCTGGTCGCCGTCTATTCCGGCGTCTCCGACCTGCTGGACCCGGAGGCCGGGGCCGATCCCATGTTCACCGACTTCCACATCCAGGGCTACCAGTCGCCGGACGGCAGCCACCAGCAATTCATGCTGGCCGACGGGCCGCAGCTCTTCCCCCTGCCTCCCGGCCTCGCGCTGGAGGAGGCGGGCAGCTACATGCTCGCCGCCGGCACCGGCTACCGCGCGCTGTTCACGGCGCTCGACGTGCAGCCGGGCAAGCGCTTGCTGGTCGAAGGCGCGGCGGGCGGAACCGGCGCCTGGACGGTGGAACTGGCGCTGGCCCGGCGCATGAAGGTGACCGGCATGGTGTCGTCGGAGCGCCGCGCCGCCTCCATCCGCGCCCGCGGGGCGGAGGCGGTGGACCGCTCCGTCGCCGAAACCGCCTTCACCCGCATCCCCGCCGATCCAGACCAATGGGCGGCGTGGGAGGAGGCCGGACGTCCCTACCTCGACGCGCTCCGCACCGCCAACGGCGGCAACCTCGTGGACTACGCGGTCAGCCACGCGGGCGAGGCGACCTTCCCGCGCACCTTCCAATCGCTGGCCGAGGGCGGCGCGCTGACCTTCTTCGGCGCCTCCAGCGGCTACCACATGACCTTCCTCGGCAAGCCCGGCGCCGCCGAGCCGGCGGAGATGCTGCGCCGTGCCCGCTTGCGCCCAGGCGAAGCCGTGCTGGTCTTCTACGGCGCCGGGGCGGTAGGGCTGCGCGACGACATGGCGCTGTCCGCCATCGAGGCGGCGCGCGAGTCCGGCGCCCGTGTCTGCGTCGTCACCGACCGGGATTCCGAACGCGACTTCGTGCTGTCGCTCGGCTACGGGGAAGCTCTGGCCGGGGCGGTGTCGCTGGCCGAGATCAAGCGCCGCGTGCCGCATTTCGACTGGCCCGACACCATGCCGGACCTGCCCGACCCGCAACGCGAGACCGCCGCCTTCAAGGAGGCCGTGCGCCTGTTCACCGAGGACACGTTCAAGCCGCTGGGCCAAGCAGTGGGCCGCATCCTGCGCTCCGCCGACAACCCGCGCGGCATGCCGGGTGTGGTGGTGGAGCGGGCGCGGCGCGACACGCTGGCCGTCTCCACCATGATCGTGAAGCCGCACACGGGGCGCGTCGTCTATTGCGGCGATATGGCCCCAAATGGAAATGGTCGGCGCTACAGCTTCTACGCGCCGCAGGTGTGGATGCGCCAGCGCCGCATCCTGATGCCATCCGCATCCATCGTCGGGACTCATCTTTCGAACGCTGCGGAAATCGCAGGGCTGAACCGCGTCATTGCCTCCGGGGCGGTTCGTGTGCCAACGACATACCTCGGCGCCTGGGACGAGCTGCCCACGCTCCATCAGGCCATGTGGGAGAACCGCCTGCCGGAAGCGACCGGCGGCGCCGCCAAGGCCGTCGTCAACCACGCGCTGCCGGAAGCGGGCCTGACCTCCCGGGACGAGCTGCTGATCGCCTGGGCCGGGGCAAGTCCCGGAAAGGCCATTGGAAAGGAACAATGAGGCTTATCATCAAGGACCTGTGCCACCGCTACGACGACCTCGTCGTGCTGGACGGCATCGACCTGACGGTGCAGGAGGGGGAGGTTCTGGCCGTCATCGGCCCGTCGGGCTGCGGCAAGTCCACCCTGCTCGGCATCGCCGGCGGCATCGTGGCGCCCACCTCCGGCACCATCGCGGTGGCGGGCGAGGCGCCGGACGGCTGCCTGAACCCGATCACCTTCATCTTCCAGGACTTCGCCCTGCTGCCCTGGCGCAGCGTCGAGGACAACCTCTCCCTCGTCCTCGAACATCACCCGCTGTCGGCGGCGGAGCGGCGGGAGCGCATCGAGTCCGGCCTGCGCCGCATGGGTCTGTGGGACTTCCGCAAGGCGCTGCCCAAGCAGTTGTCCGGCGGCATGCGCCAGCGCGTCGGCATCGCCCGCGCGCTGGCCGTGCGCCCGGCCATGCTGCTGCTGGACGAGCCGCTGTCGGCGCTCGACGCCCAGACGCGCGAGTTGCTGATGGAAGACTTCCTCTCGCTCTGGCAGCGCGAGCGGACGACCGCCGTCTACGTCACCCACAATCTGGACGAGGCGCTGCGGCTGGCTGACCGGGTCGCCGTTCTCAGCCGCCGTCCGGGCCGCCTGCGCGAGATCGTGACCATCGAGGAGCCGCGCGATCAAAGGCTGGAGCCCTCCGCCCAGGCCCATCTGGCGGAGGTTCGCGACCGGCTGTGGCACCTGATCCGGGCCGAGGCCCAACTGGCCGACCGGGAGATCGCCGATGCCTGACACCAGTCTCCCCATGACCGATCGCACCAAAGCGCCGTCCCAGCCCGTCCGCTTCCGTGGCGGAGGTTTCACGGTCAGGGCGCACCGCTGGGCGGCGCTGCTCGCCTTCGTGCTGCTGATCGCGGTGTGGGAATCCACCAACCGCTTCGGCCTCGTCAGCGACCTGTTCCTGCCGCCACCGAGCGCGGTCGCCTCCGCGCTCGCAGCCATGGCGCAGGACGGGACGCTCTGGCAGCACCTGAAGGCGTCGCTGATGCGCATCGGCGTCGGCTGGGCCATGGGCACGGTGGCGGGCATGGCCGTGGGCTTCGCGATGGGCATCGGCTCGGTGGCGCGGGCGGTCGGCGTGCCGCTGGTCTCAGCCTTCTTCCCGATCCCGAAGATCGCGCTTCTGCCGCTGTTCATCCTGTGGTTCGGCATCGGCGAGCCGTCGAAGTTCGCCACCATCGGCTTCGGCGTCTTCTTCCCCACCGTGATCGCCACCTACAGCGCCATCGATTCGGTGCCGCGCAACCTGATCCGCATGGCGCAGAGCTTCGGCCTGCCCTGGGCGTCGATCCTGCGCAAGATCGTGCTTCCCGGCGCCCTGCCCGGCATCCTCGCCGGCTTCCGCATCACCGCCTCCATCGCGCTGATCCTGGTGGTCGCGGCGGAGATGATCGGGGCGGAATACGGCATCGGCGCCTTCGTCCTGACCGCCGGCAACCTGATGCTGACCGACCAGCTTCTGGCCGGCGTGCTGGTGCTGTCGCTGCTCGGGCTCGCCATCGGGACCGTGCTGTCCGTCCTGGAACGCCGCCTGCTGAAATGGCGGTGAGAAAAATGACTGCTGATAGAGGGAGACTGAGAATGACCGTCGTGCGTTGGAGCCGCCGTTTGGTTCTGGGTGCAATGGGCGCTGCGGCCCTGGCGCTGGCCGGAACGCCCGCCGCCGAGGCGCAAGGGTTGGAGAAGACCTCCATCGGCGTGCTGGCGCTGGCCTCCTCCGGCCCGATCTTCATCGCCAAGTCGAAGGGCTATTTCGAGAAGGAAGGGCTGGACGTCGAACTGAAGATGTTCACTTCGGCCCAGCAGGTGCCGGTGGCGGTAGCCTCGGGCGACGTGGATTTCGGCGTCACCGGCCTGACCGCGGGCTTCTACAACCTCGCGGCCAAGGGCGCCGTCACCATGATCGCCGCGCAGAGCCGCGACGAGCCGGGCTTCCAGCTCAGCGCCTATGTGGCGACCAAGGCGGCGCATGACGCCGGGCTGACCAAGCCGGCGGACCTCAAGGGCAAGCGCATCGCCATCACCACCGTGGGCTCCACCTTCCATTACATGGTCGGCCTGCTCGGCCAGAAGCACGGCTTCACGGTCAAGGACGTGACGATGGTGCCGATGCAGGACGTGCCGAAGATGGTCGCCGCCTTCAAGGGCGGTCAGGTGGACGCGGTGATCGCCCCGGTCACGGTGGCCCGCCAGTTGGCCTCCGAAGGCTCGGGCACCATTCTGGGATGGGTCGGCGACGAGACGCCGTGGCAGCTCGGCGCCCTCTTCACCAGCCCGAAGACCGTCGCCCAGCGCCGCCCGCTGGCCGAGAAGTTCGTCGGCGCCTATCTGACCGCTCTGGCCGAATACCACGCCGCCTTCAACGCCAAGGACGCTTCCGGCGCCGTGGTGAAGGGTCCCGGCTACGACGAACTGCTGGCGATCATCGCCGAGGCCACCAAGCAGAAGCCCGAGGTCGTCGCCGCCGGCCTGCCCTATGTGGAGCCGAAGGGCAAGCTGCTGGTCGACGACATCGTCAATCAGGTGAAGTTCTGGCAGTCCGAAGGTCAGGTGGACAAGGCGCTGGACGCCAAGTCCGTCATGGACCTGACCTTCGTTAAGTAAAATGGCGCCTTACCGCTTGCCCGGCCCGTAGACCTTCGGCTGGGAGAAGTTGATGTGGTCGAGAAGCTCCTGCGTCGGACAGCCGTCCACCGGGAGCTTCGCGGCCTTCTGGTAGGCGCGGATGGCGGAGCGGGTGTTGGGACCGATCTTCCCGTCGATCACGCCGGGACGGAAGCCCTGCTCGGTCAGGGTCTTCTGGATGCCTTCCACATAGGCGAAATACATGTCCGGCGTCATGCTGTCGGTCGGACAGGCGGCGTAGGCCGGGGCCGCGAAGGCCGTGGCGGCCAGGAAGGCGGCGAACAGGCTGCGGTTCATGGTCTCTCTCCGTTTCTTGTTGCGGAGATCAACAACGCAGAGGCCGCGTTTCTTCCCAAGGGATAAAAATAGGGGGGTGCTTTGCCCCCACCCTAACCCTCCCCCGCTGGGCGGGGGAGGGAACGGACGCCGCTTCGCGAAAAACTCCCTCCCCCGCCCAGCGGGGGAGGGCCGGGGTGGGGGCAAGACCTAACCCCCACAACCACTCACGCCGCGGCGTCGTCGCTCTGCCCCTTCAGGCGCGAGGCCAGAGCGGCTTCCAGGAACATGTCCAGGTCGCCGTCCAGAACCGCCTGGCTCTGCGAGGTTTCCACCTCCGTCCGCAGGTCCTTCACCATCTGGTAGGGGTGCAGGACGTAGGAACGGATCTGATGGCCCCAGCCGATGTCGCTCTTGGTCGCCTCAAGCGCGGCGGCGGCGTCTTCGCGGATCTTCAACTCCCGCTCGTACAGGCGGGCGCGCAGCATGTCCCACGCCTTGGCGCGGTTCTTGTGCTGCGAGCGCTCCTGCTGGCAGGCCACCACGATGCCCGTGGGCAGGTGGGTGATGCGGATCGCCGAGTCCGTCTTGTTGACGTGCTGGCCACCGGCGCCCGACGCCCGGAAGGTGTCGATGCGGCAGTCCTTCTCGTTGATCTCGATGTTGATCTTGTCGTCGATCACCGGAGACACCGAGACGGCGGCGAAGCTGGTCTGGCGGCGCGCCTGGCTGTCGAAGGGGCTGATGCGCACCAGACGATGCACCCCGGCCTCGGTCTTCAGCCAGCCATAGGCGTTGTGGCCGCTGACCTGCACGGTGGCGGACTTGATGCCGGCCTCTTCGCCGGGGCTTTCCTCAAGCCACTGCGTCTTGTAGCCGTGCTGCTCCGCCCAGCGGGTGTACATGCGCATCAGCATCAGCGCCCAGTCCTGGGCCTCCGTGCCGCCGGCGCCCGCGTTCACCTCGATGAAGCAGTCGTTGGCGTCCGCCTCACCCGAGAGCAGGCTTTCGATCTGGAGCTTCGCCGCGCGGTCGCGGAGCGCGTAGAGCTGGGCTTCGGCATCGGCGACCACGGTCGCGTCGCCCTCGGCCTCGCCCATCTCGATCAGTTCCAGGCTGTCGGACAGGTCGCGCTCAAGCGCACGATAGCCGTTCACCGAGGTTTCGAGCTGGGTGCGCTCGCGCATGATGGTCTGCGCGCGGGACGGGTCGTCCCACAGCTTGGGGTCTTCGGCGTGGGCGTTCAGTTCGTCGAGACGACGCAGCGCGTTATCCCAGTCAAAGATGCCTCCTCAGCAGCGCCAGCGATTCTCTAATCTCGCCGGCGGCCGCTTCGATCTCGGCCCGCATCGCGGTACCTCCTCGTCAGCCAGAGTTGAACCAGTGTCTTGGCCCTTATGTAGCGGGTTGGGCGCGGTGTTGCACCCTCTTATTCCAACGGATCGGGGGCCGCAGGGTCCGGAACGAGGCCTGCCCGCACGGGAGAGGTGGCGCCCAACCCACTCGGATAAAACCGATTTTGCGCCGCAAAACCACTTTCGCGGCGCGAATAGGTGGCAGTTCCCCGTGATAGCGTCACCGACGATCTGTACCCGCCATCCGGCGGGCGCGGGCGGTTGGCGCCCCCCTTTCCGAGAGTATTCTCCAACAACAAGAGCGTGGCCTCCCGATGAACTTCACCAGCCTGGGGTTCCTGCTGTTCATCACGGCCTTCACGGCGGGCTTCATGATGCTCGCCAGGACGCGGCTGTTCACGCCGCTGCTGCTGGTGTCCAGCTACATCTTCTATGGCTTCTGGGATTACCGCTTCTGTCTGCTGCTTGCCGGCACGACGCTGCTCGACTTCTATTGCGGCCTGCGCATCGCCGACGCGCCGAACCGGGCCACCGCCCGCATGTTCATGCAGATCAGCCTGGGCACCAATCTGTCGATCCTGTTCTTTTTCAAATACTTCAATTTTTTCATCGACAGCGCGGAGGTCGCCCTGTCCTCGCTCGGGCTCGATGTCGGGCACCGCACGCTGTCCATCATCCTTCCGGTCGGCATTTCCTTCTACGTCTTCCAGAATCTCAGCTACGCGCTTGACCTCTATCTGGGGCATCTGGAGAAGCCGGAGCGGTCGCTGCTGCGCTACGCGACCTTCGTCGCCTTTTTCCCGCAGCTCGTCGCCGGACCGATCGTCCGGGCGCGCGACCTGTTGCCCCAGATCCAGAACGGCCCCCGCCAGGACGTGCCCTTTGCCTTCCGCTTCGCCGGGCTGGAAAAGGTCATCTGGGGCTATTTCCTGAAGCTGGGGCTGGCCGACAACGCCGCCGCCGTGGTGGATGCGCGCTTCGCCCAGCCGGAGTTCTTCAACGCGCTGAACCACGTCATCGGGCTGATCTGCTTCTCGCTTCAGATCTACGGCGACTTCGCCGGCTACTCGCTGATCGCCATCGGCCTGTCGCAGATCTTCGGCTACACGCTGTGCCAGAACTTCGCCCGCCCCTACTTCGCCATGGGAATGAAGGACTTCTGGCGGCGCTGGCACATCTCGCTGTCCACATGGTTCCGCGACTACGTCTACATCCCGATGGGCGGCGGGCGGACCCAGTGGCTGCGCATCCGCAACCTGACCATCGTGATGCTGGTGTCCGGCCTGTGGCATGGCGCGGCCTGGACCTTCGTCCTGTGGGGCGCCCTGCACGCCGCCCTGATGGCGGCGGAAGACGGGGTGCGCTGGCTGGCCAGGCGCAGCCCCCTGCGCCTCAGCGGCGCGCCGCTGGCGGTAGGGAAGCTGCTGACCGTCGGGCTGGTCTTCCTGCTGGTGACGCTGACCTGGCTGCCCTTCCGCGCCGACGACATGCACACGGTGCGGACCATCCTGGGCATCATCGCCGAGGGCGATTTCAGCCTGCCGCGTGGCATGCAGCAGATGAGCTATCTGGCCCGCGTCGCCCTGTTCGGCCTCGTCGTGCTGATGATCGACGCGATGATCGAGTTCGGGGCCGGGCGCCGCTACGCCGGGGTCAACGTGGTGGCCCGTTCCGCCGGCTGCGCCACGCTGATCCTGATGCTCCTGCTCTTCGGCAACTTCGCCAACCGATCCTTCATCTATTTCCAGTTCTGAGGGAGCCCGAACCATGATCCGCCTTTTGGCCGCCGTCGGACTGATCCTGGGCATGGTGGTCGCGATGGACCGCGCGG
Source organism: Roseomonas genomospecies 6 (assembly GCF_008365375.1). Classification (GTDB taxonomy): domain Bacteria; phylum Pseudomonadota; class Alphaproteobacteria; order Azospirillales; family Azospirillaceae; genus Azospirillum. The sequence goes on along the minus strand of NZ_QOKW01000015.1, from coordinate 81,587 downwards.
TGGCGTCCTGGATGGGCGACGCGCTGCTCCGGTCGTCGGACCGCTTCATGACGGTCTACCGGAAGGGTCCGCCCGCCGACGTGGTGATCCTGGGCAACTCACGCGCCGACAACCATTTCCCGGTGGAGGAGGTGCAGACGCTGACCTGCGGGCGGGTCCTGAACCTCGGCATGGGCGGGGCTCCCACCACGGTGGGCGACCTGCTGTGGGAGGATTATCTGGACCGGCACGGCGCCCCCCGCCTTCTGCTGGTCGAGCCGACGAGCGTGGTGGACGATCCGATGGCGCTCGCCGACCTGCCGCTGCTGGCCTACTATTCGGAGCGGGTGGACGGCTTCATCCGCAAGGCCGACCCCACCATGTGGGCGTCCAACAAGCTGTTCAACACGCTGATCTTCAACAACAACCAGACGATCCGGCTGGCCTTCGACGGGCTGCACCCGACCGGCGACCGGACGCTGAGCGGCACCATGTCGCCCTTCCTCAAGGCCCAGCTCGACAAGGCGCCGGAGGAGCGGATGGAGGGCTTCCAGCCGAACTGGGACGCGCTGGACCGCATCATCGGCACGGCGCGCGATAAGGGCACGCGGGTCGCCGTGGTCATCACGCCCTTCTTTCCCGGCTACATCGAAAAGGTGAGCAATTTCGACGCCTTCTTCGAGGAACTGAAGGCCCGCCTGCCGCCCGACGTGCCGGTCATCGACTCCCGCCGCGAGATCACGGACGAGGCCCATTTCGTCGATGCCCTGCACATCAATCAGGAGGGCGTCCGGTTGATGCTGGCGCGGATGGAGGACCGGCTGCGCCCGCTTGCCGACTGTCCCACCGACACGGCACCCGCCGAGGCCATCGCCGAACTCCGCACGGAAACCCACACCGCCGCGCGGCCCTGAGCCACCGACGATCGCACTTGGAATCCCCTCTCCCGTCCCGGGAGAGGGAAGGGGCCCACGCGAAGCGTGGGAAGGGTGAGGGTCGGCCAAGAATAAGCGCCCCGATCCTTGGCTTCACCCTCACCCGCCCGCTTCGCGGGCACCCTCTCCCGGGGCGGAAGAGGGAATTGATGTGGAACGCTGCGACCCATCCCACCAAGAGAAAGCCGGTCAGTAAAGCCCACCCGTCCCCACCGTCGCCGCAGAGGGAGGAGCCGCCGGAGCGCCCCAGCCCCCCGGCTGCTGCTGGGCCGCCGGGTCGCCGCCGGGCACCCCGCCGGTCCAGCCGGCGTCCGCCGCGTGGGCCGAGCCGTCCAGCACCATCTGCGGCTGGTCGGGGTTCGGTTCCGTGCCGGGGATGAAGGCCTCCCAGATCGCCTTCCGCTCGCCGGGTTGGGCGAGGCGCCCGTTCTCCGGGTTGACGCGGACGAGGCGCAGGCCGCGCGGCACACGGAAGGGCGTGGCCGGCTGGTCCTTCAGCGCCACCTCCATCACGTCCTTGAACACCGGCACCGCCGCCGAACCGCCGGTCTCCTTGGCGCCCAGCGAGCGCGGCTGGTCGAAGCCGATGTAGGTGCCGACCACGAGGTTGGGCGAGAAGCCCATGAACCACGCATCGTGGCTGTCGTTGGTCGTGCCGGTCTTGCCGGCCAGCGGCTTGCCCAGCGACAGCAGCCGCGTGGCGGTGCCGCGCTGCACGACGCCTTCCAGCATTGAGACCATCTGATAGACGGTGCGCGGGTCGTTCACCTGCTCGCGCGTGTCGGGCACCGCGGGCACGGCCAGCCCGTCGTTCCAGGGCACTTGGTTGCAGGTGCCGCAAGGGCGGGTGTCGTGGCGGAAGATGGTCTTGCCGTTGCGGTCCTGCACCCGGTCGATGAAGGTGGGGTTCACCCGCTTGCCGCCGTTGGCCAGCATGGCGTAGGCGGTGGCCATGCGCAGCACCGTCGTCTCCCCCGCCCCCAGCGACATCGGCAGGTAGGGCTGGAGGTTGTCGGTGATGCCGAAATTCTGGGCCAGCGCCTTCACCTTGTCCATGCCGACGGCCTGGGCCAGACGGACGGTCATGACGTTCCGCGACTTCTCGATGCCGGCGCGCAGCGGCGTTGGACCGTAGAACTCGTGGCTGTAGTTCTCCGGCTTCCAGATCGGCTGGCCGTGGCCGGGGTCGTATTCGAACGGAGCGTCCATCACCAGCGAGGACGGGGTGAAGCCCTGGTTCAGCGCCGCCAGATAGACGAAGGGCTTGAAGGAGGAGCCCGGCTGCCGCATCGCCTGGGTGGCGCGGTTGAAGGAACTCATCTGCGGCGAGAAGCCGCCGACCATGGCGAGCACGCGGCCCGTGTGCGGGTCGAGCGCGACCAGACCGCCCTGCACCGCCGGCACCTGACGCAGCGCGTAGGTGCCCGGAGGCGGCTCCTTGCCCTTGTCGTCCTTGCCGGCGGCCTCCACCAGGATCAGGTCGCCCAGCTTGGCGACGTCGGAGGGGCGGCGGATCTCCGGACCGAGGCGGTTGTCGTCCCGCTGAGCCCGCGCCCAGCGCAATTCGGCCAGCGGCACGCGCCCGCGCGACCCGTCCGGCAGGCCGATGTCGAGCGCCGCCGCGTCGTCATCCTTCAGCACCACGGCCAGATGCCAGCCCTCCGACCCCGGGGGAGGCGCCATGGAGGCGAGCTTCTTCGCCCAGTTGTCGAAATTCTCCATCTTGCCGACCGGCCCGCGGTAGCCGTGGCGGCGGTCGTACTGGACCAGACCGGTGCGCAGGGCCTTCGTCGCCGCCTGCTGGAGCACCGGGTCCATGGAGGCGCGGACCGACAGGCCGCCCTCGTAGAGCGACTGCTCGCCGTAGAGCTTCACCAGCTCGCGCCGGACCTCCTCGGCGAAATATTCGGAGGTCACATACTCCTGCTCGTCGCGCTTGCGCACCAGCAGCGGCTTGGACTGGGCGATCTTCGCCTCTTCCGGCGTGATGTGCCCGTCCTCGGCCATGCGCCCGATGACCCAGTTGCGGCGGGCCATGGCGGCGTCGCGCTGGCGCTCCGGATGGTAGTTGCTGGGCGCCTTGGGAAGGGCCGCCAGATAGGCCGCCTCCTCGATGTCCAACTCGTCCAGCGCCTTGTTGAAATAGTTCAGCGCCGCCGCCGCCACGCCGTAGGAGCGGTATCCCAGGAAGATCTCGTTCAGGTAAAGCTCGAGGATGCGGTCCTTGGTGAAGGCCCGCTCGATGCGGATCGCCAGGATCGCTTCCTTGATCTTCCGGGAGAAGGACACCTCGTTGGTCAGCAGCATGTTCTTGGCGACCTGCTGCGTGATGGTCGAGGCGCCCATGGGCCGGCGGTCGCGGCCCAGATTCTCCACGTTGGTCAGGATGGCGCGGGCGATGCCGACGGGGTCGATGCCCTTGTGATCGTAGAAGTTCTTGTCCTCGGCGGACAGGAAGGCGTTGGTGACGCGCTTCGGCATGGCGTCGATGGGGACGAACACGCGCTTTTCCGACGCGAACTCAGCCAACAGGCGTCCGTCGCCCGCATGGACGCGGGTGGTCACCGGCGGTTCGTAGTTGGCGAGCTTTTTGTAGTCCGGCAGTTCGTGGTCGTAATGGTCCAGCATGTAGACCAGCACCCCCGCCCCGGCCAGGGCGAGCATCACGAAGGCCATCAGGACGGACAGAATAAGGCGCATGACGGTTCCCAGACAGGCATGGCGGTGGCCCCGCCGCCTTCATCCGGGAAGAGGCCGGGAAGGAGCGGAGCCATCCGAAGGGCGGCATCCTACACCGCGAGGGGCGGCAGTCCGACTCCCTCGCAGCCATGTCAGGAAAATGTGACGGCCACGAGGCGCATGCAAGAAAGTGGTGACCGGGCGGGACGAATGCCCGCCAGCCCCCACCCGCATGGCTGGCACCGGGCGGCGGCGCCCGACCCTGTGCGCCTCAACTTTTCTGCGCCGCACCCAGCCACTTGAAGTAGGCGTCGATGGTCCGCACCATGCCGCGGCCCAGCTTTTCCCTGTGGGCCGATTTGGTCAGCAGATTGGCATCCTGCGGGCTGGACAGATAGCCCATCTCCACCAGGGCCGAGGGCATGTCGGGCGCGGTCAGAACGGCGAAGCCCGCCTGCCGGTGCGGCCGGTTGGGAATCAGCTTCACCTCGCGGCCCAGATGCTCCAGCGCCATGTTGGCGAAGCGCTTGGAGTGGTTCTTCGTGTCCCGCTGGGCGAGGTCGATCAGGATCGAGGCCACCAGATCGTTTTCGGAGGACAGGTCGATCCCGGCCAGGGCGTCGGCCCGGTTCTCCTTGGCGGCCAGCATTTCCGCCTCGCGGTCCGACGCCTTGTCCGACAGGGTGTAGATGGACAGGCCGCGCATGTCGGCGGTTCCGATGCTGTCGGCGTGGAGCGACAGGAACAGGTCGGCGTTGGCCTCGCGCGCGATGGCGACGCGGTCGCGCAGGCGGACGAACACGTCCTTGTCGCGGGTCAGCCGCACCCGGTAGCGGCCCGACCCTTCCAACTGGCGCTTCAGCTCCCGCGCCATGGCCAGCGTGATGTCCTTCTCGTAGACACCGCCGACCCCGACCGCGCCCGGATCGACGCCGCCATGGCCGGGATCGACGACGATCATCGGCTTTTCCGGAACGGGCGCCGCCCGCGGCGGCACCGGCGGCGGCAGGGCCGCGGCCACCGGCACGATGGGGTCCTTCTTCGCCGGCGGACGGGCCGCCTCGCGGATCGCCGAAGCGGCGCCGCCCCCATGTCCGGGTCCGGTGGTGGCGGCGACCGGGGCGGCGGCGGCGAACTGCGCCGGGGTGGTGCGGGCGATGTCCAGGACGAAGCGCGGCTTGAACCCGTCGCGCGGCGGGATGAGGTAGGACTCCACCACCCGCACCGGCCCGTCGGTCTCCACCACGAGGCGGGAGGCGCCGCCGTCGCGCCCCTCGAATCGGTAGCGGGCGACCAGGCCCTTGCCGGGCATCACGGCGTTGCCGCCCGGCCAGCCCACGTCCGGCAGATCGACCACGACGCGGTAGGGGGAGCCGTGCACCGACACCGTGAAGGGCACCGAGTCGCTGAGTTCCAGGACCAGCCGCGTCTTGTCGGGGTGCAGGCCCAGCCGCGCGTTCAGAACGGACACCCGGTCCTGCACCGGCGCCGCGAAGGGCAGCGCCGCGGTGGTCTGGGCCTGCGCCGGGGCGCACGGCAGGGCGGCCGCCCCCAGAAGGGCGCCCAGCGCAGCGACAATCGCGAGCATTCGGGGCATCCGCTCCACCAGAAACCGTCAATCGTCCAAGCCAGCCGTCAGCTATAGCTTGGTGAAATCGAGGCGCTCAACGACGGCATCCGGGGGCGTGGCGGAATTGTCGGCAAGGGTGCCGTTCCTGCAACACTCCCGCGGCACCGCCGCATCCAGACGCGATGCCGCCGAACCGGATGCGGCGGAGCGCAACTTTCGCCGAATTCCACGTTGTGCAAGGTTTCGTGCTTGTCTATGGTAGCTCTGCGACATACCGCGACCCACCAGCCCACTCTTGCGAGAGGTTCCTCTCCGGGGTGACTGTGGGCGTCGCCCGCGGACCTCCACGACCGAAATCTAGATCATCGGGCGCGGTCCGGGGCGTGACGCTTCTGGGTTGCCGGTGGATTGGGACGAAACCTCGAAGCTGGTGCCGGCCGCAAGGCCGTAACCCGGAGGCCGAAGCCCGGCCCGTCCTGGCTGCTTCGTCAGCGCCGTTCGACGGGTTAGGGGCCGGTTCCGCAGGCTTCGCTCACAACGATGACGCGCCCTGGCGGCTTGTCCGTCGCGCGGGCGGCCTGGGGCGTCATGGGGATCTTGTATGGCCAAGCGCATGCTGGTGGACGCCACGCACCCGGAAGAAACCCGGGTCGCCGTGGTCAATGGAAACAGACTCGAAGATCTCGACTTCGAAATCGCGACCCGGAAGCAACTCAAGGGCAACATCTACCTTGCCAAGGTGACCCGGGTCGAGCCGTCGCTCCAGGCGGCCTTCGTGGAATATGGCGGAAACCGGCACGGTTTCCTGGCCTTCTCGGAAATCCATCCCGACTATTACCGCATCCCGGTCGCCGACCGTGAGGCCCTGCTGGCCGAGGAGCGCCGGCTGGAGGAGCAGGCCGAGGCCCGCGCCGAGGCCGCCGCCGACGGCGCGGTGATGGCCGAGCCGATCCGCCCGGAACAGGTGGTCGAGGAATTCTCCCCCATGCCCGGCTCCTACGCCGAGACCGAGGGCGAGGGCTTCGAAGGCGATGCCCCGGCCTTCGCCACGGACGGCGACTCCGCGGAGGCCGCCGATCCGGAGGAGGCTCCGGAGGGCGCCGCCCAGGCCGAGAGCCCGGACGTCATCGGCGGGGACGAGGTCGAGGAGGCGCACCGCCGCCGCCCCCGCCCGTTGCGCAGCTACAAGATCCAGGAAGTCATCAAGCGCCGGCAGGTCATGCTGGTCCAGGTGACCAAGGAGGAGCGCGGCAACAAGGGCGCCGCCCTGACCACCTACCTGTCGCTGCCGGGCCGCTACTGCGTGCTGATGCCCAACACCGGGCGCGGCGGCGGGATTTCCCGCAAGATCACCAACCCCGCCGACCGCAAGCGCCTGAAGGACATCCTGTCCGACCTGGACGTTCCGGAAGGCATGGCGGTCATCCTGCGCACCGCGGGGCTGGAACGCTCCAAGCCGGAAATCAAGCGCGACCTGGAGTATCTGCTGCGCCTGTGGGACGACATCCGCGTCCAGACGCTGAAGTCCTCCGCCCCCTGCCTCATCTATGAGGAGGCGAACCTCATCAAGCGCTCGATCCGCGATCTCTACACCGACGACATCGACGAGATCTGGGTGGAAGGCAGCGCCGGCTTCAACACCGCGCGCGACTTCATGCGCATGATGATGCCGAGCCACACCAAGCGCGTGATGCAGTACCAGGACGAGACGATCCCGCTGTTCCACCGCTATCAGGTGGAAACCCAGATCGACGCGATCCACAGCCCGGTCGTGCAGCTCCGCTCCGGCGGCTACATCGTCATCAACCCGACCGAGGCGCTGGTCTCCATCGACGTCAACTCGGGCCGCTCCACGCGCGAGCGCAACATCGAGGAGACGGCCTACAAGACCAACCTCGAAGCCGCCGACGAGGTAGCGCGCCAGCTTCGCCTGCGCGACCTCGCGGGCCTCATCGTGATCGATTTCATCGACATGGAGGAGCCCCGCAACAACGCCGCGGTGGAGCGCCGCCTGAAGGAGGCGATGAAGAACGACCGGGCGCGCATCCAGCTCGGCCGCATCTCCGCCTTCGGCCTGCTGGAGCTGTCGCGCCAGCGCCTGCGCCCGTCGCTGCTGGAAACCAACTTCGAGCGCTGCCCGCACTGCTCCGGCACCGGGGTCATCCGCTCGGTCGAGTCCGCCTCCCTGCATGTGCTGCGCGCCATCGAGGAGGAAGGCATCCGCAAGCGGTCCGCGGAGATCACCGTCTTCGTGCCGACCCGCATCGCGCTCTACATCCTCAACCAGAAGCGCGGCGAACTGACCAAGATCGAGGACCGCTACCGGTTCCGCGTCATGGTCCAGGCCGACGACACGCTGATCGCGCCCGACCTGCGGCTTGAGCGCGTCAAGGCCCGCACGCCGGAGGACGACGTGCCGCTGGTCAGCGCCGAGCGGGTGCTGGCCGAGACCGACCGCATCCTGGCCGCCGAAGCCGAGGAGGCCGAGGAAGAGGCGCCCGTCGTGGAGGCCGTCGAGGCCGAGGTGCCGGAGCGCGCCGAAGCCGCCGGGGAGAGCGACGGCGACCGCCGCCGCCGCCGCCGCCGCCGCCGTGGCCGCGGGCGTGACCGCGAGGATGGCCGCGCGCCGTTCGGCGAGGCCGCCGAGGAGGCCGAGGCCGAAGAGGCCGAAGCCGACAGCGCCACCGACGACACCGCGGTCGACGAGGAAGCGATCGAGCGCGCCCAGATCGACGCGCCGGAGTTCGTCATCAACGACGTCGACGTCGGCCCCGCGGAGATCGGCGAGGACGAGGAGGACGAGGAGGAACTGGCCGCGTCCGATGCGGAAGACGGCACCGACGCGTTCGAGCCGAACGGCGAAGGCAACGGCGAGCGCAAGAAGCGCCGCCGCGGCAAGCGCGGCGGCCGGCGCCGGTCCCGCCAGCGCGAGGGCCTGGAGAACGGCACCGAAGGGCTGGAGGCCGGCGAGGGCGAACCCTCCGAGACCGAGTCCTTCCCGACCGCCGTCGAGGCTGGCCGCGCCGTCAACCCGCCGGAACTCCCGGCGGATCTGGAACCGGTCGAGTTCGACTGGGTCCTGACCAGCGCGGTCGCCGCCGAAACCGCTCCGGAGACCACGGCGGACACCGCCGCGGAGGTTCCGGCTGCGGAAGAGGCCGCCCCTGTGGCCGAGGAGGCTCCGGCCCGCAAGCCGCGCCGTGGCCGCGCCAAGGCCAGCGCCGCGGACGCCGCGGACGCCGTGACGGCGGAACCGGAAGCAGCCCCCGCCAAGCCCAAGCGCGCCGCCAAGGGCAAGGCCGCCGCCCAGGCCCCGGCTGAGCCCGCTCCGCAGGCTCCGGCCAAGCCGGCCCGCAGCCGCAAGGCGAAGGCCGAGCCGGTGGCCGAGGCCGCTCCGGCTCCCGCCGCCGCGGAGGAGCCGAAGAAGCGCGCCCCCGCGCGCAAGCGCAAGACCGTGGCGGACGCTCCCGCCGAGGCTGCGCCCGCTCCGGCCCCCACCGCCGCGGAAGAGCCGAAGAAGCGCCCCCCCGCGCGCAAGCGCAAGACCGCGGCGGATGCCCCCGCCGAGGCCGCGCCCGCTCCGGCGGTCACCGAGGCACCGGTCGACAATCCGGCGTCCGGGCCGGCGCCGGAGCCGGCGCCCGAGCCCGCCTCCGCGGAGGACAACGGGTCGGCCAAGCCGCGCCGGGGCTGGTGGAACCGCTGACCGCGCGTTCCATCGCCGAGCAGACTGGAAAAGGCGCCTCGCGGCGCCTTTTCCTTTTCATGAAACCGCGAAGGGTTCCGACCATGAGCAAGGCATTCACGCGGGAAAACGACTCCGCCGGCAACGACGACGAGGCCGACGATCCCAAGCCCTTGCCCAAGGGCGTGAAGAACTACATGACGCCCGAAGGCTTCCAGCGCATGCAGGAGGAGTTGCGCTCGCTGCTGCGCGTCGAGCGCCCGAAGGTGGTCGAGGTGGTGTCCTGGGCCGCCGGCAACGGCGACCGTTCGGAGAACGGCGACTACATCTACGGCAAGAAGCGCCTGCGGGAGATCGACCGGCGCATCCGCTTCCTGACCAAACGCCTGGAATCGGCGGAGGTGGTGGACCCCACGCTCCAGAAGAACCGCGACCGCGTGTTCTTCGGGGCCACGGTGACCTACGCGCGGGAGGACGGCACGGAAAACACCGTCACCATCGTCGGGGCCGACGAGGTGGACATGGACCGCGCCCATGTGAGCTGGATTTCGCCCATCGCCCGCGCCCTGCTGAAGGCGCAGGAAGGCGACCTGGTGGACCTGCGCACCCCCGCCGGGCTGGAGCAGATCGAGGTCGTCGCGATCCGTTATCCGGGCGACGGGGAGTAAAAAAGCTGGGGCTACAGAAGCCCCAGCTCCTCCAGTTCGGTGCGCAGGCTCGCCGCGCCGGAAAAGCGGTGGGCGGTCATGCCGATGTTGCGGGCCGCCTCCACATTGGCGGGGCTGTCGTCGATGAAGAAGCAGTCCGCCGCCCGCAGGCCGTAACGGTCCAGCAGGAGCCGGAAGATCGCCGGGTCCGGCTTCACCAGCTTCTCGTCCCCGGACACGATCATCCCGTCGAAGACGTTCAGGAAGTCGAAGCGCCGGCGGGTCAGCGCCAGCTTGTCCGACGAGAAGTTGGTGATGGAGTAGAGCGGTGTCCCCCGCTGCTTCAGCTCCATCAGGATGTCCGGCGTCCCGGCGACGGGGCCGGGCACCATCTCCTCCCACCGCTCGTGGTAGGCGCGGATCAGCTCGCGGCAGTCCGGATGCTCGGCGGTCAGGACGGCGACCGCCTCGTCCCACGGGCGACCGCGGTCCTGCTCCAGGTTCCAGGCGAGGGTGCAGACGTTGTCGAGGAAATCCTCCATCAGGTCCTCGTACCCGTCGAACAGTTCGCGGTAAAGGTTCCGCGGGTCCCACTCGATGAGCACATGGCCGATGTCGAAGACGACGGTGGTCGGCTTGGTCATCATCACTATTTCTTCGTCTGTTTTGAGCCGGCCGAATTCAGCCCTTGCGGGCCGCTGCGACGAGGTCCTTCATCTGGTCCAGCTTGATCGCGCCGGGGACCAGTTCGTCGCCGATGACGAAGGCCGGGGTGCCGCGGATGCCCAGTTCCTCGGCCAGCGCCTGGTTGGCGGCGATGACCTTCAGCACGTCGGGGCTGTTCATGTCCTTCTTCAGCTTGTCGGTGTCCAGCCCGACCGACTTGGCCAGCCGCTGGATCACGTCGTCGTCGAGTTGGCCGCGATGCGCCATCAGGGCGTTGTGAAGCTCCAGATACTTGCCCTGGTTGCGGGCGGCCAGAGCCGCCTTGGCCGCCGAGAGCGAGGCCGGGCTGAGGATCGGGAATTCCTTGTAGACGAAGCGGACCTTGCCGTCGTCCTTGATGAGACGCTCCGTGTCCGCCTGCACGGCCTTGCAATAGCCGCACTGGTAATCGAAGAACTCGACCACCGTCACGTCGCCCTTCGGGTTGCCGGCCACCGGGTCGGCGGGGTTCTGGAACAGCGCCGCCTTGTTGTCGGCCAGAGCTTGGCGGGCCTTCTGCTCCTCCGCCATCTTCTGGCGTTTTTGCAGGGAATCCACGGCCTCCAGAATGATTTCCGGGTTCTTCAGGATGTAGTCGCGCACCACCCCTTCGATGGCCTTGCGCTGCACGTCGTCCATCGGGCTCTGCGCCTGGAGGGCGGGGGCCAGCAGCCCCGTCGGAAGGGCCAGCGCGGCGGCGAGCGCCAGGGCGGCGGGGCGGAAGCGGGTCATGGCGAACTCTCTCGTGTGGAGCCGGGCCGATGCGGGTCGATCAGACGCGAATCGGGGCGCTACTGTGAACTGGGATGGCGGGATCAGGCAAGACGGCTGTGCGCCGCGGGACCGGAGGACAGTCACTTGCCACCCGCCTGCCCACGGATGTCCTGGGCGCGCAGCCAGCCGGGGGAACCGGCGGGCAGCAGCTTCTCCGCCCGCTCCGCCTGGAAGCGGGCCATCGGCTTGTCGCCGCGGGCGAAGGCTTCCTCCGCGGTGGCGTAGGCGACCATGCCGGCGTTCCCCTTCATGCTCCAGGCCTGGGCCATCAGCCGCCACAGGAAGGCCGACTGCGCCTGCGTCTTGGAGGCCACCTGGAGGTTGCGCAGCGCCTCGTCGGCCAGCCGCTTGTCGTTCTGCTCCAGCAGGGAGTGGGCCAGCGACACGCGGATGCTGCCGGCGTCCGGCTCCAGCTCGATGGCCTTGCGGTAGGGGGCGGCGGCGTCGACCGCCCGCCCGTTCTGAAGCATCAGGTCGCCCTTCATTTCATAGAGGAAAGGATTCTTCGGCTCCTGCGCGATCAGCGCATCGACCAGCGGCAGGGCCTGACGGATCTCGCCGCGCCGGAAATAGGCGTAGGCGCGGCCATAACGCGCCACGAAGGACGGGTCCTCCGCCCGGTAGCGGCGCAGCGCCCCGTTGGGGTCCAGATAGGCGTAGAGCTTGGCCTGGATGCGGCGGAACTCCTCGTTCCACTGCGAGGGAACCGGGCGCTTGCCGGCCCGCGACCGCTCCACGAAATTGCGCACCGTCTCGATGCGCTCGCGGGTCAGGGGGTGGGTGCGGCGGTATCCGGCATCGCGGTCCACCAGCAGCGGATCGTCGGCGGCGCCCAGCTTCTCCAGAAAGGTGACCAACCCTTCCGCCGAAATGCCGGACTGCTCCATGTAGGACAGGCCCGCCTGATCGGCGGAGGATTCCTGGCTGCGCGAGAAGGAGAGGAAGTTCCGCTCCGCCAGATGCTGGCCCAGCATGACGCCCGCCGCGCCGGCCCCGGCGTTGCCCGCGGCGATGCCGCCGACGATGCCGATGCCCATGCCGATCAGCGAGGACAGGAAGGCGTTCTCCATCGCCTCCGACCCGCGGACCAGATGGCCGCCCGCGATGTGGCCGGTTTCGTGGGCGATCACGCCGATCAGTTGGCCGGCGTCCTCCAGCCCCAGCAGCAGGCCGGTGTGCAGGAAGATGTTCTGCCCGCCCGCGACGAAGGCGTTCATGGTGTTGTCATTGACCAGGACGATGTTCACCGCGTCCGGATCGATGCCCGCGGCCTGGAAGATTGGCCGGGCCATGTCGCGGATGATATGTTCGGTCTCGGCGTCGCTCAGGAATTGCATCTCCTGGCGCCGCTGCGCGCCCGCGGGCGGCGACCACGACAGAACCATCACGGCAACCATGGCGATGACCGAAACCAGCCTGCTGGGCTTGCGCACCGTTTCTTCCTCCGCACACCGGGGCACCGGACAGCCGGTCAGGATGCCGGTCCGGGCGCCCCATTCCACCCGCCGAATCTGGCAAGGGTTGGGCGCGATTGCCATAGCGGCGTCGCTGATCGGCGGCTGCGTCAACACGAAATACCGCACGGGCGCCCCGGCGCAGAGCTACGTCGCGGCGGACGAGCCGCGCGCGGCGGAGATCGGGCGCGACATCGTCGCCCAGGGCGGCAAGGCCGGCGACGCCGCCGCCGCCATGGCGATGGCGATGAGCGTCACCCTGCCCTCCCGCGTCGGGCTGACCGGCGGCGGCGTCTGCGTGGTGTTCGACGCGGCGAAGAAGGAAACCCGCACGCTGGACTTCCTGCCCCGTCCCGCCGGCGCCGGTGGCGCCGCCCTGCCCGGCTTCCTACGCGGCGTCTACGCGCTCCAGGCCGCCACGGGCGCGATGCGCTGGGAACAGGCCGTGGTCCCGGCGGAGCAGCTCGCCCGCTCCGTCCCGGTCAGCCGGGCGCTGGCGCGGGATCTCGCCGACTCCGGCGCCCGCCTGTCCGCCGATCCGGAGGCGCGGCGCGTCTTCCTGCCCGCCGGGGCGCCGCTGGCCGAGGGCGCTCCGCTGAGCCAGCCGGAGTTGGCCGCCACCCTGTCGCAGATGCGCCGCAGCGGCATCGCCGCGCTGTATGGCGGGCCGTTGGGCGGCGCGGTGGCCCAGGCCGCCGCCATCGACACCGCCGCGATCCGTGGATTCCAGCCGCGCTGGACCGGCACCGCCGCCATCCCGCTGGGCATCGTGTCGATGCATTTCGCCCAGCTTCCCGAAACCAACAACGGCGCCGCCCTGACAACCGCCTGGAGCGCCGCCGCCGACCTGCCGTCCGACCAGCGCGCTGCCCGCGTCGCCCAGGCGCTGGGCGCCACCGGCAACGGCGGTTCCGCGCCCGGCGCCGGCCTCGTCGTGATCGACCATGAGGAAAACGGGGTCGCCTGCTCCTTCACCATGGGCGCGCCCTTCGGCGCGGGCCGCATGGTGCCGGGCACCGGTATGCTGGCCGCGCGCGGGGTGGATGGCGCCGGCTTCGGCGCGCCGGCCCTGCTGACCAACGCCATCGTCGGACGGACCCAGTTCGCCGGTGCGGCCAGCGCCGCCGGCAACGACGGCCCCGCCGCCGCTCCCGCCGCCCTGCTGACCGCCGCCCTGCCCGCCGCTCTGGACAAGGAGCCGGGCGCCGCCATCCGGGTCAGCCGGGCCGCGAACGGGCCGGGCCGCGCCACCTTCGTCACCTGCCGGACCTCGATGGAGAGCGGCTGGAAGGAATGCCAGATCGCCGCCGACCCGCGCGCCCATGCCCTGGGCATTCTGATCGAAACCGAGCGTTGATGTTCAAAAGTCTGGAATCATGAGCAAAGCACCCAAAGTCTCCAAACGGGGCGCCATCCCGCCCTTCTTCGTCATGGAAGTGATGCGCGCCGCCGCGGAGCGCGAAGCCGCCGGGCTGGAGGTTCTGCACATGGAGGTCGGGCAGCCCTCGACCGGCGCGCCGAAGGGCGTGCTGGAGGCCGCCCACCGCATGCTCGACGCCGACGTGCTGGGCTACACCGGGGCGCTGGGCATCCCGGCGCTGCGGGCGGCCATCGCCGGCTGGTACCGCGAGCGCTATAAGGTGGAGGTGCCGGAGCGGCGCGTGGTGGTCACCACCGGCTCCTCGGGCGCTTTCCAGCTCGGCTTCCTGGCCGCCTTCGATCCCGGCGACCGGGTGGCCATGGCCTCGCCCAGCTACCCGGCCTACCGCCACACGCTGACCGCCATCGGGGTGGAGCCCGTCGAACTGCCGACCGGGCCGGAGCATCGCTTCCAGCCGACCATCGAATTGCTGGAGCGGCTCGATCCGCCCATCCAGGGCCTGATCGTCGCCAGCCCGGCCAACCCGACCGGCACGATGCTGAGCCGCGAGGAGCTGACCGCTCTCGCCGCGTGGTGCGATGCCAAGGGCGTGCGGCTCGTCTCCGACGAGATCTACCACGGCCTGACCTACGGGCAGGAGGCCGTCACCGCCGCCGAGGTCAGCGACAGCGCGCTGGTGGTGAACAGCTTTTCCAAATACTTCTCGATGACCGGCTGGCGGCTCGGCTGGATGATCGTTCCGGACGACCTGATCCGCTCGGTCGAATGCCTTGCCCAGAACCTGTTCATCTCCGCCCCCAGCCTGTCGCAGGCCGCCGCGGTCGCCGCGTTCGGTTGCACCGAGGAGTTGGACGGCCACGTCGCCCGCTACGCCCGCAACCGCGACGTTTTGCTGAGGGAGCTGCCGAAGGCCGGGTTCGACAAGCTGGCTCCGGCGGACGGGGCCTTCTACATCTACGCCGACGTGACGGAGATGACGGACGACAGCGAGGCCTTCTGCAAGCGCATCCTGGCGGAGACGGGCATCGCCTGCACCCCCGGCATCGACTTCGACCCGGCCCGCGGCCACCGCTTCGTGCGCTTCAGCTTCGCCGGTTCGGAGGAGACCATCGCCGAGGCGGCGCGGCGGCTGATCGCGTGGAAGAGGTAAGAAGCGACCACCCTGTTCCTTCTCCCCCCTGGGGAGAAGGTCAGGATGAGGGGGGCGCCGAAGGCGCACGACGTGAACAGGGCAAAGATTTTGTCTCCGCCCTTCCGGGCGTAAATCCCCCTCACCCAACCCTCTCCCCAGGGGGGAGAGGGCTTCTTCTTTGTATCCTCAGTACGCATACTCCTTGAACACCGGGTCCACGCTGCCGCCCCAGGGACCGTTGAACTTCTCCAGAAGCTCGTCGGCGGGGGTCTGGCCGGACTCGGCGATGTCGAGGAGCGTGTTCAGGAAATGCGCCTCGTCGTCGCCCCAGTTGTCGTTGCGGGCGCGCCGCGCCAGACCGCCGCGGGCGATCTCCAGAACCTCCAGCGCGACCTCCCGCACCGTGCGCCCACGGAAAGGGGTGCGCAGGGCGTGGCGCGGCACTTCGGCGCGCAGGTGGGCGCGCTCCTCCGTCGTCCAGCCCTTCACGAGGTCCCAGGCCGCGTCGAGCGCCTGGGTGTCGTAGAGCAGACCGACCCACAGGGCCGGCAGGGCGCACAGGCGGCGCCAGGGACCGCCGTCGGCGCCGCGCATCTCCAGATACTTCTTCAGACGCACCTCGGGGAAGGAGGTGGTCATGTGGTCGGCCCAGTCAGTGATCAGCGGGACCTCGCCCGGCAGAGCCGGCAGGCGGCCCTGCATGAAATCCCGGAAGGACTGGCCGGACGCATCGATGTAGGTGCCGTCGCGGTAGACGAAGTACATCGGCACGTCGAGCAGATAGTCCACATACCGCTCGAACCCGAATCCGTCCTCGAACACGAAGGGCAGATCGCCGGTGCGGTCGGGGTCGGTGTCGGTCCAGATGTGGCTGCGGAAGCTCTGGAAGCCGTTCGGCTTGCCCTCGGTGAAGGGCGAATTGGCGAACAGAGCCGTCGCGATGGGCTGAAGCGCCAGACTGACCCGGAACTTCTTCACCATGTCGGCTTCCGACGCGAAGTCCAGGTTCACCTGCACGGTGCAGGTGCGCGTCATCATGTCCACGCCCAGATTGCCGCGCTTGGGCATGTAGTCGCCCATGATCCGGTAGCGTCCCTTGGGCATCCAGGGGATCTCGTCGCGCCGCCACTTCGGCTGGAAGCCCAGCCCCATCATGGCGATGCCCAGCTCCGCCCCGATCTGCTTCACCTGATCCAGATGGCTGTGAACCTCGGCGCAGGTCTGATGCAGGGTTTCGAGCGGGGCGCCGGACAGTTCCACCTGCCCGCCCGGCTCCAGCGTGATGTTCGCCATGCCCTGGGTCAGGGCGATCAGGTTGCCGTTCTCCTCCACCGGGTCCCAGCCGAACCGCTGCAGGCGGGTCAGCAATTCGCCGATGCCGTCCGGCCCCTCATAGGGCAGCGGGCGGTGGTCGGAGACGCGGTAGGCGAATTTCTCGTGCTCGGTCCCGATGCGCCACTGGTCCGCCGGCTTGCTGCCGGATTCCAGATAGGCCGCCAGTTGCCGGCGGTCGGTGATCGGTTCTCCGCGCGTCTTCGGAGGTGCGGACATGGAAGCTCCCGCTTTCAGAAAATCAAAAAACCCGCCTGGAACAGCGGCGCGTCGAGCGGCCCTTACTCCCCGACAGTGGGGTCGGCCGGCGCGCGGAAGGGCGGTCTCGTGTCGCCGCCGTCCGCCGTCCAGTCCCCCGAAAGGGCCTGCCAGCAGGCGAGCGCCGCGACCACCGCCGTGTCGGCCCGGAGAATGCGGGGCCCCAGACCGACGGGAACAACAAAGGGTAGTTTACAAATTTCGTCAAGTTCCGACTGCGCAAAGCCGCCCTCCGGTCCGATCAGGAAGGCGGCGGGACCGCGCGGACGGGCGCGGACGGCCTCCGCGATGGGGCGTACGTTCCCGGCCTCCGCGCACAGGTACAGCGTACGTTCGACCGGCCAGCCGGCCAGCGCCTTGTCCAGAGGCAGCGGGTCGGCCATCTCCGGAACGGTCAGCCGTTCCGACTGCTCGGCGGCCTCGATGGCGTTGGCGCGCAGCCGGTCGGTGTTGACGCGGTTGGGGTCGGTGCGGCGGGTGAAGACCGGCCACAGGCGCGAAACGCCCATCTCGCTGGCCTTTTCCGCCACGAAGTCGATGCGCCCGCGCTTGATCGGTGCGAACAGCAGCCACAGGTCCGGCCCGTCCGCCTGGGGACGCCGCTGCGCCGACACGGTGAGGGAGCACCAGCCCTTGCCGAACCCGTCGATGGCGGCCAGCCATTCGCCGTCCCGCCCGTTGAAGACCGCCACCACGTCGCCCTTGTCGAGCCGCAGCACATGGCGCAGGAAATGCGCCCGTTCGTGGTCGAGTCCCACCGCCTGCCCCTCGCCGAGGGGGCTGTCCACGTAAAGGCGGGTCTTCGGCTGGCCTGACTTCGGTTGATCTGACATGGTGAAACGTCTCCGGTGTGCGGCGCCGACTATAGCGGGAACGGCCCGGCCTTGCGATGGTCCACCCCCGCCGTTACCTTGCCCGCGGCCTTTCCCCATCCCCGAGTCCGCCATGACCACCCCCGCCTCCCCGGCACCCGCCCCTGGTCCCGCCCCTGGCCCCGGCGCATTCACCGACATCCGGCGCGGCGACTGGATCGACCGCTTCGCCCCGGCGGCGGTCCGTCCCTATCTGCGGCTGGCGCGGCTGGACCGGCCCATCGGCACATGGCTGCTGCTGTTTCCCGGCTGGTGGAGCATCGCGCTGGCCGGACCGGGGCCGCTGCCGGACCTGTGGCTGATGGCCCTGTTCGCGATCGGCGCGGTGGTGATGCGCGGGGCCGGCTGCACCGTGAACGACATCCTGGACCGCGATTTCGACGCGATGGTGGAGCGCACGCGGGCGCGCCCGATCCCCTCCGGGCAGGTGTCGGTGAAACAGGCGCTGGCCTTCCTGATCCTCCAGCTTCTGATCGGGCTGGCGGTGCTGGTTCAATTCAACCCGCTCACCATCGGGTTGGGCGTGCTGTCGCTGGTGCTGGTCTTCACCTACCCGCTGATGAAGCGAATCACATGGTGGCCGCAGGCCTTTCTCGGGCTGACCTTCAACTGGGGCGCGCTGATGGGCTGGACCGCGGTGCGCGGCGAGCTGGAATGGCCGGCGCTGGCGCTCTACGCGGCGGGGATCGTCTGGACGCTGGGCTACGACACCATCTACGCCCACCAGGACAAGGAGGACGACGCGCGCATCGGCGTGAAATCCACCGCCCTGCGGCTGGGCGACCAGAGCAAGATCTGGATCTACGGCTTCTACACGCTGACCTTCGTGGGGATCGGCATCGCCGGGCGTCTGGCCGGGCTGGGCGGGCTGTTCCTGCCGCTGCTTTCCCTGGCCGCGCTGCAGTTGTCCTGGCAGGTGGCGACCTGGAATCCGGACGATCAGACGGATTGCCTGAACAAGTTCCGGTCCAACCGCTGGTTCGGCTGGCTGGTGCTGGCGGCCTTCCTGGCCGGAAAGGTCTAGGCGGGAGGAGGACTCAGCGCGTCGCCAGTTCGGCGACGGTGCTGTCGGCGGAGCCCGGCTTGCGCGGCGGCAGGACGGCGCGGACGCCGTCCGTGGAGGCCACCGTCACGACGTCCTTCTGCGCGGCCGGCAGGGTCGGCTTGCGGGCCGGCATCACGGAAGCGGACAGCACCGGCTGGGACGCCTTCGCGGCGGCGCCCTTGCCGGACAGGGTCAGGGACGCGGTCAGCACCTGCGGCTTGCGGCCCGGAATGGCAACGGCGTGGCCCTTCAGGGAAGCCTCCATCAGGCGCGGCCCGCCGGCGGGCTTGGGCGTGGAACGGCCCTGCGGGGCGACGGAGAAGGTGCTGCCGATGCCGGCACCCCGGGAGTCGGCCTGACGGATCTGCGGCTCGTCATCCTCCGGCAGGATGAAGCCGTAGGTGGTGTAGACCCGCATGCCGAGCTGGTCCGACGGCTCGTGCCAGACGCGGACAGCCGACCAGTCGTTGCGCGGCGACACGTCCACGACGCGCATGTTGCGGCGCAAGCCCCGGCCGTCGAGCCAGGAATGATCGACTTCGATGGTGCGGCGGTCGACGATTTGGCTGACGAGGGAGACATGGCCGCGACCCAGCCGGGGCGACCGCTTGAAGACGAGGACGGAACCGAGCGCCGGGCGCTGGTCGCGCTCGTACTGGCTGGCGGCGGTGTTCCACCACGTCCAGGCATCGCCCCGGATGTCGAAATCCGATATGGAGCGCACCGTGCGGACGCAGTCGCCGTCCTGGGCCTGGGCTTGGGATATGACGAACGGGCTGAGAGCGATGAACGCCGCGAACGAAGCGCAGAGTGCAATCCCTTTCGACCGCATATCGACCCCATGCCCTTTGTTTTTCTCCGTTCGAACGGGTAACACGGGACGGCAGGTGTGTCTACTCCGTTTGAATTATGTAACCGAAACCGGTTGTGGATAGATCATCCACGCCCGCGCACCCCCGCCGGGAGTCCAGTTATGAACAACTTTGCTCAAATCGACTTCATCCGGTCCAACACGGCCGTGACGAGGACTCCTCTGCTGCCCGAAATCGCCTTGCATCTGGCGACGGAGATCACGCCCTTGTGGGAGGCGACTGAGGAATCCTTGAGGGAATCCAATGTCCCTCCGCCCTATTGGGCCTTTGCCTGGCCGGGCGGTCAGGCGGTGGCGCGGCTGGTTCTGGACCGGCCCGAATTGGTGGCGGGCAAGTCGGTGCTGGATTTCGCCGCCGGCACCGGGCTGGTGGGCATCGCCGCCGCGATGGCGGGCGCGGCGCGCGTTCAGTCCTGCGACATCGACCGATTCGCCCTGTCCGCCATCGCCCTGAACGCCGAGACGAACGGGGTGGAGGTCAAGGCGGTCAGCGCCGATCTGGTGGACCGCCCCCTGCCCGGCATCGACGTCGTCCTGGCCGGCGACGTCTGCTACGAAAAGCCGATGGCCGACCGGGTGACCGCCTGGCTGCGCGGAGTCGCCGCGACGGGCACGTTGGTGCTGCTGGGCGATCCGGGCCGCGCCTATGTCCCGACCAGCGGGATCGAGCGGGTCGGACAATACAGCGTTCCGACCTCGCTGGAGTTGGAGGACCGCGAGATGCGCGAGACGGTCATCTGGCGCCTGCTGCCGGAGGCTTGACGCGGCGCGCTCCAGGCCGATGCTAGGCACCCCCCTTGACCCCTCGCTTCCGAACGGACCCTCGACCATGCCTTACACCTCGTTGCGCGACTTCATCGACCGGCTGGAGAAGGCCGGGCGGCTGGTGGTGGTCCGGGAACCGGTGTCCACGGTGCTGGAGATGACCGAGATCCAGACCCGCCTGCTGGCCGAGGGCGGCCCGGCGGTCCTGTTCGAGAACGTCGTCAAGGCCGATGGCACCCGGTCGGAGATGCCGGTGCTGGTCAACCTGTTCGGCACGGTGGAGCGCGTCGCCTGGGGCATGGACCGCGAGCCGCATGAGCTGCGTGGCGTCGGCGAGACGCTGGCCTTCCTGAAGCAGCCGGAACCGCCGGGCGGCTTCCGCGAGGCGCTGGAGCTGATCCCGCTCGCCAAGACCGTGCTGTCGATGAAGCCGAAGACGGTCGGCTCCGCCCCCTGTCAGGAGGTGGTCTTGACCGGCGACCAGATCGACCTCGGACGCCTGCCGGTGCAGAGCTGCTGGCCGGGGGAGCCGGCGCCGCTGATCACTTGGCCGCTGGTCGTCACCAAGGGACCGACCGGCAAGCGCGAGGACGACTTCAACCTCGGCATCTACCGGATGCAGGTGTTGGGGAAGAACAAGACCATCATGCGCTGGCTGAAGCACCGCGGCGGCGCGCAGCACCATCACCGCTGGCAAGAGAGCGGAAAGCGCGAGCCGCTGCCCTGCGCGGTCGTCCTGGGCGCCGACCCCGGCACCATCCTGGCCGCCGTCACGCCGGTGCCGGACACGCTGTCGGAGTACCAGTTCGCCGGCCTGCTGCGCGGCAAGAAGGTGGAGCTGGTGGACTGCAAGACCGTGCCGCTGAAGGTCCCCGCGCAGGCCGAGATCATCCTGGAAGGCCATGTCAGCCTGGACGAATACGCCGACGAGGGGCCGTACGGAGACCACACCGGCTACTACAACTCGGTCGAGCCCTTCCCGGTCTTCACCGTCACGGCGATGACGATGCGGCGCAACCCGATCTATCTCTCCACCTTCACCGGACGCCCGCCCGACGAGCCGTCCGTGCTGGGGGAGGCGCTGAACGAGGTCTTCATCCCCCTGCTGATCCAGCAGTTCCCGGAGATCGTGGATTTCTGGCTGCCGCCGGAAGGCTGCTCCTACCGGATCGCGGTGGTCAGCATGAAGAAGGCCTATCCCGGCCACGCCAAGCGCGTGATGATGGGCGTCTGGTCCTTCCTGCGCCAGTTCATGTACACGAAGTGGGTGATTGTCGTGGACGACGACATCGACGCGCGGAACTGGAAGGACGTCATTTGGGCGATGAGCACCCGCATGGACCCGGCCCGCGACATCACCGTGATCGAGGGCACCCCCATCGACTATCTGGACTTCGCCAGCCCCGAGTCGGGCCTGGGCGGCAAGGTCGGGCTGGACGCCACCAACAAGTGGCCGCCGGAGACCAAGCGCGAATGGGGCCAGAAGATCCGCATGGACCAGGGTGTGGTGGACGAGGTGTCCCGCAAATGGACGTCCTACGGTCTTCCGGGCAGCGGGACCCCGATCTGGAAGTGAGGCGTTAAGGGAAAGTCCGCATCTCCAGGGAGTCCCCGCCATGCCCCGCGACACGGCCCCTAACCTCGCCCGGCCCATCGCCGCCGCCCGGCTGATCTTCCACGACAGCGGCAAGACCGCCGGGGACCTGTCGGTGGCGGAGCGCGCCGGGAACAGCCTGTTCGTGGCGTCGGACGAGGGCGCTCAGGTCGTCCGCATGACCATGGAGGACGGCGGCACCCTCTACCGCGAGGACGCCGTCTTCTCCCTGACCGAGTTCTTCGATTTGCCGGAGACGGAACCGGGCAAGGACGAGGTGGACATCGAAGGCATGGCCGTGACCGGCGGCTGGCTGTGGGTCACCGGCTCCCACGGCCTTGCCCGCAGGAAGCCGGGAAAGGACAGCACCGAAGAGGCGCTGGAGCGGCTGACCGAGGTGCGCTGCGACCCCAACCGCTTTCTGCTGGGCCGCATCCCGCTCCTCACCGGGCCCGACGGGCGCCTCACGCCGGTCCGCAGCGACGGGGACCGGATGGCCCGCTGCCTGAAGTTCCGCAAGGACGGCAGCGCGCTGACCAAGGCGCTGGAACAGGACGAGCATCTCGCCCGCTTCGTCGCCATCCCCGCCAAGGAGAACGGGTTCGACGTCGAAGGGCTGGCCGCCCATGGCGACCGGGTCTGGCTGGGGCTGCGCGGCCCGGTGCTGCGCGGCTGGGCCTGCATCCTGGAGCTGGAGGTGGAGGACCATCCGGACCACGAGGGACGCCTGCGGCTGCGCTCCATCGGGCCGGACGGCGGGAAGTACCGCAAGCATTTCGTCGATCTGGACGGGCTGGGCATCCGCGAACTGACCTTCGATGGGGAGGATCTGGTGATCCTGGCCGGGCCGACCATGGATCTGGACGGTCCGGTCACCGTGTGGCGCTGGACCGATGCCCTGTCCGTCGCCCACCAGACCGTCATCCCGCGCGACCGGCTGGTCCATCTGCTGGACCTGCCCCATGGCAAGGGCGACGACCATGCGGAAGGCATCGCCTGCGTCCGCCGGGACGGCGCTCCTCCGGCCCTTCTGGTGGTCTACGACAGCCCGTCCGAAGCCCGCCTTCAAGGCGCCGGAACGACCGCCGACCTGTTCGCCCTGCCCTCCCGCTACGATCCGGCCAACGCCTTCCGGGCGTGATTTCGTTCTCGGTGAAGCAACAATCAGTGCACAATTGAGCGGATTATCCCGGAAGCGGACATCGCTATTCTTGGCCTCAGACGACAACGGCCCCGACGCGGGGCGCCAAGCTGAGACAAGGAGACCACGCCATGAACGCCAACACCGCCGCCCAAACCGCCGCCATCGACAACCGCACCGCTCCCTATGCCGCCTTCCTGCTGCGCGTCGGCCTGGGCCTTCTGTTCATCGCCCATGGCCTGATCCTGAAGGTCTTCACCTTCGGCGTGGCCGGTACGGTCGGCTATTTCGAAAGCCTCGGCTATCCCGGCTTTTTCGCTTATCTGGTGATCCTCGGCGAGATCGGCGGCGGGCTGCTGCTGGTGGCCGGAGTCTTCACCCGCTGGATCTCGCTGGCCCTGCTGCCGATCATGATCGGCGCGACGCTCCAGCATCTGGGCAGCGGCTGGGTCTTCTCGGCCCCGGGCGGCGGCTGGGAGTTCCCGGCCTTCTGGACGGTGCTGCTGGGCGTGCAGGCCCTGCTGGGTGACGGCGCCTTCGCCCTGAAGCTCCCCACCGCCGGCCGCAACGCCCTTCAGAGCCGGCTCGCCTGACCCCGACGGACGACCAAGAGCGGTGGCGCGGGCGGGCGGAGGCCCCCCGCGCCACCGCTTTTGCGCTGCCGGAAGGCCGGACCTGAGGCGATATGCCCCTTCCTCTTCTTCTCCGCACTCCCATTTGCTAGACAAGCCGGAGACCAAGCGGAGACCGTGATGCCCGTTTCGACCACCTCGCAACCAGACGTGCTGAACCTGCTGGACGACCTGATCCGCAAGGCGAAGGGCGCCGGGGCCGATGCCGCCGACGCCGTGCTGTTCGACAGCGCCTCCCTGTCGCTGAGCCAGCGTTTCGGCAAGACGGAGAAGCTGGAGCGGTCCGAGTCGGGCGATCTGGGGCTGCGCGTCTTCATCGGCAAGCGGCAAGCGATCGTCTCCTCCACCGACCGCAGCGCCAAGGCGCTGGACGAACTGGTGGAGCGCGCCGTCGCCATGGCCCGCGTGGTGCCGGAGGACCCCTTCTGCGGCCTCGCCGATCCGGAGCAGATCTACACCACGATCCCGGAACTCGACGTGTGCGACCCGTCGGAGCCGTCGGCGGAGCTGCTGATCGAACGCGCCCGCATCGCCGAGGAAGCCGCCCTGGCGGTGGAAGGCGTCACCAATTCCGAGGGGGCGGACGCGGGCTGGAGCCGCTCCACCATCGCCATCGCCGCCTCCAACGGCTTTTCCGGCCGCTACGGCGTATCGCGGCAGTCTCTGTCGGCCTCGGTCCTGGCTGGGACGGGCACGGGGATGGAGCGCGACTACGACTACGACAGCAAGGTCTACGGCTCCGACCTGCGCGACCCCGCGTCCATCGGGCGCGAGGCCGGGGAACGCGCCGTCCGCCGCCTGAACCCGCGCCGGGTCAAGAGCTGCAAGGTGCCGGTGGTGTTCGACCCGCGCGTCTCCCGCGGGCTGCTGGGCCATCTGACCGGCTCCATCAGCGGGCCGAGCATCGCGCGCGGCACCAGCTTCCTGAAGGACAAGATGGGCCAGCGCATCTTCGCGGCGGGCATCACCATCGTGGACGACCCGCATGTGAAGCGCGGTCTGCGCTCCCGCCCCTTCGACGCGGAGGGGATCGCCACCACCCGCCGCAACCTGATCGAGGACGGCCACCTGACCACCTGGCTGCTCGACCTGCGTTCGTCCCGCCAGCTTGGGCTGACCACGACCGGCCATGCGGCGCGCGGCACCTCCGGCCCGCCGGGTCCGGCCCCGGCCAACGTCTACATGGCCCCCGGCGCCAAGAGCCGCGACGAGCTGCTGGCCGAAATCCCCAACGGCTTCTACGTGACGGAGCTGATGGGAACGGGCGTCAACGGGGTGACCGGCGACTACAGCCGTGGCGCCGCCGGCTATTGGATCGAGAACGGGCAGATCGCCTACCCGGTCACCGAGTTGACCATCGCCGGCAATCTGAAGGAGATGTTCCTGAACCTGGAGCCGGCCAGCGACCTGGAGCTGCGCTTCGGCATGGACGCCCCGACCATCCGCATCGACGGGCTGACCATCGCGGGCCTGTGATCGGTTCCGCCGCATAAACGAACGGGAGGCGCCTTCGGGCGCCTCTTCGTCGTTCAGGCCCGGCCTGCGTCAAAAGAGCCGAGGGAAAAGGCGAATCGCCTTAAGGGTTTGCGCGCGGGAGATGCGTCGCGCGAAATGGCGCGGCGGACGGGGTGGCGGGTTGGCCACCACCCCCGCCGCACACCGGAGGGTAGAAGGATGAAAGAGATCCTCACTCTCCTGATCCTCGCCCTGGAGATCATCAAGCGGCTGCTTGACCTCCTCGGCTAAGATCGGGCTGGGAGGATGGGGCTGGCACCCCGTCCTCCTTGCCAAAATGTGGAGCCGATCTCTCGTCCTGTCAATTGCACCGATGACGCTCGCCCAGCGTCAGACCGTCACGCTCATCGGGCCACCGCCGCGGACCGACAGGTTGGGCAGGAAGGACTGGAACAGCGACAGGCCTTTCAGGTCCGATACATAGCCCGTGGTCTCCCCGCCGAAGGGCTTCCCGCCCACCGCCTTCAGCGCGTCGGCGGGGCGGGTGCCCTGGGCCTCCAGCGCGTCCTTCAGAACGGAAGCCAGGGCGCTGCCGTAGCCGAGCCGCTGCATCGGCGCGCCGGTCTCCTTCGCCGTCGTCTCGTAACTGTACTGGAGCACGGCCCGCTGGACCGACCAGTTGACGGACGCCTTCTCCTCCTCGCCGGCCTCGTCGAGGAACTTCACCCCGGCGCGGTAGGCGGCGGCCTTGTCGGTGCCGGTTGGATCGGCGGCGTCCATCGCCTCCTTCTGCTGGCGGGCCATGATGGACTGCGCCGCCTTCTGCTCGTTCTTGGAGAACGCCCCGTCGGCGTTGCTGGCGATGGCGTAGAGGCTGCGCCGATCAAACCCGCCGAACAACCGATCCACGTCCTTCCCGGTCGGGTCGGAGTAGTTCACCCCCTTGCCTTCCTTGGCCATGGCCGTATAGGTGGCGTCCAGGGACGAGCGCGCCTCCGCCACGACCTTCGCGAAGCCTTGCAGACCGCTCGTGTCCGTGGCGGTCAGCACCGTGACGGGCACCTGCGGCGGGGGCAGCCCGGCGGCTTCGGCCTCCTCCTTCGCGGAAGGCTCGAACTCCTCGGGCATCGGGCGGTTCGGGTCCAACTGACCGCGCCCGATCCCGGGAATGTTCACATTGGCGGCGTATTCGCTCAGGCCGCGCCCATAGAGTTTCGCCGTGAAGCCGAGTTCGCGCAGTTGATCGGCGGCGGCCTTGCCCTTGGCGTCGTCCGGTTCCAGAAGCCCGCCTTCGCCGCCTTCCGCCTCCGCGCCGAAGTCCAGCTTGCGGAACTCGGTGTCGCCCTTCTTCAGGAAATGGCCGAAGACCTTCCCCATCACCTCGTTCGGGTTGCCACCGGCGGTTTCCATCATTTCCCGATCGATGTCCGCCGTTTCCGCGCGGAAGCGCTCGTGGGCGGGAGCCATGGTCGCCTGGAGGGCTTCAGCGTCCCCGTCCGTCTCGAAGGCGGCCATGGCGGCGGTCCGCACCTCGTTCATCGCCGCCATGGCCTTGTCCATCCGCTCCATCTTGACGCTGATGGCCTTGCTCGCGAGCGCGCCCTTTTCGGCCCAGGCCTGGTCCTCCTCGTCGCGGGGACGCTCCTTCATGAAGCGGTTCTTCACGGCTTCGGTCGCGAGGGAACGCAGCCCCATCGCCACGTCCTCCTCCTTCATCCGGCCGGATTTGACGAGATCGTCCAGCATCGCACGGCCCTTGGAGCCGATGGACGCGAAGACCTTCCCCGCCACGCCGGTCAGCGACTTCGCCAGACCGCTGAGTTCCACGCTGTCCCCATCCGCACCCTTCAGGGCGGCCAGAACGCCCGCGCCCGCCGCCGAACCGGAGGACGGCGACGCCTTCCAGGCCCCCTCCGCCTCGGCGGTGCCGCCGGCGGGCTTCCATTTGGCCGCGGTCGCTGTGGCGCTGGCCGTGGTGGCCGAGAACAGGGCATTGATCGACGCGGACATGGCTTTTCCCCTTCCGGCCTCGCCTGGGCTTCTGGCTCTGATACTTAGATATCTAAGTAATTATATCTTTTTCCTAAGTAATTTTCCCGGCCAATCCCTAATGGACTCTTAAAGCGTCCTTCAAGGCGACCGCACCGCCGGAACCCATGGGGCCAACGCGATTTCCACGGGGAGGCCGCCCACAGCAAGCTCAGCCGCGTATCTTCCCGCTCCACCACGCGGGCATCCAGCCCGGAGCCGGCCATCATGGCGAAGGCGCGGCCATTGGCCACACCCAGATGCACGGGCAGCGCCCGCCCCTCCCCCAGCACCCGCGCGGTCCCTCCGCATCCGGGGACGGGCCGAGGGTCCAGCCTCGAATGTGACCGACAGATTGCGGATTCGATAAGGGTTCAAGTCTTTACTGTTTCAGTAACGAGAAGTCTTACCGAAAACACGGTTATCAACAGGCTCGGCATGACTGAAATATTGTCAAGGGAACCACCGGTGGATATAGGGGAATTGATTTAACGAACCTTTGCCGAAACGGCGATGGAGCGGGGCATGAGCGCATCACGCGACGTCAGGCGATACCGCAGCATCTGGATCTCCGACGTCCATCTGGGCACGCGGGGATGCAAGGCGGAGTTCCTTCTGGACTTCCTGAAGCACAACGAGTCCGAGCACCTCTATCTCGTCGGCGACATCGTGGACGGCTGGCGGCTGCGCAAGACCTGGTACTGGCCGCAGGCGCACAACGACGTGGTGCAGAAGATCCTGCGCCGGGCGCGCAAGGGCGTGCAGGTCTATTACATCCCCGGCAACCACGACGAGGCCGCCCGCGATTATGCCGGCCTGCAGTTCGGCGGCGTCCAGGTGGTGGAGGAGATGATCCACGTCACCGCCGACGGGCGCCGGCTGCTGGTCACCCATGGTGACCGCTTCGACGTGGTGGTGAAGTACGCCCGCTGGCTGGCCTTCATCGGCGACAACGCCTACGTGGTCCTGCTCCAGGCGAACACGCTGTTCAACTGGGTGCGGCGCAAGCTGGGCTTCCCCTACTGGTCGCTGTCCGCCTTCCTCAAGCACAAGGCGAAGACGGCGGTGGAGTTCATCGGCCAGTACGAGGCGGCACTCGGCGACGAGGCCCGGCGCCGCAAGGTGGACGGCGTCGTCTGCGGCCACATCCACACCGCGGAAATCCGCGACATGGAAGGAATCCTCTATTGCAACGACGGCGACTGGGTCGAGTCCTGCACCGCCTTGGTCGAGCATCCCTGCGGCCGGCTGGAGATCATCGATTGGGCGGCGGACATCCGCCGGCGCGCTCCGACGGCGCTGCCCGACCTCAGCCCGGCCAGGGAAAAGGCGGCGTGAACATCCTGATCGTCTCGGACGCATGGCTTCCCCAGGTCAACGGCGTGGTGCGCACCATCGGCACCGTCCGCGCGGAGTTGGAAGCCATGGGCCAAAGCGTGGAGGTGATCGGCCCCGACCGCTTCCGCACCGTGCCGATGCCCACCTACCCGGAAATCCGGCTGGCGCTGGGCGCCGGGCGGCGGCTCGGCGCGATGATCGACGCGCTGCGCCCCGACTGCATCCACATCGCCACCGAAGGGCCGCTGGGCTTCGCCGCCCGGCGCCACTGCCTCAGCCGCGGCAAGCCCTTCACCACCGCCTATCACACCCGCTTCCCGGAATATGTGCGCGACCGGGCTCCGGTGCCGCTGGCGCTCGGCTACGCCGTGGTGCGCCGCTTCCACAAGCCGTCCTCGGCGGTGATGGTGGCGACCCGGTCCATCGAGACGGACCTCGCCGCCCGCGGATTCACCAACATCCGGCGCTGGACCCGCGGCGTGGACACCGATCTGTTCCGCCCGCGTCCCAAGGATTTCCTGGCGCTGCCCCGCCCCATCGCCCTCTATGTCGGGCGCGTGGCGGTGGAAAAGAACCTGGAGGATTTCCTCCGGCTCGACCTGCCGGGCAGCAAGGTCGTGGTCGGCGACGGCCCGGTCCGCGCGGAGCTTCAGCAGAAATATCCGGAGGTCCATTGGGCCGGCGCCCGCCATGGCGAGGAGCCGGCGCAGCATTACGCCGCGGCGGACGTCTTCGTCTTCCCGTCCCGCACCGACACCTTCGGGCTGGTTCTGCTGGAGGCGCTGGCCTCGGGCGTGCCGGTGGCGGCCTATCCGGTGCCCGGCCCTCTGGACGTGGTGAACGGCTCGGGCGCCGGCTGCCTGGACGAGGACCTGAGGAGCGCCGTCGAACGCGCCCTGGCCATCCCGGCGGACCAGTGCCGCGGCCACGCCCTGAACTTCTCCTGGCGGCGGTCCGCCGAACAGTTCCTGGCGAACCTGCGCCCCCTCGCCTGAGCCTGCCCCAGGCCGGTCCGCCACCGTCCCGGCCTGCCACCGTCACGCGGCGCGGATGCGCTGCATGAACAGGTCCACGCTCTCGCGCAGGCGGTCGGATTCACGGTGCAGGTTTCCGGCGGCCCCCAGCACCTCTTCGGCGAGGTTGCCGGTCTCCGAGGCGCCCCCGGTCACCGACCCGATGGTCTCGGTCACGCTGCGGGTTCCGTGGGCGGCCTCCTGCACGTTGCGTGCGATTTCCCGGGTGGCGGCGGTCTGCTCCTCCACCGCGGCGGCGACGGTCATGACGATGTCGTTGATGGTGCCGATGGTGGCGCCGATGCCGTTCAGCGCCTCCGCGGAACTGCGCGCCACCTCCTGGATGCCGGCGATCTGGACGGAGATGTCCTCCGTGGCCTTGGCCGTCTGGTTGGCGAGGCTCTTCACCTCGCTCGCCACCACGGCGAAGCCCTTTCCGGCCTCCCCGGCCCGCGCCGCCTCGATGGTGGCGTTCAGCGCCAGCAGATTGGTCTGCCCGGCGATGCCGTTGATGAGCTGAAGCACCGCGCCGATCCTCTGCGCGGCATCGACCAGCCCGTTGACGGTGGCGTTGGTCCGCTCCGCCTCGGCCACCGCGCCGCGGGCGACTTGCGAGGACTAGCTGACCTGCCGGCTGATCTCGGCGATGGAGCTGGCGAGCTGTTCCGACGCCGCGGCGACCGTCTGCACGTTGGCGGACGCCTGCTCGGCGGCGGAGGCCACGGCGAGCGATTGGCGGTTGGTGGCGGCGGCGATCTGCGCCATGCGCTGGGCGTGGCCGCGCATCTCGTCCGACGCGGCCACCGTGTTGCCGGCGATGCTCCGGACGCTGCCTTCCAGGCTGTCGGCGAGATGGTTCAGGATGGTGCGCTTGCTCTCCCGCTCCGCCTCCGCGTAGGTCTCCAGAAGCACTTCGAGGTCGAGCCAGGTGACCCGGCCCAGAGTGTCGCGCAAGGCCGCCTTCTCCGCCCCCTTGCCGGACCCGAACGGAAGCCTCCGCCGTTCCGGCGCGTCCAGGCCCAACTCGCGGACGATGCCGTTGGACACCGTGTGGTGGCAGATGGCGACGGCATAGCCGGGCACGCCGTTGTCGTAGAAGGCCTTGGCCAGACGATGGGCCGACTCCAGGAATCCCGGCCCCAGATCGCCCGAAACCACGCGGGTCCAGTGGGAAACGCGCGCGGAGTGAACGTCCGGCAGAGTCAAGGCGTTGCGGATTTCCGGCCAGGCCGAGAAGGCGTCATGCCATTGTTCCAGCAGCAGCGGCAAACGGCGCTCCGCGAAATCCCGGAGCGCGCGCAGCCGCGCGATGTCCGCCTCCGCGATGTCGAAAGCCCGGAGCCGGTGGTCCTGACCGTCACGCTGCTGTCCGCCTGCCATGATCCGCATTCATCCTCTATCAATTGGAGGGCCAATGGTTGGTGGCCGGCGCTTCACCCGCCTTCCCACACGCTGTCTGTGTTTCTACGAAGTCATCTTAGAACCGGATTGCTTCAAAATTATCATAAGCCACCCCATAATCGTCATACTCCGGTATGCCGACCATCCCCTATGGCCATCAGCCCTCCGGAAGGCGTCAGCGCAAAGCCTTACCTCTGCCACAGCCCGCCGTGCTAAAGTGGTGGCGACCGCGGCCGGGAGATCAAACCGGCCGCGTTGGTTTTGTCGGATGGCGTTTCGACCCGAATGCTTCAATCACTCTACCGCGGCCTGACGACCCTCGCCGGGCCGGCGGTTCGTCTGTATCTCGACCGGCGGCTGGCCGCCGGCAAGGAGGATTCCGCCCGCCGGGGGGAGCGTTTCGGCACGGCCACGCGCCCGCGCCCGCCGGGGCGGCTCGCCTGGATTCACGCGGCCAGCGTGGGCGAGGCGAACTCGGTGCTCGTCCTCATCGACCGCCTGCTGGACGAAACGCCGGACCTGACCATCCTGATGACCACGGGCACCGTCACCTCGGCGGAGCTGATGGGCCGCCGCCTGCCGGAGCGCGCCTTTCATCAGTATGTTCCGGTGGATCTGCCGGCGGCGGTGGACCGCTTTCTCGACCATTGGCAGCCTGATCTGGCGCTGTGGACGGAATCGGAGATCTGGCCCAACCTGCTCGGCGCCGTGCGGACGCGGGGCATTCCGGCGGCTCTGGTCAACGCCCGCATGTCGGAACGCTCCTTCTCCCGCTGGCGCTGCGCGTCGGGCCTCATCACGCCGCTGCTTTCCACCTTCCAGGTCACTCTGGCCCAGTCGGACGGGGACGCCGACCGGCTGCGCCGGCTGGGCGCGCAGGGTGTCGCCAGCGTCGGCAACCTGAAATTCTCCGCGGAGCCGCCGCCCGCCGATCCGGAGGCCCTGGCGGCCCTGCGCGCGGCCTGCGCCGGACGCCCGGTCTGGCTGCTCGCCAGCACGCACCCGGGCGAGGACGAACTGGCCACCGCGGTGCACGAGGCGCTGGCCCCGCGCCTGCCCGGCCTGCTGACCCTGCTGATCCCCCGCCACGCCCACCGCGGCGCCGGCATCGCCGCGCTTCTGCGCGGGCGCGGCCTGACCGTGTCGCGGCGCAGCGAGGGAACCCTGCCCGCCGCCACGGACGCCGTGCACATCGCCGACACCATGGGTGAGATGGGGTTGTTCTACCGGCTGGCGCCGGTGGTGTGCATGGGCGGGTCCTTCGTGCCGCACGGCGGCCAGAACCCGGTGGAGCCCGCCCTGCTCGGCTGCGCCGTCCTCTACGGCCCGCACATGTGGAATTTCACGGAGATCACCCGCCAGCTCGAAGCCGCCGGGGGAGCCGTGCCCGTGGCCGGCGCGGACGACCTGCCCGAGGCGGTCGGGCGCCTGTTGACCGATGACGTGGCCCGCGCCCGCGTCGCCGCCGGGGCGGCGGCGGTGACCGAGGGCAACCGGCGGATCGTCGACCGCGCCCTGGCGGCGCTCGCCCCCGTCCTGGGCGCCGGCGGCGTCCGCCCCGCGGCATGAGGACGCCCGGTTTCTGGTACGGGTCCGGCGGTCCGGCCGGGGCGGCCCTGGGCTGGGCTCTCGCCCCGCTGGGCGCGCTCTACGGGCTGGCCGGGCGGCTGCGCATGGCGTCGGGACGCCCGGAGCGGGCCGGGGCGCCGGTGATCTGCGTCGGCAATCTGGTGGCGGGCGGGGCGGGCAAGACGCCGGTCTGCATCGCCGTGGCGGAGGCTCTGCGCGCCCGTGGCGCGGTCCCCGCTTTCCTTACGCGCGGCCATGGCGGGCGGGAGCACGGCCCGCTGGCCGTCGATCCCGGCATCCACGACTCCGCGGCGGTGGGCGACGAGGCGCTGCTGCTGGCCTCCCACGGCCCCTGCTGGGTGGCGCGCGACCGCGCCGCCGGGGCGCGGGCGGCGGTCGCGGCGGGCGCCTCCGTTCTGGTGATGGACGACGGCTTCCAAAATCCCGGCCTCGCCAAGGACCTCTCGCTGATCGTGGTGGACGGGGCGGTGGGCTTCGGCAACGGCCATCTCGTCCCCGCCGGCCCCCTGCGCGAGCCGGTGGCCCGCGGGCTGGCGCGCGCCGGGGCCGTGGTCGTGGTGGGCGAGGACCGCGCCGGGGTGGAGCGCCGGGTGGCCGGCGCCCTGCCGGTCCTCCACGCCCGGCTGGAGCCGGTGGAGGAGGCCCGCGCGCTGGCCGGGCGGACGGTCCTGGCCTTCGCCGGCATCGGGCGTCCCGAGAAGTTCTTCGCCACGCTGGAGGCGCTGGGCGCCCGCGTGGTGGAGCGCGCCGCCTTCGCCGATCACCACCCCTACCGCCCCGAGGAGGTGCTGGCCCTGTTGGACCGCGCCGCCGCGCTGGGCGCCCTGCCCGTCACCACGGCGAAGGACGCCGTCCGCCTGCCGGACGATCTGCGCGCCCTGGTCCGGGTGGTGCCGGTGCGCGCCGTCTGGCGGGAGCCCGCCGCGCTCGACCGTCTGCTCACCTCTCTTCCGACCGGGCATTTGACTGGAGTTCCGAATGGCTAAGCCGCGCGGCCCCCTGGCGACCTGGCTGACCCGCCGGGTCGCCTATCCGCTGGAAGCCGTCCTCGTCCACGGCCTCTGCGGCCTGTTCCGCGCCCTGCCGCTCGACCGCGCGTCGGCTCTCGGCGGCTGGATCGGACGGACCGTCGGACCGCGCCTGCCCGGCACGCGCACCGCGCGCCGCAACCTGGAGCGCGCGTTCCCCGAGAAGTCCCGCGCGGAGATCGACGCCATCGTCCTCGGCATGTGGGACAATTTGGGCCGCGTCGTCGCCGAATACCCCCATCTGGACGAAATCAGCGACTACGGCCCCGGCGGGCGGGTGGACATCGTCGGCGGGGAGCACATCGAGGCCCTGCGCGACGACGGCAAGGCCGGCATCCTGGTGTCCGGCCATTTCGCCAATTGGGAGGTGCAGTCCGTCTGTTCCCGCAAGATGGGCGCGGAACTGGCCGTGGTCTACCGGGCACCCAACAACCCCTATGTGGCCAAGCTGCTGACCGAACTGCGGGGAGCCGCCTCCGGCACCCAGATCCCCAAGGGGTCCGAGGGCGCGCGCACGCTGATCCGCGTCCTGACCAAGGGCGGCCACGTCGGCATGCTGATCGACCAGAAGCTGAACGACGGCATGCCCATCCCCTTCTTCGGGCGCGACGCCATGACCGCCCCGGCGGCGGCGCAGCTTGCCCTGCGGCTGGGCATCCCGCTGGTTCCGGCGCGGGCCGAGCGGCTGGACGGCGCGCGCTTCCGCATCACCGTGCTTCCCCCCGTGGAACCCCCGAACACCGGGGACCGCAACGCTGATGTGCGGATTTTGATGGAGCGTCTGAACGCCCTGTTGGAGCAATGGATTCGGGAACGCCCCGCCCAATGGCTGTGGCTGCACCGGCGCTGGCCCGACTGACGGAGAATCCCCCATGTCCCTGCCCTTGGACCCCCACCTGCTTCAGCTCTATCTCGTCGCGGCGTTGGTGCTGACGGTGGCGCCGGGGCCGGATTCGCTCCTGGTCCTGTCGCGCAGCGTGATGGACGGGCGCAACGCCGGGGTGGTCGCCACCGTGGGCATCACGCTGGGCAATCTGATCCACGCGCTTCTGGCCGCCGCCGGCATCTCCGCCCTGGTCGCCGCCTCGCCGGCTCTGTTCGACGTGCTGCGCTACGCGGGCGGCGCCTATCTGGGGTGGATCGGCGGGCGCGCCCTGTGGAGCGCGCTGCGGACCGGCTTCGGCGGCGGTGAGGATATGGCGACCGCCAAGCCCGAGTCGGCCCCGGCGCACCGGGTCTTCCTCCAGGCGCTGCTGACGAACCTGCTGAACCCGAAGGTCATCCTGTTCTACCTCGCCTTCGTGCCGCAATTCGTCGCACCGGCGCTCGGCCACGTCGCGCTGCAGATCTTCCTGCTGGGGTCGATCCTCGGCGGGATCGGCTGCCTTTATCTTCTGGGGGTGGCCGCGCTCAGCGCCGGCGCGGCGCGGCGGGCGCTGTCCAACGCGCGGGTCCGGGCCGTTCTGGACGGCGTCGCGGGGGTGCTGTTCCTGGGATTCGCCGTCCGCCTGCTGCTGACCGACCGGCGCATCGCCTGACGGCAAATCCGTCAGGCGGGAAAAGACGTTGCAGAGTCTGTGGACGAGCGTGGCCGGGGGTGTCATAGTGCCGCCCGCGTTTAACCGGCCAGCCCGTCCGGCCGAATGGCTTACCGACCGCGAGCGACGATGAGCGAGAAAATCTCCCTGATCACCTGGATGGCGAACATCCACATCCGGTTTGTCACCTGGCGCCGTGGCAACAAGGTCGGCACCGACCGCTTCGGCAACACCTACTACCGTTCCCCCAGCGCCATCGCTGCCGTGAAGGAACGCCGCTGGGTGATCTATGCCGGGGAACCGGACGCCTCCAAGGTGCCGCCGGAATGGCACGCCTGGCTGCATCACACCACCAAGGACCCGCTGCCGGAGGGCAACAGCGCCTTCCACAAGCCGTGGCAGAAGGAGCATGTCCCGAACCTGTCGGGGTCGCTCGGGGCCTACCGGCCGCCCGGGCACCAGTACGCCGGCGGGCAGCGCGTGCGCGCCACCGGCGATTACGAACCCTGGACTCCGGGCTGAGACCCCCGCGCGGTCCTTTAGGAATCTCTCATGCGCCGCAATGTGATTGAAACCGTGCTCGGCGGGGTCGTCCTCGCCGTGGCCGGCTTTTTTCTGGCTTTCGCCTACACCAGCGCCGATTTGCGCAAGGTGAGCGGCTATGCCCTGACCGCCAACTTCTCCAGCATCTCCGGCCTGCAGAGCGGGGCGGACGTGCGGATCAGCGGCGTCAAGGTGGGGTCCGTCACCGAACTGACGCTCGACCCGAAGAGCTATCAGGCGGTCGTGCACATGTCGATCCACCCGGACATCCGGTTGCCCAAGGACACCGCGGCGGTCATCGCCTCGGAAAGCCTGCTGGGCGGCAAGTTCCTGTCGCTGGAGCCGGGCGGCGAAGAGGACATGATCAAGCCGAACGGGCGCGTCGAGTACACGCAGAGCACCCCCGGGATCGAGCAGCTCCTGGGTCAGGTCATCTTCTCGCTGCAGAACATGAGCAAGCCCGGCGAGAACGGCGGCGAGCCGCCCAAGCTGTAGGCGATGCACCGAGTCGTGACGAACGGAGGGGCCGCAGGGCCCCTTTTTTCGTTTGCGGCCTCCACTTTTTCCCAGTCCCTTCCGGAACAGCCGCGGCCACGCTGCCGTTTCCTCCCGCAGACCCATCACGCCAGACCTATCAAGGAGGAGATCAGCGATGAAAGCGCGTTTCCTGGTTCTTGGATTCGCCCTGCTCGCCGCGGCCTGCGGCGTCAACACGGAAGAGAAGGCCGCCAGCGGTGCGCTGGGCGGGGCAGCGGCGGGCGCCGTGATCGGCGGGCCGGTCGGCGCGGTGGTCGGCGGGGCCGCGGGCGCCGGAGCCGGCACCGCCACCCAGAAGGTCGAGGAGAAGAACGGCACCGATGGCCCGTCGACCACCAACAGGTCTACCGGCAGCCGGTCCACCGGCAGCGTCACCCAGTAAGCGGTCATTCAGTGGACGGGGCGCCGCTTCCGGGATAGAAGGCTGTCGGGTTTCGGCCCACGCCGTTCGACATCACGGAAGCGATCCCCAGTGACGACGACTCCGAAAAGCTTCATCGGCCAGATCGCTGGCACAAGCGTTCGCGGCGCGGCCCTGTCGGCCGCGCTCCTCTGCCTTCCGGCCCTGGGGCTGCCTAGCCGGGCCGACGCCGCCCCGGTGCCGGAGGAGATGGTGAGCCGCCCCGCCGCGAAGCTCCAGGGGCTGGACAAGATCACCGCCCGCACCTCCACCTTCACCATCGCGGTGGGCGAGACCAAGGCGCTCGGCAGCCTGCGCATCACGCTGCGCGCCTGCAAGGAGAACCCGCCCATCGAGACTCCGGAAACCGCCGCCTTCCTCGAAGTGATCGAGAGCAAGCCCGGCGAGCAGGCGGAGCCGGTGTTCAGCGGCTGGATGTTCGCCTCCAGCCCCGCCCTGTCGGCGATGGAGCACCCGATCTACGATGTCTGGGTTCTGTCCTGCGAGGGCGAGTGAGGCAAGCCTCGCGGCTCAGCCCTCCGCCCCCAGAAGCGCCGCGATGGCCTTCCCCTGATCCACGCCGCCGAAGTCCGTCGGCACCGCCAGCGCGGCGGCCAGCCGGCGGCGGTATTCTGTGCGCGGGATCTCGACCGCGCCGAACTGGCTCAGATGCTCCGTCACGAATTGCGCGTCCAGCAGCGTGTAGCCCGCAGCCCGCAGCCGGGCGACCAGATGCACCAGCGCCACCTTGCTGGCGTCGGTGACGCGGCTGAACATGCTCTCCCCGAAGAAGGCCCCGCCCAGCGCCACGCCGTACAGCCCGCCGACGAGCCGCCCCCCGCTCCAGCATTCCACGCTGTGGGCGCATCCCCGTTCGTGCAGTTCGGTGTAGAGCCGCAGGATGTCGCCGTTGATCCAGGTCTTCGGGCGCTCCGACGTCGGCTCGGCGCAGGCTTCGATCACCGCGCGGAAGGCCGTGTCGAATCGCAGCTCGAACGGGCCGCGCCGCACGGTCTTGCGCAGCTTGCGCGGGACGTGGAAGCCGTCCAATGGCAGGACTCCGCGCCGCTCCGGATCGAACCAGTACAGCTCTTCGGAGTCGGCGTTCTCCGCCATCGGGAAGATGCCGGCGGCGTAGGCGCGCAGAAGCAGCGATGCGGACAGCTCGATCATCGCCGCCACTATACCCGTTTGCCCCCTCTCCCCAGCAACGTTATCTCGGCACACCACTTCCGCGCGACAGGTGGCTCCCACCATGGTATGCAACGGAAGAGCGTGTTTATTGAAGGAAATCCATCATGAAGACGGTTTTGTCAGCCATCGCCGCCGCTTTGATTGCGCTCGCGACGATGACCGGCACGTCCTGGGCGCAGCGCAAGGCGGAGCCCGGCACCTTCGATTATTACGTGCTCAGCCTGTCCTGGTCGCCGACCCATTGCGCCAAGGAGCAGGGCGGCGCCGATCCCGACCAGTGCGGTGTGGAGCGCAAGTTCGGCTTCATCGTCCATGGCCTGTGGCCGCAATACACCAACGGCGGCTACCCGGCCACCTGCACCCGCGACCGCAGCGTGCCCAAGGCGGTGGTGGACGCCACCATGCCGGTGATGCCCAGCGTCGGGCTGATCGTACACCAGTGGACGAAGCACGGCACCTGCAGCGGCCTGCCTGTGACCGATTACTTCGCTCAGGTCCGGACGGCCTTCGGCAAGGTCAAGATCCCCGAGGCGCTCCAGTCCCCGAAGCCCGACCTGTCAATCCCCGCGACCCAGGTGGAGCGTCTGTTCGTCCAGGCCAACCCGGGACTTGAGCCGGAGTCGGTGGCGCTCGTCTGTTCCAAGCGCGACGTGGCGGAGGTCCGGCTGTGCCTGAGCAAGGAGTTGGCCTTCATCCCCTGCGGCGCCAAGGTGGTGGACCGCTGCCGCCGCGACGCGATGCTGACCGCGGCGCCGTGACGGGGAGCAGGAACGAAAAGAGCCCTTCCTCCCCACCGGGAAGAAGGGCTCTTCTTCATTCAACCACGCAACGGATTACTTCTTCGCAGCCATCAACTGTTCGAGCCAGTGGATGTCGTAGTTGCCGTCGATGAAGGCCTGCTGCGCGATGATGCGCTGGTGCAGGGGCAGCGTGGTGTCCACGCCGCCGATCACATACTCCTCGATGGTCCGGCGCAGCCGCATCAGGCACTCGTTGCGGGTGGTGCCGTGGACGACCAGCTTGGCGATCAGGCTGTCGTAGTGCGGCGGGATGCGGTAACCGTCGTAGAGCGCCGAGTCGACGCGCACGCCCAGACCGCCCGGCGCGTGATAGCCGTCGATCTTGCCCGGCGAGGGCATGAAGGTTTCCGGATGCTCCGCGTTCACCCGGCATTCGATCGAGTGGCCCTGGAACCGGATGTCCGCCTGCCCGTAGCCGAGCGGAGCGCCGGTCGCCACGCGGATCTGCTCGCGCACCAGATCGATGCCGGTGATCATCTCGGTGATCGTGTGCTCGACCTGAAGGCGGGTGTTCATCTCGATGAAGTAGAACTGCCCGTCCTCGAACAGGAACTCCATCGTGCCGACGCCGCGGTAACCGATGGCCGCCGCCGTCTTGGCCGCCAGATCGCCGATGAAGGCGCGCTGCTCGGCGTTCAGGGCCGGCGACGGGGCTTCCTCGATGACCTTCTGGTGGCGGCGCTGCACGGAGCAGTCGCGCTCGCCGAAATGCACGCAGTTGCCGTGCTCGTCGCCGAGAAGCTGGATCTCGATGTGCCGGGGCCGGCCGAGATACTTCTCGATGTAGACCTCGTCGTTGCCGAAGGCGGCGCGCGCCTCGCCACGGGCGAGCTGGTAGGCTTCCTTGAGCTGGTCGGGGTTGCGGGCCACCTTCATGCCCTTGCCGCCGCCGCCCGCCGCCGCCTTGATGAGGATCGGATAGCCGGTCTCGCGACCGATCCGCTCCGCCTCCTCCAGCGTCGCCACCGGGCCGTCGGAGCCGGGAACCACGGGCAGCCCCTGCTCCATCACCGTCTTCTTCGCGGTGACCTTGTCGCCCATGATGCGGATGTGCTCCGCGGTCGGGCCGATGAAGGTGAAGCCGTGCTCCTCCACCATCTCCGCGAATTGGGCGTTCTCCGACAGGAATCCGATGCCGGGATGGATCGCGTCCGCCCCGGTGATCGACGCCGCCGACAGGATCGCCGGAATGTTCAGGTAGCTTTCGCGGGCCGACGCGGGGCCGATGCACACGCTTTCGTCCGCGAGGCGGACGTGCATGGCGTCGGCATCGGCGGTGGAATGCACCGCCACGGTCTGGATGCCCATTTCGCGGCAGGCGCGGTGGATGCGCAAAGCGATCTCACCACGGTTCGCGATCAGGACCTTCTCGAACATCGCCAAGGGATGGTCCCCGCTCACTCGATGATCATAAGGACTTCGCCGAACTCCACCGGCTGGCTGTCGGAGACCAGGACCTCGACGACCGTGCCGCCCCGCGGGGCCTTGATGGGGTTCATGACCTTCATCGCCTCGATGATGAGGACGGTCTGGCCGGCCTTCACCGTGTCGCCGACGCGCACGAAGGGCGTGCCGCCCGGCTCCGCCGCGGCGTAGGCCGTGCCGACCATCGGCGAGGTGACGGCGCCCGGGTGGCTGGCGGGCTTGCCCGCCGGGGCGGCGGCCGGAGCCGCGACGGGGGCGGGAGCGGCGACCGGAGCGTGCACGGCCACCGTCTGGGCGGCCGTCGGGCGGGTGACGCGAATCCGCTTCTCGCCCTCGGCAAACTCGATCTCGCTCAAGCCCGTCTCACGCAGGAGATCCGCGAGCTTGCGGACCAGATCGCCGTCGATGTCGAAGCTTGCCATGGTGTTCGTTTTTCCCGTGTTCCTTAGTCGCGCTCGAGGATATTCGCCATGGCGTCCAGCGCCAGCAGATACCCGTGAGGGCCGAAGCCGCAGATCATCCCCTTGGCCACCGCGGAAATGTGCGAGTGGTGGCGGATGGCCTCACGCTTGTAGATGTTGGAGAGATGCACCTCGACGATCGGCAGCTCGGACAGGATCAGCGCGTCCATGATGGCGACGGAGGTGTGGCTGTAGGCGCCGGCGTTGATGACGATGCCGTCATGCTCCGTCCGCGCCTGCTGAATCCAGGAAACGAGTTCGCCCTCGTGGTTCGACTGCCGGAAATCGATGGCCAGCCCGAGCTGTTCGGCGCGCTCCTGGCACGCGCCTTCCAGATCGTCGAGCGTCATGGAGCCATAGATGTGCGGTTCACGCACGCCCAGCATGTTCAGATTCGGTCCGTTCAGGACCAGAACGGAAGCGTCGATGGCCACGGGCCACGCCCCTTTTCCAAGATCGAGACCGCGCGTTTATAGCACTTTGCGTCGCGCTGGCAATGCCGCATGGCAGGGTCGCCGCGCCCATTCGGCATGTTCTTCCCCCTTCGGCGCCGATCGCGTCACGGCGCTTCGGACAGGTGGCGGCGCAGGATCTCCTCCATGGCGCCGCCGGCCTTCAGCTTTTTCAATCCGGCGTTGAAGGCCGCCAGGATCGCCGCCGCCTCCGGCGTGGCGCGGGCGAGAATCAGGTGCTGCCCGGCGCGGGCGTAGGGCAAGGGGGCGATGCGGATCTCGTCCTCGACCATCGCCTTCGCCACGGCGCGCTGCCCGGTGAATTCGTCGATGAGGAAGGCATCCACCCGGCCCGAGGCGACCATCCGCACGCAGGCCGGCAGATCCGCCGGGCTTTCCCGCGTCAGCCCGCCCGATGCGGCCAGTTCCGCCAGATCCGGCGGCAGGGCGTACCCGACCGGGGCGCAGACCGCCCGCCCCCGGAAATCCTCCGGGGTGCGGAACTCCATGCTGCTGTGGACGGAGAGATAGACGAGCTGGCGCACCTCCAGCAGCGGGTCGGAGAACAGCATCTCCTTCTCGCGGTCCGGCGTGCGGACATAGGGGAAGGTGCCAAGGAACTTGCCCGCCAGCACCCCGTCGTAGCCGCGGCGCCAGGGCATGAAGCGCACCTCGTAGTGCAGCCCCACCTCGTCGAAGGCACGGCGCACGATCTCGGTCAGCAGGCCGCCCTGCGGCAGGTCCTCCCCGGTGAAGGGCGCGAAGTCGTTTCCGGTGACGAGGTCCAGCGTGGAATCGAGCGGCGCCGCACGGACGGTGCCGAGCGCCGCCAGGAGCAGGAACAGGGCGAGAAGACACCGCCGGCCCGCCATCGCCCGATCCCCCTCCCTTCTACGTCCGTCCGGTCACTCCGCCGGGGCGCGGCTGCGCCGCCCGGCGGGGTCGGTGAACAGGTCGTTGATGCGCTGGACATGCTCCGCCACCGCCTCGCGGATGGAAAAGATGCGCTTCTCCGCCCCGCCGCTCCAGCCCGCCGGCTTCTTGCGGAAGATCGAGCGGAAGAAGCGGGTGTTGAGCAGGAATCCCTGCTGCAGGTTCAGGTCCACGTCGCCGTAGCGCTCCGGCAGGCTTCGGGCGACCCGGCGGGCCATGAAGGAGCGCAGCCAGAAATGGCCGGCGCCGAACAGGCCGGCCAGCAGAACCAGCGCCACCAGCACCCCGACCGGCAGGCCACCGGCCCAGGCCGGCTGCGATTGTGTCAGCCAGGACAGGAAGGCCGACACCGTGTCTCCGCCGGCAAGGCTGGCGATCCCGCCGAACAGCGCGGCCAGCAGCCCCAGCCACACCGCGTCGCCGATCAGCACCAGCTTGCGCCACCGCTTCATCGCCGCGGCGAGCTGCGGCACGATCTCGCCCTTCAGCTCCTTCACGAGGCTGTCGATCATGCCGACGATGCGGTAGGCGCGGGCGACCTCCACCTCGTTGATGCGCACCTGGAGTTCGGCGAGGTCGGCGTCGCGCCGCGACTCGTAGCGGGCGCGCACCGCGTCGTCCGCGATGGCGACCGCCGACTTGCTGTCATAGAGGGCGTAGAAGCGGCCCGACACCAGCCCGGCTTGGGCGATGGCGCGCTGCCACGCGCCGAACACGGCCTCCAGATTGTCTTCCTTCGCCGTGGTGTCGATCTGGTTCAGGATGTAGCAGACCTTGCGCGCGTCGGCGCGGTCGACCGTCTTCGACACCAGATGCTTCAACGTGTCCTGCATCGCTCCCGGCTCCGGGTGGCGCCCGTCGAAGAAGACCAGCACGAGGTCGGACAGCTCGACGATGTGATCGACCAGCCGCAGCACCGACCGGCGCTGGTCGTCGGCGTCGAAGCCCGGCGAGTCGATGAAGATCTTGCCGCGCGCCCGGTCGCCGGACAGCGTCTTCAGTTGCAGGTAGTTGTCGATGCGCTTGCCCTCGCCCGCCGCCACCTTCTCGATCTCGTCGGCGATCCGGTAAAAGGGGAAGCGCGGGTCGGCGTTCAGCGCGGTGCCCGGCAGGGCTTCCCGCCGGGTTTCCTGCCCGTGGCAGATCACCGTGAACTTGTCGTCCACCGCCTGGTTGCCGGTGTTCTGCAGCGGCGCGCCGAGATAGCCGTTGAGGAAGGTGGACTTGCCCGCTGAGAAGGTGCCCAGCACCGCGATCATCGGCCACCAGGGAATGCGCGTGGTCAGCGACTCGTGCGGCCCCAGCAGGCCCAGCCGGACCAGCACCCGGTCGAAATTGCGGAAGGTCGGAATGACCGGGAGAAGGTTCGGGTTTTCCGCGCGGAGATGCGCGTCCAGGGCGGCGAGGCGCTGCTGGAGGGCTTGCCTGGGGGTCATGGCCGGCCGGGTCCCGTCTGCTGTGAAATGGGTGACGTCTCGTGTCGGGGGCATTCTCTAGCACGAGGCGCGGTTTCGATGGACAGCGAAATCGCCGCGACCGGAAACGCCGTGACGGCGGCACGGCATCGGTCCTATCCTGTCGGGACCCGTCCGTTCCCGCACAGGACCACGAGGGGCAGGCCAGTGACTCACAGACCAGTGACCCAGGCACCGCAGGGCCACGGCGCCCATCACCACGATCACGACCGTCATCACGGGCATTCCCATGGGCACGGCCACGGCCACGGCCACGCCGCGGCGGTGACGGCGGACAGCGAGCGGCGGATTCTGCTGGTCCTGCTGCTGACCGCCAGCCTGATGGTGGTGGAGGTGGTGGGCGGCATCCTGTCGGGGTCGCTCGCCCTGCTGGCCGACGCCGGGCACATGCTGACCGACGCCGCCGCCCTGGCTCTGGCATGGCTTGCCTTCCGGCTCGGGCGGCGCCCGTCCGACCGGCGGCGCAGCTTCGGCTACCACCGGCTCCAGGTGCTGGCGGCCTTCGTCAACGGCCTCAGCCTGTTCCTGCTGTCCGGCTGGATTCTGTGGGAGGCGGCGGAGCGGCTGATCCAGCCGCAGCCGGTCATGGGCGGCACGATGATGGCCGTGGCGGTGTTGGGCGGGCTCGGCAACCTCGCCGGATTCGTCATCCTGCACCGTGGCGACCGGGAGAACCTGAACGTGCGCGGAGCCGCCCTGCATGTGCTGGGCGACCTGCTCGGCTCCGTGGCGGCGGTCGCGGCGGCGGGCGTGATCCTGCTGACCGGCTGGACCCCCATCGACCCGATCCTGTCGGTCGTCGTCGCCCTGCTGATCCTGCGCGGCGCCTGGGAGGTGGTGCGACAAAGTGCCCACATCCTGGTGGAGGGCACGCCCGTGGGGATCGACGTGGATGAGCTGCGCCGCGCCCTGCGGGAGGCGGTTCCGGCGGTGACCGAGATCCATCACGTCCATGTCTGGTCCCTGACCGCGGAGCGGCCGCTGCTGACCATGCACGCCGTGGTGCCTCCGGGAACCGATCGGGACGCGGTGCTTCGCGATCTGGTGGAAACGCTGCGCGGGCGCTTCGGCATCGGCCACGCGACGGTGCAGGTCGAGACCGGCCCCTGCCCCGACGGGCGCGAGACCCGCCACGCCGCCTGAGACCACCACCTTCCGTGACCTTCTTTGGCCGTGACCTTCTTTGGTGGTAGGGATCGGAAAGCGTCCTGAAACGTTGCTTTCGGCATGACTGCCGAAAACGACGCTGCAACCGACACCGACGCCCTGCGCCTGACGGCGGAGGAATTGGCCTTCCTTCTCGGCGACCCGCAGGCCCGCGCGGACCGGGAGGAACGCAACGCCCGCGCCAACCGGGCGCGCACCGAACGGCGCCGCAGCGATCCGGCCTATGCGGAGCGGCTGCGCAACGAGGATCGGCTGCGGCAGCGGCGGCACCGCGCAAAGGCGGTCATCGGCAAGCCCGAACGGGAACCCGACCCGCCCGTCCCGCTGCCTGCCTTGTCCGCGGCGGATGCTCTTCGGCTCCTTGAGACGCATCTGCAGGGCGTCGCCACCCCACAGGCAGCGCAACTGCGGCGGCGTCCGGAGGCTCTGCAGCGCTACGCCGCGGCC
Organism: Roseomonas genomospecies 6; assembly: GCF_008365375.1. Taxonomy (GTDB): domain Bacteria; phylum Pseudomonadota; class Alphaproteobacteria; order Azospirillales; family Azospirillaceae; genus Azospirillum. The sequence goes on along the minus strand of NZ_QOKW01000015.1, from coordinate 36,911 downwards.
TTCGAGCTGTACCGCGCGCTCTCCGACCGGGGCGAACGTCCGACCCGCGGCGCCCTCGCCGCAGCCTTCGCCGCCCGCTTTGGGCTTGCCCTTACCCCGTCCCAGATCCAGAAGCTGCGCGATCAGGTGGAGGGCTTCGCCCGCCCGGGCGGTCCGTGGCATGCCGGCTGACCGGGCCGGCTGATCGGAAGGACCGGTAGGACCGGAAGGCCGATACAGCGTGTCACGCAGCGGGACCGTTTCCGGCTCCGTTCGCCTCGCAAACGGTCGTTAACCGACTATTAACTATGAATTAAGGACCCGTTAAGCCGGTTCGAGCGCCCCGCCGCGCCATGCAAACCGCGCCGGGGCGCTGCGTGACATGGTGTATCGGGCTTTCGCCGATCACTCTACAGATCGGTCGGGGCGTTCGGAACCGGGGCGTCCGGGCTCCTGGGGGCACGCGGCTCGGGCTCGGACGGGCGGTTGCGGTCGAGCCGGCGGATGATGATGTCTCCCTCGGGCGTCACTTCGGGGGCGGAGAACAGCGGCATCTGCCGCACCCAACCCTCCAGGGCCTTCATCAGAAGCTCCAGCCCCTGCCGGGCCTGATCGCCCGGTTGGGATGGGGTCTGGGAGGGAGGCGGGGTGGCGCCGGGCGGGGGCGGCGTGTCGGCGGCGCCCGCCGGAACCGCCCAGAGGGCGCTCACGAAAAACATCAGAGGAAGGAGGCGGCGCGCGGTCATGGGGGCATCACTCCCGGTCGGTGTGAAGTCTTTCCCTGACAAACGTCCGCGCCGCCGATTTCATCGCACGGATTCTCGATCCGTAACCTCAGAACTCCTTCCAATCGTCCTCGTCGGCGGAGGCGCGCTGCAAGGTGGCGGACGCCGCGTTGCCCCCCGCCGGACGGGCCGGAGCCGCGGCCTTGCGCACCGCAGGCTTGGTCGGGGCGATGCTGCGGCGCAGGGCCGGAGCCGCCGCGCCGTGGCCCGCCCCGCCATGATGGTGCACGGCGGGAGCCGCCGCGAAGGCGGAGGCGTCGAGCTTGAAGAAGCTGACCAGAGACCGCAGGTCCGTCGCCTGATTGGCGAGCGACTGGGCCGCCGCGGTGGTTTCCTCGACCAGGGCGGCGTTCTTCTGGGTCATCTCGTCCATCTGCGAGACGGTGGCGTTGATCTCGTCCAGCGCCGCGGCCTGCTCGCTCGACGCCGAGGCCATCTCGGCGATCAGTCCGGCGACCTGCTGGACGCCCGACACGATGCCCTCCAGCGCGTCGCCGGCCTTCTTGACCAGCTCCACCCCGTCCTTGACCTGGGCGTCGCTGTCCAGGATCAGGCCCTTGATCTCCTTGGACGCCTGGGCGGAGCGCTGGGCGAGGTTGCGCACCTCCTGCGCCACCACGGCGAAGCCGCGCCCGGCGTCGCCGGCCCGCGCCGCCTCGACCGCCGCGTTCAGAGCCAGCAGGTTGGTCTGGAAGGCGATCTCGTCGATCACCCCGATGATGTCGGTGATCTTGCGGCTGGAGGTCTCGATGCGCTTCATCGCCTCGATGGCCGAGTCCGCCACCGTCCCGCCGGATTCGGCGGCGCTGCGGGCGTCGGTGGCCATGCCGTTGGCGCGCTGGGCGTTGTCGGCGTTGGAGCGCACCGTGGCGCCCAGCTCCTCCATGCTCGCCGCCGTCTCCTCCAGCGAGGACGCCTGCTGCTCCGTCCGCTCGGCCAGATCGCTGGACCCCAGCGAGACTTCCGAAGCGGCGCCGGAAATCGCGTCGGTGGCGCGCAGGATCTGCCCGACGATCTCGCCCAGCTTGGCGGAGGTGGTGTTGACGTCGGTCTTCAGCGTCTGGAAGGCGCCCTGATAGTCGCGCTCCACCCGCTTGTTGAGGTCGCCCTGGGCGAGCGCGCTGAGCACGGCGCCAAGGTCGGCGATGACGGATTCCACCGTGTCGGTCAGGCGGTTGATGCCCTGCGACATGGTCTTGTAGAAGCCATCCTTGCCGGTCAGGTCGAGGCGGCGCGACAGGTCGCCCTTGGACACGCCGTCGATCAGCGCGGCGATCTCCTCGCCGATCGCCTTCTCGCGGGCGCGCTCGGCCTCCTCGGCGCGGCGCTCGGCCTCCAGACGCTCGCGTTCGGCCTCGTCCATCGCCTTCTTCTGGATGGCGTTGTCCTTGAACACCTGGACCGCCTGCGCCATCTGCCCGATCTCGTCGCGGTTGGCGAGCGCCGGGATGGTCACCGTCAGGTCGCCGCCCGCGAGGTTCGTCATCGTCTCGGTCATCGAAACGACCGGTTTCACGATGGACCGCGCCACCGCCCAGGCCAGCAGCAGGCCGAACAGGAAAGCGCCGCCGGCGATCGCCATGTTGGCCGACAGGGTGCTCTGCATGCTGGCTTCGGTTTCGGCCTTGACGCCGTCGCGCTCCTTGGTCTCGATCGCGACGGTGCGGTCGGACAGGTCGGCGAACTCCGCCCCGCGCGCCGCCATCACGTCGATCAGCCGGGCGTTTTCCAGCACCACCGTGGCGGTTTCGCGGAACACGGCGACGTAGCGGTCGGACAACTGATCGGCGTTCTGCGCCGTGGCCCGGTGAGCCGGGTTGGTCAGCCGCGTGCCCAGCCGACGGATCGACTCGTTGAAGGCGTCGTTGCGGGCCGTCACTTCGGCGATGATCGCCTCGTTCGGGTTGGTGAAGAAGCGCGAGGCGCTCAACCGCGCCAGAAGCAACTGCTCCTGCGCGAGGCCGGCGCTGGCCGCCGCCTCATGCTCCCCGTCGGCGGCCAGGCCGGAGACGAGCTGCGACACGGTTTCACGCGCCTTCTCGCCCGCCGGGACGAGCTGTTCGGCGTAGAGGCGGTCGCGGCGCAGGCGAAGCTCCACCAGCGTGTTGAAATCGGCCGTGTAGGCGGCGAAGAGCTGGTTCATCCGTTCCAGCAGGGCGCGCCGTTCCCCGGCCGTTCCGTCCAGGGAGGCGCGCAGCTCGTTGGCGAGGGACGCCTGAACGGCGCGCACCTGCTCCGCCACCTTGGGATCACCGAACGTGTTGAAGTTCAACGCGAGGCGGCGCATCTGGGCGACCTGCCCGTCGATGGTGCTGACCTGGATCGAGTGATTGCTCACCGACGCATAGGATTCGAAGCCGTCCCGCGCCACCCCGAGGCCCCGGACGCCGATCGCGACGACCACCGCCAGCAGCAGCAAAACCACGAGGAAACCGAAGTAGATACGGGTCCCGACCTTGAAACGCCCCGCCAGACTGCTTGTCTGCATCGACCTGATCCTTTGATTGCGACCCGGCGGCGCACCGGACGCCGCCGACCGTCGCCGCCAACCGGCTCCGCCGGCCCGGCGCCGCCGGCCCGATGGACCCACGGCGCGAACTCTCTTCCATGCGACCTATCCGAATTTGATTATCAAAGTGTTTCCACACCGCGCCGCCGGAGCGAATTCCCACAATTTGAAATAAAATTCGTACTGCGAGCACCGCAACGTTCCGATTGTTCAGCCTCACATCCCGGCGAGACGGCGCAACCCGCACGGGCGATGCGGAAAGAACGTCGCAATCAACGCCTTCAACGCCCTCATCCCATAAGGCCACCAGAGACCCCATACCCTATTATGTGCGTCCAGTGCATGGCGTCGGCGCAGTAATTTCACAGATTCCCCTTGCCTGACGGCAAGTTCTGTGTGAACAATCCTACTGACATACTCAAATTCTGCATATTTATTCGTAAGCATTGGAGTTCCGGGGCCATGAGCGAACCAGCGGTGCGCAAAAGAGGGCGACGCGGATCGCCCGAATCCTGGTCGGTCGATGCACATGTCGGACAACGCGTGCGCATGCGCCGCACTTTGCTCGGCATGAGTCAGGAAAAGCTGGGCGAAGCCATCGGCCTGACGTTTCAGCAGGTGCAGAAATACGAACGCGGCTCCAACCGAATTTCCGCCGGAACACTGTACCGCCTGGGACAGGTTCTTGACGTTCCGGTCAGCTTCTTCTTCGATTGCTACGATGATCCGCAGTCTCCGAGGCGCGAGTCGCCCGCACCGGACGGCGCACGGATCGGCGAAGGCCCCATCAGCCGCCGCGAGGCGCGCATGCTGCGCCTGTGGCGGTCGGCACCGGAAAGTGTGAGCAACGAACTTCTCTCGCTGCTGAGTTCCCTGTCGCCCCACCTGCGCGACGCGCAAGACGGCGATTCGGCGGACGGCATCCCGCTGGACACCGCCCCGCCGCGGGAGCCGCGCGGAGAGGGACTCCTTCTGTCGGTCGCGGTGCCGTCGAAGACGGGGGGGGCGCCGAGAGGCGTAGGTGGCGGCAAGGCCGGCGTGAAGACCCCCGCCAAGCCGCTTGTAAAGGCCGAGCCGGCCAGTTCCGGCCAGCGGCGGCGTCACGGCGCCGTGTGGGACCCAACGGACATCTACCGCGCCGGAAGATCATCCACCGGCAAACCCGGCAAGGCCTCCGGTTGACGGAATAACTCCGTCGGCATCAATGCTGGCGGCACCACCGCCAAGGCACCAACGCCAAGGCGGCGGCGCCACCGGGTGCGGCGCCGCCAGCCGAAGGCGTTCGAGGTCCAGAGGAGATCAGAAACGCAGGATGGCCGCGGTCGAGGCGCCGGACGGCAGGTCCGCCTTGCTGACCACATGCACCTCCCCGCCCCGCAGCAGCGTTTCCGTGGCGGCATGCTCGACGAGGTCGATGGCTCCGTCCGTTTCGTGGTGCAGCGGGAAGGCGCGGTGATAGTCCTCCCGGAAGTGTCCCCAGACCTTGTCGTTCTCGGCCACGAGGAGAACACCCACGCGCCCTTCGCGCGCCGCCACCATCACATCCTCGGCGCGCGTCGTCGTGCGTTCGGTGGTGCTGCGGTCACCGTAGAGGGCGTTGAACCGCTCCAGCGCCGTCCGACGGGTCGTTTCGAACATCGGCTTGACCGCCGCGTAGGCCCGCCGGTGCAGTTCCTCCGCCTCCAGCGACTCGGGGTTGGTCACGACGCCGTCGTCCAGCAACCCCTGCAGATGCATGTCCTTGCGGAGATGCCCTTGGATCTCCTCGTCGGCCACCAGCACCAGAGGACCGCGGAAGGGCTTGAGATGATCGCGCACCCGGGCGCCGACACGTCCGAGATACTCGATCAGATGCGCTTTGCGCAATCCCTCCGGGTCCTCGCCGAAGTTGTGCGTCTTGACCATGGAGACGCCGCCCCGGTCCGTGCGGTCGGCGTGGCGGGCGGGCGGCGCGGAATGCAGATTGTTTTGGTCGTAGTCGGTTTCGGCGTGGATTTCCGCGACGCCCTGCGGCAGGTCCGCGTCCTCCTCGGCGATGCCGTGACGGGTCGCGGAGAACAGGCGCGCCCGCCCGGCGGTGACCGTCAGGATCATGAAGGTCCCGTCATCCGCCAGCAGCGGCAGCAAGGGCCGCAGCGTGAAGCGGGAATTGACCGTCACCTCCTCCGGCATCTCGACGGGCACGCGGTGGATGGCCGACACGCCCTTCGCCAGGAAGATGGCCAGGCCACGGTCCATGTGGCGCCAGAATTCGCCCTGCTCCAGCAGGTCGGACGCCGGCTTCAGGAACGCCTCGGCGTCGGGCCGGCGCAGTCCGTGCTTTTCGCACAGTTCGTCCTGAGCCTTGGAAATCAGGTTCCGCAGCCGGATCACGTCCTGGCGGATGTCGCGCCCGGCGATGTGGGTGGGCAGGAAGATGGACACCGCCGGCGCGGCGTCGACGGTCAGGAGCCGTTCCAGATCGTTTTTGCAGAACATCGCCTTCGTCGCCTTCTCGTGTTGCTCGTTCGGGGAGTTCCGTTCGGAGCAACCGGCGCGTCGGGCTATGGTTCCAGGTCCCCTACCGACAGGGCAGGGACCGGGTCTGCCGGATAGGCCGACCGTTTCTATGACCCGGCCCCGCCGGCAGCCCGGGACTCACCAAGGCCGGACTCACCAAGGCCGGACTCACCCAGTCCAGACTCACCAAGTCCGGACTGGGCCGGTGTCGATGTGCACGAATCCGCTGCGCGGGTAGAAGCCGACGCCGCCGGCCTCCATGCCGCGGGCCGCGGCGGCGATGGCCTTCAGTTCCACATCCGGCAGCATCACGTCGATCGCCATGCCGCGGGTGTGATAGCTCTCCTTCGCGACCCCGCGGGAACGGCGGCGGGCCATGGCGTTGGTGCGGCGCGACCGGTAGCCGCAGATGACCCGGAACGGCTCATCGCTGTCCAGCGTCCGGTGGAGGCGGGCCAGCACGTCGAACAGGCGCGGGTCGAAGCGGCAGACCTGCTTGGCCCGATGGTCGCGCAACAGCACGTCCAGCTTCTTCAGCGCGTCCGGCCGGTAGGCGCCGTCGGCCCAATAGACGCCGCTGAAATGTTCGTTCGTGTTGACGTTGTGAAGGGACAGGCGGCGCACACCGCCGGCCAGGGGAGCCGCAAGGGCGGGAGCGGCGGGCACCAGGGCCGGAACGGCCAGGGCGGTCAGGGTGGCGGCGGCGAAGGTCAGAAACCCACGGCGGCCGGTCTCGCGCCCATTCATCGGCGCGGCACGGTCGTCAGTCCCCAAAAGCATCACTCCCTAACAATGCATTTTGGTGATCGGGCCGCACCGTTCCATCGCCGGACGGCCCCCTATGGATTGTTCGAATAGGACCAAATTAAATACGGTCTTACCGAACGAATATTCCCTATAGGCTAGGACTTGACCGGGATCAACCCGAAAATGGCCCGAATCGGTCACAGTCCGGTCCTCGGCACCGCTGCCGCGCGAGGGAGCTGCCCCGGCCGGATGGCCGTACGCCGATTTCCCGACCCCGCGACAGCATGCCATCGCCTCGCCGGGCGTCGGGTCGCGTACTACATTCGATATGAGGGACGGGGATCGGACCCCGTCAGGCAAGGACGGACCATGCAGGCACCCCAGACGCTCACCGACCGACGACGCCATCCGGCGTCAATCCCGGCCCCGGCGTCGATCCAGGGCCCGGCGCCGATCCTGGCCGCGCTGTCGCTGTGCCTGGCCGTCCTGGCTGGAATGTCCATCGCTCCGGCCTCCGCCCTGGCCACCCCCTACCGCGACACGCTGACCGGCTGGGCCGACCGGCTGGACGCCGCCGCCGCGGTGCTGGAGGCCGAGCCGGAGCAACCCATCACCCGCATCGGGTCCGGCCCCCTCCTGAAGAGGGGCAGCAGCGGCGAGCGCGTGGAGCGGCTGACCCGGAGGCTGGCGGAACTGGGCTTCCTCGACCGGGCGCGGCAGGGCGACCTGTTTGACGAGGGCGTGGACACCGCCGTGCGCGCCTTCCAGTTCAGCCGGCACATGAAGGTGGACGGTCTGGTCGGCGGCGGCACGCGGGTGGCGCTGGACCGCAGCGTGCAGGAGGAGGCGGTCCAGATGCGGCGCAGCGCCATGTCCATGCGCGCCTTCCGCGACACCGCCCCGGACACCGTGATCCTGGTGAACCTGCCCAGCCAGACCACCACACTGGTCCGCGACGGGGAGGCGGCGCTGACCATGCGCTCCATCGTCGGGCGCCCGTCGCGCGAGACGCCGATGCTTCAGGACCGGATCACCCATGTCATCGTGAACCCCACCTGGACCGTCCCCCCGACCGTCCTGAAGGAGGACAAGCTTCCGATGCTGCGCTCCAAGGGGACGCCGGGCATCGAGAACGCGGTGGTCTATCTGGACGGCACCCCGGTGGAGCCGTCCGCCGTGGACTGGCGCAACGTGTCGCCGCGCCGCGTCCGCATCGTGCAGCAGCCGGGCGACCACAACGCGCTGGGCCGGTTCCGCTTCAACCTGACCAACCCCTACAACATCTATCTTCACGGCACCAACGAGCCGCGGCTGTTCGACCGCGAGGTCCGCACCGTCAGCTCCGGCTGCGTGCGCCTCGAAGACGCGCGCGGCATGGCCGAGGCGCTTCTGGCGACCGAGCACATCTCCCCGGCGCGGATCGACCGCATGCTGGAGCGGCAGGAGCCGCAATGGGTGAAGCTGAACCAGCCGGTGCCGGTGCGCTTCGTCTATTGGACCGCCACGGTGGACGAGCGCGACGCGGTCCGCCTGCATCCGGACATCTACGACCTGAACGACGACACCGCGCCCGCCGCCGCGCCGGACGCCGTCGGCGACGCGCCCGCTCCGGCATCCCCGGCGATGTCGGCGGCCCAGCGGGCCTGAACGAAGAAGCCCCCGCCGCGGGCGGGGGCCTGTCCCGTCAGGAGGCGCGCAACTCGTTGTCGGACCCCGCCGCCCGCCAGACCTTGGCGGCGGTCGGACCGGTGTCGCCCGTGGTCTCCACATACTTCACCGGATCGCCGGTCTTGAGCTGGTCCATGTCCACGTTCAGGCAACTGTTCCGGTGGAAATAGAGCTGCGTCCCGGTGTTGGTCATGATGAAGCCGTGGTCCTCGTTCGGGTAGAGCTGCGCCACCCGCCCCGGCTGTTCCGGATCGTGGGCCTTCACGTCGCGGCGCATCTTCTCCTTGTATTCCTTCAACTGCCGCTCCGCGGCTTCGAAGGCGTCGCGGATCGAGGTCCGGGCGTCCGGATTGGCGTAGCGCTCCTTCGCCTTGTTCGGCTTCCGGCTGACCACGATGTCCTGGCCCGGCACCATCAACTCGATATGGACGTCGAAGACGTTGCCGGTCTTGTGCTGGCGGTGCTGGGCTTCCACGGCGACCCGAATGCCGACCAGCCGGTCGAACAGCTTTTCCGTCTTCTCCGCCCGTTCGCGGATGTAGGCCTCCAGTTCCGGCTGTGAGTCCATATTGTGGAAGGCGATTTCCAGGTTCGTGTCCATGGGGGTTCCTCGTTAAGCACGGCGGAAGGGCGGCAGCATGGCGAACGGGGGCCGCCTCAGGAATTGCGGTCGTCGGCGCCGGGAACGCGAGACGCTTCGCCCTGGTCGGTGAGGCCGGGCATGTCGCCCAGGGACTCGACGCTCAGCACGGGCTCGACCGGCTCGGTCCGCTCGGCGGTGTCATCGGGGCCGTGGGACGGATTCGGGAGCAGCGTGGCGCGGTAGTTGTCCTCGATGGCGATTTCCTCGCTCGCCAGCTCCCAATGATCCTGGGAGCGGCCTTCCGGGCGGCCTTCGCGTTCCCAGATCTGGTGAGCGCGCGCTCTGATCCGGCTTTCCAAATCATCCGCCATCCGGGCTGCCTCCTTCCTGTTCCTGTCGCGCGTCCCCGACGCTCTTCGTGGAGCGGGCGCTTCCCGTCAACCGGACGCGGGCGTCGAAGGTTCCGGCATCCGCGACGCGCCGGGCGGAGGCGCCGGCGAAAGCCGCGCCGTTTGAATTAATCCCGAAGGGGTGGTATTCGACGGTCACCAACGTTCCGGGGAGGCATACCGCGCCCCGGCCCGCCGACCGCTCCGAAGACGGGACCAGGATTTTGAGCGAAGCGCCCGCGGCACGGCCGAATCCTGAACGGTCCAAGGCTGGATGGTTCCGCGCCGCCCTCCTCGCCCTGCCTTTGGCCGCGGCTCTTCTGCCGGGGGCGCCGGTCGCCGCCACGGATGGGCAATCGCTGCTGCAACTAGGCCTTTTCCAGAAGGAAGGGGACGCCTGGTGGGCGTGGGACAGCCTGCGCCGGCGCTCCCCCGAACTGGCGGACGGGCTCAACCCGGCGGTCGTGCCTCTGGACGCACGGCGCCAGGGCGAGGGCGTCGCCCTGCGGGCCACCGCCGCGGCGGGTCTGGACGTGACGACGCTGTGCCGCCGCATGGTCGGCGCCGGGTTCGGCTGCCTCCTGCTCGACGCGGCACCGCCTTCCCCGCCACCACCGCCGGACAGCGCCCAGCCCGTACCGTCCCGCACCGGAAGCGATCGGAAGCCGGACGTCGCCGTCACCTATTCCCCGGATGCCGCCCGGACCATGGCCGCCATCGAGAAGACCGGGCGGCGCAAGGGCCGGCTGGGGGCGGTGATCCCCGACACGGCGCTGGACGTCATGCCGGCGACGCTGAAGGAGGAGGGCTGGAACCTCTGCGCGCTGACCTTCGACGACGGGCCGCACCGGGTGGTCACGCGCCAGATCCTGGAGGTTCTGAATCGGGAGAAAATCCCCGCCACCTATTTCCCGGTTGCCAGCGTCGCGGAGAACCAGGGCGAGGTGATCCGCGACTTCATCGCCGCCGGGCATGAGATCGGCAATCACAGCCTGACCCACGCCGACCTGCGCGCCCTGGACGCCGACAGCCAGCGGCACGAGATCGCGGAGGCGAACCGCATCCTGCGCGGATTCGGCGCCGACCCGGTGCTGTTCCGCCCGCCTTATGGGCGCTACACGCCGGAGCTGCTGTCCATCGCCCGCGAGGAGAGGATGAGCCCGGTGCTGTGGACCGTCGACACCCGCGACTGGCAGGTCCGCGACCCCGACCGGATCGTGCAGCATGTGAAGACCGAGGCGGGAACCGGCAGCGTCCTGCTGCTGCATTCCACCTACCCTTCCACCCTGAACGCCCTGCCCCGTGTGATCGCCGCGATGCGCGCGAAGGGCTGCGAGTTCGTCACCCTGTCGGAATGGATCGAGCGGATGCACCAGATCGCCACGCCGGCCATGGCTCCGACCATGGTGAAGGCTGGCGGCCGGACCTTGGGTGGCGCCGACTGACCGGACGGGTCTGCCTGACAGTCTGCTACTTGCCGGTCTTCTGCTTGCGGATTTGCAGATACTTGCGGATGGTCGCCTCGACCTCCGTCGGCAGCATGTTCCAGGCACCGGACACCGATCCGCCCTTGACCTCCTCGATCGTCACGGTGGCGGAAAAGGTGAATTTGCCGCAGGGGTCGTCGATTCGCACCGTGATGCGCGCGGTCTGGCTGGGGATCAGGGAGCCGTCGAAACCGGTCGCCACGAAGCCCTTGTGGCTGATGGCGCCCAACGGAAAGCTCTTGCCGTCGAATTCGATGACGTTGGACGGGCCATTGGACGCAGCGGCGCGGCGCGGGGCCGGCTTCTTCTGATCCTTGACGGTCACCTTCAGAAAATCGAACAGCCCCATACCAGCCCCCGCCGAACAACGCCGTCCATCGCCACGGCGCCGGTACGTTATGCGCGGACTCCCCATGAGGGGGCAACCGTGATTTCCTCGCCCCGCGACGCTTCAACCTTATGGCGAGACGATCCCCCCGCGACGCTTCCGTCCCGCAGACAGCGCGTCCTGTGCCCGGCGGACGCACAGCAGGGCAAAGGGCAGCAGGATCACCAGGACCGCAGCCATTCCCACCGCCACCGTCAGCGCCCCCGCCATGTCGGCCCCGCCCAGATGCGAGGCGAGGGTCAGCAGCAGATGGAGGATCAGGGCGGACAGCATCACGGCCGCCAGCGCGGGTCTCGCGACGCTTGTCAGGGACAATTCTCGCGGGCTCCGGTCCCGCGGGCTCCCGGTCGCCGTGCGCCACGGCCATCGCGGACGCGCCGCCGGGCAAGACGTCCCATAGACATCCAGCATGGGCACCCCTCCCGTCACTGTTCATCCGACGCCGGCTGGATTGGGGCAACCCGGCGGGATGAGGCGCGACCACTATAGCGGCCAAAGGGCGCGGAGCCTAAAAACTGAAGTACTTATTCTGATTGGACGGACCTCCCGCCAAAGGTTATGGGCCGGCGGCGCGGCCCTTCACCTCCCGCGTAGGCTCTCCACAGAGTCTGTGGATAACTGTGTTGACAAGGCCCGGCAATTCCCGATTCGAGTCAGTCGCCACAAGGCCATAGCCCGATTTGCACAAAATTTGGGCATGTCACACAAACCATTGAAACGCATTATCTTTCCAGGTTTTTGGGGGTGTTGCAGAGCTCACGCCTGTCAATTGGATTCTGATGCCGGATACGCGACGTGACGATTTCGCGCGACCCTGTGCCCTGTTGACAACTGAATGTTCGGATTCCCCGCAAGAGGCAACCCGATCCTGTCACCCCTTCTCCGACCGGGGGAGCCGATGCGCCCGCCCATCCGTTCGCTTGCGTCAAAGGCCGGCTCAAACCCCTTGGGTCAGGGTCACGGTGACCGCGGTCCCGCCGCCGGGCTTGCTGTAGATCCGGATGCCGCCGCCCATGCGCTCCACCAGCGCCCTGCAGATCAGCAGGCCGAGGCCGCTGCCCACCTCCCCGTCGGCGCCGGGGGCGGCATGGTGCAGATCGATGCGGAACAGGTAGGGCTGGAGTTCCTCCGGAATGCCCAGACCATTGTCCTGTACGCGGACGGTCACCCGCCCGTCCGCCAGGGTGGCCGACAGCATGACGATGCTTCCCGACGGCGAGAAGCGCACCGCGTTCTCGATCAGATGCTTCAGCACCGTGTTCAGGGCGGACAGGTCACCCAGCACCGGGGTGGCGAAGATGCGGTTGACGATCAGGATGTCGCGGGCACGGGCGCGCGGCTCCAACTCCTCCAGCACGTCCTGGAGCAGGCCGCCCAGTTCGTAGGCGCGGAGATCCAGGGGAACCTGATTCAGTTGCAGGCGGGACCACAGAGACAGGTTCTCGATGGTCCGCATCATCTGCCGTCCGGCGTCGCTGCACAGGGCCGCATAGGCGCCCAGCCGCGCCGTCCCCTGGCCTTGCCCGCCGTCCGCGAGATCGCAGGCCACGTCGGAGGAAATCATCTGCGTGGCGCCCAGGATGGCGCTCAGCGGGTCCTTCAGCTCCTGGCAGATCTGCCCCAGGAAGCGGTTCATGCGCGCGACCGTGTCCGCCAACTGGTCCACCCGCAAGGCGCGCTGCTCCTCCTCCTCATGGCGGCGGGTGATGTCGGTGACGAAGATGCACGACCCCGGCGCCGCGCCGCCGTCCGGGTCGGGATCGCCCTCCAGCCGCGATTCGTTGAAGATGACGCGGAGCGGCGTGCCGTCGGAGCGCATCAGGGTGACGTCGTAGCTGCGGTGCGGCGTCAGATCGCGGAGGGACGCCTGCCGTTCCAGGATGCCCCGGCTGTCGTCCGCCACATAGGCGAGGAGATGGGTCCCGACCAGTTCCCCCGCCCGGTAGCCGAGCATCGCGCACAGGGCCGGGTTGACTCCGATGGTGACCAGATCGCGGTCCACCACCCAGCAGGGCTGCGCGCTCTGGTCCAGAATCCGGCGGCTCAAACCGTCCCAATCCACCGTGGAGCGCGTCGCCTTCGACAACAGCGTCAGCATGGGCCCTCCCGTCATCGTCCGGTGCGTGGGCGGGCCTCACAAATATTTGTTTGTGTGCCTTCTATTCACCCCGCTTCCGATGATAGGCACGGGCGGTAGAAACCTTCAACAAAATGTGGGTTTCACACTTGTTAAATTGCTGTCATCGATTTGCGCCTTTTCCGATTCGCACCTTTCCTTTCAGTAATCCGACCAAGCCCAACCCGCTTCGCGCCATATTCTTACGACCACTTTCATAGGCAGCATCGCCGATGCTTCAGGATGTTTCATCCTCAGCCGTCGCCGCCCAGCAGCGCAGCACCTCCGCCACGCTCCAGGCCTGCGAAATGCAGCCGCGGGGGCTGAAGGGCGGTTCGGCGTCGAAGATCTCGGCGATGGTGCCGATCCCCGCCTGGTCCAGATGCGGCAGATAGCCGCGGAGCAGATCCCGCGCGCCGGCCTTGTCCTCCGGATGCAGCTTCAGCCACGCGTCGACATAGGGGCCGATCAGCCAGCCCCACACCGTGCCCTGGTGATAGGCGGCGTCGCGGGCGCGCAGGTCGCCGAAGTATTTCGCCTTGTAGTCGCGGTGCCCCGGCGCCAGGGAGCGCAGCCCGACCGGGGTCAGCAGCCGCTGCCGCACCGTCTCCACCACCGGGTCCCAACGGGTACGGTCGAGCACCGGGTGGTCGAGCGAGACGGCGAAGATCTGGTTGGGCCGGCACGCGTCGTCGTCCCCCCGCTCGCCGTCCACCACGTCGTACAGGTGCCCAGCCCCGGCGCACCAGAAGCGCGCGTTGAAGGAGGCGCGGGCCTGCTCCGCCAGCTCCTCCAGCGGGCGGGCCGCCTCGGCGTCGCCCTCCTCGGCCAGCCAGCCGGCGGTCAGGCGGAGCGCGTTGTACCAGAGCGCGTTGATCTCCACCGCCTTGCCCCGGCGCGGGGTGACCACCCAGTCTCCGACCTTCGCGTCCATCCAGGTGAGCTGATAGCCCTCCCGCCCCTGGCGCAGCAGCCCGTCGCCGGGGTCCACGGCGATGCCGAAGCGGGTGCCGCGCCGGTGATGGTCGATCACCCCGACCAGCCGGGGCAACAGCAGCCGCAGCGTGTGCCGGTCCCCCGTCGCGCGGACATAGCGGTTCAGCGCGTGGAAGAACCACAGCGTCGCGTCGGCGGTGTGGTACAGCCCCTCGTCCTTGCCGTCGGGGAACATGTTGGGGATCAGCCCGTCGCGGATGTAGTGCGCGAAGGTGCGCAGAATCCAGCCGGCCTCCATGTGGCGCCCGGTGGTCAGGGTCAGCCCCTCCAGGCTGATCATGGTGTCGCGGCCCCAGTCGGTGAACCAATGGTAGCCGGCGATCACCGTGCGCACCTCGTCCCCCTCGGCGCGGGCGCGCATCTGGTCGGCGACGCGGCCCGCCGGAACGAACAGGAAGCTGTCCGCCGACAGAACCAGCTCCGCCATCGGCCCGTCGCGCAGCGAGGGGTGCGCGGTCCCGACGATGCGCCGCCGCCGCTCCTTCTCAAAGCGCAGGACGTCGGCGGGCGGCAGCGCCCAGAGCCGCTGCCAGGGCTCCGTGGCGGCGACGAAGCTCAGCGTCTGGCCCTGGCTCAGCGGGCCGCTGAAATAGCCGGGCGTCCACAGCGAGCCGCGCGACTCGTAGCCGCGCTCGGCCTCCACCGGATAGACGATGTCGCGCCGCGCCCCGCCGTCCAGGGTCAGGGGAAGCTCCGCCCCCTCGATGGTCATGCGCAGCACCGGCAGTTCCGGGCCGGCCCAGATCTCGTACTCGTGGCCGCGGGCGGTGACGCGGTAATCGCGGGCCAGCGGCTCGTCCACCGCCGACTCCAGCTTGCGGAAGGCCATCACCGGGCGAAGCCGCAGGCAGATCGGCTGCGGCGCCTTCACCACCCGGTAGGTGACGTGGACGATGTTCTGCAGGTGCGGCAGCACGACCTGCTTCTCGATCACCACGTCACCGAACTCGTAGCGCCAGACCGGCAGCCCCGACTCCATGCGGAACTCGGCGAGGCCGGAGGGGGCGGCGTCCGACGGGTAGTTCGGGTCGGGCCATTGGTCCGCCTGCGGGTTGTGGCCGGTCAGCCGCCGTTCGGTGCCGTCCGGCTGGATCAGCACGTCGTTGAGCTGGCTCAGCATCACCACGCGGCCCAGCGGCGCCGGAAGCGCCGCCACCAGCAAACCGTGGTAGCGCCGCGTCACCGCCCCCGACAGGGAGGAGGAGGCGTAGCCGCCCAGCCCGTTGGCGACCAGCCATTCGCGGGAAAGCGCGGCGTCCGGCGCGGATCGCAGGACATCGCGCGTGATCTTGCGGACGAAATCAGCCATGGGTCTCCTGAGCGCTTGCGCTGTTGCGTTCGCCCCCGCCACGCTCGTCTCCGGGGTTCATGGGCGCGGGGGCAAGGACGACGGCCGCGTGGCCGGGCACCCGCCAGCCGCCGTCCGGCGTCGCCAGCGGAGCGGTGCCGCTGCCGCTGCCGCCGTAGCAGGGGTCCTCGCTGGACCACAGCGGCCTCCACTCCTTGCCAACGGGCGGCGCCAGCAGCGGTTCCGGAAGGATGTCCAGCCTCAGGTCGCGCCCCAGATTGACCAGCAGAAGCCGGTCGCCTCCCTCCTCTTCGAAGAAGCGGAGGACGAACGCCTCCTCCCCCAGCACGGCGCCGTCCAGCCCGCCGTCGCCCTGCGCGCGGAACACCGGGTCCTCCCGGCGCAGGCGCAGAAGGTCGCGGTGCAGCGCCCAGACCTCCGCGTGGCGTTCCCGCTCCCCATGGTCGATCTTGGAGAGGCGGAAGGTGTCCTCGTCCTGCGGGGGCTTCAGGTGGGCGCGCATGGCGGGCGTGGCGAGGCTGGGAAACTGGGACAGGAACTCCGCCCGCCCCTCCGCCACCAGGGCGGCCAGATCCGGCTCGTGGTCGGCGAAATAGTGGAAGGGCGCGCTGGCCGCGAACTCCTGACCCTGGAACAGCATCGGCGTGCCGGGACCCAGCAGCGTCAGCGCCGTCATCGCCCGCCAGCGCCCGGGCGTGGTCAGCGCGTGGCCGCGCAGGCCCCGGCCCGAATTGGCGATCTGGTCGTGATTCTGGAGGAAGGTGACGAAGGCCGGACGCGGCAGGCCGTAGGCCGGCGTGCCCCGCCGCTGGCCCTGCCAGCGGTACCATTGCCCCTGATAGAGGAAACCGTGCTTGATGGCGGACACCAGCTCCTGCGGGGTGCCGCGGTAATCGGTGTAGTAGGCTTCGTTCCGCCCGGTCAGCGCGACGTGCGCCGTGTGGTGGAAGTCGTCGTTCCACAGGGCGTCCAGCCCGCAGCCGCCCTGCTCCACCGGGGTCGCCATGGCGGCGTGCTGGCATTCGTTCTCGCCGACCAGCAGCGTGGCGCGCCCGCGCGCCGCCCGGCGGACGGCCCGCCCGATCTCCTGGATGATGTGCGGGGTGCTGCGGTCGAAGATCTGCTGGGTGGCGTCCAGCCGCAGCCCGTCCAGATGATATTCGTCGATCCAGAAGGCAGCGTTCGCCAGGAAGAATTCCCGCACCGGGCCGCAGTCCGGGCCGTCGAAATTGATCGCGTCGCCCCACTCGTTCTTGTAGCGGGCGGTGAAGTAGTCCGGGGAAAAGCGGGACAGGAAATTCCCGCTGGGGCCGAGGTGGTTGTAGACCACGTCGAGGATCACCGCGAGGCCCAGCGCGTGCGCGCGGTCCACGAAGCGCCGCATGGCGTCCGGTTCGCCGTAGAGCCGCGTCGGGGCGAACAGGTCCACCCCGTCGTAGCCCCAGCCGAAGCGCCCCGGAAACTCCGCCACCGGCATGAGTTCCAGGACCGTCACCCCCAGCTCCGCCAGATGCGGCAGTTCGCGCAGCGCCGCGTCCCAGGTGCCGTCCGGCGTGAAGGTGCCGATGTGCATCTCATAGACCACCTGCCCCCGCAGGCCGCGCCCCGCCCAGGCGTCGTCGGTCCAGGCGAAGGTAGCGGGGTCCACGAGCTGCGACGGCCCCTCCGGCCCGTCGGGCTGGAAGCGCGAGGCGGGGTCGGGAAAGGCCGGGCCATCGTCCAGCCGGAACCGGTAGAGGCTTCCCACCGGCATCCCCTCCACCACCGCAGAGAAGTAGCCGCCGCCCTCCGCCTCCAGCGCCACCGCGCGCTCTTCCGCCCCGGCCAGCAGGCTGACGCGGCGGCAGGCCGGCGCCCAGACCCGCGCCAGCGCCCGCCCGCCCGGCGCCGGTTCGACGCCTATGGGATAACGGCGGGTGGTGGACGCCAAGCCGCCGGCACGCGCCTCATCGGGAGGACTCGACACTGGTACCTTCCCACCGCATTGTTTCGCCATCGGCCCCCCAACAGGCGCCGGCCCCCTTCGTCCCACGGACGGCATCGGCGATGCCGGTGCGATCCCTTCGGAAAGGCCATTCGCCATGTCCACTCCCTCGCCGCGCGTCCTGATCTGGAACGAATTCCGCCACGAGCGCCGGGACGAGACCGTGCGGTCCCACTATCCCCAGGGCATCCACGAGGCGCTGGCCGCACCCTTGCGCGCCGCCGGCCTGACGGTGGACACCGCCACCTTGGACGAGCCGGAGCACGGCCTGACGGAGGAGCGGTTGAACGCCGCCGACACGCTGGTCTGGTGGGGTCACCGCGCCCATGCGGAGGTGTCGGACGCGGTTGTGGAGCGGGTGAAACGGCGGGTGACGGAGCATGGCATGGGTCTCGTGGCGCTCCATTCCAGCCATTTCTCCAAGCCCTTCATGGCGCTGATGGGCACCGGCTGCTACCTGAAACACCGCGTTGCGGCGGAGAAGGAGCGGCTGTGGGTGGTGGACCCCGGCCACCCGGTGGCGGCGGGCATCGCCGACTTCATCGAACTGGATCGGGAGGAAATGTACGGCGAGCCCTTCGACGTGCCGCCCCCGGACGATCTGGTCTTCCTGAGCTGGTTCCAGGGCGGCGAGGTGTTCCGCAGCGGCTGCGGCTGGCGGCGCGGGCTGGGCCGCGTCTTCTACTTCCGGCCCGGTCACGAGACCTATCCCACCTACCACCACCCGCAAATCCAGCGCGTGATCCTGAACGCCGTCCGCTGGGCCGCCCGGCCGGAGGGGCTGGAGGCGCCGGTGCGGGGACGGCGGGAGACTCCGCTGGAACCGATCCCGCCCCGGTCATGAAGCCCTGGTCATAACGGGGTCAGACCCGCTCCCCGAAGCTTCCGGCGGCGGCGTCGATCACGGCGGGATGGGCGCGCAGCGTGTTGATGGCGGTGTCCTGCCGGGAGTCGTCCACCTCCAGCGTGACGATGACGTCCACGGCCCCGCCGCGCTCCGCGTCGCGCTCCTCGCGCCCGGTCTGGACGACGTGGCCGCAGCGGTCGCGCAGGCCGCCGACGATCTCCGCCTCGACACCGCGCCCCTTCTCCGCCGGGTAGGCGTAGACGAGCTTCATGGCCTTCCTCCCTTTGCTGGAGCGCCGCCGCTACGGCGCGAAGACGACGCGCATGCAGTCGTCGGCCTTTTCCTTGAACATGCGGTAGCCCTGGGGCGCGTCGTCCAGCGCCCATTTGTGGGTCAGCAGGTAGGACGGATCGAGTTCGCCCTTCTCGATGTGCTCGAACAGGCGCTTGACGTAGCGCTGGCCGTGCTGCTGCCCCATGCGGAAGGTCAGCGCCTTGTTCATCGCCGCCCCCATGGGGAATTTGTCGATGACGCCGCCATAGACGCCGACGATGGACAGCGTTCCGCCCTTGCGGCAGCACTGGATCATCTGGCGCAGGACGGCGGGCCGGTCGCTTTCCAGCCGCAGGGCCTGCTTTCCACGGCCGTACCAGTCCTCCACGCCCGAGGCGCCGCTGTCCGCTTCCATCCCCACCGCATCGATGCAGACGTCCGGCCCGCGCCCGCCGGTCATCGCCAGCAGGGCGTCGTGGATGTCCACGCGGCTGTAATCCAGCGTCTCCGCCCCCGCCTTCATCTGGGCGGCGCGCAGCCGGTCGGGAAAGCGGTCGATGCCGATCACCCGCTCCGCCCCCATCAGCCAGGCGCTGCGGATCGCCATCTGGCCGACGCCGCCGCAGCCCCACACGGCCACCACGTCGCCCGGCTTGATGTTGCCCATGTCGGCGGCCATGTAGCCGGTCGGCACGGCGTCGGACACGAAGACCGCCTGCTCGTCCGTCACCCCTTCCGGCACGCGGAAGCAGTTGGTGTCGGCGAACGGGACGCGGATGTATTCGGCATGACTCCCGGCGTAGCCGCCGAAGGCGTGGCTGTAGCCGAAGATGCCGGCGGTGCAGTGCCCGTAGGCCGCCTCCTCGAAGGCCGGCTGGGGGTTGGAATTGTCGCAGAGCGAGAATTCCTCGTGCCGGCAGTGCCAGCATTTGCCGCAGCCGATGATCGACACGGTGATGACCCGGTCGCCGCGGTTCAGCCGCGTCACCTCCGGCCCCTTCTCCACCACCTCGCCCAGGAACTCGTGGCCGATGATGTCGCCCGCCCGCATGGTGGGGACGTAGCCGCCGATCAGATGCAGGTCCGACCCGCAGACGGAAGACAGGTTGACCTTGATGATCGCGTCCTGCGGTCCGAGGATCGTGGGATCGGGCACCCGCTCCACCCTCAGGTCGTTCACGCCGTTCCAGCAGAGCGCCCTCATCCCGTCACCTCCCGCAATCGCGACCGAACCCCGCCACCCTCGGCCCGCCCGCTCGGCTGGCCGTCGATGGTGGGAAGCTCTCCAACCTCCATGATCCGTTTCAGGCGGCGCAGCGCCTCGCGCGCCTGCTGCTCCGGCGCCGCGCCGAACAGGCGGGACACGGCGTCGCCGCCAGCCCCGCCCGGCGGATGGTAGGCCAGAGTCAGGCTGACCTCCGTCCCGCGCCCGCCCGGCGCCGGACGGAACAGGACGGTGCCCCGGTGCGGCAGGTCCGCCCCCTCCACCGTATGCCAGGTGATGAGTTCGTTCTCCCGCACCTTGTCCAGCCGGCTGTTCCAGACCACCGGAACGCCGCCGGGGCCATGGGCCTTCCAGCGGCTTTCCATGTCGGACAGCACCTCCACCGCGTCGAGATGGGGGAACAGGGCCGCCAGATGGCGGACGTTGCGCCAGTGGCGGAACAGCGTGTCCGCCGGGACGGCGATGGTAACGTTCGCCTGGGTCGTCGTCGGTTCGCGGCGCATCGCCGGCAGAACGGCGCGCCGCACCGGGCTGGACAGCGGCACGCCCGCCGCACCGGCCAGGAACAGCCCGCCGCCGAGCGCCGCCAGCGCCCAGCTTCCCCGGCGTGTGCCGGCGAAGCCCAGCGCCGTGCCGCCCAGGATGGCGGCCCAGCGTTCGAGCGCTCCGGAGGAGCCCCCAGAGGCGTCCCCGGAGGGGCCTTCCGTGTGCCGCCGTCCGATCATTGCCCGTCCTTCTTCTTCAGCAGGTCCAACTCGTACAGGCCCTTCATCAGGTCGCGGTGCAGGTCGATGCGCTCCGCGATGTCGGTGTAGTGGGTGGCGTCGGGCGCCCGCCCGGCCTCGTCCAGCGCGCGGTCCCACTGGTTTCCGGCGAAGTCGCCGCGCCCGACGAACATGACCGCGCGCAACTCCATGCGCTGTTCGGGGGTCAGGTCCTCCAGCATCCGGTTCAACTGGTTCAGCGCCCCGCTGGCGTCGGAGGACAGAATGCTGAGGGCGTCGAGATCGGTCGGGTTCCGCGAACCGCGCTCGCTGGTCTGTTCCCCGAGGTCGATGTTGCGCATTCCCGCAAGGAAGCGCTGGCGGTCGGCCACGGCCTCGTATGCGAGGTCGGCGGCCTGCTTCACGGTATCGACCGAAATCTGCTTGAGCATGTGTCGCACTTCTTTTCAGTTGCACGGCTTCGCCCGACGACAACAGCCGGGCTGCGGGTTCGTCGCGGATCGGCCCCTGTTGCGGACCGCCTCCCGGCACAACCGGGGTCCGTGCGGCGAGGTTCCGGAGCAACACCGGTGCCCGCTGCGCTGTTACCCCCGCAAGACCTTGACAAGCCGGAGAGAACCCATGCCGCTCCTGTCGGCGCAGATCGGCGAAATCGTGGACGAGGGTTTCGTCCCCGTGCGGCTGGACACCGACCGAGGCACCGTGGATGCGCGCTTTTACCCAGCGCCCGGCCCCGCACCGGACGGGCGGAAGGCGGCGGGAACGCTGGGCGTGATCTGGCTGGGCGGCGTCGGAGGCGGCTTCGACTCGCCGGCCCGCGGGCTGTATCCCCGGCTGGCCGGGGCACTGACCGCGGAGGGCATCGCCTCGCTGCGCATCCGCTACCGCAACCCGCGCGCGCTGGACGAGGCGGTGTATGACGCGCTGTGCGGCCTGACCTTCCTCGGCCAGAAGGGCATCCATCATGTGGCGCTGGTCGGCCATTCCTTCGGCGGGGCGGTGGCGATCCAGGCCGCGGCGTCCAACCGCGGGGCGGTCTGCACCGTGGCGACCCTGGCGACCCAGGGGCTGGGCACCGACGCGGTGGCAGACCTGAGCTGCCCCGTCCTGCTGATCCACGGCGAGGCCGACGAGGTTCTGAAGCCCATGTGCTCCATCCACGTCCACCGCATGGCGCGCGAGCCGAAGAAGCTGGTCCTGATGCCCGGCGCCGGGCACTGCCTGGACGAAACCGCCGAGGCCGTCTGCCACGAGGTGCGCGACTGGCTCAAGGCTCAACTGCTGCAACGGTAGGGCCTGCGCTCTCCCCCAGGGCGGCGGCGTTGGTTAGGCTGCGGCCAGCCCCCCACAGCCCGGAGTCCGCCGATGCTCGGCACCCTGACGCTTCTCCTCTCCTGCCAGTTGGCGGGCGAGTTGGCCGCCCGTCTGCTGCACCTGCCCATTCCGGGGCCGGTGCTGGGCATGGTCCTGCTGTTCGCCGGCCTGCTGGTCCGCGGCGGCGTGCCGGAGCCGTTGCAGGAGACGGCGGGCGGCATCCTGCGGCATCTGTCCCTTCTCTTCGTTCCGGCGGGTGTCGGGGTGATGGCCCACCTGAACCGGCTGGGGGAGGAGGCCCTGCCCATCGCCGCCGCCCTGCTGGGAAGCACGCTGATCGGCGTCGCGCTGACCGCCTGGGTGATGAGCGCGCTGAGCCGCCGCGGCCCCGACGCGGAACCCGGAAACGGGGAGAAGGCGCCATGAGCCCCGATTTCCAAGAGAATTTCCACGAGATCTGGGTCTATCTGTCGGCCAGCCCGCTCGCCGGCCTGACCCTGACGCTGATCGCCTATCAGGCGGGGATGTGGGTGTTCGAGCGGTTCGGGCGGCGGCCCGCTCTGAACCCCGTGATGATCGCGGTGCTGCTGATCGCCGGTATCCTGATGGTGACGGGCATCGAGTACCGCACCTATTTCGACGGCGCGCAGTTCGTGCATTTCCTGCTCGGCCCCGCCACCGTCGCGCTGGCCGTTCCGCTCTACCGCCAGTTCCAGCAGGTCCGCCGCTCCGCCGTTGCGCTGCTGGTCGCCCTGCTGACCGGCTCCGCCGCGTCGGCGCTGAGCGCCGTCGCCATCGCCTGGGCGTTGGGCGCGTCGGAGCGGACCCTGCTGTCGCTGGCGCCGAAGTCGGTCACCTCCCCCATCGCCATGGGCGTGTCGGAGCAGATCGGCGGCCTGCCCTCCCTCACCGCGGTCTTCGTGATCCTGACCGGGATCATCGCCGCCTCCTTCGGCACCTGGGTGCTGAACCTCGTCCGGGTGAAGGACTGGCGGGCGCGCGGCTTCGGCATGGGGGTAGCCGCCCACGGCATCGGCACCGCCCGCGCCCTTCAGGTGAACGAGGTGGCCGGGGCCTTCGCCGGGCTGGGGATGGGGCTGAACGGGCTGGCGACGGCGATCCTTCTGCCGCTCCTCTACCGCCTCTTTTTCGGCTGACCGTCCGGTGGGCGGAGCAACATTTCCGTGAAACGCGGCTTGACACGGCAAGCCTGCCTGCGCAGAGTGTGGCCCATGATCCGCATCGACCACACGAACGCCCTTCTGCGACTTATCACCCCGGCGCTTTGAGCGTCCGGGTCGCCTGCGTTCGCCTGTCCTGTTTCCTGGTCGAAGTGTCTGTTTTCCCATGAGCACCCACAGTCTGCGCCATTTCGGCACGCGCCCTTGCGGGGCGAAACGTGTCTCCCGGCTGGGGCCGGGGCTGCGACTTAGGAACGGTCGCTGAGCCGCCCGGCAGCTCGGCGACCGTAGTCCCGCCGGTCCCCACACGACACGAGACAATGCCCCTCACCGAACCAGGGGCTCCCAAGGGATCACGAAGCGTCATGAACCACATCGCCACCCCCGCCGCCGCCACCGCTGCCAAGCACGAGAAGTACGTGCCCTTCGCGCCGGTGAAGCTGACCGACCGCCAGTGGCCGAACCGGACCATCGAGAAGGCTCCCGTCTGGTGCTCGGTGGATCTGCGCGACGGCAACCAGGCGCTGATCGAGCCGATGGGTCCCGACCGCAAGCGCGCGATGTTCGACGCGCTGCTGAAGATGGGCTTCAAAGAGATCGAGATCGGCTTCCCCGCCGCCTCGCAGACCGACTTCGACTTCTGCCGCGAGATCATCGAGGGCGGCAAGATCCCCGACGGCGTGACCATCCAGGTGCTGACCCAGGCCCGCGAGGAGCTGATCCGCCGCACCTTCGAGGGCATCAAGGGTTCCAAGCGCGCCATTGTCCATCTGTACAACTCCACCTCGGAGCTGCAGCGCCGCGTCGTCTTCGGGCTGGACCGCCAGGGCATCATCGACATCGCCGTCGCCGGCACCAAGCTGGTCAAGCAACTGGCCGCCGAGCATCCGGAGACCGAGATCGTCCTGCAATATTCGCCGGAGAGCTTCACCGGGACCGAGCTGGACTTCGCCCTGGAGATCTGCGAGGCGGTGATGGAGACCTGGGGCGCCAGCGCCGACAACAAGGTCATCCTGAACCTGCCGGCGACGGTGGAAATGTCCACCCCGAACATCCACGCCGACCAGATCGAGTGGTTCTGCCGCAGCATGAAGAACCGCGACGCGGCGATCATCTCCCTGCACCCGCACAACGACCGCGGCACCGGCGTCGCGGCGGCGGAGCTGGGCATGCTGGCCGGCGCCGACCGCGTGGAAGGCACCCTGTTCGGCAACGGCGAGCGCACCGGCAACGTGGACGTGGTGACGCTGGCGCTGAACCTGCTGACCCAGGGCGTCGATCCGGAGTTGCGCATCGACGACATCAACGAGATCGTCCGCGTCTCCGAATACTGCACGCAGTTGCCGGTCCATCCGCGCCATCCCTATGCGGGCGAACTGGTCTTCACGGCCTTCTCCGGCTCGCACCAGGACGCCATCAACAAGGGGCTGAAGGCGCTGGCCAAGTCCAACCACGGCACCTGGGAGGTTCCGTACCTGCCTATCGACCCGCAGGACCTGGGCCGCAGCTACGAGGCGGTGATCCGCATCAACAGCCAGTCGGGCAAGGGCGGCATCGCCTATGTGCTGGAGAAGGATTATGGCATCCAGATTCCGCGCCGCCTCCAGATCGAGTTCTCCAAGATCGTGCAGCGCATCGCCGACGAGACCGGCAAGGAGTTGGCCCCCGCCGACATCCACGCCGCCTTCAAGGCCGAGTATCTGGACGCCGAAGCCCCGCTGGCCCTGATCGAGCATTCGACCGAGCCGCGCGGCCCGAACTCCGGCGCCCGCGTTCTGAACGTGGTGGTGTCGCGCGACGGCGTGGTCAGCACGCTGAAGGGCTCGGGCAAGGGTCCGATCGACGCCTTCCTGGACGCTCTGCGCCACGGGGCCGGGATCGACCTGCATGTGGTGGATTACCGCGAGCACGCCGTGGGCGAGGGCGAGGACGCTCAGGCCTGCGCCTATGTCGAGGTGAAGACCAAGGACGAGCGCACCCTGTTCGGCGTCGGCATGGACGCCGACATCGTGACCGCCTCGCTGCGCGCCCTGGTCAGCGCCGCGAACCGCGCCGTGCGGTAAGGGGTTGGGGGGTAAGAGAAAGGGGCGCCCGAGTGGGGCGCCCCTTTTTTTGTTTGGGTGGGAGTTCTGGCGTTGGGCCCCCCTCCCGACCTCCCCCCACTTCGCGGGGGGAGGAGATGAGTGGTGGAGGAGATAAGCCCTCCCCCGCCGAAGGTGGGGGAGGGTTGGGTGGGGGCCCACCTCAACCACGTCCCCCTGCCCCATCACCCCTCGATGCGCGAAAAGTCCGCCACGGCGTTCAGCGTCGCCCGGATCTGGCTGAGCAGGCGCAGGCGGTTGGCGCGCAGGTCGGCCTGCTCGGCGTTCACCGTCACCTTGTCGAAGAAGGCGTCCACCGGACCGCGCAGGCGGGCCAGCGCCGCCATGGTGCCGGTGAAGTCCTCCTTCGCCAGCAGCGGCTGGGCCGTCTCTCCGGCCCCGGACAGAGCGCCGTAGAGATCCTTTTCCTCCGCGAGCGTCAGCAGGCCCGGATCGACCGGCTGGTCGTAGGCCTTGCCATCCTTCTTCTCCTCGATGCGCACGATGTTGCTGGCGCGCTTGTAGGCGGCGAGCAGGTTCGCCCCCTCCTCCGACCCGACGAAGGTCTGGAGCGCCTTCACGCGGGCGAGCAGCCGGACGAGGTCGTCCTCGCCGCCCAGAGCGAACACGGCGTCCACGAGGTCGTGCCGCACACCCTGGTCGCGCAGCGTGACCTTCAGGCGGTCGGCGAAGAAGGCCATCAAATCGGCGGCGACGCCATCGGCGGCGGCGAAGCCGCCGACCGTGTAGGCGCCGTGCGCGGCCTTGAAGACATCCTGAAGCGACAGCCGCAGCCCGTTCTCCAGGATCAGCCGGATGATGCCCAGCGCGGCGCGGCGCAGGGCATACGGGTCCTTCGATCCCGTGGGCTTCTCGTCGAT
Source organism: Roseomonas genomospecies 6 (assembly GCF_008365375.1). GTDB lineage: Bacteria > Pseudomonadota > Alphaproteobacteria > Azospirillales > Azospirillaceae > Azospirillum. The sequence continues at coordinate 10,945 of NZ_QOKW01000015.1, read as the reverse complement.
GGCGAAGAAGCCGACCAGCGTGTCCAGCTTGTCGGCCAGCGCCACGGCGACCGACACCGGAGCGGTCGGGCACGAATCGGACGGGCCGAGCGGCTTGTAATGCTCGGCGATGGCCTCGGCGACCGCCGGGTTCTCGCCCTCGCCCAGCGCGTAGTAGCGGCCCATGATGCCCTGGACCTCGGGGAACTCGCCGACCACTTCGGTCACGAGGTCCGCCTTGGACAGCAGGGCGGCGCGGGTCGCGGCGTCCGCATCGGCGCCGATGGCGCGGGCGATCTCGGCGGCCAGGACCTGGACGCGCGTGACCTTCTCCGCCACCGTGCCGAGCTTGGCGTGGAAGGTGATGGCGCCCAGCTTGGACACGCGGTCTTCCAGCTTCGTCTTGCGGTCCTGGTCCCAGAAGAACTTGGCGTCGGACAGGCGGGCGCGCAGCACGCGCTCGTTGCCGGCGACGATGGCCTTGCCGCCATCCGCCGTCACCGTGTTGGCGACCACGACGAAGCGCGGCGCCATCTTTCCGGACTGGTCCAGCAGCGCGAAATACTTCTGGTGCGTGCGCATGGAGGTGATGAGGACCTCCGACGGCACGTCCATGAATTTCTCGTCGATGGTGCCGACCAGGGCGACCGGCCATTCGACGAGGCCGGTGACCTCCTCCAGCAGCCCGTCGTCGGGGGAGAGGGTCAGCCCCTCCCGCGCGGCCAGCGCCTCGGCGTCGGCCTTGATCTTGGCCTTGCGCTCGGCGCGGTCCAGCACGACGTGGGCGGCGCGCAGCTTGGCCTTGTAGTCGGCGAAATTCTCGACCGTGAAGGCATCCGGCGACAGGAAGCGGTGGCCGCGGGTGCTGTTGCCGAACACCAGCTTGCCCTGCGCGCCGCCGAGGTCGAACGAACCCTCCAGCACGGCGCCGCCGAACAGCGCGATGATCGAGTGCAGCGGGCGCACCCAGCGCACCGTGCCCGTGCCCCAGCGCATCGACTTCGGCCAGGGGAAGTCGCCCATGACCGCCGGGATGATCTCGGCCAGCACCTCGGCGGTGGCGCGGCCCTTCTTCTCCGCCACGGCGAAGTAGAAGACGCCCTTGCCGGTGTCGCGCTGCTCGCACTGGTCCAGGCTGGTGAGGCCGGCGGACTTCAGGAAGCCGACGACCGCCTGCTCCGGCGAGCCGACGCGCGGCCCCTTCTTCTCCTCGCGGACATCGGCGGTGCGCTCGGGCAGGCCGTCGATCACCAGCGCGAGGCGACGGGGGGTGGAGTGGGCCTCGGCGGCCTCGAAGGACAGACCGTTGGCGGCCAGCTTCTCGGTGACGAGGCGCTTGAGGTCGTCCGCCGCGCGCGCCTGCATGCGGGCCGGGATTTCCTCGGAGAAGAACTCGATCAGAAGTTCGGGCATGATCTTACTTGGCCCCCCCGGCGGTCCACGCTTCGCAGCAGGCTTTCGCCAGCGCGCGCACGCGGCCGATGTAGGCGGCGCGCTCCACGACGCTGATGACGCCGCGCGCGTCCAGCAGGTTGAAGAGGTGCGACGCCTTGATGCACTGGTCGTAGGCCGGCAGCGCGACGCCCTTGGCGATCAGCGACTGGCACTCCGCCTCGGCGTCCTTGAAATGCTGGAGCAGCATGTCGGTGTTGGCGTGCTCGAAGTTGTGGGCCGAATATTCGACCTCGGCGCGCTTGAACACGTCCCCGTATTTGACGCCCTGCCCGTTGAAGTCCAGGTCGTAGACGTTCTCCACGCCCTGCACATACATGGCCAGACGCTCCAGCCCGTAGGTCAGCTCGACCGCGACGGGGTCGCACTCGATGCCGCCGACCTGCTGGAAATAGGTGTACTGGGTGACCTCCATGCCGTCGCACCAGACCTCCCAGCCGAGGCCCCAGGCGCCCAGAGTCGGGCTTTCCCAATCGTCCTCGACGAATCGGATGTCGTGCAGCGACGGGTCGATGCCCAGCACCTTCAGGCTTTCCAGGTAAAGCTCCTGCGGATTGGCCGGCGAGGGCTTCAGGATCACCTGATACTGGTAATAATGCTGGAGCCGGTTCGGGTTCTCGCCGTAGCGGCCATCCTTCGGGCGGCGCGAGGGCTGCACATAGGCCGCCTTCCACGGCTGCGGGCCGAGGGCGCGCAGCGTCGTCGCCGGGTGGAAGGTGCCCGCACCCACCTCCATGTCGTAGGGCTGGAGGATCACGCAGCCCTGCTCCGACCAGAACTGGTGGAGCTTGAGGATCAGGGCCTGAAAGGACAGGCCGCGGCTGTCTTGGGAAGACCCGCTCTGGGAGGCCATCGGCGGTCACTTATGATTGGTGTGGAAAAACGCGCCGCACGATACGCGGCGGTATCCCCGGAATCAAGCGCCCGCCAATCAAGCATTCGCCTGGGCTTGCGGTTCAGCGTCCGTAGGGACAGACCGGACGGCCGCAGGCCACGGCGGAGCGCGGGGCGACGTAGGCGCCGCATTCCGGGCACTTCTCCATGTCCTCCGTGGTCACCTGGGGGGTTGCGCCCCCGGAGCCGGTGGATTTGCCGGCGCCGCGCCCCTCCCGCTCGCGCAGGCGTTCCCGCCCGACCGCGCCGACGCGGTTGTACCAGCGCCAGCCAAACCACACGGCGCCAATCACCAGCGCCAGGAACAGGAGCTTCGAGAGACTGAACATGGGGGAGGATTAGGGCCTGCGGGGTGCCGCGGTCAAGGGGGGCCTGCACCCCGGAAGGTTGATCCGCCGAAAATGGATCGAACATCGAAAGATGCGCCGGTCCGGCGCAAAGAATCCTTGTCGTCCGCAGCGGAAGCGGCACCTAATGGATGAAAACCGCGCGCAGAGGAGACGCAACGTTATGGATGCCAGCGCCTATCCGGTCATCGTCCGCCCCCTGCCCCCGGAACAGGGCGTCGGCTATGTGGCCGAGGTGCCCGACCTGCCGGGCTGCACCGCGGGCGGCGCCACCCCCGCCGACGCCAGCACCGCCGCGCTCGACGCCATCGCCGCCTGGATCGAGAACGCCCGGCGCAGCGGCGAACCGGTCCCGCCGCCGTCCGAACGCCTGCGCGAAGTCACCCAGTAACGCCCGGCTCACAGGCCGTAGCGCGACCACAGGGCACGCTCCTCCACGGCGGCCAGCGCCGCCGCGGGGAGGTCCGCCGCGAGACGGTCGAGCGTGTTTCCGCCCATCGGCGCTTCCACGCGGAAGCCCATGCGGCGGAACCAGCGCCGGTCCTCCTGCACGACGCGCAGCCGCACCTTCTCGCCGAACCGGCCCCGCAGGACGGTGCGCAGATCGCCGATTCCGTCGATCAGCCCCAGTTCCAGAGCGCGCCGCCCCGCCCAGAAGGCGCCGGAGAACAGCTCCTCCTCCGGCCCGGCCAGACGGGCGCCGCGGCGCTCGCGCACCATCGCCTTGAAGGCGTCGTGAATCTCCGTCTGGATCGCCTTCAAATGGGCCACCCCGTCCTCCCGCTCCGGCGAGAAGGGGTCGAGGATCACCTTCTTGTCGCCCGCGGTGTAGAGCCGGCGCTCGATGCCGTAGCGCTGGATGAATTCGTGCGCGCCGAAGCCGGAGGAGACCACCCCGATGGAGCCCAGGATGCTGCTCTCGTCCGCCCAGATCTCGTCCGCCGCACAGGCCAGCCAGTAGCCGCCGGACGCCGCCGCGTCCTCGCAGAAGGCGAAGACCGGCACCTTCTTCTCGGTGGCGAGGTCGCGGATGCGCTTGGCGATCAGCGCCGACTGCACGGGCGATCCGCCGGGCGAGTTGACGACCAGAGCCACCGCCGCCTGTTTCTTCGGCGCGAAGGCGCGTTCGATCAGCCCGGCCGTGCCGGCCATGGTCAGACCTTGCCGGAAGGCTCCGGCCTGACCGATGATCCCGGACAGGCGGAGAACGGACACGATCGGCCCGGCGTCGCGCCAGGGGCCGAACGGGAGTTTGGCGAGCAGCTTCGTCATGTTCATCGCCGGTTGAAATGGTGGCGCTGAGGCTGGATTGAAAGCGCCGACTTAAGGGATCAGCGGTTCCATGTCGCGCAGAATCCGCTGCGCCTGCGCGCCATAGGCGCCATCGGGGCCGTGCAGCACCAGCCCGGCGGTGAAACGCGCGGGCGACCGGCCGCCCTTTCTCGCCGCCAGCAGGATGCGGCGGGCCTCCTCCCCAGGCTTCGGCCAGAGCGGGACCAGCAGCAGGGAGCCGAATCGGGCGCCGTGCAGGGCAGCTAGGATCTCGTCCACCCGGTCGGCCCGGTGGACCATGGTCAGCGCGCCGCGCGGCTTCAGCATGGCGGCGGCGAAGCGCACCCAGTCCGGCAGCCCCGCCTCCCCTTCCACGTTCGCGGCGGCCTTCCAGGGATCGGGGGGCGGGCTGGCCGCCCCGGCGCGCAGGTAGGGCGGGTTCATCATCACCCGGTCGAAGCTTCCGGGAATCAACTCCGGCGGCGGAGCCAGCAGGTCGCCCTCGACGACGGGCACCCGGCCTTCCAGCCCGTTGAGGGCGGCGTTGCGCCGCGCGAAATCCGCCGCCTCCGCCCGCTTCTCCAGCCCGACGACCGTCACGCCCGGCACCCGGACGGCGAGGCACAGCGCCGCGGCCCCGGTGCCCGTCCCGGCGTCCAGCACCCGCTCCCCCGCCTCGGCGGCGGTGACGGCGGCAAGCAGAACGGGGTCGATGGCGGCGCGGTACCCGGCCTGCGGCTGGATCAAGCGCACCCGCCCGTCCAGGAGCGTGTCGAACGCATCCTCACGCACCATCACGCCCCCAACTCCTCCCCGGCGTCGCGCAGCAGGCGGCTGGCGAAGGCGTGATCGTCCTCCGCCACCATCAGACGGCGCGGGATGGCCCCGATGGAGCCCTCCAGGATGCTGGTGTGGGTGTCCAGCACGATCCCCTCGATTCCCGCGTCGGCCAGCAGGGCCAGAAGCCAGCTCAGGCGGACCGGATCGGTGGTGCGGAGAAGTTCCTTCATGAAATCCCGGCTGTTCTGTGCCCTTGAACGCCCTGCGGGCTTGACCGAAGAGGCTATGCCGTTATGCTCCCTGCCGGAATTCGTCACGTCAATCATCATTGGAGTCGACCTTGGCGGTCGTGACCAACCTCGAGCCGAAACGGCGGAAGTCCACCCCGCTCGACGATCTGACCGCCCTGGTGGCCGATGACCTGAGCGCGGTCAACGAGATCATCGTCCAGCGGATGCATTCGTCGGTGGAGATGATCCCGCAGCTTGCCGGCTACATCATCGCAGCCGGCGGCAAGCGGCTGCGCCCCGTCCTGACCCTCGCCGCCGCCGAGCTGTGCGGCTACAAGGGGGAGGACCACAAGATGCTGGCCGCGGTGGTGGAGTTCATCCACACCGCCACCCTGCTGCACGACGACGTCGTGGACGAGAGCGACCTGCGCCGCGGCCTCGCTTCCGCCAACGCCGTGTTCGGGAACAAGGCCAGCGTGCTGGTCGGCGACTTCCTGTTCTCCCGCAGCTTCGAGCTGATGGTGGAGGTCGGGTCGCTCGACGTGCTGCGCATCCTGTCCAAGGCGTCCGCCGTGATCGCCGAGGGCGAGGTGCTGCAGCTCCGCACCACCAACGACACCGAGACCAGCGAGCAGGCCTATCTGGAGGTCATCAAGGCCAAGACGGCGGAGCTGTTCGCCGCCGCCTGCCGGGTCGGCGCCGTGGTGGCCGAACGCCCGCAGGCGGAGGAGCTGGCGCTCTACGACTACGGCATGAATCTGGGCATCGCCTTCCAGCTCGTGGACGACGTGCTGGATTACTCGGCCTTCCAGGCGAAGCTGGGCAAGACGGTCGGCGACGACTTCCGCGAGGGCAAGATCACCCTGCCGGTCGTGCTCGCCTTCCGCCGCGGCAACGACGAAGAGCGGGCCTTCTGGCGCCGCACCATGGAGGAGCTGGACCAGCGGGACGGTGACCTGGAACGCGCCCAGGAACTGATGGCCAGGCACAACGCGCTGAAGGACACGGTGGAGCGCGCCCGCCACTACGGCGCCATCGCGCGGGACGCGCTGGGCCTGTTCCCCGACACGCCGGTGAAGGCCGCCCTGCTTGAAGTGCTGGATTTCGTGATCGAGCGTGATTTCTAAGCGTACCGAACTTTTTCGCCGCGGGGGATGATTTTCACGTTGCAGCCCCCGGTTCGAGCGGCTATATACGCGGCCCACGGTGACGCTGGCGACGGCGGCACCGACGGACCGGAGAGTAGCTCAGCCTGGTAGAGCACTGCTTTCGGGAGGCAGGGGCCGGAGGTTCGAATCCTCTCTCTCCGACCATACGGCAAAGGGCCGGTGCGGAAACGCACCGGCCCTTTCGCTTTTCCGGCCCGGCAGAAAACATACCGCAATTGCCGCTTATTCCCATTGCAGCCGGTCCGCAAAGGGTCTATACACCCGCTCCACGGCGACGCTGGAAACGGCGGCACCGATTGGACCGGAGAGTAGCTCAGCCTGGTAGAGCACTGCTTTCGGGAGGCAGGGGCCGGAGGTTCGAATCCTCTCTCTCCGACCATACGGCAAAGGGCCGGTGCGGAAACGCACCGGCCCTTTCGCTTTTTCTCCCTCCGGCTTTCCGGCACAGGCCGCGCTCCCGCCTGTTGTCCGTATCAGGCGAGACGGAAGGGGAGCGGCCCCATGGAACAGGCGATCGGAGAGGAACCCCAGGCGGCGGGCGGCCCCGTCGGCACGGAAATCGATCCCAAGGCGGTGGTGGTGTCCCGCGCGGTGCGCGATCTGGTGGAACCGCAGGGCTTCCGCCCCCGCGATATCGGCGGTGATATGGGCGGCGGCGGCGGCATGGCCTGGAACCGGCGCGGCGGCGACGACACCCACGAGATGATAACCTGCAACGGACGGCTGTCCGGCGACCCCGACCAGCCGGAATGGACCGCCGGGCGCTACGGCGACCGCGGCGGCTTCGTGGAGGTCACCGGGCTGACGCTGCGCGGGGCTCTGGACGCCGTCGCCGTCCTGCCCAGACCGGTGCGGGTGGACGGCTCGCTCGTCGAGGGCATCTATCCGTCGCTGGAGGACGCGCTCGACGATATCGCCTGAGGGGTGCATCGCCTGACGGGTGCGCCCTACTTCAGCGCCTCGTCGATCTCGACCTGATAGCCCTTGACGAGCCGGTTGGTCTCGTTGGCCATGCCGATGACGGCCATCAGTTCGCCGAACTGGGCGTCGGTCATGCCCGCCCGGCGCGCGGCGGCCTCGTGCGAGCGGATGCAATAGTCGCAGCCGTTGGTCACGCTGACCGCGACGAAGATCATCTCCTTCACCAGCGGGTCCAGCGCGCCCGGGGCCATCACTTCCTTCAGGCTCTCCCAGGTGCGCTTCAGCGTGGGCGGGTGGTGCGCCGCCATCTTCCAGAAATTGTTGACGTCCGGCACGTTGCGGACCGCCTTGATGTCGTCGTAGACGGCGCGCACCTCGGGTGCGGCGTCGGCGTGCTCGATGGGCTTCAGGGGCATGGGAACGGATCTCCGCGGCAGAAGGGTGACGGCTGAGGGACGGCAATGGAGGGATGGCAATGGAGGGATGCGGACTTGCACCATTGTCGCCGGTTCCACCCCGCAAGACCATGGGGGCAAGACCATGGGGAAGGGATCGGCTGCACCACCACCCTCTGCTGAAAGGCATAGGGCCGCCAGAAAGTTCAGGTTGCCCCGGATACCGGGGACCGGCATAGCTTCGTGCATACGGCGGAATGTCCACGGCACCCCGCGCCGCCGCCCCCCCGGCCTCCCGGCCTCCCGCTTCCACCCTGCAGACCATGCCCCTTCGCTACCTCGATGCCCTGGCAACCGAATCGGCGGGAATGGTGCGCCTTCTGCGCACGCTTCTGGTGGCTGCCGTCCTGGTCCCCACCCTGCTGTTCACCGCCATCGCCTGGCGCGACTATCACGATGTGGAAGCGGACGCGGAGCGCAACATCCGCAAGACCGTGCTGATCCTGCACGAGCACATGCAGAAGGTGTTCGACACGGTCGAGCAGGTTCTGGACCGCATGGACGAGCGGACCGCAGGCATGAAATGGGCCGAGATCGGCCACTCCGAACAATTGCACGGCTATCTGAGGACGCTGGTCGAGGAGTTGCCGCAGATCGGCATCGTGGGGCTGGTCGATCCGAACGGAGCGCTGAAGAACGACAACCGCCAGTTCCCCGTTCCCTCGATCTCCCTCTCCGACCGCGAGTATTTCCGCACACAGGCGACCGCCGACGCCGGTGTCTTCATCAGCGAGGCGGTCACGGGGCGCGGGTCCGGCAAGCGGCAGTTCAACGTCACGCGCCGGCGCGCCGCCGAGGGCGGGCCGGAGGGGCCGTTCGACGGCATCCTTCTGACCGCGGTGCTGACCGACTATTTGGAGGATTTCTACCGGCGGGTCGTCTCCGGTCCGAAGGAATCCATCTCCCTCGTGCGCCGGGACGGGTCCGTTCTCGTGCGCTTCCCCGCGATGGGCGAGCGGCAGGCACGCCATGGAGCCGACAGCTCCCTGCTTGGCGCCATGGCGGCGGGACGGGCGGAGGGTGTGTTCCTCACGCGGGGCCGCATCGACGGGATGCCCCGGATGACCGGTTTCATGCACGTCGCGCCCTACCCGGTCTACGTCACCTACGGCGTCCCGATGAACGACATCCGGTCCAAGTGGGCGCGCAACATCCTGCTCTATGCCGCCCTCGCCGTGCCGGCGACGCTGGCCCTGGTCGGCATCACCCTGCTGGCGCTGCGCCGCGCGCAGAGCGAGATGCGGGCCGTCCGCCGCTGGACCGAGGAGGCCCGCGCCCGCGAATCGCTGGAGAACGCGCTGCGCCAGTCGCAGAAGCTGGAGGCGCTGGGCCAGTTGACCGGCGGCGTTGCCCACGACTTCAACAACCTTCTGACCGCCGCCCTGACCAACCTGCACCTGATGGAACGGCATCTGCCGGCGGAAGGGACCCGCTATCTGGACGGCGCCCGCACCGCGCTGGATCGCGCCCGGACGCTGACCGGCCAGTTGCTGGCCTTCTCCCGCCAGGAGGCGGTGGACCCCAAGGTGGTCGATCTGGGGGACAGCCTGCGCGCCATGGCCGATCTTCTGGAACGGTCCATCCGCGCCGACATCGCGCTGGACTGGGCGCTTCCCGCGGCCCCGTTGCGGGTGGAGGTGGACCCGGTCCAGTTGGAGCTGGCGGTGTTGAACCTCGTCGTCAACGCCCGCGACGCCATGCCGGCGGGCGGACGCATCCGCATCGCCGCCCGGCAGGAGGACACGCCCGACGGCCCGCAGGCCGTGCTGGAGATCGCCGACACCGGCAACGGCATGCCGCCGGAGATCGCCGCCCGCGCCTTCGAGCCATTCTTCACCACCAAGCCGCACGGCAAGGGGACGGGGCTGGGCCTGTCGATGGTCTACGGCTTCGCCCGGCAATCGGGCGGCAACGCCACCATCTCCAGCGCGCCCCGCCGCGGCACGCTGGTCCGCATCACCCTGCCCCTGTCCGACCGGACGCCGGAACCGGAGGCGGCGCCCGAGGCGGAGGAGGAGGCGCCGAGCGGCCCGGTGCGGCTGCTGGTGGTGGAGGACAACGCCCTGGTGCTGATGGCCACCGTGGAGGGGCTGACCCAGGAGGGCTTCGAGGTGGTGACCGCCGACCACGGCGCCGCCGCGCTGGAAATCCTGGAAGAGGACTCGGCCTTCGACGTGATCGTGTCGGACGTGGTGATGCCCTACGGCGTTTCGGGCATCGACCTGGCGCGCCGGGTCCAGGAACGCTGGCCCGGCATCCGCATCCTGCTGATTTCCGGCTACAGCCCGGAATCCTTGAACGGGCTGAAGGCCGACGCCGCCGTCCTGCCCAAGCCCTTCACCCCCGACCAGCTCGCCGCGCGGGTCCGCGCCCTGCTGCGGCCCGCGAAGGTGGCGTGAAGGAACGGATGCGGATCAGAGCAGCACGCTGATGAACATCGGCGCCCACAGCACCGCCGACCAGACGAGGCCCAGGAAGATGCCGTGCGTCAGGTCGGTGAAGGTCGGTTCCGACAGGCAGTGCATGCGCCAGAAGGCTTCACGGTCCTTCATGGCCTGACGCTGCGGGGGATGGTTCTGAGCGTCCTTCATGACCGTTCCCTTGTTGCGGCCCAATCTGGAAGGGAACCGGGAAAGGGAGCCGTGGTTCCGCGCCCCGGCATGAAGATTCGCGGAAAGACCGGCCGAAGGGGATGGAGACGCCGAAAAGGAAAAGGCCCCCTGCCCTTTCGAGCGGGGGGCCTTCCGTAAGGATGGTATGAGCCGCTTACTTGGTGCGGATCATCGGGGTGAGCTGGTCGCCCCAGTTGCCCGTCGCATTGTGATAGCGGGCGGTGCGCATCAGCTCGACCGTCACGCCGGCTTCCACGGCCTTGACGACGGCGTCGTTCAGGCGGTGCAGGCTGTTGGCGAGAACGCGGATGGCGCTTTCCTGCTCGTCCGTGAGGTTCGAGCGCTCGTCCGGCGGCGCATCCTGGAAACCCGGCTGATTCGTCATGCGGCTATCCTTCCCTTGTTCTCCGGCCCGGGTCTTGCGGCCCCGGCGCTGGCCCTGGTTCACCGGCGCCGTTGCGCCGGCATGGCCGGGTGCTGCGCTGCAAACCCGGCATTCAACGTCTTAACACATCACGCGCCGGGAGCAAGGGCGCGGCGAGACAACCTCGTTCGAAAGAGTCATGCCTCCCGCGGCAGAGTGCCGCTGCCCGTGGATGCCGGACGGGGGAACGGCGCCGCCGCACTGCAATCGCGCGCCGCCCGCCGCAGGGCAACGAGGTCAGGTTGATTTCTGTCCCAAAGGCATCGAATAACCCTCTCCCCCCGATCGTGTCCCGTGCCGTGGTGTAGGATTGGACAAGCCAATCATCATGGTTCCCCGCGATCTGGCCGGGGGTATCAGGCGGCCACGGCGGGCAAGCTGATGGCCGTATCATCGCCGAGCGCGGCGAT
>NZ_QOKW01000014.1 GCF_008365375.1 Roseomonas genomospecies 6 | reverse complement strand
CCCGCATGTGGATGAAGAAGCGGTCGGTCAGGTCGGCGATGAGCGTGCAGCCCGAGGCCTGGATGATCGACTGGTGGAAGGCGACGTTGGCGTCGGAATACTCCAGCACATGGTCGGCCAGCTCGCCTTGGGCGAAGCGGTCGAAGGTGGCGTGGAGCTCGGCCATGCCGCGCTCGTCGGCGCGTTCGACGAAGAGGCGGGCGGCCATGCCCTCCAGGGCGGCGCAGACGGTGATCATCTCGATGATCTCGGCCTTGGTCTTGCGCACTACGAAGATGCCGCGCCGGGGCATGGAGCGGATGAAGCCCTCCTGCTCCAGCAGCGCCATGGCCTCGCGCACCGGGGTGCGGCTGACGCCCAGCGCCTCGCAGAGCTGGCGCTCGTCGAGGCGGATCTCGCTCGGCCCGCCGTAGATGTCCATCTGGGTGATGGCCTGGCGCAGCGCCTGGTAGGCCTTGGCCTTGAAGCTCATCCCCTGGTCCAGGGGTGCGACCGAGAAAGTCATCATCTGCATTGCTGTTCCCGTCCCTGGCTCTTCTTTCCCCTCGCGTAGGAGGGCCCCCGGCTGAAGGGGTTTGGGCCGCGGTTTCGTTGCCCCGGAGAAGGGAAGCGGCTTGGATTGGTGATACGGTATACCAGATACCACTAGCCCGCAAGCGATTATGTTCGCTCCGCGAACTGTTTCACGAACGGACAGGGAATGAGGGGGATTGTCCCGCCGGGGTTGCGGCAAACCTTGCCCCCTCCCCGACCCTCTCCCGCTTTCGCAGGGGAGGGAGACTATGCGAAGCGGCGGCAGTCCCCTCCCCCGCCCAGCGGGGGAGGGTTAGGGTGGGGGCAAGGACTCCGCCGCCCTCCGAAATCGCTCAGCGACGCCCGCCCACCTCGTCCAGATGCTCCAGCAGGCCGGCGGGGTCTTCGTAGACGCGGAAGGCCCCGGCCCGTTCCAGCTCGTCCTGGCCGTAGCCGCCGGACAGCAGCCCGATGCTGAGCGCGCGGGCGCGCCGGGCGGCGAGGATGTCCCAGACGCTGTCGCCGACCACGATGGCCGATTCGATGGGCACGCCGAGCCGCTCCGCCGCGGCCAGGAACAGGTCCGGGTCGGGCTTGGCGTATTTCACCTGATCGCGGGTCACCACCGGCACCTTGTCCGGTTCCACGCCGAGGGCCTCCAGCCCGGCGCGGGCCGTCTCGATCCGCCCGCTGGTGGCGATGGCCCAGGGGATGCTCGCCGCCGTCAGGTGGGACAGCAGCTCCTGCGCGCCGGGCAGCGGGCGGACGCGGCCGGACAGCCCGCGGAACGCCTCCGCATGACGGCGGCGCAGCCGCTCCAGAAGCTCCGGGCTGATGGCGAGGCCCGTTTCGCGCAGCAGCATGTTGGCGAACAGGCCGCCGCTCATGCCGATCTTGCGGTGGATGCGCCAGACCGACAGCTCGATCCCTTCATGGTCCAGCGCCTCCTGCCAGGCCAGCACATGATGGTACACGCTGTCGATCAGCGTGCCGTCGAGGTCGAACAGGAAAGCCGTGTCGATGCGGTCCATGGCTTGAATCCCCAAGGCTGAATCCCGCTCCGGCGGAGCCGGTCCAAGTCAGTTGGTGCCCGGTCCGCCGCCCCGCAACGGCCCTGTGGCGGCAATTCCGCGCCTCGCGGCGGCTCCGGGCGCCGCGGAACATCGGGGCCGGTTCCGCGTCAAGCTTCTGCTGCCCCTGGGCAGCGCAACGCAACGGCGGGGAGCGGACGGCCTTGGCACAGCGGACGGACAGGGATGGGGAAACCGACGGGACTCGGCGCTGGTCCGTCGACCGGACCAAGCTGGGCCTCTGGCTGCTCGGCCTGCTGGCCGCCTTCGCCACCCTGTGGGGGCTCAGCGCCGCCTCGCCCGTCCTCGTCCCTCTGGCCGGGGCCTTCTTCGTGGCGGTCGCCGTGGCCCCGGTCGGGCGCTGGGTGCGGGACCGTGTGCCGCCGCGGCTGGCCCTGCTCGGCCCGCTCGCCGCGATGCTGACGGTGCTTCTGGTGCTGGCCGCCTTCGCCGGGGGCCTGTGGTTCGTCGGCCAGCGCGTGATTGACGAGGTGCCGCGCCACGCCGAGGAGCTGCAACGCCTCTGGGGGCAGGCGAACGGCTGGATCGACGGGCTGCGCGAACGCTTTCTCGGCGAATCCGGCGGCGAAGGCAGCGGCGAAGGCAGCGGCGGAGGCGGGGCGGAGGCGCTGTCGGGCATCGCCGCGTCGGTCCTGACGGCGGCGCGGGGCGCCGTCTCGACCTTGGTCATCGTCCTGTTCCTCGCCCTGCTGATGCTGGTGGAGGCGCCGGTCTGGCGGGAGAAGATCGTCAAGACGCTGGGGCCGGAGCGCTGCGCCACCACCGTCACCGCGGTCGCCGCCATCGCCCAGCAGTTCCGGCGCTTCCTGCTGGTCAGCACGACGCTGGGCCTGATCACCGGAGCGCTCTACGTCGGCTGGCTGTCGCTGTTCGGGATCGACTTCCTGTTCCTGTGGGGTTTCCTGGCCTTCCTGCTGAACTACATCCCGGTGATCGGTTCCATAGGAGCCGCCGCGCTGCCCGTGCTGATGGCGCTGGCACAGGGGGGATCGACCACCGCCCTGATGGTCGCGGGCGGCCTGCTGGTGATCGAGCAGGTGATGGGCAATTTCATCGGCCCGCGGCTGGAAGGCAAACAGCTCGCCATCTCCCCCCTGGTGATCGTGAGTTCGCTTTTGCTGTGGAGCTGGCTGTGGGGAGTCGCCGGGACCGTGCTGGCCGTGCCGATGACCGTTCTGATCGCCATCGCGCTCAGCCACATCGACGCGCTGCGCCCCTTCGCCTTCGTGCTGAGCGACAAGAGCGACCGCCGGCGTTTCGAGGCGCGCACCCGGCCCGAATAACGCAAGCGCCGCTTTTTACCGGTGTTTTTCCGGCACCCCCCTCTCTTGACAGGTTTCCCGGACCTCCCCACGTCTCCGGGACTTGTGATCCGGGCCCCTCTGGCGACTTAGACGTGGTCGCGATGTCGGATCTCTTCACCTGCTTTTGCGCCGACGGGCGTGACCGCACTTGGAGGGACTGATGCTCCCATGGACCCGCGATACCCAAGCTTCACACACCATCGCTCCGGACATCGCCACCCGCCCGTCGGACGGGGCGCCGGGGCGCGTCCTCACCATCCCTCAAACCATCGAGAGCACGAGCACCGCCATGGACCAGACCGAACGCCAGATCATTGACGACCTCTTCGCCAAGCTGCGTCAGGCCGAGGCCCAGTCCGGCCCGCGCGACCCGCAGGCCGAAGCCCACATCCGCGACGCCGTCGCCCGGCAGCCCGCGGCGCCCTATATGATGGCCCAGGCCATCGTCATGCTGGAGCAGGCGCTGGCCGCCTCCCAGAACCAGAACCAGGAGCTGGAGCGCCAGCTTCAGGAGCGCCCGGCAGCAGCGGCGGGCGGCGGCGGCATCTTCGGCGGTCTGTTCGGCGGCGGCGCCAAGCCCGCTCCGGCCCCGCAGCCGCGCCATGGCGGCGCTCCCGGCGGCTCCCCCTGGGGCCAGGCGCCCGGCGCCGCCCCGGCCTATGGCGACCCGCGCGTCGCGGCCTATGCCCAGCAGCCCCAGCGGGCCGGCGGCGGCTTCATGGCCGGCGCCATGCAGACCGCCATGGGCGTTGCCGGCGGCATGCTGATCGGCAGCGCGCTGTCCAGCGCCTTCTCCGGCGGTGGCGAGGCCATCGCCCAGGAGGCCCAGGGCGCCGTCGATCAGGTGGCCGAGGAACTCCCCAGCGAGGAATCGTGGGGCGGCTTCGGCGGGGACGAAGAGGAATTCTGATCCCCGCGAGGACCGGCCGGGCGGCCTCCCCCCATCGCCCGGCCGGTCCCCGGCTTCCTTCCCCAGAGTGTTGGCGGACCGGAAATTATCCTTCGCGGTCCCGCCCGCGACACTTTCCCGACGCCGGAGCGCTCCGGCGCTCATCTCCTTGCTTTTTGCAAGGCGGCTGACTGTCCGCCTTGCCAGCATTTTCATGCGCATCTAGTTTCCTTCAAGAGAACCGCCTGTCGCCTCCCCGCCCGAGCAAAGAACGGTGAAGCACAGGGAAAGGAAAAGCGAACCCGCCGCACACACTTACGGCGCGTGGAACTCCTCCGCGCGCAACGCCCGAGCCTTGCCTCGCGGCGGTGCCCGCTTTTCAAAAAGAAAAAAGATCAGGAGGAAGCCGTGCATCTGTTCGACCATCCCGATTTCGACGACCACGAGCAGGTGGTCTTCTGCTCCGACGCGGCGTCCGGCCTGCGCGCCGTCGTCGCCGTGCACGACACGACGCTCGGCCCGGCGCTGGGCGGCTGCCGCATGTGGCCCTACGCCGGCGACGAGGAGGCCCTGCGCGATGTGCTGCGCCTGTCGCGCGGCATGACCTACAAGTCGGCGCTGGCGGGCCTGCCGCTGGGCGGCGGAAAGTCGGTCATCATCGGGAACCCGCGCACGGACAAGAGCGAGGCGCTGCTGCGCGCCATGGGGCGCAACGTCGAACGGCTGGGTGGACGCTACATCGTCGCCGAGGATTCCGGCACCGGCGTTCCCGACATCAAGACCATGGGCCTGGAAACCGCCCACGTCTCCGGCGTGGTGGAGAAGGCGACCGAAGGCGGCGGCACGCGCAGCGGCGATCCATCCCCCTCCACCGCCTACGGCGTCTTCGTCGGGCTTCAGGCCGCGGTGCGCCACCGGCTGCACCGCACGGATCTGGAGGGGCTGACCGTCGCCATCCAGGGCGTGGGCAGCGTCGGCGCGCACCTCGCCCGCTATCTGGCCGACGCCGGGGCGCGGCTGTGGATCACCGACATCGACGAGGCGCGGGTGCGGCGCGTTGCCGACAGCGTGGGCGCCACGCCCGTCGCCCCCGACGCGGTGTTCGATCTGGAGGTGGACGTCTTCGCCCCCTGCGCGCTGGGCGCCGTTCTGAACGACGCCACGATCCCCCGGCTGACCTGCCCGGTCGTCGCCGGGGCGGCCAACAACCAGCTCGCCGAGGCCCGGCACGGGCAGGCGCTGGCCGACCGCGGCATCCTCTACGCGCCGGATTACGTCATCAACGCGGGCGGGGTGATCGACGTTCATTACGAGCGCACCGGCTACGACCACGCCCGCGTGATGAGCCACATCGGAAGCATCGCCGACACGCTGGCGGAGATCTTCGCCCGCGCCGACATGGAACGGAAGCCGACCGCCGCCGTCGCCGACCGCATGGCCCGCCAGCGTGTGGGGCGCACGCGCTGACGGCCTGATTCCGACCACCTCCACACAAGCCGGCAGGGAGAAAACGCCCC
Organism: Roseomonas genomospecies 6; assembly: GCF_008365375.1. Taxonomy (GTDB): domain Bacteria; phylum Pseudomonadota; class Alphaproteobacteria; order Azospirillales; family Azospirillaceae; genus Azospirillum. The sequence goes on along the minus strand of NZ_QOKW01000014.1, from coordinate 164,672 downwards.
TCTTGCCGTTCGGCAGTCAAGACGGTCACACTCCGCCCTGCGGGGAAGGCTTCGTGACGTGATGCCGGAGGGACTGCGATGGGTCGGCGGACGCGGCGTTGGATTTTGGCTCTCCTGCTGACCGGGCTGCTGCCGGTCTTGCCGGCGCGGGCGGAGACGCCGGCGCAGTTCCGGGCCGCAGTGACACAGATCGTCTACGCCGATCCGGGAACGGGCAAGGCAGTACCGGTCCTTCTGCTCTACCCCACGCGCGATGCGGTCCAGCCGCTCCGCCGGGGACCCTATCATCTGAACGTCGCCCCGGAAGGCTGGCCGGCGCTGGACTCCATGCCGCTGGTGATGATGACCCAGGGGCCGTCGCGCAACGGGCTGGCGATGGTCAGCGTCGCCCTGTTCCTGGCGCGGCGCGGGATGATGACCGCCGTCGTGACCCATCTCGGCGGGCCGGAGCCGGGCGCGGCCAACGATGCCGGGAACGGCAACACCGGAAACGGGGGCACCGGAAACGGGGGCACCAGGAACGGCGGCACCCAGCCGCTGTGGGCGGAGCTGCCGCTTCAACTCCGCGCGGCGCTGGACGCCGTGCTGGACTCCTCTCCCATGGGGTTCCGGGTGGACCAGCAGCGAATCGGCGTTCTCGGCTACGCGGCGGGGGCCCATGCGGCCCTGGCGGCGGCGGGCGGGGTGGCCGATCTGGGGCGGGTTCCGCAGATCTGCGCCGCTCATCCGGAGAACCGGACCCTCTGCCCGGCGGGCGCCAGGACCACCGCCACGGCCTCGCCGAAGCGGCTGGAGGCCGCCGCCGATCCCCGCATCCGGTCGCTGCTGCTGATGGACCCGGTCGGCGCCCTGTTCGGGGACGGGGCCCTGTCCCGCGTCACCGTCCCGGTCCGGCTGTACGAGGCGGAGAAAGGCGACGAGAGCGGAGCCCTTCAGGTGGCGCGGGTGCGCGGCCTGCTGCCCCGGCCGCCGGAATACGACCTCGTTCCCGGCGCCGGCCACTACGCCTTCCTGACGCCGGTCCCGGCCAGCGCCGCCGCCCGATTTGGCGCGACGGTGAAGGACCCGCCGGGCTTCGACCGCGCCGCCTTCCACGCGCGGCTGAACGACGAGGTTCTGGATTATTTCCGGCGAACCCTGAACGGCGCGCCCTGAAGCGGGTCCGGCCCTTCGCCGGACGACCACGAATCAACGAAAAGAACGGAAACGCATGATGACGACGATGACCTTGAAGGAAGCCCTGGCCGACGTCCTGGACCCGCAGGGCCGGACGGTGGTGGATGTCGGCTGCGGCGACGGGGCGCTGACCCGCCATTTCGCGGGACTGGGCGCCCGGGCCATCGGCGTCGAGATCAGCGAGGACCAGCTCGCCCGCGCCCGCAAGGCGGAGCCGGTGGCCGGCGCCGACTACCGCGTCGGCAAGGGGGAGGCGCTGCCGCTGGCGGACGGGTCGGTGGACGCCGTGGTCTATTCCAACAGCTTCCACCATCTGCCGCCGGCGGTCATGGCCGACGCGCTGGCCGAGGCGGCGCGGGTGCTGACCCCCGGCGGCCGGCTGGTGGTGGTGGAGCCGATCGCGGAGGGACCCTACTTTGAGGTCTTCCTGCCCATCGAGGACGAGACGGAGGTGCGCGCCGCCGCCTTCGACACGCTGAAGCACCCGCCGCTGCCGCTGGAGGCGGTGGACGAGACGGTCTACGCAACGGTGGTGCGCTACCGCGACGCCGACCATTACCTGGGCCACGTCGTCGCCGTGGACCCGGCGCGGCGCGAGCGCCTGCCCCCGCTGGAGGCCGAGGTGCGCCGCCGTTTCGCCGCCAACGGGCGGATCGACGCGGAGGGGATGACCGCCTTCGACCAGCCGATGCGCCGCATGGTCTTCAGGAAACTGCCTTGAGCGCCGCCATTTGGTCACGGGCGCGCCGCCGCGCGTCCGGGCATAGTGGGCCGGCACCACAGTTCCGGAAAGACGAAGACATGCCCCGCTCCGCCCTTTTCGCCGCCCTGGCCCTTCCGGCGTTTCTGCTCCTGGCCGGCTGCGGCGTGGTCGTCGCCACGGTGGACACGGCGGCCAGCGTGGCCGGGTCCGCGGTCAGCGTCGCGGGGAACGTGGTGTCGGCCACGGCCAATGTGGCGACCGCCCCCTTCCGCGGCGGCGACGACGATGAGGACGAATAAGAACCGGGCCGCTCAGCGCCGGAACATCCGGCGCCACCAGGGACGGCGAATCCGGGCCAGCTCGGTCACCAGGATGCGGCATTGGTCGCGCATCGCCTCGTAGGCGGCGACCTCCGTCTCGCGGTCGCGGCGCAGGCCGTCCAGCGTGCCGGTCAGCCGTTCCAGCCGCTTTTCCAGTTCCGCGCTGTTCCGGCGTTCCCGCTCCAGCGCGTCCTGGGCCTCCTCGCTGCGGCGCTCCGCCGCCTCGATGCGCTGGCGGAACCCGCGCTCCCGCGCTTCCGTGTCGGCGATCAACCGCTCCACGAGGTCGCCGATGCGCTTGCGCTCGGCCTCCCGGTCGGCCTGGAGCCGGTCCAGCGCCACCGCGTGGGACAGGCGCAGCGCGGCGATCTCCGCGTTCACCGCGGACAGCCGGTCCTCCGCGTCCTGGAGCGCGCGGGCCATGCCCTGCTCGCGCGCCGAGGTCTCGGCGATCAGCGTCTCGACCAGATGATTGACGCGCTCGCGCTCCGCCTCGCGGTCGGCCTGGAGGGTCCCGATCTCCCCGGACCGTGCCCGCTCCGCCTGCCCGATGGCCTCGCGCCAGCGTTCGCGTTCGGAGGCATGCTCCGCGATCACCCGCAGCCGCTCCGCCCGCTCGCTGTCCGCCGCGGCCTCCGCCTTGGCGATCTGTTCGCCCAGCGTGGCGACCTGATCCCCATAGACGCGCAGGAGTTGCGTGGTTTCCTCCGAGGGTGCCTTCGTGCGCTGGCGCGTGGTCCGCTTGGCCGGCCCCACGGGCGAAGGCGGCGTGTCCTCACCGTTGGAAAGCGGGATCATCTCGGTCATCGCGGCTTATCCTGACAAATCGGGCCTGCGCCCGCACAGTAGCGCGTCCAGCGCCGTCCGCACAGGAACCTTTTTCCATACAGCCGTGGAGGTGACGATGGCGCGGCGACTCCGGTGCATAGATTTCGTCGCGTATTTCCATGGTTTTCGCCAATAAATTTCCCGAAATCGGTCCTGTTAACGCGCTTTAAAGCCGCGTTAACGCCGACTCACCCGCGCCTCCGACGTAGTAACACCAATGATTGACAGTTCGGTTTTCGATTGGTTTTTTGAACGATGTTCGCAGGCGCGAAGAAGACTTTTCCTAAAAAGCAAAACAACCGCCCTGTCCGATCCGATGCTGCGGAGAATCCCATGCGTGCTGTCCTGGTTGAACCGAATCCCTTGATCGCCGACGCGCTTGGCCGTCAGCTCGGCATGGGCAAGATCCGTTACGACCGCCAGGACTGGACGGGTCTGGAGGAGCTTCTTCAGGAGCAGGGGGCGGAGGGGCTGGGCTACGACGCCATCGTGCTGGGCGGGGTGGACGATCCGGCGCGCTGCGTGGCGGCCCTGCGGGCGCATCAGGTGGGGGCGGCGGTGCTCTGCCTGCTCGACCGGCGCTGCGTGACCACCACGGTGGAGCTGCTCCACGCCGGGGCCGACGACGTGCTGGTCAAGCCGGTGGTCAGCGCCGAGGTGCGGGCGCGCATCGAGGTGGCGCGGCGGCGTTCGCGCGGCCTGCTGAGCAACGCGGTGCGGGTGGGCCGGCTGACGGTGTTCCTCGACGGGCGCGACCCGGAGGTCGGCGGCGAGCGGCTGCGGCTGAGCCAACGCGAGCACGCCATCCTGGGCGTGCTGGCCGCCCACCACCGCCGCGTCGTCTCCAAGGAGCACATCTACGACGAGGTCTACGGCCTGTCCGGCGCCGACCCGCTCGACAAGGTCATCGACGTCTACATCTGCAAGCTCCGCAAGAAGATCGCCGAGGCCACCGGCGGCGCCCGCTACATCGAGACCGTCTACGGACGCGGCTACAAGTTCGAGGCCCCGCCAGAGCATGAGGACGCTGCTCCTGTGGTGCCGGCGCGCCGTCTGTCGCCGGGGTACAACGGGTTCGCGCGCGGGGTCCGGGAGGCGCGGCTGGCGGGGTGAAGGGGAGGTGGGGGCTCACCGCAACCACCACCCTCCCCCTACCCCGACCAGTCCGCGCTGAGCTCCTCCTCTTCCAGGTCCAGCCACGCCCCGGCCAGTGGCCCCACCGTCAGGTCGCCGGTCAGCCCGGCGTCGCCCATGGCTCCGGCGAACCCGTCCTGCATGTCGGCCAGCGCCGCGGAGGACAGCCCGCCGCCGGTCTGGAGCATCACGTCGAGCCGCCGCCCTTCCCCCGCCGCGACGAGCTGCACCGCGCCCAGAGCCGGCAGCCGCATCTGCAACACCAGCGCGCTTCCCGTCTGAAGGTCCGCCCCGTCGGAAATGGCGCAGAGCAGGCTGCGGCAACCGCCCGCCGCAGCGCCGTCCATCACCGGGACGCTCACCACCCGCCACTCCCGCCCGTCGGCGGTGCGGCGGTGGCGCGGGGCCAGCGCCAGTTCCAGATCGTCCAGCAGCGCCCCGTCGTCGAGCTGCTCCAGCAACCGGCACCGCTTCGGCCCCAGCCACGCCCGCGCGCCGTTGGCGGTCGCCGCCAGGAAGAAGGCCAGCCCGAGGCCGAAGGTGGAATCGCAGCGCGGCAGGCCGCCGCGCAGCTCCTGCGCCGCCCGCGGGTCCAGCGCCTCCACCACCGCCAGCAGATGGCCGACCTCGGCGACCGCGTCCGGCATCCCTGCACCCCTCAGCAAACCGTGGCTCAGTAAACCACGGCGTCCGCTTCGTCCGATTGCGGGAGGACGATGGCCCCGTCGTCGGCCATGGACTTGGCGACCTGCACGATCTCCGCCTGCGCCTCGTTCACGTCGCGCATGCGCACCGGCCCCATGTTTTCGATCTCGTCCTGAAGGATCAGGCGGGCGCGCTCGGACAGCACGGACAGGAAATGGTCGCGCTGCACCGCCTCCGCCCCCTTCAGCGCAATGGCGAGCTGGCCCGTGTCGCAGCGCCGGATCACCGCCTGGAGCGACACCCGGTCGAGCCGCAGCAGATCCTCGAAGGTGAACATGAGCTGGCGGATGCGCTGGGTCGATTCCGGCATCAGCGCGTCCAGATCGCCGAAGATCTCCGACATCGTGTCGCGGTCGATGCGGTTGAAGATGTCGGCCATCCGCTCGTGCGTGTCGGCGCCGTGGGTGCGGGCGTAGTTCGCCATGAACTCGTTGTGCAGGATGGATTCGATGTCCAGAAGCACCTCGCGCTGCACGGATTCGATCTGGATCATCCGCTCGATCACCTCCAGCCGCAGCGCCGGGGGCAGCAGCGGCAGCACCTTGGCGGCGTGGTCGCTGCGCATGCGGGACAGGATGACCGCCGCCGTCTGCGGGTACTCGCCCGCCAGATAGGTCGCGAGCACGCCCTCGTTCACGTTGGACATCTTCTCCCACATGGTGCGGCCCGCCGGGCCGCGGATCTCGCCCATGATCTCCGACACGCGGTCGCCGGGCAGGAAGCGGGAGAGCATGCGCTCCGTGCTGTCGTAGGAGCCGACGACGGAGCCGGTGTTGGCGAAACGCTCCGTGAAGCTGCGCAGCAGCGCCTCGACGAGGTTCGACGTGACGTTGCCGAGGCTGGCCATGGCGCGGCTGACCATGCGGATCTCGTCGTCGTCCAGCCGCTCCATCAGGCGGGAGCCGCGCTCCTCCCCCAGCGCCAGGAAGATGACCGCGGTCCTCTCCGAACCGCTCAGGCTCTTGAAATTGTCTCGGATCTTGATCGGCATGCCCATTCTGGCACCTCAGAAGAAGCGGTCGGCGGTCAGGGAGGAGCGGTCGGAATCGTCCCGCCCATCCTGCGAGCGGTCGTGACGGAAGGCGTTCGCCAGGACGCTGCCGGCGACCAGCACCATGCGGTGCGGCACCAGCGGGTTGGGGTCGAGCGCGTTCAGAAGCGTGACGATGGCCGTCTCGTCGTCCACCGTGACGCCCCGCCGCCTGGCGAAGGCGGTCACGCTGTCGGCGACGCCCGCGGCCCCGGCGGGGGGTGCCGTGGGCGGCGCCGGCAGACCGGCGGAGGAATGGGCGGGCAGCAGCCGGGGCTCGGTCATCGCATCAGACTCCCCCATAGGAGCGGATCAGGCTGTTGGCGATCAGGAACCAGCCGTCGGTCAGCACGAAGAAGATGATCTTGAAGGGCAGCGCGATCATCACCGGCGGCAGCATCATCATGCCCATCGCCATCAGAACCGCCGCCACCACCATGTCGATCACCAGGAAGGGCAGGAAGATCAGGAACCCGATCTCGAAGGCGCGGCGCAGCTCCGACAGCAGGAAGGCCGGGACCAGGATGCGCAGGTCGGCGGTGGCCGCTGTCATCGGCTGCTCGGACTCCGGCTTGCCGGAAAATCCGGCGAAGGCCGACAGGTCCTTGTCCCGCACCTGGGAGGCCATGAAGTTGCGGAAGGGCTCCACCATCCGCTCCAGCCCCTGCTCCTCGGTCACCTGCTCGTTCAGCATGGGACGCAGCCCGTCCTGCCACGCCGCGTCGAAGACCGGCCCCATGATGTGGAAGGTCAGGAACATGGCGAGGCTGATCAGCACCATGTTCGGCGGCGACTGCTGAAGCCCCAGCGCGGAGCGCAGGAGCGACAGCACGACGATGATCCGGGTGAAGGAGGTCGCCATGACCAGCAGCCCCGGCGCCACGCTGAGCACCGTCAGAAGCACGATGCCCTGGATGACGCGCCCGGACAGCGACCCGCTCTCCCCCGTGGCGCTGCCGAGCGCGCTGCCGATGGAGGACAGGTCCAGCCCGCCCGACTGCGCCCAGGCCGCCGCGGGAAGCAGCACGGCGAACGCAAGGGCGAGGGCGGGCGGAAGCAGGCGTCGGATCATGATGGGAGCCCGGTGGATGGAGGTCAATCGATCGCCAGATCGGTGCGCACGATCTCGGTCAGCGTAACGCCCAGCCGCTGGTCCTCGACGATCACCACCTCGCCGCGGGCGACCAGACGGTGGTTCACCAAAACCTCCACCGGCTCGTCCACCTTGCGCTCCAGCTCGACCACGGCGCCGCGCCCGAGCTTCAGGAGTTGCGCCACCAGCATGCTGGTGCGACCCAGCACGACCTGCACGTCCACCGGGACGTTGTAGATGGCGTTCATCGATCCGGCAGAGAGGCCGCCAGCCGGTGCCGCGGTGGGAATTCCGGCAGCGTCCTTCTCGGCGGGCTTGGCGTCGTCTTCCAGAACGTCGAGGTTCAGTGGGGCCATGATGCGGTGCTTTCCGTGTCGGTGAGAAGGTCATGTTCGGTGGACAGGGCGGCCAGCGCGCGGTCGCACAGACCGCCGACGGCGCGCTCCACCGCCGCGGGGTCGTAGCGGAGGCCGCCGGCTTCCCAGGCGGCGTCGATCCCGCCCGGTGGCTGGGACTGGTCGGCAACGACCTCCAGCGAGCCTTTGAAACCGGAGGCTTCGGGATCGGCCAGCCGCGCGCGGACCGGTTCGGCCAGATCGGGGTGGACGCGCAGCCGCAGACGCGGCGACCCGCCGGCCAGCCGCAGCGCGTCCGCGGCGAGCCGTTCGGTTTCCGCCGCCCCGATCCGCTCCAGCAGCGCCGGGGCGAGACGGCGGACGAGCGCCAGCATCACCGCCGATCCCTGCGCCTCCACCCCGCGCAGGGCGTCGGCGAAGCGCTCGTCCAGACCGGTGAGCCGTTCGTCGAGGCGGGAGAGCGCCTGGGCCAGCGCGGCGTCGGTGCGGGCCGCGGCCTCCGCCACCCCCTCGCGCCGGCCCTGCTCCACCCCTTCAGCGAAGGCGCGGACTTCGGCGCCGTAGACGGCGGCCTGGAGATGGCGTTCGGAGTGAACGAGTTCATCCAACGGATCGACCGGGTCCGGGTCCGGCACCGCGGCGCCGAACTCCGCCGCCGCTTCCGCTGCAGCCTGGGCGGTGCTGTCGAAGCGCTGGTCGAAGCGGTAGCGCGGGTAGCCCATCAGACCGCCTCCTCGTAGAGCCAGGAGCGCAGGATGTCGATCGCCTCATCCGGGTACTGGTCCACGATGTCGCCCAGCCGGCGGATGGAGGAGGCGCGCACCCGGCCTTCCACCGTGCGCAGTTCGATGAGCTGGTCCATCGTCTCCTCGATGCCCGGCAGGGCCGCCGTCACCGGTTCGCCCGCGTCGGTGAGCTGGGCCGTCTGCATGGCGGAATCGCCGCCCATGGCCGGACCGGTGAGCTGCGGCATGGCCGCCCCCGCGGCCAGCGCCGGGGCCGGCGTTTCCGCCGCTGTCGGTTCCGGCGCCGGGAAGACGCGGCGGATCAGCGGGCGCAGACCCAGCACGATCAGCAGCCCGCAGAGCACCAGCAGGATCACCCACTGGATCAGCGTCATCACGTTGCGGCTGAGCGTGTCGACGATCTCCGCCATCGGCTCGCGGGCGCCCAGATCGGGGGCGAGATTGACGAACTCCAGGTTGTCCACGGTCACCCGGTCGCCGCGCGCCTCGTCATAGCCCATGGCGGAACGCACCAGTTCGGTGATGCGCTGCAACTCCTCGGGCGCGCGGGCCTCGTAGCTGCGGGTACCGTCCTGCGCCGTCACCCAGGTGCCGTTGACCAGCACCGCGACGCTGACGCGGCGGATGTCGCCCGGCTCGATCACGGTTTCGCGGGCGACGTTGGAGATCTCGTAATTGACCGTCTCCTCCTGGCGTTTGGAGTCGGTGGAGGAGCGGTTGTTCTGGGTCTGGGCGCGCACCTCGCGCTGCGGCAGGTTCTGTTCGGCGGTGACCGGCGGTTCGCCCGTGCTGTCCAGGCTGCGGTCCTGCTCCTGCACCGTCTGGGTGGAGCGGACGACCTGGCTGTTCGGATCGAAGCTCTGGCTGCGCACGACCTCGCGCTTGGTTTCGACATCGACAGCAACCTGAACGCGAACATTGCCCTGCCCCAGCCGTGCCACCAGCATCTGTTCGATGGCGCGGGAGATGCGCGTCTCGTGACCGGCGCGCAGCCCGTCCACCTTCGCGGACGACCGGACGTCGCCATCCTCCTCGGTCAGCAGCACTTCGCCGGAGGCGTCGAGCACGGTGACGGCGCTCGGCTTCAGGTTGGGAACGGCGGCGGAAACAAGGTGGCGGATGGACAGCGCCTGCCGCCGCTCCAGCGGCGCCCGGCCCCGCATGCGCACCAGGATGGAGGCGGTCGGGGTGGGGGCGGCGCGCGAGAACTCCTCGCGGTCGGGCAGCACGATGTGGACCCGCGCCGCCTCGATGCCGGACAGCGTCTCGATGGTGCGGGCCAGTTCGCCTTCCATGGCGCGCAGCCGGTTCATCCGCTGCATGAAGCTGGTGATGCCCAGCGGCTTGTTGGTGTCGAACAGCTCGTAGCCGATGCCGCCGCGCGACGGCAGGCCCTGTTCGGCCAACAGCATGCGCAGCCGCGGCACCTCGGCCTCCGGCACCTGGACGGCGGTGCCGTCGAAGGCGGCGGACACGGGCACGCCCATGGCCTCCACCGCCTTGACGATCCGCCCGGCCTCCGCCGGTTCCAGCCCGGTGTAGAGCGGCGTCATGTGCGGCCGCGACAGCAGAACCGCCATGGTGGCGACCGCCAGGACGATGCCGACGCCCGTGCCGGCCAGCACCAGAAGGCGCGTGCGCCCAAGCGTCCGCAGATTGTCGATCAGTCCCGTCACGACACCCGCACCTTTAAAGTTTCCGAAAAGCGGGGACCGTAATGTTCACCCCGTGAGCCTTCACAACCTACCCGGATGACTTTTAAGCGGAGTAAAAGCCGCGAAGATGAACCGGAAGGAAGTCGCTAAAACTTGATCGTTTAAAACGGTATCTCAAATTTTCGGTATTTTGGAGGCGCCGGACGCGATGAATACAGATGCTGGAAAGGCAAGGACGGGAACGCCGGGCCGGCAGCGGATGTACGTCATCGTGCTGCCGCTGGCCCGGCTGGCGCTGGGTGCGGCGGCCCTGTGCGGCGTCGCGGCGGCGGGGTTCGGCGGCTACTGGATGGCCGTCGGGCCGGACGGGGTGGCGCGGCTGTTCGAGGGCACGCCCATCGCCGAACCGGCCCAGGCGACGCTCGACATGCCGGAGTTGCTGGTGAACCTGCGCCCGGACACGCCGTCGCGCTTCATGAAGATCGGGGTGACGCTGGCGCTGGCGCCCGGGGACCGCGGACGGGTGGAGCAGGCGATGCCCCACCTCGTCAACGCCCAGCAGGAGTTCCTGCGCAACATCGATCAGCACGACCTGCGCGGCTCCGCCGGTCTGCTGCGGCTGCGCGGGGAACTGCGCCGCCGCTTCAACCTGATCCTCGGCCCGGACACGGTGTCCGACGTCCTGCTGCGCAGCCTTCTCACCCAATAGCCGACCCAGAGGAACGGATGAGCACTCCCATCGACACGGCCATCGACACGGACGGCGGCGGCGAAAGCGGCGGCGGCGGGGACGATCTGGACTGGGGCCTGGACGCCGGCGCCGGTGAGTCCGAAGCCGCCGCCCTGATGGCCGACACCAAGGAGCTGAGCCAGGAGGAGATCGACCGCCTTCTGAACTTCGCCGTCGGGCCGCAGACGGAATCCGCCGGACAGACCCGCGCCATCGAACGGCTGGTCAGCACGACGACGGTCAACAAGGACCGGCTGCCGATGCTGGACGTGGTCTTCGACCGCATGGTCCGGCTGCTGAACACGTCGCTGCGCCAGTTCTCGTCCACCAGCGTGGAGGCCAGCCTGCTGCGCATCGACTGGCTGCGCTACAACGAGTTCCTCGACACCATCGAGCTTCCGGCCCTGGTCGGCGTCGCGCGGGCGGAGCAGTGGGACAACCACATCGTCGTGTCGGTGGACAGCGCGCTGATCTACTGCATGATGGACGTGCTCCTGGGCGGGCGGCGCAGCCGCGCCCGGCGCATCGACGGGCGCAGCTACACCTCCATCGAGCGCAAGATCACCGAACGGCTCATCCGGGTCATCCTCCAGGACCTCAGCCAGTCCTTCGACCCGATCACGCCCATCGACTTCACCTTCGACCGGCTGGAAACGAACCCGCAATTCGCCACCATCACCCGCGCCACCAACGCGGTGATCCGCGTGCGCATCGCGGTGGAGGTGGAACGCCGCACCGGCCATGCCGAGGTGGTCATCCCCTACGCCACGCTGGAGCCGGTGCGCGGCAAGCTGGTGCAGACCTTCATGGGCGAGAAGTTCGGCCACGACACGGTGTGGGAAAGCCACCTGAAGGCCGAGCTGATGCGCGCCAAGCTGGATCTCGTCGCCGTGCTCCAGCAGACGCAGGTGTCGCTGGGCGAGGTCCTGAACTGGGAAAAGGGCACCTCGCTGAAGCTGCGCATCGACCCCGACGCGCCGGTGGTGCTGCAAAGCAAGACCACCCCCCTCTTCGCCGGCCACATGGGCCAGCGCAACGGCAACATCTCCGTCAAGATCGACACCGACCTGGAGACCAAGCAGGAGCTGATCGATGGTCTCATTCCTCATTGACGCCGCGCTGGCGGTCATGCTCGTCACCGCCACGGTGTTCCTGGTGATCGTCAACAAGCGGCTGAAGGTGATGCGCTCCAGCCAGGCCGAGATCGGCGCGCTGATCGGCACTTTTTCCAAGACCATCGACGAGACGGAAGCCTCGGTGCAGCGGCTGGTCGCCGCGGCGACGGAGGCGTCCGCCAAGCTGTCCGACGGGCTGGACCGCGCCAAGGGCGTGACGGAGGAGGCGGCGCTGGTGCTCGGCTCCTGCGAACGCGCCTCCAAGCGCATCGAGGCGTCCGTGCAGGAAGCCCGCGCCCTGGTCCGCCGGCTGGAGGATGGCCCTGTCCCGCGCCCGCGGCCCCGCCCGGCCCCGCCGTCCCCGGCGGTTGCCGAACCTGCGCCGGTCGCGCCGTCCGTCCCGGAAGCGGACACCCCCATGGTCGAGGACGAGGACGGCTTCCGCCCGATGCGCGTCGCCGCCCTGGCCGCCGCCGCCATCCGCGCGGCGGAGGAGGAGACGCCCGACGCGGAGGCCGGCGGCGCCCGGCAGCAGGCGGCCAACGCCTTCTACGCCCGGCTGCGGGCCATCGGACCGGAGCGCTGAGCCATGCTGCGCGTACTTCCCATCACGCTGGTGGCAATCCTGATGGTGCTGCCGCTCAAGCTCGGCTCGCTGATGGAGGGGCTGCCCGTGGTCGCCCAGCAATTCGACCGCGAATTCGGCAAGCATGAGCGCCCCTGGGCCAAGGACCTGAAGAACGGAACGCCCGAGGCAGTGCCCGAACCGGCGCCTGTCCTGTCCGCGCTGCCCGCCACGACGCCGCCCGCGGACGCCGCCCTCCCGGCGACAAGCTGCACCGACCCAGCCCTGCGCGCGGCCATCGCGGAGCAGAAGGCCGACGTGACCGCACGCACCCGCCATCTCGGCGAGGCGGAAGCGGTGCTGGCCGCCGCCGAAACCCGCGCCACCGCCCAAATTCAGCGGTTGAGCGCCATCAAACGCGACGTGGAGGCGCTGATGCAGCAGCGCTCCACCCTCCAGGCGGAGGACCTGAAGCGCATGGTGACGATCTACGAGACGATGAAGCCGCGCGACGCCGCGCGCATCTTCAACGACCTGGAAACCGACATCATCATCGACGTGCTGGACCGCATGGCCGAGCGCCGCTCCGCCCCCATCATCGCGGAGCTGGAGGACAGCAAGGCGCGCGAGGTCACCCGCCTCGTCCTGCAACGGCGCGCCCTGCCCGGCGACCGCCCGCCGCCGCCCGCCCCGCTTCCCGTCCGCCTGACGCAGACGCCGACGAACTGAACCCGGTCGCGGCTGCCAGACAAAGAGACACCATGCCCAGCCTTCCCGACGCCCTCGCCGCCCCGCCGCCCCGCCCCGTCCGCTCCACGGAGAGCGCGGCGCCGTCTCCCGGCGCGCCAGGGGAGGATGGAGCGTCCGGCACGCCCTTCGCGGACCTGATGGATGACGCGGGTGCGGAGGACGAGACCACCGGGCAGCCCGATTCCACCACCCGGACCGGCGGCGCGCCGGCCGGTGCCGACGCCGCTCTGGCGGCGCTCTTGCCGCTGTTGACCGCCCCGCCACCCGCGCCACCACCGGCGACGGCACCCGGCACCGCGGAAACCGGCATGGTGCTTGAGGCGCTTCCGTCCGGTGGACTGCCAGCAACGCCTCCCATCGCGGCATCTCAGCCACCAGCGCAGGCTGCAGCCCAACCAGCCCCGCCGCAGCCGGTCGCGCCCCTCCCCGCAGAACCCGCCGCCATGCCGTTCGATGCTGCGTCCGATGGGTCAGCGCCGGACGGCACGAGCACGAACGGTGCGCCCGCTGCTCCGCCCATCCCATCCACGGCCTCCGGCGCCAAACCGGATGCCGCTCCGCTGTTCCAGACCGCGGACTCCCCGCCCCAGGCCAGGACGGACGCAGCCCAGGCCCCATCGCCGCAGCTTCAGCAGGCGATGGCCCAAGCGGGCAACAACGCCGCGTCGAACGGTGGCACCGGCCAAAATCCGGGACACCAGAATCCGGGACAGGGGCAAGGCCGCGGCAACCCGCCCGCCGGACTGGAAGCGCTTTCCGCACCCGCTCCGGCGGTGGACGGGGCGACCGCGCCATTGCCTTCCACGCTCGCCCCGCCAGCGGTTCATGCGGCGGCCCACTACGCGGCGCATCCCGGCGAGAGCGCCGCGGCGCGGCTGCCCGCCGCCCAGGTGGCGAACCAACTGGTGCGCGTCGTCGAGACGGGGGGCGGCGAGTTCCACATCGACCTGAAGCCGGAGGAGCTTGGCCCCGTTCGCGTCGTTGCCGAACTGAGCGGCGCCCGCGTCGCCCTGCATGTCCAGGCCGAAAGCCCGGAGACCCTGGCCCTGCTGCGCCGGGACATCCACCATCTGGAGCGCGCCCTGTCCGACGCCGGGTTCGAGCTGGACGGCGGTACCCTGAACTTCTCGCTGCGCGGCGACGGCGAGCCGCGCGGCTTCGCCTTCTCCGGCCAAGGCGACGGACCGGGCGGACGGGAGGACGGCGCCGGACGGGCCATCCGCCTCGCGGAGTCTCCCTCCACCCTGCCGCCCGAACGCACCGCCCGTCCCATCGACGGTCTCGTCGACATCTCGATCTAGCCGCAAGGACCCGCCATGACCACGACAGCGGCCAACAACACGGCCCCAAATACGGCCACCGCGACGCCCTCCCCCGCCGCGAAGAAACAGACGGTGGATTACGAGGCGTTCCTGAAGCTGCTGACCGCACAGCTCCGCAACCAGGACCCGCTGTCGCCCATGGACGCCACCCAGTTCATGACGCAGCTCGCCCAGCTTTCCACCGTCGAACAGGGCGTGCAGACGAACCAGACCCTGGGGCAGGTGCTGGACACGCTGAAGAACAGCGGCATGCGGCTGGACATGGCCTATCTGGGCCGCAAGGTGGAAGCCGCGTCCGACCGCATCAGCCTGTCGGAGGGCAAGGCGGAGATGGCCTATGCCATCGACGGGGCCGCCGCGTCGGTGAAGATCGAGGTGGTGAACGACGCCGGGCAGGTGATCTACAGCGCCCCCGGCAGCCCGAAGACGGGCCGGCAGACCTTCTCCTGGGACGGCACGCGCAGCGACGGCGGCACCGCCGCGGATGGCACCTACCTCGTGCGCGTGACCGCGAAGGACAAGGCCGGCAAGTCCCTGACCACCGCCACCGTGACGACCGACACGGTGAAGGAGGTGCGCAGCGTCGATGGCGAGACCCAGTTCGTCCTGAAGGGCGGGGCCACCGTGAAGGGCACGGACATCCTGTCCGCGTCCTGATTTTTCATGATCGAGGAAACGGCACGCGGGCCGGCGGGGGAAGGCTGTTCCCCCGCCGGCCCGCGGCTTTTTACGAGAACCAGGAGTCGCTGACGCCGGTCAGGCCGACCACGGTGATGGTGCTCTTGTCGGACAAGGTGAAGACGGTGCTCTTGCCGACGGTCTGGGCGCTCGCCTTGATGTCCGCGATGCTGATGCCGGGGACTGCGAAGCCCAGGACGTCGTCGTCCGGGTTGAACTCGAACACATAGTCGTTCCCGCCGCCGAGCGTGAAGGCGAAGATGTCCTTCCCGGCACCGCCGATCAGCCAATCGTCGCCGCCGAAGCCCCACAGCACGTCGTCGCCGGCCCCGCCGAACAGCGTGTCGTTGCCGTCCTCGCCGACCAGGGCGTCGTTGCCGTCGCCGCCGTCGATCAGGTCGTCGCCCGAACCGCCCCCGATCAGGTCGGCCCCGGCCCCGCCGAGGATGGAGTCCTTGCCGTCCCCGCCCACGATGGTGTCGTTGCCCGCGTCGCCGGTCAGCAGGTCGTTGCCGTTCATGCCGAACAGAACGTCGTTGCCCTCGCCGCCGATGGCCGTGTCGTTGCCGTCCTCGCCCATCAGCCAGTCGTTGCCGGCATCGCCGCTGAGCAGGTCGTTGCCGTTGCCGCCGCCGACCACGTCGTCGTCGTCGCCCCCCATCAGGGTGTCGTCGTCGTCGCCGCCGTGGAGGGTGTCGTTCCCCGCGTCGCCGGCCAGCAGGTCGCGCCCGGTGGTGCTGACCACCACGTCGTTGCCGCCGCCGCCGCGGGTGGTGTCGTCACCCGGGCCGAGGTTGATGGTCTGGGCGCTGTCGTCACCGATGGTCAGGCTGTTGCCCTCCCCGCCGGAGAAGGAGCCCTGGCCGACCAGAACCGCGAAGTCCACCTGGTTGAGAACGACCGAACCACCGGCGTTGCTGCCCATGTTGATGATGAGCGCCTCGCGCGGAGCCCCCGCGGTGGCGGTGCCGGTGATGGTGACCGGTCCCGAACCCGTCGGGGTCAGTGTGCGCAGCGTCATCGCACCGGCGGCACCGGCGGCGAAGTTGGCAACCTCGTTCCGGATCGCCGTGGTCCGGCTGTCCGGCAGCAGGGCGGCGAGCATACCGGCGAAGACACCGGCCATCTGGCCGCTCTCCACCGTGGACTGCGGGCCGTAGGCGGTAAGACCCGCGCCCGCCGCCACGTTCGCCTGCAGAAGCGGAGCGTTGCCCGAATCCTGCATCAGCGCGACGGTCACGCCATCCCGGCTGCCCGACGGCACCGGCTGGGCGAGGCCGGTCTCGACGAAGGCGACGTTGACGCCCGTGGGGGCGCTGCCGGTCCGGGTCTGGACCGTGACGCCGTTCACCGTCTCGTCACCCACCGGCTTGGAGCCGCCGCCCGCGTTGCTACCGCCGGACGCCACGTCGTCGTTGCGGATGGTGCCGGTCGCCGTGGCGGTCTGGATCGTGCCGCCGCTGGCGTTGGACAGGGTAACCGTAAAGGTCTCGTCGGACTCCACGGTCCGGTCGCCCTGGACATTGACGGTGATCCGGGCCGTCTGCTGACCCGCCGCGAAGGTGACCGTGCCCTGCGGCAGGGTGTTCCCGGCGAAGTCCGCCGCGTTGGCCGAGGAGGCGCCGCTGCCCGCCACCGCGTAGGACACGGCGGTGGAGCCGGATATGTCGCCCGTGCGGGAGACCAGGAAGGTCAGCGCCGTCGTGCCGTCGTTGCCCTCCAGGGCGCTGCCGGCTTCCGCCGCGATGGACAGCGACGGCGGATCGGACGGCGGCGGAGCCGTGTTCTTAATGACGCCCGTCGCCACCGCCGTGCCGAGGGTGGCGCCGTTCGGGCTGGACAGCGTGACCGTGAAGGTCTCGTCCGTTTCGTTCAGGGCATCCATCGCGACGGCGATCTCGACCGTCTTCGTCGTCTCGCCGGCGGCGAGGCTGACGGTGCCGGTCGGGAAGGCGCTGCCCGCGAAATCCGCTGCGGAAGCCGGGTTCGGCCCGCTGCCCGCCACCGTGTAGGTGACGCTGACCGGATCGAGGGCATTGTCGCTGCGGGTGATGACGAAGGTCGCCTTGGCGTTCGCCCCCTCCTGCACGATGGCCGAGGCCGCCGCGATGTCCAGGCGGGGGGTCAGCGCACCGTCGTCGTTCTCGATCGTCACCGTCGCCCGCGGCGCCGCGATGACCACCGGGGTGGTGGCCCCGGCCTGCTGCGACAGGGTGACGGCGAAGGTCTCGTCGGCCTCCGCCACCGCATCGCCGGCCACCGCGACGGTGACCGTCGCGGAGGTTTGGCCGGCGGCCAGCGTCACCGTCCCGCTGGGAAGCTGCCCGCCGAAGTCCGCGGCATCCGCCGCCGACGAGCCGAAGCCCGTCACGGCGAAGTCGAGCACCAGGTCGGCGCTGGAGTCGCCCGTCCGGTACACGTCGAAGACGACGCTCGTGCTGCCGCTGTTGCGCTCCGTCACCGTGGCCGTGCGGGCCGCGATGGTGATGACCGGGGCGGCAGCGGGCGCGTTGGAGGTGGTGGACTGCTGCGTCGGGGCGTCGGCCTGCGTGGCTCCCTTCAGGAAGCTGGCGTCGCCGGTCAGCGCCACGTCGAGCAGGGCCGCCTGCCGCAGCGCCGGATCGGTGATGCCGGCGGCGTCGAGCAGAGCCTCCGCCCGCTCGCGCAACGCCGCGGGCAGGGCGTCCACCGACAACACCTGCCGCGGGAAGCTGCGGTCGGTGTAGGTCGCCGTCGTCTCGCCCTGGCCATAGTCGAACAGCGAGGTCTGCTGCGTCACCCGCCAGCCGTCGGCATAGCTGCCGTACAGCACCGAATAGTCGATCGGCTGGGACAGGACCGTGCCGTCGGCCAGCGCCAGATCGTTGGAGGCGTTGCCGTCGAGGTTGCCCATCAGGCCCTCGATCGACCCCGCCGCGCGGCCCGGCGCCAGGAAGAGCTGAAGGTCGATGCGGTCGGCCTCGACCGTGACGATCATCTGCTCCTGGTTCGAATAGACGATGGTGTAGACGTTGCCGGACCGGAAGATGTGCCCGTCGCCCACGGCCATCGACCCGGCGGCGTCGGAGATGTCCGTCGCCACCCCGTCGATGCGCAGCGGGTGGGCGGAGTCCTTCGCGTTGATGGACACCCGCGCCGTGCCGATCTTCGTCGCCACCGCGGTGTTGATCGACACCGCGTCGCCCAAAGCCGCGGTGCGGAGCTGCACGATCCGCTCGTCGCCCGACTTTGCGTTGACGTAGGTGAACTCGCCGACCGCCTGGAAGCTGTAATAGAAGCCGTCGAAGGTCACCAGATGCGGGTCGCCCCAGTTGGCGCCCGGACGGAAGCCCGGCGGCAGCGGCGGCGCCTGGTTGTCGTCGTTCAGGACGGTGCCGGTCGCCTGACGGTTGCCCAGCTTGATGTTGGAGCCGTCCGCCGGGTTGGCCAGCGTCACCGCGAAGGTCTCGTTCGCCTCGGCCACGGTGTCGCCCAGCACGTCCACCGAAATGGTCTTGCTGGTCTCGCCCGCCGCGAAGGTGACCGTGCCGTCATAGGGCAGGAAGCCGCCCGACAGATCCCCGGCGCCGACCGGGTTGCCGCCCGTGCCGGCCACCGTGTAGCCGACCGACACCGCGCTGGTCGTGTCGCCGGAGCGGGTGACCGTGAAGGTGAAGCGGGTGGTGCCGCTGTTGCCTTCCGCCTTCGAAAGCTGGCCCGGCTCGATGGCGACGACCGCCGGAAGGACGTTCGACGCCGTGCCGCCGGTCATCTGGAAGCGCCACAGGCCGTTGGTGCCCGTGTTGCCCGCCGTGGTGTCGAGGGCGAGCATTCCCGCCTCGCCGCCCGACTGCGGCAGGATGAACAGGCCGGACGTGTCGCCGTTGCCGGCGGTGTAGCCGGCCCGCGCGACCGCGTTCCCGCCGGTCTGCGCCCAGTTCACGGACTCGTAGCGGAACTCCGCGTCGAAGTCTCCGGCCTTGCGCCCGGTGGCGCCGGAAGCATTGGTCAGCACGAGCTGGAAGGCGTTGCGCGCCCCGTCCGTGCCGCCGTTGGCCGCCACGTCGTCCCAGGTGATGACGATGGTCCCGGTGGCCGGGTCCAGGTCGTAATAGACGCGGTTAGTGCCCTGCGAGGTGCCGCCCGGCGTCGCCGCCCCGGTGCCGCCCCGCGTGTCCACGTCGGACAGGAAGGGCGCGATCATCGCCGGGGCCGAGGCCGACAGGGCCTCCGCCGACGGACCGGCGGACAGCGGCGCGTCGAAGGAGATGCTGCCGTTCGTGTTGATGTAGAAGCCGGTGTGGACCTTGCCGAAGACGTTGATGCCGTCCGCGAAGACCGACCGGACGTCGATGAAGGCGCTCGACCCGTCGTTGCTGCGGTCGAGTTCGTTCTCGCCGAAGCCGGCGCTGCCGCCCAGGCCGCTGATCAGCCGCGCCCCGATGGCCGTGGCCGGCGTCAGGTCCATCGTCTGGTCGGTGAAGCGCAGCTCCTCCACCGCGGTGATGCGGGCGACGCCGTCCGCCTTGGTGCCGCGGGCGTGGGTGACGGTGATCGTCCCGCCGTTGTTGACGATGTCGTAGTTCGCCTTCGCGTCGGTGAAGACCACCGCGTCCAGGCCGGCGCCGCCGTTGATGTCGTCGGTGCCGCCGCTGGCCTGGAACAGGTCGTTGCCGTCGCCGCCGTTCAGCGTGTCGTCACCGGCCCCGCCGTTCAGCGTGTCGTCGCCCGCGTCGCCGGACAGCAGGTCCGCCCCGTCGCCGCCGCTCAGGCTGTCGTTGCCCTGGCCGCCGGACAGGCTGTCGTTGCCGCCGTTGCCGGACAGCCGGTCGTCGCCGGCCTGCCCGCTCAGCCGGTCCGGCGTGTCGCCGCCGGTCAGCGTGTCGGCGTCCGCGGTGCCGGTCAGCGTCAGGCCGGTCGCCCGCACCAGCACGCCGGGGCTGCCCTCGGCCTCCTGAAGCTCGTGAAAGCCGGCCAGCGTCAGGGTGGCGTCGGCCACGCCGTCGCCGTTCGTGTCGAACACCACCTGGGTGGTGGCGCCGCCGGAGGTGACGAAGCGGAAGCCGACCTGCGCGCCGCCCGGCTGGGCCACCGTGCCGGTGAAGGGACCGCTGCCCATGAAGGTGAAGGGAATGCCGGACAGGTCGATCCGGTCGCCCGCCGCGAAGTCGGTGATTCGGTCGCCGTTCGCCTCCGCCGCACTGGCGTAGCGGAAGCTGTCGTTGCCCTCGCCGCCGCTCAGCACGTCCTCGCCGGCTCCGCCGGTCAGCGTGTCGTCGCCGGTCCCGCCGGAGAGGAAGTCCGCACCGCCCAGCCCGTCCAGCCGGTCGTTGCCGGCCCCGCCGGTCAGCGTGTCGGACGCCGCCCCGCCGGTCAGCGTGTCCGCTCCGTCACCGCCGGTGGCGGAGATGGCGGTCACGCGGACCAGAACGCCGCTGTTCGACGGATCGGCGGCCAGCGCGTGGGTGCCGGCCAGATGGATGACACGGTCCGCCACGCCATCGCCGTCCACATCGAACTGTAGGTCGGTGGTGGCGAAGGCGCCCGTTCCGGAGTTGACGTAGTTCACCGCCACACCGCTGCCGAAGCGCTGGGACAGCGGGGTGGTGCCGAGGAAGCTGGCCGACAGGCCGGAGATGTCGATGCGGTCGCCGGTGGCGAAGTCGGTGATCAGGTCGCCGTCGATGTCGGTGGCGCGGGCAAAGACGAAGGTGTCGTTGCCGGCTCCGCCGGTCAGCTCGTCACGGCCTTCCGACCCCGCCAGCGTATCGTCGCCGTCGCCGCCCAGCAGCGTGTCGGTGCCGGTCCCGCCGGTCAGGCTGTCATTGCCGGCCCCGCCGGACAGCCCGTCGCTGCCGTCGCCGCCGACCAGCGTGTCGTTGCCGTCGCCGCCATCGAGCCGGTCGTCACCGCCAAGCCCCTCCAGCCGGTCATCGCCGCCCAGGCCGGACAGGCTGTCCGCCCCCTCGCCACCCGTCAGCGTCTCGGCGGCGGCCGTGCCGGTGAGGGTCTTGTTGGACACGCGGACCAGGACGCCCGTCCCCTCTTCCCGCAGGGCGTGGGCGCCGGCCAGTTCGATCACGGAGTCCGCGATGCCGTCGCCGTTGCCGTCGATCTCCACGCGGGTGCGCTGCTGGCCCTCCGCGCCGGTCACCGCGAAGCGGATCTGGGCCGGGCCGAGATTGACGGAGGAACCGGTGAAGGCACCGCCGCCGATGAAGGTGGCGCCCAGCGCCGACAGGTCGAGGCGGTCGCCGTCCGCGAAGTCCTGGATGCGGTCGCCCGCCGCGTCGCCCGTGGTCAGCACGCGGAAGGTGTCGTTGCCGGCACCGCCGGTCAGCGTGTCGGCCCCGTCGCCGCCCAGCAACGTGTCGTCGCCGTCGCCGCCGTCCAGACGGTCGCGGCCCGCGCCGCCCGTCAGGCTGTCGTTGCCGGCCCCCCCGGTCAGCGTGTCGTCGCCGGCACCGCCGGTCAGCGTGTCGGCGTCGCCGGTGCCCTCGACGCGCTGGCCCGCGGCGCGGACCAGGACGCCCGGCGCCTGCGGATCGGCCTGGAGCACATGCTCGCCCGCGATCTCGATGCTGCGGTCGGTCTGGCCGTCGCCATCGAGGTCGATCTGCAGCAGCGTGTTCCGGAAGCCCGGCTCGCCCACCGCGGACACGCGGATCTGCGCGCTCCCCGTGCCGCCGAAGGCCGCGGTGCCGATGAAGGCGGCGTTCAGCGCCGACAGGTCGATGCGGTCGCCGTCCGTGAAGTCGGTGATGCGGTCGCCCGCGATGTCGTCCGCGGCGAAGACGAAGGTGTCGTTGCCGGCACCACCGGCCAGACGGTCCGTGCCCGCCCCGCCGACCAGCGTGTCGTCGCCCGCGTCGCCGGACAGCGTGTCGTTGCCCACGCCGCCGGTCAGGCTGTCGTTGCCGGCCCCGCCGGACAGGCTGTCGCGCCCGGCGCCGCCCTCCAGCGTCTCGCCCGCGTCCGTCCCAGTCAGGACGAGGTCGTCCACGCGGATCAGAATGGCCGCGTTGTCGGGCCGCGCCATCAGCGTGTGGGTGCCGGACAGGATCAGCACCCGCTCGCCGATGCCGTCGCCGTTCATGTCGAAGACCAGCCGGGTCTCGGCCAGCGGGCCGCTGCCGACGAGGACGGCGTTCACCTGCGCCGGGCCGGGCTGCGCGACGCTGCCGGTGAAGGCCGCGGAACCGATGAAGGTGACGTTCACGTCGCGCAGGTCGATGCGGTCGTTGGGGCCGAAATCGGTGATGCGGTCGCCGTCGATGTGGCCGGCCCGGTTGAAGCGGAAGTAATCCCGCCCGGCGCCGCCGGTCATCAGGTCGCCGCCGGGACCGCCGTTCAGCGTGTCGTCGCCGTCGCCGCCCTCCAGCGTGTCGATGCCGTCGCCGCCGATGAGGGTGTCGTTGCCGGCTCCGCCGACGATCAGGTCGTTGCCGTAATCGCCGCTCAGCGTGTCGTTGCCCGGCCCGCCGACCAGCGTGTCGGGACCGGAGGCGCCGGTCAGGCTGTCGTCGCCGTCCGTGCCGGTCAGGGCCTTGCCATGCTCGGTGATGAGGACGCCCGGCGCCCCCGCCAGCTCGACCAGAGGCACCACGCCGTTGAGCCACATGCCCGCGTCGGCCACGCCGTCGCCGTTGGCGTCGAGAACGACCGTCGTGGTGTCCGCGCTGTAGTAGACGCGCAGTTCGGCGCTGCCCGGATTGGACGGGTTGCCGGTGAACGCGCCCTCCCCAAGGAAGCGCGCGTTCAGCGCCGACAGGTCGAGGCGGTCGCCGGGGCCGAAGTCGAGGATGCGGTTGTTGTTCAGCTCCGACGCCGAGCCGAAGACGAAGCGGTCGTCGCCCGTGCCGCCGTCCAGCGTGTCCGCCCCGTCGCCGCCGATCAGCACGTCGTCGCCAGAGCCGCCCTGGAGCAGGTCGTTGCCGCCCAGACCCACAAGCGTGTCGTTGCCGGCCCCGCCGGACAACGTGTCGCGGCTGGAACCGCCCGTCAGGCTGTCGTTCCCGTCGGTGCCGGCCAGCGCCTGGGTCGGAACGCGGACGAGCACGCCCGGCGCGTTCGGATCGGCCCGGAGATCATGCTCGCCGGCCAGCGTGAAGGAAATGTTGCTGTAACCGTAGTTGGAAGAGACCTCCACACGGGTCGCGCCGCCGGAGAGGTAGGAGCGAACCTGGATCGGGCCGTTTCCATTGGGATAAAAGGTGAACGCCGCCGAGCCGATGTAGACCGGGTTCAGGGCCGACAGGTCGATGCGGTCGCCGTCCGCGAAGTCGGCGATGCGGTCGCCCTGCAGATCGCTGAGGTTGATGGCGCGGAAGGTGTCGTTGCCCTCGCCGCCGAAGAGCTGGTCGGCACCGGCCCCGCCGTCCAGCGTGTCGTCGCCCGCACCACCGCGCAGCAGGTCCGCCCCCGTTCCGCCGAGGAGAAGGTCGTTGCCCGCACCGCCGTCCAGGCTGTCGCTGCCGCCCAGACCGGACAGCGTGTCGTTGCCGGCTCCGCCGGACAGCGTGTCGCGGCCAGCACCGCCTTCCAGCGTGTCGTTGCCGTCGGTCCCCGTGCGGACCGTCTCCGGCACCCGGATCAGGACGCCCGGTGCGCTCGGATCGGCGGTCAGGGCATGCTCACCCGACAGGACGATCCGGCCATCGACCATCCCGTCGCCGGTCAGGTCGAATTCGATCTGGGTGTCGTCGCCGACGGTGGTCAGGCGAACCTGCGCCGGCCCTGCCTGCATGGAATTGCCGGTGAAGGGCTGTTCACCGATGTAGGTGACGTTCAGGGCCGACAGGTCGATGCGGTCGCCGGCCGCGAAATCGGAGATGCGGTCGCCGGCAAGCTGGCTGGCCTCGGTGAAGCGGAAGGTGTCGTGACCCTCGCCGCCGATCAGCAGGTCGGCGCCGTCGCCGCCGATCAGCGTGTCGTCTCCGGCCCCGCCGTCCAGGACGTCGCCGCTTCCCATGCCGTTCAGCAGATCGTTGCCGCCGCCGCCCCACAGGCTGTCGAAGCCATGTCCGCCGGTCAGCGTGTCGGCGCCCTCGGTCCCGATGGCGGTCTGGTCGGCGACACGCACCAGCACGCCCGGCGAGCCCGCCAGCTCTTCCAGCGCGTGGGCGCCGGTCAGCGTGAACGAGCGGTCGGCGGTGCCGTCGCCGTTGCTGTCGAACTCCACCACCGTGCCGCCGACATCCGCCCGGTAGCGCACCTGCGCCGGGCCGAAGTTGGGATAGCGGCCGGTGAAGGCCCGGTCGCCGATGAACTGGAAGCCCATCTCGGACAGGTCGATGCGGTCGCCCGATCCGAAATCGGTGATGACGTCGTTTCCGACGTCGCCGATCCCGTCGAACCGGAAGACGTCGTTGCCCACCCCGCCGGTCAGAATGTCGCGCCCGGTGCCGCCGTCCAGCGTGTCGTCGCCGTCGCCGCCGGACAGGCTGTCGGCCCCACCCATGCCGCGCAGCAGGTCGTTGCCCGCCCCGCCGGTGATGGTGTCCAGCCCGGCTCCGCCGTTCAGCTCGTCGTTGCCCGCCGTGCCGGTCAGCGCCCGGTCGGGCACGCGCACCAGGATGCCCGGCGAGCCCGCCAGTTCTTCCAAGGCATGGGCACCGGACAGGGAGACGGTGCGGTCGGACATGCCGTCGCCGTTGCTGTCGATCTCCAACTGCGTGCCGCCCGACAGATCGGTGCGGAGGCGGACCGCCGCGGTGCTGTTCCCCGGGAAGCCGTTCTCACCCACGAACACGGCGTGCAGGGCCGTCAGATCGATGCGGTCGCCCTGGGCGAAATCGTTGATAAGGGTTGTGGAATAAAGGGAATAGTTGACACCGGTTCCGGTGGGCAGGGCGACGATGCGGAAGGTATCGTTGCCGGCGCCGCCGACCAGCGTGTCGTAGCCGTTTCCGTCCTCCAGCAGATCATCGCCGGCGCCGCCGGACAGGCTGTCGTTGCCGGCGAAGCCGCGCAACGTGTCGTTGCCGGTGCCGCCGGACAGGGTGTCGCGGCCCGCCGCGCCGTTCAGCTCGTCGTCGCCCGCCGTCCCGGTCAGCGCCCGGTCGGGCACGCGCACCAGGATGCCGGGCGAACCCGCCAACTCTTCCAGCGCCACCCCGTTGGACAGATTGATGTAGCGGTCGGCGCTTCCGTCGCCGTTGGAGTCGATCTCCAGCGTGGTGCTGTAGTCCTGGCGCAGGCGCACCTGTGCCGGCCCCCGGTTGTTGTAGCTTCCGGTAAAGGCGCCGTTGCCGATGAAGGACGCGCTCAGCCCGGTCAGGTCGATGCGGTCGCCCACCGCGAAGTCGGTGATGGTGTCGGAGCTGTAGGTGGCGTAGCCGTTGTTGATCGGCGCCGCGGCAAAGCGGAAGGTGTCCGCGCCGTTGCCGCCGGTCAGCGTGTCGTTGCCCTCGCCGCCCTCCAGCGTGTCGTCGCCGTCACCGCCACTCAGGCTGTCGTTGCCGCCCAGGCCGCGCAGCAGATCGTTGCCGGCGCCGCCGCTGATGGTGTCCATGCCGGCGCCGCCGGACAGGTTGTCGGCATCCGCCGTGCCCGTCAGGGTCTGGTCGGGAACACGCTCCAGCACGCCGGGCGAGCCGGCCACCTCCCGCAGCGCGTGCTGACCGGTCAGGGAAATGCTGCGGTCTTGATAGCCGTCGCCGTTGCTGTCGATCTCCAGGACGGTGGCGTTGTAGTCCAGGCGCACACGCACCTGCGCCGGGCCGTTGCTGGTGGTCGTGCCGGTGAAGGGACCGTCACCGACGAAGACCGCCCCCAGCCCGGTCAGATCGAGGCGGTCGCCGTTCGCGAAGTCGGTGACGATGTCCCCGGCGGCGTCCGTCAGGCTGGAGAAGCGGAAGGTGTCGTTGCCGGCCCCACCGGTCAGGCTGTCGCCGCCGGCCCCGCCGTCCAGCGTGTCGTCGCCGAACCCGCCGGACAGGCTGTCGTTGCCGGACATGCCGAGGAGCAGGTCGTTGCCGTTGCCGCCGCTGATGGTGTCGCGGCCGGCCCCGCCGGTCAGCGCGTCGTCGGCGTCCGTTCCGGTCAGCGTCTGGTCGGGAATCCGCTCGAACAGGCCGGGCGAACCGGCCACCGGCCGCAACGCCGGACCACCGGACAAGCTGAGGCTGCGGTCGATCGACCCGTCGCCGTTGCTATCGATCTCCAGCACCGTCGCCGCGGCGTCCATGCGGACACGGATCTGCGCCGGTCCATTGCTGGAATAGCTGCCGGTGAAGGGCGCCTCTCCGATGAAGGCGGCGTTCAGCCCGGTGATCTCCAACCGGTCGCCGGGAGCGAAGTCGGTGATGACGTCGCCGTCGATGTCGGCGAGCGCGAAGCGGTAGACGTCGTTGCCGAGGCCACCGGTCAGCGTGTCGGCTCCGGCGCCGCCGTCCAGCGTGTCGTCGCCGTCTCCGCCGGACAGGCTGTCGTTGCCGGACATGCCGAGGAGCAGGTCGTTGCCGCCGCCGCCGCTGATGGTGTCGCGCCCGGCGGCGCCGGTCAGCGTCTCGGCACCCGCCGTGCCGGTCAGCGTCTGGTCGGGAATGCGCTCGAAGACGCCGGGCGAACCGGCCACCTCCTGCAGCGCGGGCGCGCCGTTCAGATAGAGGTAGCGGTCGGCGTAGCCGTTGCCGTCGCTGTCGATTTCCAGCGACGTCTGCCCGCCGTACATGCGGACGCGGATCTGCATCGGCACGGGGTTCATCGAGGTGCCCGTGAAGGCCGCGTCACCGATGAAGGTGGCGCCGAGGGCGGACAGGTCGAGACGGTCGCCCTGGGCGAAGTCCTCGATGACGTCGCCGTTGACGTCGGCCAGGCTGGCAAAGCGGAAGGTGTCGTTGCCGAGGCCGCCAAACAGCGAGTCGGCGCCCGCCCCGCCATCCAGCGTGTCGTCGCCATTGCCGCCTGACAGGCTGTCATTGCCGCCGAAGCCGTGCAGCAGATCGTTGCCGGCCCCGCCGTTGATGGTGTCGCGCCCGGCACCACCGATCAGCGTCTCGGCCCCCGCCGTGCCGGAGATCGTCTGGTCCGGCACCCGTTCGAACAGGCCGGGCGTTCCCGACACCTGCTGAAGGGCGGGTCCGCCGTTCAAGGAGACGGTGCGGTTGACCAAGCCGTCGCCGTCGCTGTCGATCTCCAGCGCAGTGCTGTAAGGGTCGGAGCGCAGGCGGATCTGCGCCGGCCCCTTGTTTCCGTAGGTGCCGGTGAAGGCTCCCTCGCCGATGTAGGTGGCGCCCAGCGCCGTCAGGTCGATCCGGTCGCCCTGGGCGAAGTCGGTGATGTTGACATAGCCGTAGTTGGACGCTTCGGAGAACAGGAAGGTGTCGTTGCCCGTCCCGCCGGTCAGCGTGTCGGAACCGGCGCCGCCGTCCAAGGTGTCGTCGCCGGTACCGCCGGACAGGCTGTCGTTGCCGCCCCGGCCCTGCAGCAGGTCGTTGCCGCCGCCCCCGTTGATGGTGTCGGCACCGGCGCCGCCCTCCAGCGTCTCGCCCGCGTCCGTGCCGGTGAGCGTCAGGTCCGGCACACGTTCGAACAGGCCGGGCGAGCCCGAGACCTCCTGAATCTGGGGAGAGCCGTTGATGAAGATGGAGCGGTTGGCGAAGCCGTCGCCGTCGCTGTCCACCTCCAGCAGCGTGCCGTAGGTGGCGTTGAGACGGACCTGCGCCGGCCCCTTGTTCATCGAAGTCCCGGTGAACGGCCCGGTGCCTATGTAAGTGGCGCCCAACGGCCTCAGGTCGAGGCGGTCGCCCACCGCGAAGTCGGTGATCTGGGCGTTCTGGTACCCGCCGTTTGCGGAGGCCGGGGTGATGAGGAAGGTGTCGTTGCCCGCCCCGCCGGTCAGCGTGTCGGACCCGGTGCCGCCGTCCAAGGTGTCGTCGCCGGCGCCGCCGGACAGGCTGTCGTTGCCGCCGAACCCGCGCAGCAGATCGTTCCCGCCGCCGCCGCTGATGGTGTCGCGCCCGGCGGCGCCCTCCAGCGTCTCGCCCGCCGCCGTGCCGGTGAGCGTCTGGTCCGGCGCCTTCTCGAACAGGCTGGGCGAACCGGCCACCGGCTGCAATCCGGGCGAACCGGCGATCCGGACGGAATGATCGCTCCAGCCGTCGCCGTTGCTGTCGATTTCCAGCGTGGTGTCGGACAGGTCGGTGCGCACGCGCGCCTGCGCCGGGCCATGGGCCTGTGAAGTCCCGGTGAAGGCTTCCTCGCCGATGAAGGTGGCGTTCCAGGCCGTCAGGTCGATTCGGTCGCCCTGAGCGACGTCGGTGATGCGGGTTTCGGCGTAGTTCATGGCGGCCGGCTTGGAAACCACGAAGGTGTCGTTGCCGGCCCCGCCGGTCAGCGTGTCGTTGCCCGTGCCGCCGTCCAGCGTGTCGTCGCCCTCGCCGCCGGACAGGCTGTCGTTGCCGGCCATACCGAGCAGCAGGTCGTTGCCGCCGCCGCCGCTGATGGTGTCGGCCCCGGCACCGCCGGTCAACGTCTCGGCCGCGTCCGTGCCGGTGAGCGTCAGGTCCGGCGCCCGCTCGAACACGCCCGGCGAACCGGCGACCTCCTGCAAGGCCGGAGCACCGTCAATGTAGATGTAGCGGTCGCCCAAGCCGTTGCCGTCGATGTCCACCACAAGCGAGGTGCTGTAACCCGTGTTCAGGCGGATCTGCGCCGGCCCCGTGTTGCCGTAGCTTCCGGTGAAAGCGCCGGTGCCGACGTAGGTGGCGTTCAGGGCCGACAGGTCGATGCGGTCGCCCACTCCGAGGTCGGTTATCTGGGTGTTGTTGCCGCCGGAGGCGGTGGACGCGGCGGTGAAGAGGAAGGTGTCGTTGCCGGGCCCGCCGCTCAGCGTGTCGAAACCGGTACCGCCATCCAGCGTGTCGTTGCCCGCGCCGCCCACCAGACTGTCGTTGCCCGCGCCGCCGGACAGGCTGTCGTTGCCGTTACCACCCGTCAGCGTGTCGTTTCCCGAAGTGCCAGTCAGCTCGGACATCGAGTACCCCTTTGGAGAGAGAATGCTTCGATCTTTCTCCTACCTTTGAACGACTTTTTGTTCAACTGCGGGTTAGCTCGCCGTCGGGTAATGATGATTATAGTAACAATCAATAATCGTCATTTAAAACTTTAAGGCAGAGAGCGGGAGATGACACGCTGTATGAATGGAAGAAGGGAAGGCACTAAACTTATCGCGGTGTTTTAGTCCATGCCTAGCGGCTGGTGTGGCGTTATGCCGCACTAATTAACATGGCAAATCAATAGGTTAGAGGTTTCATACCCCTGCAGGAAAAACCCCGGCGTCAGGTGCTCATGGGGAATTTGACTTGCGAGCACATGAATGTGCATGCGGAGCCGGAAGCCGGTGCGCGCGAGAAAAGCCCAAGTCATACCGACGGCACCTGGAAATGCCGTCGGCGTGAACCCTTTTGTTCGACGCTGACGCGTTGAACTGCTGGATATGATGGTTGGAAAACGATGACAGCGATCATTGCCCGACCACTTCGAAGCCGCAGCGGAGGCGGTCAGGCGAAATGATTATCACGCATGATAACCAATAAAACGCCACCGGCCCCTTTCCGCCGTGAGGCGGAGGGGCCGGTGGTCGAGACTCGATTCCGAGGCTTCACTTCGCCGATACGGTGCCGGTCCAGCCGGGCTCAACGCCCTTCATGTCGGGAAGCTGGTGGGCGATGCCCTTGTGGCAGTCGATGCAGGTGCGCTCGCCGGTGAACAGGTAGGTTTCGTGCATCTTGGCCGCCCGCGGGTTCTGGCGGGTGATGTCCATGGACTCCGCGCTGTGGCAGTTGCGGCACTCCAGGGAGTTGTTGGACTTCAGCCGGTCCCATTCGTGGGTGGCGAGTTCCAGCCGCTTGTCGAGGAACTTCTCGCGGGTGTCGATGGTGCCGAAGATCTTGCCCCAGACCTCCTTCGACGCCTGCATCTTCCGCCCGATCTTGTCCGTCCAGTTGTGCGGGACGTGGCAGTCCGGGCAGGTGGCGCGCACGCCGGAGCGGTTGGTGAAGTGGATCGTCTGCTTCAGCTCCTCGTAGGGATTGTTCTTCATCTCGTGGCAGGAGATGCAGAAGGCCTCCTTGTTGGTGACCTCCAGGGCGGTGTTGAAGCCGCCCCAGAACATCACGCCGGCCAGGAAGCCGCCCAGCGTCAGGAACCCCAGGCTGAAATGCACGCTGGGCCGCGAGAAGACGCGCCAGAAGCGCCCGGCGAAGCTCAGAAGGCCCTTCATTTGGCGCCTTCCTTTCCGCCCTTCAGAATGCTGTCGATGTCGCGGAAGCGGTTTCCGACGATCGGCTGGGCGTCGGTCTGCTGCACATGGCACTGGGTGCAGAAGTAGCGCCGCGGGCTGACCGCGCCCAGCGTCTGGCCGTCGCGGTCCTGGAAGTGGGTGACCGAGATCATCGGGGCCTGTGAGCCCTCGGTGTTCTTGCGGTCATGGCAGGTCATGCACTTGTTGATGTTCAGGTCGATCTGATAGTCGCGGATCGCGTGCGGGATCAGCGGCGGCTGGTCGGCGTAGTTCCGCGCCCGCTTGTGATCGTCGGTGATTTCCTTCGCCATCGGGTCGGCGGGGATGTCCTGGGTGATCGGGTGCGGGCCGGAGGGAACCTTCGCGGGGGCGATCCCGTCCGCGGCGAACACGCCGGACACCAGGAGCGGCATGGCCGCGGCCAGCGCGAGGGCGGCAAAGGTGATGCGGGTCTTCATGGACGGGTTCCTCACGCGACAGGGATGATCTTGACCGCGCATTTCTTGAAGTCGGTCTGCTTGCTCAGCGGGTCGGTGGCGTCCAGCGTCACCTTGTTGATGAGCACCGTGTGGTCGAAGAAGGGCACGAAGACGAGGCCCCGCGGCGGCTTGTTGCGGCCCCGCGTCTCGACCCGCACCCGCACCTCGCCACGGCGGGAGGCCACGCGCACCTCCTGCCCGCGCCGCAGGTTCAGGTCCTTGGCGTCGTCGGGATGGATGAAGACGACGGCGCTGGGGAAGGCCTTGCGCAGCTCCGGAACGCGCAACGTCATGGAGCCGGAGTGCCAATGCTCGACCACGCGGCCGGTGCAGAGCCAGAACGGGTAGTCCTTGTCCGGCGATTCCGCCGCCGGCTCATAGGGCAGCGCGAAGATGTTCGCCTTGCCGTCCTTGTTGCCGTAGAAGCGCACGCCCTCGCCCGCCGGGACGTAGGGGTCGAACCCCTCGCGGTAGCGCCACTTCGTCTCCTTGCCGTTCACCACCGGCCAGCGCAGGCCGCGCTCCTGGTGGTACAGGTCGTAGGGGGCGAGGTCGTGGCCGTGGCCGCGCCCGAAGGCGGCGTATTCCTCGAACAGGCCCTTCTGGACGTAGAAGCCGAAATGCTTCGACTCCTGGTTCTCATAGGCCGGGTCGCAGTCCGACAGCGGGAAGGCGTTGACCTGGCCGTTGCAGAACAGCACGTCGTACAGGGTCTTGCCGCGCACGTCCGGCTTCTTGGCGATCAGCTCCTCCGGCCACACCTCCTCGATCTTGAAGCGCTTGGAGAACTCCATGACCTGCCAGACGTCGGAGCGCGCCTCGCCCGGCGCGGCGACGAGCTGGTGCCAGACCTGGGTGCGGCGTTCCGCGTTGCCATAGCCGCCTTCCTTCTCGACCCACATGGCGGTCGGCAGGATCAGGTCGGCGGCGAGCGCCGTCACCGTCGGATAGGCGTCCGACACGACGATGAAGTTTTCCGGGTTCCGGTAGCCCAGATAGGTCTCGTTCGCCGTGTTCGGCGCCGTCTGCAGGTTGTTGTTGCACTGGACCCAGTAGGCGTTGAGCTTGCCGTCCTTCAGCATGCGGTCCTGGAGCACGGCGTGATAGCCGACCTTGTCCGGGATCGTGCCGTCCGGCAGCTTCCAGATCTCCTCGGCGTGGTGCCGGTGTTCCGGGTTGGTGACCACCATGTCGGCGGGCAGGCGGTGGGCGAAGGTGCCGACCTCGCGCGCCGTGCCGCAGGCCGACGGCTGGCCGGTCAGCGAGAAGGGGCCGCAACCCGGCTGGCTGATCTTCCCGGTCAGCAGATGGATGTTGTAGACGAGGTTGTTGGCCCAGACGCCGCGGGTGTGCTGGTTGAAGCCCATGGTCCAGAAGGACATGACCTTCACCTTCGGGTCGGCGTACAGCTCGGCCAGCGCCTCCAGCCGGTTCTTCGGCACGCCCGACAGCTCGTGCGCCTTCTCCAGCGTGTAGGGCTCGACGAACTTCGCGAACTCCTCGAAGGAGATCGGGTCGGACTCGGTGGCCTTGGCGGCGTTCTTCGCCTGCTTCTCCAGCGGATGCTCGGGCCGCAGGCCGTAGCCGATGTCGTCGCGCCCGCGCTTGAAGTTGACGTGCTTGGCGATGAACTCCTGGTTCACCCGGCCCGTCTTGATGATGTGGTTGGCGATGTAGTTCAGGATCGCCAGATCGGACTGCGGCGTGAACACCATCCCGATGTCGGCGAGGTCGAAGCTGCGGTGCTCGTAGGTGGACAGGACGGCGACCTTGCAGCTCTCATGGCTCAGCCGGCGGTCGGTGACGCGGGTCCACAGGATGGGGTGCATCTCCGCCATGTTGGAGCCCCAGAGCACGAAGGCGTCGGCCTGCTCCATGTCGTCGTAGCAGCCCATCGGCTCGTCCATGCCGAAGGTGCGCATGAAGCCGACCACCGCCGACGCCATGCAGTGGCGGGCGTTGGGGTCCAGGTTGTTGGAGCGCAGGCCCGCCTTCATGAACTTGGAGGCGGCGTAGCCTTCCATGATCGTCCACTGGCCGGACCCGAACATGCCCACGGCGGTCGGACCCTTCTTCTTCAGGGCGTCCTTCCACTTGGTGGCCATGATGTCGAAGGCCTGATCCCAGGTGACCGGGGTGAATTCGCCTTCCTTGTGGAACTGGCCGTCCTTCATGCGCAGCAGCGGCTGGGTCAGCCGGTCCTCGCCGTACATGATCTTGGACAGGAAATAGCCCTTCACGCAGTTCAGGCCGCGGTTGACCTCGGCCTTCAC
Organism: Roseomonas genomospecies 6; assembly: GCF_008365375.1. Lineage (GTDB taxonomy): Bacteria > Pseudomonadota > Alphaproteobacteria > Azospirillales > Azospirillaceae > Azospirillum. The sequence continues at coordinate 131,788 of NZ_QOKW01000014.1, read as the reverse complement.
GTCGCCGTGGGTGGCGACGATGCGCCCCTCCTTCACCCCGACCATGACGCCGCAGCCGGTGCCGCAGAAGCGGCAAGGGGCCTTCGACCAGGTGAGCTTGGCGTCGGCGCCGGCCGGCAGGACGCCGGCCTCGGCGGTTTGGACAACGGACGGCAGGCTCACACCAGCCGCCGCCGCCGCGGTCACGGCGGCTTGAACCTTCAGATAATCACGGCGGGTCAGGGACATAGGGGGGTGCCTCCTGGGGCGGGTCGTCTTCTTGGACGGGCGTCAGTGGGTGTGCGGGACGAGGGCGGTGTCGGCGGGCATCGGCTCCGCGCAGCGCTCGGCGTCCTCGTAGTGGTGGTAGACCAGCGTGGTGGTGTGGACGCCCGCCATGGCGTTGATGTCGGCGATGCGGTCCAGAACCTCGGCCTCCGTCGCGGTTTCCAGCGTGACGATGGCCTTGCCGTTTTCCGAGGCGTGCCAGTCGGCGCCGTCGAGCGCGCAGACCACCTCCTTCAGGGCGGCGGTGCGGTCCGGCGCGTGCTGGATGACGAGGCTGGAAATGTGCAGTTCGGGCATGGCCGCCTCACATCCCGCCGGAGTGGGACAGGATCTGGTACATCCAGACGGAGAAACCGTAGGCTCCGACCAGCCCGATCGCCAGGAACGGCCAGATCAGGATGGACAGGGAGAAGAAGACCAGCCCTTCGAAACGGCGGGTCGGGGCGGCTGTGTCGGCGGTATGGGCGGGCGGCGCGTTCATGGCGATCCCATGGATTGATCGAACGGTGTCACGGCAGAGCTTCATCCTTTCGCGCCGGAAGTGGCTTGACCGAGGTCAAGTGACGGTACCGATACCAGCCCTTGGTACCGGTACTTTCGTCGCTGCGGACGTTTTGCCGCACATAAGTCTTCCCTCTCCCGGGGCTCTCGGCGGCCAAAGGCCGCCTGACGCCGTCAGCGCCCGCAAGCGGGCGCGAGAGGCGCGAGAGGGGATGAAGGGAAGCGCTACAGGCGGGTGTTTTCCTGGCGCATCAGGCGGTCGATCAGCACGCCGCGCACAAGGTCGGGGCCGAACTGCTCGGCGGCGGCCTGCTTCAGGGATTTGGCGACGGCGGCGGGATCGACCGACGGGCCGTCGAAGGCGCCCGCACCGGCCATTCCGAACAGGGCCTGCAGCAGGGCGTTGCGCGCGTGGGGCAGATGGCGGCGTAGCCGGTTGGCCTGATCGACGCTGCCCGTCTGAAGGGTGATCTGGGTCAGGATGAAGGCGTTGGTGCGGCCCTCCACCAGCACCGGCACCATCAGTTGCCCGACCTCCACATAGAAGGGGCCGGGGCCGTCGGTGAGCGCTTCCGGCGCGGCTCCGGCCTGCGACTGCTCCGCCGCGACCGTCTCCCCGGCGCCCAGCGTCAGTTGCAGGCGCCCGATGCCGTATCCGGCGGCACCCGCCAGGGCGGCGCAGAGCACGAAGACGGAAAAGCGGCTGGCTCCGGGACGTTGCGGCATGGTCGCGTGCTCCCCCGGCTCAGAAGGGCATGATGATGTCGAACACCTGCTGGCCGTAGCGCGGCTGCTGCACGTCGGTGATCTGGCCGCGCCCGCCGTAGGTGATCCGCGCTTCGGCGATCTTGTCGTATTCGATGGTGTTCACGTTGGTGATGTCCTCGGGACGGATGACCCCGGCGATTCGCATCTCGCGCAGTTCGTAGTTCACGCGCACCTCCTGCCGCCCGGCGATCACGAAGTTGCCGTTGGGCAGCACCTCGGTCACCACCGCCGCGGCGCGCATGGCGATGCGCTCGTTGCGCTGGATCGTTCCGGTCCCGGAGGAGGAGGAGGAACTGTCCAGATCGACGAGGCTGGACGGATTCACCGCATCGGGCAGCACCGCGGGCAGCCGCGACTCCAGCCCGAAGAAACTCGGCACCCCCGCCGATTCGGCGTTGGAGCGCTGGCGCTGCGTCTGGTTCTGCAACTGCGCCTGATCGGCGATGTTGATGATGACGGTCAGCAGATCGCCCACCTGCTTGGCCCGCGGGTCGCGGAAGAAGTCGCGGGACCCGGTGCGCCACAGCGAACTCGGCACCTGCTCGTTCATGTTGGGGCGCGGCATCGGCATGGAGATGACGCGCGCTTCCGGGGCCATGGCGGGGTTGGAGATCTCCGACAGGCGCGGCGCCTGCCCCACGTCGGCCAGCCGCCCGCAACCGGCGAGCGCCACCGTCAGGGCGAGGAAGGGAAGCAGGATGCGGGGCGGGAGCGTGCGCATGGAGGTGTCCTCGATTGAACCCAGGTGACTGGACTCAGAATTTCTCGGAAACCGCATCCGGCGGCCCGGAGACGGTGACGGTCTGCGGCCCGGTGATGGTGCCGGTGACGACGATGCTGCTGGCGATGTTCATCACCCGCACCAGTTCCCCCACCCCGCCGTCCTGAAGGGCGCGGCCCCGCGCCATCAGTTGCAGCGGACCGTCCTCATAGACGAGGCTGACCGGCTTGTTGCGCTGAACCACCAGCGGGGCGCCGACCGCGGAGGTCTGGATCAGCCGCCCGGCGGAAAGCTGGCGGCGGCTGGCCAGCCCGACCAGAGCGTCGCGGGAGGTGACGACGGCGCCGTTCAGCCGCTCCAATGGCATCGGGATGGTGGTCAGGTCGCTGTCGGCGATCACCTCGCCGGGCAGGATGCGGCGCGTCGGCACCGGCACCTCCACCATGACGTCGGCCTTGGCCTTGACCTCGACGATGCGCCCGTTGCTGCTGACCAGCGCGCGGATCAAGCCGCCGCGCGGGTCGTAGGACAGGTCGCGCACCGCCTCCACCGGGCCGGAGAAGGGCACGGTCAGCACCACCGACACCCGCGCGTCCGCCGGCACCGCCGGGCCGAGCGAGGCCGCCAGCTCCTGCGCCAGAAGCGCCTCCACGGCGCCTTCCCCGTCGGACAGGGTGGCCGCCCGGGCGGGCGACCACAGCAGGTGCAGGGCGACCGCGAAGGCGGCCCAATGGAAGACGGAACGCCGCATGGCGGTCACCGCATGTTGGAAAGCGTGGAGGCCATCTGGTCGCCGGCCTCGACCACCTTCGCGTTCATCTCGTAGGCGCGCTGGGCGGAGATGAGTTCGGTGATCTCCTGCACGACGTTGACGTTGGAGGATTCCAGATACTTCTGCCGGATGGTGCCGAAGCCCGCCTGCCCGCCGGTGCCGTCCTGCGGCTCGCCCGAGGCGGGGGTGGAGCGGTAGAGGTTGTCGCCCATCGCCTCCAGCCCGGATTCGTTGACGAACACGGTCATCACGAGCTGGCCCAGCACGCGCGGGCGGGTCTGCCCGTCCACGAAGGCCTGCACCTCGCCGGAGCTGTTCACGGCGATTTCCCGCGTGCCCTGCGGAACGGTGATCTCCGGCAGCACCGGGTGGCCGTCGCTGGTCACGACGGTCCCTTCCGGCGACAGCTTGAAGCCCCCGGCGCGGGTGTAGGCGGTTTCCCCCGCGGGCATGCGGATGTTGAAATAGCCGCGCCCTTCGATGGCGAGATCCAGCTCGTTCCCGGTGGAGGTCAGGTTGCCGGTCGTGTTGATGCGGTTGACGGCCCCCGGACGAACGCCCAGGCCGACCTCGATGCCGGTCGGGATGATGGTGCCGGCGTCGGTGGACTGGCTGCCCTGACGCCGTTCCGACTGGTACATCAGATCCTGGAACTCGGCGCGCCCGCGCTTGAAGGCGGTGGTGTTGATGTTGGCGATGTTGTTGGAGATGACCTCGACGTTCAACTGCTGGGCCATCATGCCGGTCGAAGCGATGCTGAGCACGCGCATGGACGCAATCTCCTGATTTAAGCGGATTTGCCGAGGCGGTTGATGGCGGAGCGCAGCAGATCCTGCCCGTCGTCCATCATGCGGGTGACCGACTGGTAGTCGCGCGTCAGCTCCATCATCCGCGACATCTCGGCGATGGCCTGGACGTTGGACTGCTCCAGCTTGCCCTGGACGAGGCGGGCGTCGGGGGCCGGCAGCGGCTGGGCGTCCCCGGCGTCGAACAGCACGTCGCCGGTCTGGGCCAGCGCCTGCGGGTTCTCGAAGCGGACGACGCGCAGCCGGGCGATCATCTCGTTGTCGGCGGAAACCAGCCCATCCGTGCCGATCTCCATCCGGCTGCGGTCCGCCGGGATGACGATGGGCTGCTGGTTGTCGTCCAGATAGGGGAAGCCGCCGGCGTTCACGAGCTGCCCGTCCACATCGCGCCGCATCCGCCCGTCGCGGGTGTAGCGCGGACCGTCCGGCGTCTGGACCTGGAACCAGCCGTCGCCGTCCAGCGCCACGTCGTAGGGGTTGCCGGTCGGCTTCAGCCCCCCGGCAGTGAAGTCGGTGTAAGTGGCGCGGTCGATGGTGAAGGCGATCTTGTCGGACGGCTTCATGCCGCCGCGCTCCATCGCCGCTTCGAACAGCATGCGTTCGCCGCGGAATCCGGCAGTGTTCATGTTGGCGATGTTGTTCGCCACGACATCGAGCTGCCGGCGCAGCGCCACTTGCCGCGACAATCCGATGTAAAGGGGATTCTCCATCGCCGGACACCTTCAGTTTGAACGCCGCCTTAACCTAGGTGATGCAGTTTAAAGCCGGGTTTCAACTGAGGCGCCGCGATGGGAACTGGCCGGTGTCTTGGGAGATTTTGCTCCGATTTAGATAAAATTTGGGACAGTCGCGATGCATCCCTGCCGGTCCTCGTCCGTGTCTGTGTCCATCTCCCTGGCCCTGCTGTTGGTCACCACCGCCTTGACTGCGCCATCCGCAAGCGCCGCCGAGCCCATCACCGTGCAGACGGGCGACCACGCCGACTTCTCGCGCTTGGCGCTGGTCAACGCGCAGGGCGCTCCGGCGGTGGAGGTGGGGAGTTGCGGCGGGCGCATCGCCTTCCCGCAGGCGGTTCCCTGGCCGCTGGAGACGCTGAACGGCACCTATTCCCGGCGGTTGACCGGCTTCCAAACGGCGGAGGATGGGCGCGGCCTGACCATGGACTGGCCCTGCGGCGCCCGCGTCACCGTGCGCCGGGAGAAACGGATCACCTTTATCGACGTGGCCGACCCGCCCCGCCCCGCGCGCAAGCCCGGCACGGTGGCCCCAGCCGAAACCTCCCTGCTGGCCGAAGCGCCGGGCGCGTCGGTCTTCCCGGTGATCGTGCCGCCGCCGGCTCCTGAACCGGTGCCCGAACCGGCACCCATCCGCCTCGCCGAGCGGCTAAGCCCGGTCGCCAACGCCCAGGCGCAGCCCATTTTGCAGGCGAAGCCCATCGTGCAGGCACCGGTCCCGGAAGCGCCGCCACCAAAGCCGGAAGCGAAGCTGGAACCCGCCAGGACGGTGGCCGCCGCACTGCCGCCACCGGCGGCTCCCGCCGCACCGCCGCCACCGGCGGCTCCCGTCACTCCCGTGGCCCAGGCCGATCCGGCGATCCGCGCCTTCGACCTGGACGCCTGGGCCGGCGAGGACTTCCCCGCGCGCAAGCAGCATCTGGAGCAGCGCATCGCTGAAAGCCAGGGCCGCGCGCGGGTGGACGCGCTGCTCGCCATGGCCCGCTTCACGCTGGCCCGCGCCCTGCCGGAGGAGGGCCGCGCCGCCCTGGACGCCGCGGAAAGCCTGACGCCGGGACCCGACCAGCGTTACGAGCTGCGCCTGCTGCGCGACGCCTTCCGCGCGCTGGACGGCACCGCCGATCCGGACGACAGCCAGTTCGTGCGCAGTGCACCCACCCCCGCCGCCGCCGACCATCACGTCTGGCGCAGCGTCACGCTCGCCCCCACCCGCTGGACCGACGCGAAGACGGGCCTGCCCATCGCGTTGAAGCGGCTGCTCTCCTACCCCGCCGACCTGCGCGGACGGCTGCTGACCCTGCTGGCCGAATCGGCGGGAGAGGCGGCGGACGGCCCGGCGCTGAACCTGATCGTGCTGGAGATGATCACCCTGGACGGCATCGGCTCCACGGACGGGCGGCTCGATTATTTCCGCGGGCGTCTGGCGGAACTGCACAACGAGGCGGCGGACGCGCTGACCCACTACAAGCGCGCCGCCGCGCTGCCGAATCTCTATGGCCACCGGGCGCAGGTGCGCTCCATCGAGTTGCGGCTCGCCAGCGGCGCTCTGGACGATCCCGGCGCCATCGCGGAGCTGGAAAGCCTGCGCTACGCCTGGCGCGGCGGCGATGTGGAGACGGACGCGCTGGCCGCCCTGGGTGCCGCCTACACCCGCGCCGGGCGGATCGACGCGGCGCTCGACATCTTCGGCCTGCTGGGCCGCCGCTTCGGAGCGACGGCGCGCGGGCGCGCGGCCCTGACCAACGGGCGCGGGCTCCTGGACGCGGTGATCGGCCATCTGGAGACGACACCGGGGACCACGCTGGACGCCTTGGCCCTCCAGGTGCGCCATGGCCGCACGGTGGCGATGACGGACGACGAGTCCGGCACGCGGCAGCGGCGGCTGGCCCGGGTGCTGGCCCGCGGCGGCTTCACGCTGGAAGCGGGACGCCTGCTGCACGGCCTCGCCGAGACCGCGCGCGGGGCGCAGCGCACCGAGATCGGGCTGGAGCTGGCCCGCGTGCTCCTGGACGCCGGGCGCGGGGCGGAGGCGCTGGCCGTTCTGGACCACACCGCCGGTCCCGTGACGGACGCCCCAGCCACCAACGCCCAGGCTGCCGAGCGGCGCGCCCTGCTGCGCGCCGAAGCCTTCGCCGCGGAGGGCGAGGCGATGCGCGCCTTCGACGCGTTGCGCGGCCTGACCGGTCCCGAAGCGGCGCGCATCCGGGCGGACAGCCTGTTCCGGGCCGGCGAATGGCCGGCGGCGCGCGCCGCCTACGCCGAACTGATCGAAGTTTCCCCCATGCCGGACGACATCGCCCATCACGCGCTGGCCGCCTTCCGCGCGGGCGACGACGCGGCGGTGACCGCCGCCGCGGAGCGCCACGGCAAGGCGCTGGCCGGCACCCGCTGGGCGGGGCTTCTCGACGCGCTGGCCGCCCCGGCGGACCCGGCGGGCAAGCCGCTGTCCAGCGCCACGGTCGGCGGGCAGCTCGCCGCCGCCGACGCGCTGGCCGGTATGGTGCGCCGGTGGACGGCGCCCGGAAGCCCGCAGCCCAACAAGACGGCTCCCTGAGCCCGACCTCATCATTCGGCCGAGCCGGAGGACTAACCATCATGCGTTTGCTGTTCGGAATCGTCGCGGTCTTCCTGAGCGTGCTCGGCGGCTTCGCCGCCATGGGCGGGCGGATGGGCGTGCTGTGGCAGCCCGTGGAGATCGTCATCATCGTCGGTGCCGGGATCGGCGGCTACGTCATCGCCAACTCCATGCCGGTGCTGCGCGCGACCATGCGCACCATCGGCGCGGTGGCCCGCGGGCGGCACACCAGCAAGGACGAGTATCTCGACCTGATCTCCCTCCTCTACGTCCTTCTGCGGCAGGCCAAGTCCAAGGGCGTGTCGAACATCGAAAGCGACATCGACAAGCCCGAGGACAGCCCGATCTTCGCCCAGTATCCCTCCGTCTTCCGCCAGCCGCGCTGCGTCACCTTCCTGTGCGACTATCTGCGCCTGATCGCGCTGGGCCAGGACAACCCGCACGACCTGGAAGCGCTGATGAGCGAGGAGATCGACACCATCGGGCGCGAGCTGAACCAGGTGCCCAAGGCGTTGCAGAATCTGGCCGACGCGCTGCCGGCCCTGGGCATCGTCGCCGCCGTGCTGGGCGTCATCAACGCCATGGGGGCGATCAGCGAGCCGCCGGAGGTGCTGGGCCACATGATCGGCGGGGCGCTGACCGGCACCTTCCTGGGCGTTCTGCTGTCCTACGGTCTGGTCGGCCCGATCGCCGCCGCCGCGCGCCAGCGCCGCGAGGCGGAGCTGACCCTGTTCATCTGCGTGCGCGCGGCGCTCGGCGCCTATCTGCGCGGCAGCCCTCCGCAGGTCTGCGCGGAGTTCGCCCGCAAGGTGCTGTTCGCCGACACCCAGCCGAGCCTTGCCGAGGTCGAGGTCGCCACCACCCTCTCCTCGCAGGCGAAGGCCCGCGAGGCGAGCCAGACCGCCTGAGGGAGGCCCCGCCATGGCCCGCAAGCGCATCGAGCCGACGATCATCGTCAAGCGCCGCCACGGCGAGGAGGAGGAGGAGCACAACAGCGCCTGGAAACTGGCCTACGCCGACTTCGTGACGGCCATGATGACCTTCTTCCTCATCATGTGGCTGATGAACATCACCACGGTGGAACAGCGCAAGGGCATCGCCGACTACTTCAACCCGGTGGCCCTGTCCCAGTCCAACTCGGGCGCGGACGGCATGCTGGCCGGGCGGGCGGTGGACCAGACCGGATCGCTCTCCACCCCCAACGCGCCGGGGGAGCACAGCGTGCCGGTGGCCGCCCCGCCCGTGGTGGCCTCGCTGGGCGAGAGCGACCGCGAGCCCGCCGGGCGCAAGGACCCGATGCCCCACCCGCCCGGCGGCAGGAACCAGTCGGACCGCGACGCGCGGGCGGAGCTGGAGGCCTTGCTCGACCGCCAGACGGCGGCCCTGACCGAACGGCAGGGGTTGGAGAAGGCCGAGCGCGACCTCCGCGCGGCGCTGGAAACCATGCCGGAGCTGGGAGCGCTCGCCGCCAGCGTGGTCATCGAGCAGACGTCCGTGGGCCTGCGCGTTCAACTCACCGATCAGGCGAAGGTGTCGATGTACAACGTCGGCTCCGCCCAGATGAACGAGCAGGGGCGGCGCCTGATGCGGCTGGTCGCCGGGGCCGTCGCGTCGTCCCCCAACCGCCTCAGCATCACCGGCCACACCGACGCGCTGGGCTATGCGGAGGGGGCGAAGTACGGCAATTGGGAACTGTCCAGCGACCGCGCCAACGCCGCCCGCCGCGAGCTGATCGCCGCGGGCGTGCCGGCCCGGCGGATCGTCCGGGTGGAGGGCCGCGCCGACCTGGACCATCTCGACGCCGCAAACCCGCTGGCCCCGCAGAACCGGCGGATCAGCATCACCCTTCTGAAGGCCGCGGCGGGGGAATAGCCCCCTCGCGGTCAGCGGGCCACGTACCAGTCCGTCCGGTGGTTGAAGGCGACGAAGGCGTTCAGCACCGCCGCCCCCAGGATGGAGGCCAGCACCGCCTTCCCGTCGATCACGAAGACCGCCATGGAGAAGATCACCACGTCGAACATGGCCTGGAGCCAGCCGGCGCGGAATCCCGTCTTCTCCTGGATGTAGTAGGCGAGAATGCCCACCCCGCCGCCGCTGGAGCCGTGGCGGAACAGGCCGATGACCCCGATGCCGATGCAGAAGCCCGCCAGAACCGCCGCCACATAGGGATGCAGCGCATCGTAGCGGATCGCCTGCGGCGCCAGCGTGGTCAGGACCGAGATGCTCGTCACCGCCAGGAGCGACTTCGCGGTGAAGCGCCAGCCGATGCGCGCCAGCGCCAGCGCGTAGAAGGGCAGATTCACGACGAAGAACACCGGGCCGAACTCCAGCCCCGTGGCGTAGGCGATGACGAAGGACAGCCCCGCCGCCTGCCCGGTGATCAACCCGGCGGCATGCAGTATGGAAATCCCGAACGCGGTCATGATGATGCCGAAGAGCTGCCCCTGCGCATTATCAAATGCGCTGTGAGACGCCCTTTTGGCTTCTTTTGTTGCAACGGCAGTGTCGGCGGGCACGGATACTGCACACTTCTTGGACACGCTGGACACCTTCCGGATTTCATTCCCCGGCGACAGTATCATCAAAGACCAGAGCAAGAATAGAGCGGCGTAGGATCGTTCGCCATGCCCATCCGCCGCGCGCCATCCGCCGCACCGCGGGTGCGAGCGCGTCCCGACGGGGCAACGACGTTTTCCCCGCATCGGCGCGCCCGGCGCAACCCATGCGCACAAAATTCGCGCGATGCGCCGGATTCTTTCGCCGGATAGACCAATCGCGCCGCGCACCACATCGCTACAGTCGCATGGTCCGCCGTTCGCGCACCCCATGGTCGCATGCGGCTGTGTGAACGATCGACGCCACCAGCGGCCGCCTTTGAAACCGGCCCCACCAGTGAGGAAAGACAATGGCATTTCCGACCGCCGTGAACGACCAGATCACCGATTCCGTCACCCAGGCCAACACCAAGGTTCTGGGCGACGCTCCGGCGATCGCCATGGGCAATCTGTTCCAGGCCACGGCCCAGGCGCTGGCCAACGCGGCCCACAACGCCACCAACGCCCAGCAGCAGTCCTACGTGACCGCGCAGGCCGCCACCACCCAGGGCGTGGCCACGCTCTACTCGATCGACACCGCCACCACCGGCGTGGCGACGAAGAGCATCCTGAGCACCGGCGTCAAGGGCCTCGGCTCGTAAGCCGTCCCCGCCGCGCCACTGCCGATCCAACCCCGATCCAACCCCACTGCGCCACCCCGCCTTTCCATGACGGGCGGCGGGCGGGCGTCAGACAACCGACGAGGACGAACAAATGGCTTTCCCGACCGCCGTGAACGACCAGATCACCGATTCCGTCACCCAGGCCAACACCAAGGTTCTGGGCGACGCCCCGGCGATCGCCATGGGCAACCTGTTCCAGGCCACGGCCCAGGCGCTGGCCAACGCGGCCCACAACGCCACGAACAACCAGCAGCAGTCCTACGTGACCATGCAGGCGGCCACCACCATGGGCGTCGCCACGCTCTACTCGATCGACACCGCCTCCACCGGCGTCGCCACCAAGTCGATCCTGGGAGCCTGATGAGCCGACCGGCCCGTTCCGGGCGCCAGCGGGCGCCCGGAACGGGCCGCCGACCATCCATCCCGAACCATTCGCCAAGGAATAACGTCAGATGGCTTTCCCGACGGCAGTCAACAGCCAGATCACCGATTCCGTAGCCCAGAGCAACGTCCAGGTCGTTGGCAGCTCGCCGGCGATCGCCATGGGCAACCTGTATCAGGCCACCGCCCAGGCGCTGGCCAACGCGGCCCACAACGCGACCCTGGCGCAGCAGCAGATGTACGTCACGGCGCAGGCCGCCACGACGACCGGCGTCGCGATGCTCTACTCCATCGACACCGCGACCACCGGCGCCGCCACGTCGAAGCTCCTCGGCTGACCGGACGGCGGACGCGGCACCCGCCGCCGTCCGCCGCCCGCCGCCGGCGCTTTGGCCTCGAACCAACGCAACATCCGATGTAAGGAGCAAACACGATGGCTTTCCCGACCGCCCTGAACAACCAGATCACGGACTCGGTCTCCCAGGTCAACACCAAGGTCCTGGGCGACGCCCCGGCCGTCGCGATGGGCAACCTGTTCGTCGCCACCAGCCAGGCGCTGTCGAACGCGGCCCACAACGCCACGAACAACCAGCAGCAGTCCTACGTGGTGATGCAGGCGGCCACCACGCAGGGCCTGTCGACGCTGTACTCGGTCGACACGGCCTCGACCGGCGTCGCCACCACCCAGATCCTGGGCCTCTCCTAAGGAGAGACGGCGGGCCGCCTCCGGGAAACCGGGGGCGGCCTCCGCCGCAGCCTCCATTACAGGCCCCCATCGCAGGTTGAAGCGCCCGGTCGCGCATAGGACCGTGTCCGCAGGAGTTCGCGAATGCCCGACGGAGCCTCCGCCGGCCCTGCCGGATCGGTCGCGGCGAACACGGCGATACCGCTTGGCCTGACCCCATCCCTGGCGATGGACATGACCTACGTCGCCATGGCCGACAGCATCGGCCTGGCCATGCAGAACGCCGTCGCCAACCAGCAGCGCGCCCAGGTCATCACCGAAGCCGCGCTCGCCCAGGTCCTCACGCTGATCATCACCAAGGGAACCGCACAATCATGAGCGACGAAGGCACCATGAACACGCAGGTGATCGACGCGACGTCGGACATCGTCACGCTTCTGACGGGACAGTCCCCCGCGCAGTCCTTCGCGATGCTCGACGCCGTGATGGTCGAGACGCTCGGCATGGCGATGCACAACGCCGTCCACCGCCAGCAGAACGCCGGCATGGTCAATTCCGCCGCGGTCACCGCCGCCTGCGCCAAGATGCTGTCCGTGCCCTTCCCCACCACGCCGCCGCCCCCGCCCTCGGGCTCGTCCACTTCCGGAGGCAATGCGGCGCCCCTGCAGCCGCTGACCCCGCTGCTGACGACCTCGCTCACCACGCTGCCCTCCACGGTCACCGGCGGTACCGGGAACAGCACTGTATCCAGCGGCACCGGAAACAGCACCGTTTCCAGCGGCACCGGGAACAGCACCGTCTCCAGCGGTACCGGGAACAGCACCGTCTCCAGCGGCACCGGAAACAGCACCGTCTCCAGCGGCACCGGAAACAGCACCGTCTCCGGCGGTACCGGAAACAGCACCGTCTCCGGCGGCACGGCCTGATTGACGCCGCGCCCAACCCACAGCGCCCGGCCTCCCCGGCCGCAACGACCAAGGAGCCTTCATGTCGGAGCCCACGAAGGTCAATGCCCAGATCATTGACGTCATAAACCAGACGCAGACGGCGACGATGAGCCAGCAGGTCATCACCGCCAGCGGCGCGGGAAAGGCCTATCAGGCGGTCGCCCAGTCCACGGCCATGGCCGTGCAGGACGCGACGGACACGTTGCGCAACGTCTCGACCATCGCCACCACGGCGATCGGCGTGGCGATGGCGCAGCTTCTGGCGACCGGCGACCCCAAATACGTCACCGCCCTGACCCAGGCGCAGGGAATGATGACGAGCGCCGCCAGCGACTTCTCCAGCATCGGTACCGCGGCCTCCACGGTCCTGAAGAGCTTCCCTTCAAGCTGACCCTTACGCAGGTGTCCCCACCATGACCGTCTCTGTCGCCAAAAAGATGATCCAGAACCGCGCCGGTCTGACCGACCTGGGGCGGCTTGCGCTCGCCTTCATCGATGGCGGGTCGGAGTGGCTCGACTGGGCCATCAGCAACGCCGGTCCGCGCTACGACTTCCCGGACGAGAGCACCCTGGTGGAGCAGGTCCAGCAGGGTCTTCACGCGACGCGGCTGGCCCTGCTGCCCACGATGAAGCTGATGGTCAGCCCGGTGAAGCTGATGACTCTGGGGGTGGACAGCCTGCGCACGCTGGCCGACGCCGAATCCGGCAACACCAGCGCCACGGTCTCGGCCCAGGTCAAGCGCATCCTCGCGGACCACAATCTGCTGACCCAGGACGACTTCGCCGCCGGCGCGTCCTTCCTCGACGGGCTGGGGGTCTCCGGGGCTCCGGTCTTCCAGTTCATGGGCTTCGACGAGCAACTGGCCGTGCAGGAGCTGCTCTACCGCAAGGAAAGCCAGGGAACCGCCAACCCCGAGCTTCAGAAGGAAGCCGCCGCCTTCGCGGTGGATCAGGCGCGGACCGTGCAGGAATTCGCGGATTACTATCAGTTCTACCTGATCTACGTGAACCGGCTCGGCGCCCTGACCGCCACGCCGGACGACCGCAAGAAGAGGGCCGCCGCTGCGCTGGAAACCATCCTGCCGCAGTTGTTCGGCTTTCTGGAATGCCCGCAGGTCGGCCCGCTGGCCGCCCCGGCGGAGGTGGCGATGGCCGTCTCCAACTGGCAGAAGCGCGGGCGGGTGATCGGCTTCGCCCGCCTGTCCGACGGGGCCTTGCAGGTCGTCCGCGACACCGCCTTCAGGGACGAGACCGGCGACGCCGTGCGGGTGCTGGTGACCAGCTATCTGGCCGGGGCGCAGGCCCTGCTGTCGGCGACGCCGCCGCAGCGCGGCATCATGGGACAGGACGGCGCCTCCTGCCTCTTCCCCGTCTTCGGCAAGGGCATTCAGGCGGAGATTCAGATGGGGGCCGCGGGGGTGATCTCGCTGCGCTGCTTTCGGCCCGATCCCCCCGCCGCCTCCACCGTCACCGCCACCGCCACCACCGCCACCGCCGCCTGACCCGCCGCCCGATCCACCCCAGGCGAAGCCGCAGACGGCCCCGGCATCCGCACCGCAAGACCGAACCGGACGAAGGAGATCGAAGGATGGGCGTTTCCCAGCCCCCCAGCAGCCCGACAGTTGAAACGGCGGCCGCTCCGGCGGCGCCCGAAACTCCGGCTCCACCGCCTGCGGCGGTCCCCGGCGTGCCGGAGGCGCCGCCGGCTCCGCCGCCCGACACGTCGCCCTTCGAACCGGGTGCGAAGACGCCCGCCGAAATCGCCAGCGCGCTGCTCGACCACGCGGTCAAGAGCGTGAGCGACGCCGCCGAACAGGCTCTGGCCGCCGTCGAACAGGCCATCCAGCTCGCCGGCCATGCGGTGGAGTCGATCCCCGGCCTGACCGCGCACCCCGGCGGCGACGCCGACGAGCACAGCGCCATGTCCAAGGCGAACGAGGCGATGTCCCAGGCGCTTCAGGCCAGCGGCGGGGCCGGCGGGCAGGCGATGCAGCAGGCCAGCGAGCAGCAGCAGAAGGCCGTCGCCGCGGCCAGCGAGGCGGCGCAGCAGGCCATGGCCGCGGCCAGCGCCCAGATCGCACGGGCGATGAACAGCAAAGGCGATCCGGCCCTGTAAGGCCGCCGCCGACCTGCCGCACCGGAGGGGCCGCACCGGAGGGACCGCACCGCAGGGCGGCTTCCCGGGGCGTGCGGGGCGGAGCCGTTCCCGCAAAGCCCCGAACCGAGCACCAAACCGAGCCGAAGGACATCCCGCATGCCGTCCCGCACGCGCCGGAAACTGATCGTTGTCGCGCCCGAAATCCCGCCGCTCACCCCGGTGAAGGGGAGCCTGGACGCGGTCGCCGCCGCCGCGACGCAGGTGCTGAATCTGCCGGTGGCGGCGGCCTCCCAGCGCGACTCCCTGCGGGGATGGACCGCCGCCGCCGTCCACCCGCTCCAGCCGTTCCAGACCGCCTGGCTGGGGATGGTGCGCGGGGCCGCCTTCGGGATCGGCGCGCCCGAAGAGCGCATGGCTGTTGAAGCCAGTGCCATGGACCGGCTGTTCGTCATGGGGGACGGAACCCCGTCTCTGCTGGGCGTGCCGCCCGGTTCGGTCTACGAGGGTGAGCGGTTTCCGCTTCCCGACGACCGGCTGGACGGCGCCCGCCTCCTGCTGAAGCAGGCGTTGCGCGCTGTCGGCGAGGCCAAGGAAAGCCAGTCCATCGAGGACGACGCCATCTCCCGCCCGCTGCGCGGCGCCCGGGACATCCTGCTGCCGCTGACCGAGGCCCTGGCGGGACCGGCGGAGGCGGGCGGCACCGCCCCCTTCGCGGAGGAGCGGCGCCAGCTTCTCGGCCTCGACCAGGAAATGGCGGCGGCGAAGACCTTGGAAAAGAGCAAGGCCTTGGACAAGGGGAAGGCCATCGCGGCGGGCATCGCCCGGATCGCCAACACGCTGGACGAGGCCGCACAGGCCGCCGCCGGCGTCCATTTGTCCTACGCCGCCGAAACCGCCTACCGCCTGCGGCTCGCGATCCGCTTCAAGGTCCGCTACGACGCCCGGCTTCCCGCGGATCGTCTGGCCGCCGCCGACCGCGCGCTGACCCGCCTGCTGAACGGCGGCTATCCCCAACTGGCGGACTGGCTGCGCGGCCGGATGCGGACGCTGGCGCAGCGGATGGCGGAGATCGACCCGTCCGGCCACAGCCTGTTCGTCGTGATGGAGGAAGGGACCAAAGGCGCCGGCGGATGGACCGCGCAGCTTCTCATCGACCCCGGCCTTCCGGCGCCGGCCTGGTTCGCCCTGTTCCAGCGCCTGCACAATGCCCTTCTCATGGCGCTGTTCCCCCTCAAGCTGGAGCTGTACGGGCTGCTGCACCGGCTGAACGGCGCGGCCCCCGCGGTAAGCCCGGCGGACGAATGGGCGGAGATGAGGGTGAGCGGCGGGATGGAGTCCGGCACGGACCGGGATGCGGCGGAGTACGGACGCAACGTCTGCGCCGCCGTGCTGGTCGATGTGGCCATTCCGCGCCATGGCACGCCGGCCCTTCGGCAGCAGTGGCGGCGCTTCACGGGCGACGTGCGGATCGAGAACGGCCTGCCGCGACCCGGGCCGGCCTACCGCATCACCTCGGCCCTGTGGGCGGTCAACACCCTGTGCCGGTCCACGACCCGGCCGCAGGACGCCGCACCGGCGCTGATCCAGCGGCTGTACGACCTGCTGGCCAAACAGGATCAGGCCACGACGGACGGCATCTCCGCCATCCGCGCCCGCATCCGGGAAGACGTGGCGCCTCTGTCCCTGAAGGCCATCGACGGGCTTGGCGACGCCACGGTGCGGCGGCTTCTCGTCGTGATCCTGGAGCAGGTCTGCCAGGGCTACGGGTTTGCCACGGACACGGCGCTGGCGGCGGCCTTCGACGGCTGGTTCGCCGCCAAGGTTCCGGGCTACGCGGATCGGACCGCCCTTCCCGCGGCGGTCTTCGACGCCATCGAGGCCGCCAGCCAGCGGGGCGACTGGAGCGACGGGGCCACGGCCATCGCGAACGCGGTGGGATTCGGCCTGTGGGTGTCGGCGACGATGGAAAGCCATCTGAAGGAGCGCGCGTCCTTCCTGCGCACCTGCTCCGGCGACACGAAAAAGCTGCTGCGGCATCTCACCGCCCGGCCCTCCCCGGCGGAGGCGCTGTCCGATCCGCCCGTCCAGCCGGTGATCGACGGTCCCTGGGCCGCGGCGCTGCATCTGGACCATTGCTGGCCGGAAAAGGGCTATGGCGCATCGGCGGCCCCCGTCGCTCTCCTTCTCCAGGACGGCAAGGGCGGGCGCCAGCCGAACGAGATCCTCACCGCCGCCGCCACCCTCATCGAGGATTGGCTGATCGGCCACCCCGGCGGTTTCGCGCTGGATCGCGGCGACAGGGGATTGACCATTGCCTGGAACGCCGAGGCGGACCTCGCCCCCTTCCGCTACCGCCCGACCGTGGCCACGGTCTCCACGACACCTGCCGCGCAGGGCGCGCCGTACCCGTCGCTGGTCGACGGGCTGCCCGTCACCGCCCTGTCCGAGACGATCCGGTCGCTCTCCGAAAGCGTGGCGCAGACGGACGATTGCGCCGTCCACAGCCGGCTGACCGCGACGCTGAACGCCCTGATCGACGCCGGCCTGCGCGACGACGCGCCGGAGGCCGCCGCCCCGTGGGTGGAGGCGCTGCGCGAGGGCCGGTGCCGTCATCTGATGCTGAGCAGCGCGGAGCTGGCGCAGGGCGCCGCCGCCGAGTACCCGCGGAGCTACTATCCCGACCTCTCCGCGCGAATCACGCTGGGCGCCAATCCGCTGGAGGTCGCGCAGCGGCTTTCGCGCCTCACCAAGGAGGTCACGGGCCGGACCCTGGATCTGCTGGTCGTCAACCAGGGAAGCGGCGGCATCGACTGTCTGTCGCCGGGGCCATGGACGGTGGAGGCGATGGCCCTCTGCATCGTGGAGCCACTGAAGCAGTCGGGGCTGCACGCCCGGACCATCGTTCTGGATTACCCCATGTCGGCGGCGGCGATCCCGGCCTTCCAACCGCTGTGCGCGCCGGACGGACGGATCGCCGGCACGTTGTACGGGATCGGCGTCCCCATCATGGACCGCGCCCTGTGGGAAGCCGTCCGGACGGCGCTTTCCGACGGCGACGTGACAGACCTCGACCGCCTGATCGGCGAGCGGATCGGGGCACTCACCGCCGGCCTGACGGGGCGTATCCATCTGAACGATTTCCTCACCGCGTCCGACGCGATGATCCACGCCCATCTGGCCGAGCATCCAGACGGACGGGCCGCCGTTTCTCTGCTGCGCTGCCTGAAGCCGATCGGCGACACGCTGGGCGATCCCGACGCGCCGCTCGACCGCATCGAGGCCATGGTGCGGACGCTGCGGGGTGATCCCGTTTCCCGGCCCCTTCCCTGGAGCGACTTTGCCGACGCCGACAAGGCCGTGCTGGAGAGCTTCCCGATGGAAGCCGGGAGCATGACCGCGGACTCGCTGGGGCAACTCCGCGACCGGCTGCGCAGCCGCGTGACGGCCGTCCTCACCGATCCCGCCTGGAAGATCGGCCTGGACCCGGCGGCGCTGGAGGCCCTGCCCCTGTTCGGATCGGCAGACAGCCTGTGGGGCCGGATCGGCAGCCGCTGGGCCAATCTGCTGGCCCATGATCCCGGCCTGTCGCGCTTCCCGTCCTCCGTCGCTCTGTACGACGCGCAGACCGGTCAGATCCGCCTTGACGCCGCGTTCGACGCCTTCGGCGGCAAGCTGGAGGAGACACTCCGCCGAGTGGCGCCGGGCGCGGACCGGGAAGCCGCCGAATGCGTGGCCGACCTGCGCTACGGCCAGGATTCCATTCCCCTTCAGTCGATCGAGAGCTTCTGGCAGTAGACACTTGCGGTGGCGTACGGCGGGTTCCATCCGCGCCGAATACGCCGCCTGTCAATCCTTCCCCTCTCGGACCCTCCGCCGCCACGGTGTCGGCCATCCACCCGACCTGCGCGACAGGCCGGAACGGGTACAGAATGGAGAAATTTCCATGATAAATGACAACACACGCAGCAATCTGAAAGCAAATTCGGAGTTTCGCGATAATGTCTTCACCTTTCTCGATCAGTTCAAAAGAACAATCGTCGACGTAGAACGGCTTGACAGAAGAACAGCCGAGCAAATATACGACGCCATGAAGGCCGTTTCCGAACTGGCTGAATTATACAACCTTATTATTCGATATTTGGCAAAAAGAAACGGGCAGACACTGCAAACGCAGTCTCTCGAGAAATTCGCAGGATCGTTCGAGGCGAAGGCCAGGGGCATCGCGTCCGTTGTGCGCGGCACCCGTTTGGAATGGGAGAAGGCCGCTAAATATTTGGATAAAGGGAAGTTCATCGGCATTGATCTTGACAAGAAAAATGACCCAGATATGCGGGTTCATTCTCCTTATTCAAACGATAAAGCAAAAGTAATAGAATTTAAATCGACCTCAGGAACCGAAGAAACAATCAACAACAACATAAAAAGCCAACTTAATTCGGCAATACTTCAGCTCTGCAAACGCTCTGTTGATTACAACGGAATAAGCTTTGCTCACAGGAAGCTGAGCGCGGTCGTTGAAATAAACTACATCCAGGATATGTTGCAAAATATGATTATTAATTACGGCGCATTCGAGCAAAACAGCATATACGATTATTTTTCTGATATAATCAAATCTTCGTGGAAAAGAGGCCAGATAGGACGTAAACAGATATTTCCCATGGTTGAAACTAACAAATTGGGATGGAACAGAAACTATCCTCCAGAAATCGTTCAGACCAAAGATAATCCGTCGCAGTTCTTCGACAGAAATTGGGATTCGATGTTCCAAATCAATTTTGTATTCAAACCGTTTCTAAAGATAAAAGTCGATATAGAGGTAAACGGTGATTTGATAACATGCAGCTCTTTCGGGAGAGAGGCGAAGTTTCTTGTGTATTTCTTCGAAGATAACGGCATCAAGACAATATCTCTGCACAGGACGATGATGATAAAAAGCAGCATCGAATTGAACGGCCCATTTTTCTATAATTTGTACAACTCTAGGGATGAGATTCCCCTTCGAACCTTCCCATGAATGAAACGGGCCTGTCGGGAGCTAACCCGACAGGCCCACGTCCATGAATTCCCCGATCAGCCGCCCGCGGCGGTTCCGGGCAGGTTGCGCCGGTACTCCCGCGGGCTCTGCCCGACGACGCGGCGGAAGCTCTTTTCGAAATGGCTGAGGTCGCCGTAACCGACGCTCATCGCCACCTCGGTGATGGGCAGGCGGCGGTCCGCGGCCAGGATCTCCCGCGCCTTGTGGATGCGGATGCGGCCCAGAAGCCCTTTGAAGGAGGTCCGAAGCTCCGTCCGGAACAGGTAGCTGAGGTGGGAGGGGCTGACATGCGCCTGCCGGGACAGCTCGTCCAGCGTGATCGGATCGGCGTAGCGCTCGCCCAGGAAGGCCAGCGCCTTGCGCAGGCCACCATGCAATGGCGCCAGAGCGGCCTGGTCGCGGGTCAGCGCGCCGTGCACCCAGCGATCCGCGGGCGACGGGTCCGGCGGGGGGACCGGGGCGGTGTCCGGATGGAGCGTCCTGTCGGCGCCGGGCATCGGCTCCGCCGGCATGGCGCCGCCGACCATCCAGGGGGCGTGCCGGCGCACGTCGCCATGGCGGATCGGCTTCCCCCCGGTCATCACCGCCAGCCGGGCGATCACACGCTCCAGTTCGAACAGGTTTTCCGGCCAGGAATGGGCCTTGCACAGGGCGATCAGCTCGTCCGTCCGCGTCTCGTCGGCGCGTCCGCCGTGGCGGTCCAGGGCGGCGAGGACCAGCGGCTCGATGTCCGCCGGACGGTCGCGCAGCGGCGGCACGGTGGCGCAGAGAAAGTCCAGCTCGGCGAGAAGCGGGCGGGAGAAGCGCCCCTCCTCCGCCCGCCGCCGCAGGTCCGCGGTGGTCGAGGCGATGACGCGCGGCCCTCCCATCCCGTCGGCCATCCCGTTGGCGGCCCCGTTGGCGGAGAGCGTCCAGCCGCCCGGCGCGTCCAGCCATTGGCCGAGATGGGACGGCATGTGCTGGACGATCTGGCCCTGCAGGGCCGGGGTCATCTCGTCCACGCCGCTGAGGAACAGGGTGCCCCCGGCGGCCCGCGCGAACCAGTCGGCGGGCGTCCCCGCCGGGTCCGCCCCGCTGACCTGAACGAAGGGGCCATCGCGGCGCGGCCCGCAGCCGTGGATCGCGGCGGCGAGCAGCGCCTTCTCCGTCCCGAACTCCCCGGTCAGCAGGACGGGCAGCGCGCTGTGGGCGGCCTGTTCCAGGAAGGCGTCCAGCTCGCGCAGCGCCCGGCTCATGCCGACCATCATCAGGGGCCGCCCGAACCGCCGCTCCGCCCAGCGCCGCACCTCGTAGCGCTTGGCCAGATAACCGCACTGGCGGGCGACGTCGTGCAGGATGGGGGCGTCGGGCGCCGCGCCGTCCGGCGCGCGGTCCAGGACCAGCCGCATCTCGCCCAACGGCGTGTCGGCGTAGGTGATGGGCACCACCACCGCCTCCGGATCGGCCGCGGCGTCGTTGGGGTCCCCGTCCGCCGTCCAGCAGCGGCCGCCCCCCGTCCCGTCCCGGGCAAGAACCAGCGTGCCCATGTCCTGAAGCCACAGCGCCCCGCCGCGCAGCGGCGCGCGCTCCGCCAGCCGGCCCATCAGCCCGCCGATCAGGTCCGGCAGGCTGCGGAAATCGGTGGATGCGGGGTGCAGAATCTCGTCCAGCGTGCCGCAGACCGGCGGACTTACCACCGACAGGCTCATCGCACCGCCTCCGTGAAAAGGCCGTGCCGCATCTTCCGCAGGCGCCGGGCTTTGAAGACGAATGCATGCATCGCGGGACCGCGATGACGGTAATCGGATTGATAGGATCGGATCATGACCGGGATCACCTGCTGCCGTTTCAGTCAATGGGTTCACAGCCAATCGACGTTTCATGGCGTCAGGGCGTGAAGACTTCGGCAGACCGGCTTTTTATCCGGGCAAAAGAATGGGCCGCCCGGCATCCGGTGTCCCGGTGCCGGGCGGCCCATCAGGAAGGCTTCAGCGCGAACGGATCACCGCGAATGGATCAGGGCCACCGGCTTGCGCTCCGCCCCGGCGTCCGGAGCGGGCGCCACCCCTTCGGCGTAGGCGCGGCCATGGTAGCTGTCCAGCAGGAGCTGCCGCATCTCCGCGACCAGCGGGAAGCGCGGGTTGGCGCCGGTGCACTGGTCGTCGAAGGCGGCCTCCGCGATGGCATCCAGCCGGGCCAGGAATTCCGCCTCCGGCACCCCGGCGGCCTGGATCGAGGCCGGAATGTCCAGCGTGCGCTTCAGCTCCTCCACCCAGGCCACCAGCTTTTCCACCCGCTCGTGGTCGCGGTTGCCGCCCAGCCCCAGATGGCGGGCGATCTCGGCGTAGCGGGCCACGCCCTTGGGCCGGTCGTATTGGCTGAAGGCGGTCTGCTTGGTCGGGATGTCGGCGGCGTTGTAGCGAATCACGTTGGCGATCAGCAGCGCGTTGGCGATGCCGTGCGGCAGGTGGAACTCCGCCCCCAGCTTGTGCGCCATGGAATGGCAGACGCCGAGAAAGGCGTTGGCGAAGGCGATGCCGGCCAGCGTCGCGGCGCTGTGCACCTGCTCCCGCGCCTTGGGGTCCTTGGCGCCGTTGGCGTAGGCGGAGGGCAGATGCTCCTTCAGCAGCTTCAGCGCCTGCAACGCCTGCCCGTCGGTGTATTCGTTCGCCAGGACGGAGACGTAGGCCTCCAGCGCGTGGGTCACCGCGTCGATGCCCCCGGCGGCGGTCAGGCCCTTCGGCATGTCCATCACCAGATTGGCGTCGATGATCGCCATGTTCGGCGTCAGTTCGTAATCGGCGATCGGGTACTTGATGCCGGTGCGCTCGTCGGTCACCACGGCGAAGGGCGTCACCTCCGACCCGGTGCCGGACGTGGTCGGGACGGCGACGAACTGCGCCTTCACGCCCAGCTTCGGGAAGGTGTAGATGCGCTTGCGGATGTCCATGAAGCGCAGGGCCAGATCCTCGAAGGCGACGTCCGGCGCCTCGTACATCACCCACATGATCTTGGCCGCGTCCATCGGCGAGCCCCCGCCCAGCGCCAGGATGACGTCCGGCTGGAAGGCGTTGGCGAGCGCCAGCCCACGCCGCACCACCGCCAGGGTGGGATCGGCGTTGACCTCGAAGAAGGTCTCCACCGCGAGGCCCAGCCCCTTCAGGATGCGCACGGTCTCGTCGACGTGGCCGTTCTCGAACAGGAAGCGGTCGGTGACGATCAGGCAGCGCTTCTTCCCGCGCAACTCCTCCAGCGCGAAGGGCAGGCAGCCGCGGCGGAAGTAGATGGATTTCGGCAGCTTGTGCCAGAGCATGTTCTCGGCCCGCTTCGCCACGGTCTTGCGGTTGATGAGGTGCTGCGGCCCGACATTCTCGGAGATCGAGTTGCCGCCCCACGACCCGCAGCCGAGCGTCAGCGACGGCGCCAGCCGGAAATTGTAGAGGTCGCCGATGCCACCCTGCGAGGAAGGGGTGTTGATGAGGATGCGCGCCGTCTTCATCGCCTGCCCGAAATGGCGGATGCGCTCCGGCTGCTGATCCTGGTCGGTGTAGAGGGCGGAGGTGTGGCCGATGCCGCCCAGCGCGACCAGGGCCGCCGCCTTCTCGCAGGCGTCCATGAAATCGCGGGCGCGGTAGAGCGCCAGGGTCGGCGACAGCTTCTCGTGCGCGAAGGGCTCGTCCTCGGTCACCGCCTCGACCTCGGCGATCAGCACCTTGGTGTGGGCGGGAACGGTCAGCCCGGCCATGGCGGCGATGGCGCCGGCGGACTGGCCCACGATGTCGGCGTTCAGCGCGCCGTTCTTCAGCAGAACCTTGCGCACCGCGTCGGCCTCCTCCGCGGACAGGATGTGGCCGCCGTGGTGGGCGAAGCGGTCGCGCACCGCGTCATAGACGGAGTCCACGACGATGGCCGACTGCTCCGACGCGCAGACCACGCCGTTGTCGAAGGTCTTGGACATCAGGATGGAGGCGACCGCGCGCTTGATGTCGGCGAACTCGTCGATCACCGCAGGGGTGTTGCCGGCGCCCACGCCGATGGCCGGCTTGCCCGAGGAATAGGCCGCCTTCACCATGCCCGGTCCGCCGGTCGCCAGGATCAGGTTGATGTCGGGGTGATGCATCACCGCGTTCGACAGCTCCAGCGAGGGCGCATCGATCCAGCCGATGATGTCCGGCGGCGCACCGGCCTCCACCGCGGCCTGAAGCACGATGCGGGCGGCCTCGCAGGTGGCCTTGCGGGCGCGGGGGTGCGGCGAGAAGACGATGCCATTGCGCGTCTTCAGGCTGATCAGCGCCTTGAAGATGGCCGTGGAGGTTGGGTTGGTGGTCGGCACGATGGCGCAGATCAGGCCCACCGGCTCGGCGATCGTCATGATGCCGTATTCCGGGTCCTCCTCCAGGATGCCGCAGGTCTTCTCGTCCTTGTACTTGTTGTAGATGTATTCGGAGGCGAAGTGATTCTTGACGACCTTGTCCTCCATCACGCCCATGCGCGTCTCCTCGACCGCCAGCTTCGCCAGCGGGATGCGCGCGTTGGCCGCGGCCAGGGCGGCGCTGCGGAAGATGCGGTCCACCGTCTCCTGCGGGAAGCCGGCGTAGATTTTCTGAGCCTCCCGGACCCGAAGGACGAGGTCGTTCAGTTCTGCGAGCGTGGTGACGGGCATATCGTGTCGCCTTTGCGTTTGGCGCGCCCCCGGCCTGTTCGGGCCGGGCAATCAGGCCGGATGCGAACGGGCTGTGGCCCTCGCGGGTCGGCATCCGGGGCACGCACGGAAATTCGGTCATGGCCGGGCGGCGCTTTTTCCTTGGTCCGCGCGGCACAAGGACTATCCCGCCATTGCGGGTGAGGGACCATGACTCAAGTCAAAACCGGTATGACCACTTTCGGGGTAGCCCCGCCCCGTCCGGCGTCGCGCCGCTGAAAAATCTCTTTCGAACGGGTGACGAATTGCGCTGGACAAGCGCCCCGCTTCTTCCTATAAGACGCCCCCGCACGCAGCGGCGCCCAGGTAGCTCAGTTGGTAGAGCAGGGGACTGAAAATCCCCGTGTCGGCGGTTCGACTCCGTCCCTGGGCACCATTCTTTTCTCACATGACAATCAGATGACGGCGCGGCCAGCAAACATTGTTTGCTTGGCGCGATTTTTCGTGGCTGCAAGGGGCAGCTTTCCTTTTTGCGGTGTGCCTGGTTTCCTGTGTCAACGGTCACCACGACAGAATGGGTGAAACCCGTTCGGTTTCATCTCTCTTGACGAGCGCAAAACTCGCCATCCCCCTCAGAAAGTTGTATACGATACCACAGAATTCTGTGGGGGAAGCCAATGTTCGATTTCGTGCAGCCGAGCCGCCGTACGTTCCTGGTCGGTGCCGGCCGGTTCGCCGCCGCATCGGCGCTCACCAGCGCCGTGCCCTTCACCGCCGCCGCCGCGGAGACCGGCAGCCGCCGGATGGAGGCTTCGGCGCTGAAGGATCTCGCCGGGGCGGTGCAGGGCGGCGTGGTGCTGCCCGACGACCCGTTCTTCGGCGACTACGCACGGCCGAACAATCTGCGCTTCCAGACGCTGCCGACCGCCATCGCGCGCTGCGCCACCGAACAGGACGTCCAGGCCTGCGTCGCCTGGGTGAAAAAGCACGGCGCCCGGTTCGCCGTGCGCAGCGGCGGGCACAACTACGCGGGCTTCTCCACCACCCCCGGCCTGCTGATCGACATGACGCCGCTGAGCACCATCACCGCCCTGCCCGGCGGGGACGGGCTGGTCAAGGTCGGCGGCGGCGCGCTGAACGGGATGGTCTATCAGGCGCTCGAACGGCTGAACCGCACCGTCACCCACGGGCGCTGCACCACCGTGGGTGCCGCGGGCTTCCTGCTGGGCGGCGGCATCGGCTTCAACATGCGCATGTTCGGCATGGGGTCGGACCTGCTCCAGTCCACGAGCATCGTCACGGCGGACGGCGCCCTGCATTCCGACATCCAGGAGAGCGGCCCCGGCAGCGACCTGTTCTGGGCCTGCCGCGGCGGGGCCGGCGGGAATTTCGGCATCAACACGTCCTTCACCCTGCGCACCTTCCCGGTGGAGACGGTCACCTTCTTCGACATCGCCTGGACCACGGACGTGGACGAGGTGCTCTACGCCCTGCTCACCCGTCTGGCGGAGGCGCCGCCGGAGTTCGGCAGCAAGATCAGCGTCACCAAGCCGGCGCGCGGCAGCGCCGACCAGCGGCTCACCATCTCCCTCCTCGGCCAACTGCACAAGTGCAACACGACGGTCGAGGCAATCATCGGCCCCGTCCTGGAGAAGGCGTCGAAGAAGACGATCGACCGCGACATGGCCTATTGGCCGGCGCAGGACCTGCTCAGCGAATTCACCTACCCGTACTTCTATCAGGAGAAATCCTCCTACATGAAGGCGGCGGACATCACGCCCTCCTCCGTCGCCGCCATGGTCGGGATGGCCCGTCTCATGCCCGGCACCAGCATGGCCAACGCCTTCAAGTTCTTCCAGGTCGGCGGCAAGGTGAACGCCACCCCCGCCGGCGCCACCGCCTACGTCCACCGCGGCTACGACTGGCTGTTCTCCTCCGAAGTGAACTGGTGGAACCGCAAGGACCCGAAGCCGCTGGTGGACGAGAATCTGGCCTGGCAGGAGCGGTTCTACGCCGCCGTCAACACCACCACCAAGGCGGTGGGCGCCTTCCAGAACTTCCCCGATCCGTCCCTGAAGGACTGGTCGAGCGCCTATTACGGCGGCAACTACGACCGGCTGCGGCAGGTGAAGACCGCGTACGACAAGGCCGACCTGTTCACCTACCGGCAGGGCATCAAGCCGCTGTAAGAGAAGCTGTAAGGGAAAGGGCGGGGCGGCGGTCCTGATCCGCCGCCCCGAACCCGGGGCGTGTACCGGTGAAAGATTCCCGGCGCCGAAGCCTCC
The DNA here is from genome assembly GCF_008365375.1 of Roseomonas genomospecies 6. Lineage (GTDB taxonomy): Bacteria > Pseudomonadota > Alphaproteobacteria > Azospirillales > Azospirillaceae > Azospirillum. The sequence continues at coordinate 105,372 of NZ_QOKW01000014.1, read as the reverse complement.
GCTCGCCTGTTGTCGATGAGGGAAGCCTCTCGCGCCACAGGTGTCCGGACATGGAAGAAAAGCTGATTGCCTACATCGGCCGCTTGAAGGAACAGATCGCCACCCTGCGCTCCGCCGATTTCACCACCCCGGAAGAGCGCGTGTCCTGCGAGGCCGTGGCGGACAGCCTGGAACTCGTCGTGCGGGAATTGACGGGACTCCTCGAAATCCGCTGACCCGCGCCGGAATGCCGCCTCACGCCGGCTCGTAGAAACGCGCCAGTTCGGATGCCGGGAGCGGGCGCCCGATCAGATAGCCCTGGAGCTGGTTGCAGGCCTCGTTCTTCAGCAGGGCGCGCTGCTCCTCCGTCTCCACGCCCTCGGCCGTGACGGCGATGTCCAGGCTCTTGGCGAGCGCCAGGATGGTGCGGATGATCGACAGGGATTCGCGGCTTTCGGCCATAAGCTGGACGAAGGACCGGTCGATCTTCAGCTTGTCGAAGGTGAATTTCTGAAGGTAGCTGAGGCTGGAATAGCCCGTGCCGAAATCGTCCAGGGCGATCCGCACGCCCGCGGCCTTCAGGGCGCTCAGCGCCGCCAGCGCGCGTTCGGTGTCGTCGATCATCACGCCCTCGGTGACCTCGATCTCCAGCCGGCGCGGCGGCAGACCCTCCTCCTCCAGGATGGCGAGGATCGTGGCGGCGAGGTCCGAATGGCGGAACTGGACCGGCGACAGGTTGACGGCCACCTTGACCGGGTCGGGCCAGTGCCGGGCGTCCCGGCAGGCGGTGCGCAGGACGAATTCGCCGAGCTGCATGATCAGCCCGCTCTCCTCGGCCAGCGGCACGAATTCCGACGGCGGAACCATGCCGCGCACCGGGTGCTTCCAGCGCACCAGCGCCTCGAAGCCCAGGATGCGGCGCGTCCCGCAATCCTCCAGCGGCTGGTAATGAACGGTGAGCGCGCCGTCGGACAGCGCCTGGCGCAGGTCGCGCTCCATGCCGCGGCGGGCCTGCAACCGCTCGTTCATCGCCGATTCGAAGAAGCGGAAGGTTCCCCGCCCCTCCTCCTTGGCGCGGTAGAGGGCGGTGTCGGCGTGCTGGAGAAGCGGCTCCGCCCCGGCGCCGTCCTGGGGGAACAGGGCGATGCCGATGCTCGTCCCGACCACCATCCTCTGGCCGTCCAGATCGGCGGGCGCGCTCAGCGACTTCACCAGCCGGTCGGCCAGGGCCAGCGCCTCCCCCGGCTGGGCGATGCGGTGCAGCACGGCAAACTCGTCGCCGCTCAGCCGCGCCACCGTGTCGTGGCCGGGAACGGCGTCCTGCAGACGGCGCGCCATCTCCTGCAGCATCCGGTCGCCCGCAGGGTGGCCCAGCAGGTCGTTCACCGCCTTGAAGCGGTCGAGGTCCAGATAGAGCACGGCCACGCCGGTGCGTGCCCGCTCCGCGTTCGCCAGGGCGACGTTCAGACGGTCGAGGAACAGGGATCGGTTGGGCAGGCCGGTCAGCAGGTCGTGGTTCGCCAGATGCCGGATGCGCTCCTCCGCCCGCTTGCGCTCACGGATGTCGCGGATGGTCACGACGCGGGCGGGGCGGCCCTCGTGCGTGATGTCCTGCCCGTGCGCCTCCGCCATCACCGCCGTGCCGTCGGCGTGGAGCAGATTCAACTCCACCCGCTCGGAGGTCGGCTCGGCCAGCTTCCGCAGGATGTCGGACCGGCGGTTCGGCACGACGAATTCCAGCATGGGCTGACCGATGAAATGGCCCGGCGGCCAGCCCAGCAGCTCGGCCAGGGCGCGGTTGACGTCCAGGATCACCCCGCCGCGGTGGATCACGATGCCTTCCGTCGTGGCGTCGGCGAGCTGGCGGAACCGCTCCTCGCTGGCGCGCAGCCGGGCCGCCTCGCGGGCCGTGCGGTCGGCCAGCCGCTGGTCGACGATCGCCCCGGCGAGGCCCAACGCCATGACCACCGTGGCCGTCACCGCGATGGCGACCGCCAGCAGCCCTGGCTCCATGATCTGGTCGGACAGGTCGTGAAGCGGGTCGGGGATCAGCGTGACGCCGGCCATGCCGGTGAAATGCAGCCCGCAAATGCCCAGCGCCAGCGAGGCCGCTCCCACGGCCAGACCCTTCAGCGACCGGTTGCGCAAGGCGGCGGTGAAGCCCGCCCCGCCCAGAACCACCCCGAAGCCCAGCGCCGCCGCGACATGGCCCACGTCGTAATGCAGATTGGCCGGCACCTGGAGCGCCGCCATGCCGGTGAAATGCATCGCCGTCGCCGCGGCCCCGGCGATGGCGCCGCCCAGCGGTGCGGCGAACCGCCCGCCGCCGATGGCGCGGCGGATTCCGACCGCGGCGCCGCCGATGGCGAACAGGATGGACAGGACCGTCAGGCCGACGTCGTAACCCATGGGCAGGCTGGTCCGGAAGGCCAGCATGGCGATGAAGTGGGTCGCCCACACGCCGCCGCCGGTCGCCGTCGCCGCACCGGCCAGCCAGCCCCAGCGCGCCCGCCCCCCCGCCGCCGCGGCGCGCCGGGCGAGGTTCAGCGACACCCAGGCACCGAATCCGCAGACCGCGGCGGCCAGCAGCACGAGCCACAGATCGTGTTGCTGGGTTATACAGGCATACACACGCATCATTCGGCGCTCATCCCGTCCCTGCGGCTTGACCGCCGCTTGCTCCGATTACCTTATCTCTTTGGTACGTTAATAATCCTTTTTCGGATCTGTCCGGAGCGCGGAATCGGCATGCGCACGTTGCGCGGATCGCTAGAGCCGGTAACGCAGCGCGTCCACCAGCGCGGCCAGGGCCGGCGGGATCTGCCGGCGGCTGGGGTAGTAGAGGTAATAGCCGGGAAAGGGCCGGCACCAGTCCTCCAGCACCCGGACCAGCCGCCCGGCGGCGATGTGCTCCGCCACCTCGTCCTCGAAGATGTAGGCCAGCCCCCGGCCATCCAGGGCGGCGGCCAGGATCACGTCCATGTCGTTGGACACCAGCGATCCGGTCACCCGGACGTTGATCGGCTGCCCCTTGTCCTCGAACTCCCAGACATACAGGGCGCTGGAGGATGTGAAGCGGTAGTTGATGCAGTCATGCCCGGCCAGATCCTGCGGGACGCAGGGCACCGGACGGCGCGCGAAGTAGGAGGGAGCGCCGACGATGGCCGCCCGCAGGTCCGGGCCGATGCGCACCGCGATCATGTCCTTCTCCACATGCTCGCCCAGCCGGACCCCGGCGTCGTAGCGGCTGGCCACGATGTCGGTCAGGCCGCTGTCGATGGACAGTTCCACCTGCACCTCCGGAAAATCGGCCAGGAAACGCTTCAGCACGGGCCACAGCAGCCGGACGGCGGCGTGTTTCCCGCTGGTGATGCGAACGGTGCCGGCGGGCTTCTCCCGCAACTCACCCACCGCGGCCAGCCCGGCGGCGATGTCGTCCAGCGCGGGCCGCAGCGTGCGGAGCAGCCGCTGCCCGGCCTCCGTCGTGGACACGCTGCGGGTGGTGCGTGCCAGAAGGCGCAGACCCAGCCGGTCCTCCAAAGCCTTCATGGCGTGGCTGAGCGCGGATTGGGACATGCCCAGCCGGGCCGCCGCCCGCGTGAAGCTCCCCTCCTCCGCCACCACGGCGAAAGCCGCCAGATCGCTCAGGTCGTTCCGGTTCATTCATGCACCGCGCTCATAAGCCCAAGCGGATTGTACCGTCTAATCAGTTGTGGGCGAAGCGGTTAGGATGCCCGTGGTCACGCTTGCGGGCCGAACGGACGGATAGGGCGGGCGCATCGGCGGAAGACCGACTCCCACACTGGGATGTTTGCGCCGCCACCGAACGGTACGACACTGCGTGGAGCCTTGTTCCGGCGGAAGAATCCGGCAAGGCCCAAATCCAAAAAACCCGACACCAAAAACCCGACAGGCAGAGTCGAGAGACAGGGATCATCCGATGATTCGCTTGAACATCAACGGACAGGACCGGGACGTGGATGTGCCCGGCGACATGCCGCTTCTGTGGGTCCTGCGGGACGAGCTGAACCTGACCGGCACGAAGTTCGGCTGCGGCATCGCCCAGTGCGGCGCCTGCACCGTCCATATGGACGGAACGCCGGTGCGCGCCTGCCAGACCCCGGCGGACTCCGCGGTGGGCACGAAGATCACCACCATCGAAGGCGTGTCCGGCACGGTCGCCCAGGCCGTTCAGGCCGCTTGGCGGAAGCTGGACGTGGTGCAGTGCGGCTACTGCCAGTCCGGCCAGATCATGAGCGCCGTGGCGCTGCTGACCGACAACCGCAACCCCACGGACGACGACATCGACGCGGCGATGGACGGCAACGTCTGCCGCTGCGCCACCTACCCGCGCATCCGCGCGGCCATCAAGTACGCCGCCAAGGCGATGGGGGCCTGAGCCATGCTGAACCAGCTCATCAAGCAGGCGGCGGCGGACGTCGCCGCGCCCTCGCGCCGCGGATTCCTGAAGGGGGCCGGCGGCGCCCTGGTGCTGGGCGCCATGCTGCCCCGCAGCAGCTTCGCCGCCGAGACCGCCGCTCCCAAGATCGTCGGCCCGGCGGACCCGCGCCCGCAGGCCTTCATCCGCATCGCCGCCGACGACACGGTCACCGTGCTGGTCAAGCATCTGGACAAGGGCCAGGGCATCATGACCGGCCTGACCACCATCGTCGCGGAGGAGCTTGACGCCGACTGGGCGCAGATGCGCGGCGCCTTCGCCCCGGCGGACGGCACGCTCTACGCCAACCACTTCTTCGGCATCCAGGGCACCGGCGGCTCCACCGCCGTCGCCAACAGTTGGGACGAGCTGCGCATGGCCGGCGCCGCCGCCCGCGCGATGCTGGTCGCCACCGCCGCGGCGCGCTGGTCGGTCCCGGCCTCGTCCGTCACGGTGGAAAAGGGCGTCGTCCGTCACGCCGCCTCCAACCGCAGCGCCCGCTTCGGCGAGCTGGCGGAGGACGCGGCCAAGCTGCCCGTCCCGCAGAACGTCGCGCTGAAGGACCCCAAGGACTACACGCTGATCGGCAATCCGTCGCTGCACCGGCTGGACCATGCGTCCAAGACCGACGGCACGGCCATCTTCTCCATGGACATCCGCCGCCCTGGTCAGGTGACGGCGGTTCTGGCCCGCTCTCCCCGCTTCGGCGGCACGGTGAAGTCGGTGGACGCCACCGCCGCGAAGCAGGTGCCCGGCGTCCTGGAGGTGCTGACCCTGCCGATGGGCGTCGCGGTCGTCGCCAGGAACACCTGGGCCGCCATGAAGGGCCGCGAAGCCCTGACGGTGGAGTGGGACGACGCCAAGGCGGAGATGCGCGGCACCGACGAGATGCTCGCCGACTACCGCAAGCTGGCCGAGCAGCCGGGCAACCTTGCCACCGATACCGGCGACGCGGCGAAGGCGCTCGCCGGCGCCGCCAAGGTGGTGGAGGCGGAGTTCGTCTTCCCCTACCTCGCCCACGCGCCGATGGAGCCGCTGAACGCGACGGTCGAACTGACCCCGGACGGCGGCTGCACGATCTGGGCCGGCTCCCAGTTCCAAGGGGTGGAGCAGAAGGTCGCCGCCGCCATTCTGGGCTGCAAGCCGGAGCAGGTGACCATCAACACCGTCTGGGCGGGCGGCAGCTTCGGGCGGCGCGCCACGCCGGACGCCGACTACATCGCGGAAGCGGTGGCCATTGCCAAGGCCTACGGCGGGAAGGCGCCGGTTCATCTGGTCTGGACGCGCGAGGACGACATCCGCGGCGGCCGCTACCGCCCGCTGTTCCTGCACAAGGTGAAGGCCGGGCTGGACGCCGGGGGCAAGCTGGTGGCGTGGCAGCAGCGCATCGTCGGGCAGAGCTTCATGAGCGGCACCCTGTTCGAAGCCTTCATGGTCAAGAACGGCGTGGACGCGACCTCCGTCGAGGGCGCGTCGGACATGGCCTACGCCGTGCCGAACCTGCATGTCGATCTGCATTCGCCGAAGTCGCCGGTCACCACCCTGTGGTGGCGCTCGGTCGGCCACACCCACACCGCCTACGCCAAGGAGGTGATGATCGACGAGCTGGCCGCGGCGGCGGGCAAGGACCCGGTGGCCTTCCGGCTGGAGATGCTGAAGGACCACCCGCGCCTCCAGGGCGTGCTGAAACTGGCGGCGGAGAAGGCCGGCTGGGGCCAGCCGCTGCCCAAGGGCAAGGGGCGCGGCGTCGCGGTGCATGAAAGCTTCAGCAGCTTCGTCGCCCATGTCGCGGAGGTGACCGTGGACGACCAGGGCCGGGTGACCATCGACCGCGTGGTGTGCGCCGTGGATTGCGGGCAGGTCGTGAACCCGAACATCATCGAGGCGCAGATCTCCGGCGGCACCGGCTGGGCCATCGGCCACGCGCTGCGCGACGAGATCACGCTGACCGGCGGGCTGGTGGACCAGAGCAACTTCGACGGCTACCAGCCGCTCCGCAATTCGGAGATGCCGCCGGTGGAGGTGCACATCCTCCCCTCCACCGCCCGTCCGACCGGCGTCGGCGAACCCGGCGTGCCGACCGCCGCCCCGGCGGTCGCCAACGCGGTCTTCGCGGCCAGCGGCAAGCGCCTGCACCACCTGCCCTTCACCCGCTCGGGCATGGTGTAATACCAGCGGTCATTGAAGATGACCGCTGGTATCCGCGCCGACCGGCGCGGCGGCGGCCCATGCCGCCGAAGCTCTTGATCCTGACCTGTCAGGATCAAGAGCCGCCGGTATGAATGAGGCATAGGACACGGCAGGCTGGGGCGTTTTGTCTCCGGCCTGCCTGCCCTGCCCCGCCCGTATGACGTTTTTGCTGCAAATTCATGACGCGCGGCGTTAAGAGGAAGCGGCAGAACCGACCGAGAGAACCGCTTCCATGCTGCTGCTGCGCGCCATCCGCTCCATGATGCCGAAGGAAGAGCGGGTCATTGAGCAATTCATCGAACAGGCCCGCCACATCGTCGACGCCTCCACCGCCCTGGAAGCCGTCATGCAGGCCGGGCCGGAAGAGCGCGCCGAGCGCACCGCCGTCCTGAAGCGGATCGAGAAGGACGCCGACCGCGTCGCCAAGGACGCCGGGCGCGGGCTGCACCGCACCTTCATCACCCCCTTCGACCGGTCGGAAATCCAGGCCCTCATCAACGCGCTGGACGACTGCATCGACCTGATGGACGAGGTGCCGCGCCTCGCCGCGCTCTACGGCATCGAGACCTTCGACGACCGGATGATGCGCATGGCGGCGATCGGCCGCCAGCAGGCGGTCCTTCTGGCGGAGGTCATGCCGCTGCTGACCCGCATCACCGTCAACGCCGACCGCATCCTGCACATCTGCGGCCAGATCTCCGACCTGGAGGACGAGGCCGACGAGATCCTGCGCGACGCCATGAAATCCCTCATCGCGGAGCGTCCGGAGATGATCGACTTCCTGGGCCGCCGCGAGGTCTACGAACTTCTGGAAGCCGTCACCGACCGCTGCGACGACGTGGGCGACCTGATCGAGGGAATCACCCTGGATCAGGCCTGAGAGCGGATCAGGCGTAAGGACGGACACGCTCCGGTTATGGTTAACCGAGCATAAACCAATTTCCCGCTAATCTCTCGGGCATCGCCGCTCCGATCCCGAGAGATTGCCGCCGTGAAGCTGCGCCTCGTCACCGCCGCCGCCCTTTGCGCCTTCCTCGCGATTCCGGCCGGCGTTACCGCCGGGCGGAGCGCGCAAGCGGGCGACTCCCCCGCCCACACGACGGAGGCGGAGGAGGTCGACCGCTTCCTGCGGGCCTTGCGCACCATCCGCGGCCAGTATGTCGAACCGCTGACCGACCGCGAACTGGTGGACATCGCCATCAGGGCCATGGCCGGGCGGGACCGCTACTCCGCCTATCTCGACGACGGCGAATACCGGCAGTTGCAGGCGTCGAACGACGGCGCCTTCGCCGGGCTGGGCATCCGCTACGACGCCCACGGCACCCGCGTCCGCATCGTCGAGACGGTTCCCGACTCCCCCGCCGAGGCCGCCGGGCTGCGCTCCGGCGACGTGATCCTGGCGGTGGACCAGCAACCGGTGGGCGGGGCGGAACTGGCGACCGTCAAGCAGATGCTGAGCGGGCCGGAAGGGGCGGCGGTGTCCCTGACCGTCCTGCGCGACGGGAGTCCGGACCCCTTCGAGGTCAGCGTGGTCCGCGGCAAGCTGCGCATCCCCTCGGTCCGGCTGGCCGCCGTCGGGACGGTGGGCTACATCCGCATCGCCCGCTTCGACCGCCAGACCCACACCGGAGTCAGCGCGGCCATCCGCTCGCTGCGGGACCGCATCGGGCCGGGCATCGGCGGCTTCGTCATCGACCTGCGCGACAACCCCGGCGGGCTGGTGCAGGCCAGCGTCCGCGTCGCCGATTCCTTTCTCGAAAAGGGGACGATCCTGACCGCCCGCGGTCCCGGACGCGGGGCGGACAAGACCTACACCGCCACACCCGGCGATGAGACCGACGGCCTGCCGCTGGTGGTGCTGGTCAACAAGCGCTCCGCCTCCGCCGCGGAGATCCTGACCGGAGCGCTGAAGGACCACCGGCGCGCCACGGTGATCGGCACGACGACCTTCGGCAAGGGGATCATCCAGAGCGTCATCCCCTTCGACAGCGGCGCGCTGAAGCTGACCACGGCGCGCTACTACACGCCGTCCGGCCAGTCGATCCACCAGACGGGCATCCAGCCCGACGAGACCATCGCGGACCCCGCCGGGGACGATGGCGCGTCCGCCTCCCCTTCCAGCGGCATCCCGAACGCGGCCAACGATCAGGCCTTCGCCCGCGCGCTGTCGCTCCTGCGCTCCCGCTAGGAATTTAAAAGATCATCTCGCCGGCCAGCAGGGCGAGAACCAGAAAAACCAGGAAGATGATCAGCGCGATTCCGAACAGGATCTTCGCGACGCCCGCGGTGGCCGACGACACGTTGGTGAAGCCGAGCGCGCCGGCCACCAGCGAAACCACGAAAAAGATCAACGCCCACTTCAGCATGGACCACTCCTGCGGTTCCCGGGACCCAGCCGGCTGTCCGGCAGGGTAGGAACCTCACGGACCGCCGCGGGTTCCGGCGCCAGCACGCCCAGCCCCCGTAATCGCTTGCATCCGGATTTCCGCGGGATGGACGGTCAGAAGCGGGTTACCACCCGGAACCGGAACGGTTCGGAAAGGATTGCGAGCGGCTTTGCGGCTCGCTCACCCCGGACCCGCTGTAGGGGCCGGGGCTGGAACTGGTGGCGTTCGGAGAGACGTTCGGCTCGTCCACGCCCTGGCTGCCGGACGTGCCGCCGCCCGAGATGCTGCTGCCGGAACCACCGCTCCCCGCTGCCCTGCCTCCACCATCCACACCGCCATCATACATTCCCGAGCAGGCGGCGAGAAGCATCGCGGCCGACGCCGCGATCATCAGATTGCGCATGTTCCGCTCCCTGTGCCGATGTCGTGCCTATGCCGATGTCTCGAATATGAATCCGCTCATGACGCCGGTCCGATGACCGACGCCGGAAACCGGCAGGCATCGCCCTTCTCAACCCCTTCCGTCAGGCAGGGTTCCCGGCCCAGGGGAACAGCCCAAGGGGAACAACCCAAGGGGAACAACCCAAGGGAACCGTCCCCGCTCCGTCCGGTTGCCGATGGGGTGAACAACGTCATCACGACCGTTTGCGACGGAGACTCCCGAATGGCGAGCACGGCTTCCGACATCCTGGTGGATGTGCTGGTGGACTGGGGTGTGGACACGATCTTCGGCATGCCCGGCGACGGCATCAACGGCATCGTCGAGGCGTTGCGCCGCCGTCAGGACGAGATCCGCTTCATCCAGGTCCGGCACGAGGAGGCCGCTGCCTTCGCCGCCTGCGGCTACGCCAAGTTCACGGGGCGGCTCGGCGTGTGCATCGCCACCTCCGGCCCCGGCGGGCTGCATCTTCTGAACGGCCTCTACGACGCCAAGCTGGACCACCAGCCGGTGCTGGCGATCACCGGGCTGCAATACCACGACCTCGTCGGCACCTACACCCAACAGGATGTGGAACTGGACAAGGTGTTCCAGGACGTCGCGCTCTACAACCAGCGCATCATGGGAGCGGCCCATGTGCGCAACATCGCCAACCTCGCCTGCCGAACCGCGCTCGCCCACCGCGGGGTGTCGCACATCACCATCCCCGTGGACCTGCAGGAGCAGGGCATCGGCGACGACATGCGGGCGCCGCGCAACGTGAAGGGCCACAACACCGCCTTGTTCGCCCCCCAACTGCCCGTCCCGTCGGAAGCGCAGACGCGCCGCGCCGTGGAGATCCTCGACGCCGGGAAGCGCATCGTCATCCTGGCCGGGCAGGGCGCCCTGAAGGCGACCGACCAGCTCGAACGGCTGGCGGACAAGCTGGGGGCGGTGATCGTCAAGGCGCTGCTGGGCAAGGCCGCGGTGCCGGACGACAGCCCCTTCACGACGGGCCAGGTCGGTCTGCTCGGCACCGCCCCCTCGCAGGAGGCGCTGGAGACCTGCGACACGCTGCTGATCGCCGGATCGACTTTCCCCTACATCGAATATTACCCGAAGCCGGGGCAGGCCCGCGCCATCCAGATCGACATCGACGCGGCGCGCATCGGCCTGCGCTATCCGGTGGAGGCCGGGCTGGTCGGCGATTGCGGCTTGGCGCTGGACATCCTGACGGAGCGGGCGCGGCGGCACGAGGACCGCTCCTTCCTGCAGACGGCGCAGGCGGGCAAGGCGGAGTGGATGCGGCTGATGGAGGAGCGCGGCACCCGCCCCGACCTGCCCATGAAGCCGCAGGTCGTCGCGTGGGAGCTGGGCAAGCGCCTGTCCGACACGGCCATCGTCGCCTGCGACAGCGGCACCATCGCCACATGGTGGGCGCGGCAGATTCCGGCCCGGCGCGGCCAGATGCACTCCCTGTCCGGCAACCTCGCCACCATGGCGCCGGGCGTTCCCTACGCCATCGCGGCGCAGCTCGCCCATCCCGGACGGCAGGTGGTGGCCTATGTCGGGGACGGCGGCTTTTCCATGCTGATGGCCGATTTCGCCACGGCGGTGAAGTACAAGCTGCCGATCAAGGTCATCATCAACAACAACAACTCGCTCGGCCAGATCAAGTGGGAGCAGATCGCCATGCTCGGCAATCCCGAGTATGTCTGCGACCTCCAGCCCATCGACTTCGCCAAGGTGGCGGAGGCCTGCGGCGGCAAGGGATTCACCGTCACCGACCCGAAGGACTGCGGCGCCATGCTGGACGCAGCCCTCGCCTATCCCGGACCGGTGGTGGTGGATTGCCTCGTGGACACCAACGAGCCGCCGATGCCGCCGAAGGTGCAGGTCAAGCAGGCCCTGCACTTCACCGAGGCGCTGGCCCGCGGCACCCCCGACGCTCTGAAGATTGCCGCCACCGTCTTCAAGGGCCGCGCCCGCGAGGTGATCTGAGACGCGGCCCGGTGGGGAAGGAGGGGCGCCCGCTCAGGCGGCGCGCCCCGCCCCGTGCTGCGATCCCTGCTGGGGGGCCGCGTCGGTCATCGCGTAGTTGCGCCCGAAGCGGTTGGCGATGAAGTCGGCGTAGCGCACCTCCTCCTGCTTCACGAAGCCCCGCTGCGGCAGCGCGCCGTCGGCCAACAGGTCCAGCACGGCGCACATGCCCGACGCCGTGGTGATCTGGATGCCGTTGTAGAAGGTGCCGCCGATCTCCCGCCCGTAGATCTTGTTGGCGTAGGTTTCCTGAAGCAGCCGCCCCCGCTTCGTCCCGGTCACCGTCACGAAGATCAGCACGACGTCCTGGAGGGTCGCCGGGATCGAGTGCTCCAGAATGTCCTTCAGCAGCTCCCGCCGGCTGCCCAGCCGCAGGTCGTGCAGCAGCGCCTTCATCAGGTCACGGTGCCCCGGATAGCGGACGGAGCGGTAGTTGAGCGTCCGCACCTTCCCCGCCAGCGTCTCGCACAGCGTGCCCAGCCCGCCCGAGGTGTTGAACGCCTCGTACAGCACGCCGTCGAGGGAGAACTCTTCGCGCTCCTCCAGCGGCGGGACGGAGACGAGGCGGCCTTCGACGATGGCCTCGCAGGGCTCCAGATACTCGTTGATGACGCCCTCGGTGCTCCAGGTCAGGTTGTAGTTCAGGGCGTTGGACGGGTATTTCGGCAGGGCGCCGACGCGCATCCGCACCGTGTCCAGCGTGTCGAAACGCGACGCCACGTCGTTGGCGACGATGGAGATGAAGCCCGGCGCCAGCCCGCACTGCGGGATGAAGGCGCAGGGCGCGTCCTCCGCCAGTTCCTTGACGCGCCGCGTGCTCGCCACGTCCTCGGTCAGATCGAGGTAATGGGTGCCGGCGTCCCGCGCCGCCTCCGCCACGCCGACCGTCAGGTGATAGGGCAGCGCGCTCAGCACCGCGAACTTGCCCCGCATGGCCTCGGCCAGATCGGCGGGGTTGGCGGCGTCCACCACGCGCGTTTCCATCCGCGGGTGCGTCGGCAACCGCTCCAGCGCCTCCGCCGAGCGGTCGGCGACGGTCACCCGGTAATCGCCCGTGGCCTTCAGGAAGTCGCCGATGGTCTCGCCGATCTTGCCGCCGCCCATCAGAAGAATGTCGCGCATCGTCCCGTCTCCCGTTCTTCGGTTCGCGTCGTTATGCCGCAATCTTGACCGGGCGGGCTGTCGATGTGCAGTGTGCAGGGTGCCGAATCGCCCGATATTGGTCGGCGAATTGATGGAAGAACCGGCGGAATGATGGACGAACTGGATCAGCACCTCCTTGACGCGCTTCAGGACAACGCGCGGGAGCCCACCGCCGCGCTGGCCCGCCGCCTGCGCGTGTCGCGCAGCACGGTGCAGAGCCGCATCCAACGGCTGGAGGAGCGCGGCGTGATCGCCGGCTACACGGTGCGGCTGTCGGACGAGACGGCGCGCCGGATGATCCGCGCGCATGTCTCCATCAACCTGTCGCCCAAGCTGACCGCTGCCGTGGTCCAGGCTCTGAAGCGCATCCCGGAAGTGCGGGCGCTCCACGCCATCAGCGGCGCCCACGATCTGATCGCCGTGGTGCGGACGGGGACCATGGAGGAGATGGACGCTCTGATCGACCGCATCGGCGCCATCGACGGCATCGAGCGCACGACCTCCTCCATCATCATGGCGACGAAGTTCGAGCGGTGAGCAACCACTCCCGGAAGGCCACCAGCGGCGGGTGATGCGCCCGCGACGGTGGGTGGACGAGGTGATAGGCGCGATCCGGGTTCCGGTAGGGCCGGTCCAGCGCCGGGACCAGCGCCCCGTCCTGCAACTCCGCCTGCACCAGCAGAGTCGGCAGGAGCGCCACCCCCAGCCCGGTGATCGCCGCCTGCGCGGTGGTGGAGAACTGCTCGAAGAACATGCCGGCGCCTTCGTGCCGCTCGATGCCCTGGGCGGCGAACCAGTCCCGCCACGCCTCCGGGCGGCTGGTGGTGTGCAGCAGCGGCAGCGCCACGAGGTCCGCCGCCGCGCGGATCGGGTGGGCGGCCAGGAAGGACGGGGCGCAGAGCGGCAGAACCTCCTCCTCCATCAGCCGTTCGCAGACGGCGCCGGGCCAGTCGGCGGCGCCGAAATGGATGGCGGCGTCCAGATCCTCCGACCGGAAGTCGAAGGGCTCCATCTTCGTCATGAAATGGATGATGACCTGCGGGTGCGCCCTTTGGAAGGCGGGCAGGCGCGGCACCAGCCAGCGCGTGCCGAAGGTCGGCAGCACCGCCAGCTTCAGCACGCCCCCCTGCGGCGCGGTCATGACCCGCAGCGTCGCCGCACCGACGCGATGCAGCGCCTCCCGCACCTCCGCCGCGTAGGATTCGCCCGCCGGGGTCAGGGTCACGCGCTGGTCGCGGCGCAGGAACAGCGGGACGCCGAGCTGGTCCTCCAACGCCTTGATCTGGCGGCTGACGGCGCCCTGGGTCAGCGCCAGCTCCTGCGCGGCGGCGGTGAAGCTGCCGGTCCGCGCCGCCGCCTCGAAGGCGGAGAGCGCGCTCATGGAAGGAAGAAGGCGGCGTTGCAGACCCATGGGTCATGACTATAGCTCATGACCGGGGGAAAGAAAGTCGGTTGCGCGGGGCGGGGCCTGCCGCCAGATTGAGGAGGATTTGAACGCCCAGCCGAGGAACGAGCGCGCTATGAAGACCGGAGGCCAGTTGATCGTCGAGGCGCTGGAGGCGCAGGGCGTCGAGCGCGTGTTCTGCGTGCCGGGCGAAAGCTACCTCGCCGTGCTGGACGCGCTGCACGATTCCCCGATCCGCACCGTCAACGCCCGTCACGAGAGCGGCGCCGCCATGATGGCGGAGGCGGAGGGCAAGCTGACCGGGCGTCCGGGCATCTGTTTCGTCACCCGCGGCCCCGGCGCCACCAACGCCGCGCCGGGCGTGCATGTGGCGCAGCAGGACTCCACCCCGATGATCCTGTTCATCGGCCAGATCGAGCGCGGCATGCGCGGGCGCGACGCCTTCCAGGAGGTCGACTACACGCTCATGTTCGGCGGCATGGCCAAGTGGGTGGCGGAGATCGACAGTGCCGACCGCGTGCCGGAGATGGTCAGCCGCGCCTTCCACACCGCGCTCGCCGGACGCCCCGGCCCGGTCGTTCTGGTGCTTCCGGAAGACATGCTGGTGGAGACGGCGGACGTCACCGCCGCCCGCCCGGCCCAGCCGGTGGACAGCGCTCCCACCCCCGCCCAGGTGGTCGAATTCGGACGTCTGCTCGCCGGGGCGAAGCGCCCGTTGGTCATCGCCGGAGGCTCCCGCTGGTCGGAGGAGGCGGTGGCCGGCTTGCGCGGCTTCGCGGAGCGCTTCGCGCTTCCGGTGGCGGTCACCTTCCGCCGCCAGATGCTGTTCGACCACACGCACCCGAACTACGCGGGCGACATCGGTCTGGGCATCAACCCGAAGCTGGTGGCGCTGGTGAAGGACGCCGACGTGATCCTGCTGCTCGGCGGGCGCTTCTCCGAGGTGCCGTCGCAGAGCTACGGGCTTCTGGGTATCCCGGAGACGGGCAAGACGCTGATCCACGTCCATCCGGGGCCGGAGGAGCTGGGCCGCGTCTACCACCCGGACCTCGCCATCAACGCCACGCCGGGCGGCTTCCTCGACGCGGTGGCCGGGCTGGAGCCGCCGGCCTCCCCCGCCTGGGCCGGGCAGGCCGAGACCGCGCACGCCGCCTACACCGCCTGGAGCGAGCCGCCGGCCACGATCCCCGGCGACGTCCAGATGGGCGCCGTCATGTCCTGGCTGCGCGACACCCTGCCCGACGACGCAATCCTGACCAACGGCGCCGGCAACTACGCCACCTGGATTCACCGCTTCTGGCGCTTCCGCCGCTACGGCACGCAGGCGGCGCCAGTCTGCGGCTCCATGGGCTACGGCCTGCCCGCCGCCGTCGCGGCCAAGCTGCTGCATCCGGAGCGGGACGTGGTCTGCTTCGCCGGGGACGGCTGCTTCCAGATGACCGGGCTGGAGTTCGGCACCGCCGTGCAGGAGGGCGCCAACCTCATCGTTCTGGTCATCGACAACGGCATGTACGGCACCATCCGCATGCACCAGGAGCGGGACTATCCGGGCCGCGTGTCCGGCACCGCCCTGAAGAACCCCGACTTCGCCGCGCTGGCCCGCGCCTATGGCGGCCATGGCGAGACGGTGGAGCGGACGGAGGAGTTCGCTCCGGCCTTCGAGCGCGCCCGCGCCTCCGGCCTGCCCGCCATCCTGCACGTCAAGCTCGACCCCGAGGCCCTGACGCCGAACCGCAGCCTGTCCGACATCCGCGCCGCCGGGCGCCCGCGCTGATCCACACCGAGGACTATCTCCATGCAGCACCGCGACCTTCTTTCCCGCCTCGGCCTTGAGCTTCCCGCCGACGGGTCCGGCCTGTCCGTCCGTTCGCCCATCGACGGCGCGCCGCTGGGCGTGGCGCCGGTCACCCCGGCGTCGGAAATCCCGGAGGTGGCCGCCCGCGCCCAGCGCGCCTTCGAGGCGTGGCGCGTCGTCCCGGCCCCGCGCCGCGGCGAGCTGGTCCGCCTGCTGGGCGAGGAGCTGCGCGACGCCAAGGAGGATCTGGGCCGTCTCGTCACGCTGGAGATGGGCAAGATCTTCCAGGAGGGCCTGGGCGAGGTCCAGGAGATGATCGACATCTGCGACTTCGCGGTCGGCCTGTCCCGCCAGCTCTACGGCCTGACCATCGCGTCGGAGCGTCCGGGCCACGCGATGCGCGAGACCTGGCACCCGATGGGCCCCTGCGCGGTGATCTCCGCCTTCAACTTCCCGGTCGCGGTGTGGGCCTGGAACGCCGCCCTGGCGCTGGTCTGCGGCGACCCGGTGATCTGGAAGCCGTCGGAGAAGACCCCGCTGACGGCACTCGCCTGCCAGCGCATCTTCGAGCGCGCGGTGGCCCGCTTCGGCGACGCTCCGGCGGACTTGCTGCAGGTCGTCAACGGCGGGCGCGACGTGGGCGAGGCGCTGGTCGCCAGCCCGCTGGTCCCCATCGTCTCGGCCACCGGCTCCACCCGCATGGGCCGCGAGGTCGCGCTGAAGGTGGCGGAGCGCTTCGCCCGCCCGATCCTGGAGCTGGGCGGCAACAACGCGATGATCGTCGCGCCGTCCGCCGACCTCGACATGGCGGTGCGCGCCATCGTCTTCGCCGCGGTGGGCACCTGCGGCCAGCGCTGCACCACGCTGCGCCGCCTGATCGTCCACAAGGACGTGCGCGACACGCTGCTGCCGCGCCTCAAGGCCGCCTACGCCTCCGTTCCCATCGGCAACCCGCTGGAGTCCGGCGTTCTGGTCGGCCCGCTGAACGACAAGGGAGCCTATGAGGGCATGCAGCGCGCGCTGGAGCAGGCCAAGGCCGATGGCGGCATCGTGACCGGCGGCGCCCGCGCGCTGGCCGAGCAGTACCCCGATGCCTGGTACGTGCAGCCGGCCATCGTGGAGATGCCGGGCCAGACCGACATCGTGCGGCACGAGACCTTCGCCCCGATCCTCTACGTCCTGACCTACGAGACGCTGGAGGAGGCCATCGCGCTTCAGAACGCGGTGCCGCAGGGCCTGTCCTCCTGCATCTTCACCACCGACATCCGCGAGGCGGAGACCTTCCTGTCGGCGTCCGGCAGCGACTGCGGCATCGCCAACGTCAACATCGGCCCGTCGGGTGCTGAAATCGGCGGCGCCTTCGGCGGCGAGAAGGAGACGGGCGGCGGGCGCGAGTCCGGGTCCGACGCCTGGAAGGCCTACATGCGCCGCCAGACGGCCACGGTGAACTATTCCCGCGCCCTGCCGCTGGCCCAGGGGATCAAGTTCGAGATCGCCGGCTGATCCATTCGGCTGACAAGAGAAAGGCCGCCCGTTCCACCGGGCGGCCTTTTTCCGTTCGGGGTTCAGACGGCTTCGCGCTGAATCCGCCTTGCGGGTCGGTCGGGGGGAGTGTTGCGGCGCAGGTGTTCGGCGATGGGGGTGAGCTGTGCCAGAACCTGCTCGCGGGTCAGACGGTCCCGGCGCAGCACGGCCTGGACCACTGGGTCGTTCAACAGTTCGGCAACGCGGCTGCGCCACGTCTGCTTGGGCAGTCCGTTCATTGCTGTTCTCGTTGCTGTGGCGGCCTGTGGTGATGAAACGCCGGCCCTCACCGGCAGGCGTACGGTACGCGGAGCATGTTACAGTTCGGCGCGTACGGCCCGTGTTATTTCGGGTACCTGAACGTCCTGTGTACGTGCCTCTGGATTAGAAAGGCGGGGGCCGCTCAGGCCCCCTTCGCCGCCGCCTCGCGCGCCCGAACCTGCTCGCGGTGGAAGATGTAGATGCCGCTGGCGACGATCACCAGACCGCCCGCAAGGGTAGAGGCGCTGGGCGACTCGCCGAAGACCAGCAGGCCGTAGAGCACCGCCCAGATCAGCGTCGTGTAGCCGAAGGGCGCCACCGTCGCGGCGTCCGCCACCGTGTAGGCGCGGATCAGGCAGAAGTGGCTGCACGCTCCCAGCACGCCCAGCAGGATCATCAGCGCCGCCCCCGTCAGGTCGGGCGTCACCCAGCCGAAGGGCAGAAGCAGCCCGCAGAGCACCGTCCCCGCCATGCTGGTGTAGAAGAAGGTCGTCAGGGTGGAATCGCCGCCGCGCAGCAGCCGGGTGACGATCTGGTAGAGCGCGTTGCACAGCGCCGCACCCAGCGGCAGCAGGATCGCCCATTGGAAGACGATGCTGGCCGGACCGATGATGATCATCGCCCCGGCGAAGCAGCCCAGCACCCCCAGCCCGCGCCGCCAGCCCACCGTCTCCTTCAGGAGCGGGACGGACAGGACGGTGACCAGAACCGGCGCCACGTTGGCGATGGCCGCCACATCCACGAAGGGCAGCGTCTTGTAGGACACCGCCACCAGCAGCGTCAGCACCGCCAGCAGGGCGGAGCGGAGGATTTGAACCCCCGGACGCTTGGCGATCAGGTGGCTGGGCGAGCGCGCCGCCACCACCACGAAGGCGATGCCCAGATGCACCGCGAATCGCGCCCAGGCGACCTCCGCGAAGGGATAGGTCTGGACCAGAACACGCAGCGTCGCGTCCTGCGTGACGAACAGCAGTGTGGTCAGCAGCATCCATGCGATGCCGGCCCGCCCGGATGAGGCTGCGGACAGGGCCTTGTCGGTGACGGTCATGAGGCGGCGATCATGGGCGGGGCTGTCCTTCCTGTGAGCCTTCCTGCGGCGCCCCGCAACCCTGGCCCATGAACGGCAACCGGTCAAATGCGATACTGGTATATCAGTGCGGACCTGCGGTTGCCGCCGCGCCGGCCCGTGGGCGGGTCCGGCGCGGCGGACACCCGTCAGTGCTTGTGCTGCGTGCCGCCCGGCTGCGGCCCGCCCGCGCCGTTGTGGGACGGGGCGGCGGAACCGGCGCCCTGCACGTCCACCTGCACGGTGACCGGGCCGGCCTTCTCGAAGGTCAGGGTCAGCGGGAACGCCTTCCCCTGGGCCAACGGCTGCTTCAGGCCGAGCAGCATGACGTGCAGGCCGCCGGGCTGGAGCGCCGTGGGCGAGCCCGGAGCCACCTCGATGGCGTCGACCTGACGCATCTTCATGACGCCGTTGTCCATCAGGTGGGTGTGCAGTTCCGCCTTGTCGGCGACGGGCGTGCTGGCCGACAGCAGACGGTCGCTGTCCGCGCCGTGGGCGTTCAGGACCATATAGGCCGCGCCGTTCCGCGCCGAGGGCGCCGTGGCGCGCGCCCAGGGATGTTCGATGTTGATCGGCCCGGCCTTGTGATCGTGGGCCAGGGCGGTGCCGGCGGTCAGGGCGATCAGAGCGGCGAGCGCCAGGGTGTGCTTCTTCATGATGACGTAGTCCTGCGAAAAATTCGGTGGATCTGGAGATCAAAGGGACAAGGCAGGAAGCGTCACCGGCGGCGCACGGGCGTTCGGGCGAAAACCGCGCGGGCGGCGGAGCCGGCGGGTCCGACACGGCGGCAACCGCAGCGCCCCGAAAAAGCGCGGCGGAGGAACGGCCACACCCGCCGGGGTGAGCGCCGCCGGAGGCGCGCAGCCGAGCTGGCAATCCAGGCAGTGCGCAAGATCGTGCCCCGGCTGACCGGGTACCGAGGGCAGCCGTTCCCCGGCGCCGTCCGGCCCGCACATGGACGACGCCCAGAACGCCTGCGCCAATCCCGCGGACAGCGTGGCGACAGCCTGAACCGGCGCCTGCACCAGGATCAGCAGCAGCCCGACGGCCAGAGCCGTGGACAGCGCGGCTCTCCAGCGGAACAGGGAACGGCGGAGCGTCATGCGGTTTCCCTCGCCCCCGCCGGGGAGAAGGCCGAAGACCTCGCCAGTGTCGCCCCGTTCACCCGCCGATGCCAATTCCGTCTCCAGGCCGGACAACCGGTTGTAGGCGATGGACCGGGGGCTTGTCGAGTTGCCGTCCTTCGGAAACCAAGGCTATCGCATTTGGTGCTGAGTCCTTCTCCCGTCCCGGGAGAGGGTGGCCGCGCAGCGGCCTCTCGCGCTGGCTGGAAGCCAGCGCTGACGGCGACAGGCGGATGCCATTGGCATCCGCTGAGAGCCGGGTGAGGGTACCGGCAAGGATCAGCGACGGATTCTCGTGCGACCCTCACCCTTCCCACGCTGGCGCGTGGGTCCCTTCCCTCTCCCGGGGCGGGAGAGGGAAATCAAATGCGATGACCCTGCTTCGGAAACCGGGACTATGGCCTCAGGCCTCGTCGCCGTCCAGCAGCGAGCGGACCGTGATCTGCAAGGTTTCAACCCCGACCGGCTTGCCGAGCATCCGCGTGCCGGGTCCGAGACTGTCCGGTTCAAGGGCGGCGTAATGCGCGTAACCGGTCACGAACAGCACCTTCAACCCCGGGCGAAGGCCGCGCGCGAGGCTCGCCAGCTCCCGTCCGGTCATTCCAGGCAATCCGACATCGGTGACCAGAAGATCGATCGATGCGTCGGACTCCAGTATCCGGCTCGCCGCTTGGGGGTCCGCCGCCTGCAGAACACGGTATCCCTGGCCTTCCAGCGCTTCGACCCACAGCATCAGCACGAGAGCCTCGTCCTCGACCACGAGGATGGTTTCATTGCTCCGGATGGGAGTCTGCGGCTCCGGTTCCGGATCGGCGACCGGCCTGTCCGCATCGGCGGCACCGTCATGCCGCGGCAGATACAGGCTGACGGTCGTGCCGCGCCCGGGCTTCGAATGGATGGCCGCGTGTCCGCCCGATTGGCGCGCGAAGCCGTAGATCTGGCTCAGCCCGAGCCCGGAGCCCTGACCGATGGGCTTCGTCGTGAAGAACGGTTCGAACGCCCGCTCCAGAACGGCCGGAGACATGCCGGTGCCGGTATCCGTCATGCGGAGCAGGACGTAGCCGCCGGGAAGGGCGTCCCCTTGCGTGTCGGAAAAGGTCTCGTCCAGAACGGCGTTGCACGTCTCGATGCGGATGTGCCCGCCGTCGGGCATGGCGTCGCGGGCGTTGATGGCCAGATTGAGAAGAGCGCTTTCGACCTGATTGGCATCCGCCCATGTCCGCCAGAGACCGGGAGCCAGCACCGTCTCCACCTGGATCGACTCGCCGACGGACCGCTGAAGCAGGCCGCTCATGGCGGTGACCAGCGCGTTCACGTCCAGGCTCCGGGGGGACAGCGGCTGGCGCCGGGCAAAGGCCAGAAGATGCCGGGTGAGCGCGGCGGCGCGGTCTCCGGCGGTGATGGCCATGGCGACATGGCGCAGCAGCGGGTCGTCGTCCGGCAGCTTGCCTTGCACCAAATGCAGGTTGCCGAGCATGACCTGCAGAAGATTGTTGAAGTCGTGGGCGATCCCGCCCGTGAGCTGGCCCACCGTTTCCATCTTCTGCGCCTGCTGCAACGCTTCCTCGGCCTTTCGGCGCTCCAGCATTTCGTTTTCCAGCGCGGCGGTCCGCTCCGTCACCCGGCGCTCCAGTTCGTCGTTGGCCCGCTCGATGTCGGCCAGAAGCGTTCGGGTGCGGTATTGGCGCAGGCGCGTCCGGGTCGCGGACCGCGCCGCGCTCTGCAGGGCTTCGGCGTGCAGGGGCGGGTCCAGCAGCGTGACGTTGCCGAGCCGCTGGAACTGCGCCCACCGCGCCTTGGTGGCCGAACGGCTGCCGCGCGCCGTGAGCACGAGAATGGGAAGGTCCGACCAGGGCGGCTGCGCCTCCAGGCAAGCGATCAGTTCCTCCATCCCGGCACCCAGGGCGCCTTCGGACAGGATCAACGCCGTGATTTCCTTCGTCAGCCCGTCGCACACGGCCGGCAGGTCGGCGCAGACCCGGGTGGCCAGCCCGACCTCGTCCAGCACGAGACGGATGACCTCCGCATCGCGGCCATGCGGGGCGAGGACGAGGATCGGGGCGTCCATGGCCTGCGGTCAGCCCGTCTCGCTCTGCCCGCGCAACAGCGGGTCCGCGGAGCCGTCATAGCTGGGGATGCCGGTGAGCACGCCGCGGAATTCCATGAGCTGCGGGCCGATCTGCATGCCCTCGGGGAACAGACGGAATTCGCGGATCGACAGCTCATGGACGCCGGTGCGCTTCTTGACCACCGAGATCGCCTTCCGCACCTCCCCCGCCGCCTCGAAGAAGCGCAGCAGCACCACCGTGTCGCTCATGAAGGACAGGTCCACCGGATTCTGGATGTCGCCGACGATGCCCTGCTGGGCGAGGATCAGGATGGTCACGACCCCCTGGTTGTTCAGATAGGTGAGGAGTTCGTGCATCTGGAGGATGAGCGCCTTCTCCTCCGGCATGGTGCTGAGGTACGAGTTCAGGCTGTCGATCACCACGACGCGGGCCTTCTGGTCCTCCACCTGACGGCGGACCTGCCAGACGAACTGGCCCGGCGACAGGCGCGACGGATTGGCGCGTTCCCAGCCCAGCTCGCCCCTGCGGACCGCCTCCTCGATGTCGATGCCGAGCGCGGTGCTGCGCAGCGCCAGGGTCTCGAAGGACTCGTCGAAGGAGAAATAGGCCGCGTGTTCGCCGCGGCGCACCGCCGCCGTGACATATTGAAGAGCGATGGACGACTTGCCGACGCCCGAGGGGCCGACGAGCATCGTCGTCGTGCCGCGGGTCAGCCCGCCGCCCATCAGCTTGTCCAGCCCGTCCAGGTTGCTCGACACGACGGTCGGCTCGAACTCCGCCTTGTGCTCGTCCGCGATCAGGCTCGGGAAGATCAGCACATTGCCCGGCGTGATGGCGAAATCGTGCCAGCCGCTCTGGTATTCTGTGCCGCGCATCTTGGCGATCCGCAGACGCCGCCGCGCCGCGCCGTAGGACCGTTCGATCTGCTCCAGGCTGACCACGCCGTGCATCAGGCTGTGCAGTTCCATGGAGCCGGTCTGGCTGGTCAGATCGTCCAGCGCCAGCGTGGTGCAGTGGCGCCCCTGAAGGAACTGCTTCAGCGCCAGGATCTGCCGCCGGTAGCGAAGCTGGTCCTGGGCGAGCAGCCGCAGTTCCGACAGGGAGTCGATCACCACGAGGTCGGGGTTTTCGGCCTTGATCCGGTCGGTGATGAGGCGGATGGTCTCGCCCAATTCCACCTCGGACGGATAAAGCACGCTCTGCTGGCGGTCGAGCTGCGCTTCCAGCGGGACGAGTTCGAAGATGCCGATGTCGTCCAGCGACCAGCCGTGGCTGCTGGCCGAGGCCCGGAGTTCCGTCTCGGTTTCCGAAAGAGTGACGTAGAGACCGCGCTTGCCGTCCTCCAGGCCCTTCAGCAGGAATTGAAGGGCGATGGTCGTCTTGCCGGTTCCCGGCGCGCCTTCCAGAAGATGAAGCCGCCCGCGCGGCAGACCGCCCCGCAGGATCATGTCGAATTCCGGAATCCCGGTAACGATCTTTTCGGTGTTGGTCGGCTCCGGCACCCACATCTCCTCTTGATCCGGCCCGTCGGCACCATCCGTGCCCCGCGCCAGCATCAACCCGAAGCCGGGGCCCCTGTTCCTTTGCGCCTTCCGCAAGCCGAACGCCGTCGGTTTCCTTTACCGGCCCGCTCCCAGGACGCGGCGCCGTTTGGGGTCAGGCCCCAACGAGCGGATGAAAGGGGGCAGCCCGCCGGCGGAGCGCGTGTTGAAGGCGGCCTTCGGCGCGCCGTCCTCTCCCTTCTCCTCCTCCACCCTCTCCGCCGCCCTCCTCTCCGCCGCCACCGTCTCCACAGGGGCCGCCACCGGGCGGAAGCCGCGGGCGATCCACAGGACGAAGGCGCCGGACAGAAGAAGAAGCAGCGGCGGCACCGCGGCGCGCGCAGCCCAGGGCCACAGCGCCTCCGCCCGGCGCTGCCAGCGCTCCGCCCAGAAACGGTCGGCGATCCGGCGCAGGCGCTCCTCGCCGAGGTCCGGGGGCGCGGCCAGCGTGGTGCCGTCGGCGAAGTCGGTCCGCGCGACGACGCCGCGCCTCACGCCGTCCACCACCACCGCCTCGTCGGCGGCGTAGTGCTGCGGCAGGAAACCGTCCTTCGCTTCGGAAAAGGCGTAAAGACCCGCAAAGGGGTGCCGGCCTTGCAGGTCGTTCGCGGCGAAGGCGCCGACCGCGGCCACCCACAGCAGGGCGGCGGCAAGCCAGCCCCGCCACAGGCCCTTGCTCCAGTTCATCTCCCGTCTCCCTCTTCCCCAAGGAGGCGGAGACGCTAAAGACCCGGCCGGTCGGCGGCCAGGGTCAAAAACCGGCCCTTCATCGTCTGGCTGCTCTTGGTCAGGCCGCGGGCC
The DNA here is from genome assembly GCF_008365375.1 of Roseomonas genomospecies 6. Lineage (GTDB taxonomy): Bacteria > Pseudomonadota > Alphaproteobacteria > Azospirillales > Azospirillaceae > Azospirillum. The sequence continues at coordinate 81,191 of NZ_QOKW01000014.1, read as the reverse complement.
TCAGCAGTTCGCGCAGGATGTGCGGGGTGATCGGCTTGTGGACGAGGCGGAAGCCGGCGCCGCGGATTTCGGTGATGCGTTCGGGCGCCGTGTCGCCGGTCAGAACCACGGCGGGAACGCGCACGCCGCAGACGCCGTGGATGTCGCGGATCGCCTCCACCCCCGTCCGCCCCTCGCGCAGGCGGTAGTCGGCGATGATCAGGTCCGGCAGGCGGCCAAGCCCGTGCAGCAGGTCCACCGCCTCCTCCCCCGACACGGCGGCCACCACCTCGTAACCCCACTGTTCCAAAAGGGTGCGCAGGCTGAGAAGCACGATGGCCTCGTCGTCGATGACCACCACCAGCCCCTGCCCGTCGTCGTTGGCCCGGTCGGCCCCGTTGCGGCGCAGGATCGCGCGGGCGCGCACCGAGGGAAGCTCGACCGAGAAGACGCTGCCCCGTCCGGGCCGCGACCGCAGGGCGATCGTGTGGCCGAGCAGCCCGGCCAGCCGCTTCACGATGGCAAGCCCGAGACCCAGCCCCTTGGTCCGGTCGCGCTCGGGGTTGCCGATCTGGAAGAACTCCTCGAAGACGGTCTGCTGCAACTCCTCCGGCACCCCGACCCCGTTGTCGGCCACCTCGATCCGCAGAGCGCCGTTGCCGCGCCGGCAGCCGACCACGACGCCGCCCCGCTCGGTGTAGCGCAGCGCGTTCTCGATCAGGTTGCGCAGGATGCGTTCCAGAAGCATCGGGTCGGTGCGCGCCCACAAGGAGGTCGGCACGACGCGAAGGCGCAGCCCCTGCCCTTCCGCACGCGGCCCGTACTCCGCCGCCAGCCGGTCGAGCAGCGGGCCGACCGCGCATTCCGTCACGCTGGGCACCACCGCTCCGGCGTCGAGCCGCGACACGTCCAGCAGGCTGTCCAGAAGGAGCTTCAGCGCGTCCAGCGAATGCCCCATGCTGGCGACCAGTTCGTGCCCGGAATTGCCGCGCAGCTTGTCGTCCAGCACCTGCGCGAAGAAATAGAGCGACTGCACGGGCTGGCGCAGGTCATGGCTGGCCGCCGCCAGGAACTGGGTCTTCGCCCGCTCCGCCTTTTCAGCGCGGGTCTTCTCCCGCCGGGCCTCGTCCGCGGCGCGCAGGGCGCGCTCCATCGCCTCCTCCGCCGCGTCCTTGGCGGCGAGCAGCGCCTCCTCCGCCGTCTTGCGGGCGGTGATGTCGCGCACGATGCCGGTGAAGCGCGTTTCGCCGTCCGCCTTCCATTCGGCAACCGACAACTCCAGCGGGAACACCGACCCGTCCTTGCGCCGGCCCGACACCTCGCGCCCGATGCCGATGATCCGCCGTTCCCCGGTACGGTGGTAGCGCTTCAGATAACCGTCGTGGGCGCCGCGGTCCGGTTCAGGCATCAGCATGCTGACGTTGCGGCCCATCACCTCCTCCACGGCGTAGCCGAAGATGCGCTCCGCTGCGCGGTTGAAACTGTGCAGGACGCCGGCCCGGTCGATGACCAGGATGGCGTCCACCGCCGTGTCCACGATGGCGCGGTAGCGCGCCTCCGCCTGAGCGGCGGTTTCGCTGGCCCCGACGAGAGCGGTGCTAGCCTCGGCCATGACCCGGTGCAGTTCGTCGAACTCGCTCACGGACACGCCGCCGTCGTAGCGGATGGGCCGCCCTTCCATCAGGCTGCCGCCGTGAGCGGCCAGTTCGCGGACGGGGTGGGCGAGCCGCCGGGCGAACACCGCCGCCGACGCCGCCGAAACGCCCAGCAGAAGCAGACCCAACCCCAGCGCCAGCACGACCGTGCGGTGCAGGGGATTCAGAACGGCCTCGGCCGGCGTCGCGGCAACCAGCGTCCATCCGGCAAGCTGCGCGCGGTGGAAGGCACCGATGATCTCCACCCCGTCCAGCGTGGCTCCGCGGTAATTGCCGGTCACCGCCGCGCCGCGCGCTTCCAGGAACCAGTCCGGAACCGTCCGCCCCAGAAACTCCGCATGCTCGCGCGAGCGCGCGGCGATCCGGTTCTGGCCGTCGATGATCGCGGCGATCAGGCCGGACCGGGTCTCGAACCCCTCCAGGAGGTTGCTCCAGGTCTGCGGGTCGATCACCGCCGACAGGACGTAGCGGAGGGTGCCGTCGCGCAGCACCGGCACCATGACGGCGATCGTCGGACGGTCGCCCGCCGTCGCGGCCATCAGATCGGACACCGCCGGCTGGCGGGTCGCGATCACCCGTCGCAGGGTGTCGAGCTGGGTCCCGGCCGGAACGGGGGCGCCAGGAGGGGTTGCCGTATCGGCGATCCCGCGCCCCGACGGATCGGTCAGCACGATGCCGGTCCAATAGGGATGCTGGGACAGCGCCTGCGTCGCCCGCTGGTGGAAGGCGGCGGGATCGTCGACGGCCAGCGCCTCCGCGCGGGACAGCGCCCGCAGCGAGTCGATGGTCGCGGCCAGTTCCCGGTCCACGATCAGGGCCAGCGCCTCCGCCGTGTCGTACATGTTGTCTTCGACCGCTTCGCGCTGCTGCTGCACCAGCCAGCCGATGAGCATCCCGCCGAGCAGAAGCATCGGCACCAGAGTCACGAGCACAAGCCTCAAGAGGTACCCGCGCAGAGTCATCGGTCGCTGACGGAATACCTTTATGGACGGCATGGATGGGCGATCCCAAAAGTTCGGGGCACCAACGGACTGTCGTATCTTGCGCCCCCCTTTCGTGGTTCGCTACTGGAATCTTGGCCGTTCGGATGAAGCTGTTTATAAAGACACTAACCTATCGGAATATTGAACGCCCTGCCGCGCCATGGCGCCGGTGCCTCTGCCCCTTGAGCGATCTTTGGAACGCTTCGTTTCTGGGTATGCACTTTTCAGGTGTGGACTCTTACTGGAAAGTGCCGGGCGCCCGTCATTGCATACTGTGGTATGAAAGTCTTTTGTGGTCCGGCTATTTTGGAAGAACTTCGGCACCGCAACCGACGGGCCTGCGGCCGCATGCGAAGTCTGGGGAAGGGGCTGCGCGGCCACCGTCTCCCCTTGCGGTCCCTCCGGACGGGCGGAAACGGGGGCTGGAAGCGCCGGGACCGGCATCGGGGCCGCGACGGCCATCGCCTGCTGACGGCGGGCGGTTTCCGCCTCCTTCTCCTTCTGGCGGCGGCGGAAGGCGATCTCGCGGGCGCGGATCTGCTGTTCCTGGCGAAGGGCCATGGCCAGCCGGCGCAGGGCCGCCGTTCCACCGTCCACCGATGCCTGACCGGCGGCGGCGCGGAAGTCGCCGACCGTGGGAAAGCGCCGGTAGCCGGACCGGAAGGAGGACCAGACGCCGCGGAAGCCGGCGATCCACTCCTCGGCGGACCAGCCGGCCATGTCGAGGATGTCGGCCTCCAGCACGTCGGCGTCCGGAAGCTCCAGGCCGAAGCGGGCGGCCAGCTTCTCGATGCCGGTCAGCACATTCTCCACCCCGATGGCCGGGCAGGCGTTCTCGAGGGCGGCCTCCACACGGTGGGCCAGCGCCCCGATCTCCTCCGGCGTGCGGTCCGCGATCTCGAAGCGCAGGTCGGCGCGCTCAAGACGGGCGAGCGAGGCGATCGCGCAGGGCAGAGAGGACACCGGCGTTGCGGGCAGCCACGCCATGTCCGGCGTCTGCGGTGCGGCGCTGGCGGAAAGGCTCGGAAGGCTGTCGGTCATACTGGTCGCTCCGGTTGGAGGGGCGGTGGAAAGCGGTGCCGAAGGGGACGACGGTGCTTGCGGGCGTGTCCCCGGCGGACATGTCCCCGGTGGGCATGTCCTTGTCTGGCGCTGCGGCGGGGGCGACCAGTTCGCGGGCCACCCATTTGCGCCAGGCGCCGGACGGATCGGCCGGGCTGTAGCCGTTGCGGGCGTTGGCCTTGCGGCACCAGGCCACGAACTTGCGGGTCACCGCGGCGGGATCGACCTCCGGCCGGGTTTCGGCGGCCCAGGCCAGATCGGCGGCGTCCGGCTGCCAGTCTTCGGCCAGAGCGTCCCGGCCCTTGCCCTCCGGTCTTCCATCCGATTTGCCGACCGATCCCCCCGCCCGGAAGGAGGAGGAGTTTTGAGATTCAGGATTCCCAGTCCTTAGGAGTCCGTCAGCCGGCTGACCGGTGGCGTCGGCGGGCCGACCGGAAGAGTCGGTGTCCTGCGCTCCCACCAGGGCATAGACCATCCCGCGGAAGCCGCGTTCACGGCGGGCTTCCACCAGGGACAGGTCCGGGGCCTGCAATTTCGTCAGCACGGCGGACAGCCACGGACGGCTCTTGCCCAGTTCGGCGGCCAGTTCGTCCTGGACCAGACCGGTGCACACGCCGGCCGCATCCGCACGCGCGTAAAGACCGGAGAGCACCGCGATTTCCGCGGCGCCGACACCGGGCGCACCGATCCATCGCCGGTACAAGGTCGTGTACGGGGTCATCGTCTTCCCATGATCCAGCGCTTCGATCCCGGTGGAAGACAAAGCGGGAGCGTCAGCGGAATCCGCGATTCCACTTGGTTTTCCGGAATCACCCTGGCATCATGAAGTCGCCAAACCGCTGATGCGTGGGTCCGGTTCTCCCGGTCTTCCATCGGTTTTCGACACTTCGGTGTACACGAGGGCACAGGTCGCCAAACCTGTGCCCTTTGTGTTTCCGGAGGTCGCGTCCTCCGCTACGTCATCGTCGCCTCCTTCGGCGTTCCGCGGCTGTTCAGAAAACCAACTCTCAAAACCCCACTCCTGAAAACCGACGCCCAAAAGCTATCGGTTCGGGCTTCGTGGGGCCCGTTGCGCAAGATGTTGTCGTGGCCCCGACAGGCTGTCCACGATTCAAATGCGTGCGTCGGAATCGCTCCGGTTGCGGTCCGGCGGGGCGCTGGAGTCAGCGGAATCAAGGCTTTGAGGCCTTCGTGACGGCGTCGGGCGGTGTCCGGGTGTCGCCGTTCTGCCGAGAAACCGGGCTGAAAACGTCGCCGTTCTGCCGAAAGATTCCTGCGCACGGCTCCGGGCGCCGGAGCGTCGGAGTCCGCCCGATGTCGCCGTTCTGCCGAATAATCTGGGCTGTGGCCCATCGGTGACTCCGGGAATCGGCCGGGAATCGGACTCCGACTCGCGCGACCGAGTGTCGCCGTTCTGCCAATGTGCTCCCTCCCAAGACGCCTCCGGACCCTGCGGAGTCCGGAAAGAGTCAGGGAATCCAAGCCTTTCAGCGTCCTTCCCCGGCCTGTGGGGAGGCCGGACCGTCAGAACGCGGACGCTTTCGGCAGGGACGAGCCCCAGCGGGGCACAGCGTCCGGGGGAACTGGCAGAACGGCGACATTCGTTCGCACGGTCACAGCGTCGTTTCCGGGCGATGAGGAATCTTTCGGCAGAATGGCGACGTTTGCGCCTGCGCCGTGGAACATGCGGGGCGTATCGGGAATCATGACCGTAACCGCCCACCGGCGGGGCCGGGGAGACTGGGTGCATGGACGACCACAAGACCGAAACGGAAAACGCCGAACTGCTGGACCGGCCGGTCCAGCTCGCGCTGCGGCTGGATTCGCCGCTGCGCGGCGACGTGAACAACGACCGGGCGCTGATGGCCTATTCGCTGTTCGGCCTGTCCAAGGACAAGGTGGAAAGCCTTCCCACCTACGACGACGGCAAGGTGAAGATCGAGGTGCGCGCCCCCCGCGACGTCGGCGTTGCGACGATCTGGGACAAGTCGGTGCTGATCTACGCCGTCTCGCTGCTGCGCGAGAAGATGGCGGAGGGCAAGATGGGGCCGGAGGTGGGAAAGCTGCACTTCACCACCAGCGACCTCCAGCGCATCGTCGGCAAGACCGCCGGGGGCAGCGCCTACGACAAGATCGAAGGGGCGCTGGAGCGGCTTCAGGGCACGCAGATCAAGACCAACCTGGAGGCCGGAGGCGAGGGCGAAAGCGGCGCCTTCTCCTGGATTTCCGATTACAAGCTGCTGTATCGCCGCGGCAAGAAGGACGGCGAGCGGCAGGTGCGCGGCCTGACGCTGGTCCTGTCGAACTGGGTGGTGCGCGCGGCGCTGGGCAACAACCTGCTGACCTATTCGGAGGACTATTTCGCGTTGAAACCCATCGAGAAGCGGCTCTACGAGATCGCCCGCGCCCATCTGGGCCACGGCAACGCCTTCTGGATGGCGCTGGAGCCGCTGCGCAAGCGGGTCGGGTCCGACAACGACCTGCGCAAGTTCAAGAACGCGCTCGGCCCCGTGCTCCAGGCCGACCGCATCCCCGGCTACGGCGTGCGCATCGTCGAGGCCGCGGAATACAAGGAGTTGATGACGGCCCGCGGCGCCTCCATCGCCCGCGTGCTGAACGCCGACCTGCCGGTGATCTTCTGGCGCAAGGACGCCGGCGAACCGGAAAGCTGGATCGACATCCCCAGGGTCGAGTTCGACGAGGTGGTCTGATCCACCTCCCCTCCCCTATTCCGCCAGCAGCAAATCGCGGAAGGTCCGGGCGGCGTGGCTCAATCCGCGCTCCCGGTGACGCAGCAGGCGGAAGGGCCGTTCGGGCAGCGGGAAGGGAACGCGGTGCAGGTGCCCCGCCGCCAGCGCGCCGCGCGCCACCAGATCCGACAGGGCGCTCGCCCCCGCCCCGGCCATGACCGCCGACAGAACCGCCTCGTTGGACGGCAGTTCCAAGGCGACCGGCAACGCCTCCGGGGCGGTCCCCTGCCCGCGCAGCGCCTCCTCGAATTCGGAGCGGGTGCCCGAACCGGATTCCCGCAGGACCCAGGGCGAACGGGGCAGGTCCTCCGCCGTCAGATCGCCGCGCCCGCGCCAGGGGTGATCGTCGCCCACCACCAGCACCAGACGGTCGCCGGGCAGCATGTCCTGGTCCAGCAGCGGGTCCGTCACCTCCCCTTCCACCAGCCCCAGGTCGGCGGCGCCGTCCAGAACGGCCCGCGCGACCTGCGCGGTGTTGGCGGCCTTCACCGCGACGTCCACGTCCGGATGGCGCTTGCGGAAGGCGACGAGAGGACCGGGCAGCCAGTAGGCGGTGATGGTTTGGCTGGCGTGGATGGCGATGCGCCCGCGCTTCAGCGCCGACAGGTCGGCCAGCATGCGTTCCGCCGCCTCCGCGCGGGCCAGCACCCCGACGGCCTCGGTCAGGAACAGGCGTCCGGCCTCCGTCAGCTCGATGCGGCGGCCCACCCGGTCGAACAGGCGGACGGCGTGCCGCGCCTCCAGGCTGGAGACGGCGGCGCTGACCGCGGACTGCGTCAGGTTCAGGGATGCCGCCGCCCGCGTCACATGCTGCTGCGCGGCGACGGCCACGAAGATGCGGAGCTGCTCCAGGGTCACGCGCTCTTTCCTTGCCGTTCGGACGTTCGATTTTCCCGAACGTTTCATCCAGTATAATCCGTTGGATCGAACGGTCGAGGGCGCGCAGGGTCACGGCTCCGTTTCCCGAGGACCCCATGCCGCGTCTCTGCCAACCATCGCCGCGCCCGTCCCTTCCGGCCCTGCTGCCGCCCCTGCTGCCGGGAGTCCTGCTCTGCTCCGGCGTGAGCGGCGCGGCGCTCGCCCTGCAAAGCCTGGAGGAGCGTGTCTTCGGGCAGGCGTGGCTGGAGGCTCTGGTGCTGGCGATCCTGATCGGGGTGGCGGTGCGCAGCGTCTGGACGCCGGGGCGCCGCTGGAAGGCGGGAACGGACTTCAGCGCCAGGACCCTGCTGGAGGTCGCGGTGATGCTGCTGGGCGCCTCCATCGACCCGGCCACGATTCTGGCTGCCGGGCCGGGGCTGGTGGCGGGAATCGCCGGGGTCGTCGCCCTGGCCCTGGCGGTCAGCTACGGCATCGGGCGCCTGCTGGGGCTGCCGCCGCGCATGGCGGTGCTGGTCGCCTGCGGCAATTCCATCTGCGGCAACTCGGCCATCGCCGCAACGGCGCCGGTGATCGGCGCGGACGGCGACGACGTGGCGGCTGCCATCGCCTTCACGGCGGTATTGGGCGTGCTGGTGGTGCTGCTCCTGCCGCTGCTGGTCCCGCTGCTGGGCCTCAGCGCCATGCAGTACGGCGTGTTCGCCGGGCTGACCGTCTACGCGGTGCCGCAGATCCTGGCGGCGACGGCACCGGTCGGCGCGTTGAGCGTCCAGGTCGGGACATTGGTGAAGCTGCTGCGCGTTCTGATGCTGGGGCCGGTGGTGGTGGCGCTGGCCCTGCTGGTGAAGCCGGAGGGACATGCGGGAGAGCGCCCGAAGGCCCGCCCGCCCCTACGCCCGCCCCTGCGCCGGCTGGTGCCCTGGTTCATCCTGGGCTTCCTGGCTCTGGCCGGGTTGCGGACCGCGGGGCTGATCCCGGACGCGGCGCTGGCGGCCTGTCGGAATGCGGCGGGCGTCCTGACGGTGCTGTCGATGGCCGCTCTGGGGCTGGGGGTGGATGTGCGGATGCTGTCGCGGGCCGGACTGCGCGTCATGGGGGCGGCGGTGCTGTCGCTGGCGGCGCTGGGCGCCATCGGGTTGGGGCTGATCCGGCTGCTGGGCATCCATTGAGCGCACAAAAAGACGGCCGGCAGAATTCTGCCGGCCGCGAGTTGGCGGGGAGGAACGACGCGAGGGGGAGGGCCCTTACTTCTGGATGCCGATGACCTGCTGGTTGGCCTTGTTGCCGATGCCGGCGGAGAGGTTGGAGACGGTGCCGAGGTTCTGGTTGAAGAGGGCGCCGGGGGCGCCGAACTGCATGGCCTTGACCTGCTGGTTGGCGGTGTTGCCGATGCCGACGGCGCTGTTGCTGACGGTGCCGGCGTTGCTGTTGAAACCGCCCAGCGCGAAGGGCGTCTTCACCCCGGCCCCGCCGGTCTGCATGCCGAAGACCTGCTGCTTGGCCTTGTTGCCGACCCCGGCGGCGAGGTTGGAGACGTTGCCCAGGTTGGAGGCGGTGCCGAACGGCCCGGTCAGCCCGCCGCCGGCCTGGACGCCCATCACCTGCTGCTGCGCCTTGTTCTGGATGCCCGCCGCGGTGTTGGAGATGACGCCGAGATTGGAGACGTTGCCCATCGGGATGCCGCCGGTCATCAGGTCGCCGGCGAAGGCCGGGGCGGCGATGGCGGAGCACAGCAGGGCGGCGGCGATCAGGGTGGTGCGGCGCATGGTCTGGTTTCCTTTCGGTGTCTCGGGAGTTGGCCGGTGTCTGGGGAGTGGCTGCCGGGGGCTGTCTGCGTCGCGTCCCGGCCTGTTCGATGACTGGACGGTACGCCCAGCCGCCCTCCCCCGCTGTGGCCTGCGCCACACTGTGGGACAGCTTTTCCGAATGGCTGTCTCCTCCACCCGAAGCGTTGAGGCGGGGTGGATTTCCTGTACGATCCCCCGACGCCTTTTCCGGCCCCCGCCACCTTTCCGTGCGGGGCCACCACAACGATGTGAGACGGCGCAATGCCCCAGACTCCCGACCGGTTGGACCCGGAGGTCGTGATCTTCGACTTCGACGGCGTCATCATCGATTCCGTCCCCACCAAGAACGGCGGCTTCGCCATCCTCTACGGCATCGACGATCCGGAGGCGGAGGAGCGGATGCGGCAGACCATCTGGCGCAACGGCGGCCTCAGCCGGTTCAAGATGCTGGAAATCCTGGAGCGGGAGATGTTCGGGCGCGACCCCGGCCCGGCGGAGATCGACGATCTGGCCCGCCGCTACGCCGAGATCGTCGACCCGCGGGTGCCCGATTGCCCGCTGATCGCCGGGGCGGAGGCGGCGCTGGACCGGCTGGACGGCACGCCCTGCCATCTCGTCTCGGGCACGCCGCATGAAGTGTTGCTGGGCACCGTGCGCGCCAAGCGGCTGGACCGGCATTTCCGCACCATCACCGGCTCTCCCAACGTGAAGGCGGAGGTCTTCGCGCGTATCGTCGCAGAGGGTGGGCACGACCCGGCGCAGGCGCTCGCCATCGGTGACTCCCTGACCGAACTGGAGGCCGCCCGCAAGGTCGGCATGGCCTTCGTCGGGGTGGTGTCGGAAGGGCTGCCCAACCCCTTCCCTCCCGATGTGACGGTCGTCGGCGATCTGCACGGGTTGGCCGAGCGGATCTGAGCCGCAGATACGGAGCGTGGATTCGGGTTGATCGGGCCTGCCGGGGTATTGTTTATGAACCAAACAATTCATAAATGACTATGGCACCTATGTCGAAAGGGAGGTCCGTATGCCCGTGCCGAAAGAGGCTGCCGAAGCCGCCCGTGACCGTTATCTGGCGATCCTGAGCGGGTACCCCGGAATGACCCGCGCCGAAGTCACGAAGCTGTCCGACGACTACGCCATCGCGGTCGATTTCGCGACGGGCGTTCCCGATGATCTTCCGAAGGATCTGGACGGAGTGCCGGTGGTCGCACGCACCCAGTAATACGAACGACGCGACGCCCGGTTCATTCTTTTGAACCGGGCGTTTCGGATGTTCGAAGCTTACGCCGGGTTGGACGGGGTGGCATCGGCGCGCCCGGCCTGCCCCTTGTTCAGCGCCATCGCCATCACATGACTGGCCTGCGCGGTGCAGGTCGCGGCGAGCGTGCGCACCGTCTGGCCGCCTTCGACCAGCAGCCGGCTGAGCATCGGGCCGGGCGATTCGAAGGTGCCGATGAACACCCGCTCCTCCTCTCCCTTGCCGGCGAAGCCGCGCTTGAACAGGTGGACGCCGGGGTTGGCCTGGGCGTTCACGCCGTGCAGGTCGTAGCGTTTCCCGCCGCTGGCCTTCACCCATTGCATCGCCTTCCAATGGACGAGGAAGGCCGCGTTCAGCGGCAGCCCGGCCTCGGCGGTGGCCGAATTCTGCATCAGTGCCGTGTCGCCCAGCAGCGACACCACCACCCCGGCCACCGGCTCGCCGTTGTGGGAGGCCATCACGGCGTGCATCTTCATGCCGTCGGGCAGGGCGCGGTGGACCTGGGTCAGGGTGCGGCTGTCGAAGGCGCGGAAGCCCTTGCGGCGCTGCGTCTGGATGAACAGATCGTCGATGGCGTCGAGGATCTCCGGCGAGGAGCCCTCGACGATCTCCAGCCCGACCCCTTCGGCCTTGGCGAGACCGCGGCGCCAGTGGCGCGACAGGTCCTTGTGGATCGTTGCCTCGTCGCGGGTCAGATCCATGATGAAAGTGCGGTAGGGCGCCTTGGCCTCGCTGTGCCGCATGTCCAGCGCGTCCAGGGCGGCGAGCGCGTCGGCGCCCTCCCCTTCCCCATCCTCCACACGCGGCAGGACGCGCAGGAACAGCCCGCGCCGGACGCTGTACTCGGCCTTCATCGCCTCCATGATGGCCTGGAACGCCGCCGGATCGGGCCGGCGGCCCTTCGGGCGCCACATCGGCCCCCACATGGCCAGCGCGATGCCGCCGATGCCCGGCACCCGGCGGACCAGCACCTGTGCCGCGGCCACCGGCTGGCCACCGCGGCGCAGCACGATGTGGCTGAGATCGCGGTTGGGATGGGCGATGCGTCCGAAATCCCAAGTCTGGAAGATGTTGGCGTCGTCGAAGCCCTCCATGACGGCGTACCAGCCGCCGCGGTCCATACGGTCGATCTCCACAGCCGGTGAAGCGTCCAGGCAATCGCCCCCAAGTGCGCCCCCAAGTGCGTCGGTGTGAATCTGGCGTTTCCCCAGCGAAGTCACGTCGAACCTCTCGAGCGGTTGGTCGAATGGCGGAGCCGGGGCAGGCGCCGGCGCGTGGCGCCGGAGGATGCCCGTCCCGCATGCTTGGCCGGAGGCCAGAGCTGTCGGATCGTCTAAGGTCGAAGCCCCGCGGAAAGTCTTATGAGGATCACGCGCGGCCTACGGTCTTTGCGATCGTTCACAAACAATAGGAGTCGCACGGGAAAATCACACAAACCCAGATGGGTTCGCGCAAAATCCCACGGGATTATGCTCTGTGGCTAAGCGCTTTTTCTGCGGGCGGCATGGGATAGGCCCGTTCCACGGCTATGTTGCGCTGCAATAATCCCAATTCGACGCCGGGCAACGGGTTTGCCGGTCGCTGTCTTTTCAGAACATGGTCAATTGGATGATGCCGTCCGCGCGCGCGTGACGCGCCGCCGCGTCGATGGCGGCGTCCTGCGCGCCTTCCTGCGACTGGGCGATCCCGATGGCGATGCGCTCCCCGGCCACCGACACCGTCCAGGTCCAGCGGCCATCGGTCCGCCACGACACGGCCAGCTCGCAGCCATGCGCCTGACACACCAGTTGCCGCACAGACCAGTTCGCCGCCATTCGCGCAACCCCATATCCCCGGTGCCGCCGCCGGCCCCGCATGCCTAGTTATGCACCGGAGAGCCCTGTTTTCGCCAGTGCCGGTTGATCGTCAACTTGGTCATCCGCCGCGTATTTCACCACAGAGGCACAGAGACACGGAGAAGAAACAGCGTGATGGTCTCCGTGTCTCTGTGCCTCTGTGGTTCATCTTTCCCACGAAGGAAGCCGGCGCAGCGGGTAGACACCCATTGCGGGGGTTGGGACGACTTGATAGCTTCGCGGACGACTCCGGCAATGGGTCGATGAGGGGGCAATGACCGGCGACGATTTGAAGCTGCTGCGCGAGAGGCGCGGCCTCACCCAGACGCAGATGGCCGCGTTCGTGAACGAACTGACGGGCCGCCGATACGACAAGCAGCGGCTGAGCAAGTGGGAGACGGGGCGCGAGCCCCTGCCCCGCGACGTGCTGGGCCGGCTGCTTCTGCTGTCCCTGGAACAGCCGCCGACCGAGGCGCCCCGGGCCGGCACGACCATCGCGGTCGGCCTGCAAAAGGGCGGCACGGCCAAGACGGCGACCTCCATCAACGTCGCCTTCATGCTGGCCCGTTCGGGCAACCGCGTGCTGCTGGTGGACGCCGATCCGCAGGGCAACGCCACGGTCCATGTCGGCGTGCCGCAGACCGACGTGGTGGCGCTGACGGAGCAGGGCAGGGTGCTCTACCACGCGCTGATGGGCAAGGCGAAGCTGGCCGAGGTCATCCGCCCGACCGGCGTGGAGGGGCTGGACGTCGTGCCGTCCAGCATCGCGCTCGCCAGCGCCGACACGGAGCTGCCCGGCAACCTGACCAACGCCCAGACCGCCATGGCGGAGATGCTGGACGCGGTGCGGGCCGATTACGACTTCATCCTGATCGACTGCGCGCCGAACCTGGGGGCGGTCACCATCAACGCGCTGACCGCGGCGGACTATGTCCTGATCCCCTGCCAGGCGGAGCCCCACGCCATCCTGGGCGTGAACGCGTTCCTGGACACGGTGACGAAGATCCAACGGCGGCTGAACCCGAACCTGCGGGTGCTGGGCGTTCTTCCGACCATGCTGAACCCCCGCCAGACCCAGGACCGCTCTTCGCTGGAGGACATCGGTCGGCTGTGGGGGGAGGATTACCGCGTCTTCCCGCCGGTGCCGCGCGCGACCATCTACGCGCAGGCCGCCGGTGCCAACGTCATCACGCTGGACGCCGACATCGGCGCGCCGGGCGTGGAGAGCTACGCCGCCATCGCCGGTGCCCTTCTGAAGGCCGCCGGACGCATCCGGGAGTCGGTCGATGCCGCCTAAGAAGCTGACCCGCCAGACCGCCGCCACGGTCCTGCAAGCGAAGAACACCGCTCCGGCTCTGGAGACCGACCGGCTGTTCGGGCTGACCGGCACCCTGCCCCGGCTGATCGAGGCCGACGTGGCCGCCATCCGCACCGACCCCAACCAGCCCCGCACCGTCTTCGACGAGACGGCGCTCGCCTCGCTGGCCGACTCCATCGAGCGGCACGGGCTTCAGCAGCCGGTTCTGGTGCAGGAGACGGCGGAGAAGGGCGTCTATCGCCTCGTGGCCGGCGAGCGCCGTCTGCGCGCCCACCAGATGCTCGGACGTCCGACCATCGCCGCCATCATCACCAAGGGCAAGGCGGAGGAGATCGCGCTGATCGAGAACGTCCAGCGCGTGGACCTGGACGCCATCGATCTGGCCCGCGGCCTGACCCAGCTCATCGACAGCCACGGCTACGCCCAGGCGGAGGTCGCCGCGGTGCTCGGCTGCTCGGAGGCCGAGGTGTCGAAGCGGCTGAAGGTGCTGGACCTGCCGACCGACATCCTCCGCGAGTACCGGGAAAACCCCGACGCGGTGTCCCGTTCCGCTCTGGTCGAGCTGGCCTTCGTCGGCGACGAAGGGGAGGTGAGGCGGCTGTGGCAGTCGGCGCGCACCGGCGGGCTGACGGTGCAGTCGGTCCGCGCGGCGCGGGCGGCCAAAGCGCCGGGCTCGGTGGAGCCGATGCGCGTTCTTGGCCGCTCGATCAACCGCATCGAGAAGGAGCTGAAGGCCATCGACGCGGTCAGCAACGCGATGCAGAAGGAGCATCGGGAGCTTCTGCGGGACCTGCGGATGCGCATCGACGATCTGCTGGGGGAGTAAAGGGTTTCGAAATCGAAAGCGTCTTATGGTTGCTATTAATATCTTGTATTGCAACCAGTGAGGGCTTTCGAAGTCGAAACGTGGGATGCCATTAGGTGTTGCATTTGGAAAGCCTTGCCCCCACCCCAACCCTCCCCTGCGCAGCGGGGAAGGGGGCAAAAAAGTTCCCTCCCCTGCGTTAGCGGGGGAGGGTTAGGGAGGGGGCAAAGCCCCTGCAACTCATGACAAAGAAGCACCGCTCAAACGGCGCCGCGCCCCGCCTTACAAGGCCTGCTGCGTGCGCATGTCCGCCGGGTCGATGCCGGCGACCGCGACCGGCTTCTTCATGGCGTCGCGGCGGAACGGTTCGCCCAGCTCCTGGTTCAAGATCACCTCGACGAAGGTGGTGATGCCGCGCCCCTGGTCCTCGATGGCCTGGCGCAGGGCCGCCGTCACCTCGTCCTGGGTGCGCGCGGTGACGCCCTTCAGACCGCAGCCCTCGGCGACCTTGGCGTAGCTGAGCTTGGGGTTCAGCTCCGTGCCGACGAAGTTGTTGTCGAACCACAGCGTCGTGTTGCGCTTCTCCGCGCCCCATTGGAAGTTCCGGAAGATCACCATGGTGACCGCCGGCCATCCTTCGCGCCCGATGGAGGACATCTCGTTCATCGAGATGCCGAACGCGCCGTCACCGGCGAACCCCACCACCGGCGTGTTCGGGCAGCCGATCTTCGCGCCGACGATCGACGGGAAGCCGTAGCCGCAGGGGCCGAACATGCCCGGCGCCAGATACTTCCGCCCCTCCTCGAAGGTGGGGTAGGCATTCCCGATGGCGCAGTTGTTGCCGATGTCGGTGGAGAGGATGGCGTCCGCCGGCAAGGCGGCCTGGATGGCCCGCCACGCCTGCCGCGGCGACATGCGGTCGGACTCGCGTTCGCGCGCCTCGGCGTTCCAGCTCGTTCCGGGGTCGTCGTCCTCATGGTCGAGCGAGGAGAGCAGTTGCAGCCACGCCGACTTGGTCTGGTGGATCAAGGCGCGGCGCTCCAGCCGTCCCGTATCCCCGGCGCCGGGGGCGAGCTGCGCCAGGATTTGCTGCGCAACTTGGCGGGCATCGCCGCAGATGCCGACCGAGACCTTCTTGGTCAGGCCGATGCGGTCGGGATTGATGTCCACCTGGATGATCTTCGCATCCTTCGGCCAATAGTCGATGCCGTAGCCGGGTAGGGTGGAGAAGGGGTTGAGCCGCGTGCCGAGCGCCAGAACGACGTCGGCCTTGGCGATCAGCTCCATCGCCGCCTTCGACCCGTTGTAGCCGAGCGGCCCGACCGACAGCGGGTGGCTGCCGGGGAAGGCGTCGTTGTGCTGGTAGCCGCAGCAGACCGGCGCGTCCAGCCGCTCCGCCAGCGCGATGCTGTCCGGAATGGCACCGCCGATCACCACCCCGGCGCCGTTGAGGATGACCGGAAATTTCGCCTCCGACAGCAGGCGCGCCGCCTCGGCGATGGCCTGCCGTCCGCCCGCCGGGCGCTCCAGCCGGACGATCTGCGGCAGCTCGACGTCGATCACCTGGGTCCAGAAATCGCGCGGCACGTTGATCTGCGCCGGTGCGCAGCCGCGCCACGCCTTCTCGATGACGCGGTTCAGAACCTCGGCCATGCGGCTGGGGTCGCGCACTTCCTCCTGATAGCAGACCATGTCCTTGAACATGGCCATCTGCTCGACCTCCTGGAAACCGCCCTGGCCGATGGTCTTGTTGGCAGCCTGGGGCGTCACCAGAAGCATCGGCGTGTGGTTCCAGTAGGCCGTTTTGATGGAGGTGACGAAGCCGGTCACGCCGGGGCCGTTCTGGGCGATGGCCATGGCCATCTCGCCGGTGACGCGGCTGTATCCGTCGCAGATCAGGGCGGCGTTGGTCTCGTGTGCGCAGTCCCAGAACCGGATGCCGGCCTTGGGGAAGAGGTCGGAGACCGGCATCATGGCCGATCCGATGATCCCGAAGGCGTGCCGGATGCCGTGCATCTGAAGGACCTTCACGAACGCTTCCTCGGTGGTCATTTTCATGGTGCGCATCCTCGTTTCATGGATGGGTGGCATGGGATGAAGGGGTTAGGGCGAAGCGGTCAGCCGGCGGTGACGCGCGGCATGGCCCGCTCGCCGGGGCCGGGGAGAATGGCGGGCCGGTGCACGGCGATCAGGGGGGCGTAGCCGTCGGCCCCCTCCGGCATCGGCATGGCGAACCAGCGGTAATGGCGCCCGCTCCAGACGAGCAGCCCTTGGCTCAGGCCGTTCCCGTCCACCGCGAAGCGGTCCATAAGGCGGCAGGCGAGGCCGGCGGTCAGCGGCTCGTAGACGACGCCGGGACCGGAGCGGAACCCCACGCGGGGGCGGGAGGGTGAACCGCAGATGTAGAGGCTCTGGGCGCCCATCGCCTCGGCGCGGGTCATGAAGAAGGCCAGGGCGGAGCCGTGATGTGCTTGGCCGTGCGGCATGTCTGCATGCGGCATGTCTGCTCCTTTCCCGATGTTGGGGCGAAGAGGCGCGCTCAGGCTTCCCCGGCGCCGTAGAAGAGGGTCACGGTGTGCTTCGCCTCGGCGAAGAAGAGCCAGCGCTCGGCGATCACCCCCAGCGTGGCGGCGGCGGCGGCCAGAAGCGCCAGGGTGCCGGACAGGGCGCCGGGGCCGGCGGCCAGCGCGCCGAGGCTCAGCGCCGCCGGCAGGGCGAAGGCGGCGACGCGGGTGACGAGGCGCAGGCGGACGGCGTGGCGGCGCCCGACGCGGAAGCCCATTTCCTTGAGCAGGTAGTTGTCCTCGCTGTGCGGGCTATCGAGCAGGCGGACCCGCCCGATATGGCCGAGGCCGGTCGCCGTCTCCGCCGTGCTGACGGGACGGGCGGTGGCGCAGTGGCGCCAATGCCCTTCCTTGGCCGCCCAGGCCAGCCCCACCGACGCCAGCGCCAGCAGGGAGGACCAACCCGACGCCTGCCCCGCCACGCCCAGCAGCGCGTTCAGAAGCAGCGCCCCGGTCATCAGCGACAGGGCGAGATAGGCGCGCGGCACCCAGGGGTTGGCCCACTGGCGGATGGGCTTCAGCGAGGCGTAGATCATCGCCGTGCAGTAGACGGTCACCGCCGCCATCGCCGCGGTGATCCAGCCGGCGATGCCGGTGATGACGCCGGTGGTCGCCAGGGCGATCCAGGCGATGGCGAAGACACCTGCCGGCAGGAAGGTGGCGACCGCCGCCACCCCTTCGCGCGACAGCCAGGAGCTGCGCCATTGCGACAGCGCCCGCCACGCCCGTTCCGGACGGCCGAGATGGGCCAGTGAGGACAGCAGCCCGGCCACCACCAGCCCCAGGGCGAGGGCAAGGGCGGCGAGGCCGAACAGCGGGTTCGCCGGAAGCAGCCCGAGCGGCGCCAGCAGGCCCAGCAGGGCGAGCAGCCCATAGCCGGCGCCCGCAGCACTCGTGAAGAAGATGATGGAGAAGGCCGGATGCATGGGACTTCCTCCTTCAGCGCGCCAGGATGCGGTCGGCCCATTTCAGCAGGCCGTGGAGTGGCAGATCGTCGTTGGCGCTGTCCTTGGCGACGCGCTCGTCAAGCGTCAGAGTGGGCCGGGGCCGGGGCGGCAGATACTTGTTGGTCGGCTCGTAGCCCAGCTCCGGCATCAGGTCGTAGCCGCCGCGCTCCGCCACCAGCTTCGACACGGCGGAGGACGGGTCGGCGAGGTCGCCGAAATGGCGGGCGGAGGTCGGGCAGACCATGACGCAGGCCGGCACCCGGTCCGCCTCATCCAAGGTCTCGTTGTAGATGCGGTCGATGCAGAGCGTGCATTTCTTCATCACGCCGACATCCTGGTCGAACTCCCGCGCGCCGTAGGGGCAGGCCCAGGAGCAGAGCTTGCAGCCGATGCACAGATCCTCGTTGACCAGAACGATGCCGTCCTCGGCCCGCTTGTAGGAGGCGCCGGTCGGGCAGACGGTCACGCAGGCCGGCTGTTCGCAATGCAGGCAGGAGCGCGGGAAGTTGGTGGTGCGCGATCCGCAGCCGCCGCTCTGCTCGGTGCCGGCCTCGAAGCTGTGGATGCGGTTGAACCACACCCCGTCCGGCCCGGCGCCGTAGGCGTCGACATCGGTCAGCGGCGCCATGTGGCCGCCGTGGTTCCACTGCTTGCAGGCCACCGCGCAGGCGTGGCAGCCGACGCAGGTGTCGAGGTCGATGACCAGCCCCAGCCGGGGGGCGCCGGGCTCGCGGTCGGGAAGGCTCGTCATGCGCGGTTCCTCCGGGCAGCGGGGCGAAAGACGGCGCCGGTCCGCAGGATGGCGGGGGGCGGCTCGACGCCCGGCGGCATGGCCTGGGCGGGGAAGCGCGGCATCGTCTCGGCCCGCTCCTTGGGCGGGGCCTTCTCGACGCGGACGCGCAGGTCGTACCAGGCGGCCTGCCCGGTCACAGGGTCGGCGTTGGCGTGGCGGTAGCCGTTGCGCTCCGGCAGCAGTTCCGAGATCAGGTGGTTGAGCAGGAAGCCCTTCGTCCCCTCCGGCGCGTCGGTGGACAGGTTCCAGGCGCCGGAGCGCTTGCCGATGGCGTTCCAGGTCCAGACCGTCCCGGCCTCCACCCCGTCCATCAGCCGGACCGGCACCCGGACGCGCCCGGTCGGGCTGGTCACCCAGGCCCAGTCGCCGTCGGCGAGGCCGAGTTCCTCCGCGGTGGAGCGCGCAATGTAGAGGCTGTTGCGCGCCAGGATCTGCCGCAGCCAGGCGTTCTGCGAGCCCCAGGAATGGTACATGGGCATCGGGCGCTGGGTGACGGCGTGCAGGGGGAAGGCGCCCTCGTCCAGCCCCTCCTCCTCCAGCGGCGGATACCAGAAGGGCAGGGGGTCGAAGTAGGTCTCCACCCGCTGCCGCTTGTCGGCGGGCGGCACCACCGCGCCGTGCCCGCGCGCGGCGAGGCGGAATTTCTGGAGCGGCTCGACGTAGAGCTGGAGGATCACCGGCTCCGGCTTGTCGAGGAAGCCCATGCGGGTGGCGGTCTCCAGATAGGCCTGGTTGGCGTGTTTGAAATAGTGCTGCTCCGGTGGCAGCTCGAAATGCCAGAAGCAGCCGTTGCGGACGTAGCGGTCGAGCTGGTCCGGGTTGGGCGCGCCCTTGCCGGCCTCCGTCCCGTCGGCGCCGCGCCAGCCGGCCAGCGGGCCGATGCCGGGCTTGCGCTCATGGTTGGTCATGTAGTCGGGATAGCCGCCGGGGTAGCGCGGGCTGCCGTCCTCGCGGACGAAGGCGGGCAGGCCGAGACGGGCGCCCAGCTCGATCAGCACGTCCTGGAAGGGCCGCACGTCGCGGTCGGGGGTCAGCACCGGCTGGCGGATGGAATCGCCGGGGCCGTGCGCGCTGCCGATCGGACGGTCGAGCAGCGAGATGCAGTCCCACCGCTCCAGATAGGTGGTGTCGGCCAGCACGAGGTCGGCGTAGGCCACCATCTCCGACGCGTAGGCGTCGCAATAGACGATGAAGGGGATGCGGTACTCGCCGGTGTCGGGGTCCTTGTCGGACAGCATCCGCATCGTCTCGGACGTGTTCATCGACGAGTTCCAGGCCATGTTGGCCATGTACATGAACAGCGTGTCGACGCGGTACGGGTCGCCCTCCCAGGCGTTGGCGACCACCATGTGCATCAGCCCGTGCACCGACAGCGGCGCGTCCCAACTGAAGGCCTTGTCGATGCGCAGCGGCTGCCCGTCCTCGCCGACCAGCAGATCCTCCGGCCCCATGGGGTAGCCGAGCGGCATCCCGGCGATGGCTTTGCCGGGGCCGGTCTCGCCGCGCTTGCCGGCGGGCTTGGGACCCGGCGGGGCGGGGCGGGGGTAGGGCGACTTGTAGCGCCAGCCGCCCGGCACGTCGATGGTGCCCAGCAGGATTTGCAGGATGTGGATGGCCCGGCAGGTGTGGAAGCCATTGGAATGGGCCGAGATGCCGCGCATGGCGTGCATGGCGATGGGCCGCCCGACCATCCGCTCGTGGCGCCGCCCGGCCCAGTCGGTCCAGGGCTGCTCGATGGTCAGCGTCTCCTGGAAGGCGAGGTGGGCCATCTCCGCGGCGATGCGGCGGATGGTGTCGGCGGGAACGCCGCAGCGCTCGGCCACCGCTTCCGGCGCGTGCTGCGGGTCGAGGTAGCGCTCGGCCAGCAGATGGAAGGAGGGCACGGCCCGCCGCCCGTCGGGCAGGGTGACGGCGCCGACCAGTGCCGGGTGGATGCCGGCTTGCGCGGCGGGGACGGCGCGCCGCTCCACCGCGTCCCAGGCCAGCGGGGCGCCGTCGGCGTCGCGGGCGAACAGGCCGTCGTCGGGGGCGCCGGGGTCCTGGATGACCAGCCAGGGGGCGTTGGTGTAGCGGACGAGATACTCGGCGTCGATGCGGTCGGCGCGCAGAAGCTCGTGGATCAGGGCGAAGACGAACAGCCCGTCGCTGCCCGGACGGATGCCGACCCATTCGTCGGCGATGGCGGAATAGCCGGTCTTGATCGGGTTGACGGAGACGATCTTGGCGCCGTTCGCCTTCATCTTCGACAGGCCGATCTTGATCGGGTTGCTGTCATGGTCCTCGGCCACCCCGAACAGCAGCAGGTAACGGGTGTTGTCCCAGTCCGGCTCCCCGAACTCCCAGAAGCTGCCGCCCAGCGTGTACATGCCCGCCGCCGCCATGTTGACGGAGCAGAAGCCGCCGTGCGCCGCGAAGTTGGGCGTGCCGAACTGCGCCGCCCAGAAGCCGGTCAGCGACTGGCTCTGGTCGCGCCCGGTGAAGAAGGCGAGCTTGCTGGGGTCGTCGTCGCGGATTTTGGACAGGCGCTCGGTCAGGATGGTCAGCGCCTCGTCCCACTCGATCTCGCGGAATTCGCCGGTGCCGCGCTCCCCCGTGCGCAGCAGCGGCTTGCGCAGCTTGGCCGGGGAGTTCTGGGTCATGATGCCGGCGGACCCCTTGGCGCAGATCACGCCGTGGTTCACCGGATGGTCCTTGTTCCCCTCGATGAAGCGGAGCTGGCCGTCCTTGATGTGCACTTTGATGCCGCAGCGGCAGGCGCACATGTAGCAGGTGGTGTATTTGACCGTGTCGGAGACGGTCGGCGAGGGGTCGATGTTCTCGCGCGGCGACTGGTAGCGGTCGAGCCAGCCGCGCGCGTCCTCCGGCGCCGCCGGCCCGCTCCTTCGCTGGTGGCTCTGGGTGAAGGCGAACCCGCGCGCACGCTGGCCGCCGACGTCGTCGATCTTCGCCATCCTGTTCCGTTCCCTTCCGGAATGCCTCCCCCGTTCCCTCCCGGCGGGTGCCGGGAGAGGGGGCGGTTGCCGTGCCGTTCCTAAAAAAGCCGCCGGTCGCTCAGTCCGCGAGCCGCTGCGCGCCCGACCGCTTCGCGGCCTCGGCCATCAGCGCGTCGAGGGCCGCCGGCAGGTCGCCGGGCACGTCCACCACGACGGCCCCGGCCCGTTCCAGCGCACCGCGCTTGGAGGCGTAGCTGCCGCGGTCGCCGGTCACGATGGCCCCGGCATGGCCCATCTTCTTGCCCGGCGGGGAGGCGCGCCCCGCGATGAAGGAGACGACGGGCTTGTCCGTCTTCGCCACCAGCTCCGCCGCCTCCTCCTCCATGCTGCCGCCGATCTCGCCGATCAGGGCGATGGCGTCGGTGCCCGGATCGTCGATCAGGGCGGCCAGCGCGTCCTTGGTCGTGGTGCCGATCATCGGGTCGCCGCCGATGCCGAGGAAGGCCGACTGGCCATGGCCGCCGCGCACGAGGTTCAGGCAGACCAGCGTGCCCAGGCTGCCGCTGCGCGAGATGACGCCGACCCGGCCCGGCTGGAAGACGCGCGGGTTGAAGGCGGGCATGATGCCGACGAAGCATTCCCCCGGCGTCACGATGCCGGCGGTGTTCGGCCCGATGATGCGGGTGCCGTGCTCCGCCGCCGCGGCGTGCATCTCCATCACGTCGTGGGATGGGATGTGCTCGGTCAGGCAGACGACCGTCTTCGCCCCGGCCTCGATGGCGTCGATGGCGGCGGCCTTGGCGGCGGCGGGCGGGATGAACATCACCGACACGTCGAAGCCGCCGTTCGCCATCGCCTCCTTCGCGGTGGCGAAGATGGGCACGCCGCAATGGCTCTGCCCCGCCTTCTTCGGGTTGACGCCGCCGACCACGGTGGTGCCGTAGGCTTGCATCTGCTCGGTCCAGAAGGTGCCCTGCTTGCCGGTGATGCCCTGCACCAGGACCCGGTCGCTCTTGCGTACGATCATCGCGCGGCCTCCACGGCTGCCGAGATGGCGTCTTCCATCCGGTCGTAGGGTTCGATCCCCAATTCCTCCCGCACCATGCGCACGGCCTCGTCCTCGCCGGTGCCGTGGATGGAGAAGAAGACGGGGATGGTGGGGTTCAGCGTCTTCCAGGCCTGGATCACGCCGCCAGCCATCACGTCGGTGCGGGCGAAGGCGCCGCAGAAATTGACGACGAGGCTTTTGACGCCGGGGTTGGACAGCACGAGGTCCAGCGCCTCCGTCCCCTTGGTGTAGGCCTCGCCGCCGATCTCCAGGAAATTGGCGGGGCGCCCGCCGGCGTGGCTGACCACGTCCATCGTTGTCATGGTCAGCCCGGCGCCGTTCGCCAGGACGCCGACGTTGCCCTCAAGCTCGATGTATTTGAGGTCGAGCGCCCGTCCGCGCTCCTCCAGCGCCGACAGCGGCTCCTTCGCGCCCAGCCCGGCGATGTCCGCCTGCCGGTAGAGCGCGGAATCGTCCACCGTCAGCTTGCAGTCCAGCGGCACGACGCGGCCGTCGGCCAGCAGGGCCAGCGGGTTGATCTCCAGCAGTTCGGCGTCGTGCTGGCGGTAGACGCGGTAGAGATCGACCAGCATCGCCGCCACCGGCACGGCGGCCTCGCCGAGATCGAGCCCCAGCAGCAGGCGGCGCGCGTCCGCCGGGCCGAAGCCCTTGCGGATGTCCACCGACATGCGGCGCAGGGATTCGGGGCGGGTCGCCGCGACCTCCTCGATGTCCATGCCGCCCTCGGTGGAGAACAGCACGAGCGGGCTGCGGCTGGCCGGGTCGTTCAGCACCGCGGCGTAGAATTCGCGGGCGATGGCCGCCTGCTCCTCGACCAGCACGCGGGCGACCGGGAAGCCGCCGATCTCCATGCCCAGGATGGCCTGCGCGGATGCTGCGGCCTCCTCCGGCGTGGCGGCCAGCTTCACGCCGCCCGACTTGCCGCGCTTGCCGGTCGGCACCTGCGCCTTGACCACCACCGGCCCGATGGCGCGGGCGGCGGCTTCGGCCTCCTGCGCGCTGGCGCAGAGGCGCCCCTGCGGAACGCTCACCCCGGCACGGGCGAGAACGGATTTTCCGGCATGTTCCTCGAAGTTCATCGTCGCCTCCGTCAGCGTCCGTGGCGGGACCAGAAGGGGCCGAACAGGGCCTCTTCGCTCGGCTTGTCCTCCGGGATCGGGCGGACGAGGTGGGTGATGTTGACGAAATGCTTCCAGTTCAGGTTCTCGGAGATGGAGTTCTTCTGCCAGCTCCCGCAGCCCATGGAGAGGGTGAAGTTCAGCCCGCTGTCGAAGCCGCCGCCGTTGCCGAAGGTGTGCGCGAAGTTGACCAGAACGCGCACCACGTCCAGCTCGTCGGCCAGCCGCTTGGCGTGCGCGTCGTCCCGCGTGTGGATGCCGCAGGAATGGCCGCGCCCCTGGTGGTCGAGGATTCGGCGCACCTGATCGACCGCCGCGTCGAAGTCCGGCACCCGGTAGACGGCCAGGACCAGCGACAGCTTCTCTCCGGAGAAGGGATGCGCCTTGCCTACGCCCGTCTCCTCCACCAGGAAGAAGCGGGCCTCGCGCGCCTTGGGCGACAGCTCGAACGCATCGGCCAGGATGGCGGCGTCCTTGGCGATCAGCTTGCGGTTCAGCTTGCCGTTCTCCCACAGGCGGGACTGCACCCGCTCCCGCTCCTCCGCGGTGCAGAGGTAACCGCCGGCCTCCTCCAGCGCCGCGATGGTCGCGTCGTAGACGGAGTCGAGAACGACGAGCGCGTTCTCCGACGAGCAGGAGGTGGAGTTGTCGAAGGTCTTGGAGGCGCAAATCTTGCGCGCCGCCTCGGCCAGGTCGGCGCTCTCGTCCACGATGACCGGAACGTTGCCGGCCCCGACACCGATGGCCGGGGTGCCGCTGGAATAGGCGCGGCGCACGTTGTCCTGCGAGCCGGTGACGACGACCAGATCGACCGCCTCCATCAGCGCCTGGGTCAGGCCCTTGGTGATGGGGGTGGGGATCATCTGCACCAGATCCTCCGGCGCGCCGATCCGCGCCAGCTCGGCCCGCATCAGCTCGACCGTGCGGCCGGTGGCGGTGGAGCCCATGGGGGAGGGGGCGATGATGATGGCGTTGCGGCCCTTGACGGCCATCATCGCCTTGTTGACCGGGGTGGCCGCCGGGTTGGTGGAGGGGGTGACGGCGCCGACGACGCCCAGCGGCTTGGCGATCTTGACGATGCCCTTGGCGGTGTCCTCCTCGATCACGCCGACGGTGCGCACCCGCATCAGGTCGCGCAGCGTGCCGAAGGTCTTGCGCTGGTTCTTGGTGATCTTATCCGTAACGTTGCCGAGGCCGGTGTCGGCCACCGCCAGCTCCGCCAGGGCGCGGGCGCGGCCCGGCTCGTAGATGGACCAGGCGAGGGCCGCGACGGCGTCGTCCACCTGCTCCTGCGTCGCGTCGGCGAAGGCGCGCTGGGCGGCGCGGGCGCGGGCGACGAGGGCGGCGATGGCCTCCTGGTCGGCGCTGGCCGGCGTTCGGTCGAGCATGATGTTGTCCATGGTTGCTTGTCTCTCTCCCTGAAGGTTCGTTCATTCGTTGGGGCGGACGGTCAGGCTTTGAGCACCCGTTGCGGCGGTTCCTCGTGAGGCTGGCTCTTGGGGCGGCGGCGGAGCAGCGGCCTGCCCGACGGCCACATCGACCAGACGAGGAAGGCGGCGGCCAGGGCCAGGATCGTGCCGCTGATCGGGCGGGTGAAGAAGACCGCCATGTTGCCGTCGTAGTTGGCGAGCGAGGTGAGGAAGTAGCGCTCGCACAGCGGCCCCAGGATCACGCCCACCACCAGCGGGGCCGGCGGGAAGCCGGTGCGCTTCATGATGTAGCCGGCGATGCCGAAGGCGAGGCAGACGTAGACGTCGAAGAGGTTGTTGCGCACGCCGTAGGCGCCGACGACGCTGAGCACGATGATGAAGGCGCCGAGAATGGCCGGCGGCACGCGCATCAGCGTGGAGAAGACCCGCGCCACGCCCATCGCCGCGACGATCATCAGCAGGTTGGCGATCAGCATGCTGGCGAAGATCGTGTAGACCAGCGAGGCGTTCGAGGTGAACAGGAGCGGGCCGGGGTTCAGCCCGTGGATCAGCATGGCGGCCAGCATGATCGCCGTGGCGGCGCTGCCGGGAATGCCCAGCGTCAGCAGCGGGATCAGGGCGGTGCCGGTGGTGGCGTTCTTGGCGGCCTCCGGAGCGGCCAAGCCCTCCTCCACGCCGGTGCCGAAGCGGTCGCCCTTGCCGGACGCCTGCTTCTCCACGCTGTAGGCGATGACCGACCCCACCGTGGCCCCGGCGCCGGGGATGACGCCGATGGTGCAGCCCAGGCCGGTGCCGCGCAGGATGGAGGACTTGACCCGCCACAGGTCCGCCAAGCCGATCTGCTTGCCGGGCTTCGTGGTGATGGAGCGACCGCCGCCGGCCCGCTTGCAGATCAGGTCCACGACCTCGCCGATGGCGAACAGGCCGATCATCACGACCGTGAAGTTGATGCCGCTCTCCAGGTCGGGGACGCCCAGCGTCAGGCGGGGCATGCCGTACATCGGATCGACGCCGACCGTCCCGATCAGCAGGCCGAGGAACATCGAGACGGCGCTCATCAGCGGGGCGTGCTTGGCGATGGCGATGACGCTGACGAGGCCCAGGATGGTGGCGGCGAAGAATTCCGGCTGGTCGAACTTCAGCGCGAAGCTGGCGAAGGGCGGCGCGCCGAAGGTCAGAAGAAGCGCGCTGGCCAGCCCGCCAAAGGCCGAGGCGGTGATGGCGATGCTCAAGGCCCGCGAGGACAGGCCCTTGCGCGTCATCGGGTAGCCGTCCCAACAACTCGGCAGCGAGGCCGGCGTGCCGGGAATGTTGATGAGGATCGAGGAGATCGACCCGCCGAACACGCCGCCCACATAGATGCCGCCGAGGAAGGACATCGCCGTGACCGGCGGCAGCAGGTAGGTGAAGGGCAGGGCGATGGCCATGGCGTTGACGAAGGAGATGCCCGGCAGCGCGCCGGCCACGACCCCGATCATCAGGCCCGACACGAGGAGGACGAAATTGTACGGGTCGAGGGCGCCGGCGAAGCCACCGGCCAGATTGGCGAGGATATCCATGGGACGATCCTTCCGGTGGCCGGCTCAGTAGATGCCGAGCAGGCGGTAAAGAGCGACGGTGAAGCCGTCGAAGACGCCTTGGCCGCGACTCAGCGGCATCTGCGCCAGCAGAACGAAGACGTAGAGGAGCGTCACGCATCCGATGCCGGTGACCAGCGCCAGAGTCAGCGGGCGCCGGATGCCCCCGATCAGGCACCACAGGGCGACGAAGGCCGCGGTGGCGACGGGAAAGCCGACCTGCGGCAGGGCGGCGCCGTACAGCACGACCAGCCCCAGCCCGATCAGGGCCCGGCCATGGGCGTAGCCTTCGTACTCCTCGTCCACGGGCTTCGGCCGGTGGGCCGCGCGCCACAGCGCCAGGATTTCCTTGCCGATCCAGATCACGGCGCACAGCCCGACCGCGCCCAGCATCAGCCGGGGCCAGCCCGCGGGTCCGACCGGGTCCGGCAGGCTGGCGATCATGGTGCTGTCGCGCACGACGTGTTGCGAGAGAAGTAGCGACCCGAAAAGCAGGGCCGCGGGCGTCGCCAGCCGGCGAAGACCGTGGGACAGGGGAGTCACGGTTCCCTCCCTGATGAGCGATGAAACGGATGGGGCGGAGTCGGAACCGGCCTCAGCCGGGTGTCTGGCCGACCGTCTTGGTCGCGAAGCGGTCCAGATAGCCCTTTACCGTCTCATAGAAGGCTTCGACCTCCTTCTTCGTCTGCTCCGGCGGCAGAACACCGTCGACGCAGGTGTAGGTGTCGGCGCAGAAGGTTTTCCATTCCGGGCTCGCCAGCACTTTCGCGGCGGCCTCGTGCAGCTTCTGCACGCGGTCCGGCGGCGTGTTGGCGGGCACGGCCAGCGTGCGGAAGTTCGGCAGGTCGCCGATGTCCAGCCCCAGTTCCGCCGAGGCGGGGACGTCCGGGAAGGAGGGGTGGCGCTGCTTGTCGAACACGACGATGGGCCGCAGGTCGCCGGACTTCAGGAACTGGGCGACGTCGCCCGGCTCCTCGTAGATGGCGTCGGTGTGGCCGCCGATGGGCGAGGCGTAGCGCTCCGACGGCCGGGCGAAGGGGACGTTGGTCACCGGCACGCCCTGGGTCCCCAAATATTTCAGCGTGATGTCGTCCTGCGTGCCGTAGCCGGAGGTGGCGACGCGCAGCTTGCCGGGATTGGCCTTGGCGTGGGCGGCGAACTCCTCGTAGCTCTTGAAGGGGCTGTTCTTCGAGACGTAGAGCATCGACGGCGAGTTCTGCATCATCGCGACGTAGACGAAGTTGTCCGGCCTCGCGGTTCCCAGGCCCGACGCCCAGGAGGAGACGGACAGCGCGATCAGCGTGCCGACCGTGTAGCCGTCCGCCGGGTTGGTCAGGACACGGGTCAACCCCGCGTTGCCCGACGCCCCGGACACGTTCACGACGGGCATGGCGACGCCCAGATGCGGTTCGGCGAGGCGTGCGAACTGGCGCGCCATCAGGTCGGCGCCGCCGCCGGCCCCGAAGGTGGCGATGACTTCGATGGGGCGCGACGGGTATTGGTCGGCGCGTGCGGTGTCGGCGTGCAGGACGGGTGTCAGCAGCGCGGCCACCGCCGCGGTGAGCGTCAAGGCGTTGCGGAGCATTTGCATTCCCTCCCAGGGTTTGTTTTTTTGACCGTCAGGCATGCAGGCTGGGTGCGGCGCCTCCCTTGGCTGCGGTGGGGTAGGGCGCGCCGGGGGCGGCGGGGCGGCTGCGGCCCGCGACGATCTGCGCGATGGCGGCGGCGGCGATCCGCGCCGCCGGCGGGTCGGCGCGCGAGGTGAGGACGATCGGCACCGCAGCACCCAGCACGATGCCGGCGGCGACCGCGTCCAGGAAATGCACCAGCGCCTTGAACAGCGCGTTGCCGGTTTCGATGTTCGGAACCACCAGGATGTCGGCGGCCCCGGCGCAGGGGTGGGACAGGCTCTTGATCCGCGCGGCTTCGGCGGAGACGGCGAGGTCGAGCGCCAGCGGCCCGAACACCGTCGCCCCCGGCACCTCGCGCTGGCACAGGCGGGTCAGCCGGTCGGCGTCCATGCTGGAGGGAACGCGCTCCGTCACCTCCTCGGTGCAGGACAGAAGCGCCACGCGCGGATCGCTCCCGCCGACCAGCCGCCACAGCTCCACGGCGTTGCGGATGATGTCCAGCCGGGTGTCCAGCGACGGCACCACGTTGATTGCCGCGTCGGTGATGACCAGCTCGCGGCCCGAACCGGGAAGCGTCATGTGAAAGGCGTGGGTGAAGCGGCGCCCGGTGCGCAGCCCGTTCTTCGGATCGAGCGCCGCGAGCATCAGCGTGTCGGTGTGGATGTGCCCCTTCATCAGCGCCCCCACGTCGCCGGAACGGGCAAGGGCCACCGCGATCCGCGCCGCCGCGGCGTCGTCACGGGCGGCAACCACGCAGGCGCCGTGGAGCGTCCAGCCGATCCGGCGGGCGCTGTCGGCGATGGCCGCGGGGTCGCCCACCAGGACCGGTTCGATGAGGCCGAGTTCGGTGGCGCGCCGCGCGCTTTCCAGCGCCACCGGCGATCCCGCGGCAACCACCGCCGTGGCGACCGGTGCGAGGGCGGCGCTGCGGGCCATCAGCCGGGCGGGGCAGGCGGAAGCAGAGGCGGAGGCGGTCGTTTCAAGCGTCCTTGCCATGAGATCCGTCTTTCAAAGTGAGAGGGCCGGTGCCGGCTGGGCCGGCGCGGCGTCGATCCCCAGCATGCGGGCCATGTCCCGTGCGGCGCGGTGCAGGACCGGCAGGCGGTCGGCCACCGATTCCCGCGACAGCCGGACCTTCGGGGCCTGCACGGCCAGGGCGGCGACCATGCGGCCTTCGCCGTCACGGATCGGCACCGCCGCGCAGAAGACGCCCGGCATGTATTCCTCGTCGTCGAAGGAATGGCCGCAGGCGGCGATGCGCTCCAGTTCCGCGCGGAACTGCGCCGGGTCGCACAGAGTCGCCGGGGACATCCGGGGAAGCGGCAGGCCATCCAGCAGGCGCCGCCGCGGCAGCTCCGGCATGAAGGCGAGGAACAGCTTGCCCATCGCCGTGCAGTGCAGCGGCACCCGCGACCCGACGCCGAATTCCAGCCGCAGCGGCCAGTTTTCCACCTCGACGCGGTCGAGATAGACGACCTCGCCGCCTTCCAGGACGCCGACGTTGCAGGTTTCCCCCAACTCCAGGCTGACCGCCCGCAACAGGGCGTGCGACGGGGCCAGGACAAGCGAACTGCGCAGCGCGTTGAGCGCCAGGGTGCGCAGCTTCGGGCCGACGGTCACCAGCCGGCCGTCGATGGGGCGGGCGAGAAAGCCGCGCTCCTCCAGCATCGCGATCAGCCGGTGCGCGGTCGGCTTCGGCAGGCCCAGCCGCTCGGCGATGTCCTTCACGGCCATCGGCTGCCCCGCCCCGGCCACCACGTCCAACAAAGCCAGGATGCGGTCGGCGAGCGGGCGGCGGTCGATGGCGCCCCCTTCGGTGGTGGTGCCGTCGGTGGTGTCGTCGGGGGACTTCGGCAACGGACCGGAGCCCAAGGCGATCTTCCGCGTCATCGTTCCTCCCCGTGACTGGAAGCGTATCGCTCGGCCTCTTGGTCTCATTCAGCGATACGATTTGTATCATTAACTCACATGACCATGGATCGCGCAAGCCAAAAAGTTCGTGTACCCAATCATTCATGCATACGCACGTATGGGCCATGGCATCCCATGGCTCATGTGGAGAAGCCTGCGGTTCCGGAAGAAAGGGGAGGGGGAGAGGGTTATCCGAACTGCGCGGACAGGGCCTCGGCGCCGCGGCGGAGAATGGGAAGAACCTGCTCCACGCGGTCGTGCGACAGCCGGACCTTCGGCGCCTGCACGGCGATGGCGGCCACCGTCCGGCCCGCGGAGGACAGGATCGGCACGGCGACGCAGAACACGCCGACCACATACTCCTCGTCGTCCAGCGAGTAGCCACGCGCCGCGATGCGCTCCAGCTCCGCGGCCAGCGCGTCCGGGTCGGTGATGGTGTGGCCGGTGTGCGGGGAGAAGGGGCCGGATTTCAGCAGGCGGTTCCGCACGCCCTCCGGCAAGGTGGCGAGGAACAGCTTGCCCATGGCCGTGCAGTGCATCGGCACGCGCGATCCCACGCCGAACTGGAGCCGCAGCGGCCAGTGCTCCACCTCCACGCGGTCGAGATAGACGACGTCGCCGCCGTCGAGCACACCGACATTGCACGTCTCGCCCAGCTCGGCGCTGACCTTGCGCAGCACGGCGCGGACCGGCGCGCGGGACAGCGAGGCCCGCAGGATGCCGACCGCCAGACGCGCCGCTTCGACGCCGATGACGACGTCGCGCGTTTCCAGGTCCCGCGCCAGAAGCCCCTTCTCGATCAGGCCGTTGACGAGGCGGTGGGCGGTCGGTTTCGGCAGGCCGAGCGTCGTTCCGATGGTCTTGACCGCCAGCGGACCGGAGGCCGACGCGACCAGCTCCAGGATCGCGAAGGTCCGGTCGGTGGCGGCCTTCGGCTTGGCCGCGTCGTCGGAGGCGTCGGGAGTCTGCGTGCTGCGCGTTTTCAAGGTTCGCCTGCCCCGGCGGTTTCAGCGTCTCATTGAGTGAGACATGACGCATATAGACCGCCCGTTTCGCGCAGGCAATAGGCAAGGAGTGCCGAGCGCTGACCCGGAGGGAGACGAGACAATCGCATTGGAGAGCCCCTCTCCCGCCCCGGGAGAGGGAAGGGGCCCGCGCGAAGCGTGGGAAGGGTGAGGGTACCGCCAAGGATCAGCGCCTTTATCCTCGGTTCTACCCTCACCCGCCCGCTGCGCGGGCACCCTCTCCCGGGGCGGGAGAGGGATTCGATGCCAAGCGCGATTGCCGTGCGCAGGGGGAGGCCGTGTCGGGGCTTACAAACACCCGCCACATCCGCGTCGCCATCAATCACGGGAAAAGTTTCCGTGGAAATCACCCGTATATGAAAAAATTTTCTACGTTATGGCGTGGCCGCAGCCAAAAAAGTAAAAAATTCTCGTACGAACCATGCGATATTGAGAATCAATGCAGGTGCTTCGCATAAATCGCCGAAGCGTGAGTCTAAGAATAAAATAAACAAGTAAAACCCTAGCTTGCCTGGGTCTTTACGTAAGTAAGGGGGACTTCCGTTGTCGACTTCATTTCCTCCATGGCGAACATTGACGAGACATCCTGAAGCTCGATGCGCTCGATAAGCTTCCGGTAGAAAGCGTCGTAAGCCTTGATGTCCGGAATGACCACCCGAAGCAGATAATCGATTTCGCCGCTCAAACGGTAGAGATCGACAACTTCCGGTATGTCGGCCACCACGCGGCGGAACTCCTCCAGCCATTCCGCCGAGTGTTTGCTGGTTCGGACGGCCACGAAGACGGTCACGTCGACGTTCAGCTTGGCCCGATCCAGCAAGGCCACGCGGCGGCGGACATAGCCTTCCTGTTCAAGCCGTTGGACGCGGCGCCAGCAGGGCGTCGCGGACAGGCCGACCTGCTTTCCAAGGTCGGCGAGCGACAGGGTCGCGTCGGCTTGAAGAGCGGCCAGGATCTTCCGGTCGGTGGCGTCGATGGGCATCGGGATTGCTCACAGCCTTCACGGTTGGGACGGATGATTTTGCTCATTTGGCCGGCCCGGAGAAAAGCTTTTTCGTTCTGAGGATTTTGCACGCATCCGCACGCCGCCACCATTCCGCCACCACGGGGCCACCACGGGGCCACCACGGGGCCACCACAGGGCCAGCACAGGAAAGATCAGGATGACGACCGACACCATCGCCACGGACAAGGCTCCGGCCGCCATCGGCCCCTACGCCCAGGCCCGCATCGCCGGAGGGCTGCTGTTCGTCTCCGGCCAGTTGCCCATCGACCCGGCCACCGGGGCCTTCGCCGGTTCGGACGCGCCCACCCAGGCCGCCCGCAGCCTGACCAACATCGCGGCGATCGCCGAAGCCGCCGGAACCAGCCTGTCGAAGGCGGTCAAGATGACCGTCTACGTGACCGATCTCGCCCAGTTCAAGGCGGTGAACGAGGTCTATGGCGGCTTCTTCCAGGCGCCGTTCCCGGCCCGCTCGACCGTCGAGGTGTCGGCGCTGCCGCTCGGCGCGTCGGTCGAGATTGACGCCGTCATCGCGCTTTGAGGGTGACATGACCGCTTCCGCGCAGACCGTGACGCTGCAACCCGGCGCCGGTTCGATCCGTCAACCGTTCCGCCTCGATCACACCCCGCTGCCCGGGGTTGCCTGCCGCGACTGGACCCGGCGCGCGATCGAGCTGCTCGAGACCGAGGCGGCGCGGTCGCCCGACACGCCGCTGTTGAAGCTCGACGTGCCGGAACTGCCGGGGATCGACATCCACCTGAAGGACGAATCGACCCACCCCACGGGCAGCCTGAAGCACCGCGTCGCGCGGTCGCTGCTGCTGTTCGCCATCTGCAACGGGCGGATCGGCGAGGGCACGCCGGTGATCGAAGCGTCGTCGGGCTCCACCGCGGTGTCGGAGGCCTATTTCACCCGGCTGCTCGGCCTGCCGTTCCACGCGGTGATGCCGCGCGGCACCTCGGACGAGAAGATCGCCGCCATCGAACGGCACGGCGGGCGGTGCCATCTCGTCGAGTCCTCGAAGGCCATCTACGCCGAGGCGGCGGCTCTGGCGGCGCGGCTGGGCGGCGTCTATCTCGACCAATTCACCTACGCCGAGCGTGCCACCGACTGGCGGACCGGCAACATCGCCCAGTCGATCTTCGGCCAGATGCGCAACGAGCGCCACCCGGTGCCCGACTGGATCGTGATGAGCGCCGGCACCGGCGGCACCGCGGCCACCATCGGACGCCACATCCGCTACCGCCATCTGCCGACCCGGCTGTGCGTTCCCGACGCCGAGCATTCGGTCTTCTACGACAGCTTCGTCAACCGCGACACCGCCATCACCTGCGAGCGCGGGTCGCGGATCGAGGGCATCGGGCGCCCCCGTGTCGAACCGTCCTTCATCCCCGAGGTCGTCGACCAGATGATCAAGGTGCCCGACGTGGCGTCTCTGGCGGCGATGCGGGTGCTGTCGCGGCGGCTGGGCCGGATGGTCGGCGGGTCCACCGGGACCAACTTCTTCGGGCTGTGCTGGATCGCCGGACGGATGCGCGACGCCGGGCGGGCCGGGTCTCTGGTGACGCTGATCTGCGATTCCGGCGAGCGCTACCGCAACACCTACCACGACGACGCCTGGATGGAGCGGGCCGGATTCGACACCGCCGACGACGAGGCGCGGATCGAGGCTCTCCTTCAGGGCGGTCCGTCTCTGTGAAGCAATAACAAGCACTTTATAAAATGGCAAAGATCGCCACCGCAAGAAACCTGGCAGGAGCAGGAGCGGTCACCGATCGACGGGATGCCCGCGCCGCATTGCGCGCCGCCGATCACGCCTATGTCATGGAAGCTATGTCATGGAGGCCGCGAGGATGACACTATCGGGCGGCTGACGGAGAGAGGACCGCATCCATGACCACCGGTAACGACGCCCCCGTTCCCACCCCCGCTCCCCTGCCCATCCTGGAGCGGCGGCGCATCGAGGCGGCCTTCGCCAAGGCGCTTTACGACCAGCTCGTGCCCGAGATCGGACGGGAGCGGGCGCGCGCCGTGCTCGCCCGCGCCATCGAGGTGATGGCCCGCGAGGCCGGGGCCGCCATGGCCGCGGAGGACCGCGCCG
Source organism: Roseomonas genomospecies 6 (assembly GCF_008365375.1). Lineage (GTDB taxonomy): Bacteria > Pseudomonadota > Alphaproteobacteria > Azospirillales > Azospirillaceae > Azospirillum. Next base: position 46,780 of record NZ_QOKW01000014.1, on the reverse strand, counting down.
TCCATGGCACCGCCGACCTCGCCACTTTCCACGAGCGGCTGGCCCTGTGGACCGCCGGGGACGCCCTGCGGCTGGAGGTGATCGAGAGCACGCCCGAACGGCTGGGCTTCAACGTCACCCGCTGCCGCTACGCCGAAAGCTACCGCGCCATGGGCGTGGAGGAGATCGGCGACATCCTGTCCTGCAACCGGGACGGCGAGTTCATGTGCGGCTACCGGCCCGACGCCCGCTTCACCCGCACCCAGACCATCATGCAGGGCGCCAGCCACTGCGACTTCCGCTACAGCCTGCCGGCGGGCGGACCCCACGAGTTCCAGGAATAGCCATCCCCGCAAACGTCCGCCTGCGTCCCGCCGCCGAGGCCCTGGCCCCGGCGCGCGGCCACCGTCTCCGAAGCCCTGCCCATCGCGCTCGACAATCACAGTGCCGGCACATCGCCGGGCGCGTGTCGTCAGGCCGCGCGGTGGAGGAAGCCCAGATGCTGCGGCGCCAGGGTGGAGGCCCATTCCTCCGCCGCTTCCTGCGCCTCGCGGCGGGTGGCGAACCAGCGGGCGTCGGGGGTCCAGCTCAGCCCTTCATGCTCCGCGTGCCAGTTCCACCAGCCGTCCGTCGCCTCGCAGACCGTCAGCATCACGCCGAACGCGGCTTCCAGGGCGCGGGCGCCGGTCTTAGCCTTTTCGTTATGCCAGTCCATAAGCGTTACTCCAGATGTCCTGCCTTTCGGCATAGCACGGTTTGGTATACGAACAAACCGAAAAAACGGAGGAAGCCACTCGGGATTGCCGTACCGAACCTGGTGATCCCTCACTCCGGTAAGGACGCGAACGCCGCGGGCTGCGTGACTATTCCATGGCGTGCGCGGCGGATGCGTCCGGCGACGCGATGACCCAGCAGGATGGTGGCCAATCCCGCCGCGATTCCCACGACGTCTCCGGCCAGATCGGACAGGCTGGCCTCGCGTCTCGGTACGAAGGATTGCGCCACCTCGATGGCGCCGCCGAGCGCGAAGACCGCCAGAATCGCCAGAAAGGCCGTGCGCCGGCTGGCGCTGGCCAGGACGCCCAGCAGGGTCAGGAGCCCGAAGGCCCCGGCGTGCACCAGCTTGTCGAAGCCGTAAAGGCCGCTGGGCGCCAACTGCGGTTGCAGCGCGGCCCAGAAGGCGGCCCCCATGAGGCCCAGAAGGGCGCCGAGCGCCAGACGGCGCCATGGAAGGGGAAGTGGGCGGAACGTCATGACGGCCTCCTGCGACGAAGGCCATCCTGCGCGGGTCACCGTCAAGAGCCGGTTAATGGCCGCCCGCCCGTCCTGTGACATCAGGCGGGCAAGGACGGCTCCGTCAGGCGGCGGTCGCCAGACCCATGGCGATGCCGCGCGCCTCGGTGAAGGCGGCGCGCTGCTGCACCAGCGTCCCGTCGGCGTAGACGCCCCAGCCGCTCTGCGAACCGGAGGCGTGGTAACGGATTTCGATCCGGCGATGGCAGTCCTGCATCACGAAGTGACACGGGCTGACCTTCTTCCAAATGGACACCATCGGCATGTCGGGCACCCATCCAAGCGATGAATTACGATGACTGTACCAATGGCCGATTATGGTTGCCGTGATATTAACAGGACCGCGCCAGATTCCTGCGCAAAGTGGGTAGATGCCTGTTCAAGCACGGTTTTTCTGGGTTTCCGGGCATCCGGGAGCGTCCTGGACCGGCTTTCCGGGGAGGGGCATATGCCCGATGGGAGGAGCTGCCACGGGCTTCATTGGTTAATATTCTACTAACGGACGGGTGGTCGGCCCGCCAACGATAGGGTAGGGTGGCTCATCTCAATCACCTTCGAGAGTGACTGGACGATGCAATCGGTCTCCATCTTTCTGATCGACGCCAACAAGCTGTTCCGCGAAGGCATGAAGGCTCTCTTCACCGAAGGGGAGTTCCGCATCACGAAAGAGGCCGCCAGTTTCAGCGACGTCCCGCCGCCGGGCATGATCGAGGGCGACATGCCCGAGCTGATCATGATGGACCCGGCTTCCGCCAACGGCACGGTGCAGGCCGTGACCGTCCTGCGGGAGCAGTATCCCACCGCGCGGATCGTCCTTCTGGCCAGCCACCTCGACGCCCAGGAAATGGCGAACGCCATCCAGGCCGGCGCCGACGCCTTTCTGATGAAGGACATCTCCCCGGCGGCGCTGGCGCAGTCGCTGCGTCTGGTGATGATCGGCGAAAAGGTCTTCCCGACCCATCTCGCCGCCCTTCTCATCACCGGCAAGGCCGGCGCCAACAGCAGCGCCAACGGCCCGACCGCGGCCAAGGGCCTGTCGCAGCGCGAGACCCAGATCCTGGAGCGCCTCCTCCAGGGCGACAGCAACAAGATGATCGCCAACCACCTGAACATCACCGAGGCGACGGTGAAGGTTCACCTGAAGAGCCTGCTGCGCAAGATCAATGCCTCCAACCGCACCCAGGCGGCGATCTGGGCGCTGGAGAACGGCTTCGGCGGCAAGGTGGACAAGCCGATGGAAGCCGTCGCCTGACACCCGGACGCTCCGCTATCCCGGAACCCGGTCGGGCTGAAGAAGCCATGACGAAGCGGGTTCCGGGGCGGTCCCCCGGATCGGGGGGCCCTCGGGCGCCATCGCCCTTTGGATGTCGGCGTCATCGCTCTTCGAGCGCCGGCGCCATCGCCCTTCCGGCATTCCGCTTCAGTTGATGTCTTCGGGGTAGGGCGGCGACGTACGCCAGGAGAACAGCGTCATCGCCCGGTAGCTCTGCTCCCCCGACAGGCCGTAGGCCGGTTCCGTGGAGGCGACCAGGGCGCCGCTCCGGTTGTCGTAGGCGAAGGCCGAGAATTTCGCGACCGCCTGATTCTCGGTGGAGCTGTAGACCGACGCCTCCGGCAGGGTGATCGTGCCGGGCAGGGTGATCGGGGGAATCCCCAGCACCGTCTTGCTCTGGTTCACCGACAGGGCGCCCAGCCGGATTTCGATGATCGTGTCGGCGGCGGCCCGGTCGCTGACGAGGCGGACACCCTGGCGCAGCAGCGACTCCTTGATTGCGCTGGCCGCGTATCGGGCGTCGGCCCCGTCGAAGTTCCCTGTGTCCAGAAAGGCCTTCTTGTCCGCCGGCAGATCCAGCCGCAGGCGGTTGGCGGCGTTGTCCGCGGCGCTGGAGATCAGAAGCTGCTCGGTGGCGGTCCGGGACGGCAGGCTCTCCTTCACGTCGGTGCATCCGGCGGTCAGGGCGGCCAGGACGGCGGCGGCCATGGGCGCTGCGATGATCGGTCTGTTGCGGGGCATTCTGGTCCTCGTGCGTTTCCCCTTCGGCTTCTCAGCTTCGCCCGCCCGAGGCAAGGGAGAGATTTGGGACCGGCGCCCTTCCATCCGGACAGAAAAAAGCCACGCACGGGAACCGCGCGTGGCCTGAGTCTAGGGAGGAAACGCCCTATAGAGCGTGCTGCCGAGGCAGCAAGAGAAACATAGGGTCGCGGAAGCGCTCTGTCCAGGGGCTATGTAAACGTTTTCATCTTGGTGGCGTCATCGCAGCGCTGTTATGCGGTCGCCACGCTACTGACCGGGCGCTTCAGGAAACGCAGCGCCACCGCCGTCGTGACCGTTCCGGCCAGCAGGGCGACCACATAGCCCGCCAGATGGGTGACGGCGTTGGGGATGGGCAGCACGAAGATGCCGCCGTGCGGAACCTTCAGCTCCGCCCCGATGCCCATGGAGATGGCGCCGGTCAGCGCCGCGCCCAGCACCAGCGCCGGGATGACGCGCAGCGGGTCGCGGGCGGCGAAGGGAATGGCGCCCTCGGTGATGAAGGCGATGCCCAGCACGCCCGCGGCGTTGCCCGCCTCCCGCTCCTCCCTGGTGAAGCGGTCGGCGAACAGCTTGGTGGCGAGCGCCAGACCCAGCGGCGGCACCATGCCGGCGGCCATGGCGGCGGCCATCGGGGTATAGACCTGGGACGCGATCAGGCCGGTGGAGAAGGCGTAGGCGGCCTTGTTGACCGGCCCGCCCATGTCGAAGGCCATCATCGCGCCGATCAGCAGGCCGAGCAGGATCGCGCTGCTTCCCTGCATCCCCTTCAGCCAGCCGCTCAACGTCGCCAGCGCCTCCGCCACCGGGGCGCCGACCACGTAGATCATGGCGAGGCCCGTGACGAGGGAGCCGAGCAGCGGCAGGATCAGCACCGGCTTCAGCCCCTCCAGATTCTTGTGCAGCCGGATGTTGCGGTTGAGGAAGCTGGTGGCGTAGCCGGCGATGAAGCCCGCGACGATGCCGCCCAGGAAGCCGGCTCCAAGATTGGCGGCCAGGATGCCGCCCACCATGCCCGGCGTGATGCCCGGCCGGTCGGCGATGGAGAAGGCGATGTAGCCGGCCAGCGCCGGGACCATCAGCGCGAAGGCGCCCTTGGCCCCGATCTGGAACAGCGCGTTGCCCAGCGTGCCCTGCTGGCTGTCCTCGAACACGTAGATGCCGCCGAGCGCGAAGGCGATGGCGATCAGCAGGCCGCCGGTCACCACGAAAGGCAGCATGAAGGACACGCCGGTCATCAGATGCTTGTAGGGGCCGCTGCGCTGCGCCGCCGTCCGCTCGGCCTTGCCTGCCGCCGCGCCGTCGGCGAGCGCCGGGGCGGCGCCGTGGGGCTGCGCCTCGGCCAGGGCGCGTTCGACCAGGGCGCGGCCATCGTTGATGGCGGGCTTGGTGCCGCTCTTGAAGACGCGCTTGCCGGCGAAGCGGCTAAGGTCCACCTGCGTGTCGGCGGCGATCAGCACCACGTCGGCCTCGCGGATCTCCTGCTCCGTCAGCGTGTCGCGGGCACCGACCGAGCCCTGCGTCTCGACGCGCACGGCGTGGCCTAGCGCCTGCGCGGCCTGCTGGATGCCCTCCGCCGCCATGAAGGTGTGGGCGATGCCGGTGGGGCAGGAGGTGATGGCGACGATCTTCTTCGTGCCCGTTTGCGCCGGAGCTTGGGCGGGTGCCAGAGCCTGCTCCAGAACCGCCCGCGCGTCGCGCAGCACGGCGTCGAGCGCCGCGGCGCTGCGCTTCAGCCCGGCGAAGCGCTCCTCGCCCAGATCGCCGGAGCCGACGAGGAGAACGCCCTGCGCCCCCTGCGCCGCCCCGGCGGGCAGCGCGTTGCGGACGCCGAGGCTGGAGCGCACCTCCACCTGGATGGTGTGGCCGAGCGCCGCCGCGGCCTTGCGCAGCGCTTCGGCGGCCAGGACGGCCTGGGTGCTGAGATCGCCTGCCGCGATCACGGCCAGCATGTTCGCCATGGTTTCCTCCCGAGCGGTCGCCCGCTCCCCGTTCATTGAAGCGTTGAGAGTTCGACCTGTCCGGCCAGCGCGCGGACCGCGTCCGCCCCCGGCAGGTTGGGTCCGAAGCAGCCGAGCTTCGCCGTGGCGAAAGCCACGGACAGGCGGGCGACGCCCTCCAGCGGCGCGTCCGCGCCGAAGGCGGCGATCAGCCCCGCCACCATGGCGTCGCCGGCCCCCACCGTGCTGAGCGCGTTGACCGCCGGCAGGCGGGCGTGCAGCGCCGGGCCGTCGGCCACGAACAGCGCGCCCTCCGCCCCCAGCGAGACCACCACGACCGCGACGCCGCTGCGGTGCAGGCCGCGCGCCGCTTCCAGAAGGTTGGCGGTGGCGGGCAGGGGAGCGCCGGCCCAGGCTTCCAGCTCGTGCCGGTTCGGCTTGATGCAGAAGGGCAGGTCCGGGGCCGCCAGGGCCGCCGCCAGCGGCGGGCCGCTGCTGTCCAGAACCACGCGGGCGCCCAGAGCGCGCAGATCCGCCGTCAGCGTCGCGTAGCTGTCCGCCGCCAGCCCGTCCGGCAGGCTTCCGGCCAGCAGGACCGGGCTGCCCGGCAGGACAAGCTCCCGCAACGTCCGGCGCACACGGTCCAGCGCGTCGGCGTTGGCGGTCAGGCCGGGCAGGTTGATGTCGGTGGTGTCGGCGGCGGCGCGGTCGGCGATCTTGACGTTGACGCGCGTCTCGCCGGGCAGCCGGACGAAGCGGTCGGCGATGCCCTTGGCGGCGAACAGCGCTTCGAAGGCCGCGGCGTTGCCGTCGCCCAGCAGGCCCGTGGCGACGACCGGCGTTCCCCAGTCGGCAAGGCAGCTCGCCACGTTCACGCCCTTGCCCCCGGCGTTCCGGAGCACCGCGCCGGCCCGGTGCACATGGCCGGGGCGCAGGGCGTCCACCGTGATGGTCTGGTCGATGGCCGGGTTCAGCGTGACGGTGACGACCGGGCGGATGTCGTCGAGCGTGTTCATGCCCCGCCTCCGTCCAGAGCGCGCACCGCGTCGGCGGTCTCGCAATCCAGCGCCCGTTGCGCGGCGTTGCGCAGGGCGGACAGGTCGCTGCCGCGCAGCCGGTCCTTCACGGCGGGGATGTCGCGCGGCGTCATGGAGAGTTCCCGCACGCCGAGCCCGGTCAGCAGCGCCGCGCCGAACGGGTCTCCGGCGATGCCGCCGCAGACGCCGACCCAGCGCCCGTGCCGCTCCGCGCCCTCCACCGTCATGCGGATCAGCCGCAGGACGGCGGGGTGCAGGCTGTCGGCCTCCGCCGCCAGTTCGGGGTGCTGGCGGTCGATGGCCAGCGCGTACTGCGTCAGGTCGTTGGTGCCGATGGAGAAGAAATCGACATGGCGGGCCAGAACGTCGGCCTGGATGGCCGCCGCCGGAACCTCCACCATGATGCCCAGCGGCACGGCGGGGGCGTCCAGCTCCGCCCGGATGCGCTCGCAGGCGGCGCGCAGGGCCTGCACCTCGCCCAGCGCGGTGATCATCGGGAACATGATCGACAGATGTCCGCCACCCTTCGCGGCGCGGTAGAGCGCCCGGAGCTGCGTCTCCAGAAGCTCGGGCTTGCGCAGCAGCAGGCGGGCGCCGCGCACGCCGAGGAAGGGGTTCTCCTCCTGGGGAAGCTGGAGGTGCGGCACCTGCTTGTCGCCGCCGATGTCGAGCGCGCGGACGATCAGCGGACGGCCTTCCAGGGCGGCCAGCATGCCGCGGTAGGTCTCGTACTGCTCGTCCTCGCCGGGGGCGTCGCCGCGTTCCAGGAACAGGAACTCGGTGCGCATCAGACCGACGCTCTCCGCCCCCTGCGACAGGGCGACCGCCACCTGATCGGGGCGGTTGACGTTGGCGCCGATCTCCACCTCATGGCCGTCGCGGGTGCGGGCGGGCAGGCCGCGCCGGGCGGCCTCCTCCGCCCTGCGGGCCTGTTCGCGGGCGATCCAGGCGCGGGCGTCGGCGGTGTCGGCCTCGGCGGGGGACAGGTGCAGGCGCCCGGTCTGGCCGTCGAGGATGGCCGGGGTGCCGTTCGCCAGCTCCATCAGCGCGGCGCCGCCCGCCACCATGGCCGGAAGCCCCAGCGTGCGCGCCAGGATGGCGGTGTGGGAGGTCGGGCCGCCCTGGGCCGTCGCCAGCCCGATCACCCGCGCCATGTCCAGCGCCGCCGTGTCGGAGGGCGACAGGTCCTCGGCCACCAGGATGCAGGGGGTGTCGGGCAGGTCGGGCGCGCCGCCGGTGCGCAGCGCCGGGTCGATCCGCGCCAGGACGCGCTGTCCGACGTCGCGCAGGTCGGCGGCGCGGGCCGCAAGGACGGGGTTGTCGAGCGCGGCCAGCCCGGCGGCGGTGCGCTCGACCGCCCGATGCCAGGACCAGGCGACGCCGTGCCCCTCGACCATGAGCTGGCAAGCGAGAGTCACGAGGTCGGTGTCGTTCAGGATTTCCACCTGGGCGGTGAAGATCGCCGCCTCCGATGGCCCGAGGCGCCGGGCGGTGTCGTCGGCCAGAGCCTTGAGATTTTGCCGGGTCAGGCTCAGCGCCTCGTGCAGACGGTCGCCGCCCTCGATCAGCGGGACCGGCTCGTCGGGTACGGACACCACGGCGCGCGGCAGCACATGCACCGGGCCGATGGCGAGGCCGGGGCTGGCGGCGATTCCCGGAATGGCGGGCAGAGGGTTCGGCGGGGTCCAGCCACGCGCGGGGGCGCGGGCCTTCTGCGCGGCGGCGGCGTCCGCCTTCTCCCGTGCGGTCAGCCGGGTGATGGTCGCCTTCATGCGGGCCAGCGCCGCCACGGCGTCCTCGCCCTCCGCTGAGACGACCACGCTGTCGCCCGCCCGCAGGCCCAATTGCAGCAGCGCCACCAGCGCCTTGGCGTCGGCCACCAGATCGCCGTGGCGGACCTGGATGCGGGCGGCGGACGCGCGCGCCGTCTCCACCCAGGCGGTGGCCGGGCGGGCGTGCAGGCCGGTGGGGTAATCGACCACCCAGGCGAACCGCTCCGCCAGATCGGTGCCGGGCGTGGCAGGGGCGGTCACGGGCGCGTCCTCGCCGAGGGCGGCGGAAAGGGCGGCGGGGTCGGTGGCGGTGAACAGGGCGGTCAGCCGCGCCTCGTCCTGCATCAGCCGGGTCAGGCGGCGCAGCACGGCGATGTGGGCGTCCGATTGGGCGGCGATGGCGACCACCAGATGGGCCGTCTGGCCGGGATTCCACTCGACGCCGCCCGGCACCTGGAGGACCGCGATGCCGTTGCGGCGGACCATGCCGCGGTCCTCCACCATGCCATGAGGAATGGCGACGCCATGGCCGAGGAAGGTGTTCGCCACCGCTTCCCGGCGCAGCATGCCGGCGGCGTAGGCCGGATCGATGCAGCCGGCGGCGATCAGGAGCTGGGCGGCCTCGCGGATCGCCTCCTCCTTGCTGGCGGGGCTGGCGTTCAGCCGCAGCAGATCGGGCCGGATCAGATCGGGGGGCAGGCCGGTGACCATCGGGGTGGCAATCGCATCTGGGAGCATGGCGGGTCCGTCTCCTCCGTTCGGTTTGGCGCCGGGCGTTCTTGAGCGTCGTCCTTGCAGCGCTGCGATTGAAAACGATTACATTGACCCTGTCAACGGAGTTTGCGTTGAATTCGCGGCCTCCCTCGGGCAGACTGTGCCACATGGGGCGGTAGGTCGGCCCCAATGACTGGAAACGATTTCAGGGAACATCGGTAGCCGCATCATCATGAGCGACAGCGTCAAAGCCATCGGAATCAAGCCCGCCGGAATCAAGGACGTCGCCCGCGAGGCCGGGGTCTCGGTCGCCACGGTGTCGCGGGTGCTGAGCAACGGCCCGGTCAGCGACGCGCTGCGCGCGCGGGTGGAGGACGCGGTGCGGGCCACCGGTTACCGCCCGAACCTGTCGGCGCGGCGGCTGCGGTCACAGCATTCCCTGACCATCGGGCTGATCGTCTCGGACATCCGCAACCCCTTCTTCACCGCCGTCAGCCGCGCGGTGGAGGACGCCGCTTTCCAGGCCGGGATGCGGGTGATCCTGTGCAACACCGACGAGAACCCGGAGCGGGAGGCCATGTACCTGCGCCTGATGCAGGAGGAGCGGGTGACCGGCCTGATCTTCGCGCCGACCCGCGCGACGCTGGCCCAGCTCGACCGGGCCGACCTCGATTTCCCGGTGGTGCTGATCGACCGCAGCGCGCCCGCCGGGCGGTTCGATTCGGTGGTGCTGGACAACCCGCAGGCCGCCGCCCTGCTGGTCGATCATTTGCACGCGCAGGGCTACCGCCGCATCGCCGGCCTGTTCGGCAACACCAGCACCACGGCGGTGGAGCGCCACGCCGGCTATCAGGCGGCGCTGGCCGCCCACGGTCTGCACGCGGAGGCGCGCTTCGTTCCCCCGACCGCCGAGGCGGCGGAGGCGGAGATCGCCCGCTGGCTGGCGGAGGCGCGGCGCTCCGGCGCCATGCCGGACGCGGTCATGGTCAGCAACAGCCTGCTGCTGATGGGGGTGGTGAAGGCGACGCGGACGCTGGGGCTGGCGATTCCCGGCGATCTGGCGGTGGCCGGTTTCGACAACGAGCCCTGGACGGAACTGGTTGGCCCCGGCCTGACGGTGATCGAACAGCCGGTCCACGAGATCGGGCGCGCCGCCATGACTCTGCTGTTCGAACGGCTCGACGATCCGGAGCGGGCGACGCGCAAGGTGGTGCTGTCGGGGACCTGCGTGGCGCGGGGATCGACGGGTGGGGTGGGGTGAAGGGTGGGGAGTGGTTGCGGCGGTGCCCCCCTCCCGACCTCCCCCCGCTTCGCAGGGGGAGGAGAAAAAGCCCTCCCCTGCGGAGCGGGGGAGGGTTTGGGTGGGGGCGCACCGCAGCCACTTTCCAAAAAACTACCCCCGCTTCCCTCTCCCCGGCGCCCGCGCGGGTTCCGGCACCGGCGCCAGCATCCCGGCGCTGACGAAGCTGCTGATCTCCGTGATGATCTCGTCCGGATCGCCGGGGTTGCAGATGCCCGGCGCCAGTTCCTCCAGCCGGTGGGTGTCGGAGAAGGCGTAGAGATAGGCGCCGATCATCAGAGTCATCCGCCAATAGACGTCCCGCTCCGACAGATGCGGCAACGCCTCCTTCAGCGCGGCGGCGAAGATGCGGGTGGAGGCGTCGTAGGCCTCGTTGCGCAGCTTGTAGGAGATTTCCGGCGGCTCGGTGTGCAGCCGGGCCTGGAGCCGCATGAAGGTGCGGCCCCCCTCCGTCTCGCGCATGGCGAGCGCCGGCATCAGGAAGGCGTAGACGATGTCGCGCACCGCCGGGGGCGTGGCCGTGCGGCGCAGCGCCTCCAGCCGCTCCATGCGCTCGTCGGCGATCTTCCGCCCGCGGCGCAGGAAGACCTCCTCGAACAGACCGTGCTTGGACCCGAAATAATAGCTGATGAGGGCCTGGGTCACCTCGGCCCGGTCGGCGACGTTGCGCAGGCTGGTGCCGGCGTAGCCGAGGTTGGCGAACTCCAGCTCCGCCGCGTCCAGAATCTGGTCGCGCACGTTGCTGGTGCCCTCCGGACGGCCCGGCCCGGCCCGGCGGCCGCGCGGGGGGCGGACCCGCGCCGGGCTGCTCTCCGGCGCGGAGTCCTGGACTTTGCTCATCGGTCGGCTCATCTCACTCCCGGCGGCACACTTCGGATGGAAAGTCTAACATGGTGCAACGCCCGATCCTCTTTTCAACCCTGACGGCATCTCACAAGGCGAGAATGCGCTCCGCCGGAATCACGTCGCCGTATTTCTGGCCGATGTCGAACAGGTTGGCCTCGTGCGGCGCCAGGGCGCGGTCGCCCACGCAATCGGCCATGACGACCGGGCGGAAGCCGTGGCACATGGCGTCCACCACGCTGGCCCGCACGCAGCCGCTCGTCGTCGCTCCGGCGATCAAGAGAGTCTCGACGCCGCGCTGTGTCAACCACGGCGCCAGCCCGGTCCCGAAAAAGGCCGACGGTACCGTCTTGCGCACCACCAGCTCCCCCGGCGCCGGAGTCAGCTCCGGCACGATGGCGCTGATGGGGGCGTGTTCCGTCAGAGTCTGCATGCCGGGCACCTTGATGGAGAAGACGTTCCTGTCCGACCCGTCCTCGGCATAGACGATGCGGCTGTGGGCGACCGTCCAGCCCATGGCGCGGGCCTTTTCCAACACCTCAGCCGTGCGGGCGATGGCCGGCGCGATGTTGCCGCCGCCGAAGACCGCCGGGTCGGCGAAGCCGTTGACGAAGTCGACGATCAGCAGCCCGATCCGGCCCTGGATGCCCAGCGCTTGGCCGAAGCCCTGCCGCTCGTAGACGGCCTGTTCCGAAACACTCATGCCAGTTCCTTTCCGGCCAGCAGCTTGCCCTCGCGGACGACGTCGCGCCCGTCCAGCCGGACGGTGCAGTTCCGCATGGGGATGTCGATGTGGCAGGCGGTGGTGCGCGACCCGCCCGCCTCGTTGTTGGGGCCGAGCGAGAAGAGGAAGTTCCCGGCGAAGGCCCGCGCGTCCATGCCCAGCGTCTGCTCCCGGTCGTAGAGGCCGAGCGTGGACCAGCGCGCCCGTTTCTGCGTGCCCCAGCCGATGTGGGAGATGGCGTAGGCCTCCGGGTCGGCGAAGGCGTCCATGTAGTCGTTCAGCAGGTCGGCGTCCAAACCGCCGGTGATGGCGGTGACGTAGCCCCTCTCCACTGTCATTTCGATCTGGGAGGTCAGGTAGGACTTCATCGGCAAGAGGATATCGCCCTTGTCGAGCACGATCCGCCCGCTCGCCTGCCCCTCGTTGGGGAAGGTGAAGCCGAAGCCGCTCGGCCAATGGTCCCAACGCCCCGGCTCGTCGACGAAGCCGTACTCCTGCACCGTGGGGAACTCCCCGATGGGCAGGCGCAGGTCGGTGCCGGCCCGCGAGGTGACGTGCATCTCCTTCGCCGCCTTCAGCAGCGCCGTGGCCTCGCCGACGGTCACCTTGTCTTCCAGGCTGGGCAGCAGGCGGACGAGAACCTCCGGCGGTTCGACGGCCAGCAAAATTTTCGTGCCGCTCTCCAGGATCTCCATCTGCTCCGGCGAGAAGAGGAGGGTCATCAGGTCCAGCACCAGATCGCTTTCCTTCAGCGCGGCCATGGCGGCGCGGTTGCCGGTCAGCGGGGTGGTGCCGAGATAGGCGAGGCTGTCGCGGCTGTGGGCGTGCTCCGCGTTCACCGGCGGCAGGTCCAGCCGGTTGACGCGCGCGCCCAGGTTGGAGGCGGCGATCAGGGCGGTGCGCAGGGTTTGCGGGTGGGTGCCGTCGCTGGTCAGGACGGTGACCACCTCCTGCGGCTTCAGCTTCGACAGGGTCAGAACATGGGTCCAGGCGCGGACCATATCGGCGTCACTGACGGGCATGATGCGTGTCCCTTTCCGGATGGGCGGTCAGACGGCGGTGCCGAGGAACGTGCCGAAGGCGCGGTAGAAGCCCTCTTCGTCGTCCCAGGGGATCATGTGCCCGGCTCCCTCGACGCGGGTGACGGCCAGCTCGGGCTGGAGGCTGCGGATCTCCGCCTCCTCCTCGGGCCGGATCACGTCGCCGCGCCCGGCGGCGATCAGCAGGGCGGGGCAGGGGATGCGCGGGAAGTCGGCGTGGATGTCGTCGGTCTGGAAGTCGTTGAAGGCGGTGACGATGGCCCGCTCGTCGCAGGTGTGCAGCCATTCGGCGCGCAGGCGGAGCTGCTCCTCCGTCCAGGTCGGGCAGAAGGGCCGCATCGCCTCCAGGTCCGCGCCCTCCCGCATGAGGCGGATGGAGTCCACGTACCAGGGAAGCTGCGCCGGGTAGGGACGGCGGCCCGGCCCGGAGACCGGCGGATCGACCATGACCAGCCGCGCCGGGGCGGCGCCATGGCGGCTGACCGCGCGCAGGCCGATGCGTGCGCCCATGGAGTGGCCGACCAGCGCGTAGTCGCGCAGGCCCAGCGCCTCGGCGAAAGCCGTCACGTCGGCGGCCATGGCGTCCAGCCCGTAGTCGAGCGCGTCCGACGCCTCCGACAGGCCGCGCCCGCGCACGTCGAGCACGTAGGTGTCGAAGTTGCGCCCGAAGCGCTCCGCCACGAAGCCCCAGGTGACGGCGGGGCTGGTGATGCCGGGCACGATCACCACGGGACGCCCTTGGCCGCCGTAGCGCAGGTAATGCTGGCGGATGCCGTTGGCGCGGATGTTCGCGCCGTAGCGGTAGGTGCTGCTGGTCATCGCATCCCCCGCTCAGTAGGCGCCGGAGAGCAGGGCGCCGGCCCCCGGAACGCGCGTCGGCAGGTTCAGCGCCTTCAGCTTGGCGTAGGTGGTGGCGACGGCGGCGCTCAGCACCGGCTTGCCGGTCATCGCCTCGACCTGCGCGATGGCGGGCAGCGACGGCATCTGGACGCAGGCCGACAGCACCACGGCGTCCACCCCGGCGGTGTCCAGGCCCGCGACGATCCCCGGCAGGCGGGACGGGTCGTGGCGCCCGACCTCCAGATTGTCGGGGATCTCCAGCGCCCGCCAATCGACGACCTGCACGCCCTCATGCTCGATGTAATCGACGACGAGCTGGGCCAGCGGCTTCATGTAGGGGGCGACCAGGGCGATCCGCTTCGCGCCCAGCACATGCAGCCCATCGACGAGCGCGCCCGCGCTGGTGATGACCGGGGCGGCCCCGCCGTTTTCCACGGTGCGCCCGTGCAGCCGCTCCTGCGAGACGCGGTGGTAGCCCTTGCCCATGCTCATGATGGCGACGAGGCAGGCGTAGCCCAGCACATCGACGCGGGCGTCCGACAGCTCCAGCGCGCAGCGGTCGGACTCGGCGTCCATGGCGGCGAGTTCCTCCTTCTTCACCGTCTTCATGCGCATGCGGCTGGAATGGAAGGTGAAGCGGGTGCCGTGCGCCAGCGCGTGGGCGGTCAGCATCGCCGGGATTTCCGTCTCCATGGTCGTGTTGGAGCTGGGGACGATCTGGCCGATGCGATAGGTCTTGCTGTTCATGGTCGTTCTTTCGGATGGCGGGCCGGGGAAGTGTCGCGGGGGGAGGCGGGTCAACACGAAGGCACGAAGACACAAAGAATTTCACAAAGAGGATTTTGAGACAGATGCCTGCCCAAGCAGAGCAGACGTCTTTGTGATCATCTTTGTGTCCTTCGTGTCTTCGTGGTGAACCCCACTTCACATCACAGGACTTTAAGCGGCCAGTTCGGACTTCGAACCGACGGAGGGCCGGAAGGCGCGGGCGTCGTACTGGTAGACCCAGTTGGCCTGGATGCCGGTGGCCTGCGGGTTGAAGAGGCCGCGCAGCCAGTACATGAAGTCGCGCTTCGCCTGGGCCAGCGGGGAGGGCAGGTGGTAGGTCCGCCCGCGCTCCCGCGCCTCAAGCTGGACGCGGCTGGTGCGCGGAAGCCGCTCCGCCTCGTAGTCGCGCAGCGCCGAGGCCACGTCGCTCCCGTGTCCCTTCAGGGATTCGGCCAGCACATAGGCGTCCTCGATCGCCATCGCCGCCCCCTGCGAGAGGAAGGGCAGCATGGGGTGTGCTGCGTCGCCCATCAGCGTGATGCGGCCCTTCGACCAGCCCGTCATCGGGTCGCGGTCGAACAGGCCCCATTTGTAGACCTGATCCACCTTGCTGAAGAGCGTCTCCACGTTGCGGTGCCAGCCGCGGAAGGCGCCCAGCATCTCCTCCTTGCTGCTGGGGGCGTTCCAGGACTCCTCCACCCACTCCTTGGTTTCGGCGACGGCCACGATGTTCACCGCCGTGCCGCCGCGCACGTAGTAGGTCACGACGTGGCTGTGCGGCCCGAACCAGAAGGAGGCGTCGGGGCTGACGTAATCCACCACGCCGCCGGTCGGCACCACGGCGCGGTAGCACATGTGGCCGGTGAAGCGCGGCGCCTCCGGCCCGAACAGGGCGGAGCGCACGACGGAGCGCACGCCGTCCGCGCCGACGATCAGGTCGGCCTCGAACTCGCTGCCGTCGCTGAAGCTGGCGACCGCCGTGCTCTTGTCCTGGCGGACGCCTGTGCAGCTCACCCCGAACCGGGCGATGCTCTCCGGAACCAGCGAGGCGAGGATGGCGTGCAGGTCGGCCCGGTGGATGTGGATGAAGGGCGCGTCGTAGAGCACCGGGCAGGTCTCGATCAGCGGCGTGCGGAAGCTCTCCCGCCCGCTGCGCCAATTGCGCCCGACCAGCGACTGCGGCAGGAAGCCGGCGGCCAGCATCTTGTCGAGCAGACCCAGCGATTTGATGACCTTCACCGCGTTCGGCGTCATCTGGATGCCGGCGCCGATCTCGCCGAAGCCCGGCGCCCGCTCGAACAGGCGGACCTCGAAGCCGCGCTGGAGCAGGCTGCCGGCCAGCGCGACGCCGCCGATGCCGCCGCCGACGATGCCAATTCGCATGTTGGTTCGCACTCTTGCCTCCTGAAGGACGGCGACCGGAATTGTTCGGTCGTTCGTTTAATTATTGATGCCGCGACGGTTGCCCGATGGCTGCTTCAGCCGCCCAGATAGGCGCGCAGCAGGTCGGGATCGCCGCGCAGTTCCGCCGAGGGGCGGCTGGCGGTGATGCGGCCCGTCTTGACCACATAGGCGCGGCTGGCGACGCCCAGCGCGTTGTGGATGTTCTGCTCCACCAGCAGAACGGTCACGCCGTGGGCGTTGACGGAGCGCACCACGTCGAACACCTCGTCGGCCATCTTCGGGCTGAGGCCGAGGCTGGGCTCGTCCAGCATCAGCAGCCGCGGCTCCGACATCAGCGCGCGGGCAATGGCGAGCATCTGCTGTTCGCCACCGCTGAGCGTCCCGGCCATCTGGCGCGACCGCTCGCGCAGGCGGGGGAAGCGGTGGAAGGCCATGCCGACGCGCCGCTGCACCTCCTCGCGCGAGCGGCAGAGATAGGCGCCGAGCGCGATGTTCTCCTGCACCGTCATGTTCGGCCAGACGTGCCGTTCCTCCGGGCAATGGGCGATGCCGGCGGCGACGATGCGGTCGGCGGGCAGGTTCGCGATGGACTTGCCGTTCCACAGGATGGTGCCGGAGCGCGCCTTCAGCAGACCGGAGATGGCCCGCAGGATGGTGCTCTTGCCCGCACCGTTGGCCCCGATCAGGGCGACCGTCTCGCCGGCCCGCACGTCCAGCGACACGCCGTGCAGCGCCGCGGTGGAGCCGTAGGCGACGTGCAGCCCGTCCACGGCGAGGACCGGCGCGGCGCCGGGCTGGGCCATGGTGGAGAGGGAGGGGGATTCGGAGAGCAGCGTCATGCGGCGGCCTTTCCGAGATAGGCTTCGGCGACCTGCCGGTTCTCAATGATCTCGGCGGGCCGGCCCTCGGCCAGCTTGCGGCCGAAGTTGAGGACGACGATCCGGTCGGACACCGCCATGACCAGATCCATGTTGTGCTCCACGATCAACAGCGCGTCGATGCTGCGCCCGATCAGCGTCTTCAGCACCGCGCCGAAGGTCCCGGCCTCGTGGCTGTTCAGCCCGGCGGCGGGCTCGTCGAGCATCAGCAGGCTGGGCTTGGCGGCCAGCGCCACCGCGACCTCCAGAAGGCGCAGCTCGCCGCAGGACAGAAGATGCGCCGAGGCGTTCATGCGCTGGGCCAAGCCCATCATCTCGACGATGGCCGCGGCGCTCTCCCGCGCTTCCCGCTCGGCGCGGCGGACCGCCTCGCCGGGGAAGAAGGTGGCGAGAAGGGATTGGCGGCTCGCCATGTAATGGCCGGTCAGCACATTTTCGAAGACCGTCAGCCGCTTCATGACGTTGGTCTTCTGGAAGCTGCGCACGAGGCCGAGCCGGGCGATGGCGTGGGGCTTGCGGTTGGTGATGTCCTGCCCCTTGAAGCGGACCCGCCCGTTGCTGGGCGCGTAGAAGCCGGTCAGCATGTTGAAGCAGGTCGTCTTGCCGGCGCCGTTGGGGCCGATCAGGCCGACGATCTCGCCAGGCTCGATGTGGAAGCTGAAGTCCTTCACCGCCGTGATGCCGCCGAAGGTCATGGTCAGATCGTCGGCGCGCAGAAGCGGCTGCCGGTTGACGGTCGGCTCGGTGGTCGGCTCGGTGGTCGCCGTCATACGGTGCGCTCCTTCGCGGCGTTGAGGGTCGGCTTGGCGGCCTGCTGCTCGCGGCGCAGGGCGATAAAGCCCATCAGGCCGTTGGGCAGGAACAGGACGATGGCCATGACGATCAGCCCGAACAGGGTGAGGCGGAGTTCCTGCACCTCGCGCAGATACTCCTCCAGCACCGTCACGATCACCGCGCCGGCCAGCGGGCCGATCAGCGTGCCCTTGCCGCCCAGAAGCACCATGATGATCATCGTCGCCATGAAGGCGAAGCGGAACACCTCCGGCCCGACGAAGGAGATGTAGTGGGCGTAGAAGCCCCCGGCCAAACCGGCCAGGAAGGCGCCCAGGACGAAGGCCTGCATCGCCGTTCCGAAGGGATCGACGCCGATGGACTGCGCCACGTAGCGGTTCTCGCGCACCGCCACCGCCGCCCGCCCGGCGTTCGAATAGACGAAGCGGTAGGAGAGGTAGAGCGCCACCGCGGCGATGCCGAGCACGATCAGGAAGAAGCCGGCCTTGTCTGTGACGGCCACGTCCCCGAACAGGTTCTGGCCGACGCCCGCCAGACCCATCGGGCCGTTGGTCACCGCGATCCAGTTGTTGGCGACAATGCGCAACACCTCGGCGAAGGACAGGGTGACGATCACGAAATAGGGGCCTTGCAGGCGCAGCGTGATCGCCCCGATGGCGAAGCCGAAGACGGCGGAGACCAGCCCGGCCAGCGGGATCGTCACCCACATCGGCATCCCCGCCTGGGTGGACAGCAGCGCCGCCGTGTAGGCCCCGGTGCCGAGGAAGGCGGTGTGGCCCAGCGAGAATTCGCCGACATAGCCGACCACCAGATTGAGGCTGCTCGCCAGCACCGCGTAGAACAGCGCCATGATGGCGAGGTGCAGGATGTACTGGTCCGACACCGCGAAGGGCAGAAGCGCCGCCCCCGCCAGAAAGGCCAGGAGGATGTTGCGTTCCAGGGTCATGTCAGGCCCTTTCCGTGCGGATCGAGAACAGCCCCTGGGGCCGGAACAGCAGGATCAGGATGACCAGGACGAAGCCGATGACGTCCACCATGCCCATGGAAACGTAGCCGCCCCACATCGCCTCCGCGACGCCCAGCAGAAGGCCCCCGGCGATGGCGCCCGCGAAGCTGCCCATGCCGCCGAGGATCACCACGACGAAGCTCTTCAGGCTGATCAGCCCGCCGACCGACGCCTGGGCGGAGTAGATGGAGGCCAGCAGCATCCCCGACAGGGCGGCCAGCGTGCAGCCCAGCGCGAAGGTGGCGGCGTAGACGTGGCCGGTGCGGATGCCGGCGAGGCTGGCCGCCATCGGGTCCTGGAAGGTGGCGCGCATCGCCGCCCCCAGCCGGGTCCGGCGGATCAGCAGATGGGCGCCGACGATCAGCGCGATGCCGACCGCCACGGCGAGCAGACGCAGCTTGGTCACCGCGATCGGGCCGAAGAACAGCGGCCCTTCGGCCATCGCGCCGGCCACCTTCATGGGCGCCGGGCCGACCAGCAGGAGCGTGCCGTTGACCAGGAAGATCGACAGGCCAATGGTCAGCAGGATGCCCGGCTCCTCACCCTGGCCGCGCACTCGCTCGATCAGGAAGCGGTCGACCAGCCAGCCGACGGCGGCCATCGAGGCGGCGACCACGATCAGGCCGCTGAAGAAATCGAGGCCCAGGTGATTGGTGACGAACCAGCCGCTGACCCCGCCCAGCATGTAGAATTCGCCATGGGCGAAGTTGACCACGCGCATCAGGCCGAAGATCAGCGTCAGCCCAAGGGCGGAGAGCGCGTAGAACACGCCCATCACCAGCCCGTTGGCCAGGAACTGCGGAAAGAGATCCATGACGTTCTCGCAAAAGCAGGCCCGCACGAACCGTGCGTTGGATCGGTGTGCGCCGCGGGAACGGTGCCGTCACGGCATCCCCGCGGCGCGCCCGCCGGTCAGTGCGGCGCGTCCACCGGGGTGGAGGCGATCACCTTCGGTTCGCCCTTCTCGATCCGCACCAGCACGGCGTCGAAGCCGTAGGCCTGGCCCTTGTCGGTGAACTTGTAGACGCCGTTCGGCGCCTCGTAATTGGTCTTGGCGAGCGACGCCCGGATGGCCTCCGCGTCGGTCCCGCCGGCCCGCGCGATGGCCTGCCCGGCGATGTTCAGGGCGTTGTAGCCGGCGGCGCCGTACTTGCCCGGCTTGATGCCGTACTTCGCCTCGTATTTCTGGACGAAGCCCTGGTTGCGCGGGGTGTCCATGCTGGAGGCGTAGGGGACGGCGGCGTGGATGCCCTCGGCTGCCGGGCCCGCCAGATTGATGAAGTCCGCCGTGGCCCAGGAGCCGACGCCGAACACCTTGGTGTCCAGCCCCATTTCGCGGATCTGCTTGACCAGGATGGAGCCGTCCTGCGTCTCGGCGGCGACGAACACGCCGTCCGGCTTGGCGGCGCGCAGCTTGGTCAGAAGGGTGAAGAAATCGGTGGCGCCGTGGTCGAAATACTCGGTCAGCACCGTCTTGACGCCCAGCGCCGTCAGATCGCGGGAGAATTCCTCGACCCCGCCGCGGCCCCAGTCGTCGTTGACGCCGATGTAGGCGACCTTGGTCAGCTTCAGGTCGTTGGCGAGGATCTTGGCGAAGGCCTCCGCCATCAGCGCGTCCGTCTCGGCGGCGCGGAAGAAGTAGGGGTTGCCCTGCTCCGTCAGGCTGGCCTTCGACGACACGCCGGTGATCAGCGGCAGCTTGTATTTCTGGGCCACCGGCATGATCGCCGCGGTGGCGGAGCTGCAGAAGGCGCCGACCAGCGTGACGACCTTGTCCTTCTGCACCAGCTTTTCGACGGCGTTGACCGAGTTGGCCGGGGTGCACTGGCCGTCCTCGACGATCAGTTCGATCTTCTTGCCGAGGACGCCCCCCGCGGCGTTCATCTCCTCGACGGCGAGCCGGGCGCCTTCCACCACGGACTTGCCGTTGTAGGCGACCGATCCGGTCAGCGGCTGAACCAGCCCGATCCTGACCGTGTCCTGCGCCTGCGCCGGAACCGACGCGGCGATGCCGGTCAACAGCAGGCCGCCCAGAACCACGTTTCTCATCTCTCCCTCCGCTTCGACGGTGATGTCGCGATGACGGCGAATGACGATTCCCTGTCTGCGCCCCGCCCTTGTTCGGCGTGGGCGCGTCGGCCCGTTGCGGGAACGGTGTGCCGTCCGATGCGGCAACCGTTTCCGTGTTTTATTATACGGCCAATTAATTATTCAGGGATGCTAACGGTCGTGTCGCGGCGCTGTCAATCGCTTTTCCGACGAAGACGGTCGGGGATTTTTTGCGGAAGTGTCCGGCGCGCTCCTCAGCGGAGCGCGTCGAGCGTGTCGGCGTTGGGGCAGAGCCGGGCATGCTCCGGCTGCGCGCAGCCCTCGGCCAGCAGATGGCGGCAAGCGCGGGCGCTGCGGCAGAGCGCGCAGACCCGTTGCAGGTCGTTCATCAGATCGGGGCGGTCCTGCTCCACCACGGCGCCATCGACCCCGTGCAGCGCCATCGCGGCGGGCAGCAGCGCACCGACATGGCCGGCGCGCAGCACGGCGGGCGCGTTCAGGTCGGTCAGCCCGGCGTCGGCCAGCACGCGGCTGCGGTCATGCGGCGCCAGCGTCCGGAGCGCGTCCAGGGAACGGGCGCTGCGCCAGCCGCGCATGAGTTTCGCGCACAGGCCCTCATGCGGCGCGGGGGCGGGGATGGTCATGGGACTCTCCGAAGCGGGTTATTAATCGTTCGATTAATATTCCCTGCCGGAAGCCCCCCCGCCTTGATGTGGATCAGCCGTGCCCGGATTCCGTTACGGTGCGGGGCGCGTTCCGACGCAGCGCACGGCGTAGCGCCGGAAGCCGAAGCCGGATTCGCCCTCGCAGCGCTCCACCACGAAGGCCGCGCGCCGGGTGACGACGCGGCTTCCCATGGCGAGCGGGGTGTCGTGCGCCAGTTCCAGCATCATACGCTGCCGGCGCTGCGGGTGGGACAGCAGCAGAGCGCGGGCCTTGCCCAGCCGCCGCCCCTCGGCGTCGCGGCAGCGGGCCGGAACCTCGAACATCCAGAAGGCGAGCGCGGCTTCGGACATGGGCGGAGTCCTTGTGGGATGGTGGGGTGTTCGGGTGCTGACGGTGCCCCCTCCCTAACCCTCCCCCTCTTCGAGGTGGAGGGGACTGCCGCCGCTTCGCAGAAGGCACCCTCTCCCTCGAAGAAGGGGAGGGTCGGGGAGGGGGCAAGGCCGCTGCGTTACGCCGCGACCGGAATCGGCTTGGGCAGCAGCGGGCTGTCCACCTCCATCGCCACGCCGTCGCGCAGCGAGAAGGCCGGGACGATCATCTCCGGCGCGGTCACCCGCTCCCCGCTGTTGTCGCTGAGCTGCCAGCGGCCCGGTTTGACCTCCAGAACCGCCACGTCGGCGGCCATGCCCGGGCTCAGCGCGCCGATCTCGTCGGCCATGCCCAGCATGGCGGCGGGATTGCTGGTCACCGTCTTCAGAACATCGCCCAGCGCCATGCCGAGCGTCAGAAGCTCGGTCATCGCGTGGGTCAGGCTGAAGGGGGCGACGCCGTAGAAGGGGTTGGCCTCCCGGTCGCCGCCGGCGCCCGCCGTCGGGGCCTTCACGTTGTAGCCGTGCAGGTCGGCGCCCAGCGTGTAGGGCAGGATGCCCGCCGCCAGCGTCCGCCGCGCCATCTCGAAGCTGAAATGCGAGCCGTGGCCGACATCCACGGTCAGCCCGCGCTCCAGCGCTTTGTAGATCACCGGATGCACCTCGCCCGTGCGGGTGGAGATGAAGCCGCCGGGGTGGCGGGTGAAGGGGTGGGCCAGGATGTCGCGCGAATCCAGAAGCGGGACCAGCTCCTCCACCAGCATGTCGGGATCGACGGCCTCGCCCCCCTCCACCTCCGGCCAGAGCTGGCCGAGATGGACGTAGAGCGGCACGCCGATGCCGTCGGCGATGCGCTTGGCCTGCTTGATGACGTCCAGCCCCCAGCGCGAGGCGCCGCCGACCTCCGCATGGGCCTTGATGCCCTTCACGATGTCGCGGTTCTCGCGCCCGACGCGGATGGTGGCGTCCACATCGACGCAATCCGGGCGGTAGAGTTGCGGGTAGTAATGGCCCTCCAACCCGCCGACCAGATAGGCCGACAGGAAGCACAGCGTGCGCGAGCGCGCCGGTTCGGCGATGAAGCGGCGGAAGGCCGGCAGGGTCATCAGGCTCGGTCCGCCCTGGTCGACCAGCGTCGACACGCCGGAGCGCACGCCCACCATGTCCGGGTTCAGCCCGAACCGCCCGGTCACCTTCTCGAAGACGTGCGCGTGGGTGTCGATCAGGCCCGGCGTCACGAGCTTTCCGGTCACGTCGAGGATGGTGTCGGCGGCATCGTCGGGCAGCCGTTCCGCCACCGCCGCGATGCGGCCCTTCGCGACCGCCAGATCGCCGACCAGATCCAGCCCGTTGGCCGGATCGAGAATCCGTCCGCCACGGAGCACGAGGTCGAACGTGTGCGTGTCTGACATAACCCACCTTCTTGCGCTGATTTTTATCTGGCCGGATCTTCAGCAAGGGGCATGCCAGGGCGGGCGGGAGGCGCTGGCGCGCACAAAACTTCAGCACACTGACAATTGACCGTCCGTTGGGCATCCGGTGGTCAAAATACGCACAATACGGCATACCAAAGCATGCGGTGGGCGTGGCGGATCGGCCGATTTTCCGCAGTATACTGATGATTTGGGGCGGGCGAGTGGGTGAGGTGCCCTGCCGTCAATTTGTGCACGAACGCAGAAATCGAGGCGGGGATTCAGGTAATTCAACGGTTCTCCACCCTTGCAAGGCACCCTGCGGCGGGCTGCCGCCAAGCGGTCGGTGGGGTCCCGCCAATCGTCAGCATGCTGATTGATGCCTGTCCGGCAGGCAGCGATTGCGCAGGAATGAAGCGGACGGCGAAAGCTGTTCCACTGCTGGGTTAATCGTTTTGTTTCAGTGAGATGCCCTCAAACTCACCGGTGTCGGCCCACGATTCGCCGCACCCGCTTGCCCAACAATCGGGCGTTTCCAGGGCTCCGGGCACCGTCCCGCCCATCCTTTTCTCGAACCGGATTGCGCAGTGTTGTGCCGGTTGGCACGCTGTTCGCAGAGGGGATGGAAACCAACGGAAAACGTCGGATATCCGTAATCATGCCAGGGTTTCTTCCCATCCCGCAGCCTTTTTCCGTGAGGTTCTCATGCTGAACACGCCGCGCAGCCGTCGGGGAATGGTCACGTCCCCGCATCATCTCGCCAGCCAAGCCGGTCTCCAGATCCTGCGCGACGGCGGCACCGCCGTCGAGGCGGCGGTCGCGGTCGCCGCGGCGTTGGCCGTCGTCTACCCGCACATGACGGGCATCGGCGGCGACGGCTTCTGGCTGATCGCCGAGCCGGGGCGCGATCCCGTCGCCATCGACGCCTGCGGCGGCGCGGGCAAGGCCGTCTCGCTCGACCTCTACCGGCGCCACGGCCATGCGGCGGTGCCCTGGCGCGGGCCGCTGGCGGCGAACACGGTCGCCGGCACCATCGACGGCTGGCGCGAGGCGCTGGCCCTCAGCGCCGGCTGGGCCGACCCGCTGCCGCTCGCCCGCATCCTGGATGAAGCCATCGCCCATGCGGAGCAGGGCATCCCCGTCACCGCCAGCCAGGAAGGGCTGACCCGCCAGAAGCTGCACGAGTTGAAGGACGTTCCCGGCTTCAAGGACACCTTCCTGCCGGGCGGCGACGTGCCGCGCGAAGGCTCCACGCTGAAGCAGCCGGCGTTGGGCGCCACGCTGCGCCGGCTGGCGGCGGAGGGGCTGGACAGCTTCTACCGCGGGCCGCTGGCCGCCTCCATCGCGGCGGATCTGCAACGCGCCGGATCGCCGGTGGACGCGGCGGATCTCGCGGCCCACGCGGCGCACCGCCGCCCGGCCCTGTCGGTGGGCGTGCGCGGGGCGCGGCTGTTCAACCACCCGCCGCCGACGCAGGGTCTGGCCTCGCTGATGATCCTCGCTTTGTTCGACCGGCTGGGCGTGACGGAGGGCGAAGGCTTCGACCACATCCACGGGCTGATCGAGGCGACCAAGCAGGCCTTCCTGGTGCGCGACCGCGAAGTCGGCGACCCCGCCTACATGGGGCGGGAGGCGCAGACCTTCCTCGACGACGCGGTGCTGAACGGGCTGGCCAACGACATCGACCGCGCCCGCGCGCTGCCCTGGCCGCATGTGGCGAAGCCGGGCGACACGGTGTGGCTGGGCGTGATCGACGGGCAGGGCCGCGCCGTCAGCATGATCCAGAGCGTCTATTTCGAATTCGGCTCCGGCCTCGTCCTGCCGGACACCGGCATCACCTGGCAGAACCGCGGCGCCTCCTTCCGACTGGCGGAGGATGGCTGGAACGCGCTGTCTCCGGGGCGCAAGCCCTTCCACACGCTGAACCCCGCGATGGCCCGCTTCGACGACGGGCGCAGCATGGTCTACGGCACCATGGGCGGGGAGGGGCAGCCGCAGACGCAGGCCGCCGTCTTCTCCCGCTACGCGATGTTCGGGCAGGGCCTGCAGGCCGCCGTCACGGCGCCGCGCTGGCTGCTCGGCCGCACCTGGGGCGAGGACAGCGTGACGCTGAAGCTGGAAAGCCGCTTCGACCCCGCCCTGGTCGCCGCCCTGCGCGACGCCGGGCACGAGGTCGAACTGCTCGATCCGTTCACGAGCACCATGGGGCATGCGGGCGCCATCGTCCGCCATGCCGACGGAACGCTGGAGGGGGCGACCGATCCCCGCAGCGACGGCGCGGTCGCCGCCTGGTGACCACCGCCCACTGACGGTTCAAATCAAGAAGAGGGGGCTAGACGACATGCGGACGATGAAGACCACGGCGTTGCTGCTCGGCGCCGCGCTGCTGGCGCCGGGCGTGGCCTTTGCGCAGGAGACGATCAAGATCGGCGTGACCCAGCCGCTGACCGGCGCGGTCGCCGCGTCGGGCAACTACGTCGCCAACGGCGCGCGGGTGGCGGAAGAGGTCGTCAACGCCAACGGCGGCGTTCTCGGCAAGAAGATCCAGCTCATCATCGAGGACAACAAGAGCAACCCGAAGGAAGCCGTCGCCTCCGCCGAGAAGCTGATCGTGCGCGACAAGGTCCCGGTGCTGATGGGCGCCTGGAGCTCCACCTTCACCCTGGCGGTGATGCCGAAGCTGGTGGAGTACGGCGTGCCGATGGTGGTGGAGACCTCCTCCTCGACCAAGATCACGACCTCCGGCAACCCGTGGGTCTTCCGCATCGCCCCGACCTCCGCCATGGAGGCCAAGTCCTTCGCGGAGAAGCTGGACCACTTCCAGCCGGCCATCCAGAAGGCCGATTTCCTGGCGGTGAACAACGACTTCGGGCGCGGCTCGGCGGACGAGTTCCGCAAGATGCTCCAGGCCAAGGGCGTCAAGATCGGCGTCACCGAAACGATGGCGCCGGAGGCCACCGACCTGTCGGCCCAGCTCTCCAGCATCAAGCAGTCGGGCGGCGACACGCTGTTCGTCACCACCGGCGTCGAGCAGATCACCCTGATCCTGAAGCAGGCGGCGGAGTTGCGCCTGCCGCACCGGATCATCACCAACGGCGGTTCCTCCTCCCCCGACCAGCTCATCGAGCAGGCGGGGGCCGCGGCGGACGGCGGCTACTTCACGCTGTTCTTCGCCCCCTGGTTCCCAGAGAAGGCGGTGCACCCGCAGGTCGCCAAGACCTTCGTCGATGGCTGGAACAAGAAGGGCTACGACTTCGCCGGCCTGACCGAGGGCTACCGCGGCTATGACGGCATCATGACCATCGTGGAAGCCATCAGAAAGGCCGGCAAGGCCGAGCCGCAGGCCATCCGCGACGCGCTGTGGACCGTCAAGCTGGACGGCGTGAACGGCGACAT
This sequence comes from Roseomonas genomospecies 6, assembly GCF_008365375.1. Classification (GTDB taxonomy): domain Bacteria; phylum Pseudomonadota; class Alphaproteobacteria; order Azospirillales; family Azospirillaceae; genus Azospirillum. The sequence continues at coordinate 20,527 of NZ_QOKW01000014.1, read as the reverse complement.
CGCCTTCAAGAAGGACGGCCCGGAAGGCAAGGAGAGCGGCCAGAACGAGGCCAACGTCTACGTCGTCCAGGTGAAGGACGGCAAGGTGACGATGCCGTAACCGGCTTCACCGCCCTCTCCCGACCCGGGAGAGGGAAGGGGCCCGCGCCGAGGGCGCGGGAAGGGTGAGGGTACCGGCAAGGATCAGCGCGTCGATCCTCGGACGACCCTCACCCGTCGCCTTCGGCGCCACCCTCTCCCGGGGCGGGAGAGGGGAAGTAAGGAGACACGCGGTGGAAGCGCACCTACAGCACCTTCTGAACGCCGTGGTCCTGGGGGGGACCTACGCGCTGCTGGGAATCGGCCTGACGCTGATCTTCGGCATCATGCGCGTGGTCAACTTCACCCATGGCGAGCTTTACACCTTCGGCGCCTACATGGCCTACATGCTGGCCGGGATGATGGGGCTGAACTTCTTCATGTCCCTGGCGATGGCAGCATTGCTGGGCATGGCGCTGGGCGCGCTGATCGAATTCACGCTGCTGCGCCCGCTGAAGGGCGCCGACATCGACACCACCATGCTGGTGATGATCGGCGCCGGCATCGCCATGCAGGCCGGCGAACAGCTTGTCTGGGGCGGTGTCGCGAAGTCCGTGCCCAGCCCCTTCCCGACCGAGCCGGTGGTGCTGGGGTCGGTGTCGGTGGGCATGAACCGGCTGTTCGTCCTGGGCGTGGCGCTGCTTCTTCTGGGCGGCTTCTACCTGCTCATCAACCGGACGAAGCTGGGCGTCGCCATGCGCGCCACCTTCCAGGACCCGGACACGGCGGCGCTGATGGGCGTCAACCGCGGGCTGATGTACACGCTGACCTTCGCGCTCGGCTCCGGCCTCGCCGCGACGGCGGGGGCGCTGCTCGGCCCGATTTTCGTGGTCACGCCGACCATGGGCGATCTGGTGGCGCTGAAGGCCTTCGCCATCGTCATCCTGGGCGGGCTGGGCAACATCCCCGGCGCCACCATCGGCGGCTTCGTCCTGGCGCTCGCCGAGGAGTTCGGCGCCGGCTACCTCTCGTCGGGCTACCGCGACGCCATGGGCTTCCTGCTCATCATCGCCGTGCTGATCGTGCGGCCCCAGGGACTCTTCGCCATGAAGGAGCGGATCGGATGACGACGCGTCTCCTCCCCTGGCTGTTCGTTCTGGTCATGGCGGTCGGGCCGCTGTGGCTGGGCGACCAGTACATCCTCTACATCCTGACCTCCACCGGCATCTTCATCATCGGGGCGATGAGCCTGAACCTGCTGCTCGGCTACACCGGGCAGCTCAGCCTCGGCCACATCGCCTTCTTCGGGATCGGGGCCTACACCAGCGCGCTTCTGTCGCTGGGCTTCGACCTTGATTTGGGCGGGGCGGAGCCCTTCGTGATGGGGCCGCAGCCGGTGTGGGTGGCCTTCCTCGGCGGCATCCTGGTGGCGGCGCTGTTCGGCTTCCTGATCGGCAAGCTCGCCTTCCGGGTGCGCGGGGCCTACTTCGTCATCGTCACCATCAGCTTCGCCCAGGTCATGCGCATGGTCGCGCTGAACTGGGTGGACCTGACCGAAGGGCCGATGGCGCTGAACAACATTCCGCCGCTGTCGGTCTGGCTGCCGTGGGACGGGGTGATCCCGCTTTACAGGAAGGAATACAACTACCTTCTGGTGCTGGCGGTCGCGGTGGTCTGCTTCCTGGTGATCCAGCGGCTGGTGCAGTCGCGGGTCGGCCGGGCGCTGGTCGCGCTGCGCGAGAACGAGTCGCTGGCGCGCTCGGTCGGCATCGACGTGACGCGCTATCTGGTCGTCGCCACGGTGATCGCGGCGGGCATGGCCGGGGCCGCGGGCGGCCTCTACACCCACTACATCCGCATCGTCGATCCGGACGTCTTCATGTTCATCTACACGGTGACCATGGTCATCATGGTGGTGACGGGCGGCAAGGGCACGCTGGCCGGACCCATCGTCGGTGGCCTCGCCTTCGGCATCCTGCCCGAGCTGCTGCGCGAGGTGGCGCGGCCCGAGGTGCAGTGGATCATCTACGGCGTCGCCATGATCGTGGTGGTCTTCTTCCTGCCGCAGGGCATCGTTCCGGCGGTGAAGAACTGGTTCGCCAGCCGCCGCAAGCGCGTTGCCGCCACGGCGCTGGGCCTGCGCAAGGAGACCTCCGCATGAGCCTCGCCCTCGACACCGCTGACGCCCCAATATTGGAAGTGCGCGAGGTGGCCGTGCATTTCAGCGGCCTGATCGCCATCGCCTCCATGAGCTTCGCCGTGCCGGAGGGGGAAATCGTCAGCCTGATCGGCCCCAACGGGGCGGGCAAGACGACCGCCTTCAACGTCATCACCGGCTTCCTGAAGCCGACCGGCGGGAAGGTGCTGTTCCGCGGCACCGACCTGACGCGCCTGTCCTCCAACCGCATCGCCGGTCTGGGCGTCGTGCGCACCTTCCAGCGCACCAGCATCTTCGCCGGCTGCACCGTTTTCGACAATGTGCTGACCGGGATGCACCGGCAGGGCCGGGCGGAGACCTGGGGGGCGTTGCTGCGGCTCGCCTCCGTGCGGGCGGAGACGGAGCGGATGCGGGCGGCGGTGGCGGAGATCCTGGCCTTCGTCGGGCTGTCGCACCGCGCCGACGAGCTGGCCGGCAACCTCGCCTACGGGGAGCAGCGGTTGCTCGGCATCGCCATCGCGCTGGCCGCCGACCCGAAGCTGCTGCTGCTGGACGAACCCGCCGCCGGGCTGAACCCGTCGGAGACGGAGGCCTTCATGGGCGTCGTCCAGCGCATCCGCGACCGCGGCGTGACCATCCTGCTGGTCGAGCACGACATGCGCATGGTGATGACCATCTCCGACCGCGTGGTGGTGCTGAACCACGGGCGCATCATCGCGGAAGGCCGGCCGGAGGTCATCCGCGCCAACCCGGACGTGATCCAGGCCTATCTGGGCCAGGGGGTGAAGCATGCTAAAGGTTGAGGGGATCACCGTCTGCTACGGCCAGATCCCGGCGCTCCGCAACGTCTCGCTGACGGTGGAGGAGGGGGAGCTGGTCACCCTGATCGGCGCCAACGGGGCCGGCAAGACCACCACGCTGCGCGCCATCAGCGGCCTGCTGCCGCTGGCCTCGGGCCGCATCACCTTCGAAGGGCGGGAGATCGGCAACGCCGCGCCGCGCACGGTGCTGGCGCTCGGCGTGGCGCACTGTCCGGAGGGGCGGCGCGTCTTCCCCCACCTGACCGTGCGCGAAAACCTGGAGATGGGCGCCTATCTGCGGCGCGACCATCAGGCGGTGTCCCAGGACATGGAGCGGCTGTTCCACCGCTTCCCCCGCCTGAAGGAGCGGCTGAACCAGCCCGCCGGCACCATGTCGGGCGGCGAGCAGCAGATGCTGGCCATCGCGCGGGCGCTGATGTCGCGCCCGAAGATCGTGCTGTTCGACGAGCCGTCGCTGGGCCTCGCCCCCAACCTCGTGGAGCGCACCTTCGAGATCGTGTCGGACATCCGCCGGGAAGGGACCACCGTGCTGATGGTGGAGCAGAACGCCTACGCCGCGCTCGACATGTGCGACCGCGCCTACCTGCTGGAAAGCGGGCAGGTGATGGAGCAGGGCACGGGGCAGGCCATGCTCGCCAACGACCACATCCAGCGCGCCTACCTCGGCGGCTGAGAAACAAGAACGAGAGGGTCAGGGAATGGCAGAGGTTAGCACCGCCGGTTCCGGTGTCGGCGCGCGGGTTCGCCGCAAGGAGGACGACCGGCTGCTGCGCGGGCGGGGCCGCTTCGTCGGCGACATCGCCCTGGTCGGCATGAAGGAACTGGCCTTCGTGCGCAGCCCGGTTGCCCACGCCACCATCACCGGCATCGAGATCCCCGAGGAGCACCGCGGCGCCGTCTTCACCTGGGCGGATCTGGCGGCGGGCGGCGTCAGGCCGATCCGCGCCGTGTCGGGACTGCCCGGCTTCAAGGTGTCGGAGCAGCCGGCGCTGGCCGACGGCAAGGTGCGCTTCGTGGGCGAGCCGGTGGCCGTCTGCGTCGCCGCCACCCGCGCCGAGGCCGAGGACATCGCGGCCTCCGTCTTCGTCGATTACGCCGAGCTTCCGGTGAATTCCGACATGCTGGAGGCGGTGAAGCCGGGCGCGCCGAAGGTTCACGACCACTGGCCGGACAACGTGTTCCTGGAGACCAACACCGGCGGCAACATCGCGGAGATCGCCGCCACCGCCCCGGTGAAGGTGTCGCGCACCATCCGCACGGCGCGCCAGTGCATGGTGCCGCTGGAGGGCAAGGGCGTGGTCGCCCACTGGGACCGCCACGTCGAACAGCTCGTCCTGACCACCTCCACCCAGATGCCGCACATCGTGCGCGCCGGCCTGTCGGAATGCCTGGACCTCGACCAGGGCTTGATCCGCGTGGTGGCGCCGGACGTCGGCGGCGGCTTCGGCTGGAAGGGCCTGCTCCAGCCGGAGGAGATCGTGGCCGCCTGGATCGCCATGCGCCTCGACCGCCCCGTCCGCTGGACCGAGGACCGGCGGGAGCATCTGGTCGCCGCCGCCAACGCCCGCGAACACCATTACGAGATCACCGCCTACGCCGACGCGCGCGGGCGGCTGCTGGGGATCGAGGCCGACGCCTGGGTCGATGCCGGGGCCTACTCCGTCTATCCCTTCTCCGCCTGCCTGGAGGCGGCGCAGGTCGGCAGCATCCTGCCCGGCCCCTACGACTTCGCGCATTACCGCTGCCGCACCTTCTCCGTCTGCACCAACAAGCCGCCCATCGTGCCTTATCGCGGCGTGGCGCGGACCGGCGTGTGCTTCGCCATGGAGCAGATGATCGACGCCGTGGCCGACGCCGTCGGGCGGGAGCCGTGGCAGGTGCGGCTGGAAAACCTCGTCCCGCCGGAGAAGATGCCTTTCGACAACGTGACGAAGAAGCATTTCGACAGTGGCGACTATCCCGAATCCGTCCGCCGCGCCGTCGCCGCCATCGAGCTTGAGGGCTGGCGCGCCCGCCAGAAGGCCGGGGAACGGGACGGGCGCCTGATCGGCGTCGGCTTCGCCACCTATTGCGAGCAGTCGGCCCACGGCACCGCCGTCTATCACGGCTGGGGCATCCCCATGGTGCCGGGGCACGAGCAGGCGCAGGCCCGCATCACCCCGGACGGCGGGCTGGAGCTGCGCGTCGGCGTGCAGTCGCACGGCCAGAGCATGGAGACCACCTTCGCCCAGGTCGCCCACGAGGTGCTGGGCATCCCGCTGGAGAAGATCAAGCTGGTGCACGGCGACACCGGCCTGACGCCCTATTCGACGGGCACCTGGGGGTCGCGCAGCATGGTCATGGCCGGCGGCGCCGTCGCCACCGCCTGCCGCACGCTGGCCGAACGGCTGCGCAAGATCGGCGCGCACCTGATGCAGGCCGGGCCGGAAGGCGTGGTTCTGGAAGGCGGTTCGGTGAAGGCCGGGGCCGCCGCGGTGTCCATCCGCGAGATCGCCCACACCTGGTACCGCGCGCCGCAGCTTCTCCCTGCGGACGTGGACCGGAGCGGGCTGGAGGTCACCGCCGGCTACAAGCCGGGCAGCGATCACGGCACCTTCTCCTACGCCACCCACGCCGTGGCGGTGGCCGTGGACCCGGAGATCGGGCAGGTCGAAATCCTCGACTACGTGGTGGTCGAGGACGCCGGGACCATGGTCAACCCGATGGTCGTCGATGGCCAGATCTACGGCGGCGTCGCCCAGGGCGTCGGCACCGCGCTGTACGAGCGGATGCCCTACGACGCGGAGGGCCAGCCGCTCGCCTCCACCTTCGCGGATTATCTGATCCCCGGATTCACCGAGGTCCCGCACGTAAGGATCATCCACATGCTGACGCCCTCCCCCTACACCGAGTTCGGCGTAAAGGGCATCGGCGAGGGCGGCGCCATCGCCCCGCCTGCCGCGATTTGCAACGCCATCAACGACGCGCTGAAGCCGCTGGGAGTCATCGTGACGAACGCGCCGATGACGCCGGAGGTCATTCTCTCCGCCATCGCGGGCGAGCGGGGTGCGGCATGAAGGCGGTCGATTTCGACTACGCGCAGCCGGCGACGCTGGCCGAGGCGCTGGAGCTTCTGTCGCGCGAGGACGTGATGGTGCGGCCGGTGGCCGGGTCGCAGTCGCTCGGCCCCATGCTGAACCTGCGGCTGGCCCAGCCGGAACTGCTGGTGGACATCACCCGCATCGCCGAGCTTCAGGCGATCCGCCGGGAGGGCGACCGGCTGGTGATCGGGGCTTGCGTCACCCACGCGCGGCTGGAGGACGGCGACTATCCGGACGTGACGCGCGGCGTGCTTCCCAGCGTAGCGGCGGTGATCGCCTACCGCGCGGTGCGCAACCGCGGCACCATCGGCGGCAGCCTCGCCCACGCCGACCCGGCGGCGGACTGGGTGAACGTCCTGACCGCGCTCGGCGCCGACGTGGTGATCGCCGGTTCGGGCGGGCGGCGCAGCGTGCCGATGACCGATTTCATCCTGGGCGTCTTCGAGACGGCCTTGCATCCGGGCGAGATCGTCGCGGAGATCCATGTGCCCGCCCTGTCCGACCGGGCGCGCTGGGGCTACTATAAGGTCTGTCGCAAGACCGGCGAGTTCTCCCACGCCACCGGGGCGGTGCTGATCGACCCGGCCCGCGGCGTGCAGCGCTGCGTCGCCGGGGCGACCTCCGGCAAACCGGTGGTGATCGACGGCCCGGCCCTGATCGAGGGCGGCTGCACCGAGGCGGCCATGGCCGTGCACCTCGCCGGAAGCCCTGCTGCCGACGACCCCATCGCCCTTCGGACCCACACCGTCGCGCTGAAGCGCGCCATCGCGCAGGTGATGTCATGAGCGCCCACGCCAAAACCATTTCCCTGACCGTCAACGGCAAGCGGGTCGAGGCCAGCGTCCCGCCGCGCCAGCATCTGGGCGACTTCCTGCGCGAGCGGGAATTGCTGACCGGCACCCATCTGGGCTGCGAGCACGGCGTGTGCGGCGCCTGCACCATCCTGATCGACGGCGAACCGGCGCGCTCCTGCATCACCTTCGCGGTGGCCTGCGACGGGCGGTCCGTCACCACGGTGGAGGGGCTGGACGACGATCCCGTCGCCACGGAGCTGCGCGAGGCCTTTTCCGCCGAGCACGGCCTCCAGTGCGGCTTCTGCACGCCGGGGATGCTGGTGGCGGCGCGCGACGTGGTGCTGCGCTGCCCGGACGCCGACAACCCGGCGATCCGCACGGCGATGAGCGGCAACCTGTGCCGCTGCACCGGCTATGTCGGGATCGTCAACGCCATCCGCCGCGTCATCGACGCGCGCAACACGAACGCGGGGTAAGCCCATGCCGACCATGACCCAGACCCTTGCCGTCAACTTCCCGCGTGCCCGCGTCTGGCCGCTGCTGGGCGACGTGGAGCAGGTGATTTCCTGCATGCCCGGCGCCTCGCTGACCAAACCGCGCGAGGGCGACCGCATCTTCGGGCAAATGCGCGTGAAGCTCGGCCCCATCGCCGCCGCCTTCGCGGGCGAGGGCGCGCTGACGATGGACGAGGCGACCCACACCGGCGTCATCCACGGCCAGGGCACGGACCCCAAGAACAACTCCCGCGCCAAGGCCGACGTGACCTTCGCGGTGCTGGAGGAGGGGGCGGGCACGCGCATCGACCTGACCGTCGATTTCACCCTGACCGGCGTCCTGGCCCAGTTCAGCCGAGGCGCCATCGTGCAGGAGATCGCCAACCGCCTGACCGCCGAATTCGCCCGGAACCTGGAAGCCAAGCTCGCCGCGACGGCACCGGTGGAGGAGGTTGCGGAGGCGGCTCCGGAGGCCCCTCCGGCACCCGCCAAGGAATTGAACGCCGGCAACCTGCTGTGGGTAATGCTGAAGGATTGGCTGCGTGGCCTCTTCGGCAACCGCTCCCTGCAAGACAACCACAGCCGAACCCGATAACCCCTCTCCCGCCCCGGGAGAGGGAGGGGCCCATGCGCAGCATGGGAGGGTGAGGGTGCGGACAGGAGCAGCGCCTTGATCCTTGTACGACCCTCACCCGCCCGCTTCGCGGGCACCCTCTCCCGGGGCGGGAGAGGGATTGGAACCCTGACGAGACCCACCATAGCATCATGCCGAACGACCCCCTGAACGCCTTCGTACCCCATGGCCTGACCGAGGTCGCCGGAGCCGCGGACGGCCCGCTGGCCGGGCTGCGCTTCGCGGTGAAGGATCTGTTCCATATCGCGGGCCTTCCCACCGGGGCGGGCAACCCGGATTGGCTGCGCACGCACGATGTCCCGCAGGCGACGGCGCCCGCCGTGCAGCGCCTGCTGGACGCCGGGGCGCGCGTCGCCGGCAAGACGCTGACCGACGAACTGGCCTGGAGCCTGGCCGGCGAGAACGCCCATTACGGCACGCCGGAGAATCCGCAGGCGCCGGGCCGCATCCCCGGCGGGTCCTCCAGCGGGTCGGCCTCCGCGGTCGCGGGCGGGGCGGTGGATTTCGCCATCGGGACGGACACCGGCGGCTCGATCCGCCTGCCGGCCAGCTATTGCGGCCTCTACGGCATCCGTCCCACCCATGGGACGGTTCCGCTGGACGGCTCCGTTCCGCTGGCGCCGAGCTTCGACACGGTGGGCTGGTTCGCGCGGGACGCGGCGCTGCTCCGCCGCGTCGGAGCGGTGCTGCTGCCCCCGGCGCCCGCCCCGGCGTTCCGCCGCCTGCTGGTCGCCGAGGACGCCTTCGCGGTGGCGGGAGAGGCGGTGCGCGACGCACTTGCCCCGGCTGTGGACCGGCTGCGGGAGCGGTTCGGGGGCGCGGACGCCGTGACGCTGGCCCCCGAAGGGCTGGAGCGGTGGCGCCCGGTCTTCCAGACGCTCCAGGCCGCCGAAGCCTGGGCGGCGCACGGCGCCTGGATCGAAGCGGTGAAGCCCGCCTTCGGGCCGGGCGTGCGCGACCGCTTCGCCGCGGCGGCCACGCTCGACCCCGCTCTGGCCCGCGCGGCGGCGGAGACGCGGGAGGGCATCCGTCAGCGGATGGACGGTCTTCTGGGGGCGGACGGGCTGATCGTCCTGCCCAGCGCGCCGGGCATCGCACCGCTGCGCGGCTCGTCGGGGGCGGCGGTGGACGCGGAGCGCGGACAGGCGCTGGCGATCCTGTGCCCCGCCGGTCTGGCCGGTCTGCCGCAAATCTCCATTCCGGCGGCGCGGCTGGACGGCTGCCCGCTCGGCCTGTCGCTGATCGGCCCGCGCGGCAGCGATTCCGCGCTGCTGGCCATTGCCGAGGACCTCTTCCCATGACGCCTGAGATCAACATCCCCGAGGTGGTGGCCGAGGTCACCGCCGCTTTCGAGCGTTACGAGCGCGCGCTGACCGGCAACGACGTGGCGGTTCTGGACGAGCTGTTCTGGAACCACCCCGCGACCCTGCGCTACGGCGTGGGGGAGAATCTGTACGGCTACGACGCCATCGCCGCCTTCCGCCAGGGCCGCCCGGCGGCGGGGCTGGATCGGGTGTTGCGGAACACCGTCATCACCACCTATGGCCGCGGCATGGCGACCGCCAACACCGAGTTCACGCGCCCCTCCACGGAGCGCGTCGGGCGGCAGAGCCACACCTGGGTCCGCATGCCGGAGGGCTGGCGGATCGTCGCGGCGCATGTGTCGCTGATGGGCTGAGGGCCGCGTCCTTCCGCCCCGGTTGCCGATCCTCCGGCCCGCCGCCATCCTCTCTGACAGCCGATTTCCCAAACCCGCTCCGACGGACCGCCCGCGATGACATTAGACGACCCCCTGATCGAAGAGGCGTACCGCGTCCTGGCGGAGCGTCCCGGATTCCTGATCCGCCGCCTGCACCAGATCCATGTCGCCATGTTCATGGAGGAGTGCGCGGAGTTCAACATCACCCCCGTCCAGTACAGCGTGCTGACCGCCCTGGCGGAACGCCCCGACCTGGATCAGGTGACGCTGGGCGCCCAGATCGGCATCGACCGCACGACCACCGCCGGTGTACTGGCGCGGCTGGCCGAACGCGGGCTGATCCAGCGCCGGGCCAGCCCGGTGGACAAGCGCATGAAGCTGGCCGCCATCACCGCGGAGGGCCGGAAGCTGCTGCGCCGCATGGACAAGAAGGCGCAGCGCGCCCACGACCGCACCATCGCGCCCCTGCCGAAGGAGGACCGGGCGGTCTTCCTGCGCCACCTGCTGCATCTGGTGGACGCCAGCAACGGCTACGGGCGCGCCCCGCTGCATTTGCCGTGATGCAAAACTCCCCTCTCCCGCCCCGGGAGAGGGAGGGACCCGCCGCGAAGCGGTGGGAGGGTGAGGGTGCCGCCAACGATCAGCACCTCGATCCTCGCACGACCCTCACCCGCCCGCTGCGCGGGCACCCTCTCCCGGGGCGGGAGAGGGATTGAACGCAAGGACACACGCGATGAACGACGCCACCGCGCAGGCCGTGGAGCGGATGCTGGCCGCCGTGCCGGTGTGGACGGAGACCGGAACCGCCGGAGACCGCATCGGGCTGGACCGCCGCACGCTGCTGCACGCCGGGCCGCCCTTCGCCGATCCGGCGGAGATTTGCCCGCCGATCCTCAACGCCGCCGCGGCGGCGCTGCTGTTCGAAGGCATGGCCGGCGGCGTGGAAGAGGCCCGCGCGCTGGTGCTGAGCGGCGCCGTGACCTTGCGCCCGGCGCAGGACATGGGCGTGGTCACGCCGTTGGCCGCTGTCGTGTCGCGGTCGATGTGGCTGCATGTGGTGGAGGATGCGGGCGGCTCCGGCGTTCGCGCCTACAGCCCGCTCAACGAGGGCGGCGGCCCCGCCCTGCGCTTCGGCATCGTCAGCGGGGCTGTGGTGGAGCGGCTGCGTCGGCTGCACGGTGCTGTCGGGCCGGCGCTGGCCGGGGTCGGACCGGTGGAACTGTCGCGCATCGCCCGCGAGGCGATGGAGCAGGGGGACGAGTTGCACGGGCGCGTCGGGGTGGCCTCGGCGCTGCTGACCGACACGCTGGTGTCGCGGCTGGGCGGGACCGGCGAGGTCTGCGCCTTCCTGAAAGAGGCCGGACAGTTCTTCCTCAACCCGTGGATGGCCGCCTGCAAGGCGATGATGCTGGCCGCCGACGGGGTGCCGGGGGCGGCGCTGGTGACGGCGGCGGGCGGCAACGGGGTGCGTTTCGGCCTGCGCCTGTCGGGTGGAAAAGTCTGGGCGAGCGCGCCCGTGGCCGCCCCGCAGGGACCCGATATCGGCGTGCCCCGCCCGCGCCTGCCCGCCATTGGAGACAGCGCCGTCATCGACGCCGTGGGGTTCGGCGCGCTGGCGCTCGACGCCGCGCCGCTGCTGCGGGCGGAATTGGGTGCTGCCGCCGAAACGGCCATCGCGGCGGCGGACCGGCTGCTCTGCGCCGAGCATCCCGTCTACCGGCGCCGCGTCGGGCTGGACTCGCGCGCCGTGCTGCGTGGCGGTCCCGTCCCGCCGGTCTGTCTGGCGGCCCTGCACGCGGCGGGGGAGGACGGGATCGTCGGGCGGGGCATCGCCTGGCACCCGCCCTCCTGCCACGCCGACGCGGTGGCCGCGCTGGAGCCGCCCGCCTACTCGTAGCGGATGGACACCGCCGAAGCCGCCTTCAGTGCCCGTTCGCGGGCGTCGTCGGTGTCGGTGCCGGCGGCGAGCGCCACGCCCATGCGGCGGTTCTTGCGGGTCGTCGGCTTGCCGAACAGGCGCACGTCCACGTCATGCTCCGCGCTGCCGACGCGCATGGCGTCGGCCAAGCCTTCGATGGCGAAGCGCTCCGCCTCACGGTCTGCCAGGATGACGGCGGAGGCGGACGGACCATGCACGCGGATGGCCGGGATCGGCAGTCCCAGGATGGCGCGGGCGTGCAGGTCGAACTCCGACAGGTTCTGCGACAGCAGGGTCACCATGCCGGTGTCGTGCGGGCGCGGCGACAATTCGGAGAAGACCATCTCGTCCTTCGTGACGAAGAACTCCACCCCGAAGATGCCGTAGCCGCCGAGATTGTCCACGACCTTCGCCGCCATCGCCTTGGCGTCGTCCAGCAGGGCGGCGGGCATCGGCACCGGCTGCCAGGATTCCTGATAGTCGCCGCGCTCCTGCCGATGACCGATGGGTTCGCAGAACAGGATGCCCTCGCGGGTGCGGACGGTCAGCAGGGTGATTTCGTACTCGAAGGGCACGAACTCCTCGACGATGACCTTCCGGCGGTCGCCGCGCATGTTGGCGACGGCGTAGGTCCAGGCGGCCTCAAGCTCGTCGGCGGTCCGGACGGTGCTCTGCCCCTTGCCGGAGGAGGACATGACCGGCTTGATGACGCAGGGCAGGCCGGTGTGCTCCGCCCCGGCGATCACCTCCTCCAGGCTTTCGGCGTAGCGGTACTTGGAGGTGCGCAGGCCCAGCTCCACCGCGGCGACCTCGCGGATGCGGTCGCGGTTCATCGTCATGGTGGCGGCGCGGGCGGAGGGGACGACGGTCAGGCCGGCGTCCTCGAACTCGTGCAGCACCTCGGTGCGGATGGCCTCGACCTCCGGCACGATGAAGTCCGGCTTGTGCTTCGCGATGGCCGCGCGCAGGGCGTCCGCGTCGAGCATGGAGAAGACCTCCGCCGCGTCGGCCACCTGCATCGCCGGGGCGTTGGCGTAGCTGTCGCAGGCGACGACCTCGCAGCCGAGGCGCTTGGCGGCGATGACGAACTCCTTCCCGAGTTCGCCCGAGCCGAGAAGAAGGATTTTGGCCGTGAACATGCGCGGACTCCCGTGACGCAACTGCCCGCGGAGCTTTACCCCAACGCGGGCTGTCCGTACATGGTGGACTGCATGCGTTGTCGCAGGCTGGCCCGGCGTCGGGTGCGGGTCGGGTTTTTCACCACGAAGACACGAAGGGCACGAAGGGATCACAAAGGGGCGCCGGCTTCGTGGGAAAGCACCCCTTCGAATGAACGCTCTTTGTGACGTTCTTAGTGTCCTTCGTGTCTTCGTGGTGAAATCCGAGCCAAGATAGAACCTCCCTTCAGGCCCGCCACCGCCGGACTCCTCGCATAGCGCAGGGCGACCAGCCCCAGGAAGATCGTCGCGTAGACGAAGGGCGGGTACTGCCAGCCCTTGACCAGCATGACGTAGTGGATGCAGCCCGCCGCCCCGGCCACGAACACCGCCTTGTGCAGCGCCTTCCAGCGCCGCCCGCCGAGCCGCCGCACCATGCCGTTGGTGGAGGTCGCGGCCAGCGCCGTCAGGATCACGAAGGCGCCCATGCCCACGGTGATGTAGGGCCGCTTCACAATGTCCTTCCACACCGCCGCCCAGTCGAAGAACTGGTCCACCCCCACATAGACAGAGACGTGCAGCAGCGCGTAGAAGAAGGCGAACAGCCCGATCATCCGGCGAAAGCGCGCCAGCCCCGGCTGGCCGGTCAGGATGCGCAGCGGCGTGACGGCGAGCGCCACCAGCAGCAGCCGCAACGCCCACAGCCCGCTCTGCCGCACCGCCTCGGCCACCGGCTCCACCCCCAGCCCGCCGCTCACGCCCAGCCAGACCATCCAGCCCAGCGGGGCGAGTCCCAGGGCGAACACCACCGGCTTCGCCCAGCGCGAGGACAGCGCCAAGGCAACCGGTCCTTTCGAGGCTGCGGCCATCTCAGTAATTCTTCCGCAGGTCCATGCCGGCGTAGAGCGACGCCACCTCCTCGCCATAACCGTTGAAGGGCAGCGTCTTGCGGCGGGAGAACTCGCCGATGCGGCGCTCCGTCGCCTGGCTCCAGCGGGGGTGGTCGACCTCGGGGTTCACGTTCGAATAGAAGCCGTACTCGCGCGGCTGCGAGCGGTTCCAGGAGGTCGGCGGCTGGTCCTGGGTCAGGGTGATGCGGACGATGGACTTGATCGACTTGAAGCCGTACTTCCACGGCACGACCAGCCGCACCGGCGCGCCGTTCTGGTTGGGCAGCGTCTCCCCGTACATGCCGACCGCCAGGATGGTCAGCGGGTGCATGGCCTCGTCCATGCGCAGCCCCTCGACATAGGGCCATTGCAGCACGGGATATTTCAGGCCGGGCATCTGCGACCGGTCGGCCAGCGTCTGGAAGGCGACGTACTTGGCGTTGCCGGTCGGGTCCACGCGCTTCAGCAGCTCGGCCAGCGGGAAGCCGACCCAGGGGATGACCATCGACCAGCCCTCGACGCAGCGCAGGCGGTAGACGCGCTCCTCAAGCGGGAAGGACAGCAGGTCCTCGATGCCGAAGGTGGCGGGCTTTCCGGCCTCGCCGTCCACCGCGATCTCCCAGGGGCGGGTGCGCAGCGAGCCGGCGTTTTCGGACGGATCGGTCTTGTCCGTCCCGAACTCGTAGAAATTGTTGTAGCTGGTCGCCGACTTCATCGGAGTCTGGGCGTCCATCTTGGGGTCCTTCGGGCTGACCGTCGTCGGGACCTGGAAGGGCGCGGCCAGCGCCGGACCCGGCAGGAGCCCCGTGCCGCCGAGCGCCAGGGCCGCCCCACCCGCGATACCGCCGGCCATGATCGAGCGCCGGGACAGGAACAGGCCGCGGGGCGTCACCTCGTTCTCGCTGGCTTGCGACGCGCTCCGGACTTTGATGAGCATGAACACTCTCCACAGGAAAGCCGCCGGGAGGCGACAGCGCCTCCCGTCCCTCATCTAGCCTTGGTCCGGCGTTTCGGCAAATCAAGCGCGGGACACGAGTTCGTGAGCGTGGAGTGAGGTCAGTCCTCCGGAACCGCCGTGACGGCGCCGCTCTCCGACGCCTGGAGGATCGCCTCGATCAGGCGGTGGACCTTCAGCGCCTCCCGCCCCGACACGCGCGGCTGGCCGCCGCGGTCGAGCGCGTCGAGGAAGTCGGCCAGGACGGCGCGGTGATGGATGTTGGAGAAGGCCATGGGGTCGGCCCCACCGCCCAGCGTGCCCGCCGTCTCCCCCGCCTGCACCGTTCCGCCGGAGCGCAACTGCACTTCCAGCCGGTCGCCGGTCAGCAGGGCGGAACCGGCGGTGCCGGCGATCTCGATGCGCTCCGGATAGCCGGGATAGGCGGCGGTGGTGGCGTCCACCGTGGCGAGCAGCCCGCCGTCGTGGCGCAGGGTGGCGCACACCACGTCCTCGGTGTCGATGGGGCGCAGGCCGCTGGTGCCGGCGAAGGCCGCCACCGCGCGCGGCAGGCCGAGCAGGCTGACATAGAGGTCCAGCGTGTGGATGGCCTGGGTCAGCAGCACGCCCCCGCCGTCCCGCGCCTTCATGCCGCGCCCCGGCTGGGCGTAGTAGGCGTCGTCGCGCCACCAGCGCACCACGACGGAGGCCGACAGCGGGCGGCCCAGCGTGCCGTTGCGCAGCAGTTCCGCCAGCCGTTCGGCGGCGGCGCGGAAGCGGTGCTGGAGCATGACGCCCAGCGTCAGCCCGGCGCGCTCCATGCTCTCCACCACGGCGCGGCAACCGGCGGGCGTGGCGTCCAGCGGCTTTTCCAGCAGGACATGCTTTCCGGCGGCGGCGCAGCGGGCGACGAGGTCGGCGTGGGTGTCCGGCGGGGTCAGCAGCAGGATGGCGGAGACGCTTGGATCGTCCAGCAGCGCCTCCGCGCTGTTCACCGCCGGCAGGCCGAAGCGCGCCGCGAAGGCGGCCCGGCGGTCGGCGGAGGGGCTGAAACAGCCCGCCACCTCCACCCGGTCGGCCAGATCCAGCAGGCTCTGGGCGTGGGGCGTCGCCGCCATGCCCAGCCCGATCACGCCGACGCGGCGCCGCATCCGGCTCAGCCCTGGGTCAGGGCGGCGGCCTCGCGGGCCAGCCGCTCGATCTCGGACCAGCGGCGCTCCTTCACCGCGTCCGCCGGGGTCAGCCAAGTGCCGCCGAGCGCGAAGACGTTGGGAAGGGACAGGATCTCCTTCACGTTCTCCGCCTTGATGCCGCCGGTCGGGCAGAAGCGGATCTCCGGCATCAGCGGCGCCATGCCGCGCAGCGCCGGGGCGCCGCCGTTCAGCATGGCCGGGAAGAACTTCAGCTCGCGGAAGCCGTGTTCCATGGCGATCAGCGCCTCGGTCACGGTGGCGATGCCCGGCAGATAGGGCAGGCCGGCGGCCTTGGCGGCCTCCGCCAGACGGTCGGTCAGGCCGGGGCTCACGACGAAGCGGGCGCCCGCGTCGCGGGCCTGGGCGAACTGCTCGGGCCGGATCAGCGTGCCGAGGCCGACCAGGGCGCCTGGAACGCGGGCGGCGATGGCTTCCGCGCAGGCCAGCGCCGCGGGGGTGCGCAGGGTCACCTCCAGCGTGGTCAGGCCGCCGGCGACCAGCGCCTCGGCCAGGGCGACCGCGCTGTCCGGCTCGTCGAGGACGAGGACCGGGACGATGCGCGGACCGGACAGGGAAGGTTCAAGACGCGGATGGGTCATGTCGGGGCCTCGGCAGGAGAGAAATAAAGCGGGGCGGCGAGCCGCATGTCGTCGATGGTCAGCAGCAGGCCGTCGATGTGGTCGCCGAGCGCCTTCGCCGCGCGGTCGGAATCATGGTCCGCGATGGCGGAGACGATGGCCTCGTGCTCGGCGATGACGGCGGCCATGCGGCCGGGGAAAGGAAGGGTCAGGTGGCGGCAGCGGTCGATCTGCACCTTCACCTGCTGGGTGATCGGCCAGAAGCCGGGATAGCCGGCGATGTCGGCGATCAGCGCGTGGAACGCCTCGTCCGCCTGATGGAAGCCGTCGGCGGCACCCGAGGCGTCCACCTCGCGCTGGCGCTCCAGATTGGCGTGGAGCGCGGCGATCTGGCTGCGGGTCGCGCGTTCCGCCGCGAAGCGGACGGTCGCCTGCTCCAGCGTCTTGCGGATCAGGTTGGCTTCCGGCAGGGCGGCGATGGGGATGCGGGCCACGAAGGTGCCGGATTGCGGGAAGACCTCCACCAGCCCCTCGTCGGCCAGCCGCAGGACGGCCTCGCGCACCGGGGTGCGGCTGACGCCGAAGGCTTCGGCCACCAGCTTCTCCGCGATCGGGTCGCCCGGCTTGCGGGCCAGCGACACGATCTCGGCCCGCAGGTCGCGGTAGATGGCCGCCGCCGCCGTGGTCCCGCGCTGCGACGCGCGGGGCGGCTTGAGGGCGGCCGGTGTGAAGGTGGTTTGCCCTGTGGGCATGGCGGCAACCTTGTGTCAGCCATCCAGAACGTCGGTCATCGCGTCGCGCGGGATGATGGCGCCGCGGTGCTGGATGACCACGGCGGCGATGCGGTGGGCGGAGCGCGCCGCCTCCACCGGGCCGCGGCCCTTCAGGCGGGCGCTGAGATAGCCGGCGCTGAAGCTGTCGCCCGCCGCCGTGGTGTCCACGACCTTGGCGACCTTTTCCGACGGCACGGTCTCCTCGATGCCGGGGGCGGAGACGATGCAGCCCGGCTTTTCCAGCTTCAGCACGATTTCCGGCACACCGGCGCCGCGCACGCGGGCCATCGCCGCGTCGGCGTCGGCATCGCCGTAGAGGCCGCGCAGGTCCTCCACGCCCGGCAGGGCGATGTCGGTGCGCCGGAGCATCGCGTCGTAGGCGCGCTGCGCCGTCTCGCGGTCGGGCCACAGGCGGGGGCGCCAGTTGGTGTCGAAGGCGACGCGCCCGCCGCGCCCGCGCAGGCGGTCGAGCATGGGGAACAGCACCTCCCGCCCGCGCCCGCCCCAGATGGCGAGGCTGATGCCGGAGAGATAGAGCAGGTCGTAGCCTTCGAGATCGGCGACCAGCGCCGGGCTGTCGGGCAGGACGAACAGGTCGCGGGCCGGGGCGGAATCGCGCCAGTAGAGGAAACGGCGCTCGCCGCTGTCGTCCGTCTCGATCATGTAGAGGCCGGGAACGCGGTTCGCAACGCGCAGCACATGGCCGGTGCCGACCCCTTCGGCCTCCCAGGTGGCGACCATGGCGTCGCTGTTGCCGTCGTCGCCCAGCGCCGTCACGTAGTCCGGCGCCATGCCGAGGCGCGCCATGTAGACGGCGGTGTTCAGGGTATCGCCGCCGAAGCCCATGGTGAAGGTTCCGTCGGGACGGCGCACCAGTTCGATCATGCATTCGCCAAGGGCCGCAACCCGGCGCGCGGACTCACCCATCGCCATCCCCCGTCCGGCGGTCAGGTCCGCCGGTCTCTGCTAGATAGTTCAAACGGCACGGTCTTTTAGTCCCGCGTTTCCCAGGGTCAAGTATACTAATATATTAATGCTTGGAGCAAGAGTTTTGCGCACCGTCCGGCCTGCGGCCTTTCATCGCGCGGCGGCGTCCCGTTCCTTCTTGCGCAGCCGCTCGCGGTGGGCGGTGTAGAGGCCGCTGGCGATGATGATGCCGGCGCCCAGAAAGGTCCAGTGGTCGGGCAGCGCCCCGAAGATCAGGAAGCCCAGAAGCGTGGACCAGACGATCTGGACGTAGGAGCAGGGCGCCAGCACCGACGCCTCGCCGAAGCGGTAGGCCTGGACCATCAGCCATTGCCCCATGGTGGACACCAGCCCGATCAGGGCGCCCAGCGCGACCTCGGTTCCGGTCGGCATGGCGAAATTGAAGGGCAGCAGGACCGTCAGCACCGCAAGCCCGGTCAGGGCGGTCCAGATCAGGGTGGTGGTGGGATGCTCCTGCCCGGTCATCTTGCGGGTGATGACCACGCCGGTCGCCCAGCTCATGGCGGACAGGATGGGGAAGATGGCCGCCGGCTGGAAGGCCGCGCCGCCGGGGCGGATGACGATCAGCACGCCGAGCAGCCCGACCAGCACCGCCGCCCAGCGGCGCGGCCCGATCTTCTCGCCCAGCACCAGGATCGACAGAATCGTGACGAAGACCGGCGAGACGTAGCTGGTCGCCGCCGCTTCGGCCAGGGGCAGGTAATGCATGCCCATGATGAAGAACAGCGCCGACCCCAGCATCCCCAGCCCGCGCAGGATCTGAAGGCCGGGGCTGGCGGTCCTCATCACGGGCGGCCCGCCGCGGATCATCAGCGGCAGCAGGAGCGTGGTGAAGCCGACATAGCGCATCCAGCCGATCTCGATGGAGGGCAGGGTCTGGGCCAGATACTTCGCCGTCGCGTCCGAGCAGGAGAAGAAGAAGACCGCGGCGACGACCATCAGGATGCCGCGCACGGGATCGTCGCGGCGCTCGCTGGCAAGCGACGCCGCGGCTTGGGCAGCGGCTTGGGCAGCGGACACCCTTTCCGGGGAGCGGGAACAGTCGGGCATGGCCGGGGGCGTTTCCAGGCAGGAAGATGACCCGGGGTTTCCGCCCGGTTAACCATCAGCTTACTGATATATCAGCCTTGGAACAACGGTGCGGAGCGTCATGGCAGCCCTGCGGGCGGCCCTGAAAAGCTCCCGCCTGCCTCAGCCGTCCAGGGCACCGAGGTCAGGTTAACAGGTTCAGTCAGAGCGGCGCCCACTCCTTCTCCCCCCTGGGGAGAAAGTCGGGATGAGGGGGCGGCCGAAGGCCGGAAAAGCCCTGCAGGGAGCAACGTTTCCCCCTCACCGGCCCTTCGGGCCGCCCTCTCCCCAGGGGGGAGAGGGCTATTCGATGCCTTTGGGACAGAAATCAACCTGACCTCGTTGCCCTGCTCAGCCGTCGCCGTGGTCCGCGCTGGTGGGGCCGCGCAGGGCGGAGGTGACGGCGGGCGCCGGGCGCAGCAGGGGCGCCGGGGGATTGATCGGCAGGTCCATCAGGCCGCGGCGGGCGGCGTTGCGCTCCAGCTCGTAATCGGGGTCGGGAAAGCGTTGCAGAAGCGTCTCGTAGGTCTCGCGCGCCGCGGCGGGGCAGCCCAGGATGCGGAACGCCTCCCCTTGCCGCAGCAGGGCGCCGGCCTCCGTCGCGCGGTGGTAGGAGGCGAGGCTGGCCGCCACGGCGAACCACCGGTCATAGGCGGCCCACAGCGCTTCCACCGTCGGCCCCTCGCACCGCCCGGCCACCACCGCCTCCTCCAGTGCCTGCCGGTAGACGGTGTCGGGGGCGGGGACGCTCGTCGCGCAACCGCCCGCCAGCAGGACGGCGCCCGCGAGCGCGGTTCCGGCAATCGCCCGTCTGGTTCGCGTCGGCATCGGTTCCTCTCCCCCCTGTTCGCGGCCCCTGTTCGCAGCCATGCGCGCCCAGTGAAATACAGGCGGGTTAAAGCCCGGTTCAAGCCGGAGGAGAGGGGCCTCTGGAAGCAAAGGGTTTCATGCAACTCGGGCGGAAAACATTTCGAATTTCGAGGCAAAGAACAGCCAAGAATCTACGCCTTAACGGATATTAAAAGTCATATAAAAGCGGGGTGTAACATTATCCCTTTGGGTAAGCCGGATGGTTGACTCGCGGTACAGGAAGGCTATTACCTGAGGGTGTGAGAAAATAAAGCACTCGGAATTAAGGAAAATTTTAAGTGCCTTGTCCTCCCGCCCTCTAGTTGAAACCCTTGTTGTGGAGAATCCCATGCGCGCTGTCCTGGTTGAACCGAATCCCTTGATCGCCGACGCGCTTGGCCGTCAGCTCGGCATGGGCAAGATCCGTTACGACCGCCAGGACTGGACGGGTCTGGAGGAGCTTCTTCAGGAGCAGGGGGCGG
>NZ_QOKW01000013.1 GCF_008365375.1 Roseomonas genomospecies 6 | reverse complement strand
GCCGCGGCAGCCCTCGGCAAAGATGGTCTGCCGGGCGTGCAACTCCATGCCCGGCGTGTAGTTGGCGGTCTTCTCACCGTCCTTGCCGATGCCCATGTCGCCGGTGGCCACGCCCTTGACCGCGCCGGTGTCGTCGTAGAGCACCTCCGCCGCGGCGAAGCCGGGGTAGATCTCCACCCCCAGTTCCTCGGCCTGGGCGGCCATCCAGCGGGCGAGGTTGCCCAGGCTGATGATGTAGTTGCCGTGATTGTGCATCTGCGGCGGCGTGAAGGGCGATTTCAGCGCCTTGGTCTCGGTCAGATAGAGGAAGCGGTCCTCGCGCGCCGGGGTGGTCAGCGGCGCGCCCTTGTCCTTCCAGTCGGGGATCAGCTCGTCGAGCGCGTGCGGCTCGAACACCGCGCCCGACAGCAGATGGGCGCCGACCTCCGAGCCCTTCTCGATGACGCAGACCGACAGCTCCTGCCCCGCCTCGTTCGCACGCTGCTTCAGGCGGATGGCCGCGCTCAGGCCCGACGGGCCGGCGCCGACGACGAGGACGTCGTACTCCATCACCTCGCGCGGGTCGCGATCCATAGTCCCCATGCCTCCCCGGTTGTCGGAAGCGCCGGGGCCATTTCCGCTGGGTCCGGCGGCTTTCGGAACGGCGTATGCCTTTCGCACCCGCCAAAAAGGATATCTAAGTCCATGTAAGACCACAGGAGCCGTGGTAAGGTCAAACGATGATTGACCAATGCGACATCCTCGCAGCCCTGCGCTGGCACGCCGACATCGGGTGCGACGAAGCCATCGGGGACGAGCCGCTGGATTGGGCGACGCTGGCCGCCCGGCCGGTGGTGGCGCGCGCTCCCGCCGGCGGGTCCGCGGTGCCGCCGGCTGCGGCGCGGCCCGCTCCGGCGGCGGCACCGCGGGCGTCCTTCGGGGCGCCGGGCGGCACGCCGATGTTCGGCGGCGGAGTCGCGGATCTGCCCCTGGGCGCCAGCGAGGCCGGGGCGAGCGCCCGCGCCCGCGCCAAGGAGGCCCGCACTCTGGAGGAGTTGGAGTCGGCGCTCCGCGCCTTCGACGGCTGCCCGCTGAAGGCCACCGCCATGAACACGGTCTTTGCGGACGGCAACCCCGCCGCCGACATCATGCTGATCGGCGAGGCGCCGGGCGAGGACGAGGACCGGCAGGGCAAGCCCTTCGTCGGGGTCAGCGGCAAGCTGCTGGACCGCATGCTGGCGCAGGTGGGGCTGGACCGCAGCAAGGTCTATATCAGCAACATTCTGCCCTGGCGCCCGCCCGGCAACCGGTCGCCGACCCAGGCGGAGATCGCCGCCTGCCTGCCCTTCCTGGAACGGCACGTCGAGCTGATCGGACCGAAGGTGCTGGTGCCGCTGGGCGGGACCTCCGCCAAGACCCTGCTGAACCGGGCCGAGGGCATCACCCGCCTGCGCGGACGCTGGTTCGACTACGCCTCCCCCGGCCTGCCCGGCCCGGTGCCGGTCATCCCGATGCTCCACCCGGCCTATCTGCTGCGCAACCCCATCGCCAAGCGCGAGGCGTGGCGCGACCTGCTGACCCTGCGGCAGCGCCTTCCGGGTTGAGTTCCCGTAGGGGCAAGGCGCCCCCCGCCGCAGGTCGGTCAACGCCCCCATTATCTAAAATACCCCTCTTATTGCTTCTTTTCTTGCGCGCTCATTCGAACATTCGACATCCATAGACTTTCCAAACATAACCCAAGTACTTCGAAAGATCGGTCGGGTTCACGAAGTCTCCGCTATGCCGTTGCGCCAGTGGGCAAAAAAAGATCCATGACCTTGCGCCGAATGGGTCTTCCCACTGGGCTAGAGCCATTTTCCTCCACCTCCTAAGTTGCTGAAAACCCTTGCGAACGGACCGCCTTGACCGCTGTTGGGGAATCATCTTCTTGCGATTCTCGCCAACAGCGGTTATTCGAATACCATGTTCCGGATATTGTGCAGCGCAGCAAACACCGTCTCGCTGCGGCGGAAGGCTCTGGGAATGGCGGGGGTGGCGCTGGCGCTGTGCGCGGCACCCGATCCGACGGGCGGTTACCGTCCGGCCCAGGCAGGGCTTGTGATCCACGCGCCGGATGGACGCCCCGTCGTCCCGCCGGGCTTCGAACACGCCGAGCAGTCCCTGCTCCTGGCGACGGACGCCGACGCCCGCACCGTTCAGTTGACGGAGGAGGACGCCCGCCACTACCGGCGCATCTTCGCCCTTCAGGAACGTGGGGAGTGGGAGGGCGCCGACTGGGAGATGCGCCTGCTGCGCGACCGGCGGCTGGTGGGCCATGTGCTGCGCCAGCGCTACCTCCACCCCGACCGCAAGGCGAGCTACGACGAGCTGGCGTCCTGGCTCCAGCGTTACGGCGACCTGCCGGGAGCGGAGCGCATCCACGCGCTGGCCCAGCGCCGCGCCCCCGCCGGCCAGCGCGCCCTGAAGCCGCCGCGCGGCGGCGATGGGGAGCGGTTGACCGGATCGCTGGAACGGCTGGGCGGCCTGCGTCCGGACCCGCTTCCGGAAACCGTCTCCGCGGAGGAGCAGGGCGACGAGACCACCGCCGAGTCTCCCGAGGACAAGAGCAGGATCACCGTCGCCCCGCGCAGCCGCACCGACAACCGCAGCCGCGCCGACCATGCCTCGATGGCCCGCGTGACGGAGCTTCTGCGCGCCGGAAAGCCGGGGGCGGCGCTGGCCCTGCTGAACCAGGACGAGTTCGGGCGCAACCTCGACTCGGTGCAATACGACCGCGCGCGGGCGCGGATCGCCGCCTCGCTCTATTATTCCGGGGAGGTGTCGCAGGCGCTGTCTCTGGCCTCGGCCAGCGCCGCCCGCTCCGGCCCGGCGGTGACGGAGGCGCATTGGATCGCCGGCCTCGCCGCCTGGAGGCTGAAGCAGCACGACCGCGCCGCCCGACATTTCACCGCCATGGCGGAGGCCGGCCCCCAATCGCCCTGGCTTGCCGCCGCCGCCGATTTCTGGGCCGCCCGCGCCCACGCCCGCAAAGGCCGGGACGAGCAGGCGCGCGTCCATCTGACCGCCGCGGCGCGCTACCCGCACACCTTCTATGGTCTGCTGGCGCACCGCAAGCTGGGCGGCTCCGGCGACCTGAACTGGCGCACGCCGGAGTTGACCGGGCGCCATCTGAAGGCGCTGTCCGCCCTGCCCGGCGGCACCCGCGCCATCGCCCTGATCCAGGCGGGCCAGCACGAGACGGCGGAGATGGAGCTGCGCCGCATCCACCCGCGCGGCGACGCGCTGGCGGAACAGGCGCTGGTGGCGCTGGCCGACCGCGCGGGGCTGCCGGCCCTGGCGCTCCAGGTCGGCAACGCCGTGGCCGGACCGGACGGCGCGCCCTACACCGCGGCGCTCTACCCCGTGCCGCATTGGAAGCCGCGCGACGGCTTCGCCGTGGACCGGGCGCTGGTCTTCGCGGTGATGCGGCAGGAATCGCGCTTCAACCCGACGTTGGTCAGCTCCGCCGGGGCGACCGGCCTGATGCAGATCATGCCCGCCACCGCCCAGCATGTGCAGGAGCGGAACCGGGACATCGCCGAAGCCGAGGCCGCCAAGTCGGGCCTGTTCGATCCGTCCACCAACATGGAACTCGGGCAGCGCTATCTGGCGGAGCTTCTGAACAGCCAGGACATCGGCAACAACCTGTTCCTGCTGACCGCCGCCTACAACGCCGGCCCCGGCACGCTGGCGCGCTGGCGCAAGGAGCTGTCGGACATCGACGACCCGCTGCTGTTCATCGAGAGCCTGCCCTACGCCGAGACGCGGAACTACGTGGAGAAGGTGGTCGCCAACTTCTGGATCTACCGCCTGCGGCTGGGACAGGAGACGGAATCGCTGGACGCCGTTGCGGCGGGGGGCTGGCCGGTCTATATGCCGGTGGATGTCTTCCCGGCGGCCGGACCCACCCAGGTCGCCCAACACGCCGAAACCGCCGATGCCGAAGATTGACGAATCCCGCCCCTTCCTGTCCGTCAACATCGCCGTCATGACCGTTTCCGACACGCGCACGCCCGCCGACGACCGGTCGGGCGACGCGCTGGCGGAGCGGCTGACCGGCGCTGGTCACCGGCTGGGCGCCCGCGCCATCGTGAAGGACGACGTGGCCGCCATCCGCGCCCAGGTCCAGGCCTGGATCGCCGATCCTGAGATCGACGTGGTGCTGACCACCGGCGGCACCGGCGTGACGGGCCGCGACGTGACTCCGGAAGCGGTGGAAGCCTTGTTCGACAAGCCGATCCCCGGTTTCGGGGAGCTGTTCCGCCAGCTCAGCTACGCCAAGGTCGGCACTTCGACGATCCAGAGCCGGGCGACCGGCGGAGTCGCCAACGGCACCTACATCTTCGCGCTGCCGGGTTCGCCCAGCGCCTGCCGCGACGCCTGGGACGACATCCTGGTCTTCCAGTTCGACAACCGGCACCGCCCCTGCAACCTCGTCGAACTGATGCCGCGCCTGCGCGAGCATCAGGTGTGAGCGGCACCGCCGGTTTGAGCGGCACCGCCCGTCTGCACGCGGCGCTGACCCGGCTGCCGGCCTTCGCCGCGCTGCCGGCGGACGCGCTGGAACCGATGCCGCGCCGCGGCGTGGCGCACGACCATGTGCGGCTGGCGGACCGGGGGCTGGTCGCCCGCGTCCCGCGCTGGAGCCAGTTGGGGCTGGACCCCGCCGCCAATCTGGAGCAGCAGGCCGCCGCCTTCCAGCGCGCCGCGCCCAGCGGCCATACGCCGGAACTGGCCGCCGTTCTGCCGCCGGGGCCGGAGCTTCCCATGGGCGCGCTGGTCGTGACGGAGATCGCCGGGCGCCCGCCGCGCCTGCCGGACGACATGCCGGCCATCGCGCGGGCGCTCGCCGCCCTGCACGCCCTGCCTCTTCCGCCGCCGGACGAGCGCGCCCCCCTGCCCGCCCCCGCCGATCCCGTGGCGGCGACGCTGGCCCAGGTGGAGCGGCAATCGGTGTGGTTCGAACGCGCCGGGCTGACGCCGGAGGCCATGGCTCTGCTCCGGGCGGAACTCGACGCCGCCCGCGCCTTCCGGTGCGAGGCGCCGATCCCCATCACGCTGGTCGGCAGCGACGTGCATCCCGGAAACTTCCTGATCGACGACGCCGGCAAGGCGTGGTTCACCGATCTGGAAAAGGCCCAGTACGGCCATCCGGCCATCGACCTCGCCCACGCCAGCCTCTACACCTCCACCAAGTGGGAACGGGAGGTCGCGGCGGTCCTGACGCCGGACGAGGTCGCGGCGTTCCACGCGGCCTGGGAGGCGGCGGTTCCGCCCGCGCTGGCCGATGCGGTGCGCCCGTGGCGCCGCCCCTTGCGCCGGCTGACCTGGCTGCGCACCTTGTCCTGGATGGCCCGCTGGCGGGTGGAGGGTGCCGCCCTGTCGCCGGACATGCCGGATTCGCTGGCGGCCCATATGGACGCCCACGCCGCCGACGTCCTCCGCCCCGACGTCATCGGACGGGTCGCCGCCGAGTGGCGGTGAGGGACATGTTGGGGTTCGGACCGCAGGGTGGTTAACCCGCGCATCTGGTTAATGGTAGACTAAGGGCTTCGGCTTTAGGATTTTTACGATCCAGACCCCCGTTGGCGTGCAGGTGGACGCGGCATGATGACATTTCGATTTGGGCGGCCCCGGTTTGCTCGGACAGCGCTCGGCGCCTTGCTCCTTTCCACGGCGCTCCTTTCCACGGCGGGCCTGCTGCCGGTGGGAAGCGCCCTTGCCGCGGCCCCGGCGGTGGCGGAGCGGCCATCGCTGACCTCGGCAACCGGCAGCTATCTGGCGGGGCGCTTCGCCCAGCGCCAGGACGATTGGGCCGCCGCCGCCCTGTTCATGGCGCACGCCCTGTCCGCCGACCCTGGCGACCTGACGCTTCTGCGCCGCACCTACCTGCTCAAGCTGGGCGAAGGGCAGTTCGACGCCGCCATCGACCTCGCCAAGCGGCTGCTGGAGCAGGACAACGACCCTCAGATGGCCATCGCCCTGCTGGCCTCCGACAATCTGGCCCGCGGCAAGCTGAAGGAAGCCAAGGCCATGGCCGCGCGCATGCCCAAGGAAGGCATGGCGAAGTACATCGGCCCGCTGATCGACGCCTGGCTGGCCGCCGCGGAGGGCAAGACCGACGCGGCGCTGAAGGCGCTGGAGCCGCTGTCCGCCGCCAGCGGCTTCTCGGCGCTGCACGACCTGCACGCCGGACTGCTGCTGGAGCTGGGCGGGCGCAAGGACGCCGCCGGGGAGCGTTTCGCCCGCGTGATGGACAAGGAGGCGCCGCTGCGCGTCATCCAGATCGTCGGCAGCTTCTACGAGCGCACCGGCCGCAAGGACGAGGCCCGCAAGCTGTACGAGTCCTTCCGCGCCGGCAACCCCGACAGCCTGATGGTGGAACCCGCCCTGAAGGCGCTGGCCGAGGGCAAGACCGCCGCCCCGGTGGTGTCCGACGCCCGCCAGGGCCTTGCGGAAGCCCTGTTCGACCTGGGAAGCGCCATCCATCACGAGGGGGCGGAGGAAACCGCCCTGCTGTTCGGTCGGATCGCCCTGCATCTGCGCCCCGACCTGTCCCTGGCGCGGCTGATGATCGGCGACATCATGGAGAACCGCGACCACCACGCCGACGCGCTGGTGGAGTTCCAGGCGCTGGAGAAGGACCCGGTGCTGGGCTGGACCGCACGGCTGCGCGCCGCCGAGAGCCTCGCCCGGCTGGAGCGCACGGACGAGGCCATCGCCGCCTTCTCCGCCCTGTCCGCCGAACGGCCCGAGCGGACCGACGCGCTGATCCGGCTGGGCGACCTGTACCGCGTCGCCAAGCGCTACGGCGAGGCCGCCGACACCTACAGCAAGGCGCTGGAACGCATCGGCACGCCGGGGGAGCGGCATTGGGCCGTGCTCTACGCCCGCGCCATGTCCTACGACAAGGTGGACCGCTGGCCGGACGCCGAGCGCGACCTGCGGGCGGCGCTGGCGCTGAAGCCGGACGAGGCCTTTCTTCTGAACTATCTGGGCTACAGCTACGTCGACCGCGGGCTGAACCTGGAGGAGGCCAAGGCGATGATCGAGAAGGCCGTCGCCCTGCGCCCCAAGGACGGCTACATCGTGGACAGCCTGGGCTGGGCGCTCTACCGCACCGGCGATTTCGAAGGGGCGGTGGAGAAGCTGGAGCGCGCGGTGGAGCTGAAGCCGACCGACGCCACCATCAACGACCATCTGGGCGACGCCTACTGGCGCGTCGGGCGCCGCAACGAGGCCCGATTCCAGTGGACCCGCGCGCTCCGCACCGCCGAGGAGGAGCCGCAGAAGGAGGACATCCGGGCCAAGCTGGAAAAGGGCCTGGTGGACCCCAAGGCCGCCGAGGCGGTGGTCCCGAAGGTTCAGTAAGCGGAAACGTAAGGTCTGGCGCTCGCCGCACCCTTGCCGCATAAAGCCCTTCTTCCCCCTCTCGGGAAGAAGGGCTTTTCGTTTCCGGGGACCCGAACCATGAGCGTCATCGCCGAATCCGCGCCGGCCAAGCTGAACCTCTATCTGCATGTGGTGGGCCGCCGGGACGACGGCTATCACGAGTTGGACAGCCTCGTCGCCTTCGCGGACGTGGCGGACCGGGTGACGGTGCAGCCGGGCGTGGCGCGGATCGCGCTGCGCGGGGCGGATCTGCCGCCGGTCGGGCCGCGGCTGGCCATCTCCGGCCCCTTCGGCCCGGCGCTGATGGGGGAGAATCCGGCGCAGAACCTCGTCATCCGCGCCGCTTACGCCCTGGCCGCCCGGCTGGGGCGCGAGGCCGACGCGATGATCGCGCTGGAGAAGGTGCTGCCCATCGCGTCCGGCATCGGCGGCGGCTCGGCGGACGCGGCGGCGACCCTGCGCGGTCTGGCCCGGCTGTGGGATGTCCCGGTCGCCGACCGGCGACTCTACGAGGTCGCGGCCTCGCTGGGCGCCGACGTTCCGGTCTGCGTCGCCGGGCGGAGCTGCTATTTCGGCGGCGTGGGAGAGGCGCTGGAGGAGGCGCCCGCCCTGCCGGACACCCACGCCGTCCTGGTGAACCCCGGCGTGCCGGTGCCGACCCCCGCCGTGTTCAAGGCGCGCAAGGGCGCCTTCTCCGCCCCCGCCCGCTTCACCGAAGCGCCCGCCGACGCCGTGGCGCTGGCCGCGCTGCTGAAGGAGCGGCGCAATGACCTGACCGAGCCTGCCCTGACCGTGGCCCCGGTGATCGCCGAGGTGCTGACCGCTTTGGAGGGCACGGACGGCTGCCTGCTGGCGCGGCTGTCGGGCAGCGGGGCGACCTGCTTCGGCCTCTACGCCGATGCGGAGCGGGCGGCGGAGGCGGCCCGGTCGATCCAGGCGGCGCAACCCCGCTGGTGGGCGAAGGCCGCCCGGCTGCTGCCCACCCCGGCGGACGCGCCGCCGCTGCCCCAGGGGCTGGAGGCTCCGTCCGCCGTCGTCACGGCTCCGGCGCCGCCGGTCCCCTTCCCGGACACCGGCGGCTGGGGCGTGGGCTGATCCTCCTCCGGGTTCAGCAGCCCCCGCCGCGGGTCATCGCGCCGCCCAGCATGGCGCCGCCCAGCGTGCCGGCGGCGGTCGCCGCCAGTTTGCCGTCGCCGCGCCCGAACTGCGAACCGACCAGCCCGCCGACCGCGGCCCCGCCCAGCACGCCGATCAGGTCGCCGCCCAGATCGCCGCCGAGCGGCCCGCACTCCACCACCGGCTGCGGCGGCGCGGCGTGGACCACGCGCGGGCGCTGCTGGACGATGACGGGCGGCTCCTCGATGTAGACGGGGGCCGGGGCGTAATGCACGACCGGCGGCTCCTCGTAGACCACCACGGGCGGGGGCCGGCGGACGATCACCACGCGCCCGTCGCCATAGCCGCCGTCGATGTAGCCGTGCTCGTGATGGCGGCCACGCTCGTGACGCTCGCGGTCATGATGGCGCTCCTGCTTGGCGCGCCAGCCATGGGCCGGCGCCCAGTCCGGCGGATCGGCGAGGACCGGGGACACCCCCGCGCCCGAGGCCGCCACACCGGCCAGCAGCGCGATGGCGAGGGATTTGGGGGCGAAGCGGATGTGCGTCATGATGGCTCCAGGCTGCGTCTCTCCCGGATGAACATCCGGGGCTGGAGTCTTCATCCATCCGACAACCGGATGGGGGGTGACAATTTTGAGGGTGCGCGAAAGGGGTGCCCCCGCCCAGAGTGGCGCCCCCTCCCCAACCCTCCCCCGCTTCGCGGGAGAGGGGGCCTTGGGCGAAGCGGCAGCAGTCCCCTCCACCTCGAAGAGGGGGAGGGTTAGGGAGGGGGCAACGTCGGCACCACTCTCACCCCACCGCCGGCAACCGATCCAGGAACTTGTCGAGCGTGATCGGATACTCCCGCACCCGAATCCCCGTCGCGTTGTGGACCGCGTTGGCGACCGCAGCACCCACCCCGCACAGGCCCAGTTCGCCCACCCCCTTCGCCTTCATCGGGGAGGAGATCGGGTCGGCCTCGTCCAGGAAGATCACTTCCTGGTGCGGAATGTCGGCGTGGACCGGCACCTCGTAGGCGGCAAGGTCGTGGTTGACGAAGAAGCCCTTCCGCTTGTCGATCGCCAGTTCCTCCATCAGCGCCGCCCCGACGCCCATGGTCATGGCGCCGATCACCTGGCTGCGCGCCGACTTCGGGTTCAGGATGCGGCCCGCGGCACACACCGCCAGCATCCGCCGCACGCGGATCTCGCCGGTCGCGGAGTCCACGGCGGCCTCCGCGTAATGGGCACCGAAGGTCGATTGCTGGAATTTCTTGTCGAGATCGCCGTATTCGATCCCGTCCTCGGCGGACAGGCCCTCGGTGCCCGCCGCCTCGGCCAGGGGGACCTTGCGGTTGCCGGCGATGACCTGCCTGTCCGCGAAGCGCGCGTCGGCGGAGTTGACGCCGAGCCGCTGCGCCACCGCCTCGCGCAGCTTCACGCAGGCGGCGTAGACCCCGGCGGTGGAATTGTTGGCGCCCCATTGCCCGCCCGACCCGGCGGACACCGGAAAGCTGGAATCGCCCAGCCGCACCACGACCTTGTCCAGCCCGACCCCCATCATCTCCGCCGCGGTCTGGGCGATGATGGTGTAGCTGCCGGTGCCGATGTCGGTCATGTCGGTCTCGACTGTCACGATCCCGCGCTGGTCCAGCCGCACCCGCGCCGCCGATTTGGTCAGCAGGTTGTTGCGGAAGGCCGCCGCCACCCCCATCCCGACCAGCCAGCGCCCGTCGCGCACCTGCCCCGGCTGCGGGTTGCGCTTGGCCCAGCCGAACCGCTCCGCCCCCAGGCGCAGGCATTGCACGAGCTGGCGCTGCGAGAAGGGCCGGTTGGGGTCGGCGGGGTCGGTCTGCGTGTCGTTGCGGATGCGGAACTCCACCGGGTCCATGCCCAGCTTTTCCGCCATTTCGTCCATCGCGACCTCCAGCGCCATCATGCCGGACGCCTCGCCCGGCGCGCGCATGGCGTTGCCTTCGGGCAGGTCGAGCGTGACGATGCGGTTGCCGATCAGACGGTTCGCCCCGGCGTAGAGCAGCCGCGTCTGGTCGGTCGCCGTCTCCTCCGAGCCGCCGGGCAGGTTGCCGGACCAGCTTTCATGGGCGATGGCGGTGATCGTGCCGTCCGGCGTGGCGCCGATGCGGATGCGCTGGATGGTGGCGGGCCGGTGCGTGGTGTTGTTGATCATCATGGGGCGCGGCAGGCCGACCTTGACCGGGCGCCCGGCCTCCCGCGCGCCGAGTGCCGCCAGCAGCGCATCGGCGCGCAGGAACAGCTTTCCGCCGAAGCCGCCGCCGATGAAGGGGGAGATGACGCGCACCTTGTCCTTCGGCATCTTCAGCGTCTCGGACAGGTCGGTCACCGCCCAGTCGATCATCTGGTTGGAGGTCCAGACGGTCAGCCGGTCGCCCTCCCACGCAGCGAGGGTGGCGTGCGGCTCCATCATCGCGTGGCTCTCGTCCGGCGTGATGTATGTTTCATCGAGTTTCACCGGAGCCGCCGCGAAGGCCCCCGCGAAATCGCCCACCACCGAATCGCCGTCCTTGGTCTTCTCCGCCCGGTCCTTGGCCGCCGCCAGATCGTAAGCGCCCTCCGCTGGCGTGTAGTCGATGCGGACGCGCTGGGCCGCGGCGCGGGCCTGCTCGAAGGTTTCCGCCACGACGAGCGCCACGGCCTGCTGGTAATGCTCGATCTCCGGTCCGCCGAGCAGGGTCGCGGTGTTGCGCTTGGCCTTGCCGAGAGGCCCTGCGCTCTCCGCCGTGACGATGGCGATCACGCCGGGGGCCGCCTTCGCCGCCTCCAGGTCCATGGACGCGATGCGCCCCTTGGCGATGCCGGAGCCGATCACCCAGCCATAGGCCGCGTTCGGCGCCACGTCGTGCCATTCATAGGCGTAGGTGGCGGTTCCCGTCGTCTTCAGCGGCCCGTCGATGCGGTCGGTCGGCTTGCCCACCACCGTCATCCGGTCGATCGGGTTGGTGGTTGCGGGAATGTCGAACTTCATGATGTCTCAGCCCCTTACTTTGCCTGGCCTTTCGCTTCGGCCAGCACCGAGGCGAGCGTCCGCTCGACCAGGGTCAGCTTGAATGCGTTGTCGTGCGTCGGCTTCGCATCGGCCAGCAGCCCGGCGGTCACCGCCTTGGCGCCGCGCGGCATTTCGGCCTCGGCGGCCTCGACGCGCCACGGCTTGTGCGCCACGCCGCCCAGCGCCACCCGTCCGCTGCCGTCCCGCTGCACCACCGCCGCGACGGAGACCAGCGCGAAGGCGTAGGACGCGCGGTCGCGGACCTTGCGGTAGACGTGGGTGCCACCGACCGGCTTGGGCAGCGTCACCGCGGTGATGAGTTCACCAGGCTCCAGCGCCGTCTCGATGTGCGGCGTGTCGCCGGGCAGCCGGTGGAACTCCGCCATGGGAATGCCGCGCGCGGTCCCGTCGGCCCGCACGGTCTCCACCGTGGCGTCCAGCGCGCGCATGGCGACGGCCATGTCGCTGGGGTGGGTCGCGATGCAGGCGTCGCTTCCCCCCACCACGGCGAGTTGACGGCTGTAGCCCCCGATGGCGGCGCAGCCGCTGCCGGGCTGGCGTTTGTTGCAGGGCTGATTGGTGTCGTAGAAATAAGGGCAGCGCGTGCGCTGGAGCAGGTTGCCCGCCGTCGTCGCCTTGTTGCGCAACTGGCCGGACGCCCCGGCGAGCAGTGCCCGCGACAGCACGCCGTAGTCGCGCCGCACCCGCGGGTCGGCGGCGAGTGCGGTGTTGCGGACCAGCGCGCCGATGCGCAGGCCGCCGTCCGGCGTCGGCTCCACGCTGTCGAGCTTGAGGCCGTTCACGTCGATCAGGTGGGCGGGCCTCTCGATCTCCAGCTTCATCAGGTCGAGCAGGTTGGTGCCGCCCGCGATGAATTTGGCGCCGGGCCGGCGTTCGACCGCGGCAGCAGCGGCGGCGGGGGAGTCCGCCCGCTCGTAGGTGAAGGGTCTCATGCCTCCCTCCGTGCGACGTCCGAGATCGCATCGACGATGTTGGAATAGGCGCCGCAGCGGCAGATATTGCCGCTCATCCGCTCCCGGTACTCGTCAGCCGTGGCCTGGGGCCGGGCGGTCAGGTCGGCGGTGACGTGGCTGGGCACGCCGGCCTTGATCTCGTCCAGCATCGCCACCGCCGAACAGATTTGGCCCGGCGTGCAATAGCCGCACTGATAGCCGTCATGCGCCACAAAGGCGGCCTGCATGGGGTGCAGTTTCCCCGGCAGGCCCAACCCTTCGATGGTGGTGACGCTTCCGCCCTCGTGCATCACGGCCAGCGTCAGGCAGGAGTTGATCCGCTGCCCGTCCACGATCACCGTGCAGGCGCCGCACTGGCCGTGGTCGCAGCCCTTCTTGGTGCCGGTGAGGTGCAGGTGCTCGCGCAGCGCGTCGAGAAGGGTCGTCCGTGTGTCGAGTTCCAGGTCGTGGCGCTGCCCGTTCACGGTGAAGGCGACCTTCGCAAGAACGGGTGACAGCGCGGGCGCATCGGTTCCGGTCGCGGGGGGTGGCATGGCGGTCTCTCCAACGGTGGCCGCCCGCGCCGGCGCCCGGAACGGCGCCGCCGTCAGCGCGGCGGTGGCGGCGGTCCCAAGCAGGAGGCCGCGCCGCGTCATGTCGAGGTCGCCGGAATATCGCATCGGTGAAATCCTCTTCCCTTCCTGGCTGTCGTCCTGGCCCGCGGGACCGGGCGCAGACGTGCGGACGGCTCATCCGCTTGTGCGGATGGGGAAAAGCTAGACCGTGCCGGACCGGCGATAACCCGCCGGACGCCGATAAGGCTTATGAGCCGGATGAATGGAACGGTGCCGCCGCACGGACCGTTCAACAGGGTTTGACCGGCGCCCTGCCGGAAGCCGTCATGCGACCTATGCCCCCAACGGTGTTGGATGGAGCGGCGCCGATTGTTTAGCATCCCAACCAAGGGCGATGGCCGCTGCGGCGCATCCGGCCCGTGTTGTGGAGGCTGCCCAGGATGAGTGCCCCTTTGTCCGGATTGCTGGTCGTCTCGCTGGAGCAGGCGGTGGCGGCGCCGCTGTGCACGTCCCGCCTTGCCGACGCCGGGGCGCGGGTGATCAAGATCGAACGCCCGGAAGGCGACTTCGCCCGCGGTTACGACTCCGTGGTCCATGGGCAAAGCTCCTATTTCGTCTGGCTCAACCGCGGCAAGGAGTCCGTCGTCCTCGACATCAAGCGGACCGAGGACGCCGACCTGCTGAGCCGGCTGGTCGCCCGCGCCGACGTGTTCGTGCAGAATTTGGCGCCGGGTGCTGCGGAGCGTGCCGGGTTCGGTTCGGAATCCCTGCGGCGGCGCCATCCCCGGCTGATCATCTGCGACATCTCCGGCTATGGCGACGACGGCCCCTACCGCGACATGAAGGCCTACGACCTGCTGGTCCAGAGCGAGACCGGGCTGGCCTCCATCACCGGGTCGCCGGACCAGCCGGGGCGCGTCGGCGTGTCGGTGGCCGACATCGCCTGCGGCATGAACGCCTACACCGGGGTGCTCCAGGCGCTGCTGGAGCGGGAACGCACTGGGGCGGGATCGGGGGTGTCCGTGTCCCTGTTCGATTCGCTGGCGGAATGGATGATGGTGCCGCTGATGCACCACGAGCATGGCGGACGGGCGCCGGGACGGGTCGGGCTGATGCATCCCAGCATCGCCCCCTACTCCGCCTTCGCCCTGGCCGATGGCCGGCAGGTGGTGCTGTCGATCCAGAACGAGCGCGAGTGGGCGGCCTTCTGCGCCGACGTGCTCCTGCGGCCCGAGCTGGCGACGGACGAGCGGTTCTCGACCAACAACCGGCGCGTCGCCAACCGCCCGGAGCTGGATGCGCTGATCGCCGCCATCTTCCGGACCATGGACCACGCCGAAGCCGTCCGCCGCCTGAACCGGGCGCGCACGGCCTTCGGTTCGCTGAACGAGGTGGCGGACCTGTCCACCCACGCGCAATTGCGCCGCGTCGCCGCCGGAACGCCGGGCGGGCCGGTGGAGGTGGTGGCGCCGCCGGTGCAGGTGCGGGGCCGCCCCTTCGTTTCCGGCGACGTGCCGGCGCTGGGCCAGCACACCGACACCGTCCGGCGGGAATTCTTCCAATAAGGGGGCATCATGGGCATGGACCATCTGCGCGACTGGATCGGCACATCGGAAAGCGCCGAGGACATCGCCGCCCCCGCGGCGCTGGCGGGTCTGGCCGCGACCCTCGACCACGACGCGCCGCTCTGGCCGGCGGGCGAGGTGCCGCCGCTGGGGCATTGGCTGTATTTCCTGCCGCGGGCGCCGCAACGCGACATCGCCGCGGACGGCCATCCGCGCAAGGGGGGCTTCCTGCCGCCGGTGGACCTGCCCCGCCGCATGTGGGCCGGGGGCAGCCTGACCTTTCATCGGCCCATCCGCAGCGGCGAGGCGATCACCCGCCGCTCCACCATCGACGATGTCGCGCCGAAGGAAGGCCGGTCGGGCCGGATGGTGTTCGTGAAGGTCCGGCACGAGATCGCCACCGCCGCCGGCCTCGCCGTCACCGAGTTCCACGACATCGTCTACCGGGAGGCCGCCAAGCCCGGCGAGGCCCCCGCTCCGGGCGAGCGCCCGCCCGGAGAGCCGGCGTGGCGGAGGCGCATCGTGCCCGATCCGGTGCTGCTGTTCCGCTTCTCCGCCCTGACCTTCAACGGCCACCGCATCCATTACGACCGCGACTATTGCCGCGACGTGGAGGGCTATCCGGGGCTGGTGTTCCACGGGCCGCTCAGCGCCACGATGCTGGTGGACCTGTTCCTGCGCGAGAATCCGGGGGCGCGGGTGACCGGCTTCCGCTTCCGGGCGAAACGGCCCCTGTTCGACATCCACCCGCTGACCCTGTGCGGCGCGCCGGGCGGCACCGGCGCCCGGCTGTGGGTGACCGATCACGAGGGCTTCGTCGCCATGTCCGCCGAGTTGGACGCCGAGCGGGCGTGACGGCGGCGCCGGGAAGACATAAGTCCTGGAGCCGGGCCCCCACCCAACCTCCCCCGCCTTCGGCGAGGGAGGGGCTTTTCTCAATTCCCTCTCACGACCGGAAACGCGGAGTGACGGTGATCGAGGAGGGATGGCAAGCTCCGGGCGCCCCCGGCGCGGTTCATTTCTTGACGAGCGGGCAATCGCTCTGCGACAGCGGACGGAACGCCTCCTCGGCGGGGATCGTGGCGCGTAGGTTGTAGTAGTCCCAGGGATACTTGGACTCGGAGGGCTTCTTCACCTGCATCAGGTACATCTCGCGCATGAGGCGCCCGTCCTCGCGCACCCAGCCGTCCTTCACGAAGGCGTCGTTGATCTTCATGCTCTTCAGCTTCTCCATGACCGGCCCGGCCTCGTCGGTGCCGGCGGCCTCGATGGCCTTCAGATAGGCGAGCGTGGAGGAGTAGACACCAGCCTGCCCCATGTTCGGCATGATGTTCACCCGCTCGTGGAAGCGCCGGGCGAAGGCCCGGGTCTCGTCGTCGCGGTCCCAGTAGAAGGCGGTGGTCAGATACATGCCCTGCGTCGCTTCCAGGCCGAGGGCGTGAATGTCCGTGTCGAATAGGAGAAGCCCCGCGAGCTGCTGCCCGCCCTGGGTCAGGCCGAATTCGGAGGCGGCCTTGATGGCGTTGCGCGCGTCCATGCCGGTGGTGGCGAGGCCGACGATCTTTGCTCCGGACGCCTGCGCCTGCGTCACGTAGGACGCGAAATCCAGGTTGTTCAGCGGGAAGCGCACCGCGCCCAGGACCTTGCCGCCGTTCTCCTGCACGATCTTCGCGGTGTTTTCCTCCAGCCCGTGGCCGAAGGCGAAATCGACGGTGAGGAAATACCAGGTATCGCCGCCCTGCTTGATCGTCTGCGCCCCGGTGCCCTTGGCCAGCGCATAGGCGTCGTAGGCGTAGTGGATGGTGTTGGGCGTGCATTTGTCGCCGGTCAGGCGGGTGACGGACG
This sequence comes from Roseomonas genomospecies 6, assembly GCF_008365375.1. Lineage (GTDB taxonomy): Bacteria > Pseudomonadota > Alphaproteobacteria > Azospirillales > Azospirillaceae > Azospirillum. Next base: position 166,182 of record NZ_QOKW01000013.1, on the reverse strand, counting down.
GGCCGTTGAAGATGGCGATGCGGTTCTTGTCGCGGACGAGGTCCGCCACAGCGAGCGCGAGGCCGGAATTCGCCACGTCCTGGATCAGGTCCACGTTCTGCGCGTCGATCCACTCGCGCACGACGGCCGAGCCGACATCCACCTTGTTCTGGTGATCGGCGGACAGCACCTCCACGGGTTTGCCCAGCACCTTGCCGCCGAAATCCTCCACCGCCATCTGCGCGGCGGCGACGGAGCCGCGGCCGCTCTGGTCGGAGAAGACGCCGGACAGGTCGGTGATGACTCCGATCCGCACCGTGTCGTTCGAGATCCTCGGTGCTGGCTGCCCGCCCTGCTGGGCCGCCGCCGGCAGCGCGCCAGCCAGCAGCAACGCGGTCCCGGCCAACAGCGCGGTGCTCATCGGACGCTTCATCGTTTCCTCCCTGGATTGCGCCGTCCCGGCGTGCCTGCGCCGAAACCCGTTGCCACACCGTCCCTCCCCGTGATCGACTCCACAACGGCGTCCGATCCGGGTCATGGGTAAAATGGGGAAAAACGATCCGTTTGCCGTGCAAATCGTTCCGATCCTCCTCCACTCGGCGGAGTTGCCAGAAACCGCAGGGGAGCGGCTGTTCTGCCCGGCCTTCGCCGGGCATCCGCCGGACCGTGCCGAGTATCTCGCCCTGCTTCCCGTGCAGGACAGCAATGGGCGCCTGCTCGCCGCCCTCGCCGAACTTGCGGAGGGCGTGCCAGAGGGCGTGCCAGAGGGCGTGTGTGTCGGCGTGCTGGCGGTGGACCCCTTCCGCCCGGCGGGTCCGTTCCTGGAATCCTTGCGCCGCGCCGGTGTGAGGGCGGTCGCCAACTTCCCGACCACCGCGCTGTTCGACGGGGAGACCGGCGAAACGCTGCGCGGCGTCGGGCTGGGCGCGGAGCGGGAAGCCTCGTTCCTGGCGCAGGCCGCCCAGGCGGGGTTCGCCGTCACCGGGTTCGCCGCTGACGCCGCGACGGGCCGGCGGCTGCGGGCGGCGGGCGCCTCGCGCCTCGTGGTGCATCCGGGTGCTGCGACCGGCGATCCGTCGCGCGACGCCGAGGCGGCGGCGAACGCCTCCATGACCGCCGCCACGCTGCGGCGGGAAGGCGGCGGCCCGGTCCTCGTCTACCGGCCCGCGGGGTTCGAGGAGCATCACGGCATCCTGGCGCGCGAGGCCGACGGGCTGGTGCTGCTGCCCAGTAAGGATCACTCCAGCAGCCCGTAGAGCCGCATCTTGTTGTAGAGCGTCTTGCGCGACAGGCCGAGGTAGCGGGCGGTTTCCCCTCGGCGGAAGCGGTGCCGCCGCAGGCCGTCCAGAATCCAGTCCCGTTCCGATTGCGTCGGCGAGCGGTCGCCGGGGGCGTCCGGACGTGGGCGGCCCGGTCTCCGACCGTCCAAAGACGGCAAAGCCTCCGCCTCGATCACGTCGCCGCCGCCGTGCAGCGCCTGTTCCACCACGGTGCGCAGTTCGCGGAGGTTGCCCGGCCAGTCGTGGGCGATGAGCAGCCGGAACGCCCGCGGCGAGAGGCGCACCGGCCCCGCCGCGAAATGCTCCACCAGCAGCGGAATGTCGTCCAGCCGCTCGCTCAGCGGCGGCAATACGATGCCCCGCCGGTCGAGCCGGCGCGCCAGTTCGGGGACGAGCGCCCCGCTGCGGGAAGCGTCCTCCAGGCCCGCCGTCGCGATCAGGATGATCCGGGCGCTGGAGCGCAGGCTTTCCTGACCGCCCCGGCGGCGGAAGCCGCCGCGCTCCAGGAAGGCCGCGAGTTCCGCCTGGGTGTCGGGCGGCAGGCGCTCCGCGTTCTCGATCACCAGCGTCGTCCCGTTCGCCGCCTCGATCCAACCGAGGCGGCGGCGCCCGCCGTCCGCCGGCTCGGCCCCGAACAGCCACCCGCCGTCCAGATGCCGCGCGTCGACCACCATCGGCGGGCGCTGGCGCTGGGGACCGCGCCCGTGCAGCAGATGCGCCACCAGCGACCGCCCGCTGCCGTCCGGCCCGGCGACCCACACCGGCCCGCCGTCCGCTCCCAGATGCTCCAGCCGCGCCCGCGCCTCCACCAGGGCGTCGGTGCGGCCCAGAAGGCCCATCCCACGCCCGCTCTGGTCGAGCCGTCGTTCCAGGCTGTCGATTCGCCGTTGCAGCGTGGAGACCAGCTTGAAGGCGGCGGTCATCTCCTCCATCGAGCTTTCGGAGGGCAGGCGGTCGATGGTCGAACCGCCGATGTAGCCGTCGGCCCGCGCCTCGCGGCAGGCCTCGTGCATGTCCTGCGGGGTGGTGATCGGCCCGCCCTCGATCACGCACAGTGCGCCGGGATGGACGGTGCGTATGGCCTTGATGAGGCCCCGCGCGCGGTTGCCGACCTGAAGCACCGTTTCGCCGCTGGGCACGCCCACGGCACCCCCGGCGTTCCACCCGATGTTGAAGCAGTACAGGTCCACCCCCGTCCGGGTGAGTGCCAGCGCCTCCTCCCGGCGGCGGAAATAGCCGATGGTGGCGAGGCCTGCGGCCCGCGCCGCCTCCAGCATGCGGACCTCGCGCGCGAAGCCCAGGCCGGTGCGCTCCAGCGCCTCGCGGAAGCGCCCGTCCACATGCGCCACGGTGGGGAAGTTCACCACCCCGGCGAAGCCCCACGCGCGCAGCCGCTCCATGAAGGGCGCCAGGTCCTCCTCCGCGATGCCCCAGGCGCTGGCGCCGAAGAAGACCGGGACGCGCGTCGCGTGGACGATCTCCGAGCAGGCGAAGTCGGCGACGAAGGCGTTGCTGTCCCGGAGCGCCAGCATGGTGGCGATGGACGACGCCCCCATGGTGCGGAAGCGCCCCGCGGCGAGCGCCAGAAGGATGTCGGCGCCGCCGCGCGCCGCCGCGCGGGCCGCAAGGCCGGTGCCGATGGCGGCCCCCACCAGCAGCGTGTGGCGGCCCGAGCAGGCGCGCCGCAGATCGTCGAGCAGGCGGTTCCGATCATGGGTCATGCCAACCATTATACCCAAGATTACCCGCTCCGCCGCAACGCTCCGGTTGTTGCGCCCCTCCGCCGGGATAAGCTTTCCGGAAAAGACGGGAAAGGGAGGCCCGGCCATGGCGGATGCGGCGCGGCGCGCGGCGACGGTCTACGTCGTCGGCTGTCACGACACCAAGGGTATGGAACTGGATTACGTGCGGGGGCTGATCGCGGCGGAGGGATTGAGCGTGTTGACCGTGGATGTGGGAACCCGCTCCCCGGAGGTTCCCGCCGACATTCCGGCGCGCGAGGTCGCGGCCTTCCACCCCGACGGGGCCGACGCGGTGCTGGGCACCGACGACCGGGGACTCGCGGTGTCGCGCATGGCGGAGGCGTTCCGGCGCTTCGTCCGGCAGCGCTCCGCCGTCGAGCACTCCGACGTCTCGGGGATGATCGGGCTGGGCGGGTCCGGGGGCACGGCCATCATCGCGCCGGGCATGCGGGAACTGCCGGTGGGAACACCCAAACTGCTGGTGTCCACCGTCGCGTCGGGCAACGTGGCGTCCTATGTGGGCGAGACCGATCTTTGCATGATGCCCTCGGTTACCGACGTGGCGGGCCTCAACCGGATTTCGCGCCGCGTGCTGGGTAACGCCGCCCATGCGATGGCCGGCATGGTGGCGCGCGCGATCCCCGCGACGGATGCCAAGCCGGCGCTCGGCCTCACCATGTTCGGCGTGACGACCCCTTGCGTCACGCAGGTGACGCGCGCGCTCGACCCCGCCTACGACTGCCTGGTCTTCCACGCCACCGGCACCGGCGGGCGGGCGATGGAGAAGCTCGTCGCCTCGGGCCTGCTCGCGGGTGTTCTGGACGTGACGACCACCGAGGTCTGCGACCTGCTGATGGGCGGCATCTTCAGCGCCGGGGAAGAGCGGCTGGACGCCGTCGCGCGGGCCGGCGTCCCCTATGTCGGGTCCTGCGGCGCGCTGGACATGGTGAATTTCGGCCCCCGCGACAGCGTGCCCGACCGCTACCGCGACCGGCTGTTCTACCTGCACAACCCACAAGTCACGCTGATGCGCACCACGGCGGACGAGAACCGGGCCATGGGCGCCTGGATCGGCCGCAAGCTGAACGCCTTCACCGGACCCGTCCGCTTCCTCATCCCCGAGGGGGGCGTGTCGGCGCTCGACGCGCCGGGCCAGCCGTTCCACGATCCCGAGGCCGACGCCGCCCTGTTCGACGCGCTGGAGCGCACCGTCGAGCAGACGGACGCGCGCCGGCTGGTCCGCCTTCCCCACCACATCAACGACCCCGCCTTCGCCGCCGCGCTCGTCCGGGCCATCCGGGACATCGCCGCGACCGGCCATGGCGCGACCCCATAAGGAGCCTTTGCCGATGCCCCGCATTCCCCGTCAGCAGATCCTCGACCGGTTCCGCGGCATGATCGCCCGCGACGAACCCATCGTCGGCGGCGGTGCCGGCACCGGCCTGTCCGCCAAATGCGAGGAGGCGGGCGGGATCGACCTGATCGTCATCTACAACTCCGGGCGCTACCGCATGGCCGGGCGCGGCTCCCTGGCCGGGCTGCTGGCCTACGGCAACGCCAACGAGATCGTCGTGGACATGGCGCGCGAGGTGCTGCCGGTGGTCCGGCACACCCCCGTGCTGGCCGGAGTCAACGGCACCGACCCCTTCATGATCCGCGATCAGTTCCTGCGGCGGCTGGCCGATCTGGGTTTCTCGGGCGTGCAGAACTTTCCCACCGTGGGGCTGATCGACGGCACCTTCCGCGCCAACCTGGAGGAGACGGGGATGAGCTACGGGCTGGAGGTGGACATGATCCGCGCCGCGCGCGGGCAGGACCTGCTGACCACGCCCTACGTCTTCTCCGAAGGGGAGGCGGAGGCGATGGCCCGCGCCGGGGCCGACATCATCGTCTGCCACCTGGGCCTGACCACCGGCGGCAGCATCGGGGCGGAGACGGCGTTGTCGCTGAAGGACTGCGTGCCGAAGATCGACGCCTGGGCGGAGGCGGCGCTTCGGGTGCGCAAGGACGTGATCGTGCTGTGCCACGGCGGCCCGATCGCGACGCCGGAGGATGCGTCCTTCATCCTGGGCGAATGCGCGGTCTGCCACGGCTTCTACGGCGCCTCCAGCATGGAGCGCCTGCCCACCGAGACCGCGCTGACCGAGCAGACGCGCCGCTTCAAGGCCATCACCAAGCAACGCTGAGGGGAGGAAAGCATGCCACGGGTCTACGTCAGCGCCGTCATCGACGCGCCCATCGGACAGGTCTGGGACAAGGCGCGGGACTTCAACGGCCACCACGCCTGGCATCCCATCATCGCGGACAGCCACATCGAGGACGGGCTGCGCAGCGACACGGTCGGGTGCGTCCGCAATTTCGGGCTCACGCCCGGCGGGCGGCTGCGCGAACAGCTCGTGTCCTTCAGCGACCGCGAGCACTTCTACACCTACACGATCCTCGAATCCCCCCTGCCGCTCACGGACTATGTCGCGACGTTCCGCCTGCACGAGGTGACGGAAGGGAACCGGACCTTCGGCGAATGGTGGGCCGACTTCGACTGCCGGCCAGAGGACCTGCCCACGTTGCGCGAGCAGGTGGGCCGGAACACCTTCGCCGCCGGGTTCCGGGCGCTGGCGGAGCTGTGCCGCGCCGGATGAAGCGGACGTGGAGGGGGCACCGGACGGCGCGCCCCTCCCTGGCCATCACTTCACGAGGGGACAGCCGCTGTCCTTCGGATCGATGTAGGCCTGCTCGCCCGGAATGGTCTTGAGGATCTTGAAGTAATCCCAGGCCCCCTTCGACTCGCCGGGGGTCTTGATCTGCGCCAGATACATGTCGTTGAAGATCCGCCCGTTGTCGGCGATCCTGGCGTTCTTCATCATCATGTCGGTGATGGGCATGCCGCGCATCTTGGCGGCCACCGTGTCGGCGTCGTCGGTGCCGGCCTCCTGCACGGCCTTCAGGTAATGCTTGACCGCCGAATAGACGCCCGCCTGGTTCATCGACGGCTTGCGCCCGGTGCGCTCCTCGAACGTCTTCGACCAGGCGCGGGTTTCGTCGTTCATGTCCCAGTAGAAGGAGTTCGCCAGCATCAGCCCCTGCGCGGTGTCGAGGCCCAGCGCGTGGATGTCGTTGACGTTCAGCAGCAGCCCCGCCAGCGTCTGCCCGCCCTGGGGGATGCCGAACTCGGCGGCCTGCTTGACCGCGTTGATGGTGTCGCCCCCGGCGTTGGCGAAGGCGACGACCTCCGCGCCCGAAGCCTGGGCCTGCAGCAGGAAGGACGAGAAGTCGGAGGTCGCCAGCGGATGGCGCACGCCGCCCTTGATGGTGCCGCCGAGCTGCTTGACGGTCTTCGCGGCCTCGGACTCCAGCGAATGGCCGAAGGCGTAATCGGCGGTGACGAAGAACCAGCTCTTCCGGCCCTGCTCGACCAGCGCGCGCGCGGTGGAGGACGCCACGGCGTGGTTGTCCCAGGTCCACAGGAAGCCGTAGGGGCTGCAATCCTTGCCCGTCAGGTCGGTGGAGCCGGGTCCGGACATCAGGAAGATGCGCTTCTTGTCCCGCGTGATGCCCTGCACGGCCAGCGCCGCGGCGGAGTTGGGCACGTCGGCGACGACGTCCACCTTCTCCACGTCGATCCACTGGCGCGCGAGGTTGGCCGCGATGTCCGCCTTGTTCTGGTGGTCGCCGACGATGATCTCGATCTTCGTGCCGTTGATGGCGTTGCCGAACTCCTCGGCGGCCAGCCGCGCGGCCACCGCCGAACCCTCGCCGTTGATGTCGGCGTAGATGCCGGAGCGGTCCGACAGCATGCCGATCTTGATGACGTTGTCCGACATCTGGGCCTGGGCCGTGCCGGACACCAGGGCGGCGCAGGCGGCGCCGGCGAGAAGGCCCGACAGAAGGATGCTGCGCATGGTTTCACTCCCTATGGTGATTGTTCTTGATGGTTGGGGCGGTCGTCCGACCCCCGAAAGCGGACTCAATGGGTCGTGTAGCCGCCGTCCACGGGGATGGCGGCGCCGGTGATCGACGCGGCGGCGTCGGAGCACAGGAAGGCGATGGCCGCCGCGACCTCCTCCGGCGGAACCAGCCGGCCCGTGGGCATCCGGTCGAGGAACACCGTCTGGAGCACCCGCTCCTCCGGCAGGCCGGTGACCTGCGCCTGCTGGGCGATCTGCTTCTCGATGATGGGGGTCAGCACGGTGCCGGGGCACACCGCGTTGCAGGTGATGCCGTGCCCGGCGACCTCGATCGCCACGGACTTGGTCAGGCCGATGACGCCGTGCTTCGCCGCGACATAGGCCGGCTTGTGCGGGGCGCCGACCATGCCGAGGACCGACGCCGTGTTGACGATGCGCCCCCAGCGGCGTTCCCGCATCGCCGGAAGGGCCGCCTTGATGGTGTGGAAGGCGGCGCTGAGATTGACCGCGAGCAGCAGGTCCCATTTGTCGTCGGGAAATTCGTGCATCGCCGCCACATGCTGCACCCCGGCGTTGTTCACCAGGATGTCGATGGGACCCAGCGCCGCCGCCGCGTCCGCCATCATGGCCCGCGCCTCGTCCGGGCGGCTGAGGTCGGCCCCCGAATAGACGACCCTCGTGCCGCTCTGCGCCGCGATTTCGGCGCACAACCGGTCGATCTCCGCACGGTCGCCGAAACCGTTGAGCATCACATGGCAGCCGCGGCCGGCGAGTTCGCGGGCGGTCGCCAGTCCGATGCCGGTGGTGGAACCGGTGATGACGGCGTTTCTGTTTCGCATCTCTGTCCCTCTGTGGGCGTTGGGGGGCGTTGGAGCGTCTTGCCGTTCAGAAGGCCACCCGGTCGGCGCCCTTGAGGGCGAGCATGGCACGCGCCTCGGCGGGGGTGGCGACCTCCAGCGACAGTTCCTCCAGAATGCGGCGGATCTTTGCCACCTGCTCCGCGCTGTTCCGGGCCAGCCGGCCCTTGCTGAGGTACAGGCTGTCCTCCAGCCCGACCCGGACGTTGCCCCCCATGACGGCGGCCATGGTCGTGAAGGGGATCTGGTGACGGCCCGCCGCCAGAACCGACCATTCGTAATCCGTGCCGAACAGCCGGTCGGCGGTCTCGCGCATGAAGAGGAGGTTGCGCTGCTCCGCGCCGATGCCGCCGAGAATGCCGAAGATCGTCTGGACGAAGAAGGGCGGCTTCACCAGCCCGCGATCCACGAAATGCGCGAGGTTGTACAGGTGCCCGACGTCGTAGCACTCGAACTCGAACCGCGTGCCGCAGCCCTCCCCCAGATGCTCCAGGATGTAGGCGATGTCGCGGAAGGTGTTGCGGAAGATGAAGTCGTCCGTGCCGCGCAGATAGGGCTCCTCCCAATCGTGCTTCCAGTCCTTGTAGCGGTCCGCCAGCGGGAAGATGCCGAAGTTCATCGAGCCCATGTTGAGGGAGCACATCTCCGGCTGGGCCTGGAGCGGAGCGGCGAGGCGCTCCTGCACCGTCATGTTCAGCGACCCGCCGGTGGTGATGTTGAGCACCGCGTCGGTCGACTGCTTGAGGCGCGGCAGGAACTGCATGAACACCGCCGGGTCCGGCGTCGGCTGGCCGGTGCGGGGATCGCGGGCGTGCAGGTGCAGGATCGCCGCTCCGGCTTCGGCGGCGCCGACTCCCTGCTCGACGATCTCGTCGGGCGTCACCGGCAGCGCGTCCGACATGGTCGGGGTGTGGATCGACCCCGTCAGCGCGCAACTGATGATGACCTTCTTCTGTGGTGCGGCCATGTGTGGGTTTCCTGTGTGTCCGGCACGAATAGGATGAGGGGGTGAGGGTCCGGCGGTCGCCCGGTCACGCGCGCTCGATGTTGTCCAGCCGCCGGAGGTGGGCGGACAGGCGTGCGTGGGTCTCGGTCCGCTGCGCGTCCGTCCAGGTCCGGAAGCCGGCGCCGGATTTCATGCCGAGCCGCCCCGACGCGACGAGGTCGCGCAACAGGGGCAGCGGTCCGGGCGTCCGGTCGAGGTCCGGCAGGACGTGCCCATGCACCGCGAGGGTCAGATCCGTGCCGACGAGGTCGGCGTTCTCCAGCGGCCCCAGAACGGCAAGGCGCCGCCCGAAGCTGGCCTTGACCACGGCGTCCACCGTCTCGGCGTCGCACACGCCGTTTTGGACGAGGGCGATCGCCTCGCGCCAGAGCGCGTGTTGCAGGCGGTTGCCGATGAAGCCGGGGACGTCCTTGCGCACATGCACCGGCATCTTGCCGACCGAGGCCAGGAGACCGATCATCGCGGCAACCGCCGCGTCGTCCGTGTCGGCGGTCTGGATCACCTCGACCAGCGGGATCTGGTAGGGCGGATTCCACCAATGGGTGCCCATGGCGCGTGACTTGTCCCGGAGCGGTTCCATGATCCGGGTGATCGGGATCACCGACGTGTTGCTCGCCAGGAGCGCATGGGGCGGTGCCACGGCCTCGACCGCCGCGAAGATCCGCTGCTTGAGCTCCAGGTCCTCCGGAACCGCCTCGATGACGACGTCCGCGTTTGCGACCGCATCATCCAGCGTTTCGCAGGGCCGAATCCGCTCCGCGGCGGCGATGTCCAAACCCAGCCCCTGGAGGTTGCGGCGGACATGATCGACGATCCCGGCCCGCCGGTCGGGATCGGGCTCCTGCACATCGACGCGGTGACCGGCGGCGGCGAAGACCTGCGCGATCCCGTGCCCCATCAGCCCGGCGCCGATGATTCCAATACGCTGGCGTGCCATGCCCTGTGCTTTCCTCCCTGAAGGGATGCGGCGTCAACGGCTGCGTGGCCGATTGTCCGTCAAGCCCATATTTTCTTGAAGCAACAATAGCAAGGGGCGTGCCAGGAGTGAAAATCGTTGCTATGGAAAGGGTTGCGCCAGCCGGGCGGGCATGTCGGCAAGCGGAATGGTCGTGATTCCGGACATCGGACCACCCCGAACCGCGCTCAGCCCGACAAATCAGGGCTTTCGCCGTGTGCGGAATTTTGACAAAGAGTGTTCAGAATATTGACAGAGCGTGGATCGACCGGGAGATGGGCCATGCCGGCGGGACGGGACGAGCACTTCGCTGCGGCGCGCGCGCTGATGGTGATGATCGACGAGATGATCGACGGCGCCATTCTGGTCGACAAGGACGCGCGCATCGTCTGGTCCAATGATAAGCATGTCTGGTTCGATGACAAGCGGAAGGCGCTGCTGGGAATCCGCTCGCTGGCCGAGGTGGTGGGGCAACCCATCGAGCGCGTCATTCCGCACAGCCAGATGCGCGACGTGGTGGAGACCGGCCGCTCCTTCCCGCTCGACATCATGCGGTATGGGGAGCACACGCTGTTGGTGAGCCGCCTGCCCCTGCGCGACGAGCGGGGGGAGATCATCGGCGCCCTCGCCTTCGCCCTGAAGAACAGCCTGACCTACCTCCGGCCCATCGCCGACCGCTTCAACAAGCTGCAATCGCGCCTCGCCCGCATGGAACAGGAACTCGCCGCCAGCCGGGTGCCGAAATACACGGTCGAGAATCTGGTCGGCTTCAGCCCCGCGATGCTCCAGGTGAAGCGGCTGGTGCGCAAGGCGGGCCAGTTCAACTCGGCGGTGCTGCTGCTGGGCGAGACGGGGACTGGAAAAGAGCTGGTGGCGCAGGCGATCCACGCGGCCTCGGACCGGGTCGACCGCCCCTTCGTCGGCGTCAACGTCGCGGCGGTTCCCGAGACTCTGCTGGAAGCGGAATTCTTCGGCGTCGCGCCGGGCGCCTACACCGGCGCCGGGCGCCAGCCGCGTCCCGGCAAATTCCAGCTCGCCCACGGCGGCACGCTGTTCCTCGACGAGATCGGCGACATGCCGTTGCCGCTCCAGGCCAAGCTGCTGCGCGTTCTGCAGGAGCGCGAGGTCGAACCGCTCGGGTCAAACCAGGTCATCAAGGTCGATGTCCGCATCATCGCCGCGACCAGCCGGCCTCTGCCGGACATGGTGCGCGGCGGGACCTTCCGGTCGGACCTCTATTACCGGCTCAACGTCTTCCCGATCCACCTGCCGGCGCTCCGCGACCGCAGGGAGGATCTGGAAATCCTCGCCTCCCTCTTCTCGGAGCGGATGGCCGTGAGCCTCGACCAGCCGATGCGCGATCTCACGCCCGCGGCGCTGGACAGTCTGCACGCGCATGATTGGCCCGGAAACGTCCGTGAACTGGCCAACGTCATCGAGCAGGTTTATGTGCGCACCGAAGGGGAACGCATCCTGGCCGAAGACTTCGCGGACATCCTGCCGGGCGCCGCGGACCACCGCCCGCCGGCGTCGGCCCGAAAGCGTCCACTCGCCGAAGCCGTGGACGCGTTGGAGCGGTCGCTCATCCTCGCCGCGCTCGACGAGGCGAAGGGCAACAAGCTCGAAGCCGCGAGGAGCCTCGGCCTGTCGCGCACCAACCTCTACGCGAAGCTGCGCAAGCACGGAATCACCGCGGAGACGGACGGGTGACCGCGCGCTCCGGCGCCGGGACGGTCACAGCAGCGTCAGTTGATCGCCGGGCGCCGGAGGGGGCCTGAAGTCGGCGCAGTTCAGATCGGCATCGCGGGCGTTCAGGCCGAGACGCTTGCAGGCCAGCTTGAAGCGTTTGGACAGCAGTTCGGCGACCGGGCCTGAGCCCTTCATGCGGGTGCCGAACCGGGATGTGTACAGTTCGCCCTCCCGGCACTGGCGCATCAGGCTCAGCACGCGGTCGGCGCGGTTGGGGGCATGCTCGCGCAGCCACTCCTCGAACAGATCGGCGATCTCCAGGGGCAGGCGCAGCAGGATGTAGTTGGCCTGGGTCGCCCCGGCCTCCGCCGCCGCGGTGAGGATCGCTTCCAGCTCGTGGTCGTTCAGCGCCGGGATCATGGGGCTCGCCAGCACGGCTACAGGCACCCCGGCGGCGGTGAGTTCCCGCATGGCGTCCAGCCGCCGGGCGGGCGTGCTGGCCCGCGGCTCCAGCCGGCGCGCCAGATCGCGGTCGAGCGTGGTGATGGACAGGGCGACGTTCAGCAGCCCCTTTTCCGCCATGGGCGCCAGTATGTCCAGGTCGCGCAGGACCAGCGCCGACTTCGTGATGATCATCACCGGCTGGTTGAAGTCGCGGCAGACCTCCAGCACCGCGCGGGTGATGCGCTGCTCCCGCTCGATGGGCTGGTAGGGATCGGTGTTGGCCCCCAGCGCCAGCGGCTGGCAGCGGTAGGACTTGGCGCGCAGCTCCGCCGCCAGAAGCTCCGCCGCCCGGGCCTTGCGGAAGATCTTCGTCTCGAAATCCAGCCCCGGCGACAGGCCGAGATAGGCGTGGGTCGGGCGGGCGAAGCAATAGACGCAGGCGTGCTCGCACCCCCGGTACGGATTCACCGACCGTTCGAAGATGACGTCGGGCGAGTTGTTCCTGGACAGGATCGAGCGGGCCGTGTCGTCGAAGACCTGCGTCGGGACGGTCTCCGTCACGGCGTCGTTCTCACCCCAGCCGTCGTCCGCCAGCACCCGCGTCTCCCGCTCGTAACGGGAGGTCGCGTTGCTGATCGCCCCCCGTCCTTTCAGGGCCTGTCGCGGGATCTCATCCATAAGGGGGAGGATACCGGCGGAATGAAGGAACGTAAAGAGAACGTTTACGCTCTTCCTGCCACTTTGAAAGGCACGAGTCCCTTGACGGCACGCCGCCGGATGCCTAGCTTTCCCGCCATGACGACGCGCCCGCACCACGCCTGCCGCTATTATACGCTGCTCCCATAGGGCGGCGCGTTCGGTCTTGACCAATTGAACCATGCCGCCGCGGACCGGCGGCATGTGCTTCGACAGATGATCTCCGGGACGCGGCCCTTCCCTTCCGGAGATTTTCGAGATGGCGACCCTCGCCGCTTCCAGTCCCTTCCAGTCCGACTTCCTGCGCGTGCTCGACGAGCGCGGATTCCTGCACCAGGGCAGCGACCTGTCGGGCCTCGACGCCCTGCTGCGCCAGGGGCCGGTCGGCGCCTACATCGGTTTCGACGCGACGGCGGACAGCCTGCATGTCGGGCATCTGATGTCGATCATGGTGCTGCGCTGGTTCCAGAAGACCGGCAACCGGCCCGTCGTGCTGATCGGCGGCGGGACCACGCGCATCGGCGATCCCAGCTTCCGCGACACCAGCCGCCCCATGCTGGACGATGCCCAGATCGCCGCCAACATGGCCGGCATCGGGCGGGCCTTCGCCCAGTACCTGTCGTTTGGCGAGAAGCCGACCGGGGCCGTCATGGTCAACAACGCCGACTGGCTGGACGAGCTGCGCTACATCCCCATGCTGCGCGACATCGGGCGGCATTTCACGGTCAACCGGATGCTGAGCTTCGATTCCGTCAAGCTGCGGCTGGACCGCGAGCAGCCGCTGACTTTCCTGGAGTTCAACTACATGATCCTCCAGGCCTTCGACTTCCTGGAGCTGTCTCGCCGCCAGGGGTGCCGGTTGCAGATGGGCGGGTCGGACCAGTGGGGCAACATCGTCAACGGGATCGAGCTGGCCCGCCGCGTGGACGGGACCGAGCTGTTCGGCCTGACCACCCCCCTGCTGACCACCGCGTCGGGCGCCAAGATGGGCAAGACGGCGGCGGGGGCGGTGTGGCTGAACGCCGACCGGCGCAGCCCGCACGACTTCTGGCAGTTCTGGCGCAACACGGAGGACGCGGACGTGGGCCGCTTCCTGCGGCTGTTCACCGAACTGCCGCTGGACGAGATCGCCCGGCTGGAAGCGCTCCAGGGGTCGGAGATCAACGAGGCCAAGAAGATCCTCGCCCATGAGGCCACCACCCTCTGCCACGGGGCGAAGGCCGCGGTCCAGGCCGGGGAAACCGCCCGCCGCGTCTTCGAGGAGGACGGAGCCGGCGGCGGTCTGCCCACGGTGGAGATCGCCCGCGCCGATCTCGCCGCCGGGGTCCGGCTGGCCGATCTGCTGGCCGCCGCCGGGCTGGCCGATTCCAAGGGGGCGGCGCGGCGGCTGATCCGCGACGGAGGCGCGCGGGTGAACGGCACCCCGGTCACCGACGAGGCGGCGCTGCTCACCCTGACGGACCTGGGCAGCGCAAACCTGGACAGCGAAGGCCGCATCCGCCTGTCCGCCGGGCGCAAGCGCCACGCGCTGGTGCAGGCCCGGTAGGCGACACCGCAGGAGCCGGGAGGAGCCGGGACGCCCTCAGCGGCGCCCGGCTTCGGCCACCACCTGCTTCAGGTGATGGGACGACACCGGCTTGTGCAGGATGGCGAAGCCGCTGCGCTGGGCCTCCACGATGCGCTCGGGGGCGGTGTCGCCGGTCAGGATGATGCTGGGGATCGGCGTCCGGCAATGGGCGTGAATGGCGCGCAGGGCCTCCGGCCCGGTCTTGCCGTTGCGCAGCCGGTAATCGGCCAGGATCACGTCGGGGCAGCGCCCGGCCTTCTCCAGCAGGCCGATCGCCTCATCCCCCGCGGTGGCGGCGATGACCTCGTAGCCCCAGCCCTCCAGCATGGCGCGCAGCCCCATCAGGATGATGACCTCGTCGTCGATCACCAGGACGAGGCGAGACCCGCCGCCCTCCGTCATGCCAACCGCGGGAACCGTCGCCGGAACGGGACGGGGAGGCTCGGCGGCGGGCACGGTGACCAGGAAGACGGAACCGTGGCCGGGCCGCGACCGCAGGGCGACGGGATGGCCGAGAAGCGCGCACAGCCGCCGCACGATGGCGAGGCCGAGGCCCAGCCCCTTCTCCCGGTCGCGCTCCGGGTTGCCGAGCTGGGTGAACTCCTCGAAGATCTCCTCCTGGCGGTCGGGCGGGATGCCGGTCCCGCTGTCGCACACGGCGAGGTGGAAGCGGCGGCGCGACCGCCGCACGCCCAGCAGCACCCCGCCCCGTTCCGTGTAGCGCAGCGCGTTGTCCAGAAGGTTGCGGACGACCCGCTCCAGCAGCATGGGGTCGCTGCGCGCGTGCAGCGAGGTCGGAACGACGCGCAGGGTCAGGCCGCGCCGCGCCGCCTCCGGCGCGTATTCGGCGGCCAGACGTTCGAGGATGGGCTGGATCGGAACGGTGGTGGACACCGGCTCCACCACCCCGGCGTCGAGCTTGGAGATGTCCAGCAACCCGTCGAGCAGGCGTTTCAACGCCTCCAGCGCCTGCTGCATGGTCTTCAGCGTGCCGTGGCCGGAACTCCCGCGGGTCTGTTCGGCCAACGCGGAGGTGAGGAAGAACAGCGACTGCACCGGCTGTCGCAGGTCGTGGCTGGCGGCGGCGAGGAAGCGCGACTTGGCCCGGTTGGCCCGCTCCGCCTGGTCCTTGGCGCGGCGCAAGGCCGACTCGGTGCGCTTGCGCTCGGTGATGTCGCGCAGGATGGCGGTGAAGAAGCGGTCGCCGCCGTCGCTCCAGGCCGACAGCGACAATTCCAGCGGAACCGTCAGGCCGTCGCGGCGGCGCCCCTCCACCTCCCGCGCGGCGCCCTCGGCCAGCCCTTCCGGCGCCAGCTTCTCCGGAAGGAGGCCGTCCGGAATGAACCGGCGCACGTCGCTGCCGACCGCATCGGCGGGGCTGTGGCCGAAGATGCGCTCCGCACCGCGGTTGAAGGTGTGCACCGTGCCGTTCGCGTCCACCAGAAGGATCGCGTCGGCGGCGGTCTCCAGCAGGGAACGGTGGCGCTCCACCGCCCGCCGGATCGCGCGTTCGTCCTGCTTGCGGCGGGTCACGTCCTGGATATAGACGGCCAGCCGGTCGCCGGTGGCGAACAGGCGCAGCGCGTGCCATTCGTCGCCGCCGTCCAGCCGGATTTCAAGTTCCTCCGGCTCACGCCGGTCGAGCGCGTCGCGCAGACGCTCCGTGAAGGGCTCCACGGCACCGGCCGGCAGCAGGCCGGCGAAGGAGCGGCCCGACAGGTCCCCGCCGTCGCCGAACAGGCGTGCGGCCCGCTCGTTGGCGAAGGTCACGCGGCCCTCGCGGTCCAACTCCACCACCGCGTCGGTGGACGCGGCGAGGATCGCGGCCATGCGGTGCTCGGCGGCGTGGGCGGCGTCGCGTGCGTGCTCCCGCGCCTGAAGCTCGTCCGCCATGGCGTCGAAGGCGCGGCCCAGCGCGCCGATTTCCGACCGGTCCTGCGGACGCCCGATCCGCGCCTCCCGGTCCCCGGCGCTCCAGCGCTCCACCACCCGCTTCAGCCGGGCCACCGGGCGCAGCACGAACAGGCGCACCCCGATCCAGGCGGCGGCCAGCGACAGCGCGGCGGCCAGCGCCAGCAGGAAGGCGCTCCGCTGCGCCGCCGCGGTGACGGGGAGCAACGCCTGCCCCCGGTCCAGCCCGACCGCCACGAACAGGTCGCGGACCTTCTGATCCACCGGGGCGTAGGCGAGTATCCGCGCCTCCCCGTCCAGGCCGGGCATTTCGGCCACGCCCTCAGACGGCGCCCGCAGCAGGCCCATCAGCGGTTCGGGAAGCGGTTGCCCCACCCGCTGGTCGCCGCCGGGGAAGTGGCCCAGCAAGGTGCCGTTGCGGTCGGCCAGCACCAGCATGGCGTTCGGCGGCAGCGGCTTTTCCGCCAGATAGTCGCGCAGCCAGCCGGCGTCCAGCGCGATCGACACCACCCCCGCCATCCGCCCCGCCGCGTCGGTGTAAGGAGCCGCGAAGGGCAGCACGGGGCGCCCGTCCAGCCGCCGCACCGCGTAATCGCCGACGACGAACCTCTGCCCGTGCAGCGCCATGCGGATGTGCGGCATGGCGGCCACCTCCAGACCGTTCATCTTGGCATCGCTGGCGCAGCGGACGGAGCCGTCGAGATCGGTCAGCGCGATGCCCTTCACCCGCGGCAGCCGGTTGCGCAGCCGGTCGAGGATGCTGGAGCACTGCTGCGGATCGGTGGCGAGCCTCGGGGCCATTTCGGCCACCGTCACCAGCACGCCGCGCATGCCTTCCACCACACGCTGCTGCTCGTCCTGGATCAGCGTCAGAAGGCGGCGGGCCTCCGTCTCGGCCTGCCGTTCGCCCGCCTCGATCGCGGTCAGGCTGTTGTGCGCCAGCAGGCCGATGGCCGGAAGGCTGGCAAGGAGAACAAGCAGGACGAGGCGTGTGAGAATGCTCATCGACAGCCCGGTGATGCGCGGCGGAAGGGGACGGCGCCCCGGGTTGGATGCAAGCCGCCCCATTCGCGGCAACGGTGCCCCGCCACCCCGCCGGCCACATCCTTACCTTGCATTTACCAAATGGACGAGCGCGCCTCAACCGACTATTTCGCATACGAATCATAACGGCGCCGGAGCACGGATCGTCCGATGCTCCGGCGCCGCGGAATCCGCGACCGTTCTCCGATCGTGGACATTCGAAGGCGCCTCAGGCCGCCTCGGCGATGACCTCGACGCTGCCGTCCAGAGCCATCAACAGCAACTCCACCTCCAGATCGGGGTGACGCGCCTTGATCTCGGTGCCGAGCGCACGGAGTTGTGCCGCGTGGACCGCGGTTTCCTTCCCCGGGTCGGACGCCACGTCCGGCCCCAGGAAGACGCGGTAGGCGCCGCAGTCGCGATGGTCCAGGACCATCACGCGCTTGATCCGGTGCAACTGCCTGGCGACCGCCACATGATCCCAGAACGCTTCGCCCCACGCCTTCTTCCGATCGGTCAAGGCGCCGAGCGATGCGCCGGCCAGAACCACATGGTCGTAATTGTCGGTCAGCCCGCGCCCGTCCATGTAGCGGGCGGTGTCGTCCACCAGCCGGTAATCCATGCAGGAGAGCAGCAGCGCCTCGACATTGCTGCCCGCACGGGCGGGGACGGGGATCAGGGGCGCCATCAGAGCGGCGCCGGCGCCCAGGCTGGCGATCTTCAGAAAGGTCCGGCGGGAATTATGCCGAGGGCTGCCGCAACAGGCCGCGCCGAAACCGTTCTCGTGTTCATGGTGAGTCTGCAAGAGTACCTCCACGCCGTTGACGCTTCGTGGGGCCGAACGCCCGTGGAGACGCGGTACATCACCGCTGGATTCGCGGCACTCCTTGCGGCGAAATCTTTCGCGAGACAGAAGCGCACAGCTTGATTACAGGAAAGTCTCGATATCCTGACGCCGCGTCTTCGGCTTTCCCCGCAAAGGCGCCAAAAAGAAAACGGGCCGTCCCCCGGTGTGGGGAACGGCCCGTTCGGCATGGTGCTGCCGGTGCATCGTTGCGGTTATCAGCCGCGGGTGCTGCCCGGTGCCCGGTCGCCGGTGGCGACCGTATCGCTGGCCGGCTTCTGCGTTCCGGCGCTGGCGCTGTGGCTGGAGGAGCACTCCGCGCTGGCGATCCCCGCCGTCAGGAGGGCGGCGAGACCGAACAGGACGGCTACCGGCTTGGCTCCATGAGACATTGGATCACCTCCTTTCAAAACTGTTGAACACCGCAACAGCATGTGAGGATGATGAAGCGCGAGTCAACGCCCTATACCGCCCGTACAGGGTGCGCCGCGAATCGGAGCGCGGGCTTCAGGCACCGGTCTCCAGGGCCTCGCGCATGGTGCGGAACAACTCCGCCTTGTCCTCGAACCCGATGCCGGGCAGGGCCGGCAGACGGACGCGCCCGTCCTCCACCGCGATGCTGTCGGCGAAGCCGCAGAAGGGCTTGAACACGTCCGGGTAGGATTCGTTGCCGCCCAGATGCAGACCGGCGGCGATGTTCAGCGACATCTGATGCCCGCCGTGCGGCACCACGCGGCGGCTGGACCAGCCGTTCTCCGCCAGCATGTCCAGCGTGCGCATGTACTCCACGAGGCCGTAACTGAGCGCGCAGTCGAATTGCAGCCAGTCGCGGTCCGGGCGCATGCCGCCGTGGCGGATCAGGTTGCGGGCGTCCTGGTGGCTGAACAGGTTCTCGCCGGTCGCCATCGGCCCGTCATAGTGGTTCGCCAGTTCGGCCTGGAGCGCGTAGTCGAGCGGGTCGCCGGCCTCCTCGTACCAGAAGAGATCGTAGGGCTTCAGCGCCTCGGCGTAGGCGACGGCGGTCTTCAGGTCGAAGCGCCCGTTGGCGTCCACGCAGAGGTTCCGCCCGTCGCCGACCACCTCCAGCACCGCTTCGATGCGGCGCAGGTCGTCCTCCAGCGAGGTGGCGCCGATCTTCATCTTCACGACCTTGTAGCCGCGGTCACGGTAGCTGCGCATCTCGTCCTGGAGCGCCTCCACCCCCTTGCCGGGGTAGTAGTAGCCGCCTGCGGCGTAGACCCACACCGACTCGTCGGCGACTCCGCCGCGGTAGCGGTCGGCCAGCAGGCGGTAGAGCGGCTTTCCGGCGATCTTCGCCACGGCGTCCCACACCGCCATGTCGATGGTGCCGACGGCGACGGACCGCTCGCCATGGCCGCCCGGCTTCTCGTTGGTCATCAGCCGCGCCCAGACCTTGAACGGGTCGAGGTTGCCGTCCGCCTCGTCGATCAGGCTGTCGGGGGTGGCCGACATCAGGCGGGGGATGAAGCGCTCCCGCATCAGGCCGCCGGCGCCGTAGCGTCCGTTGGAGTTGAAGCCGTAGCCGATCACCGGCTTGCCGTCCCGCACCACGTCGGTGATGACCGCCACGGTGGAGCAGGTCATCTGGCTGAAGTCGATGTAGGCGTTGGCGATGTCGGACTTGATGCCGACGGTCTTTTCCCGGATCTCCACGATGCGCATGGCGCCGCTTCCCCTTGGCTCTCTGTCGCTGTTCCGGACCGGACGATAGGGATGGACGGGCGCGCGCGGCCAATGCCAGTTTCAAATCGCATGATGCGCGTTCGGCATGGGCGGATGAATGGGCGGATGAACGGGCGGATGGATCGGCGATGGAACTGAACTGGCTTGAGGATTTCCTCGCCCTGGCGGAGTGCGGCAACTTCTCCCGCGCGGCGGAAGGGCGCAACCTGACCCAGCCGGCCTTCAGCCGCCGCATCCGCGCGCTGGAGGACTGGACCGGAACGCCGCTGTTCGACCGCAGCATCCAGCCGGTCGGGCTGACCGAGGCCGGGCGCCGCTTCCGCCCCTTCGCCGACGAGACGGTGCGCCGCCTGTTGCAGGGGCGGGAGGAAGCCCGGCTGGCTGGCGGGGCGGCGGCCACGGCGCTGCGCTTCGCGGCGACCCACGCGCTGTCGCTGACCTTCTTTCCGAACTGGCTGCGGATGCTGGAGGGACAGGCGCGGCTGGGCGCCATCCATCTGCTGTCCGACAGCATGCAGGCGTGCGAGCAGGTGATGATGCAGGGGCAGGCGCAGTTCCTGCTGTGCCACGCCCACGCGGCGGCGCCGTCCCGGCTGGAGGCCGGGGCCTTCCGTTCGGCGGCGGTGGGGAGCGACCGTCTGGTCCCGGTGTCGGCGCCGGACGGGACCGGCGCACCGCAGCACGCCCTGGGCGGCAGCGGAACCCCCCTGCCCCATCTGGCCTACAGCCCCGAATCCGGCATGGGACGCATCGTCACGGCGGCGCGCGGCGGCTTTCCCGGACCGGTGGCCCTGGAGACGGTCTTCACCTCGCACCTCGCCGCCGTGCTGCGCACGCTGGCGCGCGACGGGCGTGGGGTGGCATGGTTGCCGGAAAGCCTGATCGCGGAGGATTTGGCGCAGGGAACCCTGGCGCGGGCCGGCGGGCCGGAGTGGGACGTCGCGGTGGAGGTGCGCCTGTACCGCCCCCGCGCCCGCCAGAGCCCGGCGGCGGAGACCTTCTGGGCGCTCGCCGCCGGATCGGCAAATCAAGACGGGAATGAGCGGGAATGAGCGGACGGGCTGCCGCGCCATAGGCGGCGGTCTAGCCAAAGCCGACGCACCACCCCACTTCTCGAGTCATGCCGCGCGACGACAGCCAGCCCCGCTTTCCCGCCGTCCCGTCCGACCACTGGGACGGGCGCCGCTTCTTCAACCCGCACGCCGACACGGACAAGACCCCGCGCGACCTTTGGCGGCTCTACAAGGCGCGCGGCCCCCGCTGGTCCCCGCCGGAGCCGGAGCCGCACCGCCCCTTCCGCCCGGTCGCCCCGGCGCGGGGGGAGGTGGCGGTCACCTTCATCGGGCAGGCGACCTTCCTCATCCAGATCGGCGGGGCGGCCTTCCTGACCGACCCCGTCTATTCGGAGCGCGCCGGCCCCTTCGGGCGGCTGGGACCGAAGCGGGTGCGCCCGCCCGCGGTGCGGATGGAGGATTTGCCGACCATCGACGCGGTGCTGCTCAGCCACAATCACTACGATCACCTTGACGCGCCCACGCTCCGCCATCTGGCGCGGCGGCGCGGTGTGCCGCGGGTGATGACGGGGTTGGGCAATGGGCCGATGATGCGCCGCGCCGGGTTCGACGCGGTGCACGAGCTGGACTGGTGGGACAGCCTGCCCGGCCCGCACGGCACCCGCATCACCTTCGTCCCGGCACAGCACTGGTCCGCCCGCGGCCCCTTCGACCGGCGCAAGACCCTGTGGGGCGGCTTCGTCGTGGAGACGCCGGAAGCCGCCGTCTATTTCGCGGGGGACAGCGGCTATTGCCCGCATTTCCGGGAGATCGGGCGGCGGTTCGGCGCCATCGACGTGGCGCTTCTGCCCATCGGCGCCTACGAGCCGCGCTGGTTCATGGCCGCCCAGCACATGAATCCGGCGGAGGCCGTGCGGGCGCACCGTGATCTGGGGGCGCGGCAGAGCGTCGCGATGCATTTCGGAACCTTCCAACTGACGGCGGAGGGCATCGACGCCCCCGTCCAGGCGCTGCATCACGCCCTGGCCGAACAGGCGGTCGATCCCGCCCGTTTCGCCGTCCCCCGCTTCGGCGAGCCTCTGCGCTTCCGGAGAGTCTATATCTAGTGGAGAAACCGCCTTCCCCACCGACCTATGGCGCAAGAGTCGTGGACGGGATCGGCGGGCCGGGTTAACGCCTTAAGGGACAGCCCTCACCACCAACGGCGGAGACCGGCGTAAATGCAGTTGGAAATCAATGCCTTCGTCAGTTCCCTCGGCAATGAATCGGAGCATGGCCCCGAGGCGCTGGACCGGGTGCGGGACAGCATCCGGTCCCTGGCGGACACGCTCGCCGCGCTGAACCTGGGCATCGTTCTGGAAGTGCGCGACGTGCAGCGTCTGCAGACCGTCGCCCGCATCGTCCAGGCCGACGCGCCGAACCGGTAACCGTCCCCTTACCGGCGCAGCGGGCAGGCCCGGCGCGCCAGACGGGCGTTCAGATCGCCGGGCTCCACCACCGGCTCGCCCTGGCTGCGCATCACGAAGCCGAAGGTGTCCATCACGCGGTCCAGGACGATTTCCTGATCGTCCGGGCGGCGGCTGACCATCACCACGGCGTAGCCGGCGGAGCGGGCCACCGCCGGTTCGCCGCGCAAGCCCCGCACGCCCCAGCCGGCCAGCGCGGTCTTGCAGCGGAACAACTCCACCGACAGGCCGGCGCCGCCGGTCGCCCCGGCCACCACATAGCCGGCGGCCACCGCCAGCGGAGCCAGCAGCCCGTCCCAATCCAGGCAATCCTCCCGCGACAGCCACATGCCGCCGACCGAGCAGGGGGCGGCGCCGATGGCCTCGCCGATCCCGGCGCGGAAGGCGCGCAGCACCTCCACGGCTTCCGCCGCCGGCATCGGCTCCACCCGGTTTCCGTCGGGCATCAGCATCAGGCGCCCGGCCCACTCGGTGGAGGGGGGAAGCTGCTCGGTGAGGCGGGCGAGGAGGGCTTCGCGCGCCTGGGCGAAGGGAACGACCTTGGACATGGGGAGCGGGGACCAGCGGCAGGAGACGGGACCGGGGCCGGAAGGAAGCGAAAGCAGGGCCGCGTGTCAACCGGTGCGCGAGGCTTTCGCCACATTCCGGCCCCATTGTCACGGCCCTGCGTCGCTCCGGCGGGCACGGCAGGGAAAATCCAACGGGTGGTTCGATTTCCCTTGCCAGCCCCCGGAAAGGGGCTTATAAGCCGGCCTCCGTTCCGGATTAGCTCAGTCGGTAGAGCAGCGGACTGTTAATCCGCGTGTCGCTGGTTCGAGTCCAGCATCCGGAGCCATATTGCGGGTGTAGCTCAGTTGGTTAGAGCGCCGGCCTGTCACGCCGGAGGCCGCGGGTTCAAGTCCCGTCACTCGCGCCACCTTCCCTCATCGGTGGCCTCGTCTTTCTCTCCCCTTATCGCATCTCCCCTACCGCATCACGGTGATCGCAGCGGCCTCCGTCCGGCGGATCACAACCTCGTCGCCGCGCTTCACCGTTTCCAGCCCCTGCACCTCCGGCGGCACCGGGACCGTGCGAACGCGGCCCTGCGGCCCGCGCAGGGTGACCGTCCGCCTCCCCAGATCGACGGCATCGACGACCTCCGTCACCTGGGTCGTGGTCACCGCCGACGCGCGCGGCATCTCGCCGACCGCGGCGCGGTCCACGCTGCTCCGTTCGACGACGCCCGGCCCACCGCCCGGCGGCTGGGTGACGATGTTCGTCAGGCGGACATATTCGGTCTGCACCGTATCCCCCACCTTGATGCGGTCGAAGTTCCGCACCTCGTCCCCGGCGGTCACCGCCTCCTCCCGCCCGTCTGGGAATTGCAGGATCACGGTCCGCGCCGCCTTGTCGATTCCGCGGACCTTGGCGGCGGAGCGGACGTTCTCGACCATGGACAGCCGCGGCGTCGCTTCGACACCCGTGGGCGCCGCGGCGGACGGCGTCATTGACGGCGGCGTTTCGGAAGCCGGCGTGCAGCCGGCCAGAGCCGCGCCGGTCAGAAGCACCGCGAGGAAGGCACGGACTCTGCGTTGCATGGCGATCTCTCCGCGACAGGGGACAAGACAAGGAATTTTGTCGGCGACAGTACACGGGCATCCGGCACCCCCGGCACGGCGGCGGGCGTAAGTTACCGTAATCGGGCCGGGCCAGTGGGGCGGGTTGGAACGGTAACTAACCCCGCCGGACCGCTTTGCGGCGCCGGCCTCCGCTAAGCTGCTTTCCTGCGACGGACGCCCCGGTGAAGGACGCCCCTGTGAAGGACGAGGACCAGCGACAGGAGAGCGCCATGCCATCCACGCGCCCGCACCACAGCGCCCGGAGTTCCCTGCCCCGGAACTCCTTGCCCCGGAACTCCTTGCCCCGGAACTGCTTGCGCGGTCCGGCCCTGCTCCTCGTCGCGGCGCTGATGCTGAACGCTCCGGCGGCCTGCGCGCAGCCGGTGTCGCAAGGCTCCGGCGCGGCCGCCGCCACGGACGGCGGAACCCCGCTGACGGCGGCGCAGTTGCAGACTCTGGTGGGCCGCGTCGCGCTCTACCCGGACGACCTTCTGGCCCTCGTCCTGCCCGCCGCCACCCAGCCGCTTCAGATCGTGGAGGCGCAGCGCTTCCTCGACAAGCGCAGCACCGACCCGAAGCTGACCCCGCCCAAGAAGTGGGACCCCAGCGTGGTCGCCCTGCTGAACTATCCCGACGTCGTCCGCCTGATGAACGACGACCTCGACTGGACACAGCAGCTCGGCGAGGCGGTGGTGCGCCAGCAGGAGGACGTGATGGCCGCGGTGCAGAGCTTCCGCCGCGCCGCACGGGACGCCGGGAATCTGGCGTCGGACGAGAAGCGCGTCGTGACCACGGAGACGATCACGGAGAAGGAGACCATCGTCGTGCGCTCCGCCGACCCGGAGGTGGTCTACGTGCCCAGCTACAACCCGACGACGGTCGTCTACGCGACGGCCCCCGGCGCGCCGCCGCCCTACTACTATTCTCCGCCCTACCCCTACTATTACAGCCCGGCGGCCACCTTCTTCACCGGGGCGGTGTTCGGTACGGCGTTGGGCTATGCGCTGTCCTGGAACGACAACGGCATCTACCGCGGGGACGTGAACGTCAACCGCAACGTCAACATCAACAATCAGAACCTGAACACCCGCATGAACCGCGTGTCGCAGAACAGCGAGAACCGCTGGCGGGCCAACAACACCGAGATCGGACGGCAGGAGGTCCGCCGCACCCAGGCGGCGGCGGGCGGACGGGCGGTGAACGCGCCGGTCAACTCCGCGCAGATCCGGCAGGGGCTGTCGCAGACGCCGAACCAAGGCGCGCGCCTGGATCAGCAGCGCGGCGATCTGCAACGCGCCGACCGCCCCCGAGCCGAGCAACCGCGTGTCGATCAACAACGCGCCGACCAACGGCGTGCCGATCAGCCGCGCGCCTCCGGCCTCGGCGACACCTCCACCCAGCGGTCGGCGGACCGGCGGACCGGCACCATGGACCGTCCCGATCCGGGGAGCGGCCGCAACGCCTTCTCCAGCATCGACCAGGGATCGCTCGCCAGCCGCCAGAGCCAGCGTGGGCACCAGAGCCTCGCCAGCTCCGGCCGGGCGGGCGGCTTCGGAGGCGGCGGGGGCGGCTTCAGCGGTGGAGGCCGGGGCGGCGGCGGGGGTGGCTTCCGCCGGTGACCGCGCGAATGAGGAAGGACGACGCACGATGCGAAAAGCTGACCTGTTCCGGGCGGTTTCCGCCGGCCTGCTCGCCGCCGTCCTGACGCTCGGCGGTGCCTGGGCGCAGACGGACCCAGCGCAGACGGACCTGTCACGAACTGACTTGGACCGCCGCAGCTTCGCCACGCCGGAAGCGGCGGCGGAGGCGCTGCGGACGGCGCTGACCGCCGACGACACGGCGGAGCTTCTGGCCATCTTCGGTCCGGAAAGCGCGGAGATCATCGACGGGCCGGACCCGGCCAGCGCCCGCATCGTCCGCCGGCAGGCGGCGAAGGCGGCGGCGGAGGGCATGATCCTGCACCGGCACGGCCCTGCGGACGCGCCGGATGGCGCGGAGCTGGTCATCGGCCGCGACGAATGGCCCTTCCCGATCCCGTTGCTGCGGACCGCCCAGGGCTGGATCTTCGACACGGAGGCCGGGGCGGACGAGATCTACGCGCGCCGCATCGGCGCCGACGAGTTGGACGCCATCGCCGCCCTGCGCGCCATGGTGCGGGCGCAGCAGGATTATGCGGCCCGGCACAAGAAGCGCGTCTACGCCCGCTACATCCAGAGCACGGCGGGCCGCAGCGACGGGCTGTGGTGGGACGCCGAGACGGCGAAGAAGGCGGGGCAGAGCCCGCTGTCCGCCTTCGTCGAGAAGCAGAAGGCCTTCCTGGAGGGCCGCCAGCCCGGCGACCCCTACCGTGGCTACACCTTCCGCATGCTGACCGCGCAGGGACCGGGCGCACCGGGCGGCGAGCGGAGCTTCTCCGCCAAGGACCCTCTGGCCGAGGACCATCTGGAGGGCGGCTTCGCCATCCTCGCCTGGCCCGCCGATTACGGGCAAAGCGGCATCATGACCTTCCAGGCCGGGCCGGACGGGCGCATCTGGCAGAAGGACCTGGGCGAGGACACCGAAGCCCTGGCCCAGACGATCTGGGCCTTCGACCCCTCCGACGGCTGGGAGCCGGTGAAGGAGCCCTGAGGCACCCGGCCCCCAGAGGCACCCGGTCAGGGTCGGATGCGCTGCCGGATGGCGGCGAACTCCTGCCGGTCGAGCGTGGAATCGTGGTTGGTGTCCGCAATGCGGAACGCCTCGTCGATGACCGTGATGAATTCCAGGCTGTCGATCCGCCCGTCCGGCCCGGCGGCTTCGGCGAAGACCTCGGGCCGCAGCGGCGTTTCGTCCGGCGTCAGCACGAGGTCGCGGTTGCGGTCCCAGACATAGAAGACCAGGATCTTGTTGTTCTGGAACTCCGCGTTCGAAATCCGCCCGTCGTGGTTCTCGTCGAACAGATCGAACACGTCGGCCCCCTGCCCCGTCCGGTCCGGCATCTCGGCGGCCATAACAGGTGCGGCAAGGGTTGCGAGGAGGATGGCGACCGGACCGGTGCTGCGGAACATGCTGTTGCTCCCGCTTCGTCGATGGTTCGCGCAACCATGCCGTCAAGGAAGGGGGCCGGCGCAGGTACCGTACCGAAACATACCGGCTGCGGCGTCAGAACTTGAACACCGCCTCCAGCCCGACGAAGCGGATCGTCTCCGAAGGTCCGGTATCCTCGCGGAAAGAGCCGGGCCGGAACAGCGAGTAGGACAGCAGCCCTTCGACCGTACGGCCCGTGGCACCGCCTTATGAAGCCTTTTCCGCACCGTGCTCCAGCGCCAGGAGATGCGACACCCGCGGCGGTCCGTCGCCGCGGTGGAAGACCAGCGCCTCCTTCTGCACATCCGCGTCGGCGTTCGACACGCGGCGGTGCTGGCGCTGGTGCTCCGCCCAGGATTCCACGAAGAACCACTCCAGCACCCGTTCCGGATCGCCGGAATCCTGGCTGACGCCCCAGGCGTAGGCGCCGTCCCGCCGCCGCGCCTCCGACAGGCGGAGGAGTGCGGCGTGGAAGGCGGGCTGGTCGGCGGCCACCACCCGGTACTCGATGGTGATCAGCACCGGGCCTCGGTCGTTGCGCACCGGTTCGGCGGTCAGCGGCTCCGGCCAATGGTTGGACGGGGTGAGGTCGGCCTCGCCCTCCGGCAGCGGCACGGCGCGGGAGAGGACCGCCACGGCGAGCAGCCCGGCGGCGCTGACCCACAGCGTGGCGGGCACGCCGATCCCGTCGGCCAGCGCGCCCCAGCCGAGGCTGCCCGCCGTCAGGGCGCCGTTGAAGACCGTCAGGTACAGCGCCAGACCGCGCCCGCGCACCCAGTTGGGCAGGATGGCCTGCGTCGTGGCGCTCAGCGTCGTCAGGACGGCGATCCAGGCCGCCCCGGCGGCCAGCAGGACCGGCAGCGCCAGCCAGCGCGGCGGGGCCAGCGCCAGGATGCCCATCACGACGGCGGTGACCAGCGCCGCCGCAAGCATGAGGCCATCCGCGCCCAGACGCTCGCGGACGCGCGGCAGGACGATCGCTCCGCCGATGGCCCCCGCCCCCACGGCGCCCAGCAGCAGCCCGTAGAAGCCCGGCCCGCCGCCCAGGATCGGCCCGGCCACGATGGGCAGCAAGGCCCACAGGGCGCTGGCGCAGGCGAAGAACAGCCCGGCGCGCAGGAAGACGCGGTGCAACTCCCGGCTGGCGCGGGCGTAGCGCAGCCCGGCGCGGAGCGCACCGCCGAACTGCTCCGACAGCGCGTCGCGGGTGTCTGGGGTGCGCCGCCACCACAGCAGGGCGGCCACCACGATGACGTAGGAGGTCACGTCCACGGCGTAGGTGGCGGCGGCCCCCGCGGCGGCCAGGATCGCACCGCCCGCCGCAGGGCCGATGGCGCGGGCGATGTTGATGCCCAGGCTGTTCAGCGCCACGGCGCCCTTCAGTTCGCCGCGGGGCACCAACTCCGGCACGATGGACTGCCAGACCGGCGCCATCAGCGCCGCCCCGACCCCACCCAGGAAGGTCAGCCCGGCGATGGAGGCCACGGTGGCGACCCCCAGCGCCGCCTGGATCATCAGCGCGGCGCTGACGCAGGCCAGCAGGCACTGGATGACGATCAGCATCCGCCGCCGGTCCATGATGTCGGACAGCACCCCCGCCGGGATCGCCAGCAGGAAGATCGGCAGCGACCCCGCCGCCTGGATCAGCGCGACGGTGGAAGGCGATCCCGACAGGTCGAGCACCAGCCACGCGCTCGCCACGTCGCGCATGAAGGTGCCGACGTTGCCCAGCACCGCCGCCACCCACAGAACGGCGAACAGGCGGTTGCGCAGAGGCGCGAAGGCGCCGGTGCGCCGCGTTTTGGGTGGCGGCGTGGCGCCGGGGGACGGAACGGCGTCGGCGGTCATGTCCTGCGCGTCCCCCCTCACACCGCCCAGCAGCCGCAGCCGAACACGCCCCAAAAGCTCCGCGCGTCCGCCGTGGGCACATCGGCGCCCAGCGCCGCCGCGTGGTCGTGTCCGTGCACGGCGCAGCCGGAATGGCATCCGCA
Source organism: Roseomonas genomospecies 6 (assembly GCF_008365375.1). Lineage (GTDB taxonomy): Bacteria > Pseudomonadota > Alphaproteobacteria > Azospirillales > Azospirillaceae > Azospirillum. Next base: position 137,446 of record NZ_QOKW01000013.1, on the reverse strand, counting down.
CTCCGCGGCCTGCTTTTGCGCGGCCTTGGGATCGCGGTGATAGCCGCCGACCGTGGCGACCGGCGACCAGTCGGGCATCGGCTTGGGCAGCGGCGGGGCGAGGCTGCCGTAATCGCCCTCTCCATGCACAACCGCGCCGCCCAGCAGGGTCAGGACGGAGCGGATGTGGGGGATGCGGTCCTCCGGCACGGTCATGCAGTCGTCGCTGAGCAGCGCCGCGTCGGCGAGTTGCCCGGCTTCGATCCGGCCCTTCTTCCCCTGTTCGTTGGAGAACCAGGTGTTGGCCTCCGTCCACAGGCGCAGCGCGGTCTCGCGGTCCAACCGGTTCGCCATGGGATAGAGCGACAGCCCGCCCACCGTCTTGCCGGTGATCAGCCAGGACAGCGAGACCCAGGGGTTGTAGCTGGCGACACGGGTGGCGTCCGTCCCGGCACCCACCGGCACCCCGGCGGCCAGCATCTTCGCGATGGGCGGCGTGGCCTCCGCCGCCTTGGCGCCGTAGCGCTCCACGAAATACTCGCCCTGATAGGCCATGCGGTGCTGCACGGCGATGCCGCCGCCGAGGGCCGCGATGCGGTCGATGTTGCGCTCGCTGATCGTCTCCGCATGGTCGAAGAACCAGTTCAGCCCTTGCAGCGGGATGTCCCGGTTGACCTTCTCGAACACGTCCAGCGCCCGCCCGATGGTCTCGTCGTAGGTGGCGTGCAGCCGCCAGGGCCAGCGCCGCTCGGCCAGCAGGCGCACCACCGGCTCCAGGTCCGTTTCCATGTTGGGCGGCATCTCGGGGCGGGCGACGCGGAAGTCCTCGAAGTCGGCGGCGGAATAGACCAGCATCTCGCCCGCCCCGTTCAGGCGGTAGCGGTCGTCGCCGTCGCCCGGCTTGACCTTGTCCGACCAAGTGGCGAAGTCCCGCAACTCCTCCTTCGGCTTCTGGGTGAACAGGTTGTAGGCGATGCGCAGCGTCATCTCGCCGTCGGCGTGCAGCTTCTCGATGATCGCGTAGTCTTCGGGATAGTTCTGGAAGCCGCCGCCCGCGTCGATCACGCTGGTCACGCCCAGACTGTTCAGCTCCCGCATGAAATGGCGGGTGGAGTTGACCTGATACTCCTCCGGCAGCTTCGGCCCCTTGGCGAGGGTGGAGTACAGGATCATCGCATTGGGCAGGGCCAGCAGCAGGCCGGTCGGGTTGCCCGCCGCGTCGCGCTGGATCTCGCCGCCCGGCGGGTTCGGCGTGTCCTTGCCGTAGCCCACCGCCCGCAACGCCGCCCCGTTCAGCAGCGCGCGGTCGTAGAGGTGCAGGATGAAGACCGGCGTGTCGGGGGCGGCGGCGTTGAGTTCCTCCAGCGTCGGCAGGCGCTTCTCGGCGAACTGGTGCTCGGTGAAGCCGCCGACGACGCGCACCCATTGCGGAGCCGGCGTGCGGGCCACCTGGGCGCGCAGCATCGCCATGGCGTCGGCCAGCGTCGGCACGCCGTCCCAGCGCAGCTCCATGGTGTAGTTCAGGCCGCCGCGGATGACGTGGATGTGGCTGTCGATCAGGCCGGGGATCAGGCGGCGCCCCTTGGCGTCGATCACCGCGGCATCGGGAGCCACGGCGGCGCGCACTTCGGCCTCCCGCCCCACGGCGAGGAAGCGCCCGTCGCGGATCGCCACGGCGTCGGCCTGCGGGTTGGTGCGGTCGAGGGTCGTGATCCGGGCGTTGACGATCAGAAGGTCGGAAGACGGCATGGCGGCACTCCCAAGGCGGGACATCAGGGGCGAGGCGAGCAGCGTGGCGGCGGCGGTACCGGCGATGGCGCCGCGCCGTCCGATCCCGGTCATGCCCGGCCTCGCGGCGCGGCATCCGGCGCCGGCTGGTTTGCGGCGCCCGCGTCCGGCGCGGCGGCGGTACCGGCCTGCGGCCCCAGGATGTGGCGGGCGCAATCGTTCTGGATGAAGGCCAGAACCGGCTGCCCGGCAAGCAGCCGCTTGACCACCGGCACGGCCTGTTCCCCGACCAGCATGCCGAGCAGACCGATCAGGGCGATGGTGGGCGGTGCGGGGGAGCGGACGCCGAGCAGCGCGTAGAGAATGCCGACCAGGACACCGGCGCCGAGGGAAAGCAGATAGGGCATCATGGCAAACCCGTCCTTCGTCCGGATAGGCGGAAAGGGCGGACCGCCCCGGGGAGGGTGCGGGGCCGGTCCGCCGCGACGCCGAAGGTCAGGCGGCGGCGCTGTGGCCGCCTTCCGACGCGCCGAACATCGTCTTGGCGTAGATGATGCCCAGACCGTAGGAGCCGCCGTACTTCCTGGCGATGCCGGTGGTCAGCTCGTAGGTTTCGCCGCGCGCCCAGTCGCGCTGGAGTTCCAGCATGTACTGGAGCGCGGTCATCGGGCGCACGCCGGCCTGGACCATGCGCTCCATGGCGCGCTCGTGCGCCTCCGCCGACACGTCGCCGCAGGCGTCGGCGATGACGTAGACCTCGAACCCCTGGTCGATGGCCGACAGGGTCGGCCCGACGATGCAGACCGAGGTCCACAGCCCGCAGAAGACCAGCCGGGTCTTGCCCAGCGCGTTCACCCGCCTGATGACGTTCGCGTCCTCCCAGGTGTTCATGGAGGTGCGGTCGGTGATCTCCGCCTCCAGGAAGGCCTCGGTGATCTCGGAGAAGATCGGGCCGGAGAAGCTCTTCTCCGCGACCGTGGTCAGGATCGTGGCGACGCCGAAGCCGGCGGCGGCGTGGGCGACCAGGGCGGTGTTGGTGCGCAGGGTCGTGGCGTCGATGGAATGGGTCGCGAAGGCCATTTGCGACTGATGGTCGATCATGATCAGCGCGTGGTCCTTCGGCGACACCAGGGTCTTGCCCGGAGTCGCGGTTGCGGTGATGGTCATGTCTCGTCCTCTTCTTTTTTGGGCGTCGGCGATCGGTCCAACGATGGAGCGAAGCATCGGCCAGGGACGGAGGGCCGCGACATTGAACTTGCGTTTGCCAGCGCTATACCTTGGTATATCAGGCCAAGGCGCCGCCCGACGCCGGTGCCGGACAGGGTAAAGGGAACGATGACCCGACGGCCGGTCGAGCGACGGTGATGCGCACGAGCGATTCTTCCGGACTTCATCAGCCAGGAGACCAGCGCCAGGGAGACCAGCGGTTTCTTCTGGCGACCCTGCCGCCCGGGGCGGGGCAGACGCGGCTTGCCGCCGGCACGGTGCTGGGGCTGCTGGCCGCGCTTGCCGCCGCGGCTCCCTTCGCCCGCCTGCCGCTGGACGGAACGGCGGTCCTGCTGCCCGCCTACGCCACCGCGGTCCTGCTGACGGAGCTGATGACCGCCGTCCTGCTGTTCGCCCTCTACGCCACGCAGCGCACGCCGGCCCTGCTGGCGCTCGCCGCCGGCTATCTGGTCACGGCGCTGCTGATCGTTCCCTGGGCGCTGACCTTCCCCGGAGTCTTCGCGCCGACCGGTCTGCTCGGCGCCGGGATGCAGAGCACCGCCGTCGTGGCCGCAGGGCGCCGCATCGGCCTGCCGCTGTTCTTCCTGATCTACGCGCTTCTGAAGGCCGCGGAGAGCGGCCCGCGCGAGGCGCACCGCCCGGCCCTGCCCGCCATCGCGGGAACCATGGCGCTGGCGGCGGGGCTGGCCGGAGGCCTCATGGTCCTGGCGCTCGCCGGGGACGCCGTGCTGCCGCGGTTGATGGCCGACACCATGCGGGAAGCGCCGCTGTGGCGGGTCGTCCCGGTGACGGCCCTGGCGCTCTGCGCCGCCGCGCTGGCCGTCCTGTGGCGGCAGCAGCGCTCTGTCCTGGATCTCTGGCTGATGGTCGTGCTGACCGCCTGGGCCATCGAGACCTGCCTGCTGAGCTTCATCAGCGGAGGGCGGTTCAGCGCCGGCTGGTGGTCGGGACGGATCTTCGGGCTGGCCGCCTCCAGCGTGGTCCTGCTGGTGCTGTTGGCGGAGATGACGACGCTGTACGGGCGGCTGGTCCGCTCGGTCGCGGCGGAGCGGCGGGTGCGCGACGCGCGGCTGGCCAGCCTGGAAGCGCTCTCCGCCTCCATCGCGCACGAGGTCAACCAGCCGCTGGCGAGCATGGTCACCAACGCGGGCGCGGGGCTGCGCTGGCTGGACCGCCCGTCGCCCGATCTGGTGGAGGCGCGGGCCGCGCTGAGGCGCATCTCCGACGACGGGCACCGCGCCGCCCGGGTGATCGCCTGCATCCGCGCCACCTTCCGCAAGGCCCCACCAGAGCGCCGCCGGCTGGACGTCAACGGCGTGATCCAGAGCGCGCTGGACCGCACGGAAGGCGAACGGCGGCTGAACCGGATCGCGCTGCGCACCGACCTTCAGCAGCGCCTGCCGCCGGTGAACGGCAGCCCGGTGCAGTTGGAACAGGTGCTTCTGAACCTGATCGCCAACGCCGACGACGCCATGAGCACCGTCACCGACCGTCCCCGCGTGCTGAGCATCCGCTCGCGCCGCCACGGTGCCGCGGACATCCTGGTGTCGGTGGAGGACACCGGCACCGGCCTGCAGGCGGACCATGGAGAACGGCTGTTCGAACCCTTCTTCACCACCAAGGAGCATGGTATCGGCATGGGCCTGACGATCTGCCGGTCGATCGTGGAGGCGCATGGCGGGCGGCTGTGGGGAGACGCCAACCACCCGCAGGGCGCCGCCTTCCGCTTCACGCTTCCCGCCGACGACGAACCGGAGCGTCCGGCGGCGGAGGCCGTCCTGGAGCGCCCTCCCCTGGAGCGGACGCCCCTGGAGCGAATGCAATGACCGACCGCGGCTTCGTCACCGAGGGCGCGCCCTTCGTCGCCATCATCGACGACGATCCGTCCATCCGGGAATCGCTGGTCAGCCTGCTGCGCTCCGTCGGCCTGGCCGCCCTGCCCTTCGCCTCGGCTCAGGAATTCCTTCAGCACCGCCTGCCCGACGCGCCGGGCTGCCTCGTGCTGGACGTGCGGCTGCCCGGCCAGAGCGGGCTGGAGTTCCAGCGGGAGCTGACCGGAGCGGGCATCCATCTGCCGGTCGTCTTCATCACCGGCCACGGCGACATTCCCATGTCGGTGACGGCGATGAAGGCCGGCGCCATCGAGTTCCTGGCCAAGCCCTTCCGCGACCAGGACCTGATCGACGCCGTCCACACCGGCATCGAGCGCGACCGCGGCCGCCGCCGCGCGCTGGACGCCCTGTCCGACCTGCACGGGCGTTTCCGAAGCCTGACCCCGCGCGAGCGGGAAGTGATGCGGCTGGTCGTCGCGGGGCAGCTCAACAAGCAGATCGCCGCCGAACTGAGCCTCAGCGAAATCACCGTGAAGGTCCACCGCGCCAACGTGATGCGCAAGATGCAGGCGAAATCCCTGCCCCATCTGGTGCGCCTCGCCGACAAGGCGGCGCCCGGCGGCGACTCCTGACCGCCGCCCCCGGAGTTCGTGAAAGACAGCGTGCCGTCCTTGTCGGCCCCCCGCGCTCCGGTTTCCGTCATTCTTCGGAACCGCGGGAATGCGCGGTCGCCGGCACGCCGGCCAGCACGCCGGCCAGCACGCCGGGAAGAATGCGTTCCAGCGACAACCGGTCGAACGCCCACTCCCGATGGGCGGCCCGCAGCCTCTCGCGGCGATCCGGGTCGTCCCGCAGCGCCGCCAACCGTTGCACGGCTTCCTCCCCGTCGCCGAAGGTCAGATCGGCCTCGAGGGGGCCGAACAGCGGGCCGCTGCCGGCGTGCCGCCAACTCACCAGCAGCCCGTCGCGCTTCAGGATCTCCAGGGTGCGCGGAAAGATGGCCGTGTCGTAGGCGAGGCTTCCGAAATCCAGGCAGGCCGCAGCCTCGTGATAGAGGGTGCGCGGGTGCGGGGACACCGGGTGCGCCGCGATGCCATGCCGGTCCCAGCCATCCCCCCACAGGGCGAAGGTCTCACCGAAGGCGTCGCGCAGGGCGGTGGCGAAGCGCCGGCGATTCTCCACCGCGAAGACCGCGGCGAAGGCCCGGTTGAAGCCCAGCGTCCAGGCCGGGTCGGCGGACGGCCCGGCCAGCCCGCACAGATCCATGGCCGCCGTCCGGTGCAGCGCCGGCTGCGCGCGCATCGCCTCGGCGACGGACTCGGCGGCGCGCAGGACGGAGGGTTCGGCGGGCTCCGCCGGAGAGCAGCCCTGCCCGAGATAGACGAAGCGTCCGGCGACCCGTGGCCTCTCGTCCCGGTCCCCGGCCTCCCCCGTCATGGCACGGTAGGGGTAGCGGACCAGCCCGGGCTCGGCCTGCGACATCCAGCGCTTGTAGAGATGCACCATGCCGCCGCTGTCCCGCAATGCGCAGATCCAGGGATGCACCCCCAGCGGGGCGTGGAACACCCGCGTCAGGCCCAGCCGCCCGCACTGTTCCGCCACGCCGGGGCACATGCACCACATCCGGACATTCTGGCGCGCCATCCAGCGGTCCGCCTCCGCCACCGCGGCGGGGGTGGCGGCGCCGATCTCCTCCAGCGGGTGCTTCAGGCAGATGTGGACGAGCGCGGGGCGCTTCCCGAAGGACGCCACGTAGGCGGTCAGCATCTCCACCGTGTCGCGCGGAATCTCGAACAGGTTCAGCGCCAGAATGGCGTCGATGGGCCGGTCGATCACCTCCTGCGAGATGTCGGGAAGCGCCAGCACCGACTCATGGCCCAACGCGATCAGGGCGGCGTGGATGGACCAGAGGATTTCCGACGTTCCCTGACCGCAGAGGAGAACGCGCATCGCCGCCTCTCACGCCCTCTGGCGGTACAGGGCCACGGCCTCGTCCAGCAGGGCGGCGAGGCGGGTGGCGTCGCCGCCCTCCCCCTGGACCGCCGCGAAGCGGGCACGGGCGGCGGCGCGGGCCTGCTCCAACCGCTCCGGAGAGGCCGCCAGCGCCGCGGCGCGCGCGACGAAGGCGTCCTCCTCCGCCACCAGGAAGTCCGGGCCGGCGACGCTCGCCACGTCGCCGCCGGGAAAGGACAGGATCGGCACGCCCGCGGCCAGCGCCTGCGCGGCGCTTGCCCCGCCGCCGGTGCGGCGCGGGTTCAGGCAGAGGCCGCACAGCCCCAGCAGCCCGTCCATCCGCTCCACCCAGCCCAGGCAACGCAGCCGCCCGGCGTGGCGGGAGGCGGCGATCCGCCCGGACAGCGCCCCGGCGTCCCCGGCGAACAGGACGACGGCGCTCGGGATCGCGTCGAGAAGCCGCTCCAGGAGGGAGAGGAAATCCGCCCCCACCTCCGCGTCCAGGCGGTTGCCGATCACCACGCAGGGAAAGGCATCCTCGGGAATGCCGAAATCCGCGCGCACGGCGGAGGGGGCGCCTTCGTCCCGGCGCAGCGACAGGCCCAGCCGGAAGGGCCGCCACGCGCGGGCGAAGCGTCCCCCTTCCGGCGGCGGGGTGGTCCCGCCGAAGTCCAGCGCGATGTCGGCCAGCGAGACGGGCGTTCCCGTGGTCGTCGGGATGCACAGCAGCGGGCGCGCCGCCCACAGCAGGTCGGCCAGCAGCACCGAACCGCCGAAGCCGATCACCACGTCCGGGTCGAACGCCTCGACCGCCGCCAGGAACCCCGTCAGCTTGCCCGCCGTCAGCCCCGGCTCGACCGAGGAGACGAGGCGGAAGCGCCGGTCCTCGAAGGCGATGAGCTGTTCGCCGTTCAACTGCGCCTCGATGGCCGCGGCGAAGGGCGGCACGAAGGGGCTGTGGTAGCGGTCCGGCATCATGTTGGTGTTGAGGATCAGCACCTCCCGCCCGGCGCCGCCCTGCAGCAGCGCCGCCTGCCGCAGCAGGTCGCGCGAGGGCTGGTGGTAGGCCGACAGGAGCTGGTTCGTGACCATCACCACCCGTCCGGTGTCCGGCGCCCCGGCGGGCCGGCGGGCCGGGCGCAGGTCCAGGCGCCGCGCCACCTCGCCCAGGAAGCGTTCGTAGAAGGGGAAGAGGCGGGCCGTGAAGAAATCGGGCATGGTCGCCGCGTCCATGCGCGTCAGGAAGATCTGGCGCTGCATGGACCAGTAGATCTGGTTGACGCCCTCCAGCGGCGCCAGATCCAGCACATTCTCCACCATGTCCAGGATGCGGGCGAAGCGCCGCAGGTCGCCGGAGATGTGGGCCAGCGCGGATTCCCGCAGGATCGGATCGGCCCCGGCTGCCGCCGCGTCCAGCGCGGCCATCAGCGCCGGGTCGGCGCCCAGCCCCGCGGCCCGCGCTTCCTCGCACAGGTCGGTGATGGCCTTCAGATCCTCCCCCGTGCCCGCGGGCCCGCACAGGCGCGCCGCGACCTCCCGGAGGAGGCTGGACATGCGGCTGGAGTCGTTCGGCATGACGGTGCTCCGGATCGGACGGGGAGCGGAAGCGGCGGAAGGGTCGGCGGGCTGCCTCCGCGTGCGCCCATCTCCTTTTAGGAGTGTGGTCCATCGCCGTCAATTCATCGCATGCGGGAGAGGGCGACGGGACCGATCGTCCGATGGTAGAAATATTTCAATATTTCAAAGATTTGCAGCGCCTCCCAATGAAGACGGGCGTCCTTTGCATCTTCCGGAAGGGCGGGGCATCGTTTATCGTTGGGGTTCGGTGGGCACGGGGCCTATCCATCTGGGAAATAAACAAAGCCGTTTCTTGGGGGAGTAGAGCTTGCGGACGCTCGTCGCCGTGGCCGGTGAACTGCGCAGGCACAGCCGCAGTGTTATCGTCCGTCTTATGCTGTTCGGCCTAGCCCTGGTCTTGATTGGCGCGGTCGCGCGCATTGCGGTCCTGTCCTCCTTTCTGGAAGGCAAGATCAAGGACCTGACCTCGGCGCAGCAACTTTCGATTGCCTCCTACGTCGCGCATGACATCGACGAAAAGATCAAGGCGCGGCTCGACCTGTTGCGCCGCACCGCCGACAACCTCCCGCCGGCGCTGCTCGGCGATCCCGCGGCTCTGCGGGACTGGCTGAAGCGGCACCAGGACATCGCGCCTTTGTTCTCCCGCGGGCTGATCCTGGTGAAGCCGGACGGGCGCGGGATCATCGCCGGCTATCCGGAACACCCCGGACTGCCGAACCTCGACCTGACGGGCCGGGACTGGTTCCGGGCGGCGCTGGCGACCCGCGACCCGGTGATCGGACGGCCCGCCCGCGCCGCCACGGACGGGGTGCCCATGATCGTCATGGCGATGGCCGTCACCGATGCCGCCGGTACGCCGCGCGGGGTCCTCGCCGGGGCCACCGACCTCTCCTCGCCCGGCTTCCTCAATCTGGTCCAGGGCAACCGGATCGGGCGCAGCGGCGGCTTCCTGCTGGTCTCCCCCGGCGACCGGCTGTTCGTGTCGGCCAGCGACCATGACATGATCCTGACCTCCACCCCGCCGGAAGGGGTGAACCCCCTGCACGACCGGGCCATGGCCGGCTACCGCGGCACCGGCATCACCGTCAACGCGGCGGGGGTGGAGGAGCTGTCGGCCATGGTGACGGTCCCGACGCCGGGCTGGTTCCTGGTCGCCCGGCTGCCCACGGCGGAGGCGTTCGAAGGGGTGCGGGACCTGCGGACCTTCATCGTCACCAACAGCCTGCTGATCGCCACCGTCGCCACGCTGGTGCTCTATTTCGGGATGCGCCGCTTCTTCCGCCCGTTGACCGACGCGGCGCGGCGGATGCACCAGATGGCCGACGGCCATGTGACGCTGTCGCCCCTGCCGGTCCACCGCATGGACGAGGTTGGGGAACTGGCGCAGGGCTTCAACTATCTGCTGGGCAAGCTGCGGGAGCAGGAGGCGGCCCTGCGGGCGAACGAGGCGCGCATGGCCCATATGGCCCACCACGACGCCCTGACCGGCCTGCCGAACCGCGTCCTGTTCCACGAGCGGCTGCAACAGGCCATCGACCGCGCGGAGCGCGGCGGCACCCTCTTCGCGCTTCTCTACATCGATCTGGACGGCTTCAAGCCGATCAACGACACCCACGGCCACAGCCGGGGGGACGAGGTGCTGCGCGTGGTGGCGCGCCGGCTATCCGGCCTGCTGCGCCGATCCGACCTGATCGCCCGCATCGGCGGCGACGAGTTCGCCGTCATCCTGGAGGTGGACGTGACCCGCGCCGGGGCGGAGATCGTAGCCGGCAAGTGCCGGACGGCGCTGGAGGAGCCCATCACGATCGACGGGCTGCGGTTGCCGCTCGCCCTGTCGATCGGCGTCGCGGTCTATCCGGAGGACGGGCGGGATTCCCAGCAGCTCATCGCCCACGCCGATCAGGCCATGTACGCGGTCAAGAGAAGCGCAGCCCGCGTCTCCGCCTTGTAGTCCCGCCCGCCCGGCGCCCTGCCGGGATCAGGGCTTCGCCGGAGCGGCCGCGCCCTTCGCCTCCCCCTTGGCATCGCCCTTGGCCGCGGGGGCGGGCGCCCGGGCGGAGCGGTCCAGATTGGCCTGCGCGGTCTTCGCCGCCCCGCTGTCCGGCGCGTTGCGGACGATCTGCCCCCAATCCTCCCGCGCGCCGGCCAGATTGCCGGCCTGCGCCTTGATGTTGGCGCGCAGAAGCAGGGCGTCGGGATCGCCGGGCCGCAATTCCAGCGCGCGGTCGATGTCCGCGACGGCCTGCCGGTCGTTGGCCAGCGCCTTGTGGGCGGCGGCGCGGTAGAGATAGGCCTCGGGCCGGCGCGGGTCCTTTTTCAGCGCCGCGTCCAGGTCGGCCACGGCGTCCCAGAAGCGTTCCGCCTCCGCCCGCGCGATGGCGCGGTCGATCAGCAGATCCACGTCGTCCGGCTGGAGCGCCAGCGCGCGGCTGTAGGCCCGCTCCGCCCGCGCGTTGTCCCCGGCGCGCAGCCACGCCCAGCCGGCCCGCCCCAGGATCGAGGCCCCGGCCTTCGGATCGTCCTTGCCCAGCACGGGCGCCAACTCCTCCAGCCGCGCCCCGGCGGTGGTGAAGTCGCCCTTGTGGAACAGCGCCAGCGCCTGGCACAGCCGCGCATGGTCGCCGCCGCCGCGGTTCAGCCAGGTTTGCGCGCTTTCCAGCGCCTCGGCCGGGCGCTTTTCGGCCAGCGTCAGGCAGGCCTGGAACTCCCGGTTGTGGTCGATGGCGGGAGCGGCCGAGGCGGGAATGGAGAAGGCCGTGCCGGTCGCGAGAAGCGCCAGCGCGGCCGCGATGAGGTAAGCGTTGCGTCGGTTCATGGCGGCCTTACACTCCGTCATTGCCGCTTCCGACGCAAGGACCCCGCAAGACATGGCCTCACCCCGTCTGTTCGTCTTCGGCCTGGGCTTCACCGCCCGCGTGTTCGCCGACCGGCTGAAGGCCGAGGGTTGGCGGATCGCCGCCACCTGCCGCGGCGAGGACAAGCGCGCCGCCCTGGAGGCGCAGGGAATCGAAGCCTTCCTGTTCGACCGGGGCCGCCCGCTGGAGGACGCCCGCACAGCACTCGACGGCACCACCCATCTGCTGGTCAGCGTGCCGCCGGACGGGCGGGGCGACCCGGTGCTGGACCAGCACGCCGCGGATCTGGCCGACCTGCGGACGCTGGATTGGGCCGGCTATCTCTCCACCACCGGGGTCTACGGAGACACCAAGGGGGAGTGGGTGGGCGAGGCGGCATGGCTGCGCCCCACCGGCGACCGGCAGAAGCGCCGCGTCGAGGCGGAACGCGGCTGGCTGAACCTGTACCGGCAGTACGGCGTCCCGGTTCACGTCTTCCGGCTGGCCGGAATCTACGGGCCGGGGCGCAGCGCGCTGGACAACGTGCGCGACGGCACCGCCCGGCGGGTGGACAAGCCCGGGCAGGTGTTCAGCCGCATCCATGTGGAGGACATCGCGGCGACGCTCCGCGCCTCGATGGACAAGCCGACGCTGGGCGCCGTCTACAACGTCGCCGACGACCTGCCCTCCCCCTCGCACGAGGTGGTGAGCTACGCCTGCGGCCTGCTGGGTGTGGAGCCGCCGCCCCTGGTGCCGTTCGAGGAGGCCGGCCTGTCGCCGATGGCCGCCAGCTTCTACGCCGACTGCCGTCGGGTGAAGAACGACCGGATCAAGCGCCAGTTGGGGGTGGAATTGAAGTACCCCGACTACCGCGCCGGTCTGGACGCGCAGTTCGCGGCTGAATTCGCGACGGAAAACGGGAGTTCGTGAGGGCTCCCCGCTCATCGGCATCCTCGATCATGCCATTCGATGCGGAATGCTCAAGGCTAGGCTGGCATCCGGCTCCGCGGTGCGGCATAACCGGCCCATGAAGCAGATCGACACCAGCATCGCGATCGACGCGAGTCCCGCCATCGTGTGGGGCGTCCTTGCCGATTTCGCCGCGTACCCAAGCTGGAACCCCTTCATCACGCGCATCGAGGGGATCGCCGGGGCCGGCGAACGCCTGACCATTCGCGTCGTACCGCCCGGGCAGAAGGGCATGGCGTTTCGTCCCCTTGTCCTTGTTGCCGAGCCCGAGCGCCAACTGCGGTGGAAGGGCCGCCTGATCGTCCCCGGACTGTTCGACGGCGAGCACATCTTCCGCATCGAGCCCGTTGCCGACGGTGTCCGTTTCCATCACTCGGAGCGGTTCACCGGCCTGCTTCCCCGCATGATGCCTGCGTCATCGTTCGAAGCCGTACGCAAAGGGTTCGAGGCGATGAACGGCGCGTTGAAGCAGCGGGCCGAGGCCCGCAGGCAGCACTGATCCGCACCGTCGGGTCATCGCAGGCCGCGCCGGAGAGTCTCCGCGAGGCGAATCGGCCCCCGCGCCGCTTCCGCCGCAATCCCCCTACGGCGGTGCCCCGCGGGGGCGTCACGGACCTCCGGACGGGCCGGAATCGTCCTTTCCGGCGACCGCGGCCCCCTCCCGAACGAATTTGGTTCGGCAAATCCGACGTTGTGGTATCATGCGCGCCCGTTCCGGCCCGTTGGACTGTGGCCGGACCGGCATGGGTACGCCTGCAAACCGCACAAAAACACGACCTGCCGAGACGACGACCAGCATGAACATCATCATCGAACGCGCCGCCCTTCTCCGGTCCCTTGGTCATGTGCAGAGCGTGGTGGAGCGCAGGAACACCATTCCGATCCTGTCCAACGTTCTGTTGCGGGCGAATGACGGCGAGTTGTCGCTGGCCGCCACCGACATGGACCTGGAGATCGTCGAAACGGTCCCGGCCACGGTGACCCGCGCGGGCGGCACCACCGCCCCGGCCCACACGCTGTACGACATCGTGCGCAAGCTGCCCGACGGCAGCCAGGTGGAGCTGGACATCGGCGGCGACGGCACGATTCTGACGCTGCGCGCGGGCCGGTCGCAGTTCAAGCTGTCCTGCCTGCCGGTCGAGGATTTCCCGCAGCTTTCCGGCGGCGACCTGCCGCACCGTTTCGATCTGACGGCGGGCGACCTGCGGGCGCTGGTGGACCGCACCCGCTTCGCCATTTCGACCGAAGAGACGCGCTATTACCTGAACGGCATCTATCTGCACGCCGCCAAGGCCAAGGCGGGCGGGTCCGAGCTGCCGGTGCTGCGCGCCGTGGCGACCGACGGCCACCGTCTGGCGCGGGTCGAGATGCCGCTGCCGGAAGGCGCCGCCGGCATCCCAGGCGTGATCGTTCCGCGCAAGACCGTGAACGAGATCCGCAAGCTGATCGACGAGGCCGCCGACCGCATCGAGCTGTCGCTGTCGGACAACAAGATCCGCTTCGCCTTCGATTCGGTGGTGGTGACCTCCAAGCTGATCGACGGCACCTTCCCGGATTACGAGCGGGTGATCCCGGTCGGCAACGACAAGACCATGGAGGTGGACGCCAAGCTGTTCGCCGCTGCCGTGGACCGCGTCGCCACCATCTCCACCGAGAAGAGCCGGGCGGTGAAGCTGTCGCTGACCCGCGGCACGCTGACCCTGTCCGCCACCAGCCCCGAAGCCGGCAGCGCCACGGAGGAGTTGGAGGTCAATTACCAGGAAGGCCCCCTGGAAATCGGCTTCAACTCTCGCTATCTGCTTGATATCACGCAGCAGATCGAGGGCGAGGGCGCGCGCTTCTCGTTGGCCGACGCCGCATCGCCGACCATCGTGCGCGACGTTGCCGACTCCACGGCCCTTTACGTGTTGATGCCGATGCGTGTGTGACCGGTCCCGACGGATCGGCGCTTTTCGGGCCGACGCTCCCAGGACCCCGTCTTCGTGGGGTGCGGTGGCCCGGTTCCCGCATCCCGGATCGGACGCTTTGCTCGAAGCCAGACAGACCTTCACTCCTTCCGCCTTTCCCGCGGACACACCCGCCGCCCTGGCGGTGACGCGCCTGACCCTGACCCGCTTCCGCGGCTATGACGGCGCGCGCCTGGAGCCCGACCGCCGCCCGGTGGTGCTGACCGGGCCGAACGGCGCCGGAAAGACAAACCTGCTGGAGGCCGTCAGCTTCCTTGCCCCCGGACGCGGCCTGCGCGGCGCCAAGCTGTCGGAGGTGGAGCGGATCGGGCCATCCTCCGGCGCGGGTTCCTCCGGCACCGGCTGGGCCGTCGCCGCCGTGCTGGACACCCCCACCGGCCCCGTGGAGATCGGCACGGGCCGCGAGATCGGCATCCAGGCGGCGTCCGGAGCCGAGCGCGACCGCCGCGTCGTCCGGGTGGACGGCCACCCGGCCAAGGGCCAGACCGTGCTCGCCGAGCATGTCGCCATTGTCTGGCTGACCCCGCAGATGGACCGGCTGTTCCTGGAAGGCTCCAGCGGGCGCCGCCGCTTCCTCGACCGTCTGGTCTTCGGATTCGACCCCGCCCACGCCGGTCGGCTCAGCCGCTACGAGCACGCCCTGCGCGAGCGCGCCCGCCTGCTGCGCGAGGGGCACCGCGGCTGGAACGGCGACGAGGGCTGGCTGAGCGGGCTGGAGGACCAGATGGCGACCACCGGAGTCGCCGTGGCCGCCGCCCGCCGCGACGTGGTGCAACGGCTGCGCGCCGCCTGCGGGCGGGCCGTCGGACCCTTCCCCGGCGCCGACCTGTCGGTGCAGGGCACGGTGGAACGCTGGCTCGACGAAGGCCCGGCCCTGGCCGCCGAGGACGCGCTGCGCCGTTCCCTGCGCGACAGCCGGCGGGCCGATTCGGACAGCGGCGGCGCCACGCTGGGGCCGCACAAGAGCGACCTCGCGGTGCGCCATGCCCAGAAGGACATGCCGGCGGCGCTGTGCTCCACCGGGGAGCAGAAGGCGCTGCTGATCGCCATCATGCTGGCCAACGCCCGCCTTTTGGCGGCGGAGCGCGGGGCCGCCCCGCTGCTGCTGCTGGACGAGGTGGCCGCCCATCTGGACCCGCAGCGGCGCGAGGCGCTGTTCGACGAGATCCTGGCGCTGGGCGCCCAGGCCTGGATGACCGGCACCGACGACGCCGTCTTCGGACCGCTGGGCGGCGCCGCCAAACGCTTCCACATCGAGGATGCGACCGTGACTCCGGCCTAGCCCCCGAAAAAGGGCAGAAATGCCCAGAAAATCGCATACCGAAGAACGGTATTCCGCCGAAACGCAACGCAGTCTGCTATAGTCGCACCATGGCACAGGAAGCACTGAAGAACGACCTCCCGCAGCAGGATTACGGCGCGGAATCGATCACCGTCTTGCGCGGGCTGGACGCCGTGCGCAAACGTCCGGGCATGTACATCGGCGATACCGATGACGGCTCCGGCCTGCACCACATGGTCTACGAGGTCGTGGACAACGCGATCGACGAGGCGCTGGCCGGCTACTGCGACGCGGTCGTGGTGCAGCTCAACGCCGACGGATCGGTCACGGTGCGCGACAACGGGCGCGGCATCCCCACCGACATCCACCCCGAAGAGGGCGTGTCGGCGGCGGAGGTCGTGATGACCCAGCTCCACGCCGGCGGCAAGTTCAACCAGAACTCCTACAAGGTGTCGGGCGGCCTGCACGGCGTGGGCGTGTCGGTGGTGAACGCCCTGTCGGAGACGCTGGATCTGCGCATCTGGCGCAACGGGCGCGAATGGTTCATGCGCTTCCGCCACGGTGTCGCCGACGAGCGGCTGGCCGACGTCGGCCCAGCTCCGATGGTGGATGACGGCAATGGTGGGCAGAAGCTGCTCTCCGGGACCGAGGTCACCTTCCTGCCGTCGAAGGACACCTTCACCAACACCGAATTCGATTTCGCGACGCTGGAGCACCGGCTGCGCGAACTGGCCTTCCTGAACTCCGGCGTGCGGCTGGTGCTGACTGACGCCCGCGGGGTGGAGCCGAAGGTGCAGAACCTGCATTACGAAGGCGGGTTGGAAGCCTTCGTGAACTGGCTGGACCGTTCCAAGGTGCCTCTGCACAAGCCGGCCATCTCCATCAAGGCGGAGCGCCCGACCGAACATGGCGGCGTGGTCACCGTGGAATGCTCGCTCCAGTGGAACGACAGCTACCACGAGACGACTCTCTGCTTCACCAACAACATCCCCCAGAAGGATGGCGGCACCCACCTCGCCGGCTTCCGCGCGGCGCTGACGCGGGCGATCAACAACTACGCCAACGAGTCGGGCATCGCGAAGAAGGAGAAGGTCAACCTCTCCGGCGACGACGCGCGCGAGGGGCTGACCTGCGTGCTGTCGGTGAAGGTGCCCGACCCGAAATTCTCCAGCCAGACCAAGGACAAGCTGGTCTCCTCCGAAGTCCGCCCGGTGGTCGAGGCGGTGGTGGGCGAATGCCTCGCCCAGTATTTCGAGGAGCATCCGGCGGACGCCAAGCGCGTCGTCCAGAAGGTGGTCGAGGCCGCCGCGGCCCGTGAGGCCGCCCGCAAGGCGCGCGAACTGACCCGCCGCAAGGGTGCGCTCGACATCGCGTCCCTGCCCGGCAAGCTGGCCGACTGCCAGGAGCGCGACCCGGCGCTGTCCGAACTCTTCATCGTGGAGGGCGATTCGGCGGGCGGCTCGGCCAAGCAGGGCCGGTCGCGCCAGTTCCAGGCCATCCTGCCGCTGCGCGGCAAGATCCTGAACGTGGAGCGGGCGCGCTTCGACAAGATGCTGTCCTCGGCGGAGATCGGCACGCTGATCGCGGCGCTGGGCACCGGCATCGGGCGCGACGAGTTCAACCCGGACAAGACGCGCTATCACAAGATCATCATCATGACCGACGCGGACGTGGACGGCAGCCACATCCGCACGCTGTTGCTGACCTTCTTCTTCCGCCAGATGCCGGAACTGATCGAGCGCGGCTATCTCTACATCGCCCAGCCGCCGCTCTACCGCATCAAGCGCGGCAACGCGAAGGAGCGGTACCTGAAGGACGACCGGGCGCTGGAGGAGTATCTGATCGAGGCGGCGCTGAGCGACCTGTCCGTGCGGCCCGCCGACGGCTCCCTGCTGATCGGCGACCCGCTGCGCGAACTGGTCGAGCAGGCCCGCAGCGCCCGCCTTCACATCGAGACGCTGGTCCGCAAGGCCGGCAGCCTGTCGGTGGTGGAATCGGCGGCGGTGAGCGGCGCCCTGTCGGTCGCCCTGGCCCAGGACTCCGCCCTGGCGCAGCGGGCGGCGGAGACGGTGGCCGCCCGTCTGAACGCGCTGGACGTGGAAGGCGGCTGGCGCGGCGAGAGCCTGCCCCAGGGCGGCTATTCGCTTGTGCGGACGCGCCGCGGCGTGACCCACCGCCATCATCTGGACGCCGACCTTCTGAAGAGCGCCGAAGCCCGCAAGCTGGACGCCATCGCGGCGGACCTGAAGCGCGCCTACGCCGATCCGGGCCGCGCCTTTGAAAAGCAGAAGGAAAGCCGCAGCCTGACCGGCCCCGTCGCCCTGTTCGACACGGTGATGGAGTTGGGCCGCCGCGGCGTGACGATCCAGCGCTACAAGGGCCTTGGCGAGATGAACCCCGACCAGCTCTGGGAAACCACGCTGGACCCGGTCAAGCGCTCGCTGCTGCAGGTGAAGGTCAACCACGCCGACCAGGCGGAGGAGGTCTTCTCCACCCTGATGGGCGACATCGTCGAACCACGCCGCGAGTTCATCCAGGAGAACGCCCTGAAGGTCGCAAACCTGGACGTGTGACCGTGGTTGTTGTCGCCTGACGCATAATCTGCGAATTGTGACACATAAAGTGTGAACGGGCGGGGCCGAAAGGCTCCGCCCGTTTTCTATGTTCCACGCCCCGCCCCTCGGTTGTTTGGGGCGACCGCTCCGGGCCGTTCCTCAGCGCGGTGCTTCCCCAGCATCAGGCGGCGAGACGCTCTCAACGCCTTCTCGGCGGAGAGCAAACGTTCTCTGGACCGGTCGAGAAGGCGCTGTCTCCGCTCCAGCGTCTCCCGGACTGCCGACTGCAAAGCAACGATTTGCTCCAGGGTCTCCATGCCCCGTCAACAGGCGGTTCCGGCAACCCGCTTCGGCGGGCCGAACGGAGTATTCGAAAAGAGCAGGAGGAGGCAAGCGGGACGGGGCCGCTCCGGTGGTTGCGGCGAGCGTCGAAGGGGGTCCTTCCTTCGATAGGGGGTGGCAGCCCGATTCCCTGGCTGGCGGGAGGCGGACAAGGCCGGTAGGGTGACCGCTCATTGCAGCGGGCCCGCGGCCGGCCCGAGCGAACCAAGCTCCGACAGAGGAGTGGGCCGCCCATTTCTTCACGTTCGCGCCGAACCTCAGGCCAAACGTCAATCGGCCCCGTCGCGCATCAGATCGCCCAGCTTGGCGAGCAGGTAGTCCAGATCCTCCGCCGCCAGATCCTCGTACTGGGTCAGGATTCGCTCGATCACCCGGCGGCGGTGGCGTTCGATGTCGTGCGCCTCGCCGTCGTAAGGCGTTTCCTTCAGCACGTCGAGCGCGATCCGGCAGGCGGGCAAAAGGGCCGGCGGCTGCTTCGCCTTGTCGTAGATGGATTTCAGCCCCAGCCGCCCGGCGTCATGAATCAGCAGGCGGGCGTTGGTGAGCGGCACGTTCGCCAGATGGGACAGAGCCGTCTCGAAAAAGGCCGCATCCCCCATGCACAGCGCCCGCACCAGCAGCGAGGGGGTCAGCCGCCCGCTGCGCGACAATTGCGCGACCAGCCGTTCCAGCGCGCCCTCGTCGCTTTCCCCCGTGAAGAGGGACACGGTGGCGCGTTCGCGGCTTTGCAGGATCAGATCGGCGGCAACCTTGGCCGGAAGATCGTGGTTGGTCACCAGATGCTGTTGCAGCTTTTCCGAGACCAGGGCGACCAGCCGTTCGGCGATGGTGATCGGCAGGCGGGCCCGCTGGACCAGCGGTTCCTGCACGGCTTCGCTGTCGGCGAAGCGCTCGATGACGCGGTTGAGCGTGCGCTCGCCCAGATCGGCGCCTTCGTTGGCGATCAGAGCCGCCACGGCCCCTTCCGATGCCGTGTCGATCAGCGCATCGGCGACGCTGGCCGACAGGGCCGGCCGCTGCGCGATGGCGGTGTGCTTGGCGTCCGTGCCCGTCCGCACGATCTCCACGAGATCGGCGTCGGTCAGCACGGTGGACACGCTGAGGACCGGGATCGCCACCGCCTCCACGTCGCGCGCCAGCATCAGAGCGACATCGCGCGGCAGCGCCGGGTTGGCCTTGAGATTTTCGGCCAGCGATTGGCGCACGCGCACCACCGCGTCGCGGGCCATGAAGCGGATGATGTCCTCGGCGAGCTTGCGTTCGCTGTCCGACAAGGCGGGGGCGGAAAACTGCTTGGCAACCTTGACCGCCAGTTCGGAGCGGCTGTTCGGAGACGGGTCCGACAGCAGCCTGGCAACGTCGTCCTTGGTGAGTTGGTCGCTCAGTTGGTCGCTCATGGGTCCCGGACCCTTTCCTGCCCTGCCTCGCCCCCCGTGCGCCGGTGCCGTGCATCAGAGGGAGCGAATGTATTCAGGTCATGATCGGACCAAAGCATTGAGCCTTTGTTAACGACGATTTCCGCCAAAGGGCGGGGTCCGGCGCCGCCCGGCCCTCACCACCAGCCGCGCCGATGATGAGGGTGGTGGGGGCGGCCGTGATGACGGCCACGATGACCGTAGGAAGGGGGGACATGGACGACGGGCGGGCCGTAATGGCGGTAGTGCGGACGCTCGTAATACCCATACCCATAGGAACGGTGCCCGTACCCATAGACGGGGCCGGGCGTCCCGGCGGCGACGTAGCAGCCGGACAGCAGAAGGACGGACAGGACAAGAAGGGACAGCGAGCGGAGCGTCATCGTGGGCGTTCCCGTGCCAGGATTCCCGGCCCGGTGGGCGGGCCGTACTGACGGGATGAACGCCCGCAGCAGGGAAATTATTCCGCCCCAAATGACGCCGCCGGCGGTCAGCGCCGGGCGCGTCGCCCCTGCTTCTTCGGAGCGCCTTCGGGGATGCCGCGGCCCTGCCGGGCGGAGCTGATGCCGATGCTGCCCGGCTGCTCCAGCCCGAGGTCCATCGCCTCCAGCCGGCGGAGTTCGTCGCGCAGGCGGGCGGCCTCCTCGAACTCCAGATCGGCGGCGGCGGCCTTCATGCGCTTCTCCATGTCGGCCATGACGGACTTCAGATTGTGGCCGACCAGCTCCGTCGCGTTCAGGCCGGTCTTGACGGTGACGTGGTCGCCGCGCTCGTACACGCTCTCCAGGATGTCGCCGATGGCCTTCTTCACGGATTCCGGCGTGATGCCGTGCTCCAGGTTGTACGCCTGCTGCTTCTCGCGGCGGCGGGCCGTCTCGTCGATGGCGTACTGCATGCTGCCGGTGATCCTGTCGGCGTAGAGGATCGCCCGGCCCTCGACGTTTCGCGCGGCGCGCCCGATGGTCTGGATCAGCGAGGTCTTGGAGCGCAGATAGCCTTCCTTGTCCGCGTCCAGGATGGCGACCAGCGAGCATTCGGGGATGTCCAGACCCTCGCGCAGCAGGTTGATGCCGACCAGCACGTCGTAGGCGCCCAGCCGCAGGTCGCGGATGATCTCGATGCGCTCCAGCGTTTCCACGTCGGAGTGGATGTAGCGCACGCGCAGCCCCGCCTCGTGCATGTATTCGGTCAGCGCCTCCGCCATCTTCTTGGTCAGGGTGGTGACGAGCACGCGGTTGCCCCTCGCGACCACCTCCTTGCACTCGTGGATCAGGTCGTCCACCTGGGTTTCGGTGGGGCGGACGATGACTTCCGGGTCGATCAGGCCGGTCGGGCGGACCACCTGTTCGGCGAAGACGCCGCCGGTGCGCTCCATTTCCCACGGGCCGGGGGTGGCCGAGACGAAGACCGTCTGCGGGCGCATGCCCTCCCACTCCTCGAACTTCAGGGGGCGGTTGTCCATGGCGCTGGGCAGGCGGAAGCCGTATTCCGACAGCGTTTCCTTGCGCATCCGGTCGCCGCGGTACATGCCGCCGATCTGCGGCACCATGACGTGGCTCTCGTCCACGATCAGCAGCGCGTCGCCCGGCAGATACTCGAACAGCGTCGGCGGCGGTTCGCCCGGCGCGCGGCCCGTCAGATAGCGGGAGTAGTTCTCGATGCCGGCGCAGGCGCCGGTGGCGGCCATCATCTCGATGTCGAAGGTCGTGCGCTGCTCCAGCCGCTGCGCCTCCAGCAACTTGCCCTGGGCGTTGAACTCCTCCAGCCGGACCTTCAACTCGCGCTTGATCTGCTCGATGGCCTGATTGAGCGTCGGCTTGGGCGTCACATAGTGGCTGTTGGGGTAGATGCGCACGGCCTCAAGGGATGCGACCTTCTCGCCGGTCAGGGGGTCGATCTCGTGGATGCCCTCGATCTCGTCGCCGAACAGCGAGATGCGCCACGCCCGATCCTCCATGTGGGCCGGGAACAGTTCCACCGTGTCGCCGCGCACCCGGAACAGGCCACGCCCGAAGGCCGCGTCGTTGCGCTTGTACTGAAGCTCGGTCAGCTTGCGCAGCAGGTCGGGCTGGGCGATCACCTCCCCCTTGCGCAGGTCGACGGTCATTTCCGAATAGGTCTCGACCGAGCCGATACCATAGATGCAGGACACCGACGCGACGATGATGACGTCGTCCCGCTCCAGCAGGGACCGCGTGGCGGCGTGGCGCATGCGGTCGATCTGCTCGTTGATCGAGGATTCCTTCTCGATGAAGGTGTCGGTGCGCGGAACATAGGCTTCCGGCTGGTAGTAATCGTAGTAGGAGACGAAGTATTCCACCGCGTTGTTCGGGAAGAAGGACTTCATCTCTCCATAGAGCTGCGCCGCCAGCGTCTTGTTCGGGGCGAGCACCAGGGTCGGGCGCTGCACATGCTGGATGACGTGCGCCATGGTGAAGGTCTTACCGGACCCCGTGACGCCCAGCAGCACCTGGTCCTTCTCCCCCGCGCGCAGTCCCGCGGTCAGTTCCCCGATGGCCCGCGGCTGGTCGCCGGAGGGGGTGTAGTCGGACACCAGTTCGAACTTCTTGCCCGCCTCCAGCTTGGGCAGGGACTTCTGCGGGAGGGCGGTCAGGACGGGATGGGACATGCGGGTGCGCTCGCGCCAGGGGTACGGAACGGGAACCGAGTATATGGCCCACCCCACCCCCGCTGTCGAGCGTGGGCTTGTCCGGAGTGTTTGCTGACGCTTGCTCCCTCCCCCGCTGCGCAGGGGAGGGAGAGCGAAGGCTCCCTGTTACCCGCGCACCAGCGCGTCGTAGTCCTTCACCAGCGTCTCGCAGACGGGGCCCGGCGTGAAGCGGTAATCGCCGATCTGACCGACCGGGGTGACCTCCGCGGCGGTGCCGGTCAGGAAGACTTCCTGGGTGTTCGCCAGCTCTTCCGGCTGGATGTGGCGTTCGATCACCTCGATGCCGCGGGTCTTGGCGAGGTCGATCACCGTGCGGCGGGTGATGCCGTCCAGGAAGCAGTCGGGCTTCGGGGTGTGGATCTTGCCGTCCATCACCAGGAACAGGTTCGCCCCGGTCGCCTCGGCCAGATAGCCGCGGTAGTCGAGCATCAGCGCGTCCTGATAGCCCTCCGCCTCCGCCGCGTGCTTGGAGAGCGTGCAGATCATGTAGAGGCCCGCCGCCTTCGACGCGGTGGGGGCGGTGTCCGGGGCCGGGCGGCGCCAGGGCGCCCAGGTCAGCTTGATGCCGGCCATCTTGGCCTCGGGGCTGAAATAGCTCGGCCACTGCCAGACGGCGATGGCGACGTGGATGCGGCTGGACTGCGCGGCCACGCCCATCATCTCGCTGCCGCGCCACGCCACCGGGCGGACATAGGCGTCGGTGAAGCCCATCGCCTTCACCGTCTCGTTCGTCGCCGCGTCGATCTCCGCCACCGTATAGGGAAGCTCGAAGCCCAGGATGCGGGCGGAGGCGGCCAGACGCTCGCTGTGCTCGGTCAGCTTGAAGACCTTGCCGTTGTAGACGCGCTCGCCCTCGAACACGCAGCTCGCGTAATGCAGGCCGTGCGACAGGACGTGCAGATTCGCTTCGCGCCACGGCACCAGCGCGCCGTCGTACCAGATCACGCCGTCGCGGTCGTCGAAGGGAAGGATGGACATGGCGGTTCCTACCTCGGTCTTTGGCCCGTTGCTCGGGGCTTGGAATGGAATTGTCGAAAGCCGCCCTTGTTTCGCGGCCTTTGTTCGTTTATGTCTGTCTTATTGACCCATTTGTAACGAATCTCACAGATCACGTCAACATGGCTGACATAAAGGCGGGCGTGAACCAGCTTTTCCTGCGCGAAGAGGAACTTCGCACGGGCATGGAGCTGCTGTTCTACGCCTATCGGGAATTCACCGCGGAGCCGGACGAGATCCTGGCGCAGATCGGCTTCGGCCGGGCGCACCACCGCGTCATCTATTTCGTCGGGCGTTACCCGAGGATCACCGTGTCGGAGCTTCTGGCGATCCTGAAGATCACCAAGCAGAGCCTGTCGCGCGTTCTGGGGGAACTGGTCCGGCAGGAATTCATCCAGCAGCAGACGGGCGTGCGGGACCGGCGGCAGCGTCTGCTGGAACTGACCGAAAAGGGCGTGGAGCTGGAACGCCAGCTTTCCGAAACGCAGCGGCAGCGGATCGCCCGCGCCTACCGCATGGCCGGGGCGGAAGCCGTGGAGGGCTTCCGCAAGGTGATGCTGGGCATGATGGACGAGGAGGACCGGGTGAAGTTCGCGCCCCCGGTGCCGGCCCGGCTCGCCGCCGTGAAGCGGTAGGAACCGGGCCGGAAACCGGTCGTCACCCCCCGGTCAACTCAATCCTTGGCCGGAGTCGGGGCCGGTTCCGCGGCGGCGGGAGCCGCATCCGTCGGCGGGGTGCCGGCGGCGCCCTCCGCCCCGTCCTTGCCCGCGGCGTTCGCGGCGCCGCGGCGGCGGAAGGAGGTGCGCTTGTACACCACGCTGTCGGAGGACCCCGGCGGGCATTGAACGATTTTGCCCCCCTTCGCAAGAAACTCGCGGGTCATGGAGTCGAGATCATTCCGATCCGCGCTGCGGTTATCGGATGCCATGCATGCCTCCTGTGATCGTCATCGTGCCCCATGGCACCATCCGGGCGATCCCGGTGGTTCATGGAGCATGCGTTTCTTTTGTGAAGCGGCCGTTGCAGGATTGGGGGAAACCGACCCCTGAATGAGCGGCTCCGATAGGAATCGGAGCTGAAAATTACGCCTCCTTCAGGTTGGCCGCGGCGCTCTTGCCCTTCTTGGGATCGCGCTGGAGTTCGTAGGACAGCTTCTGGCCTTCATGAATGTTGATCCCCGAGCGTTCCACGGCGGAGATGTGGACGAACACGTCATCCGTGCCGTCGTCCGGCTGGATGAAGCCGTAGCCCTTGGTGGTGTTGAACCATTTCACGGTTCCAGTAGCCATCTGGTGGTTCCTTGAACGAGGTTGTCCACGGCGCTCCCGCCGCGGGTTCGCATCAAATCGCCGATGGGAAGGACCAGACGCAGCGACCTGCAAGCGGACCGTAGACCCAAAGAAATTCGACCCTTCCTACATGGGGATGGAAAGGCCCGGATGCAACCCGAGCCCTTCGCCCAAAGCCCTGCGCGCCCGATCCGTTCCGCGGCATTTGGCTCTTTCGGAAGAATGGACCCTGCCCTTCGGCGGAGTTGTCCAGGGCTTGTTGCTTAGCCCATAGTTTCGCCGCTTCGATTTTTTTGACTTGTATTTCCCTGAAGGAGCCGGAGGCATGCAGCGCGCCCATCTGGTGGCCGCTTTCCTGACCTTTGCCGCCCTGTGCGTCGGCGTGTCCACCATGTCGGCGTCGCGCGACCGCCACGTCACGCTGGAACAGGCCCTCCGCGAGTTCTCCGCCACCGCCCATCTCCTGGACGAGCACGCCAGCCGTGCCATCGAATCGGGAGACGCCCAATTGGGCCTGCTGCTGGACGCGCTCGAACGGTGGGACCGACGCGATCCCGCCGAAGGGCAGCGCATCCAGGCCGCCATGCGCGCCCGCACGGAACGCCTGCCCCAGATCGGCGGTGTCTGGGTGCTCGACGCGCAGGGCCGGCTGCTGCTGGACAGCGCGGAACACCCGGCCCCGCCGCGCGACCTGTCCGGACGGGATTACGCACAGGCCCATATGGCCGCCCGGCAGGGACCGCCGCCGGGCCTGCATGTCGGTTCCCGCCTGCGCGGTCCCAGCATCAGCCAGGAACGCTTCACCATCAGCCGCGCCCTGCGCGACGAGGAGGGAAACCTGCTGGCCATCGCGGTGGTGGGCATCCAGAGCGCCTACTTCTCACGGCTGTACGGCGAGGCCGGCTGGGGCGAGAATGCCCGGCTGGCCCTGTTCACCGGAGACCGGGAGAAGCTGGTGGAATGGCCGCCGGACAGCGCCGTCACCCCGCCCACCGCCGCCTGGCCCCAGCCCTGGGACCCGCCCGACAGCCCGGCGGTGGTCGAGGGCGCGCAGATCATCGCGGCGCGGATGCTGACCGGCCTGCCGGTCGTCGTGGTGGCAAGCCGCCCCCTGTCCGAAGTGCTGGCGCCCTGGCGGGAGCGCGCCCTGTGGACCGCGGCGATCAGCGGCGGCATCCTGGCCGGCGCGTCCCTGCTCTTCGTGCTCGCCTTGGGCGGCGCCCGGCGGGAGGAGATGGTCAGGGCCGAGCTGCTGCGCGCGAACCAGGGCCTGGACGAGCGCGTCCGGCTGCGCACGGCCGAGCTGGAACAGGCCCTGCGCAGCGCCGAGACGGCCAGCCTCGCCAAGATGAAGGTGCTGGCGACCGTCAGCCACGACCTGCGCCAGCCGTTGCAGGGGCTGGCCGCCTTCCATGAACTGCTGCTGAAGGAAGCGCCCAATCCGACGCTCCAGCAATTGGGCGCCATGGCCTCCGCCTCGCTCCAGGCGGGACAGCGGCTGCTCGACGATCTTCTGACCCTGTCGCGGCTGGAGGCCGGGGTGGTGCCGGTCAAGGTCGATGCCTTCCCCCTCGCTCCGCTGCTGGAACAGCTTGCCGCCGAGTTGCGGGCGGAGGCCGAGGGCAAGGGCCTGCGGCTGACCGTGGTGCCGACCGGCGCCTGGGTGCGCAGCGATCCCGCTCGGCTTCAGCCGATCTTGCGCAACCTGCTGTCCAACGCCGTCAAATACACGGCGGAAGGCGGTGTGGTGGTCGGGGCGCGTCCCCGCGGCGACACGGTGCGGGTGGAGGTCTGGGACAGCGGCCAGGGCATCGCCAAGGCCGAGCTGGGCACGATCTGGGAGGAGTTCTACCAGATCGGCAACCCTGCCCGCGACGGGTCGCGCGGCGCCGGCCTGGGCCTGTCCATCGTCGACCGCACGGCGCGCCTGCTCGGCCACCCGCTGGACGTCCGGTCGCGGGTCGGGCGCGGGTCCGTCTTCGCGGTCACCCTGCCGCGCGTGCCCGCCCCCGCCCGTCCGCAACCTTCCGCGGAGCCTCAAGCGGCATTGTCCCATATGGGTGCGGCCCAAGCGGAGGAACCGGCGCGCCCCGTCCGCCCCGCCGGGCGTCTTGCCGGACGGCAGGTGCTGGTGATCGAGGACGATCCCCTGCAGCGCAACTCCTTGACCTTGCTTCTGGAACAGGCCGGGGCCGGGGTGATGGCGGCGGACTGTTTCGATTCCGCCCTCGCCTCCGCCCAGGCGACGCTTCAGGCGCCCTCGGCGATTCTCAGCGATTACCGGCTGCCCGGCGGGACGGACGGGCTGGTCGGCATCCAGACCCTTCGCAGCGTTCTGGGGCGGGACGTTCCCGCGATCCTGCTGACCGGGGAACTGTCCGCCGACCTCGTGCGCGCCGCCAAGGCCGCGGGCTGCCTCGTGCTGACCAAACCCGCCCAGCCCAACCGCATCCTGTCCACCCTGGCGGAACTGACCGCGGGCGCCGACGCCGTGGCCTGACCGGCGCGCTTCCCTTGGTGCGTGGAGCGCGGTTGGGCTACAGTCGCGCCATGACCGAAGAAGACCAGCCCCATATCCTGGTTGTCGATGACGACACCCGCCTGCGCGAACTGCTGCGCAAGTATCTCGCCGGCAACGGCTTCCTGGTGAGCACCGCGAAGGACGCCGCGGAGGCGCGGGCCAAGCTGGCCGGGCTGGCCTTCGACCTGCTGGTGCTCGACATCATGATGCCGGGCGAGACCGGGCTGGAGCTGA
The DNA here is from genome assembly GCF_008365375.1 of Roseomonas genomospecies 6. Lineage (GTDB taxonomy): Bacteria > Pseudomonadota > Alphaproteobacteria > Azospirillales > Azospirillaceae > Azospirillum. The sequence continues at coordinate 110,074 of NZ_QOKW01000013.1, read as the reverse complement.
CCGAGTCGCTGCGGCGGGAACGCGACCTGCCCATCCTTCTGCTGACCGCGCGGGGCGAGCCGGACGACCGCATCGCCGGGCTGGAGGCCGGGGCCGACGACTACCTTGCCAAGCCCTTCAACCCGCGCGAACTCCTGCTCCGCATCAATTCGATCCTGCGCCGTCAGGCCAGCCGCCCGGCGGACCCGGCGCCGCCGCAGCCGGTGAAGCTCGGCCCGATGATCTATCTGCCCGACCGCGACGAGCTGCGGGCGGGCGAGGAGGTGATCCGCCTGACCACGGCGGAGGCCGGGCTGCTGCGCGTTCTGGCCGCCTCCCCCGGCACCATCTTCTCGCGCGAGGAGTTGACGGAGCGCAGCAAGGTCGCCGGCAACGCCCGCACCATCGACGTCCAGGTGACCCGCCTGCGCCGCAAGATCGAACCCGACCCGCGGGAGCCGCGCTACCTCCACACGGTGCGCGGCGAAGGCTACGTGTTGAGGCCGGACCCGTAACCGGGTACCGCCGGAGGACCAGGGACATGACCACCGACACCGCCGCCGGACCGATGCCGCTGCCGCGCCGGGAAAAGACGGGGCTGCTGAAGCGGTTCCTGCCCCGGACGCTGTTCGGGCGCTCGCTGCTCATCATCGTGACGCCGGTCATCCTGGCGCAGGCGGTGGCGACCTGGATCTTCTACGACCGGCATTGGGATACCATGACGAACCGGCTGGCCTTCGCGGTGGCCGGCGACATCGCCATGGTCATCGGTATGCTGGAGCACGACCCGACTCCGGAAGGCCGCAACTGGACGCTGGCCGCCACCGCCCGCAGCACCGACCTGATCGTGACGCTGGAACCCGGCAGCACCCTGCCCGAAAACCCGCCGAAACTGCGCGGCATGCTGGAGAACACGCTCAGCAAGGCGCTGCACGAACGGGTGCGGCGGCCCTTCGCCATCAACACCCGCATCACCCGCGAATGGTACGAGATCCGCGTGCAGATGCCCGACGGCGTGCTGTCGGTGATGTCGCCGGAACGCCGCCTGTTCAGCCCGACCAGCTACATCTTCATCCTGTGGATGGTCGGCTCGGCCCTGGTGCTGTTCACCGTCGCCATCATCTTCATGCGCAACCAGATCCGCCCCATCAAGCGGCTGGCCGCGGCGGCGGACGCGCTGGGCAAGGGCCGCGACGTGCGCAACTTCAAGCCGGAAGGCGCCACCGAGGTGCGTCAGGCCGCCGTCGCCTTCATGCGCATGCGCGAGCGCATCCAGCGCCAGATCACCCAGCGGACGGAGATGCTGGCCGGCGTCAGCCACGACCTGCGCACGCCGCTGACCCGCATGAAGCTGGCGCTGGACATGATGGGCGACGGGCCGGAGGTCGAGGAGCTTCTGACCGACGTCACCGAAATGGAAACGATGATCGAAGGCTATCTGGCCTTCGCCCGCGGCGAGGGGACGGAGGCCGTGCAGCCGACCGACCTGTCGCGCATCCTGAACGAGGTCGTGTCCGGCGTCCGCCGCGAGGGCGCGGAGGTTTCCCTGGTGGCGCCGGACGGGCTGACCATGCCCCTGCGTCCCAACGCCACCCGCCGCTGCCTCGCCAACCTTCTGTCCAACGCCCGGCGCCACGGCGACCGCATCTGGGTGCGGGCGGAACGGGAGGACGGCTTCATCGACATCCTGGTGGACGACGACGGGCCGGGCATTCCGCAGGCGTCCCGTGACGACGTGTTCAAGCCCTTCTTCCGCCTGGACAGCTCCCGCAACCAGGCGACGGGCGGGGCCGGGCTGGGGCTGACCATCGCCCGCGACGTCGCGCGCAGCCACGGCGGCGACATCACGCTCAGCGACAGCCCGTACGGTGGCCTGCGCGTGCTGATCCGCCTGCCGGTGTGAGTTTCCAGGTGTGAGTTTCGCAAGGGAGGCCGCCGCCATGACCGTCAGTCCGGACGAAACCCGTCTCATGGACGTGCTGCAAGGCGGGCGCTGCTTCTATTGCGGGGAACCGGTGGGGGCCAAGGCGACCTTCGACCATCTGATTCCGCTGGCCTACGGCGGCATCGACGAGGCACAGAACGTCGTGCTGGCGCATCGGCGGTGCAACCAGCGCAAGGCCGACCGCCTGCCCACGGCGGAGGAGATCGAACGATTCGTCACCCAGCGCCGCCGCAGCCGTCTGGGCATCTGGCCGCCCCTGCTGGCGCTTCTGGATGCGGAGCCCGGCGACGAATGGATGACCATCGCCAGCGCCATCGCCGGGGTGAGGGCCGGATCGGGGGCCGGATCGAGGCGGCCGTGACAGTGCTCCGGCTCGTCCGGGCTTACGCCTGTCCGACGTTCTGGCCGGCGCTGCGCCCGCGGCGTCCGCGCACGGCGGCCGGATCGATCTCCGCGACATCCTCGCCAAGGCCCGGACCGCCGGCGCTGTCCGCCTGGTTGGCGCAGCGCTCGGCAAGCTCCCGAATCGCCCCGCGGACCTGAGGATCGCGGATGTTCTGGAAGTAGCGGGCGAGCATGAGCGCCTCGCGGGAGCGCAGCGTGCCCTCCGTTTCCTCCGTCTGCGGCCCGGCGGTTCCCGCTTCCTGGGCGGCGTGACGCTCCTCCAGCCCTTCGAAGAAGACGGAGACCGGAACGCGGAAGAACTGCGCCAGCTTGAACAGCCGGCTGGCCGACACCCGGTTGAAACCACGCTCGTATTTTTGAAGCTGCTGGAACGTCAGCCCCAAAGCCGACGCAACATCGCTCTGGCTCAGCCCGGCGAGCATGCGCAATTCGCGCAGGCGCTGCCCGACGAACACATCGACCTCATTGAGGCCTTCCTTCTTTTCGCGTCCACGTTTTTTCACAGCGTTCCCCCATCTGTAAGGGTGGCAAAGCCCGCTGTCGCGCGAAGCAACATTCGGATTTGCGTTGGAAAGATTCCGACGTGCTTGTGCCACGATCTTTTTGGCATCTGCCAAGCGACCATTGCAACTCAGCTATGACGTCGGCGGTGCAAAGTCAACCACCGTTGCCGCATTTACTACCTACTTCCCAACAAGCCCTAGAAAGAGAATGGTTATATGCGCGAGCATTATTCCTTCTTTCGAGGTAATTTTAAATTGCTTGCGCTGATTACGTTCCGCCGCCTGCGCCTTTACGGCGAGACCGACTCCCTACCCTCACCCCGTGGGCGGCGCGGAAGCGTTGCAGGCGCGCATCGGTAGGCACATTTTGCCGGTCACTGGGCAATATCTGCCCAGGAATTAACACTCTCTTCATCAAGACGGCCCAGCATGCGCCACGAGGCAGAGCCCGGCGCGGTTTTTGCAAACTCGATTTTTTGCGTCTGCGAAATCAAGAACTTCCCGGGCAACCGCCGGGCCATCCGATCGGGGACCAGCGCGTGAACAACCTCCTGCAGACCTTGCGCAACCTGGGTCCCGCGCGCCTTGCCGCGATCGGCGGCGTCGGCCTGCTGATGATCGGATTCTTCGTCTATCTGATGACCCGCCTCTCCACCCCGGAGATGGAGCTTCTCTATTCGGAACTCCAGCCCACCGAGGCCGCGGCCATCGCCAAGAAGCTGGAGGAGGCGAAGGTCCCCTTCACGGTGGACAAGACCGGGACGAAGATCATGGTCGCCGCCGAGCATGTGGGACCGACCCGCATGAGGATGGCCGCCGCCGGCCTGCCGTCGGGCGGGTCCATCGGATACGAGCTGTTCGACAAGGGCGAGGGCTTCGGCGCCACCAGCTTCATGCAGAACATCAACCACCTGCGCGCCCTGGAAGGCGAGATGGCGCGCACGGTGCAGACCCTGAACGGCGTGCAGAACGCCCGCGTCCATCTGGTCCTGCCCAAGCGCGAGATGTTCGCGCGCCAGCAGAACCCGGCGACGGCCAGCATCTTCCTGAAGCTGCGCCCCGGCGCCCAACTGTCGCGCGAGAACATCCAGGCGATCCAGCACCTGATCGCCGCCTCCGTGCCGAACCTGGACCCCAGCCGCATCTCCATCGTGGACGACAAGGGCACGCTGCTCGCCCGCGGCACCGGCAACGACAGCGCGGACGCCATGCTGGCCTCGGCGGAGGAGAAGAAGGTCGCCTACGAGAGCCGCATCGCCCGCATCATCGAGGATCTGCTGGGCCGCACCGTCGGCTACGGCAAGGTGCGGGCGGAGGTGTCGGCGGACCTCGACTTCGACCGGATCACCACCCAGTCGGAAATCTTCGATCCGGAAAGCCAGGTCGTCCGCTCCACCCAGACGGTGACCGAGGCGAACGAGAGCAGCGACCGCGACCCGCTGTCGCCGGTCACCGTGGACCAGAACCTGCCGACCGCGCAGTCGGGCAACAACGCCGGCCCGATCTCGCAGAACAAGCAGAACCGCAGCGAAGAGACGATCAACTACGAGATCAGCCGCACCACCAAGAACCATGTCCGCGAGAGCGGGCAGGTGCGCCGCCTGTCGGTCGCGGTTCTGGTGGACGGCACCTACAGCCTGCCCAAGGACGGCAACCCGGCGGCCTACCAGCCGCGGTCGGAGCAGGAGCTGGAAAGCATCAAGGCGCTGGTCCGCTCCGCCGTCGGCCTGGACGCGGTGCGCGGCGACACGCTGGAAGTCGTCAACATGCGTTTCTGGTCGCCGGAAGACGACATCCAGAAGCCGGAGGAACTCTTTCTCGGCATGACCAAGGACGATCTGTTCCGCATCGCGGAGATGGTCGTGCTGGGCATCGTCGCCGTCCTCATCATCCTGCTGGTCATCCGCCCGCTGATCACCCGCGCCTTCGAGAAGGCCGACCAGCAGGAGGAGGACGACATGGACCGCCTGCTGGCCGACCAGAGCGGCATGCCCGCGGCGCTGGCGGCGCCGACCGGCGCGCTGGCCCAGGATCTGGCGCTGGAGGCCGCCCAGGCCGACGAGGAGCTGGAGCAGATGATCGACATCAACCGCGTCGAAGGCCGCGTCCGCGCCTCCTCGCTGCGCAAGGTGGGCGAGATCGTGGAGAAGCATCCGGAGGAAGCGGTGTCGATCCTGCGCAACTGGCTGTATCAGGAGAGCTGACGCGATGAGTTCGGTCCGCAAATTCCTGTTCGACGAGTCCTTCGACGTGGACGCCCCGCCGCGCAAGTCCTATCAGGCCGACGACGACTATTTCGACAGCATCCCCGAGCCGGACCCGCTGCCGGAGCCCGAACCGGAACCGGAGCCCGAACCGCCCCCGCCCGTGTTCGGGGAGGCCGATCTGGCCGCCGCCCGCGCCGAAGGCTATGCGGAGGGCGAGACCGCCGGCAAGTCGACGGGCTACGGCAAGGGCTTCGTGGACGGCAACAACGCCGGCCGCAAGGAGGGCTATGAGAACGCCCGGACCGAGATCGAGGCCACCGTCCAGGCCCGCATCGCCAACGCCCTGGAGACCATCGGCAACGGCGTGCAGCATCTCCTGAACGAGCATTACGCCACCAGCGCGCAGCGGGCCGACCAGCCCGTGCACATCGCGATGGCCATCGTCCGCAAGCTGATGCCGGAGCTGGCGCGGCGCGGCGGGCTGATGGAGGTGGAGGGGCTGGTGCGTTCCTGCCTGACCGACCTGATCGACGAGCCGCGCCTCGTGGTCCGGGTCGCCGACGACACGGTGGACGCGGTGCGCGAGCATCTGGACCAGGTGATCGGGGCGCGCGGCTTCGGCGCGAAGCTGATGGTCGTGGGCGACTCCGGCCTGGCGCCGGGAAGCTGCCGGATCGAATGGGCCGAAGGCGGGGTGGAACGCGACACCGCCGGCCTGCTCGCCCAGATCGAACGGCGCATGGCGGGCCTGCTGGAGGCTCCGCCGCCGGGCTGACGCCGGGGTGGCGGAAGGTTTTGAGGATTTAGGGGTTTCCGGAGATTTCGATGACCAAGGACAGCTTCTCCCTCGACGAGTTGGACAACGGCGGCCGCGGCGACGTCGCGGAGTACGAGACCGGCCTGGGTCCAGCCAAGGATCTGGAAGCGGTCTACGACATTCCCGTCCAGATCTCCGCCGTGCTCGGCAAATCGACCATGCAGGTCAGCCAGTTGCTGAAGCTCGGGCGCGGCGCGGTGGTGGAGTTGGACCGCAAGGTCGGCGAGGCCATCGACATCTACGTGAACAACCGTCTGGTCGCCCGCGGCGAGGTCGTGGTGGTGGAAGACCGGCTGGGCATAACCATGACCGAAATCATCAAGTCGGACCGCGGATGAGCCTCACACGAGACAGCGCTGAATCGTCCCGCCGGGGCGGGCGTTCCGCCCGGCCGCGGGGCGGGGTGGACGTGGCTACTCTGGTCGGTCTGTCCGCCGCCGCCGTGGTCATCTTCGTCGCCATGGCGTCGGGCGGGGCCTTGCGCGCCTTCATCGACCCGCCGTCGCTCATCATCGTGCTGGGCGGCACGCTGGCGGTCACCACCGCCTCCTTCTCGCTGGGCGACGTGGCCATCGCGTGGCGCGACGCCGGTGCGGTGCTGATCCACCGCACCCACGACCCGCGCGGGGTGGCCCGGCAGGTGCTCCTGCTGGCCGAGGCCGCCCGCCGCGCGCCGGAGACGCTGCGCAACGTCCTGCCGGAGTTGCGGCACGAGTCCTTCCTGCACCGCTCCGTCACGCTGGTGGCGGAGGGGCTGCCGCCCGACGACATCGAGCGGATGCTGATCGGCGAGGTCGAGGCGTCCGGCGCCGGCCGGGTCAAGAGCGCCGGCGTCCTGCGCCGCGCGTCGGAGGTGGCGCCGGCCATGGGCCTGATCGGCACGCTGGTCGGCCTCGTCCAGATGCTGGGCAGCCTGAACGACCCGTCCAGCATCGGCCCGGCCATGGCGCTGGCCCTGCTGACCACCTTCTACGGGGCGGTGCTGGGCAACGTCGCGCTGGCCCCGCTGGCCGCCAAGGTGGAGCGGGCGGCGGAGGAAGACGCGCTCGTCAAGACTCTCTACACCATCGGCGCGGTATCCATCGCGCGTCAGGAAAATCCGCGGCGTCTGGAGATGCTCCTGAACGCCGTTCTCCCGCCTGGAAAGCGGATTCAGTACTTCGACCGGGACTCCGACCGGGGTTCTCCGAGGGGAGCGTAAGATGCGTCTGCTGATCGTTGGAACGTTGGAAGGGTACATCACCGCCGCCGGCAAGATCGCCATGCAGCGCGGGGCGAAGGTGTCCCACACCGACAGCATCGAGGGAGCGCTCAACGCCCTGCGCGCGGCGGCGGGTGCCGACCTCGTGATGATCGACGTCAAACTCGACATCGCGACCTTCATCGAAAGCCTGAAGGCGGAGCGGATCACCATCCCGGTGGTGGCCTGCGGCATCGGCACCGACGCGGCGGCGGCGGTGAAGGCGATCCGCGCGGGTGCGAAGGAATACATCCCCCTGCCCCCCGACGCGGAGCTGATCGCCGCCGTCCTGGAAGCGGTGGCGGAGGAAAGCCACGCCATCGTCTGCCAGGACCCGGCCATGCTGGCGACCCTGCGGATGGCGGATCAGGTGGCGCCCAGCGACGCCTCGGTCCTCATCACGGGCGAGAGCGGCACCGGCAAGGAGCTGATGGCCCGCTACATCCACCGCAAGAGCCGGCGTTCCGACGCGCCGTTCGTCGCGGTGAACTGCGCGGCCATTCCGGAAAACCTGCTGGAATCGGAACTGTTCGGCCACGAGAAGGGCGCCTTCACCGGCGCCGTCGCGCGCCGGCTGGGCAAGTTCGAGGAGGCCAACGGCGGCACCCTGCTGCTGGACGAGCTGTCGGAGATGCACCCGCGCCTCCAGGCCAAGCTGCTGCGCGCCATCCAGGAGAAGGAGATCGACCGGATCGGCTCGTCCCAGCCGGTGAAGGTCAACGTGCGCCTGCTCGCCACCTCCAACCGCAACCTGGAGAACGAGGTCCGCAGCGGCAATTTCCGCGAGGACCTGTATTTCCGGCTGAACGTCTTCAGCGTCGCCATTCCGTCCTTGCGCGAGCGGCCCGCCGACATCCCGATGATCGCCGATCACTTCCTGAAGAAGTACGCGCAGGCCAACGGAGTGGGCGAGAAGCGGCTGTCGGACGACGCCATGACGATGCTGCGCAACCACCACTGGCGCGGCAACGTGCGCGAGCTGGAAAACACCATGCACCGCGCCGTCCTGCTCTCCAAATCGGAGACGGTCGGGCCGGAATCGATCCTGCTGACCAGCCAGATGCTGGCACCGGAAGGTTCGGCCCAGGCGTCGATCCCCACCAACTCGCCGGTCGCCAACCCCTTCGCCGGGCCGGGCGGCAGCGTCCCCGCGGCGCCGCGCGGCTACGCCCCGCCCCCCCAAGGCACTCCCGGCTATCCGACCTCCTACGCGCCGCCTCCGGGCCACGCCGCGGGGGCCGCGGCCTACGGCAACGCCGGTGCGGCGTCCGGCGCGCCAGCCGTGCAGGGCCTCGTCGGACGCACGGTGGCGGAGGTCGAGCGCGACCTGATCATCGGCACGCTCTCCCACTGCCTGGGCAACCGCACCCACGCGGCGAACATCCTCGGCATCTCCATCCGCACGCTGCGCAACAAGTTGAAGCAGTACAGCGAGGAGGGCGTGCCGGTGCCGCCGCCGGGTTCCGAGGAACGGGCGGCCATCTGATCCGCTGATCGGCAGGAAGGCGGAGGAGCGGCGGCATGGCACTGACCGAACACAATCCCGGACCGCGGGCGGGCGGCGGCAACATGGCCGCGCTGACCGACATGGTTGCCGTCGCGAAGAAGGCGCTGAAACGCGGCGACCTCGCGATGGCGGCCGGCATCATGCTGATCGTCGTCGGGCTGATCCTGCCGCTTCCGCCGATGCTGCTCGACATGATGCTCGGGCTGAACGTCACCATCTCGATCCTGATCCTGATGGTGGTGCTGTTCATCGAAAAACCGCTGGAGCTGTCGGCCTACCCGACCATCCTTCTCATCACCACGCTGCTGCGCCTGTCGCTGAACATGGCGTCCACCCGCCTGATCCTGACGCAGGGGCATGAGGGCACGGCGGCGGCGGGCCATGTGATCGAGGCCTTCGCGGGCTTCGTCATGGGCGGCGACTTCATCATCGGCGTGATCGTCTACGCGATCCTGACGATCGTGAACTTCAAGGTCATCACCGCCGGTTCGGGCCGCATCGCCGAAGTGGCGGCGCGATTCACCCTGGACGCCATGCCCGGCAAGCAGATGGCGATCGACGCCGACCTGTCCGCGGGCATGATCGACGAGACCACCGCCCGCGCCAAGCGCAAGGAGCTGGAGGACGAAAGCGCCTTCTTCGGCTCCATGGACGGTGCGTCGAAGTTCGTGAAGGGCGACGCGGTCGCCGGCCTGATGATCATGTTCATCAACATCATCGGCGGCGTGTCGCTGGCGGTCCTGCGCTACGACATGCCGGTCCTGCAGGCGCTGGACACCTTCACGAAGCTGACCATCGGCGACGGCCTCGTCTCGCAGATCCCGGCGCTGGTCATCTCCATCTCCGCCGGCTTCCTGGTGTCGAAGGCCGGCACCGGCGGCTCCACCGACAAGGCGGTGGTCGGGCAGCTCACCAACCATGTCAGCGCGCTGGGCCTGTCGGCGGGCGCTATGACCCTGCTGGCCCTGATGCCGGGCATGCCGGTGCTGCCCTTCCTGCCGGTGATCGCCGCCGTCGGAGCCGCCGCCTACTACCTGCCGAAGATGCGCGCCAAGAAGGAGGCGGAGGAGGCGGAGGCCGCCGCCGCGGAGGCCGCGGGCCTGGGTCCCGGCGGCGCACCGGCCCCGGTGGCCGACGAGCCGATCTCCACGGCGCTGGCCATCGACCTGATCCGGCTGGAGCTGGGCTACGGCCTGCTGTCGCTGATCAACCAGCCGCAGGCGGGAAGCCACCGGCTGACCGACCAGATCAAGGGGCTGCGCCGCCAGATCGCGGGCGAGGTCGGATTCGTCATGCCAGCGGTGCGCATCCAGGACAACCTCCAGCTTCCGCCCAACGCCTACATCATCCGGATCAAGGAGATCGAGGCGGGGCGCGGCGACATCCGCCCGAACATGCTTCTGGTCATGGACCCGCGCGGCGAGGCCATGAGCCTGCCCGGCGAGCAAACGGTGGAGCCGACCTTCGGCCTGCCGGCCATCTGGATCGAGCCGGGCTACCGCGAGGAGGCGCTGTTCAAGGGCTACACGGTGGTCGATCCGTCCACGGTCATCACCACGCACCTGACGGAACTCATCAAGGACAACATGCCGGAGCTGCTGTCCTTCACCGAGACCCAGAAGCTGCTGGACGAGCTGGACAAGGAACACCAGAAACTGATCGCCGACGTGGTGCCGGCGCAGATCACTGTGGGCGGATTGCAACGGGTGTTGCAGAACCTGCTTGCAGAACGGGTTTCGGTACGCGATCTTGCAACGATTCTGGAGGGCGTTTCTGAAGCGGCAAGCCAGACCCGCAGCATCACGCAGATCACCGAACATGTGCGCACGCGCCTGGCGCGGCAGATCTGCGACGCGAACATCAACGAGATGGGTGTCATCCCGCTTGTCACCCTGTCGCCCGAATGGGAGCAGGCGTTCGCGGAATCGCTGGTGGGCGACGGCGACGACCGGCAACTGACGATGGCGCCGAGCCGGCTTCAGCAATTCATCACTTCGGTCCGCCAAACCTTCGAGCGACACGCCATGATGGGCGAGACCCCCGTCCTGTTGACCAGCCCCCTGATCCGTCCCTTCGTCCGCTCCATCGTCGAGCGGTTCCGGCCGGCCACCGTGGTGATGTCGCAGAACGAGATCCACCCCAAGGCGCGGATCAAGACCCTGGGGCAGATCTGATGCAGGCCATGACGAACCAGTGTGACGGGCGGGAGGCGAGCCGATGCGGCTGAAGTCCTTCCACGCCAAGTCCATGTCCGAAGCCATGCGCATGGTCCGCCAGACGCTGGGCGACGATGCCATCATCGTCGCCACGCGCGAGGAGGAAGGCGGCGGCGTGCGCGTGACCGCGGCGGTGGAGGACGACGATCTGCTGATGGCGCAGTCCCGACCGGCCCAGCCCGCCAAGGCCGCGCGCCCCATGGTGATGGTCGAGGAGGAGCCGGAGATCGACGTGGGCGAGGTGGTGGCCGACGTGCTGCACCGCCACGGCGTTCCCGCCGCACTCGCCGAACAGCTCATCGACGCCGCCGCCGGGCTGGACACCGACGACCCGGCCCTGGCGCTGGGCGCCGCGCTGGACTCTATGTTCACCTTCAGCCCGCTTCAGGACCGGCGCGGCGGCAACAAGCCGCTGATCCTGGTCGGCCCGCCGGGCAGCGGCAAGACGCTGGTGGTCGCCAAGCTGGCCGCGCAGGCGGTGTTCCGCAAACGCTCGGTCGGCGTGATCACCACCGACACGGTGCGCGCGGGCGGCATGGAACAGTTGGCCGCCTTCACGCGTCTGATGAAAATCAAGCTGGCGACGGTGGAGGACCCCGACGCGCTCGCCGGAGCGTTCGAGGTCAGCCGCGGCGCCGATGTTCTCCTGGTGGATACCGCCGGGCGCAACCCCTACAACCGGGAAGACATGGCCGATCTGAAGGCCCTGCTGTCCGCCGGCGTGGCGGAGCCGATCCTCGTGCTTCCCGCCGGGCTGGACGCCATGGAAGCCGCCGACATGGCCCAGTCCTTCAAGGCGCTGGGCGTGCGGCGGATGCTCATCACCCGGCTGGACATGGCGCGCCGCCTGGGCAGTCTTCTGGGCACCGCGCACCGCGCGCGGATGGCCTTCTGCAACGCCAGCGTTTCTTCCAAGGTGGCCGAGGGGCTGACACCGCTGAACCCGGTGGCCTTCGCCCGCCTGATGATGCCCGCCGAGGACAAGGCGGCGCGCAACCGGCCCAAACCGGCGGCCCCCGCCAAGACCAAAGCCGTTCGTTCTTCGTCGAGGACCATTCCATGACCGATCCGGTGTTTCCGGCCGCCCTCAAGAACGTTCACCCGCTGCGCGGCGCCAACGTCATCGCCGTGGCCAGCGGAAAGGGCGGCGTCGGCAAGACGTGGTTCTCGATCACGCTCGCCCACGCGCTGACCAAGATGGGCAAGAACTCGCTTCTGTTCGACGGCGATCTGGGTCTTGCCAACGTCGACATCCAGCTCGGCTTCCAGCCGAAGAACGATCTGGGCGCGGTCATCAACGGCGACGTGACGCTGGGCCGCGCGGCCCAACGCTACACCGAAGGCGGCTTCGACATCATCGCGGGCCGCTCCGGGTCCGGCACGCTCGCCCAGTTGCCGAGCCAGCGCCTGTCCGGCCTGCGCAACGACCTGATGGAGCTGGCACGCAAGTACGACTGCGTCATCATGGACATGGGAGCGGGCGTGGACCGCACGGTGCGCACCCTGTCCGGCCCCGCCGGGACGACGCTGGTGGTGACGACGGACGAGCCGACCTCGCTGACCGACGCCTACGCCTTCATCAAGCTGACCCACGCCACCAACCCCGCCGCCGACCTGCGCGTGGTGGTGAACATGGCGCAGAGCGTGAAGGACGGGGAGCGCACCTACGGCACCATCCTGAAGGCCTGCCAGAACTTCCTGAAATACAAGCCCGCGCTGGCCGGCATCATCCGCCGCGACCTGAAGGTGCGCGACGCCATCCGCAACCAGTCGCCGCTGCTGACCCGCTCGCCCTCCTCCGACGCCGCGCGGGACGTGCTGGCCATCGCCCAGCGGCTTCTGAACGGCCAGTAAGGCCGGGGATGGGGGGCGCCCTTCCACCCCCGGTCGCCGGAACGGCCGCCGCCCCGGCGGCGGCTACAGCCGCGCCCGCGCCGGTGGCGGTCGCCGAGGGCACGGTCAAGGCCCTGCCGGAGCGGTTGCGGGACATCGCCCGCCCGGTGGTGCTGACGGGGACCGTCGTCGGCACCACGCCGGACGGGCTGGCCCGCGTGCGCACCCAGGCGGGGGACGTGCTTCTGCAAACCCCGACGCCGCTGCCCGCCGACAAGCCGGTGACGCTTCAGATCACCCCGGCGCAGGTGCTGCTGGGGCAGGCGCCGGCCGATCCCAACGCGGGTTCCCCGGCCCAGAATCTCGCGGCGAAGGTTCTGGTGCTCACCCAGGGCACGCCGGCCACCTCCGCGCCGGGTCCGGTGAAGACCGGTCCGGCCCCGACGCCCGCCGCGCAGCCCCAGGGTTCCGCAACGCCCGCGGTGATCCTTCCCAGCCCAGGGGCCGCCCCGCCGCCGACCGGACCGGCGGGCCAGCCGCTTCCGCTCCTGCTGCCGGGGACCATCGTGCCGGCGCTGGTCATCGCCGCGGCGCCGAAGGCCCCGCCCCCGCCCGGTGCCGCCCCCACCCTGCCCGGCCAGACCGCCGCGCCGGCTCTCCCGGCGGGCGGAACGCCGGCGGCACCCCTCCCCGCCGCGGACGGAAGCCCGGCCCCGACGCCGTCCGGCCAGCCCACCGCTCCCGCCGCCGCTCCGCAAACCCCGCCCGCCCCCGCACCGTCCGTCACGGCGCCGCTCCCCGGCAAGCCGATGCTCGACGCCAAGGTGGAGCTTGGCGGCGATGCCGCGCACCCCGGCGGGGACACCCCGGCGCCGGCCTCGCCACCCTTGTCATCTACCCCGTCCAAGCCCGTGGCGGAACCGGCCCTGACCCAGGGCGGCACCGTCGCTCTGAAGATCCTGGCCGTCACGCCCCCGCCCGACCAGCCCCAGGCAGCCCCTCCGGACGAGGATGCCCGCCCACCGGACGAGCGGAGCGCCGGCAATCCGCCCCGCAAGGAGTCCGCTACGCCTCAGCCCGGTCCGGCGGTGCCCGCATCGCCACAACCGGCCCCACCCCGCCCCGCCGCAGCCCCCGCCGCCGCACCGGCAGCCTCCGGCGCTTCCCCACCGCTTCCGGAGGCTCCCGACGGGCCGGTCCTGAAGGGCACGGTGGCCGGGAGCACGCCGCAGGGGCAGCCGATCCTGGCCACGCCGCAGGGCATGCTGGCGCTGAACGTCCAGGCGAGCCTGCCGCAGGGAAGCACCGTCACCGCCGCCGTGACCGACCCGGCCCGGGCGCTTCAGACCGCCGCCCCGCCGCTCGCCACGGAACCCGGCCCGCCGAGCGAGCGCGACTGGCCCGCCATGCGCCATCTTCTGACCGCTCTGGCGGGGGTGGACCGAGCCGCGGCGCAGGCGCTGATCGGAACCGTCGTGCCGCAGCCGAACCGCAAGCTGGGTGCGGCGCTGAGCTTCTTCCTGTCGGCGATCCGCGGCGGCGACGCCCGCGGCTGGCTGGGCGAGGAGGCGGCGTCCGCCCTGGAGAAATCCGGCCAGGGAAGTCTGCTGTCGCAGCTTGAGCGCGAGTTCCGCGGCCTCCAGCAACAGGCGGGCGACCCGCTGCCCGGCGACTGGCGCCCCTACACTCTGCCCATGCTGGACGCCAACGGCCTGATGCCCCTCAAGCTGCACATCCACCCCATCGACCCGGAAGAGGACGGCAAGAAAGGCCGGAAGGGCGGCGACAAGGGCAGCCGGTTCCTGCTGGACCTGGACCTCAGCCGCCTTGGCCCGATGCAGCTCGACGGGCTGGTGCAGCCCAACCGGTTCGACCTGATCCTGCGCAGCCACACCCCGCTGGCACCCGAAATCCGGCTCGACCTGATCCAGATTTTCGCGGACAGCCTCCGCGCCGTGGGGTACATCGGCGGCCTGTCCTTCCAGTCCGGCGCCAAATGCTGGGTCAAGCTGACCCGTGCCGGGGCCGGCGGGAACAGCTACACCGCCTGAAGACCGCCTGAAGACCCCGAATCCGTGCCCGGAACCCCATGCACCGCCGCGAGCTGCTGACCACCACCGCCAACCCCGATGCCCGCCACGACTATCTCGTGGAACTGTCCGGGGAGCCGGCGCCGGGCACCCGACTGACCCTGCGCTACGTGCCGGACCGCCTGATCGCGAAGCCGGACGGGTTCGCCGCCTATCTGGCCTCCGCCCCGACGGACGGAACGCTGGAAGGGCTGGCGCTGTCCACGCTGGACGACGTCAACAACGAACTGGTCCCCCGATGGGCGGAGGTGACGGCGGAGCGCTCTTCGCCCGTTCCGCACCGCGTGCTGGTCGAGGACCGGCAGCCCAACTGGGACAACCCCCACCTGTTCAGCCGCATGAAGCGGATCTGACGAGCGCAATCAGGACTCGACGCCGTTCTCTTCCTGCTGGCGGCGGCGGAAACCGACGAGCGCGGTCTCGTCCAGCATGTTGGCTTCCTTGCGCTTCAGCTTGTCCTTCTCGCGCTTCAGCCGTTCCTCCTCGGCCAGCTCATAGCGCTTCAGCTCCTGAAAGGCCTCGGCCATCTCGTCAGTGGCGACGGCGATCTGGCCTTCCACCTGCCCCATGGACTGGGTCAGGCGCTTGCCGCGCTCCATCGCCGCCTGGATGTAGTTGCTGTAGGTGAAGGAGTATTCGACGTTGCCGCGGGCGGTTTCCCGCTCCGCCGCGACCTCCTCCTTCAGCCGGTCGATCTCGGCCTGGAGGCGGTCGGCGAGGTTCTGCAATTCCGCCAGCGCCCGGCGCTTCTCGTCGAGCTTCCATTTCTGGAGGCGGATGATGGTCTTCAGACTGCTCATTCTTGCGGCGGCCACTGTTCAATGCCGAAGATGGCGGCGAGCTGGGCGTAGCTGTTGTCGAGGTCGGTCGCCTCGCGCTTGCCCTGCTTCAGGAACGCCTCCAGCGCCGGCTGGAAATGGATGGCCTCGTCCACCTGCGGGTCGGTGCCCTTGCGGTAGGCGCCCAGGCGGATCATTTCCGCCATGTTGTCGTAGGACGACATCAGCCGCCGCGCGTGGTTCACCAGCTCGTTCTCCATGGGGGAGTTGCAGCCGGGCATGGTGCGCGACACGCTGCGCAGGATGTTGATGGCCGGGTAGCGCCCGCGCTCGCCGATCTGGCGTTCCAGGACGATGTGGCCGTCCAGGATGCCGCGCACGGCGTCGGCGATGGGTTCGTTGTGGTCGTCGCCTTCCACCAGCACGGTGAACAGGCCGGTGATCGAGCCCGATCCGCTCAGGCCCGGCCCGGCGCGCTCCAGCAGGCGCGGCAGTTCGGCGAAGACGGTGGGGGGATAGCCCTTGGTGGTCGGCGGTTCGCCCGCCGACAGGCCGATCTCGCGCTGGGCCATCGCGAAGCGGGTCACGCTGTCCATCATGCACAGCACGTTGCAGCCGGCGTCGCGGAAAGCCTCCGCGACGGCCAGCGTCATGTAGGCGGCCTGACGGCGCATCAGCGGCGCCTCGTCGGAGGTGGCGCAGACCACGATGCTGCGCGACAGGCCCTCCTCCCCCAGATCCTCGGTGATGAATTCCTGAAGCTCGCGCCCGCGTTCGCCGATCAGCCCGATCACCGCGACCTCGGCGGCGGAGAAGCGGGCGAGCATCGACATCACCGACGACTTGCCGACGCCGGAACCGGCGAAGATGCCCATGCGCTGGCCGCGGCAGCAGGTGAGGAAGGCGTTGATGGCGCGGATGCCCAGGTCCAGCTTCTCCCCCACGCGGGCGCGCGAATGGGCGGGCGGCGGGTGGTTGCGGATGGGAACGCCGTAGGTGCCCTTGGGCAGCGGCCCCTTGCCGTCCACCGGCTCGCCCAGCGCGTTGATGACGCGGCCCAGCCACGCTTCGGTCGGGAAGACCATGGGCTGGCTGTCCGACACCAGCGCGCGGCAGCCCAGCCCCACCCCGTCGATGGTGCCGAAGGGCATCAGCAGCGCGCGGCCCTGGCGGAAGCCGACCACCTCGCAGGGGACCTGCCGCCCGTCGCGGGATTCCACGATGCAGCGCCCGCCCACCGACAGCTCCTTCTCGATCCCGCCAACCTCGACCAGCAGGCCGAGCACGGCGGTGACCCGGCCGAACCGGCTGGAGCCGGCGACGGAATCGATTTCCTGAAGGATGCGGGCGACGTCGGCGGGCACGGTCTTGCGGTTTCGCGAACGGGAGCGGGAACGGGTCGGGTGAACCGGGAGCCGGCGGCGCAATTTGCAATGGGCACGGATTCCGCCGCCATGCCGCCCGCGTCATGCTCGTCCAAAACTATTAACGTTAAATGAAGTGCCATGCCTCTGGCGTTAAGCTGAATCGTCTGTTAACCTGTGTAAACAGTCGAACGGATCTGTTAAGGGAATCCGTTGAGAGACTGCGGACAAGCAACGCCGCTTCGGAAGCCAGAAACGCGCCATCTAACGTCGGGATATCGCCATGAGGGTTCTGCTGGTCGAAGACGATTCCTCCACGGCCAAGAGCATCGAGCTGATGCTCCAGTCGGAAGGCTACATCGTCGATTCTACCGACCTCGGTGAGGATGGGCTCGAAATCGGCAAGCTGTACGATTACGACATCATCATCCTCGATCTGATGCTGCCGGACATCGACGGGTACGAGGTTCTGCGACGCCTGCGCGCCGCCCGCGTCACCACGCCGATCCTGATCCTGTCGGGCCTGTCGGAACTGGACCACAAGATCAAGGGGCTGGGCTTCGGGGCCGACGACTATCTGACCAAGCCCTTCGACAAGCGCGAGCTGATCGCCCGCATCCAGGCCATCGTCCGCCGGTCCAAGGGCCATTCGGACAGCATCATCCGCACCGGCCGCCTGACCGTGAACCTGGACACCCGCACGGTGGAGGTGGACAACCAGCCGCTCCACCTGACCGGCAAGGAATACGGCATCCTGGAGCTGCTGTCGCTGCGCAAGGGCACGACCCTGACCAAGGAGATGTTCCTGAACCATCTCTACGGCGGCATGGACGAGCCGGAACTGAAGATCATCGACGTCTTCGTCTGCAAGCTGCGCAAGAAGCTGGCCGCGGCGACCCAGGGCGACAACTACATCGAGACGGTCTGGGGCCGCGGCTATGTGCTGCGCGACCCGCACGAGGACGCCTCCCCGATCCCGCGCGTCCCCCATCAGGCCCAGCAGGCGGCGGGCTGACGACGGCTCGCCGGTGCCGGAAGCGGCAGGCTTTCAGATCACCGCGCCTTCGAACCAGTGGCGGCCCTTGCGGTCTTCCACCTCGATGACCCAGACATCGGGGTCGTAGCGGGTCTGGCGGGCGATGTAGGCGTCCGCCGTCGCCTCGTCCACCGGATCGGCGCCGGTGCCGCGCGACCAGCGCAGCCGTTCCTCGTCGCGCACCTGCACCAGCACGTCGAAGGTCCGGTCCAGCCGGTTCAGTTTCAGAATGACCGTGCCCCGGCTGGGATCGCCCTTGCGCAGCACCATCATCGTGACGCCCTCCGCGTCGGCGGCGCGGATGTGCGCCATGACCCAGAGATGCGTCGGCAACCGGTCGTCCATGGAAATCCTCGATCACTGATCCTGGGGGCTCGCCTTCGACAAGGCCCCGGTGTAGACAACGGGCATGGCGACACTCCTGGACGTTCTCGACGCCGCCGTCAACCACCACATGGCCGGGCGCCTCGCCGAGGCGGAGCACGATTACCGGCTCGTGCTGGCCGTGGAGCCGGCGCAGCCCGACGCCCTGCATCTGCTCGGCGTGGCGGAGGCGCAACGCGGCGCCCATGCGGCGGCGTCGCTGCTGATCGTCCGGTCGCTGCGGCTCCGTCCCGACGCGGCGCAGCCCTGGGCCAATCTCGGCGGAGCCCTGCGCGCCCAGGGCGAGGCGGAGCGGGCGGACGCCGCCCTGGTTCGCGCCCTGGCCCTGGACCCGGCGCTGCCGGACGCGCTGACGAACCTGGGCGCGGCGCGCCACACGCTGGCCGACTACCCCTCCGCGCTGGACTGGCTTGAGCGCGCGGCGAGGCTGCGGCCCGGCCATCCGGACACGCTGCTCAACCGGGGCGTGGTGCTGCGCGACGCGCGGCGCTTCGCGGAGTCCGACGCCTGTCTGGACGCCCTTCTGGACGCCCGGCCCGACCATGCGGAGGCGCATCTGGCGCGCGCCGTCAGCCGGCTGGTGCGGGGCGACCTGCGGAGCGGATGGGAGGCGTTCGAGTGGCGCCCGCGCCGTCTGCCCGCCCCGCCCTGGACCGGAGAGCCGCTGGAGGGGCGGCGCATCCTTCTGCACGCCGAGCAGGGATTCGGCGACACCATCCAGTTCGCCCGCTACGCCCCGCTGGTGGCCCGCGCCGGTGGGCGCGTGATCCTGGACGTGCACCCGCTGCAACACCGCCTGCTGCGCTCGCTGGGGCCGGACATCCAGGTGCTGGTGCGCGGCCCGGCCCCGGCGCCGCACGACGTCCATTGCCCGTTGATGAGCCTGCCGCGCGCCTTCGGCACCGATCTGGCGAGCATCCCCGCCCCGCCCTCCTACCTCTCCGCCGAACCCGACGAGACGGCACGCTGGGGCCGCCGCATCGCCGATGTTGAAACGGGAATGAGCGGCGGGCCGCGCGTCGGCCTCGTCTGGGCGGGCAACCCGAAGCACCGCAACGACCGCAACCGCTCCATTCCCGTGGACCGGCTGGCCCCGCTCCTCGCGCTTCCTGGCCTGCGCCTGTTCAGCCTACAGACCGGCGACGCACACACGACACTGCCCGCCGCCCTGCCCGACCTGACCGTGGGCATCCGCGATTTCGCCGACAGCGCGGCCATCCTGGCGAACCTGGACCTCGTCATCGCAGTGGACACGGCGACGATCCATCTGGCCGGCGCGCTCGGCGTTCCCGCCTGGCTGCTGCTGCCCTACGCGCCGGACTGGCGCTGGCTGCTCGACCGCGCCGACAGCCCCTGGTACCCGTCGCTTCGCCTGTTCCGCCAGCCCCGCCCCGGCGACTGGGACAGCGTCCTGTACGCCGTCGCCACGGCGCTGAAGCGGTTCGCCGCCGATCGATCGGCTCAATTGGCGCCGCAGAAGCAGTCGTAGGGATCGCCCCAGGCCGGGCCCCGCCCCGCCGGCAGCGCGGGAAGCTCCGCCGTCGGCAGGGTGGCGTTGAAGGCGGCCACGTCGAAGGGCCGCGGGTCCGGCGGGTCGAAGCGGAGCGGCATGCCGCCCAGCGCGTGCCCCAACAGGGCGGCCCCCAGCAACGGCACCAGAAGTTGCTCCATGCGCTCCAAGGCGTCCTCCCCCGGTGGCCTCGCCGCCGGTGCGCATTCCCGTTTTCGTCCCCTTGTTCTACCGCAGCCCCCGCCCGGCCAAGCCCTGTCCTTAGGTCATACCGGGTGCATACCGGAGGGACGGGAGCTTTCTTCCCTCCCCCCGCGCGGGGCGCTAGGCCAATTTTTCCCAGCGAGCGGCAAAAAGGGGGCCGCCCCGGTCCGCCCGAAGCCTTTCCCATGGAAATCAGCGCGTTGGCCCTGCCCAGGCAGTTGGCATCGTCCTTGCTTATCCCAATGGCAACGATCAATGCCCCTTCCGTGTGGAGATCCCTGGCCATGAGCATCTTCGGTTCGATGACCACCGCCGTCCTCGGCCTGAGCGCGCAGTCGAAGGCCCTCGGTCACATCTCTGACAACATCGCCAACGCCTCGACGGTCGGCTACAAGCGGGTCAACACGGCCTTCGAGACGCTGGTTCTCCAATCCAACGAGCGGTTGCACGCTCCGGGCGGCGTCACGGCGGCGCCCGTCTTCATGAACAACATCCAGGGCAACCTGACCCAGGTGCAGAGCCCGACCAACGCCGCCATCCAGGGCCAGGGCTTCTTCAGCGTGTCCAAGCTCAGCCGCGGCCTGACCGGCCCCGGCCAGCAGGGCGAGACGGTGCAGACCCAGACCGGCACGCTCAACGCCGACAACGTCTATTACACCCGCGTCGGCGACTTCGAACTGGACAAGAACCGCTATCTGGTGAACAGCGCCGGCTTCGCGCTGAACGGCTGGATCGTGGACGACACCACCGGGCAGTTGTCGAAGGACGTGGTGCAGCCGCTCCAGGTCAACACGATGACCGACAAGCCGCAGGCGACCAACAGCATCACGCTGGGCGCCAACCTGCCGGCCACGCCGAAACCCGGCGAGGCGATCCCGCCGTCCAGCATCCAGGTCTACGACACGCAGGGCAACGCGCGGACCGTCCAGTTCAACTGGCGTCAGGACGGCGCCAACAACTGGCGCCTGGGCATCGACGCGCCGGGCAGCTCCATGCAGCCCGTCGCCGGCACCTTCGCCGGCGGCGCCGCCGACATGAAGACCGGCGGGGCGGTGGCCGGCGTCACTCCGGTGGCCCAGGAAAGCAACGTTCTGGTGAACGGCACGACCTCCATTCCGAAGTCGTCGGTGACCATCAGCGGCCGGACCAACTACTATCCGAGCGACGCCCTGAATCCGAGCGGCTCCTCGCAGGATAACCTGCGCGTCGGCGACAGATACAGCCTGACCGTGAACGGTGCCGTGGTGGCGTCCGTGGAGCTGGTCATTCCTCCGCTGAACCCGCTGTTCCCCGAACAACGCGACATCGCCAGCTTCACGTCCTTCGCCGACATCGCGAACGATCTGGCCGGCCAGATCAACGCCATGACGCCCGCCCCCTACTCGGCCAAGATCGACCCGGGCGATGCGCGCAAGATCCTGGTCGAGACGCTGGACGGTGCGCCGGTCCAGGTCAGCGGCCTGTTCACCAACGCCAGCCCGCAGCTCAGCACGATCAGCGGCCCGTCCACCAACCCGACCGGCACGGCGGCCCCCGGCAATCACCAGCAGAGCACCTTCACCTTCTCCAACGCCACCGTGGACGTCGGCGACGAGTTCCGGATCACCGTGGCCGGACAGGAATTCCGGGTGCGGGTGACCACCAACAACGACACCGGCACGCCCACGACGGGCGTGACCAACATGAGCATCGGCAACGTCTACAGCCTTGCGCCCCCCACCGGCATCGACGCCATCGTGGCCCGCATGAGCGCCCTCATCAACGCGAAGCTTCCGGCCATCGGCGTCACCGCGGCCATCGGCACGGCGGCCACCGGTGCCGCCACGGGCAGCGCCGCGAACCAGCTCGTTCTTGACGGCACCGCGGGTGTGCCCACCTTCAGCTCGTCCTATCGCGTCGTCAACGCGGATTCCCGCAAGAACGACATCAAGTCCACGAGCCCGGCCACCTACACCCCCGCCACGATATCGACCCTGCAGCTTCCTGCGCCCGGCGTCATGGAAAGCACCCTGGTCACCTTCCCCAGCGCGGCCACCCTGCATGTGCCCGACCAATATTCGGTCACGGTCCTGAACCAGACCTTCACGACCACCGTCAAGTACAACAACATCAACAATCTGAAGGACATGGACGGGGTCCTGAAGGACCTCCGGGACCAGATCAACAGCGCCGGCCTGGCCGTCGGCGCGAGCATCACCCCGGCCGGCGCCCTGCAGCTCGACGGCACGGTGGCGAACACCGCCCTGGGCATCAGCGGGAACAAGCTGGAGATCGAGGGGACGGACAACGTCCGCGTCGGCGACACCTACACCATCAGCGTGGACAACGTTCCCTACAGCGTGTCGGTGACGGCGGACAACGTGCTGACCATGGGCGACTACGGCGGCATCGCCGACGCGCTGGCGGCGAAGATCAACTCCGCCCGGCCGCAGGCGCCGGTGATCGCGACGGTCGTCAACTCCGAAGTGAAGCTGACCGCCCGCAATCCCGGCACGCCCTTCAAGGTGAATCAGGAGTACACGTCGGGCGCCGCCTCCAACAACCAGAAGACCGGCCCGACCAAGAGCGAGCCGACGGAAACCCGCGGCCAGCGGCAGGAGTTCTCGTTCCCGCAGACCCAGATCGACATCGGCGACACCTACACGGTGACGGTGGACGGCACGCCCATCTCGGTGAAGGTGGACAAGTCCAACTACAGCAGCCTCGAAGACATTTCCGGCGTGCTGCAGCAACTGGCCAACAAGATCAATTCCGAAAACCTGAACGTCACCGCCACGGCGACGGGCGGGCGCCTGAGCATCACCCACAACACCCCGTCCACCGGCCGGTTCGAGGCGACGGCGAACATCGATAACGCGACCGGCAGCTCCGGCACGCTGAACATCGGCGCCGGCGGCGTCGCCAACGTCGAGGGCGTGCGCCAGAAGCAGTCGGTGACGCTGACCGGCTCGCCCGGCGACAAGGACGCGGAATACACGGTGACCATCAACGGGTCGCCCGTGACCTACCGCACCACCGGCGCCGAGACGTCGATGGAGACCATCGCGGCCAACCTGGCGAACATGATCAACAAGAACACCTCGCTGCCGGTGACGGCCAGCGCCGAAGGCGCGGTGCTGAACGTGGTCGCCAAGACCCAGACCGGCACCGCCGCCGATCAGTTCGCGCTGGAAACCTACGCCACCGCCGGCACCACGCCCGCCCACATCCAACTGAGCTTCGGCACCGAACCGGAGAATGTCGGCACCATCACCAGCATCAGCACGGCAAAGGTCGGCACCGGCACGGCGGTGACCTCCGCCAACCAGACGGTGGGGGCGGACGCCAACGTCACCTTCACCGTTGACTATGGCTTCGGCCCGCAGCAGATCACGCTCAACGTCGGCCAGATCGGCAAGTCGGGCGGCGTGACCCAGTATGCCGGCTCAGAGATCAACGTCACCCAGCTCGTCCAGGACGGCGCCTCACGCGGTCAGTTCAAGGAGGTGGTCTACGGCGACAACGGCGACGTGATCGTGAACTACGACAACGGCCGCAGCCGCGTCATCGGGCGCATCCCGGTGGTCACCTTCAACAACCCCAACGCGCTCCAGCGCGAGGCGGGCGGCGTCTACATCGAGACGGAGGACGGCGGGCGTCCGAACTTCAACGATCCGGACACCAACGGAGCCGGCGCGGTGATCGCCAACAGCGTGGAATCGTCCAACGTGGACATCGCGGACGAGTTCACCAAGCTGATCGTCACGCAGCGCACCTACTCCGCCAACACCAAGATCGTCACGACCTCCGACGAGATGCTTCAGGAAGTCCTCGGACTGAAGCGCTAAGCGCGGTCCCGATCCGGCGGGCGGCCCTGTGATCCGCCGCCCGCCCGGCCAACTCCCGGCCGCCTTCCCCGCAGACGAAAGGTCCAACGGCCATGTCCCTCTTCGGCGCCCTCGGCAGCGCGACGGCCAGCCTCCGTGCGGTCCAGGCCCAGGTGAAGCTGGTCTCGGACAACGTCGCCCGCGCCGACGATCCCACCCGCACCCGGCACACCGTGTCGAACGTGCTGGACTCCAACGGGTTCGTCCTCACCTCCCAGTACCGCCGCGAGGTCGATTCCGCCCTGCTCAGCCAGGTGCAGGACCTGACCGCGCGCGAGGGCTCGTCGGCCACCAAGTCGTCCTACATGCAGAAGCTGGGCGACATGCTGCGCACGACCAGCGGCAAGCCGCAGTTGAACCAGTATGCCGAAGCCTTCCAGACCGCCTGGAAGGCCCTGGAAACCTCGCCGGAAAGCGAGGTCGCGCAGTACCAGCTCGTCCAGGCCGCCGACACCTTCGCGCGCGAGATCAACCGCGTGTCCCAGGGTGTGGAGGACATGGACCGGGAGATCCAGGGCGATCTCAGCCAGTCGGTCGGCGAGGTGAACCGGCTGCTGAAGGAGATCGAGAGCATCAACAACAACATCGTCTCGCTGCAGGGCTACGGCTCCGCCGGCAACGAGGTGGCCGACAAGCGCGACGGGCTGATCCGGGAGCTGAGCACCTACGTCGGCGTGCGCACGGTGGCACGCCCGGACGGCCGCATGGCCGTCTTCACCCCCACGGGGCTGGCGCTGGTGGACAGCCAGGCGGCAAATCTTTCCTATGACGGCGGCAATATCAACCTGACGGTGGGCAATCAAGTCACCAACGTCATCCAGCACCTGAAGGAAGGAAAGGTCGCCGCGCTGATGAATCTGCGGGCCGACGGGTCCGCCGCGACCCCGCCCCAGGCGGCCAGCGCCGACCCGACCACCGAGGTGATCCGCAAGCTGCGGTCGCAGCTCGACGCCTACGCGCAGATGTTCACCGGTTCGACCAAGCCGGGCGAGCCCACCAGCTTCCGCGACGCCTACGATCAGGCGAAGACGGTGGCGGGCGAGGAACCGACCCAGTTCTTCATGGGCAACGACCGCTTCACCATCCGGGTGAACGAGAACCTGTTGGACAACAGCAAGAAGATCAAGGCCTCCGCCATCAAGGACGTGGTCACGGCGCTCGGCGCCACGGGCCGCAGCTTCCAGGCCGACGGGCTGAAGCTGGAGGGCGCGTCCTTCAGCAGCATCACCAGCAACATCACCGGGGGCTGGATGTCCGCGGCCAAGACCGCGCTGGACAAGACCGCGCTGGACAAGGACTCCCGCCAGATCCTGGAAGAGCGCTATCACGCGACGACCGGCGTCAACATCGACGAGGAGATCGCGAACCTGCAACAGCTTCAGACCTCCTACGCCGCGTCGGCACGGGTCATGCAAGTGGCCAACACGATGTTTGACGCGCTGGAGGCGATCGTCCGATGAGCTCCATCACTCAGGTCAGCAGCTACGCCAAGTATCTGGGCTTGGTCCGCAATCTGACGAATGGCCAGAACAGGGTCGACACGCTCTCGGAGCAGTTGACCACCGGCAAGAAGTCGACCGACCTGAACGCCTACGGGGCCGAGACGCAGAAGCTGCTGGCCCTGCGCGCGGAACTGACGCAGCGCGACGCCTACATCCAGAACATCAACACCGCCGCGCCGCGCGTGAAGGCGACCGACACGGTGCTGAACAGCCTGGAGAAGCTGGCCACGGACTGGCAGAGCAGCAACCTGATGCCGTTCCAGCCGGGACCGCCCAGCGTCACCTCCGCCTTCAACAGCAACCCGGAGGCGCTGAAGCTGTCGGTCAACGCCGACAAGTCCACCTTCACGCAGAACGCCCGCTACACCGTAACCTCCGTCCCGTCGACGGACGGCGTCAACGGGTCGTACGACGTGACGGTGACGGACGGGCTGGGCGGCAAGACCACCCGCACCATCAACCTGAAGACCGTTCCGCCCAGCGACGGCGGCGGCTACAACTTCAAGATCGCCGGCGGTCCCGGCGAAGGCGCGGTTCTGAACCTGAATTTCGACCAGCTCACCGCGGCGTCCAGCAGCACCTTCTCGGTGAGCTGGCCGCAGGCCAACGACATGCGCGACCGTGTCGAGGGCGCGCTGCGCGACATCCAGCAGCTTCTGAACGAGCAGTTCGGCGACCGCTACCTGTTCGCCGGGTCCCGTTACGGCACGGAACCGGTGGGCGACCTGCTGGCCCAGCCGCAGTCCACCCGCGTGACGCTGAACGGGTCGATGGTCAACCCCGAGGACTATTTCGAGGTGACGATCGACGGCAAGGCCTTCGGATATCAGGTCCAGCCGAACGATCCGAAGACCGTGACCTTCGTCGCCAACACGCTGAACAGCCTGATCCAGTCGGCCAACCCGAAGCTGCCGATCATCGCCGCCGCGTCCAACGGCGTCATCTCGCTGATCGGCGAGGACCCGAGCCACACGTTCGACGTGAAGGCGCGCGTCCAGAACTCGATGAACGTCGACAACGCGATCACGTCGCCCGCGACCACCCAGAGGACTCTCGGCACCGGGGTGCATCAGTTCGACAGCTTCACGCTGACCGGCGACGAGGTGGACATCGGCGACACCTACGAGATCAACATCACCGTCGGCGACCCGGACGATCCCTTCAACCGCAAATATTACACGGAGCATCCGGACGAGCCGGAGGACCTGCCGGTCTACCAGCAATACACGGTCCGCTACACGGTCACCGAGAAAGACTACAACAACGGCGTCACCAACGTGTCGGAGGTGGCCGCCAAGCTGCGCACCGAGCTTGGGAATACCAGCCCGGTGCCGCCGGTGTCTCCGACCAAAAATCCCGACGACCCAATCGCCCCCATCGATGGTCCGACCATCTGGTTGAAAAGCAACAACCCGATGGACCCGAGCCATCCGTCGCGCGTGCAGCAGTTCACCACCTCGGTCCGCGCGATCAACGGCCAGATCGACAACACCATCTCGGTGGCGACCCTTCCGTCGCAGGCGGACGCCCTGACCGATGTGCCCTATGTGGACCCGCCGGATCTGCCCTTCTACGATTCCGAGTACATGTCGAAACGGAAGAACGCCAAGGCGTGGGAAAAGGCCGCGGTCACCATCGACGACGGCCAGACGCTGACTTACGGCGTCACCAGCGACGACCGCGCCTTCCAGAAGCTGATCTCCGCTTTCCGCATGGCCCACGTCGCCGCGTCGAACCCCGGCAAGTACGAGGAGTACATCACCAAGTCGCGGGAGCTGATGGCTCAGGCCAAGGACGAGGTTCGGTCGGTCCATTCCAAGGTGGCCTCCGACCTCGCCACTCTGGAGGAGAAGAAGACCGCCCACACCAGCGCGTCAGCCACGGTGGTGGAACGCATCGCCGGCATCGAGGGCATCGACGAGACCGAGGTGGCGGCGCGCCTGCGCACCTCCATGAACGCCCTGGAGGCCGCCTACACGGTCGCCGGCCAGCGCCAGAAGCTGTCGCTCCTGAACTACATCGCTTGAGGGAGCCGCTGTCGAAACAGAAAGGCCGGCGCCCCGAAGGGCGCCGGCCTTTCTGTTTGGTGTTCGCGGATCTCAGATCGAAATGCGAAGCGACTGGCGCGGCGGCTGGCCGTCCGGCGCCGGGACCTGTGGCGCCATCGGCGGACGCGCCGCGGCCTGGGAAGCGGCGGCCGGCACCGGCTGGCCCTGGGCGGGAGCGTCGGGACGGGCGGTCAGGCCGCTGGCCACAGACCGGTTGATGCTGATGAGCGTATCCAGCTTCGACACGTCAAGGTCGACCAAGCGGGCGACCGTCTCGCGGTCCACCAGAAGCGACAGGGCGGCGATGTTGGTCCGCACCTCCGGCGGATGACCGCAATCCTCTTCGGTCATCGCGGCCTGAAAGATCGTCCAAAGGCGCTGGTTCAGTTGCAAGGCGGCGCGGAGCGCGTCCTCGTTCACCGGGCTGCGCCCGGCGTCGATCAGGCGGCGTGATGCCTCCGCCAATGCCCAAGCCTCGACATCGCGGGGATTATCCGAGGTCGGCTTGTTTGCGTAGGTCGGTGTCGGCTTCATTCCAAACCCTCGGGGACTGGCCATCGGACAATGCTCTGCGGAATCAAGTCCAGGCGACGAGGATTGTCAGCCATCCGCATAGCGTTGTCAACTTTAGGGACCTGCTTCGGATGATTTGCAAGGATTTGTCACGACTTCACGGCATTCCGGCGTTACAGGTGCGAGCAGTTCGCCGACCGCCTGTTCGACCGCCTCCACGGGTATGCCGTCCATCAGGCCGGTGGCTTGCGGATCGGCCTTCTGACGGGCCAGAAGCTCGGACCGCGGGACCCGGCTGATGACCGTCCGCGCCGCCATGCCCCAGGGGCCGTAGGTCTCCGGAAAGCCCGGCCCGAACAGACCGACGGTCGGCGTGCCGGCGGCGGCGGCGATGTGCATCAGCCCGGAATCGTTGCCGACATAGAGCGCCGCCCGGCGCACGCAGGCCGCCGCGGCCATGGGGTCGGTGCGCCCGGTCAGGTCGATGGCCCGGCTGCCCAGCGCGTCCAGCACGGGGCGGGCGCGCTCCCGCTCCGGACCCGCGGCCAGGACGGCCACGCGCAGGCCGGACAGCCGCCCGCCGGGACCGGTCAGCCGCGTTGCAAGATCGGCGAAGCGGTCCGCCGGCCATTCCTTGCCGGTCCAGTTCGCGGTCGGCCCGATCGCCAGGAACGGCTCCGCGCCGCCGGGCAGCAGCCGGTCCGCCTCGGCCTCCGCCGCCGCGTCGATCCACAGGCGGGGGGACGGCGGCGGGGACAGGCCCAGCACCCGCCCGATCTCCTCCACCTTGTGAAGGTGCGGGGCACGCGCGTGGAAGAAGCGGCGCTTCGCCAGGACGAGACGGCCCACCGCGGAATTGCGCAGGTCCACCACCATGTCCCAGCGCGTTCCGACGCAGGCCCGCCACAGGTCGAACCAGTGCCGCGCCCAGGCGCGCTTCGGCATGGGGATCAGCCGCTCCAGCCCCGGGACGGAGCGGAACAGGGGCGCCGGCAGCGGACCGCAGGCGATGGTCAGGGCGGCGTCGGGGTGCCGTTCGCGCAGATGGGCGAGCAGGCCGGTGGAGAGAACCGCATCGCCCAGGCGGTTGGAGGTGATGAACAGAATGCGCAAGATCCGGCCCGCCCTTCTCAACCCGCCGCCGCTTCGCCGCCGGGCGGCACGCGCCGCCGCAGGTTGCGCGACAGAATCCAGGCCGCCGGGACCAGGGCCGCGAGCGGCAGCACATACATCAGCGGGACCAGAACGATCACCTTGGCGGCCAGGCTGGTCAGGCCGAGCACCGCCGCCTGGATGGTCATCACCACCAGAACCGCCGTGGTCACGCGCACTGACTGGCCGCGCCGGTTGAACTCGCCGGACAGGAGACAGGCCAGCGCCACCATGGTGTAGGCCAGCGCCAACAGCGGCGAGGACAGGCGGTGATGCAGCTCCGCCAACAGATCCCGCATCATCTTGGGGTCCGCCGCCAACTGCGGGGACGGGTGGAGAAGCTCGTCGGTGGAGCGTTCGCGGGCGTCCGGATAACGTTCTCCGCTGGCGCTGCTCAGCACCTTCAGGTCCACCGCGTAGCGTTCGAAGAAGAGCTGGGACAGGCGGTTGGTCTTGCGGTCCAGCTCCTGCCGGTTGCCGTTGTAGACGACGAAGCGCGCGCCTTCCGACCCGGTCAGCATCACCGCCCGCTCGCCCATGATGGTGACCGGCTTTTCCGGCACGCGCCCGTCATGGATGATCACGTTGTGCAGGTTTGCATCGCTGTCGCGCTCGCGAACGAAGACGCTGAAGCGGTCGCCCACCTCGTTGAAGACGCCTTCGCGCAGGAAGAGCTGCGAATAGTCGCTGCGCACGGCGTATTCCATGCGCACCAGCTCCTGGTGGGCGGCGGGCGTCAGCCAGATGTTCAGCACATAGACGACCACCGTCACGCACGCGGCCAGCAGCATCGCGGGCGCCGCCAGCGCGAAGGGTCCGACGCCGGCGGCGCGCATCACCACCAGCTCGCTGTCGGTGGCCAGCCGGTTGTAGGTGAACAGCACCGCCCCGACCAGCGCCAGCGGCAGCACGATGCCGAGGAAGGTCGGCACCGTCAGGATGAGAAGCCACAGGAACACCCGCATCGGCGCCCCGGCTTCCACCACCATCTCGATCAGCCGCAGAGACTGGCTCAGCCAGATCGTCAAGGTCAGGCCGGCCGTGGAGTACAGAAGGGCGATCAGAAGATTGCGGAAGAGATAGCGTTGCAGTCGGTTCATGTGCTTGCGTCACGGGGAAAGCCCGGCGAGAAGCTGACGGGCTCGGGCGTCCGGGTCAAGTGCTGATCTGGCCGATGACCCGGCGCGCCGATCTTTTGCCCGCCGCTTCCCCGCGAAGCGTCACGGATCAGGCCGTGCGCACCGCCGACAGGAACACCTCCACCTTGCTGCGCAGCCCGTCCGCCTGATCGGACAGCGATCCCGCGGCCTCCAGCACGTTGCGGGCGGCGGCGCCGGTGTCGTTGGCGGCGCGGTTCACGTCGGCGATGTTGGATGTGACGTCGTGCGTGCCGACGGCGGCCTGCTGGATGTTGCGGGCGATCTCCCGCGTCGCCGCCTGCTGCTGCTCCACCGCCGCGGCGATGGTCGAGGCGACCTCGCTGATTCGCCCGATGGTGCCCATCACGTCGCCGATGCAGGACACCGCCCCCTCGGTCTCGTTGCGGACGGAGGCGATCTTCGCGGCGATCTCGTCGGTGGCGCGGGTGGTCTGATCGGCCAGCGCCTTCACTTCCGCCGCCACCACGGCGAAGCCCTTGCCCATCTCCCCGGCCCGCGCCGCCTCGATGGTGGCGTTCAGCGCCAGAAGCCGGGTCTGGGACGCCACCTGGGTGATGAGGTCGATCACCGCGACGATCTCCGCCGATGCGGTGGCGAGGCTGCGCATGGCCTGATCGGCGCGCTCGGCCTTGTGCACCGCCTCGTCGGCGATGGCCGTGCTGCTGGCGACCTGACGCCCGATCTCCTGGACGGAGGCGGCCAGTTCCTCCGTCGCGGTGGCGACGGTCTGCACGTTGGCGCTGGCCTGTTCCGACGCGCCGGCCACCGTGACCGACTGGCGGGAGGTCTGCTCCGCCGTGGCGGCGAGCTGGCTGGCCGTCGCCTTCATCTGCACGGCGGCGGCGGAGACGGTGCCGAGCACGGCGCCCGCCTCGCGGTCGAAGCGGCCGGTCAGCTCCTCGATGGCGCGGGCGCGGCGGGCGCGGGACTCCTGCTCCGCCTGCTCGCGCTCCGCGGCCTCGCGCGCGGCGATCATGTTGTCCTTGAAGACCAGCACGGCCTTGGCCATCTGCCCGATCTCGTCGCCCCGCCCGGTGGCCGGGACATGGGTCGCGGAGTCGCCGTCGGCCAGCCGCCGCATCGCCTCCGTCATGGCGGCCAGGGGCCGCACGATGGAACGCGAGGTCAGCAAGACCGCCGCCACCGCGATCAGCAGGCCCAGCGTCAGCAGCACCGCCTGCACCATCACCAGTTGGTCGGCGGCGCGGGTCATCCCCTCCGTGTCGGCTTGCAGCAGGGCGCGCTGGCGCGGGATCATACCGCTGGCGCTGTCCGACCGGGCGTCGCCCACCAGCAGGCTCATGACCTGATTGGCGCGCGGGATCGCGTCGTCGTTCAGGGAGTTCAACGCCCCCATCTGGTCGCCGATGGTGCCCAGCGATTCGGCCATGTCCTGGTCGCGGCGCAGATCGCTGAGGAGCGGCTTCACCGTGTCCCAGATGGCCCGCACCTGCGGGTCGGTCCAACGGGCCGACAGACCGTCCATCTCCTGGCGCAAGGCGTCGATGCGGTCCCAGGCGAGGTTGCGTTCCTGCTTCAGGTCCTCGCGGTTGGTCAGCAGGTAGCCCTGCATGGCCGCGTTGGTGGCGGTGACCGCCGTGACGATGCCCTGCCCGGCCAGCGCCGTCGGCATGCGGACGTCAGCCACGAAACGGCTGAGCGCCTTGCCGTTTTCGGTCAGGAGCAGGCCGGTGCCGACCGTCACCACCAGCACCGCGATCACCGCGGCGAAGCCGATGGCCAGCCGCCGGCCAATCCGCAGATTGCCGAATGCCTTCATTCGTTCCTCCCGTGCAACGCCCTTTCCGGACGCTTCTTTTTCGACCGGACGTTGTTGTCCCGGCCGTTGCCCTAGCTTGGAAGGAATGATGGACCAACAAACATTAAGGGAGTGTTTCCGCCGATCGGAAGTCTTGCGTGTTCCGGCACATCCTGTTGCCGCAAGGCGGTCAGATGTCCTCGGCGCCCAGGTAGGATTCGATCACCTTGGGGTTCGCGACAACCTCGGCGGGCAGGCCATCGGCGATCTTCTCCCCATGGTCCAGAACGACGACCTGGTCGGACAGGGCCATCACGGCGCGCATCACATGCTCGATCATCAGGATCGTCATGCCCTCGCGCCGGTTCAGGTCGCGCAGCACCTCGACCATGCGGTCCACCTCGGTGGGACGCAGACCGGCCAGCACTTCGTCCAGAAGCAGCAGGATCGGGCGGGTGGCGAGCGCGCGGGCGACCTCCAGACGCTTGCGGTCCGGCAGGGTCAGGCTGCGCGCCGGGCGGGCGGCCTGATCGGCCAGCCCCAGCCGGTCCAGCACCGTCCGGGCGTGGTCGCGCGCCGCCGCCACCGACCGTTCGCGGGCCAGCGCGCCGACGACCACGTTCTCCTCGACCGACAACTGCCCGAAGGGCTTGACGATCTGGAAGGTCCGCCCGATGCCGGCGGCGCAGACGCGGTTGGGCTTCAGCCCGGTGATCGGCGCGCCCTTCAGATGCACCCGCCCCTCGTCCGGCGGAAAGACGCCGGCGATCAGGTTGAAGGTGGTGGTCTTGCCGGCGCCGTTCGGCCCGATCAGCGCGACGATCCGGCCCTCCGGAACGGAGAAGCCGACGTTGGAAACGGCCTTCAGCCCGCGGAACCGCTTGGACAGGCCCTCGACCTCCAGAAGCGCCGCCATCACGCGTCCTCCCCCGGGCGGCGGACGAGGCCCAGCCGGTCGGCCAGCCACGGCCACACCCCGTCCGGGCGGTAGACGACGATCACCACCAGCGCCACCCCGTAGAACAACTGCTTCAGGCCCGGCAGGTCGAAGCCGGTCACCTCGATCAGGAAGGTCAGCAGCTCGCCCAGCGGGGTCAGGATGAAGGCCCCCAGGATCGGCCCGATCAGCGTCCCGATGCCGCCGACGATGGCCGGCAGGATGATCTCGATGGAGCGGCCCATGGAGAACACCTGCTCCGGAAACAGGTTGTTGAAGTAGAAGGCCTGGAACACACCGCCCAGCGCCGTCATGGCGGACGACAGGGCCACCGCCGCGATGCGCGCGCGGAACAGGTCCACGCCGACCGCCTCCGCCGCCTCCGGCTCCTCGCGCACGGCCAGCCACTGATAGCCGAGACGGCTGTGCAGCAGCACCCGCGACAGGGCCAGCGCGGCCAGGACCAGCGCCAGGATCACGTAGTAGAACAGCTCCGGCGAGCCGCGCAGGTTCAGCAGGTCGTTGCCGGCGTCGCCCGCCACCGGCAGGAAGAAGCCGCCCGAGCCGCCGAACCATTGCAGATGGTCGAAGCCGATGCGCGCGACCTCCGCGAAGGCGATGGTCAGCAGCGCGAAATGCACGCCGCGCACCCCGAAGCGGAAGCCCAGGAAGCCGATGAAGCAGCCCGCCGCCGTCGCCGCCAGCATCGCCACCCACATCCCCGCCCAGGGACCGATTCCGAAATGGACGAACAGCGCCGCGCTGGCGTAGGCCCCCAACCCGACATAGAGCGCGTGGCCCAGCGACAGCAGGCCGGAGAAGCCCATCATCACGTTCCACGCCTGCCCGACATAGGCGAACCACAGGACCGTGGTCAGCACCGACAGGACGTAGCGGTCGGCGATCATCGGCGCCACCAGCAGGAGCACCGCCGCCAGAAGGAGAAGGAGGGTTCCGCGCCCCGTCACGACCGTTTCCCCAGAAGGCCCTGCGGGCGCAGAAGCAACACCACGATCAGCACACCATAGCTGAAGAGGGATTTGAGCGAGGGGTCCAGCAGGAAGCCGGCCATCGCCTCCGACAGGCCGATCAGCATGCCGCCCAGCAGGGCGCCGGGCAGGCTGCCCAGCCCCCCGACGATGACGATGATGAAGCTCAGCAGCGTGTATTCCGGCGCCAGTTGCGGGCGGGAATCGACCAGCAGCGTCATCAGCGCCCCGGCGATGCCCACCACCCCGGCGCCGATGCCGAAGGTCAGCGCATACAGCCCGTCGATGTTCAGCCCGACGACGCGGGCGCCCAGCGGGTTGTCGGCGCAGGCGCGGATGGCCTTGCCGGTGCGGCTGAAGCGGAAGAAGGCGAACAGGGCCGCCGCCACCACGATCGCCCCGGCCCCGGCGCGCAGCCGCACCGCGTCGAGCAGCAGCGGCCCGATCTCCACCGTGTCGAAGCTGTAGGGCACCATGACGTTGCGCGAATCCGGCCCGAACAGCATCAGCATGGCGTTCAGGATGATCGTCGCGATGCCCAGCAGCAGGATGAACTGCATGTGCTCGGGCCGCTCCACGAAGCGGTTGACCAGCCCGCGTTGCAGCACCCAGCCGAAGGCGAACAGCACCGCCGCGACGACGGGAGCCGCTAGGACGGGGTCGAGCCCGAGGACGCCGGCCAGCAGAACGGCGCCGTACATGCCGGCAACCATCATCTCGCCGTGCGCGAAATTGACCACGCGCACCACGCCGAAGATGACCGACAGGCCGAGCGCCGCCAGCCCGTAGACCAGCCCGGTCAGCAAACCCGACGCGGCGATGTTCAGATAATAGTCAAAAGGCATGCGCGATTCGCCCTTGGCGGAGCCACGGATGGGCAACGGAGCCCCGGAATGGCCAACGGAGCCCCGGATGGCCAAGCCCGAGCGGCGTAGCAGTCCTTCGTAGTCGTGGCAAGTTCCCTGTTGCGGGTTGCGGTGCGGATCATCGGCGCTTCGCCTCCTCCAGGCGCGTCGCCAGGGCGTCGCGCAGGCAGGCGCCCGC
Source organism: Roseomonas genomospecies 6 (assembly GCF_008365375.1). Classification (GTDB taxonomy): domain Bacteria; phylum Pseudomonadota; class Alphaproteobacteria; order Azospirillales; family Azospirillaceae; genus Azospirillum. Next base: position 75,085 of record NZ_QOKW01000013.1, on the reverse strand, counting down.
CGCCGCCGCGACCGCCGGGTCCTCCTCCATGCCGCGGCGGACCCAGCAGCGGGCGGTGATGCGGTCGTCGAAGCGGCGCTCCTCCTGGATCAGCGCGTAGGCCGCGGCGTCGCGGCGGTCCGCCGGCAAGGCGGCGAGGTGGCTTTGGTGCAGCCCGCGCGCCCGCCCGTCCAGCGCCGCCAGTTCCGGCACCGTGCAGATCATCCGGCGCAGCGGCGCGCTGGCGGTGGCGCAGCGGGGGTCGGGCAGGATGGGAAGCGGCGGCGGCGCAACCCTGGGCACTGCCGGTGGCGGGAGCGGCGCCGCGACGGCAACCGCGACCGGGGACTCCGGCGGCGGAACGGAGGCCGCCCCGGTCACGACTCGGACCGGTGTCCCGACCGGAACCGCGTCGAACAAGGCGGCGATGTCGGCGGGAAGCATGCGGAAGCAGCCGCCGCTGGCCCGGCGGCCCACCGAATCCGGCTCGTTGGTGCCGTGAATGGCGATGGCCGTCCAGCCAAGGTCGAGCGCGAAGGCGCCCAGCGGGTTGGACGGTCCCGGCGGCACCGCGGCGGGCAGAGAGGGCCGTTCCCGCCGCTGGTTGGCGGTGGGGTGCCAGGTCGGGTTGCGCCGCTTGCGCACGACCCGGCTGTCCCCCAGCGGAATCGCCACGCCGGGCCGCCCGATGGCGACCGGGAAGGAGCGCGGCGGGCGGCCGTCCTCCAGCAGATGGAGACGGCGCTCCGTCAGGCTGATGACGATTCGCAGGGGCGGGGTGGCTTCGTTGACGGTGGCCGTGTCCTGCGCGCGGACGGCGCCGGGCGAAAGAAGCGCCAGCGCAATCGCCAGGGTTGCCGTCGGGACGAGATGCCACAAGAATGTCGCGGTGCGCTGCATGGGAAAAGTTCAGCGCATCCGCCCTAAAAGCGCGTAAACATGCCGTCAGGGACCAAGCAGCAGGAACGCCGACCATGGACACCATCGAACAGACGCTGGCCGTCGCGACCGAACACCACCGCGCCGGCCGCACCACGGAGGCGGAACGCCTGTACCGGGAGGTGCTGGCGGCGTCGCCCGGCCATCCGGACGCGCTGCACCTGCTCGGCGTCGTCGCGCTGCAAGGGGGGCGTCCGGCGGAGGCGGTGGACCTGATCGGACAGGCGGTGGCCGGGGACCCCACCTCGCCGTTGCTGCACGCCAACCTGGGCCACGCCCTGCACGCCACCGGCCAGACCCGCGATGCGGCCCTGAGCTTCGCCCGCGCCCTGACCCTGCTGACCAACCAGGGCGAAGGCTGGGGCAACGTCAGCGCGCTGGCCGGGCTGATCCGCCGCTACGACGACGAGACGCGCCGCGCCGCCGCGGCGGAGGTCGACGCGGGATACGCCATGGGCGACGTGATGCGCCGCCACTCGCTGCTGTTCCTGCTCGACGGCGACATCGCGCATTACGAATCGCTGACCGGCGCCGTCCTGGAAGACCCGATGCGCTTCACCGTGCCGTCGATTCATTACGCCTTCTGGGGCATGGCGATGCAGCTCTTCCAGGGCGCCGCGCGCACCGGCGATGCCGGCGCGTTCCACGCCGGAAGCTTCACGGACTATTACCGCCTGATGGTGGACGAGACGGCGCTGCGCTATCACCTGCGCCGCCGCATGAAGCGCGCCACGCCGCGCGGCGAGGTGAAGCGGATCGCGCTGATCACCAACCAGATGCTGGGCGCCGGCCATCAGCCGACCGCGGACGCCTTCGACTTCGCCCGCCGTCTCCAGGACGAGTTCGGGCGCGAGGTGGTCATCATCAACCCCAACGCCATGGCGATCACCGGCGAGAACGGCTTCGTCCCGGAGTACGCCTACAACATCACAGAGGAGTATGAGGGGGAGCAGGTCATCGCCGCCTTCGGCGCGCGGGTCCGCATGGTCTCCTTCCCGCAGAAGCGCTTCGACGAGGAGAAGGTGAACGCCATCGTCGATTACGTGGACGGCTTCGACCCCGACGTCATCGTCGCCTTCGGCGGTTCCAACGTGGTGGCCGACCTGTTCTCCGGCGCCCGCCCGGTGATCTGCCTGCCGACCTCCTCGGGCCTTCCGCTGTCCATGGGCCGTCTGGTGCTGGGCTATGGCGAGTCCGACACCGCAGAGGGCTGGCCGGCGGACATGGCGGAGCGTTTCCGCCCCTTCTCCTTCGGTTGGACCCTGCCGCCCGCCGGGCCGGAGCGCAGCCGCGCCGATTTCGGGCTTCCGGAAGACGGGCCGCTGTTCATCCTGGTCGGCAACCGCCTGGACCAGGAGGCCGGACCGGACTTCCTGGCGCTGGCCGACTCGCTGCTCGACCGCCTGCCCGACGCCCGGATCGCCGTCGCGGGCGGCGTGGAAACCCTGCCGCAACGGATCGCCGCCCTGCGCAACGCGGGCCGTGTCCATGCGCTGGGCGACGTGGAGGACGTGCGGGCGCTGCACCGCCTCGCCACCGCCTATCTGAACCCGCGCCGCCAGGGCGGCGGCGGCAGTGCGGCCTTCGCCCTGGCCGACGGGGTTCCGGTGGTGACCTTCGCGGCGGGCGACGTGGCGAACGTGGCCGGGCCGGCCTTCACCGTGGCCGACGACGCGGCCTTCCTGGAGCGCGCCGCCGCCCTGGCGGGCGATGCGGCCCTCCGCGACCGGCAGTCAACCGAGGCCCGCGCCCGCTTCGCCGCGGCCGGCGACCGCCGCGCGTCGGTGGAACGGCTGCTGGCCTACGGCTTGGAAGCCCAGACGGTGTAAGAGAAAAAGGCGGGGACGCCGGCACATCGCCGGCATTCCCGCCTTTCGGACTCCTTCCCACACCAAGGGACGCGACGTGTATGGTTAGGGCCAGCGTCCCGTCTTCTCGCACTCCTGAGCGTCGTTTGCCGCTCTGATGCGACAGAAACTTCCAGCACTGCCCGTCTCGCACAGGCGCGTCGCCTCGTGATACATGCGCGTGCAATAATTATCCTGTGCCGGCTTGGAATTGTCCTGTGCCGGTTTGGGGCCAACTTTCTTCGCACCGCCTAGGAACGCTCGCACATTGGCGTCGGACGTAAGCTGGGCAGCCGTCTCTCCATTGTTGTTTCGTGCTCGTTGATCGGCGCCGCGTCCGGCCAGATATTGCACGCTTTTCAGATTGCCTTTCCAAGCGGCAACCATCAGCAGCGTCCATCCATCGCTGTTTCGGGCGTTTATATCCAAACCCGCATCGAGAAGCCGCGCCAACTCATCCTGCTGGTTGTACTCGATCGCCCAGCGGGCTTCCGTCCAGGCTTTCGCCGGATCGAATGTCGGCATTCCACCGCCACCGCCACCGCCGCCGCCGCCGCCGCCGGCAGCCATCGTTTCGGTCAGCATCCGCTTGATCTGAGCGGAGCTGGTAACGTCGAACGCCGTCTTGCCGTAGTTCGTCTTGATTGTGGGGTCAGCCCCACGGTTGAGCAACAGGCGCACAAAGGCGGGCTTGCCCTGCTCGGCTGCGATGTGCAGCAGGGTCCAGCCGTCACTGTTCTGGGTGTTGATATCAACGCCTTGCTCAAGAAGAGCGATCAGGCTCCGGTCGTCCTTCTGCCACATTGCGGCGTTGAGCGCACCGTACAGGTCATCCCAATCATCGGCATACGCAGGCGCACTGTTGAGTACAATCGCCGACAGAACGGCAATTACCAGGAATTTCATCGCGCCACCTTGGAGATATTGTAAATTTGTCAAATGAAACAACATGGCCTACTTAGACTGCGCGCTGTCCAAGGCGGCTTGTGTGATCGTTTCCATGGCGCGAACACACGAAAGTGGGCATCCGCTGCGGCAGCAGAACACCAGAGTATGAAAAGAAAGTGCGTTCTGTCAACCTGCCGGGGTGACAGCAAAACATCACGCAACGCTGAGTTCTGAAAACCGCCCCCCAACCCTCTCCCCGGCGGGGAGAGGGGAACAGGGGCTTGCTCAGGTGCGCTTGCCCCAGCCCGGTGCCGGGAAGACGGGGTCCATCTCCGCGGAGCCCTTGGGCAGGACGACGGTCGGGCGCAGGTTGCGGTTCTGAACGCAGGCCGAGACGAGCTGCGTGTTCTGCCCCTTCTCGTCGAAGGTGATGGCCGGGCCGACCATCATCTTGTCCTTCAGGTTGGTCTGGCGCAGCGCCTCCAGCAGGGTGGCCGGCTCCGCCGTGCCGGCGCGCTTGAAGGCGTCGGCGGCGACCAGGATGGCCTCCAGCGTGAAGGCGACGTTGAAGGCGTAGCCCTCGAACCGGTCGTTCGGATACTGCTTCTTGAAAGCGGCCTCGACGCGCTTGGTCAGTTCCGCCTTGGGGTCGTACCAGGGCAGGTTGGTGATGGCGTAGTCGGCGTACTTGCCCAGCACCTTGTAGAACTGCTCGTCATACAGGCCGGGCGAGCCGGGGGAGACGATGCCCTTGGGCTCCCACCGCTGCTTGACCATCTCGCGCACCATCATGATGGCGTCGTTGGCGCGGGTGGTGACGATGGCGAGTTCGGCGCCGGTCGCCTTGGCCTTGGCCACCTCGACCGCGAGATCCTGCGCCTTCGGGTCGTAGGAGATGGTGTCCACGATGCCGAAGGGCATGTCCAGCTTCGGGAACAGGGCGTCCATCGCCTGCTTGTTCGCCATGCCGAAGGTGTCGTTGGCGTGCAGGAACACCGCCGTCTTCGGGGTCACGCCGCTGGCCGCGAACAGGTCCTTCATCAGCGCCAGCCCGTTGGTGACGAGCATGGTGGAGGTCGGGAAGTTGCGGAAAACGGTCTTGTAGCCCTGCTCGGTCAGGCGGTCGGCGGCGGCGATGTTCATCACCAGCGGGATGCCCCGCTGCTCGCAGACCTGCGCCGCCGCCGCGGTCTGGCCGCTGTCGAAGGCGCCGACGATGACGTTCGCGCCGTCGTTGATGAGCTTCTCGGCGCGGGAGCGGGCGACGTCCACGTTCGATTCGGTGTCGGCGGACAGGATCTCGACCTTGTAGCCGAGTTCGCTGAGGATGGCCGGGGCGATCTCCGCGCCGCGCTGGCACGCCTGGCCCGCCTGGGCCAGCAGGCCGGAGCGGGGCAGCAGCACGCCCACCTTCAGCACCGTCCCCTGCGCGAAGGCCGGAGCCCGCCCGAAGGCGGCGAGCGCACCCGCCGACAGGGCGACCGAGGCCGCGGCGGTGCCGAACTGACGGCGGGTGAGTCCTCCCATGGACCCATTCTTGCTGATGCGATGATCGTTCATTATCGGGTGTTTCCCTGAGGCATGGTCCTGGAGCGGATGATTTCCCCGCACGGGCCTTTGTGTCAAAGTGGAATCCACCATAAGGCGACGCACGGACCCACGGACCCCACCGAATGGCGACCATCGACGAGGCGCTGGCCATCGCGCTCGACCATCTCAAGGCCGGGCGGCGGGCGGAAGCGGCGGAACTGTACGGGCGAATCCTCGACGCCGCCCCCGACAATCCGGAGGCTCTGCACCGGCTGGGCCTCCTGGCGGCGCTGGACGGCGACCGGGAGCGCGGGATGGCGATGATCGCCCGCTCGGTGGAGTTGGACGGCGGGGACGCCGACGCGCTGTTCAACCTGGGCGCCCTGCTCCACGTCGCGGTGCGGACGGAGGAGGCCATCGCCGCCTACCGCCGCGCGCTGGCGCTGCGCCCAGACTTCCCCGACGCCGAATACCATCTGAGCGAGGCGTTGCAGGCCATCGGGCGCATCGGGGAGGCGCTGGACGTGCTGGACCCGCTGCTCGCCCGCCACCCGCATTTCGTCCCCGGCTGGCGGCAGAAGGGCGACATCGAGGCCGATCTGGGCCGCCCCGGCGCCGCCGTGTCCTTCTACGAGATGGCCCTCGCCATCGACCCGCGGGACGACGGGGCGCGGGAGCGGCTGACGGTGCAGGCGGCGGCCTACCGCGCCCGCCGCGCGATCCTCGACGGGGCCGGGCCGGACGGGCGGCTGGACCTGCGCGACGTCACGATGCTGGTTCCCTTCCGCGCCGACAGCGACGACCGCAAGCGCAACCTGCGCTGGATCGTCTCCTTCCTGCTGAAACACGCCGACACCACGATCCTGATCGGGGAGGACAAGGCGGGACCGAGCGATGTGGCGGACGCGCTGGGGCCGGAGCTTGCCGCCCGCTGCCGGCATCTGCACCTGACCGGCAACGACACGCCCTTCACCCACAAGGCCCACCTCATCAACCGCATGGTGGAGGCGGCGGAGACTCCCATCGTCGCCCTGCACGACACCGACATCGTGGTCGATCCCGTGCAATACGCCCTGGCCCGCGATGCGGTGCGCGGCGGGGCGGCCATGGCCTTCCCCTACAACGGGCTGTTCTTCTGGATTCTCGGGCGGGAGGTCCACCGGTTCGGACACACCCTGTCGGCGGCGCCGCTGAACGCGGTCTGCCCGCGCTTCCCCCTGATGCACCGCAATTCGCCCGGCGGGGGGGCCTTCTTCGACCGGGCGGCGCTGCTGGAGGCCGGCGGCTACAACGAGCGGTTCGTCTCCTGGGGCTATGAGGACGACGAGATCGTGGAGCGGCTGCGCCGGCTGGGCCTGCGGGTGGAGCGGGTGCCCGGGCCGCTGTACCATCTGGAGCACGCGCGGCCCGAGAACTCCACCGACCGAAACCCCTTCATCGCCGCCAACAAGACGGAGTTGGAGCGCATCCAGGCCATGGACGCCGACGCGCTGCGCGCCGAGATCGCCGCCGGGGGCCTGCGTCGCCCGCTGTTTTCCAGCGCCGGATGACTCAGCGCGCCTTTTCCGCAGCAAACTGGTCGAATGCCTCCGTCGCCATGGCGGCGTACATCACTGACGGGCCGGCGCCCATGTAGATCGCCATGCCCAAGGTCTCCATCACCTCCTCCCGGCTCGCCCCGTGCTGGACGGCGGCCTGGGCGTGGAAGGCGACGCAGGCGTCGCAGCGGGTCGCCACGCCGATGGCCAGCGCGATCAGCTCCTTCGTCTTGGTGTCCAGCGCCTTGGCCTCCAGCGCCGCCTTGGCGATGGCGGAGAACCCCTTCATCACCTCCGGGGCGCCGCCGCGCAGATCCCGCACCGCACCGGACATGTCCTTCGCCATCTGCGGCCAATCCTTCACCATGATCTCATCCCCTTTAATTTAGATATCTCTAATCTAAGGGGCGCACGATCCATTGCAAAGGGGAATGGGGAGCAACCCTGCCCCGCGCGCTGTTTCGGTCTGGCAACCTCCCACCGTCCCCGGACCGGTCATGCCCCTGCGCCCCGCGCCGACCCTTGCCGACAAGGAACCCTTCGACATCGACGAGGCGTTCCGGCGCCTGCGCCAAGCGGTGGCCGGACGCCCGAAGGCCGCCATGTTCGCCCTGCGTGACCGCGGCTACGGCAGCCCCTTCGAGCAGTTGGTCGGCAGCCTGATCTCCGCCCGCACCAGGGACGAGACGACGATGGTGGTGTGCGAAAGGCTGTTCGCGGTGGCGCGCACGCCGGAGCAGATGGCCGCCCTGACGCCGGAGGAACTGACGCGCCTTCTCGACGGCGCAACCTTCCCGGAACCGAAGGCCCGCGACATCCGGGCGCTGTCCCGCCGGATCATCACGGAACATGGCGGGATGGTGCCCGACACGCCGGACGCCCTGATGGCCTTCCATGGAGTCGGCCCGAAGATCGCGGCGCTGACCCTTGCCATCGGATTCGGCATTCCGGCGGTGGCGGTGGACGTGCATGTGCACCGGATCGTCAACCGCTGGGGCTTCGTCGCCGCCCCGACGCCGGAGCGCACCATGGTTGCCCTGATGGAGCTTTTGCCCCGCCCCTATTGGGTGGAGATCAACGAGCGGCTGGTGCCCTTCGGCAAATGGATCTGCACCGGCGACCGCCCGCGCTGCTCCACCTGCCTTCTTCTGTCCATGTGCCGGCAGGTGGGGGTGACGACCCATCGTTGAGACGGCTCATCGGCGGCCCATCTCCAGCTTTGATGCAGATCATCGCGCGGCTTCGCGGGATTGCGTCCCTTTCACGGCAACAGCCGTGTCCAAGGAAGACCGCCGATGATCCTCTACGCCCTGCGCTGCGCCTGCGGCCACGAATTCGAACAGTGGTTCAGGAACATGGCCGATTACGACACCCGGAAGTCCGCCGGCCTGCCCTGCCCGTCCTGCGGCGGGACCGAGGTGTCCAAGGCGATCATGGCGCCGAGCGTCGGCTCGTCCAAGCCGTCCCCGGCGCCGATGCACCCCTGCAACCCGTCCGGCTGCGGCAACACCATGTGCCCGATGTCCCAGATGGCCTGAGTCCCAATAGCCTGACGCGGGCCGGGCCTACCGGCGTCCGCGCCCGCCGCTGGTGAGCGGCGGCAGGGCGCCGGTCGTCAGCTCCTCCCGGCGCCGCGCGCCGCCGAAGCTCGGCTCCCGGCGCTGGTCGCGCGGTCCGTCGTCGCGCGGCGCCGGTTTCGGAGCGCCCGCGCGCCCGCTGCGCCACCATGCGAAGCCGATGCCGAGCACCGTCGTCCCGATCACGCCCATCACACCGTAGCGGACGCCGTTGGTCGCCCAGCCGGGCATCATCGAACCGCTGCCCGCCGCCGGTTCCACCACCGGAACCGGCTGTCCGGACGGGGTGGTCGCGGTGACGCTCGCCCGCGGGGCCGCCTGCGGCACCGGCCCCTGGGAGGACGCCGCGGCGGACGGCGCCGGAGCCGATGGAGCGGGGGCGCTGGACGGGGCACCGGAAGAATGGCTGCCTGAGGAATGGCTGGCGGTCGCGGGCGGACCGGCGCTGAACTGCGCGCCGCCACCGACGCTGCCCGCCCCGCTGTCGATCCGCTGGGTGGGCGCGGCGCGGGGAACCACCTCGCGCTGAGGCTCGCGCGGTGCCTGGCCGGGACCGCCGCCGCCGACCTTCTGCTGGGCGAGGTTGCCCACGGTCGGCGGGGCCTTGCCCTCCCGCTCGCCCATCATCTTGGCGATGGTCGCCTTGTCGAGCTGGTTGGTCACCGGCAGCCCGTGGGCGGCCTGATACTTGCCGAGCGCGGCCTTGGTTTCAGGATGCATCTGGCCGTTGGCGCGCCCGCCGATGTTGTAGCCCTTGTCCTTCAGAATGGTCTGGGCCCATTGGATGTCCGCCGTCGATTGCGCCCGCGCCGGGACGCTCGCCAGCAGACCAGCCGCCAGAACCGGCACCACCACAGCCAACGCGACCGCGCGGCGCGCGCGGTGCGAACCACCCGTCATGACCATTCTCCGTCCGTGACGCCGACACTATTGCCGAAGCGCAACCGTGTTACCAGATTGCGGCGGATTTCCGGGCGCGATTTTTGTGCGCCTGCGTTGCATCGGCATCAGTCCGTTCCCTCCTTGGCCGCATCCGTAAGGGAACGCCCATCTCCCCATCCGCCGACCGACGCCCCCGCAAAAACGTGGTATGCTTCCGGCAGGCGCTTTGCGGGAGGCCGTGGCATGGCGAGTTTGAGACACTGTGTGCTGGCGGGCGCGACGCTGCTGCTGGCCGCCTGCGGCAGCACCCCCACCTATCGGGAATGGACGGCGACGGAAACCACGGCGACCGCCGCCTACGACGAATGCATCGAGCAGGTGGACACCACCATGCGCCTGCGCGGCTACCCCTACCGCCCATTGCCGGAGACTCCGCAGTTCCGCTACCGCAAGGAAATCTTCGCCCTGTGCATGCGCCGCAAGGGCTACACGGCGGAGGATTGAACCCTCACGGCCCCGGCAGGCCGTAGCGCAGATAAAGCACGCCCCCGATCAGCACCCCGGCCAGCACCACCGCCGTGTAGAAGCGCAGGGGCAGCGGCACCTTTTCCCGTCTCCTCGCCCCCTTGGCCGCAGCCTTCGGCACCGGCCTCGACGGGGCAGGCTTCCGCTTCCCGGCCGGCCCCGCCTGATTGGGGTCGTGCAGTTCGATGAGCTTCCAGTTGAACTCCATCCCCTCGCCGCCCGCGTCGGCGTTGTGGTCGAGCTGGATCAGGCGGAAATAGGCGCGCGGGTTCACCCGCACCATCAGGTTGAAGCGGGCGCGGGCGTGGTCCAGGTCCTCCCCGACCTCCAGCGTCTTCCAGCCCTTGCCGCGCGCCTTCTGGATGGCGAAGCGGGTCGGCTGGCCGGCGGAAACGGGCGCCATGATCGCGGTCCCCCCCCTTAGACGGAGGTCGGAACGCCCTTCTTCCGGATCACGTCGGCGTACCAGTGGTAGCTGGCCTTGGGGCGGCGCTCCAGGGTCTTGCGGTCCACCTCGATCAGGCCGAAGCGGTGCCGGTAGCCCTCCGCCCACTCGAAATTGTCCAGCAGACTCCAGACGAACCAGCCCCGCAGGTCCACACCTTCCTCCAGCGCCTGATGACCGGCCAGCATGTGGCGGCGCAGGTAGCTGATGCGGTCCTTGTCCTGAACGAAGCCGTTCGGCCCGGTCTGTTCGGGATAGGCCGCCCCGTTCTCCATCACATAGACGGGCGGGTTGCCGTATTCCTGCTTCAGTTCGATCAGGATCTCGGCGATGCCATCCGGCTCGACCGGCCAGCCCATGCCCGTCGTCGGCGTGCCCTCCGGCGGGGAGCCGTAGCCGGTGACGAACAGGCCCGCCGGGTCCGGCTGCTGGTGCATGCGGCTGTAATAGTTGATGCCCAGGAAATCGATGGGCTGGCGGATCGCCTCCAGGTCGGCGGCCTTCACCAACGGGGCGAATCCGTCGCGCAGGAGTTCCGGGTAGGCGCCCTTCAGCAGCGGGTCCAGGCAGGCGCGGTTCCACACCGCGTCCCACATCAGCGAGGCGCCGTAATTGGCGTCCAGCCCGCCGACCGGCCAGACGGGCTGGAGCGACAGCACGGTGCCGAGCTGCCACCCCTTGCCGCCGCCCGCCGCCCGCAGCGCCTTCAGCGCCATGCCCTGGGCCAGATTCTGGTGGTGGATCGCCTTGAAATAGTTGGCCTTCCCGGTCAGCCCCGGCGCGTGCCCACCCAGCCCGTGGCCGAAGATGGCGTGCACGGACGGCTCGTTCAGCATGGTCCAGTGCTTCGCCCGGTCGCCGATCCGCGCGGCGACGATCTGGGCGTAGTCGGTGAACCAGCCCGCGATGTCCCGGTTGGTCCAGCCGCCGCGGTCCTGGAGCGCCTGGGGCAGGTCCCAATGGTAGAGGCACGGCCAGGGCGCGATTCCCTTCGCCAGAAGCGCGTCGGTCAGCCGGTCGTAGAAGTCCAGCCCCTCGGGGTTGGGGGCGCCGGTGCCGGTGGGCTGGATGCGCGGCCAGGCGACGGAGAAGCGGTAGGCGTTCATCCCCGCCTTCGCCATCAGGTCCACATCCTCGGCGTAGCGGTTGTAGTGGTCGCAGGCCACGTCGCCGGTGTCGCCGTTCGCCACCTTCCCATAGGCGTGGCTGAAGCTGTCCCACACGCTGGGTCCCCGCCCGCCCGCGGTCACCGCCCCCTCGATCTGGTAGGAGGAGGTGGAGGCGCCCCAGACGAACCGGTCCGGAAAGGCGGCAAGCGCTTCCGACGGCTGGGCCACCGCGGCGCGGCGCGTGGTCAGAAAGGCTCCGGCCGAGGCCACAAGCCCGGTGGCCGCCGCCGCCTTCAGGAAACTCCGCCGCCGCATACCGAATTCCTCTCGCCGTCCGGGTCGTTCGCGACAATGTAAGATGACCGGGCGTCAGCGCAACAGGCGGCTCGCATCGGAATGCCGCCGAATCCCGATCCGCCGGGATAGGCGCAAGCTGGACCGTGGGGTATGATGACGCCATGAACGGACTTTTCGCGTTTCTCCTGATCCTCGCGCTCGGCCTCGTCGTGGCCTCGCTGTTCTCCGGGCTGTTCTTCATGGCGCGCGGCGGCCAGGGCGATTCGCGCAAATCGAACAAGGCGATGCGGATGCGCGTGGCGCTCCAGGGCGCGGCGCTGGTGCTGTTCCTGCTCGCCATTCTGACCCACGGGTAAGGGACACCGGCACGAATCATGGTCAAGCTGACGCGCATCTACACCCGCGGCGGGGACCGCGGCCAGACCTCGCTGGGGGACGGGCGCCGCGTGCCCAAGCACGACGCGCGCGTCGCCGCCTACGGCACGGTGGACGAGGCGAACGCCGTCATCGGGCTGGTCCGCCTGCACACCGTCGGCCAGCCGGAGATCGACGCGATGCTGGCGCGCGTCCAGAACGACCTGTTCGATCTGGGCGCCGACCTCTGCACGCCGGAGGCGGAGGACCCGCCCTACCCGCCGCTGCGAATCCTGGAGTCGCAGGTGGACCGGCTGGAGGCGGAGATCGACGCGATGAACGCGGATCTCGCCCCCCTGACCTCCTTCATCCTGCCCGGCGGCTCCCCCGCCGCGGCGCATCTGCATCTGGCCCGCACGGTGGTGCGGCGCGCCGAGCGGCTGATGACCGAACTGGCGGAGACGGAAGCGATCAACCCGGCGGCGGTGAAATACGCCAACCGCCTGTCCGACCACCTGTTCGTGCTGAGCCGGAAGCTGAACGCGGACGGAGCGGCGGACGTGCTGTGGGTGCCGGGCGCAAACCGTTGATGCGGCACCGCCTCCTTCGCGCCTGCGGCGTAGGCGGCGTTGACAGCCAAAACGTCAACTCCTATGGTCGCAGCGCTGTCACAAGCTGCCCGATTCGGCGCCAGCGGCGAAGATGCGCCTGCATAATTGAAGAAAAGGGTGGGATATGAAGGTCCTCGTCCCGGTCAAGCGGGTGGTCGATTACAACGTCAAGATCCGCGTCAAGGCGGACGGTTCCGGCGTTGAGACCGCCAACGTGAAGATGAGCATGAACCCCTTCGACGAGATCGCCGTCGAAGAGGCCGTCCGCCTGAAGGAAGCCGGCAAGGCGACCGAGGTCATCGTGGTCTCCGTCGGCCCGACCGCCGCGCAGGAAACGCTGCGCACCGCGCTCGCCATGGGCGCCGACCGCGGCATCCTGGTGCAGACCGATGCCGAGACGCAGCCGCTGGCCGTCGCCAAGGTGCTGAAGGCCCTGGTCGAGAAGGAAGGCCCGACGCTGGTCATCCTGGGCAAGCAGGCGATCGACGACGACTGCAACCAGACCGGCCAGATGCTCGCGGCCCTGCTGGGCTGGCCGCAGGGCACCTTCGCCTCGAAGGTCGTGGCCGGCGAGGGCGCCGTGACGGTGACCCGCGAGATCGACGGCGGCCTGGAGACGGTGGAGCTGAAGCTCCCCGCGGTGGTGACGGCGGACCTGCGCCTGAACGAGCCGCGCTACGCCTCGCTGCCCAACATCATGAAGGCGAAGAAGAAGCCCATCGAGACGCTGGCGCCCGACGCGCTGGGCGTGGACGTGGCGCCGCGCCTGACCACGCTGAAGGTGGCCGAGCCGCCCAAGCGCAAGGCCGGCGTGAAGGTCGCCGACGTGGCCGCCCTGGTGGACAAGCTGAAGAACGAAGCGCGGGTGATCTGACATGGCCATTCTCGTCATTGCCGAACACGACAACGCCGCGCTGAAGGCCGCCACGCTGAACGCGGTCAGCGCCGCCGCCAAGATCGGTGGCGACGTCCATGTCCTGGTCGCCGGCCAGGGCGCCCAGGCCGTGGCCGACGCGGCCTCCAAGATCGCCGGCGTCTCCAAGGTGCTGCTGGCCGACGACGCGGCTTACGCCCACCCGCTGCCGGAGAACGTCGCCCCGCTGGTCGTCGGCCTCGCCAAGGGCTACGGCCATGTGCTGGCCGCCGCCTCGTCGGAAGGCAAGAACCTCCTGCCGCGCGTCGCCGCGCTGCTGGACGTCGCCGCCATCTCCGACATCACCGGCGTGGTCTACGCCGACACCTTCGAGCGGCCCATCTACGCCGGCAACGCCATCGCCACCGTGAAGTCCGCCGACCCGATCAAGGTCGTCACGGTCCGCACCACCGCCTTCGAGGCGGCGGCGGCCACCGGCGGCTCGGCCACGGTGGAGAACGTCGCCGGGACGGGCGACGCCGGGTCGGCCAAGTTCGTCGGCCAGGAGCTGACGAAGTCGGAGCGTCCGGAGCTGACCCAGGCCAAGATCGTCGTGTCCGGCGGACGCGGCATGCAGTCGGGCGAGAACTTCAAGCTCCTCGAAGCGCTGGCGGACAAGCTGGGTGCCGCGGTCGGCGCCAGCCGCGCGGCGGTCGATGCGGGCTTCGTCCCCAACGACTATCAGGTCGGCCAGACCGGCAAGATCGTGGCGCCCGAGCTGTACATCGCCGTCGGCATTTCCGGTGCCATCCAGCACCTCGCCGGCATGAAGGACAGCAAGGTCATCGTCGCGATCAACAAGGACGAGGAAGCGCCCATCTTCCAGGTGGCGGACTATGGTCTGGTCGCCGACCTGTTCAAGGCGGTGCCGGAACTGACGGCCGAGCTGGACAAGGCGTAACCGGCCGGTCCTCTTCCTAGCAGAGACACGCGGGCCAAAGACAAGCGGGAAAGCTCATATGTCCACGATCAAGAAGATTGGCGTCATCGGTGCCGGCCAGATGGGCAGCGGCATCGCCCACGTCTGCTCGCAGGCGGGGTACGAGGTCGTCATCTCCGACATCAGCGCGGAAATTCTGCAAAAGTCGGTGGCCGCGATCTCCAAGAACATGGACCGTCAGGTTCAGAAGGGGAAGCTGACGGAGGCCGACAAGGCGGCGGCGATCGCCCGCATCTCCACCGGCAGCGACCTGTCCGTGTTCCACGACGCCGATCTGGTGGTCGAGGCGGCGACGGAGAACGAAGCGCTGAAGCGCGAGATCTTCAAGAAGCTGGTCCCGAACCTGAAGCCCGAGGCGCTGATCGCGACGAACACCTCGTCGATCTCGATCACCCGCCTCGCGGCCTCGACCGACCGCCCGTCGAAGTTCATGGGCATGCATTTCATGAACCCGGTGCCGGTGATGCAGCTCGTCGAGCTGATCCGCGGCATCGCGACGGACGAGGCCACCTTCAACGCCATCAGCGAGTTGACGGCGAACATCGGCAAGACCGCGGCGGTGGCCGAGGACTTCCCGGCCTTCATCGTCAACCGCATCCTGCTGCCGATGATCAACGAGGCGGTCTACACCCTCTATGAGGGCGTGGGCGGCGTCCATGCCATCGACACCGCGCTGAAGCTGGGCGCCAACCACCCGATGGGTCCGCTGGAACTGGCGGACTTCATCGGCCTGGACACCTGTCTGGCGGTCATGCAGGTCCTCTACGAGGGTCTGGCCGACAGCAAGTACCGCCCCTGCCCGCTGCTGGTGAAGTATGTCGAGGCCGGCTGGGTTGGCCGCAAGGTCGGCCGCGGTTTCTACGACTACTCCAAGAACCCGCCGGTCCCGACCCGCTGACGCGGCGGTTCCCTGCGGAGCTTGCAACGACGCCCGTCCCGGGAAACCGGGGCGGGTTTCGTGCGTTTGCGGAACCGCTGCGCTCGCGCTCTGTTCGTCCCGCAGGGGAGTCGGGTCGAACAGCGGAAAGGACGGGGGCAATGCGGCGCAGCTTCCTGACGGCGATGCTTCTGGCCTGCCTGTCCGGCCCGGTCCTGGCGCAGGCACCGGGCTCCGCTCCCGCCTCTCCCTCCACCCTGTCCCGGCAGGAACGCAACTTCATCGCCGAGGCGCTGGCCGACGGCATGGCCGAGCAGACGCTGGGGAAGCTGGCCCAGGACCGCGCGGAAACCGAGCCGGTCCGCCGCTTCGCCCGCCGCATGGCCGATGACCACGGGCTGAAGACCGACCGGCTGGCCGGCATGGCGCTGCGCCACGGCATCCCCATCCCGCGCGAACTGAACCTGTCCGCCCGCGCCCACATGTCCAGCCTGCGCGACACGCCGGAGGGCGCCTTCGACCGCCGCTACATGGCTGCGGAGGAGGAAACCCACGCCCGCGCCATCAAACTGTACGAGGCCCAGGCCGAACACGGCGGCGAGACGGGCGACTTCGCCCGCGAGTCCTTGCCGATGCTGCACAGTCATTTCGAAGAGGCGCGCGCCATCATGGCCGAACTCGCGCGCCGCCCGGCCCCGCCGCAGACCCAGGCCCCGCCGGGGGATATGCCGCTGGGAACGTCCGGGTCGTCGGAGTGATGCAAATTCCTAAAGTCCCCTCGCCCCCCTGGGGAGAGGGTTAGGGTGAGGGGGCGCCCGTATGGGCGTCCACGCTCTGCAACGAACCGGCGTGGCCGGCCTCCGGCCGCCCCCTCATCCCGACCTTCTCCCCAGAGGGGAGAAGGAGCGTGCAGAGCATCACCCCCCCGTCCGCACCACCCCACCGCGACTGTCCCGCGCCGGGCCGCCGCCGTTGCCCATATGCTTGCGCAGGAAGGCGACGACCTCCGGCGAGTCCCACTCCACGGCGCCTTCGATGCGCCCAATCTCCCGCCCCTCCTGGTCCACCATCAGGGTGGTCGGCAGGCCGCGCAGCTTCAGCGTCTGCATCGAGGCGCTCGACGGATCGAGATAGAGGGCGAGGTTCTTCACGCCGGTCCGCTGGTAGAAGGGCTGCACCTGATCCTTGCCGCCGCGGTCCACCGACAGCGCCACCACCTGGAAGCCCGGCCCGCCCAACTGCGCCTGGAGGCGGTCGAGCGCCGGCATCTCCTTCACGCAGGGCGCGCACCATGTCGCCCACAGGTTCAGCAGGACCAGACGGTCCTTGAACTCCGTCAGGTCCACCCGGCGCCCCTCCCCGTCCAGGAAGGTCAGCTCCGGCACCGCCTTCAGCGGCTCCATGTAGCGGAACTTGTCCAGACCCACCGCGGTCACGCCGGGGGCGGGCTGGTCCAGCGTCAGCACGGCGGGCGGCGGCGGGGCCGACGGCCCGGCCAGCGCCATCCACAGCCCGGCGCCGCCCAGGGTCACACAAAAGATTGCGGTGGCCGCCAAAGTCCGCATACTCACGCTTCCCGTCCTCCCACCCGTATTGTGTCCGCCATGAGCGCCGAACAGCCCAAGCCGAATCCTCAAGACCGCATCTCCGCCCCGGCCGCCAGCCAGATGTGGGGTGGCCGCTTCGCCCGCGGTCCCGCCGCCATCATGGAGAAGATCAACGCCTCCATCGGCTTCGACAAGCGGCTGGCCGACCAGGACATCGCCGGGTCGAAGGCCCACGCCGCCATGCTGGCGCGCCAGGGCATCATAACCCAGGCCGACGCCGATGCCATCCGCGATGGGCTGGACCGGGTCAAGGAAGAGATCGACTCCGGAGCCTTCACCTTCAAGGTGGAACTGGAGGACATCCACATGAACGTGGAGGCCCGGCTGGCCGAACTGATCGGCGAACCGGCCAAGCGCCTGCACACCGGGCGGTCGCGCAACGACCAGGTGGCGACCGATTTCAAGCTGTGGGTGCGCGACGCGCTGGACCGCGCCGACCAGGGGCTGAAGGCGCTCCAGGCCGCGCTGATCGATCTGGCGGAGAAGCACACCGACACGGTGATGCCGGGCTTCACCCACCTCCAGGCCGCCCAGCCGGTCAGCTTCGGCCACCATCTGCTGGCCTATGTGGAGATGTTCGGGCGCGACCGGGGCCGCTTGCGCGACGCCCGCGCGCGGCTGAACGAGTGCCCGCTGGGCTCCGCCGCGCTGGCCGGCACGCCCTACCCCATCGACCGCTTCATGACGGCGGAGGCGCTGGGCTTCGACCGGCCCACCGCCAACTCGCTGGACGCCGTGTCCGACCGCGACTTCGCGCTGGAGTATCTGGCCGCCGCCAGCATCTGCGGCATGCACCTCTCCCGCTTCGCGGAGGAGATCGTGCTGTGGTGCTCCGCCCAGTTCCGCTTCATCAGGCTGACGGACGCCTTCACCACCGGCTCCTCCATCATGCCGCAGAAGAAGAACCCGGACGCGGCGGAGCTGGTGCGCGCCAAGGCCGGGCGCGTCATCGGCAGCCTGAACAGCCTGCTGGTCGCCATGAAGGGCCTGCCGCTGGCCTATTCCAAGGACATGCAGGAGGACAAGGAGCCGGTCTTCGAGGCCGACGACACGCTGGCGCTGTGCATCGCCGCCATGGAAGGCATGGTGCGCGACATGCAGCCGAACGTGCCGGCGCTGCGCGAGGCGACCGACCGCGGCTTCCTCAACGCCACCGATCTGGCCGACTGGCTGGTGCGGGAGCTGAACATCCCCTTCCGCGAGGCGCACCACATCACCGGGCGCGCCGTGAAGGCGGCGGAGGACAAGCGCGTCGGCCTGACCGGCCTGACGCTGGAGGAGCTTCAGGCCATCGAGCCGCGGATCACCGAATCCGTCTTCCCGGCGCTGAGCATCGAGGCGTCGCTGGACAGCCGGCGCAGCTTCGGCGGCGCCTCCCCCATCCGTGTGCGTGAGGCGGTGGCGGCGGCGCGGGAGCGTTTTCTGTGAGGCGCCCGCTGCTGATCCTGGCGACCGCCGCCGTGGCGCTGACCCTGGCCGGCTGCGGCAAGAAGCCCAGCTTCGTCGATCCCCCGCAGGGCAAGGAAGCCGACAAGTTCCCCAGCCCCTATCCGAACCCGAAGACCGACCCCAAGCCCGGTCAGCCGTCCTCCGGAGTCCGCTTCCCATGAGCGCCTTCGCCTACCGCAACGGCGTGATGCACGCCGAATCCGTCCCGCTGTCGAAGATCGCGGCGGAAGTCGGCACGCCCTTCTACTGCTATTCCACGGCGGCGCTGGAGGCGCATTACAGCGCCTATGCCGGGGCCTTCGCGGGGCAGGACGCCGACGTCTGCTACGCGGTGAAGGCCAACTCCAACCTCGCCGTCATCCGCGCCTTCGCCCGCCTGGGGGCCGGCGCCGACGTGGTGTCGGGCGGCGAGATGCAGCGCGCTCTGGCCGGAGGCATTCCCGCCGGCAAGATCATCTTCTCCGGCGTCGGCAAGACGCGCGAGGAGATGCGCGCCGCCCTGGAGGCCGGAATCCACCAGATCAACGTGGAATCCATCCCGGAGGTCGAAGCCCTGTCGGAGGTGGCGGTCAGCATGGGAGTCACCGCGCCCATCGCCTTCCGCGTGAATCCGGACGTGGACGCCAAGACCCACGCCAAGATCGCCACCGGCAAGAAGGAGAACAAGTTCGGCGTCGATTACGACCACGCGCGGGAGGTCTACGCGCAGGCCGCCCGGCTGCCGGGCATCAAGCCGGTGGCCATCGCGGTCCATATCGGGTCGCAGTTGACCGACCTCGCTCCCTTCCGCGCCGCCTACGAGCGGGTGGCGGCCCTGCTCCACGTCCTGCGGGAGGACGGGCACGACATCACCCGCCTCGACCTCGGCGGCGGGCTGGGCATCGTCTACAAGCACGAGGCGCCGCCGGACATCGCCGACTACGCCGCCATGGTGAAGTCGATCACCGGCAATCTCGGCTGCCGCATCTCGCTGGAGCCGGGCCGGTCGCTGGTCGGCAACGCGGGCATCCTGGTGTCGCGGGTGATCTATGTGAAGCAGGGGCTGCACCGCCGCTTCGTCATCATCGACGCGGCGATGAACGACCTGATCCGCCCCACCCTCTACGAGGCCTATCACGGCATCGTCCCGGTGACGGAGCCCGCCCGGGGCGCCGCCACGGAGCCCTACGACGTCGTCGGGCCGGTCTGCGAGAGCGGCGACACCTTCGCGCTCCAGCGCGCGCTGCCGGCCATGGCGCCGGACGAGCTGGTGGCGATCCTGTCGGCGGGGGCCTACGGCGCGGTCATGTCCTCCACCTACAACACCCGCCCCCTGATTCCGGAGGTGCTGGTGAACGGCGACCGCTTCTCGGTCATCCGTCCCCGCGTGTCGGTCGAGGAGCTTCTGGCGCTGGACCGCGTGCCGGACTGGCTGAAGGACTGACCGGCGACCGTCACCGGGCTGCAATAAGCGCTGCCCTTCATCATCCATTAGGCGTATGATTCCCCGTTCGCACAACGGACGGGGAACATCATGGAATGGGACGCGACCTACGCCATCGGCCAGAGCGCCGTGGATGGCGACCACCAACGCCTGTTTCAGTTGTTCAACCAATTCAGCGCGGCCATCGCCGCCGGTGAGCGGCGGGAGTCGGCGAACCGCTTCCTGCGCGAGCTGGCCGACTATTCCGCCCATCACTTCCGCCGGGAGGAAGGGCTGATGCGCGCCGTCGGCTACCCGGACTACGCCAAGCACAAGGCGATGCATGACAGCTTCGCTGACTTCGTGCGCCGTCAGTCCGAGGCCGACAACCACGATTTGGAGGAGGTCCAGTTCCTCCAGAGCTATGTCGAGATGTGGCTGTGCGGCCATATTCTGGTCATGGACAAGTGGTTTGGTGAATGGCTCGACGGCCGAACCGGGAAATCCGGCGCGGCGGAACCTATATCCTGACGACACCCGGCTTCCGCCTTTCGCCCCCACCAGGCCGGGATCAGGGTTTCGTGATCAGGCTTTCGGCAACCGGCTGGACGGGAGTGCGGGATGAGCGACAGCAACGACGGGTTCCGGTTCCCCCTGCGCAAGGAAGCCGACCCCGCCCCCACCCCGCGTGAACCCCGTTTCCGCATGGGGCAGGCCCACGCCGCCCTGCTGTGGGAACGGCTGTGGCCGGCGCTCTGGGCGCCCGTCGCCATCGCCGGGGCCTTCCTCGCCCTGGCCCTGCTGAACGTCTTCCTGCTTCTGCCGGGCTGGCTGCACGCCCTGGTCCTGCTGCTGTTCGTCGCCGCCATCGGCTGGACGGGGTGGCGCGGGCTGCGCGCCTTCCGCCTGCCGGACGAGGGCGCCGCCCGCCGCCGGCTGGAGCGGGACAGCGGCCTGCCTCACCGCCCCCTTCACACACTGCGCGACCGGCCCGCCGGCAACGACCCCGTCGCCACGGAACTGTGGCGCCTGCACCAGGAGCGGGTGCGGGCGGCCATGCGGCGGCTGCGCGTGGCCTGGCCGCAGTCCGACGGCCTCGCCGCCCACGACCGCTACGCCCTGCGCGCGCTGGTGGTTCTGGTGCTGATCGCCGCGGGCGGGGCCAGTTGGGGCGACTGGAAGCCGCGCCTGTCCGCCGCCGTCAGCCCGCATTTCGGCGGGACGGCGGCGGCCTCCGTCGCGGCCCTCGACCTGTGGGTGACGCCACCGGAATACACCGGCCTGCCGCCGGTCTTCCTGAAGTCCGCCAACCCGGCCCACACGCCGAACCTCGCCGATCCCGTGCCGGTCCCCAAGGGCAGCCTCGTGCTGGCCCGCGTCACCGGCGGCAGCGGCACGCCGTCGCTGGAGGCCGGCGGCAAGCCCGCCGCCTTCGAGGCGGTGGACTCCTCCACCTTCCAGATCCAGCAGCCCATCGACTCCGGCACCCGCGTCGCCGTGACCCAGGGGTCCAACGTGCTGGGAAGCTGGAACGTCCGCGTCATCCCGGACAACCCGCCCGCCATCGCCTACGCCAGCCCCCCGGCGAAGGGGGAGCGCGGCGCGCTGCGGCTGGACTACACGGCCCAGGACGATTACGGGCTGGCCGAGGCCAAGGCCGTCGTCCGTCTGGCCCTGCCGGAGGATGAGGCCCCGGCGCTGGACCGCAGCCCCATCGAACTGCCGCTGGCCCTGCCCGGCGTCCGCCCGCGCGAGGCGCGCAACGCCGCCTTCCACGACCTGACCGGCCATCCCTGGGCCGGGCTGAACGTCACCGTACGCCTGACCGCGCTCGACGGCGCCGGCCAGACCGGCAGCACCGAGGATGTGGCGATGGTCCTGCCGGAGCGGGTCTTCAACCATCCCGTCGCCCGCGCCATCGTGGAGGAGCGCAAGAAGCTGACGCTGCGGCCCAAGCAGCTCCGCATAGAGGTGGCGCGCGCGCTGGCCGACATCTCCTCCCGGCCCAGCCAGTTCGGCGGCGATCTGGTGGCCTTCCTGGCGCTCCGCACCGCCGTGAACCGCCTACTGCTGGACGAGGAGGCGGCCGCCGTCCCCGCCGTTCAGCAATTGCTGTGGGAAACCGCGCTCCGCATCGAGGACGGTGGGCTGTCCCTGGCCGAACGCGACCTGCGCGACGCCGAGCGCCGTCTGGCCGAGGCGCTGGAGCGTGGGGCGGACGACCAGGAACTCAAGAAGCTGATGGACGAGCTTCAGGCGGCGCTCGACAAGTTCCTCGACGCCATGGAGCAGCAGATGCGCGAAGCGCTGGAGCGCGGCGAGCAAATCCCCATGGTGCCGCCGGAAATGGCCGACCGGATGATGGACCGCCAGGATCTCCAGGAGATGATGGACCGGATGCGGCAAATGGCCGAGACCGGTGCCCGCGACGCCGCCCGGCAGATGCTGTCCCAGTTGCAGCAGATGATGGAGAACATGCGCAACGGCGCCATGGCCCAGATGCAGCAGCAGGGCCAGAACGAGGCGGCGCAGATGATGCGCGAGCTTCAGGAGCTGGCGCAGCGGCAGCAGAACCTTCTGGACCAGACCTTCCGCCAGTCGCAGGAGCAGATGGGCCAGCAGGACGGCCAGCAACAGGGCCAGGGTCCGCGCAACCGCCAGGGCCGCCAGCAGCAGGGGCAGCAGGGCCAGTCCGGAAGCCCGCTGATGCAGAAGCAGGCCGAGCAGCAGGAGGCGCTGCGCCGCCAGCTCGGCGAGCTGATGCGCCGCATGGGCGAGCAGCAGGGCGGCGAAATCCCCCGCCCGCTGGGCCGCGCCGAACGGGCCATGCGCGACGCCGGACAGGCGCTCCAGCAGGGGCAGCCGGGCTCCGCCGTGCCCCCGCAGACCCAGGCGATGGACGAGCTTCAGCAGGGCATGCAGGCCATGGCCGAGCAGATGATGCAACAGATGATGGGCCAGCAGGGACCGGCCATGATGGGCCAGCAACCCGGGCAGGCCCAGCAGCAGCGTCAGGGCCAGGGCCGCAACCGCGACCCGCTGGGCCGCCGCCCCTCCGGCTTCGGCAACTACGACAGCGACGACGTGAAGATCCCGGAGGAAGCCGAACTCCAGCGCGCCCGCGAAATCCTGGACGAGCTGCGCCGCCGCTCCGGCCAGTATGGCCGTCCGCAAATGGAGCGCGAGTACATCGACCGGCTGCTGAAGCAGTTCTGAGGCTGGCTTGCCCCCCGTGCCTTTTGCGGGGCGGGGGGCCGGGCGGCTTTACCGCGGGGCGGCGCTGGTGCAGTATCCGCCACGCAAAGGCGCCCGGCCCCCGGCCCCGCGGCAAAGCCGCCCTTCCGGCACGGACGCCCCCGGACACAACGAACGTTTCCACATGGTCGCGGTCCTTTCGAACCACGGGTCCGGCGGGCTGGCCCCGCAACGCCCGGAACTGACGCTCGGCAGCAAGTTCCGCATGATCAATTGGGGGCTGGTGCTCCTGGTCTGCATCATCACGGCGATCGGGGTGGCCCTGCTCTACTCCGCCGCCGGCGGCAACTGGCGGCCTTGGGCGCAGCCGCAGCTCGTGCGCGCCGTCCCCGGCCTGTTCCTGATGCTGGTGATTGCGCTGGTCGACGTGCGGCATCTGATGAAGTCGGCCTACGTCATCTTCCTGATCGTGCTCTGTCTGCTGGTGGCGGTGGAGCTGATGGGCCGCATCGGCATGGGGGCCCAGCGCTGGATCGACCTGGGCTTCTTCCAGCTTCAGCCATCGGAACTGATGAAACCGGCGCTGACCCTGGCGCTGGCCCGCTATTTCCACGGCATCTCGCTGGATCAGATCGGTCGCCCGCTGCTGCTGATTCCACCCCTGCTGCTGGTCTTCATCCCGGTGGCGCTGGTGCTGATGCAGCCGAACCTGGGCACCTCGCTGCTGCTGATCATGGGCAGCGGCGCCGTCTTCTTCGCGGCGGGGGTGCGGATCTGGAAATTCCTTGTGGTCATCGGCGGCGGACTGGCGGCCATTCCCGTCGCTTGGGAATTCCTCCACGATTACCAGAAGCAGCGCGTCTACACCTTCCTCGACCCGGAGACCGATCCGCTGGGAGCCGGCTACAACATCCTCCAGTCGAAGATCGCGCTGGGGTCGGGCGGGATGTTCGGCAAGGGCTTCATGTCGGGATCGCAGAGCCAGCTCATGTTCCTTCCGGAAAAGCACACCGACTTCATCTTCGTGGTGCTGGCGGAGGAGTTCGGGATGGTGGGCGCGCTGATCCTGCTGGCGCTGTACCTGATGCTGTTCATCTACGGCGTGGTGATCGCGCTGAGCTGCCGCAGCCAGTTCGCCCGGCTGGTGGCCGTCGGCATGACCGCGCAGTTCTTCCTCTACGTGATGGTCAACGTGTCGATGGTGACCGGCCTGATCCCGGTGGTGGGCATTCCGCTGCCGCTGGTGTCCTACGGCGGGTCGGCGATGATGACGCTGATGATCGGTGTGGGCCTGCTGCTCAGCATGTCCGTCCACCGCGAGATCCGCATCCCCAAGAGCGGCATCACCGAGATGTGAGGCGTGGTTGGAAGACGACCGCGCCGCCGTCTTCCAACCGCAAGGCCCGGTCGTCAGCCCTCGGACACCTCACTGTTCTCCTGGATCAGCACCTTGTCGATGCGGCGCCCGTCCATGTCGACGACCTCGAACCGGATGCCGTTCCAGTGGAAATGCTCCGCGGCGACGGGCACATGTCCCAGCTTGTCCAGAACGAAGCCGGCGATGGTGTGGTAATCGCCCTCACCCTTCAGCCCCTTCACGCCGATCAGAGCCTCCACCTCCTCCACCGGCGTCATGCCGTCCACGAGCCATGACCCGTCCTCCCGCTGGACGGCGGAACCGTCGCCCCCCTGCCCCGGCTCGGGCATCTCGCCGGCGATGGCCTCCATGATGTCGGTGACGGTGGCGATGCCCTCCACGCTGCCGTATTCGTCCACGACGACGGCCATGTGGACGCTGGCCTGCTTGAACAGCTCCAGCAGCCGCAGCACCGGCGTGCCGTCATGGACGACCAGCGGCTTCACCATGGCGTCGCGCAGGTCGAAGGCGCGGCCCTGGAGCGCCTGATCGAGCAGAGCCTTGCTGGACACGATGCCCTGGACCTCGTCCACGTCCCCGCGGCAGACCAGGAAGCGGGAATAGCCGCTGGCCTGGATCTCCCGCGCGATCGCCTCCTGCGGGTCGTCCAGGTCGATCCAGACGAGGTCGGGGCGCGGCGTCATGATCGACCGGGCGGTGCGGTCGGACAGGCGGAACACGCCCTCGATCATCTGGCGCTCGGCGGGCTCGAAGACGCCGGACTGGGTGCCCTCCTTGATGAGGCTCTTGACCTCCTCCTCGGTGACGGTCTGCTCGCGCATGGTGGGCAGGCGCAGCAGCTTCATCACCCCCTCGGTCGAGACGCCGAGCAGCCAGACCAGCGGCATGGCGATGCGCGACAGGACGCTCATCGGGCCGGCCACGCCGGCGGCGATGCGTTCCGCGTTCACCAGCGCCATGCGCTTGGGCACCAGCTCGCCGATGATCAGCGACAGGTAGGTGATCGCCGCGACCACCAGCGCGAAGGCCACCTGCTGCCCATAGGGGGCGATCCAGGACACGTCCTCGTTCAGGACGGTGCCCAGCCGGTCGGCCAGCGTGGCGCCGCCGTAGGCACCGGCGATGATGCCGATCAGCGTGATGCCGACCTGCACGGTGGAGAGGAAGTTGCCGGGGTCCTCCGACAGTTGCAGCGCGGCGCGGGCGCCCTTGCTGCGCGTTTCCTCGGCCATCTGCTGAAGCCGCGCGCGCCGCGACGACACCAGCGCCATTTCCGACATCGCGAAAAAGGCGTTCAGCAGGATCAGCAGAATGATGACCAGCACTTCCCAGATCATGGCGTCGAGCCCGCGGGCGCTCCCTTTATGGAAACAGTTTGTGGAACAACAACATGCCGGCCTGCCCGAATCCGAACAGGACGGCGGAGACGATGACGGCGGCGGCCAGCCCGGCGACGAGGCCGGACACGACGAAGACGCCGTCCTTCTCGATCAGCCCCAGCGCGATCAGCGCGATGGCCAGCGCCGGGGGCTGGTTGCCGAAGACGATGGGCAGGGCCAGAATGCCCGCCAGGATCATCACGGCGACGCCCAGAAGCCGCTCCGCCGCCGGGGTGGTCAGCGCGGGCAGGCGGGGGCGCAGATGCCGCTCCAGCCGGTCGATGTGGGGCTTGGCCTTCGCGATCACGCGCAGGAAGGCGTCGCGCTCGAGGGTCAGCGCGGCCAGCCGGCGCGGCAGCCAGGGACGGTCGCGCCCGGCGGCGATCTGGGCGCCGATCAGCAGCATCGGCAGCCCGGTCGCCGTGGACAGGCCCGGCACCGGCAGAATGTTCGGGATGGACAGGATCAGAAGCAGGGCGCCGAAGGCGCGGTCGCCCAGGATGTCCACGAGATTGCCCAGCGCGATCCGCGCGCCGTGGTCGTGGCGGAGGAAATCATCCAGAACCGCCGAAGCGGGGTTCACCGACGCGAAGCCGGTGGACGCGGCATCGCCGCGGTCGACGTCCGCCAGAGCCATACGGTCCGGGGACGTGTCGGGAGGTCGGCCGTCGTTCACGGCGCTCCCCACGGAGGCCGCCCGCAACGGCGGAAGGGTAAACCCATGGACCTTTCGCGTCGCAACATCGTCGGCGGTCCTTTTACAGCATCGCGGGCCGGTGCGCCAGCCCGACCGCGGAAATCCTGGCATCTCAAGAGGATGATGCCACCAACGGCAGCTCCACGGTGAAGGTGGAGCCGCATCCCGGCACCGAATCGGCGGTGATCCGCCCGCCATGCCCCTCCGCGATGGACCGGCAGATGTAGAGGCCGAGGCCGACCGTCCCCTCCCCCTCGGTGCCCAGCCGGCCCGTGCGGGCGAAGGGCTGGAACAGATGCTCCAGCTCCGCCGGAGGAATCCCCCGCCCCCCGTCGGACACGCGGATGCGCGCCCAGCCGCCGCTCCCACCGCCGCTGAGAGCGACGCGGACCCGCCCGCCGCGGTCGGAGTATTTGATGGCGTTCGACAGCAGGTTGTTGAGAAGCTGATCCATCTTCGCCGGGTCGATGTCGGCCATGGGCAATGTGCTTTCGGGCACGGACAGTTCGATGGTGATGGCCTTGCCCTCGGCCAACACGCGATTCATGGAGACGTTCCGCCGGACCAGCGCCACCAGATCGGACGGACGCCGCGCCAGCCGCAACCGCCCCGCCTGAAGCGCCGCCAGGGACAGCGCGTCCTCCACCATGTGGCGCATGGTCAGGCTGGATTCCCGGATACGCTCCAGACAGGCGCGCTCCGTCTCCTCCAGCCGCCCGTCCAGCCGCCGGTCCAGCATCTCCGCGAAGCCGGTGACGACCTGGAGCGGTGTGCGCAGATCATGAGCCAGCATGCCCATCAGCCGGTTCTTCTGCTCGTTGCTGGCGGCCAGTTCGGCGTTGGCCTTGGCGAGCGCGCGCTGGGCGTTGGCAAGCTCGTTGTTGAGGAGGGTCATCTCGTCGAACAGAGCGTCCGCCGTGGGGGCTGGCGGCGCTGAATCCGCCGACCGCAGCGGGGCAAGCCGCGCCGCGAGCCGCGGGTTCAGCGCCGCCAGCCGCTCCATCAGAGCCGGCAGGCCGCCGGGGGTTCGTGCCACGGCCAGAACCAGCCCCTCCGCATCGTCCAGGCCGCTGACGTAGAACATGCCCACGGGATCAAGGCGACTTGGCAGCGGGTGGTCGAGCGTCCGGCCGGACCGCCGCAGACCGGTGAAAAGATCGAGCGCCCCCGCCACCGCGTCCGGACCGAACAGAACCGGAAAGGGGCTGCCCGGCTTCCCCGCCAGGCCGGGCAGGCCGGCGCCCAGCCGGTGCAAGGCGCGCAGCCTCCCATCATGGTCGCAGGTCAGGACCAGCCCGTCCGCATCCTCTTCCATCGCCCCGTCCCCCTCAGGCCACACCGGCGGCACGGTCCGGCGCCGCCGGTCCGACCAGCCGCTCCGCGATGGCGACCGCCTCCTCGGCGCCAGGGGCGAAGGCGTCGGCACCGACCGTCTTCCACAAATCAGGAACGAGGTTGAAGGGGTAGCCGCCGACCAGCACGGGCAGCGGACGGTCCCCCAACTCGGCGCGCACGGCGGCGATGAGCGCGGCGACCCGCCCGACATGGGCGGTGATGGTGGCCGACACCGCCAGAACGCGCGCATCCCGCTCCCGCACCGCCTGGATGATGCCGTCCACCGGCGTGTCGGCGCCGAGATAGTGGCTGTCCCAGCCGGCCATCTCGAAGAAATCGGCCACCATGCGGATGCCGATCTCGTGCCGCTCCCCGCCGACGCAGGTGGCGACCATGGACAGGCCGCGCCTCTCGGCGGCGAAGATCGCGGGGTAGAGCTGGCCCATGATCGCCTGGGTGGCGGCGGTGGCGAAATGCTCGTGCGCCACGGTGATCGCCCGCGTCTGCCAGAGCCGCCCGATCTCGCGCAAGGCCGGCTGGAAGACGTGCAGATAGAGGTCGGACACCTGCGTCCCGGCGGCGGCGCTCTCCATCACCAGAGCCGCCGCGCGGCGCCGGTCCCCGGCCAGAAGCGCGTCGATGTAGGACCGTGCCAGCGCGCCGTGCGGCGCGTCCGTCCGGACGAAGGGAGGCACATCCCGCGGCAGGCCGGGCAGAGCGGCCAGCGCCTCCCCCACGCAGGCGCGCACGCGCTCCGCCGTGGCGGGATCGGTCCGCGAGGCCACCACGTCGCGCAGGATCTCCAGGCTTTCGCCCAGCTCTTCGTCGGGGATGCCGATGCCGGCGAAGAGGATCTTGACCCAGGCCACATACTCGCGGAACAGGGCGGGGCTGCCCGTCGCCACCGCCTCCGCCAGATAGAGCAGGTGGAAGCCGACATCCTCGACGCAACGGGACCGCCCCGCCTCTCCGTAGCGGGCGTACAGCGCCGGCCAGCGTTCGAACTGGATCGCCACGATGGCGCCCGCCAACTCCTCGCGGCGGTCCGCGATGGGGTTCGAGGCGATCCGTATCGGGCCCGGTCCGGGCCGGACGGCCACCGGCATGGCGCGGCATCTCCAATCACATGGTGCGTTCGGAAGGAAGGTGCGCTCTCGCGACCGAACCTGCAACGCCCGACCGCGCCGGATGGATCAATTTCGGTGGACGCGGCTGTCCCGTCAGCGGCCTTTCTGAAGAATGAAGGTCAGCCGCTTCACCAGATCGACCTTCGACACAGGCTTCACCAGATAGCCGGAAATGCCGTAGGCGATTGCCCGCTTGACCGTGTCGGCCTCGCGATGGGCGGTCAGCACGATCACGGGTAGGTCGGCCAGCGGGTTGCCGGTGGCCGTCCGCAGGGCGTGCAGGAGGTCCAACCCGCTCATCCGCGGCATTTCCAAATCGCAGATGGCGAGGTCCACATCCTCCGCATGATCGCGCAGGATGCCCAGGGCGGCCATGCCGTCCGCCGCCTCCCACACATGGCGGACCTTCAGGTCATGGAGCAGGCGGCTCATCAGCCGGCGCGTGAAGTCGTCGTCCTCGATCAGCAGAACGCGCAGATCGTTGATGCTGCGGCCAAGTAGCCCGTCCTTCACATTTTCGGTCAGCATCGGCGCGGCCCACCCATATCCGTGTCGTTGCATCGATCGCACATCAATGCACGTTACATCGGCGGGAACGGTCGGAAAACCCCCGAAATGATGCCTGAATTGTAACTTTCACAACCTTCTATGGGGAGCCCGCGGCGTCTATTCCGCGGCGTCGGTCCGCCCGACGGCGGCGATGCGCTGCGGAATCAGGGCGTTGACCGTTTGCCTCTGCTCGTCCAGCCGGGCATGAATGACGCGGTTCTCCGTCTTCACCTCGGTCTCAAGACGGGCGAGGCCGGCGTTGACCTGGGCAATGTCGCCTTTCAGCTCGGCACGGACTCCCTCGATCTTCGCGTCGAGGTTCCGGCCCAACTGTTCGATGGCCGCGAGGATGAGATCGGATTTGTCCATGACCTGCCCTGTCCTTATCCTGCCATCGCACGGTTCCGGTCAGGAGGAAGGAAGCCTACCACGAATGCGCGCGGGAGTCGAACCGCAACCCACATCCATCCGTAGGCACCCCGCGTCGGCGATGGTTTCGCGCGGGGGTCCGTTGTCGGGAGCGCGCGCGATCTGCTAAACCGGATTTGGTCGAACGGCCTGTCGAATGGCCTGGGGTCGAACCTGGAAACGGCCCAGCACCCGGCCTGCGATTTTGGAAAAGCGACCACCGATGCAACTCGACCTTCTGAACAAGCCGGACGGGCGTACGGCCATCCTGATGCCGTCCGGCTTCGTCCTCGACCTGCTGACGCCGGACGCCACGGGCATGCCGATCGAGGACATCGCCCAGTGCCTGTCGTCGCAGCCGCGTTGGGGCGGTGCGGCCCGTCCCTGGTATTCCGTGGCCGAGCATTCGGTGATGGTCTCGCATCTGGTGCCGCCGTCCCTGGCTTATTCGGCCCTGATGCACGACTGCGAAGAGTTCCTCGGCGATTGGCCGTCGCCGGTCAAGGTGATGCTGGACCGCGATTACGTCAAACAACGGCTGCATCCGGTCAAGGACGCGCTGCGCCGCTGGTTCGGCTTCGATGACGAGGTGCCGGCCATCAAGCAGGCCGACCTCGTCTGCATGGCGACGGAGTTGCGCGATCTCCTGCCCCCGGCCTGGATGGATTGGGGGCATCTGCCGGAACCGAACCCGGACCGGATCGTGCCGGTCGGCCCCGACCGGGCCTACACGCTCTTCCTGGCCCGGTACGAGGAACTCAAGCACCTCGCCAAGCCCGTCAAACCGGCCAAGGCCCCCCGTGGCAAGCGCAACGCGGCGGCGCGCTGATCAGCCCGCCCATCACCCCGATGTCGCGATCCGCCCTTTGCGGCTGCCGAGCGCGCCCAGCGCCGTGGCGACGATGTGGCGGGCGGCCAGACCGGCCTCCTCGTACTGCTTGGCCGGGCTGTCGTGGTCGAGGAAGCGGTCGGGCAGGACCATCGGGCGGATCTTCAGCCCGCCCCCAAGAAGATTGCCATCCAGCAGCCCGGCCATCGCGAGATACTGAAGCACGAAGCTGCCGAAGCCGCCGACCGAGCCCTCCTCGATGGTGATCAGCACCTCGTGCTCCAGCGCCAGCCGGCGCACCAGCTCCTCGTCCAGCGGCTTGGCGAAGCGGGCGTCGGCCACCGTCGTCGACAGGCCCCGTGCCCCCAGCTCCGCCGCCGCCTTGCGCGCCTCGCCCAGACGCGTGCCGTAGCTGAGGATCGCCACCTTGGTGCCTTCCTGGACGATGCGCCCCTTGCCGATGGGCAGCACCGCGCCGCGCTCCGGCAATTCCAGCCCCACCCCCTCGCCGCGCGGGTAGCGCAGCGCCGAGGCGCGGTCGTCGATGGCGGCGCTGGTCGCCACCATGTGCATCAGCTCCAGCTCGTCCGCCGCGGCCATCAGCACGATGTCGGGCAGGCAGCCCAGATAGGCCACGTCGAAGGCCCCGGCGTGGGTCGCCCCGTCCGCCCCGACCAGACCGGCGCGGTCGAGCGCGAAGCGCACCGGCAGGCGCTGCAGCACCACGTCGTGGACGAGCTGGTCGTAGGCGCGCTGCAGGAAGGTCGAGTAGATCGCGCAGAAGGGCTTGAAGCCCTCCGTCGCCAGCCCGGCGGCGAAGGTCACGGCGTGCTGCTCGGCGATGCCGACGTCGAAGCAGCGGGACGGGAAGCGCTGGGCGAACAGGTCGAGCCCGGTGCCCGAGGGCATGGCGGCGGTGATGCCGAGGATGGCCGGGTCGCGCTCGGCCTCGGCGATCAGGGCGTTGGCGAAAACGCGGGTGTAGGTCGGGGCGTTGGACTTGGGCTTGGCCTGGGTGCCGGTGACCACGTCGAACTTGGCGACCGCGTGCAGCTTGTCGGCGGACGCCTCGGCGGGGCCGTAGCCCTTGCCTTTCTTGGTGACGACATGGATCAGCACCGGCTTGTCGTCGTCGGCGTCGCGCACGTTCTGGAGGACGGGCAGCAGATGGTCCAGATTGTGCCCGTCGATCGGGCCGATGTAGTAGAAGCCCAGCTCCTCGAACAGCGTGCCGCCGGTGACCATGCCGCGGGCGTACTCCTCCGCCCGGCGCGCCGCCGTGCGCAGCGGGCGCGGCATGTGCCCGGCCAGATCCTCCGCGAAATGCCGCAGGGTGAGGAAGGGCTTGGAGGAGATCAGCCGCGACAGATAGGCGGACAGGGCGCCCACGGGCGGCGCGATGGACATGTTGTTGTCGTTCAGCACCACGATCATGCGGCTGCCGCCGGAGCCGATGTTGTTCATCGCCTCATAGGCCATGCCGGCGCTCATGGCGCCGTCGCCGACCACCGCGACGACATGGTTGCGGCGGCCCAGCCGGTCGCGCGCCACCGCCATGCCCAGTCCCGCCGACATGGCGGTGGAGCTGTGCGCCGCGCCGAAGGGGTCGTACGCGCTCTCCGTACGTCTCGTGAACCCGCTCAATCCGCCACCGGTACGGAGCGTACGGATGCGGTCGCGGCGACCGGTCAGGATCTTGTGCGGATAGCACTGGTGCCCGACGTCCCAGATCAGCCGGTCCGTGGGCGTGTCGAAGACGTAGTGCAGGGCGACGGTCAGTTCGACCACCCCCAGCCCGGCGCCCAGATGCCCGCCGGTCACCGACACCGCGCTGATGGTCTCGGTGCGCAGCTCGTCCGCCAGTTGGCGCAATTGGCCCGGCTTCAGCCGACGCAGATCGACGGGGGTGCGCACCCGGTCGAGGAGAGGTGTCTTGCTGGCCGGGGGCTTGTTCTTCATGACCGGTGCCTCTCCCCTTCATGGGCCGTCATTCCCCACGGCGATCCTGGGCGCCGTTGTATTGGGCGCCGTTGTATTGGGCGCCGTGGTTTTGCGGCTTTTGAAGGATGAAAGGCGGAGCCGGTCCATACCAGAGTCGGGCAAGTATCATACGGTAACCTACCTGCCAAACATCTCCCGACGCTCCAAACTGGGGCGTGACGCAATTTCAGGGATAAGCGCATGGCGGCGATCCACTATGGGGAGGTAAAGGCGTAACCATGGCCGTTCCTCCGATCCAGGCGGCGCTGGTCGGCGCCTACGTGCTGCGCCAGCGCCTCGGCGGCAACCGGCGCTTCCCGCTGGTGCTGATGCTGGAGCCGTTGTTCCGCTGCAACCTCGCCTGCGCGGGCTGCGGCAAGATCGACTATCCCGACCCCATCCTGCGCCGCCGCCTGTCGGTCGAGGAGTCCTTGGGTGCTGTGGACGAATGCGGCGCCCCGGTGGTTTCCATCGCCGGGGGTGAGCCGCTGCTGCACCCGGAGATTCACACGATCGCCGCCGGGATCGTGGCGCGGCGCAAGTTCGTCTACCTCTGCACCAACGCCCTGCTGATGGAGAAGCGGCTGGACCGCTTCACCCCCAGCCCCTTCTTCACATGGTCGGTCCATCTGGACGGCGGGCGGGAGGAGCATGACAGGGCGGTCTGCCAGCCGGGCGTCTACGACCGTGCCGTCGCCGCGATCCGGGCGGCCAAGGCGCGCGGATTCCGAGTCAACATCAATTGCACCCTGTTCGACGGCGCGGAGCCGGAGACGGTCGCCGCCTTCTTCGACGAGGCCATGGCCGCCGGGATCGACGCCATCACCGTATCCCCCGGCTACGCCTACGAGCGCGCGCCGGACCAGGAGCATTTCCTGAACCGCCGCAAGACGAAGGATCTGTTCCGCGACGTCTTCCGGCGGGGCCGCGGCCGGAAATGGCGCTTCTCGCAGTCGTCCCTGTTCCTGGATTTCCTGGCCGGCAACCGGACCTACCGCTGCGCGCCCTGGGGCAACCCGACGCGCAACGTCTTCGGCTGGCAGCGCCCCTGCTACCTGCTGGGGGAGGGCTACGCCCCGACCTTCAAGGCGCTGATGGAGGAGACGGACTGGGACGCCTACGGAACCGGCAACTACGAGAAATGCGCCGACTGCATGGTCCACAGCGGTTATGAGCCGACCGCGGTGGAGGACACGCTGCGCAACCCGCTGTCCGCCCTGGCGGTCAGCCTGCGCGGGCCACGCACGGAGGGGCCGATGGCGCCGGAGATCCCGCTGGACCGCCAGCGCCCGGCGGAGGAGGTCTTCTCACGCCACGTCGCGGACACGCTGCGCCGGATCGAGGCCGAGCGGACCACCGCCAATCGGACCGCCGCCAATCGGACCGCCGCCGAGTAGCTCCCCCGGAAAGGCATCGGCGGCCTTGCGGAGCGCGGCCAGCGCGCAGCCGAGGTCCCAGGCCAGCCGGCCCAGCGCCACGACTTGGCGGGGGTCGGCGGCAAGCCGTGCCAGCACCGCGCCGGGGGACATGCGCCCGTCCCCGTCCAGCCCGGCCAGCGCCGCCGCCGGCAGCGCCCGCCATTCCGGATCGGCGACGGCGCGCAGCACGGCGAAGGGCCGCCCCCAGGCGCGGCAGACCCGCGCCACCGCGAGACTCTCCAGATCGACCGCCACGGCACCCGTGCATGCGCGCAGACGCGCCTTGTCGTCCCGGCTTGCCGCGGGCACGAGCGCGCCGGCCACCACGGCGGGGCGGGCCTGCGGAAGGGCGTGGCGCAGGTGGCGGTGCCAGCGGCGGCATGCCCCGTAGACGGTTCCCTCTTCGTCGATGACGGCGGTCGCCACGATCAGCGATCCAGGCTTCAGATCGGGCGCGAGACCGCCCGCGACCCCGAAGCTGACGATCCCGCCGGCCCCGCCCTCCAGAAGGCGCCGCGCCGCCTCCGCGGCGGCGGCGTGCCCCGTGGCGCAGGCGACGGGCCGTCCGGTGCGGCGGGCCAGACGCGCTTCCAGCGCCATGCCGGTGAGGATCGCCGCGGCCATCGCGTCTCCCTACCGTGATATCCAGTAACGCAGCGTCAACACGGTCTCCAAACCGGTCCTCCCCACCGTCACGGCGGCGTCGCGGAATCCGGGCGGCCCCATGAGCACCGGGGCGTCGTTGCCGAAGCCGAACCCCTCCTCCGGGATGCCCAGCGCGTTGCGGTCCAACTGGCCGTTGCCGTTCTCGTCATGGTAGGCGCGCAGCGCGTAGGTGCCCGGCGGCACGTCCGGGACGGCGATGCGCACCGCCCCTTGCGCCGCCGGGACCGTGACACGAAACGCGCATTGCCCCGCCGGGTAGGCGGACTCCTCGCAGACGGCGAGGGCGACCCGGCCCTCGCCGTTGCGAACCCCCTGGACGGTCACGACCAGCGCCGCGGCGAGAACCGCCACGCCGGCCCTCATGCCCGCAGCGCCCGGTAGCGGGCCAGCGCCCACAGCGGAAAGCTCGCCGCGTAGCCATGGTACTTGAGGTAGAAGACGCGCGGGAAGCCCACAGCGGTGAAGGGCTCCTCGGTCCACAGCCCCTCGGCATCGCGGGCGGCCAGCAGATACTCGACGCCGCGGGCGACCGCCGGGTGGTTGCCCTTGCCCGCCGCCATCAGCCCGAGCAGCGCCCAGGCGGTCTGCGAGGGGGTGGAGACCGGCCCCTCCCCCCGCGGATTTTCCGCCCAATAGGTGGCGCCGTCCTCGCCCCAACCGCCGTCCGGACGCTGGTGCGCCAGAAGCCATTGCGCGGCGCGCTGGACGCTCGACGCGGCGTGCGGCACCCCGGCGGCGTTCAGCGCCTCCAGCGCCGACCAGGTGCCGTAGACGTAGTTGGTGCCCCAGCGCCCGAACCAGGAGCCGTCGCTCTCCTGCTCCCGCTCCAGGAAGGTCAGGCCGCGGCGGGTCGGCACGGTGTCGCGCCCCTCTCCCAGCCGGGCCAGCATCATGACGCAGCGCGCCGTCACGTCGGACGTCGGCGGGTCGAGCAGGGCGCCATGGTCGGCGAAGGGAATGTGGTTCAGGAAGTCGTGCTGATTCTCCGCGTCGAAGGCGCCCCAGCCGCCGTTGCGGCTCTGCATGCCGACGATCCAGTCCCGCGCGCGGCGGATCGGCTCGCCGTAGCGGTCGGTGTCCAGCCTTTGCAGGGCCATCACCACCATGGCGGTGTCGTCGGTGTCCGGATAATGGGCGTTGTTGTACTGGAAGGCCCAGCCGCCCGGCGCCAGACCGGGACGCTGCCACGCCCAGTCGCCGTCCACATCGAGAATCTGGCGCGCGACCAGCCAGTCCGCGCCCCGCCGCGCCGCCGCGCGGGCCAGCGGGCTGCCGGTTTCCAGCAACGCGTTGCAGATGATCGCCGTGTCCCAGACCGGCGACAGGCAGGGCTGGCAATAGACCCGCCCCGGCTGCCGCACCATCAGCCCGCGCAACGCGCGGCGCGCGGTGGCCGCGTCGGGATGGTCCGGCGGGTGGCCCAGACAGTGGAACATCAGGACCGCGTTGACCATCGCCGGGAAGATGGCGCCCAGACCGTCCTCCCCGTTCAGCCGCTCGGTCACGAAGCGCACGGCGCGGTCGATGGCCGATTGCCGCCCGTTGGCGGGCAGGCGCGGCTCCACCGCGTGCAGGGCGGCGTCCAGCGCCCGGAACAGTGTGGCCCAGCCGCCGCGGCTGTTGTTGCTGTGCCAGTTGCGCACCCGCTCCGGCGGCTCGGTGAACAGCTCGGCGATGCCGATGCCGCGCGGGTTGCGGGCCTGGAGCCGGTGCGCCATGACGACCAGAAGCGGCACCACCACCGTCCGCGACCAGTAGGAGATGCGGGAGATGTGGAAGGGCGACCAGGGCGGAAGATTCATGATCTCCACCGGCATGGCCGGCACCGCCCGCCAGGGGATCTGGCCGAACTGCGCCAGCAGGATGCGGGTGAAGACGTTGCAGCGGGCCGCCCCGCCGCGCGCCAGGATCGCCTCGCGGGCGCGGCGCATGTGCGGCGCGTCCGGACTGTCGCCCGCCGCCTTGAGCGCGAAGTAGGCCTTCACGCTGCAACTGATGTCCATGGCGCCGCCGAAGAACAGCGGCCATCCACCGTCCCTGCCCTGCCGCCCGCGGATGAAGGCCGCCAGCCCGGCTTCAAGTTCCGGGTCGATCTCGTCCAGGATGTGGTGCAGCAGCAGATATTCGGACGGGATGGTGGCGTCGGCCTCCAGTTCGAAAACCCAGTGGCCGTCGGCCTGCTGGCGGCGGATCAGGGCGTCCGTGGCATCGGTCACGGCGTCGTCCACCGTCCTTGCCGAAGGCCCCGTCTTCCGGACCCGCAAGGTCGTGCTTGCGTTGTGGTCGTGCATCGGCGCTCCCGCTTTGCCCTTCCTCCTCCGGGACGGAGGTATCGGGGTCCATCCTCCGGAACGGAGGTATCAGGGTATCGTGGTGCCGTGCTTCGCCCACTGGTTGGAAGTAACATACAGTAGAGTACGTTGGGTGCCACAGGTTGTCCTGGCAGACTGCGCCTGCTGAAAAGGGAGACGTACGGCGTGAAGCATGGGGAAGGCGTCCTGGACCGGATGGCGGACGTCGGTCGCGCCATGATCGGGGGCCTGGGCGCCCTGTCCTGCCGTTGGCCGGGGATGACGCTCGCCATCGGCGTTCTGCTGTCCGTGCTGGCCGGCTGGTATTCCGCCGAGAATCTGACGATGAGCACCAGCACGGCGGACATGATTTCGCCGCAGACCGCCTTCCGCCAGCACACGGAGGAGTACCGGCAGGCTTTTCCTTTCGCCGACGACCAGATCGTCGTGGTGGTCGACAGCCCCTCCCCCGACCAGTCGGACGCCGCCGCCGTACGTCTGGCGGAGCGTATGTCCGCCCGTACCGACGTGCTGACGTCGGTGGAGGTGCCGTCCGCCGACCCGTACTTTCACCGGTACGGCCTGCTGTTTCTCGACACGGAAAAATTGCAGGACCTCGCCACCCGGCTGGCCGGGGCGCAGGCGGCGCTTGGCGCGCTGAACGCCGCGCCGAACCTTCAGGGATTGGCCGATCTGCTGGATCTGATTCTGACCCACGCGGACGAGGGGGCGCCGGCCTCTCCCGTCGAGCTGTTCGACCG
Organism: Roseomonas genomospecies 6; assembly: GCF_008365375.1. Taxonomy (GTDB): domain Bacteria; phylum Pseudomonadota; class Alphaproteobacteria; order Azospirillales; family Azospirillaceae; genus Azospirillum. Next base: position 37,363 of record NZ_QOKW01000013.1, on the reverse strand, counting down.
GCTGGCGGTCAGCACCGCGACGGTTGCCGATGGCCGTCCGGTGCCGCTGTCCTGGACCGGCATGGTCCAGACCACGGAGGAGGAGGACCGGGCGGCGAATCGCCGCTTCGTGCTCGCCCGGCCCGTGCTGGACAACACGTCCTTCGGGCGGGGACGGCCCGCCGTGACCGCCGTGCGGGAGGCCATCGCCGCCGTCCAGGCGGAGCCGGTAGGGCGGGGGGTGGAGATGCGCGTTACCGGCGCCGTGCCGCTGCGCCAGACGGAGCTGGACACGGTCGCCAACAGCGCCGGCCTCGCCACCATCCTGTCCTTCGTGCTGGTGTCGGCGGTGCTGATCGCCGGGATGCGGTCGGGGCGGCTGATCGCCTGCATCATGCTGGTCCTGCTGCTCGGCCTGACGCTGAGCGCCGGAGCGGCGGCGCTGACGGTGGGGCGGCTGAACCTGATCTCCGTCACCTGCGCGGTGATGTTCTTCGGGTTGGGCGACGATTACGGCGGGCATCTCGGTCTGCGCTATCAAGAGGAGCTGCGCCGCGGCCTGCCGCCGCTGGCCGCCGCCATCGAAGCGGTGAAGGCGGTGGGGCCGGCTCTGGTGCTCAGCACCCTGTGCGCCATCATCGGCTTCCTGTCCTTCGTGCCGACCGCCTATCTGGGGCTGGCCGAGTTCGGCATCATCTCCGCCGTCGGCATGGTGGTGGCCCTGCTCATCAGCCTGACGCTCCTCCCCGCCCTGATCGTCCTGCTGCGCCCCGGTCCCGGCGTCGCCCCGCCGGAGCGGGAGGACCGCGGTTTCGCCGGCTGGGTCACCCGCCGACACCGCTCCATCCTGGCCCTGGCCGGGGCCAGCGCCATCCTGTCCGTGGCGGCGCTGCCCCTGGTGCGGTTGGACGTCAACCCGCTGAACCTCCAGGACGAGCGGACGGAGGCCGTCGCCACCTACCGCGATCTGGCCGCCACCCCGCGCACCTCCCCCTATTCCGTCAACATCCTGACGCCCGGTCTGGAGGAGGCGCAGGCTTTGGCCGATCGGCTGCGCCCCCTTCCCGAGTCGGGCGGCGTGCGCACCTTCGCCAGCTTCATCCCGAAGGACCAGGAGGCCAAGCTTCCGATCCTGGCGGACATGGAGCTGTTGCTCGGCCCCAGCCTGACCGCGCCCGCGACACCGGCGGCGCTGGACCGGGATGGGCGGGAGCGGGCCTTCGCCATGCTGAAGACGGTGCTGGGAGGCTATCTCTCGGAGAAGGGAGACGGCCCGCCCGACCTCCGCGCCGCGGTGGAGCGCTTCGCCGGGGCGCTGGCCCGCATCCAGCCGGCGCAGCTCGCCACGCTCGACGGGGCGCTGACCGGGGGTGTCCCGCCGCTGCTCGACCGGCTGCGGGAGGGCATGGCGGTGGAGCAGCCGGTGACCGCCGCCGACGTGCCGGACGGCCTGAAGGCCCGCTGGATCGCCGCGGACGGGCGCGCCCGCGTCGAGGTCCTGCCGACGCACGACATTTCCGACAGCCGCGCGATGGCCGATTTCGCCGACGCCGTGCTGGCCGTGGCCCTCAACGCCACCGGCGCGCCGGTGACCGTGACGGAGGCCGCGCGCGTCGTCGGCTCCTCCTTCCTGGAAGCGACGGCGCTGACGCTCGTGCTGATGGTGCTGTTGCTGGTCGCCGTGCAGCGGTCGGTGACTGGGATGGTGCTGATCCTGGCGCCGCTGATCCTGGCCGCCCTGTGGACCATGGCGACCGCCGGGCTTCTGAACATCCCCTTCAACTTCGCCAACGTGATCGTCATTCCGCTGCTGTTCGCGCTTGGCGTGTCGAGCAGCATCCACATGGTCGCGCGCGGGCAGGATCTGGTGCGGCAGGGGGCGTCGGACAGCGCCTTCGGCATCGAGCTTCTGGTGACCAGCACGCCGCGCGCCGTCCTGGTCAGCACGCTGACCACCAGCACCGCCTTCGCCACGCTGGCGCTTTCCAGCCATCGCGGCCTGTCCAGCATGGGGGTGCTGCTGGCCGTCTCCATCACCTACACGGTCATCTCGTCGCTGGTGGTTCTGCCCGCACTGATGATCCTGTGGCACCGGCTGAGGCTTCGCCGCAGACCAGCAGTCCCGGCGCGGTGACCGATCCGGCGACCAGCCGCCCGTCCCAGGACAGGGCGACCGTCGCGGCGGGAAAGCGCCGTCCGTCCTCGTCCACCAGGATCTCGATGCCGCCGGGGCCGAGCGCCGCGACGCGGCTGGGTGCCACCGCCCCGCCGGGCCAGCCGTAACGGTGCAGCGCCAGCCGGAAGGGCGCGGGATGCAGCGCCATCAGCAGGCGCCCGTCCGGCGCCATCGTCAGGTTGTCCGGTCCGCCGGGTACGGGGATTCGCCGCGGCGGCGCCTGCGGGTCGGACAGGCGGTGGACGAGCAGCGCCTCCTCCCGCGTGGCGGCAACGGTCAGCCGGTCCTGCGCCGGGTCGGGCAGCAGGCCGTTGGCGAAGCCGATCCCGCCGATCAGCACGCGCGCGCCGTTCTCCTCCACCAGCCCGACGAAGCCGTTCCGCCCGCCGAAGACGTTGTCACCGATCACGGCACCCCAGCCGCAACCGCCGTGGCTGCTGGTGAAGAGGAAACGGTTTCCGTCCAGGAACGCCACATCATTGGCCCGGCAGAGCAAGGGGCTGGCGGTGGTGCCTTGGTGCGTCAGGGCGGTGCCATCCAGGCGGTAGCGCTCCACGGTGGCCGACCCGTCCTCATGGCGGCTGATGGCGAGCAGGGACCGCGACCCGTCCGGCTCCACCCGCAGGTCGATGCCCGCCGGGCGCAGGCCGGTGACGAGCGGGATGGCCGCGACCGTCGGGGCGTCGAGGGAGTCCACGAGGGAGTCCAGGTCCAGCAGATACAGCCCGCCCGTGGTTCCGGCCCGGCGGTCGTAGGCGGACAGCACCGCCCGGCCGCGTTCGGCGTCCAGCGCCATGTCTTCGATGCCGGTGACGGGGGCGCCGGCGGCGGTGACGGAGACGGTGCGGCAGGTGGATTGGGCGGGGTGGGTGAGGAGGGTGAGGAGGAGAAAGGCGGTTGCCCCCTCCCTAACCCTCCCCCGCTTTCGCGGGAGAGGGGACTGCCGCCGCTCCGCGAAAAATCCCCTCCCTCGCCGCAGGCGGGGGAGGGTTAGGGAGGGGGCAAAGGCCCTCACGCCACACCGGCCCCCCAGCGCGCGACGAAGGGCGCCCATTCGCGGTCCACCCGCTCCCGCCCCTCCTCCGACAAACGATGGCGGTTCTTCGCGTAATCGCTCACCGCCCCCAGATACGCCTCGAACTTCGGGCGCGCGGCCTCGTACCCCGGCAGGCCCAGCGTATGGTAGAGCCGCTCCACCTCCTCCAGAGGCGCCTGCTCGAACCGTTCGAAGGGCACTTCGGCGAAGCGGTGCGGCGGCAGGTCCGCCGTGTCGTCGATCAGCGCCTGCATGATGCGCGGGTAATGGTCCAGCACCACCCGCTCCACGTCGATGTGCTCGTGGGGCTGGAGCGCCAGACGGGCCAGCAGCGTCCGGTAGAACCCCACCGTGGACACGAACACCGCCCGCGGGTCGCGGTGGATGTGGATGAAGCGCGCGTCGGGCCAGATCTCCCGCATCATGGCGACCCGCGCGCTGTAGACCGGATTCTTCAGAAGGATGCAGCGTCCGCCCTGGGCGATGGACACCTTTTCCAGAAAATAGAGGAACCGCCGCTTCCAGCCCTCCCGCTCGGCCTCCGTGCAGCCGTCGAAGTAGAGGCCGCGCCGCAGGTTCTCGTCGAACCGCTCCGGGAAATAGAGCCCATGATAGAAGGAGATCGGCGACATGTTCGCCAGCGCGATCTCGTCCTCCTGCGGGCTGTCGGCCTTCACCGGCACATTGTCGATGTAGCGCCGCTCCGGCAGGGCGCGGGCCAGCAGGGGCCGCAGGACGGAGCCCAGCCCCAGCATGTCCCAGGGAAGCCCGACCGCGAAGGGGTCGATGATGCCGAATTGCGGGTCGCGGCTCAGCACGTTGTAGAGATGGGTGGTGCCGCTGCGCCAATGGCCCAGGATGAAGAGCGGCGGCGGCAGGCCGGCGCGCTTGCGTCGCCGCGCCGCAACCCACCCGGCCTCCGCCAGCGAGAAGGGCGCCCGCCCGATGGCCGAGGCCAGCGCCACCAGCGCCGTGGGCCAGCCGCGCCCCCGCGGCCCGCCGTTGCGCGCCAGAACGGTCAGCAGGGTCACGGCGTCGCAGCCGTAGAGCGGATGGTCCGGAACCGGCGCCCATCCGCGTTGCCCCTTCGCCTGTCCACCCATCCGGACACCTCCCTTCGACGCCGCCGCGCAGGAGGATAGACCGGGCCGGGCGCTGTTACATCCCACACGGACGGTTGAATCCGCTTGCCCCGAACGGGCAGATTTTACAGGCAGATTTTCTAAGCCGCTTGCCGGAACAGGACAGGACGCACCGCGATGACTGGTTCCTCCTCTCGCCGAAGCTGGATGCGCGCCGCGCTCGCGCTGGCCGTGCTCATGGCGGGCCTGCTGCCGGTCCCCGCCGTGGCGCAGGAAGCCGGCAACACGCCGGGCGCGCGCGCCACGGTGGCCCGGCTGAACGACGCGATCCTGTCCCTGATGCGGAGTGCGGCGGGGCACGAACCGGCCCAGGCGCGGCTGCAACGCTTCCTGCCGGTGATGCTGGACACCTTCGATCTGGAAGCGGCGCTCCGCGTCGCCGCGGCCCCCCATTTCGACCGGGCGTCGGAACCGGAGAAGCGGCAAGCGCTGGACGCCTTCGCCCGGCGCAGCGCCGCGCAGTATGTGGACCGCTTCGACAGCTACAACGGCCAGCGGATCGAGATCGTCGGCGAACGGCCCGCCCCGCGCGGGATGCTGCTGGTCGACACCGACCTGCAACGCGCCGGCAAGGCCCCGGTGCGGCTCAGCTACCTGCTGCGTCAGGAGGGGGACCGCTGGCGCATTCTGGACGTGCTGGCGAAGGGCACGGTCAGCCAGCTCGCCACCCAGCGGTCGGAGTTCCAGAACACGCTGCGCGGCGGCGGGCTGACCGCCCTGACGCGCGACCTGAACAGCAACGCCGACCGCATCCTGGGCGGGGCGTGAAAGGCATGGGGATCGCCCTCGTCACCGGGGGCAGCGGCTTCATCGGCGGGCATCTGGTGGCGGCGCTGGCGGCGCGGGGCGAGCGGGTGCGCATCTTCGACCGGCAGGACCCGCCCGGCACGCTTCCGCCGGGCGTGGAGTTCCGGCGCGGGTCGATCCTCGACGAAGCGGCGGTGGCCGGGGCGCTGGAGGGGGTGGAACGGGTCTATCACCTCGCCGCCGTGGCCACCCTGTGGGACCGCGACCCGACCGTCTTCGACCGGGTGAACCGGCAGGGCACGCGGGTGCTGCTGGACGCGGCGGCGCGGGCGCCGGGGTTGCGGCGCGTCGTCCATTGCTCGACGGAAGCCGTGATGATCGGCCACCCGCCGCCCCGACGGCTCGACGAGCGCGCCGATCCAGGGCTGGAGGAGTTGGCCGGCCCCTATTGCCGGTCCAAGTATCTGGCGGAGAAGGACGCGCTGGCCGCCGCCGCGCAGGGCTTGCCGGTGGTGGTGGTGAACCCCACCGCTCCCATCGGCCCCGGCGACCGGCTGCCCACACCGCCGAACGCCATGCTCCGCCTGTTCCAGCGCGGCGGACCGCGGCTGATCCTCGATTGCGTGCTGAACCTCGTGGATGTGCGCGACGTGGCCCAGGGGATGATCCTGGCCGCCGAGCGGGGGCGGATCGGGGAGCGCTACATCCTGGGGGGCACGGACATCGGGCTGGGCGATCTGACGCAGCGGATCGACCGGCTGTGCGGACGCCCGCCGATCCGCCGCCATCCCGTGCCACCCGCCCTGGCGTTGGCTGCGGCGCGGGTGGAGGAATGGCTGTCCGACCATGTGACCCGCCGCCCGCCCACCGCGTCGGTCACCGGCGTCCGGCTGGCGTTGGGGGGTGGCGGCTTCGACAGCGGCAAGGCGATGCGGGAGCTGGGCTACACGGTCAGGCCGCTGGAGGCGAGTTTGCGGGCAGCGTTGGGGTAGGTGTCGGTTGCGGTTGTCCCCACCCTTCCCATGCTTCGCATGGGCCCCTTCCCTCCCCTGCGAAGCGGGGGAGGGTTAGGGAGGGGGCTCGTGGCAGCACCCACCCTCCTCCAAATCCCGCAGGATCGGGCAGTCCGGCCGCTCGTCGCCGTGGCAGGCGTGCGCCAGATGCTTCAGCGTGTCGCTCATGGCGCGCAGTTCGGCGATCTTGGCCTCCAGTTCCGCCACATGGTCGAGCGCCACGCGCTTCACCTCGGCGCTGGAGCGGCTGCGGTCCTGCCAAAGACCGACCAGGATCTGGATGCGCTCGATGCTGAAGCCCAGCGTCCGCGCCCGCTTGACGAAGCGCAGGACGTTCACGTCGCTGGACGAATAGACGCGGTAGCCCGAAGCCGTCCGCCCGGCCTCCGGGATCAGGCCGATGGACTCGTAATAGCGGATCAGCTTGGCGTTGACGCCGGACGCCTTCGCCGCATCCCCGATGGTCATGCCGCCCGCGCTCATGGCTTCCACCCCCGCAGCGACAGGGCGTTCAGGACGACGCTGACCGAACTCAGCGCCATCGCCGCCCCTGCCAGCACCGGGCTGAGCAGGCCCGACGCCGCCAGCGGGATGCCCACCAGATTGTAGATGAAGGCCCAGAACAGCCCCTGCCGGATCTTGGAGTAGGTGCGCCGCGACACGTCGATGGAGCCGGCGACCAGGGCCGGATCGCCGCGCATCAGCGTGACCCCCGCGGTGTGCATCGCCACGTCGGTCCCGGTCGCCATGGCGATTCCGACGTCGGCGGCGGCCAGGGCGGGCGCGTCGTTGATGCCGTCGCCGACCATGCCGACCACCTTGCCCTCCGCCTTCAGGGTCGCCACCACGCCGGCCTTGCCGTCCGGCAGCACCTCCGCGAACACGCGGTCGATGCCCAGCTCGGCGGCGACCGCGCGGGCGGCCCCGGCACCGTCGCCGGTGACCATCACCGTCTCCACCCCCTGCGCCTTCAGGGAGCGGACGGCGGCGCGGGCGGTTTCCTTCACGGTGTCGCCGAAGGCGACGAGGCCCAGCACACGCCGCACCGGCGCCGTTTCTGCCAGCCAGGACACGGTCCGCCCAGTGGATTCCAGCGCCGCCGCCCGCGCCTCCAGCGCCGCGTCGGTCAGGCCGCTCTCCGCCATCAGCCGTCTGCTGCCCAGCAGCAGGGCGCGGCCCTCCACACTCGCCGCCACGCCGCGCCCGGCCAGCGCCTTGAAGCCCTCCGGCGCGGTGGTCGGAACCCCGCGTTCCGCCGCGCGGTCGCGGACGGCACGGGCCAGCGGGTGTTCGCTGCCGCTCTGGAGCGCCGCGGCCAGCCGCAGCAATTCCGCTTCATCGAAGCCATCCATTGGCACCAGATCGGTGACGCGGGGCTTGCCCTCGGTCAGCGTGCCGGTCTTGTCGAAGGCGACGGCGGTGATGGCGTGGGCGCGCTCCAGCGCCTCCGCGTCCTTGATGAGGATGCCGTGGCGCGCCGCCGCCCCGGTGCCGACCATGATCGCGGTCGGCGTGGCGAGGCCCAGCGCGCAGGGGCAGGCGATGACCAGGACCGACACCGCCGTGATGATCGCCGTCTCCACGTTCCCCGTCCCGATCCACCAGCCGGCCAGAGTCACCGCGGCGATGACCAGCACCACCGGCACGAAGACCGCGGCCACCTTGTCCACCAGCCGCTGGATCGGCGCCTTGGACGCCTGGGCGCCCTCCACCATGCGGACGATCTTGGCGAGCATCGTTTCCGCGCCCACCGCCGTCGTCTCGACCAGCAGAAGCCCGTCCAGGTTGATGGAGCCGCCGGTGACGCGGGCGCCCGACGCCTTCTCCACCGGCAGGCTCTCGCCGGTCAGCATGGATTCATCCACGCCGCCCGTCCCCTCCGCCACGCGCCCGTCCACCGGAACGCGCTCGCCGGGGCGGACCGCCACGAGGTCGCCGACGCGCACCTGGGCGATGGGAAGTTCCACCTCCACGCCGTCGCGGCGGACGCGGGCGGTGTCGGGACGCAGAGTCATCAGCGCGCGGATCGCCGCCGCCGTCCGGCCCTTGGCGCGGGCCTCCAGCCACTTGCCCAGCAACACGAAGGTGATGAGCACCGCCGACGCCTCGAAATAGAGGTGCGGCGTATGGCCGGGATGCGCCGTCAGCATCATGTAGACGCTGAGACCCCAGGCCGCCGAGGTGCCGAGCGCCACCAGCAGGTCCATGTTCCCGGACCCGGCCCGCGCCGCCATCCAGCCGGCCCGGTAGAAACGCCAGCCCAGCCAGAACTGCACCGGCGTCGCCAGAAGGAACTGCGCCCAGGCCGGCAGCATCAGGTTCAGCCCCAGCAGATCCCCCGCCATGCCGGCGACCAGCGGCGCCGACAGCGCGGCCCCGATCAGAACATGGTGAAGGTCCCGCCGGTCGCGGCCCTGCGCCGGCTCCTCGTCCGAAGGGGTGGCCGCATCCGTCACGGGAGCGGCGGTGAAGCCGGTCATCTCCACGGCCTCGGCCAGCCGGGCGGCGTCCACCGTCCCGGCATAGGCGGTGACGTGCGCCCGCTCCGTCGCGAGGTTCACGGCGGCGGACTCCACCCCCGGAACGCGCAGCAGCGCCTTTTCGACGCGCGCGACGCAGGAGGCGCAGGTCATCCCGCCGACCGTCAGGTCGAACTCCTGCTTCTGCGGTTCGAAGCCGGCGTTCTCGATGGCCTCCGCCACGGCCCGCGGATCGGGATCGCCCGCGAAGGCGACCCGCGCCCGTTCGGTGGCGAGGTTGACCGAAACGCCGGTGACGCCCGGCAGGCGGGACAGAGCCTTCTCCACGCGCCCCACGCAGGACGCGCAGGTCATGCCGGAAATGCCGATGTCGAGATCGGTGGTGGTGGCGGACATGATCGTCCTTTCTTCGTCTTCAAACGGCACCCTCAGATAGGGCTTCCAATGATTGGAAGGTCAAGGGCGCCGATTCCAGTTACGCGACCGGAAGCCCTTCGGCCTCGAAGCCGGCCTTTTCCAAAGCCGCCCGCAAGGCGTCGGCCCCGGCGGCACCGCCGACGCGGACGTCCTTCGACGCCAGATCGATCTGCACATCCTCGACCCCGGCGACGGCACCGAGCGCGCGGCGGACCGACGCGGCGCAGCCGCCGCAGGTCATGCCGGGAACCTTGAACGCAACCATGACGAACTCCTGTCCAAAGGGGTGGTCTCGCATCAGCCTCCGCCTTCCAACGATTGGAAGGTCAAGCGGAAAATCGTCCTTTGGATGACTGCCGTGGTACCGCCGGAACCAACCGCTCCGCTCGCGCATTCATGCGCCATGGACATCACCCGCCAACGCACCCTTCTGCACGACGAGACGCATTTCGCCCGCGCGCTGGCCCGCGCGGCGGCGGGGGCGGTCATCTTCGCCCTGCCCCTGCTGATGACCATGGAGATGTGGGAACTCGGCTTCTACATGGACCGGTTCCGGCTGGCCCTGTTCATGCTGGTGACCCTGCCGGTCCTGTTCGGCCTGTCCTATTTCGCGGGATTCGAGGAGACCTTCTGCTGGCAGGACGACCTGATCGACGCGCTGTCGGCCTTCGCCGTCGGCTTCCTGATGTCGGCGGCGCTGCTGACCGTCTTCGCCATCGTGCGTCTGGACCAGCCGCTGCCGGAGATCGTCGGCAAGATCGCGCTCCAGTCCGTGCCGGCCAGCATCGGCGCCATGCTGGCGCGCAAGCAGCTCGGCCAGCAGGACGACGCCGACAAGGAACGGCGCATCCGCACCAGCTACCCCGGGGAGCTGTTCCTGATGGGGGTGGGGGCGCTGTTCGTCGGCTTCAACGTCGCCCCGACGGAGGAGATGATCCTGATCTCCTACAAGATGTCGCCCTGGCACGCGGTGGCGCTGGCGGTGCTGTCGCTGGGGTTGCTGCACGTCTTCGTCTACACGGTCGGGTTCGCCGGGCAGGAGAGCGCCGGGGACGACGGGTTCCTGGCCGTCTTTCTGCGTTTTTCCGTGGCCGGCTACGGCATCGCCCTGCTGATCAGCCTTTATCTTCTGTGGACCTTCGAGCGGACCGCCGGCCTGTCGATGATGGAGTTGGTGACCGCCACGGTGGTGCTGGGCTTCCCCAGCGCGCTGGGCGCCGCCACCGCCCGACTGATCGTGTGACGGGAGAGTCCGATGGCCGAGACCCAGGAGAATTACACCGCATCCAGGGACGAGGACGGCAGCGCGTCGGTGTCGCGGCTGGCCTGGATCTCGTCGGGATTGGGGCTGCTGCTGTTCCTGGGGTCGGTGGGTGTGCTGGGTTATGAAGGGATCACCCGCGGCGACGGCGCCCCGGCGATCACCGCTGTGGTGGAGGAGGTGATTCCCGCCGGCCCGCGCTGGCTCGCCCACATCCGCGTCGGCAACGACGGCGGGACGACCGGAGCGAAGGTGCAGGTGGAGGGGGCGCTGATGGCCGGGGCGGAGACGCTGGAAACCTCGGTGGCGGAGTTCGACTATGTGCCCGCCGGTTCGCACCAGAAGGGCGGCCTGTTCTTCGACCGCGATCCGCGGGCGCATGAACTGCGCCTGCGCGTGCTCGGCTACATCGAGCCCTGAACAAAGCGGTTCCCGGGCTGTTGTCCTGACATCGGGAACAGAGGACACCGACCACGCGATGACCCGCCTGACCATCGACGAGGCGCAGCAGCGCATCCGCCTTTTCCTGACCGGCGACATGGTGGAGGCCCTGCGCGCCGTGGATTACGAATCCCCGCCGCTCGCCGACGGCCCGTCCGGCCTGACGCTGGAGGCCGCAAGGCGGGCCGCGGTGCGCTTCAGCCATGTGGAGGGGGCGTCCGACTGCCTCTACCGCGTGGACGCCTTCGACGAATCGCTGGTGATGCGGCTGCAACTGAACGTCCGCCGCTTCGTGGCGATCTATCAGGTGCCGGTGGCCGATCCGGTCGCCAGTTCCACCATTTCCCCCCATTTCGAACGCTGGGCCATCGGCGCCGGCCACGCCGGATGGACCATCGGCTGGCGCGACGGCGCCGACCCCTGGCAGCCCGACCGGCGCACGGTGGAGACCTATTGCTACGCCATGCTGCCGGAGGACTTCCTGGACAACCCGCTGGAGCAGCTCTACTGGCGCACGGACCTCGTGCAGATGACCCGCGCCTTCATGCTGGAAGCCCGCCGCATGGGCATCCGTCTCGCGGCACCGCAGGGGATGTAAGGCCCCCGCCCCGCGACGGGGCAAGGGCCTTCCGCAACGTCAGGCCAGATCGAACAGCAGCACCTCGGCGCCGACCACGCCATCGAGCGTCAGCGCGTCCACGCCGCTGACCGCGGCGCCGTCGCCTTCCTTCAGGACCGTGCCGTTCAGCCGGACCTGACCACGGGCGACCTGCACCCAGGCGTGGCGCCCCGGACGCAGCCTGTGGGTCACGCTGTCGCCCTCGTCCAGGAGCGTGGCGTAGAGGTCCACGTCCTGGTGGATGGTCACGCTGCCGTCGCGCCCGTCCCGGGAACCGACGAGACGCAGGCGCCCCTGCTTCTCCTCCCGGTCGAAGGCCTTCTGCTCATAGCCGGGGACCATCCCCTCCTCGTTCGGGAGAATCCAGATCTGGAGGAAGTGCACCGGGTCCGCCTTGGAGGCGTTGTACTCGCTGTGCCGGATGCCCGACCCGGCGCTCATCCGCTGCACGTCGCCGGGGCGGATGACGGAGCTGGTGCCCAGCGTGTCCTTGTGCTCCAGCGCGCCGTCCAGCACATAGGACACGATTTCCATGTCGGCGTGCCCGTGGGTGGGGAAGCCGGCGCCGGGGATCACGCGGTCGTCGTTGATGACGCGCAGCGCACGGAAGCCCATGTGGGCCGGGTCGTGGTAATGCCCGAACGAGAAGCTGTGCCTGCTGTTCAGCCAGCCCATGTTGACGGCGCCCCGTTCGTCGCGGTGACGGATCGTGATCATCGCTCTTCCTCCTGTTCCGGTGCGGGACCGTCCGGCCCCTCGTCTGGTGAGGAATGTGACCCCGATTTGCGCAAACAACAATTGCTGGCGTTGCGGCTTATCTGTTCCCTGACGCGCAACAAACGGCTATGATGACGGTTTCCGTCAACCAGCTTCGCCGACCGCCATCATGACCGCCATTACGACCGACGTATCGCCCCTCCTGCTCGCCATGGACCTGACCGGGATCTTCATCTTCGGGCTGACGGGAGGGACGCTGGCCGTGCGGCACCGTCTGGACATCTTCGGCGTGCTGGTGCTGGCGCTGGTCACGGCGCTGGCGGGCGGCGTGCTGCGCGACCTGCTGATCGGAGCGATCCCACCGGCCACCATGCAGGACGAGCGCTATCTGATCGCGGCGCTGGCCTCGGGCCTGTTCGCCTTCTTCTTCCACCCCTTCATCAACCGGCTGGTCAAGCCGGTGATGGTTCTGGACGCGGCGGGGCTGGGCATCTTCGCGGTGGCCGGCTGCGGCAAGGCGCTGGCCTACGGGCTGGGTCCGGTGCCCGCCGTGCTTCTGGGCGTGCTGACCGCCTGCGGCGGTGGAGTGATCCGCGACGTGCTGGTGGCCGAGGTGCCGCGCGTGCTGCGCGAGGAGATCTACGCGGTGGCCGCCCTGCTGGGCGCGTTGGTCGTCATCGCCGGGGCCATGCTGGACCTGCCGAAGGCGCCCATCGCCATCGCCGGGGCGGCGGCGGCCTTTCTGCTGCGGGTGATCAGCGTGCTGCGCGGCTGGAGCGCGCCGCGCGCGCCGGGATCATGACCGTGCGCCGTGAACAACCGGAGGATTCGGCTGTTGGAACGGGTATGAGCCACACCGTGACCGACAACCCGGCCGAGAGCCGGTTCGAACTGGACGTGAACGGGCAGACCGTTTACGCGACCTACCGCCGCCGCGGCAACGTCCTGCACATCCCCTATGTGGAGGCCCCGCCGTCCCTGCGCGGCACCGGGGCCGCCGGGCGGCTGATGGAAGGGGTGATGGCCATCGCCCGCGCCGAGGGGCTGACCATCGTCCCGATCTGCGGCTACGCCGCGAACTGGATTCACCGCCACCGCGAGCATCACGACCTGCTGGCGCGGTAGATTCCGTCAGAGACCGAGATAGGCCTGCTTCACCGCCGGATCGGCGAGCAGTTCCTCGCCCGTGCCGGCCAGAACGACGCGCCCGTTCTCCAGCACGTAGGCGCGCTGGGCCAGCTTCAGGGAGGCGGCGACGTTCTGCTCCACCAGGATGATCGTCATGCCTTCGGCGGCCAGCGCGCGGATGGTGCGGAACAGCTCCTGCACCATGGTGGGGGAGAGGCCGAGCGACGGTTCGTCGAACATGATGAGGTCGGGCTTGCCCATCAGGCAGCGCCCGATGGCCAGCATCTGCTGCTCGCCGCCCGACAGGGTGCCGGCGGCCTGCTCCAGCCGTTCGTTCAGGCGGGGGAAGAGGGCCAGCACGCGCTCGAACGTGTCCTTCGCCCCGGCGCGGGCGCGCGGGATGACGGCGCCCATCTCCAGATTCTCGCGGATGCTGAGCGAGGGGAAGATCTGCCGCCCCTCCGCCACCTGCCCGATGCCGAGGTCGCAGACGACGTGGCTGGGCAGTCCGGCGATGTCCTTGCCGCGGAAGCGGATGGTGCCGCGGGCGGGCTTCAGGATGCCGGAGATGGTGCGGATCAGCGAGGTCTTCCCGGCCCCGTTGGCCCCGACGATGGCGGTCGTCGTGCCCTCCCCCACCGCGATGGACACGCCGTCGAGCGCCTGGGCGTCGCCGTAGAAGAGGTCGAGGTCGGATACGGTCAGCATGCGGGGTCTTGCGTCGTGGCGGCCTTGGGGAAGGGCCGCCACCTTAGCGCAGGCGCCGCCGGAACCGAACGGCTTTCATTTCAGGAAAAACAGAACGCTCATCGCCAGGCCCACGGCGATGATCCCCGCCCGCAGGATGCGCGAGGGAATCTTCCGCCCCACCCGCGCCCCGGCATAGCCGCCGGCCACCGCGGCCACCGTCATCAGCGCGGCGTGGGACCACTCCACCGCCCCGCCGACCGCGTAGGCGGCCACGGCAATGGCCGTCAGAACCGCGGAGAACAGGTTCTTCAGCGCGTTCATGGCGTTCAGGTTGGTCATCCCGAACAGGCTCAACTGCGCGAGCAGAAGGATGCCGAGGCCGCCGTTGAAGTAGCCGCCATAGACCGACACCGCGAACAGCGTGGCGAGCATCGCCCCCGTCCCGTGCAGCCCCACCGCCCGCAGCCGCGCGGCGAGCATGCCGCCGAAGGCGAACAGCGCCGTCGCGACCAGCAGCAGCCAGGGCACGATGCTGCGGAACACCGTGTCCGGCGTGACCAGCAGCAACGCCGCCCCGATCAGCCCGCCGGTCAGGCTGATCACCGACAGCGTGACCAGCCCGACCCCGCCCACCGGCTCCAGGTCGTTGCGGTAGCCGTAGACGCCGCTGGCGTAGCCCGGCAGCAGCGCCACCGTGCCCGTGGCGTTTGCGGCCACGGGAGGAACCCCGGCGTAGATGAGCGCGGGAAGGGTAAGGAAGCTGCCGCCACCGGCAACCGCGTTCATCGCCCCGGCCAGGAAGGCCGCGGCGAGCAGAAGAAGGGATGTCGTCACCATCGTTCGGATCGTTTTCGTTTCTTGTTGTTTTGCTTCCCTCTCCCGCCCCGGGAGAGGGTGGCGCCGAAGGCGCCGGGTGAGGGTCGCACGAGGATCAATGCTGCATTCTTGGCCATACCCTCACCCTCCCGCCGCAGGGCGGCGGGCCCCTCCCTCTCCCGGGGCGGGAGAGGGGTTTGGGAAACCTACCCCCGCCCCCGCAACTCCCGCCGGATGATCTTTCCGGTCGTCGTCATCGGCAGACTGTCCACGAACTCCACCGCGCGCGGGTATTCGTGGGCGGCGAGGCGGGTCTTCACATGGGCCTGGATGTCCGCGGCCAGTTCGTCGCTGGGGCGCACGCCGTCCTGGAGGACGATGAAGGCCTTCACGATCTCCGTGCGCAGGGGGTCCGGCACGCCGACCACGGCGGCCATGCGGACGGCGGGATGGCCGATCAGGCAATCCTCGATCTCGCCGGGGCCGATGCGGTAGCCCGCGGACGTGATGACGTCGTCGTCCCGCCCGACGAAGCGGATGTAGCCGTCCGCGTCCAATTCGCCCTGGTCGCCGGTGACCAGCCAATCCCCGATGAACTTCGCCGCCGTGGCCTCCGGGTTGTTCCAGTATTGCAGGAACATCACCGGGTCCGGGCGGTGCACGGCGATCAGGCCGATCTCACCGGGAGGAAGACGGTTGCCCTGCCCGTCGATCACCGCCACGTCGTGGCCGGGCACCGGGCGGCCCATGACGCCGGGCTTGGGCGGCATGACCCGGGCGCAGGAGGACACGATCATGTTGCACTCGGTCTGGCCGTAGAACTCGTTGATGGTCAGCCCGAAGGTCTGGCGGCCCCAGTCGAGAAGCTCGGCCCCCAGCGTCTCGCCGCCGCTGGCGACGGAGCGCATCTTGTAGGCCCAGCGTGTCTGCGGGTCCTTCACCGCGCGCATCATCTTCAGCGCGGTCGGCGGCAGGAAGGCGTTGCGCACCTGGAATTCGGCGATCAGGCGGAAGGCTTCCTCCGCGTCGAACTTCTCGAAACGGTGGGAAACCACGGTCACGCCATGGTGCCAGGCGGGCATCAGCACGTCGAGCAGGCCGCCGATCCACGCCCAGTCCGCCGGAGTCCAGATGCGGTCGCCCGGCTGCGGGAACAGATCGTGCGAAATCTCCACGCCCGGCAGATGGCCGAGCAGCACCCGGTGCGCGTGCAGCGCGCCCTTCGGCTGGCCGGTGGTGCCGGAGGTGTAGATGATGACCGCCGGGTCGTCCGCCGCCGTGTCCACGGGCGTGAAATCCTCGGACGCCGCATCGACCAGCGCGTGCCAGTCCAACTCGCCCTCCCCGGCCTCGTCGATGCGCAGGACGAGTTTCAGCTCGGGCAGGCGGTCGCGGATTTGGGAGATCTTGGCGGCGCCCACGGCGTCGGTCACCACCGCCCGCGCCCCGCAGTTGCCCAGCCGGTATTCCAGAGCCTCCACCCCGAACAGGGAGAAGAGGGGCACGGCGACGCCGCCCATCTTGTAGACGGCGACGTGGCTGACCGCGGTTTCCGGCGCCTGGGGCAGCAGGATGCCCACCCGGTCGCCGCGCGCCACCCCATGGGCGGCCAGCGCGTTGGCGAGGCGGTTCGACAGGCGGCGGATGTCGGCGAAGCTGTAGGTCTCCACCGCGCCGTCGCGGCGCTTGTGGATCAGGGCGGTGCGGTCCGGATCGCGCTCCGCCCACTTGTCGCAGACGTCCACGCCGATGTTGTAACGCTCCGGCACCGACCACGCGAAACGGTCGCGCAGGCCCTCGTAGCTGTCCGCTTCCGGCAGCATGCTTTCCTCCCGATGGGTTCTTGCCGGCCGCTTGTCCGCGGCCATT
This sequence comes from Roseomonas genomospecies 6, assembly GCF_008365375.1. Taxonomy (GTDB): domain Bacteria; phylum Pseudomonadota; class Alphaproteobacteria; order Azospirillales; family Azospirillaceae; genus Azospirillum. Next base: position 20,832 of record NZ_QOKW01000013.1, on the reverse strand, counting down.
TGGTTTCATCATAGGGGTAAAGGCCCCGGCCCGCCACGCGGACGGAATAGTTTGCGGGGCAGCCATGTTCATCACGGCAGACTCCGTTCCGTGGGGATTGACATGAAGGCCAAGGGGATCGTTGCGGTTGTGTTGTCCGTGGGCCTGCTGGCCGGTTGCGCAAGCCCCTATGGCTATGGCCCCGGTTACGGGTATGGGGGCGGCTACGGAACCGGTTACGGGGCCAATTACGGCTCTGCACCCGGCTATGGGAACAAGACGGCGGCGGGCACGCTGCTGGGCGGCGTGGTCGGCGGCCTCGCCGGGTCGCGCTTCGGCGGCGGAACGGGCAAACTGGTGGCGGTCGGCGTCGGCACGCTTCTGGGCGCCGCGCTGGGCAACGCCGCCGGCCAGTCGATGGACCGCGCCGACATGGTCTACGCGCAGCAGGCGGCGGGGCAGGCCTACATGGCCCCGACCGGCGCCACCGTGCAGTGGAACAACCCGCAGACCGGCAACTGGGGCAGCTACACCCCCACCCGCGACGGCACCGGCCCCTATGGCGAACTGTGCCGGGAGTTCCAGACGACCATCGCGGTCGGCGGGCAGCTTCAGCAGGGCTACGGCACCGCCTGCCGCCAGTCGGACGGAAGCTGGCGCATGATGGGCTGAGGCACGCCCTCAACCGTCCTCTTCAACCATGCGGCGGAATGCTCTAGACAGTCGGGCATGGCGACGATCGAGGACGTGCTGGCCGCGGCGCTGGCCCACCATCAGGCCGGGCGGCTGGGGCAGGCCGCCGCCGGCTATCAGGCCGTGCTGGACACGCGGCCCGACCATGCCGACGCGCTGCACCTGCTGGGCGTCGCCTATCTCCAGGCCGGCCACCCGGCGGAGGCCGAACCGCGCATCCGCGCCGCCATCCGCGCCGACGGCACCGTAGCCGACTACCACGACAATCTGGGGAGCGCGCTTCGCGCCCTGAACCGGGCGGAGGACGCCGCCGCCGCGCACCGGGAGGCGATCCGCCTGCGCCCGGCCTTCGCGCAGGCCCATTACAACCTCGGCAACGCGCTGGACGCGCTGGGCCGGCTGGAGGCGGCGGCGGACGCCTACCGGCAGGCCGCCACGCTGCGCCCCGGCTACGCGCGGGCGCGCTTCAACCTGGGCAACGCGCTGACGGCGCTGGGACGGCTTGCGGAGGCGGACGAGGCCTACCGCGCCGCGCTGGCCGACGATCCGGGATTCGTGGAGGCGCACGCCAACCGCGCCTCGCTGATGTTGCAACGCGGGCGGGCGGCGGAGGCACGGCGGGCGCTGCACGGCGCGCTGGCGCTGCGCCCCGACCACGCGACCGCTCTGGCCAACCTGTCCGCCGCCCTGCTGGCCCTGAGCGCCCCCGCCGACGCGGAACGGGCCGCCCGCCGCGCCCAATCCGTGCGTCCGGACTTCGCGGAGGCCGCGCTGCGCCGGGGCGACGTGCTGCAACGGCAGAACCGTCTGGCCGAGGCCGCCCGCGCCTACGCCGGGGCCGCCGCCCTGCGCCCCGATCTGGCGGAGGCCCACGCGAACCTCGCGCTGGTGCGCCAGACGCAGGGTGACCTGGACGGGGCGGAGGCCGGTTACCGCCGCACGCTGGCGCTGCGGCCCGATCTGGCGGAGGTGCGCTCCAACCTCGCCTATCTGGAGCTGTTCCGCCCCGGCGTGACTCTGGCCCGCGTGCTGGAGGCGCATCGGGCCTGGGACGCCGTGCATGGCACGCCGCTGCGCGCCGGCTGGGCGGCCTTCGCTCCCCTGCCGGCGGAGCCGCGACGCCCGCTTCGTGTCGGCATTCTGTCCGGCGATTTCCGCCGCCATCCGGCGGGCCAGTTCGCGGTGCGGGCGGTGGAGGCCCTGCCCGGCTTCGGCGTCGACCTGACCCTCTACGCCAACCAGATGGAGGCGGACGACCTGACCGACCGCTTCCGCGCCGCGGCGGGGCGCTGGGTGCCGGTCGCCGACCGGACCGACGCCGAACTTGCAACGCTGATCCGGAACGACCGGCTGGACGCCCTGATCGACCTCGCCGGGCACAACGCCCGCGGGCGGCTGGGCGTCTTCGCGCGCAAGCCGGCGCCGGTGCAGGTGGCGTGGTCCGGCTACATGGCGACCACCGGGCTCGCCGCCATGGACGCGCTGGTCGCGGACGCCCACCATGTGCCGGAGGGAGCGGAGCGTTTCTACACGGAGCGCATCCTGCGCATGCCCGGCGCCTTCATCGCCTACGACCCGCCGCCGGACGCGCCGGACCCCGGTCCGCCGCCCTGCCTGACCGGCCAGCCCGTCACCTTCGGCGTCTTCAACATCCTGACCAAGCTGACGGACGAGGTTCTGTCCGGCTGGGCCGCCCTGCTCGCCCGCCTGCCCGAGTCGCGCCTATTGCTGAAGACAAAGGCCCTGTCCTGCCCGGAAACCGCCGCCCGCTGGCGCGAAAGGCTGGCCGCGGCGGGCATCGCGCCGGAACGGCTGATCCTGGCCGGCGCGACCGACAGCCGCACCCACATGGGCTGGTGCGCCCGCGTGGACGTGGCGCTGGACCCCTTCCCCTTCGCCGGCAGCACGACGACGCTGGAGACGTTGTGGATGGGCGTTCCGGTCATCACCCTGCCGGGAGAAACCTTCTCCAGCCGCCATTCGCTGGCTTTTCTGAGCGTGGCGGGGGTGGAGGGCTGCGTCGCCCGCGACGTGGCCCATTATGTCGATCTCGCCGCCGGCTGGGCCGCCGACCCGGCCCGTCTGGCGGCCCTGCGCCGCAGCTTGCGCCCGCGCATGGCCGCCGGGCCGCTCTGCGACGGGCGTGCGCTGGCCGGAGCGCTTGCACAGTCCTTGGGCGATCTGGCCCGCGACACCTAGACAATCCGGATAGAACGCCGTCCGGTGGAAAATTTGGGGTTGTTAGAACACTAATTTTTCGTCACATCATATATATCAGATTGTTCGTGGGCAGGACGCCCAGGGGGTCCGAATGCTGAACCTGTCGGCTGTCCGCATGGCGATCGAGGATGTGGAGCAGGCCATCGGTGCGATGCTGGTGCCCGAAGCGGTGGCTCCCAAGGCGGTGGCCGCCAACCGGCGGGCGCTGGCCCGGCTCTACACGGCCTACGCCCAGGGCGTTCTGAAGCGGCACGGCATCGCCGTGGACCTGGACGAGGTCTGCGCCCAATGCTGCCGCGACTGCCCCGAGGGGCACTGCGCCCGGCGTCCCTGCTGAGTTATTTGGCCCCGACGAAGCGGACCCAGGGGAAGTCCAGAACGTCGAACCAGCGCACCGCCGGCCCTTCCCCCCGCCGTTCCAGCGCGTCGAGCACGGCGAAGGGCGCCGCCTGATCCAGCATCCAGAACCCGCGTCCCTCGCGCAGGAACGCCCCGATGTAGGCCGCTGTCAGCGCCAGGAAGGCCCGCCCCCTCGGGGTCGGCTGGAAGGCCGCGAAGCAGACGGTGATCTCCCGCGTCGGGCCGCGCCAGCGGGAGTCGCGCAGCAGCCCGGCGTCGGCCCCCGCCAGCAGGGCCGTCAGCCCGCCGATATCGTCGACCAGAGCGCAGTCGGCGTCCAGATGCAGCAGGGGCCGCCCCCAGCGGGTCATGAGCTGGTGCCAGCGCAGGAAGCGGATGCAGGCGTAATAGGTGGTACGCCGGTGATCGTCCCAGCCCGTGAAGTCCACCTCCTCCCGGCTGATGCCCAGCGGCAGCCGCTCCCCCCGCCGGGCGAGATCGGCCAGCGTCTCCGGCGAGGGGTTCACGACATGGACATGAACCGCCACGCCGCCGCCCGCCCGCGCCTCCACCGAATCGAGCAGCCCCGTGGCGAAGCGCCGGTAATAGCCGTCGTCGCAGGACACCGCCAGCACCGGCCCCGTCCCCTCGGGCGGCTCGGCGAGCAGGTCCAGCGGGGGGAAGGCGTCCGGCAGGGCGTCGGCGTCCGGCACACCGTCCAGCGCCCGGCGCCCGGCCCGCACCATCGACCACAGGCGAAGCTCGAAATCCGCCGCGGTCTCCGCCGCCGTGAAGCGCCGGGAGAACCGCCGCATGAAGCGGCTGGCGAGATCGGTCCGCCCGCGCCGGTAGAAGCGGTAGGCGACCGCCGCCGCCGCCCGCGTGTCGCGCGGACTCCGGCGCAGGACCGCGACGGCGCTGCGGGCGGCTCGGTCCAGAAGCCAGTCCGGCGCCTGCCCCGCCTGGACGAGCGCCAGCGCCGCCCCGACCAGCGCGTCCGCTGCCGCCCCGTGATGCGGGTCGGCGGCCAGAGCGTGGGTCAGGGCGCGCAGCGCCCGCTCCACCAGCCGCAGGTCCAGCCGCCGGGCGTGCGACACCGGGCGGTCCAGCCCGGCCTCGGCGAGCGCGCTGACCGCGGCGTTGTGGAGGGCGTCGGGGTGGGCGGGGTCCAGCGCCACCGCCTGCCGGCGCAGCCGTGCCGCATCTTCCACCCGGCCCAAGGCCGCCAGCGCGTTGGCGCGGTTGATGCGAGCCTCCGCGAAGTCGGGCCGGTGGGCCAGCGCCTGGGCGAAGGCCGCCGCCGCACCCGCCGCCGCACCGCGCTCCAGCCGCAGGCAGCCCAGCGCGAAGGCGGCCTGGACGTCCGCAGGGTCGAGCGCCGCCGTGCGGGCGAAGGCGCGCTCCGCCTCGCCGCTCTCCCCCGCCGCCCGCAGGGCCCGCGCCAGATTGCCGAGGAAATCCGCGTCGCCGGGCAGCAGCGCGACGGCGCGGCGCAGCAGCGGCAGGGCCGCCCGCGGGCGCCCGCACTGGCTTTCCAGCACGCCCAGCAGATGAAGCGCGTCGGGGTGGCCCGGCTGGCTGCGCAGGATGCTATGATAGAGCGGCCGGGCCTCGATCAGCCGGCCCGCCTGATGGTGGCCGACCGCGGCGGCCAGGGCATCCCGAAGTGTCACCATCCCGCCTGTCTACACGCGCCGCGGGGCGAAAGTCCATGCGGCGCGGCGGACGCGGTGGCGCCGCCCGTTGCGAAGGAGAGACCATGGCTGACCGGCCGCTCGTCAGCGTCATCACGCCAAGCTGGGGACGGGAGGACTTCCTGCCGCTGTGCCACGCCCGCGTCCTGTCCCAGACCGTTCCCGACATCGAATGGCTGGTGTTCGACGACAGCCCGCGCCCGTCGGCCCATCTCCAGCCGCTGGCCGGGCCGCGGCTGAAGTATTTCTACGCCCCCCGCCGCTACACCATCGGGGAGAAGCGCAACATCCTGGCGGAGCACGCGCGCGGCGAGTTCATCGTCCATTTCGACGACGACGATTTCTACGCGCCCAACTATGTGGAACGGCTGCTCGGCTGGCTGGAGGGGGGCTGCGACGCGGTGACGCTGTCCGGCTGGTTCCTGCACAGCGCGGTGCACGGGACCTTCGGCTATTGGGACACGGCGCGCGGCGGCTCCCACCACCGCTGGGGGCGGACGGCCCGCGCCTATGTGGAGGCCCCGGACGCGCCGCCGTCCGACGACAATCTGCTGGGCTACGGCTTTTCCTACGCCTACCGCCGCTCGGTGTGGGAGGCGGTGCGCTTCCCGCCCGTCAACGCCTGCGAGGACGCCCCCTTCATGAAGGCCGCGCGCGAGCGTTTCCGCTTCGCCGCCTTTCCCGACGCGGAGGGGCTGTGCCTGCACACCCTGCACGCCCGCAGCACCAGCCTGTGCCTGCCGCAATACGAATTGCCGCCCCTTCTGCTGGAGCGCCTGTTCGGACCGGAAATCGCGCCCTACACGGGGGGTGGAGTCAGTCAGACCTGAACGTCGAGATACATGCCGCGGCGGTAGTTGCGCGGCAGCGTCAGGATGCCGTTCACGACGAGGCTGGCCAGTTCGCGGACGGTGGGGATGCGCTGGCGCCCGCCGCCGACCTGCTCCGCCCGGCTGCGGATGCCGGCCGCCGCGCCCGGCGACGCGACGCGCCCGCCCCCGGCGTCGGAGCGGATCGGTTCGTTGGAGCGGTCACCGGTGCGTCGCGTTTCAACCATGCCGGATATCTACCGCAAAAGCCGCTCCACCGGCAAGGCGTCGCCCCGCCGGTCTCACGGTTATCGCATTTGATTTCCCTCTCCCGCCCCGGGAGAGGGAAGGGACCCACGCGCCAGCGTGGGAAGGGTGAGGGTCGTTCGAGAATCCGTCGCTGATCCTTGCCGGTACCCTCACCCGGCCGCTGCGCGGCCCCCCTCTCCCGGGGCGGGAGAGGGATTCAACACCAAATGCGATAGCCCTGCCGCCGGTCTCACGGTTGTTATGGTTGCCGGTCAGCCGAGCAGACCGATCTGGTCGAAGGGCAGATGGTCGAACCCGTGCTGGTACACCGCGGAGCCTGCCACCGGCGCGAAGTTGTCGTGCGCGGCGTCGGTGAACTGCGGGTTGACGGTGAAGGACCCCTTGTCGTAGCCGGCGGCCTGCCATTGCGCCAGCGTGCCCGTGGCGCCGTTCGCCATCACCTGCGGCCAGGCCTGGAACAGCGCCTCGTTGGGGTCGAGGTCGGCGTAGAAGTTGCCGGTGAAGGTCCCCGCCGTCCGCGGCCCGTCGATGGCGACGGCGCGCCCGTCCCCGGCGTCCACGATGTTCTGGGTGATGAGATTGTTCGCCATCGGCGTCCCCTTCCAGCCGCCCCAGCCGACGCTCTGCTGCAGGCCGATCTGGGTGCCCAGATTGTCGGCCAGGATGTTGTCGGTGACCGTGTTGTTCCAGCCGCCGTGCAGGAAGATGCCGCCGACGTTGTCGTGGACGACGTTGCCCTTCACCGTGGTGCCGCTGGTCCAGTCGTCCAGATAGATGCCCCAGCTCACCAGCTTCGTCGGGTCGAGGAAGGTGGAGGAGACCTTGCCGTCCCAGGTCACGTTGCCGAAGGCCGTGGTGCCCGACACTTCGTTGTACGCAACCGTATGCCCGGCCAGATCCTGCTGGCGGTTGATCAGGTAGATGCCGCCGCCGTCGCTGGTCTCCTGGTTGGCACCGACGATCTCGTTGTGGGTGATCGTCGCCCGGTAGGTGGCGTCGCCCGACGACTGGACGGAGCCGACCGCGATGGCCTTGCCCGGCGTGTCCTCGATCCGGTTGTGGGTGATGGCGACGTCGTTGCTGCCGTTCACCCACAGCGCGTCGCCGCCATGGTCGATGGCGCTGGCGTGCTGGATCAGGTTGTCGGAGACCTTGGTGAAGTGCGACCCGGCCTTGACGTAGACGGCCTCGCGCCCGGTCTCGGCGAAATGGTTGCCGGTCACGCTGCTGTTCGCGCTGCCCTCCACCGTGACGCCGTAGCCGGTGTTGGTGACGGTGTTGTTCTTGAAGGTCAGCCCGGCGGCGTTGTTGGCGTAGACCGCGTGCCCGTCCGGCGTGCCGTCGGTCAGGGTCAGTCCCTCAATCGTCACGTTCTTGGCGCCGCCCAGCCCGATCAGCACGGGAAGCTGCGCCGCGACGACCTTGTGCCCGGCGACCGCTCCGCCCTCCGGCTTGAACAGCACCTGATTGGACGCCTTGTCGAAGAACCATTCCTGCGGGGCGTCGAGCTGGTCCTTGCCGTTGAACAGGTAGAAGCAGCTGCCGGCGCCGAGCGCGTCGTAGGTGCCCTGGGCCAGCGTGATGGTGTTGCTGGCGTAGTCGATGCTCTTCACCGGCACGGTCATGTTGTCGTAGCCGTGCTGGCTGAAGACGCTGACCATCAGCCCGTCGGTGTTCGAATAGGTCGGGATCGCCCCCGCCTTGAAGCCGAACTGGGTGTAGGCGTTGGCCCCGGCCTTGGTGGCGATCAGCCAGCCGCCGTCGATGGGGTGGCCGGGGTCGGCGTTGGGGGTGCGGGCGACGGTCTGCCGGTCGCCGTCCATCGACAGGTCCAGCACCGCCTTCGAACCGGCGGGAAGCTGCGCGCTGTAGAGCCCGTTGCCGCGCGACACCCAGTTTTCGACCAGCGAGCCGCCGTGGAAGACCGGCTTCTCGCTGCCGTAGGCGGCGAAGCGGACCCCGCTGTCCTGGCCGTCCAGCCAGAGCATGTCCTTCATGTAATAGTCGCCGCCCCGGACATAGGTCACGTCGATGTCCGGGTTGGCGCGCATGGCGTCGCGGGCGCCGGTCAGCGTGGCCTTCGGCCCGTCGGTCCCGTTCGCGTTCGGCGCGGCCAGCTTGCCGGACCAACTGTCCTTGCCGTTGGTCGCCACGAAGATCGCCGGCCCGGTCGGTGCGGGAGACGGTGTGGGGGTCGGATTCGGGGCCGGGGTCGGCGTGCCCGTCGGGAAGAAGCTCTTGTCGGCGTCCACCACCAGCGTGCCGTTCCACCACAGGCCGGACTGGCCCTTCACCACGTCCTTTCCGTCGAGGGCGCCCTTGTCGTAGGTGACGATGCCGTCCGTCGCGGACACCGCCTTGCCGTTGATGGTGACCTTGTTGACGATCAGCGAACGGTCCTGGCCGTTCACCACGGCGTCGTTGTCGTACTGGACCTGCACCTTGTGGGCCTGGTCCGGCGCGACGTTGGCGGTGAAAGCATAATCCTTGGCCGAGGTGCCGACCGTGTCCTCGCCGACCTTCTTGCCGTCCACCATCAGCGTGAAGTGCGCGTTGGTGCCGCCCGCCGCGATGCCCTGTGCGTTCACGACGAACGTCGACGTTCCGGCAACCGGTACCGCCGGGGCGGCGGGGAAATCGGCGGCCGGGGCATCGACCACCAGCGTGCCGTTCCACCACAGGCCGGGTTGGCCCTTGACCACGTCCTTCCCGTCGAGCGCGCCCTTGTCGTAGGTGACGTTGGCGTCGGTCGGCTTGTGGGTCTTGCCGTTGATGGAGACCCCGCTGACGATCAGCGAGCGGTCCTGGCCGTTCACCACCCCGTCATTGTCGTACTGGATCTGCACCTTGTGCGCTTGCGCCGCGGTGACCGGCACCGTGAAGCTGTAGGCGGTCGGGTTGGTGGCGTTCACGGTTGCCTGGCCCACCTCGACGCCGTCGATCAACAGGCGGAAATGCGGCCAGATGCCTCCGGCGGACTGCCCATAGGCGTTCACGACAATCTTGGCGTCGGTCTTGCCCGTGGTGGTCGATGCCATTGGATGGTTCCCTCGCTCTTATGCTCAACAGCCGCGAGCATGGCGAGGCCGGCCGGACATTTGTGCGCCATTTTGATAACAGGCGATGGCCCCCGGGTCCGTGCTTCTATCCGCCACCGCCTATATCGGGAGAGGCGGCTCGACGGGAGTGGTACGCACGAAAGCGCAGGCTCCCCCGGATTAATGCGAAGCCTTACGTGTTGATGGCTTATACGGAACCAAGAGGCAGAGACCCCATGAAGAAGATCGCTGTAACCGCCTTTGTCGCCCTGTCGCTCGCCGCCTGCCAGAGCGGCGGCAGCGGCCTGGGGACCAAGCAGACGGTCGGCGCGCTCGGCGGCGCCGCGGCCGGCGGTGTGATCGGTTCGCAGTTCGGCGGCGGCACCGGCAAGCTCATCACCACCGGTGTGGGCACGCTGCTCGGCGCCTATCTCGGCAGCGAGCTTGGCCAGTCGCTCGACCGCGCGGACGAGGGCTACGCCCAGCGCGCCGCCACCCAGGCCTACGCGGCGCCGATCGGTTCGACCATCCAGTGGAACAACCCGGAATCGGGCAACCGCGGCACCATCACCCCGGTCCGCGACGGGCGCGACAACACCGGCAACTACTGCCGCGAGTACCAGCAGACCGTCTATGTCGGCGGCAAGGCCGAGCGGGCCAACGGCACCGCCTGCCAGCAGCCGGACGGCACCTGGCGCATCGTCTCCTGATTTGGGAGCGCTTCCGCCCCGGCCATCCTTCCCGCGCACAAGCGGGAACGACGGCCGGGGCGGAAGCCCTGTTACGGCCTGGGAATGGCGGTCAGGCGGATCGCCACCTGCTTGGTGTGCGGGCTGACGGCGATGATCTCCCAGGCCGCGCCGGACTCCTCCGCGTATTCCATGAAGGCCCGGTACTCGTCCTCGCGCCACGTCCGGTTGCCGATGAACTCGTCGAAGACCAGAACCGTCCCCGGACGGAAGCGGGGCGCCAGAGCGGTAAGCACCGTCCGCGCCGACGAGTAGATGTCGCTGTCTACATTGACGAAGCGCACCGCGCCGCCGTGAGCCGCCAGGAAGGGCGGCAGCGTGTCCTCGAACCAGCCCGCGTGCAGCACCGCGTTGTCCCTCACCGGCGGCAGGCGCTTGCCCGTGCTCAGCACGCCGCGCGGCGCGTTCACCCAGCCCTCCGGCAACCCCTCGAACGAATCGAAGCCGTGGACCGTCTGCCCCGCCGCCTCGGCGATCTGGTTCAGCGAGGTGCCGCGCCGCACCCCGAACTCCAGCACCAGACCGGGCACCCCCGCCCTCTCCAGCGCGAATCGCAGAAGTTCCGCCCCGACGCCGAACAGCCGCACATCCGGGGCGAGGTGCGGACGGATCGCCGTCACCGCCTCCACCAGGGCCAGGCGCTTCGGCTGCCCGGCCAGCTTTTCGCGGTGCAACGCTTCCGCTTCCGCGTCGCGGCCCAGCAGAAGCAGATAGGCGCACAGGAAGCCCCAGTATTTGCCCGCCGCCCCCGGACAGTCCGCGGCACGGCGCAGGCGGCGCAGCGCGTCCTCGACCCCGTTCAGGCCCAACGCGGCGGCGTGGCTGCCGAACCACGCGGCGGCGTGTTCCGGATCGTCGGCCAGCCGCTCGTCGAAGACGGCCAGCGCGCCCGCGGCGTCGCCGAGATGGGCGAGGCTGACCGCCCGCTCATAGAGGATGTCCGCCGAGCGGTTCCCGGCGGCCAGCGCCTCCCCCGTCACCGCCAACGCCTCCTGATAGAGAGCGTCGCGGCGGTAGGCGCCGGCCAGCGCCTCGCGGAGGCCGGGGAAGACGGGGTCCGCCACGGCGACCCGCTCCAGCCAGCGCACCGCCTGCAAACGGTCCCCACCGGCCAGCACGGCCTGGGCCAGGTGATGAAGAGTCTCTGGATGCCCCGGCTCGCGCGCCAGGGCGCGGCGCAGGGCGGCGGTGGCCGCTGCGGCGTCGCGCCGACCCAGAGCGGCCATGCCGGTCAGCCGGTCGCGCTCCACGGACCCGCCGGACACGGCGGAGCCGGACGCCGTGTCCCGCAGCAGGCGAATCGCCTGCCGGTAATGCCGCGCCTCGATCAGGCGGCGCGCCTCGGTCAGAACCTCATCCACGGGAAAACCTGTCGGTCGGCCCTAACAGTCGGGCATGGTCGCGATGGCGGACAGATGCCCCGCGGACGCGGCGGGATGCAAGCGCCGCCTGCGGCCCGTCCGGGGGTGAAAAGAAAGAAATGCCCCCTTCGATATTTTTCCCTTTGACAGGGGGCCGCCTGGATTGCTATTCACCCGCTCCCGCCGGACGCTGCCGTAGCTCAGTGGTAGAGCACTCCCTTGGTAAGGGAGAGGTCGAGAGTTCAATCCTCTCTGGCAGCACCATGGGGCCGTAGCTCAGATGGGAGAGCGCCTCGTTCGCAATGAGGAGGTCAGGGGTTCGATCCCCCTCGGCTCCACCAACTTCTTCGGCGGTTGGTTGGTTGACTTGAGTAAGTTGGGTAAGGTTGAATTTAGTGCTTGCTTCGGCGGTCTTTGTTCTTTAGAAGGTCGCCTCACGACGCGGGTGTAGCTCAGTTGGTTAGAGCGCCGGCCTGTCACGCCGGAGGCCGCGGGTTCAAGTCCCGTCACTCGCGCCACTTTACTTGTGGTTTGGTATCTCGCGGTTTGGTCCTGTAGCTCAGCGGGAGAGCACTACGTTGACATCGTAGGGGTCACTGGTTCAATCCCAGTCGGGACCACCATTGGGGGATCGTCTAGCGGTAGGACAGCGGACTCTGACTCCGCCAGCCTAGGTTCGAATCCTAGTCCCCCAACCACCCTTTTCAAATCAAAGGGTTAGTTGGCATCCGAGCCTCATGTGGACCCCTCCCGTGGTCCCTGCGGAGGCTTCCGTTGCCACTCGTTTCACACACCACCCGGAAACCCAGCGGACGCTACCTTGTGCGCGTCCGCGTCCCTGTTGACCTCGTTCCCTTGTTCGGTAGGGTCGAGCTTCGCCGCTCGCTGGGAACCAGCAGCCCCGACGCGGCGAGGGCCGCCGCCGGAGCGGCGTCCTCGATCCTGTTTGCCGAGTTCAGGGAGATACGAGCGTTGTCCGAGAGTGATGAAGAGAAGGCCCGCCAGCGGGTCCATGAGCTCCTGTACCGCAAGGCCGATGTTGCCGTGGAACTGGCCGGGACCCAAACCCGCGTCGCTCGGCTGACGCAGGAGAAGGCCGACCTCGAAAGCATCCGTGACCGGCGCACCATTGCCGACTTGGCGGCGGTCAACGCGGCGCTGGTGACCGAGGCTCCGCGCAGCCGCCGCGCTCCTGCGCCGACGCCCAAAGCCAAGCACGATGTCGCCTCCGCGTTCCGGGACCGCTACATCACCGAGAAGACGCGGGGCGGCTGGACGGAGCAGACCAAGCGGCAGGACACCCGTTCCATCGAGCTTTTCCTTGAGATCGCGGGCGACAAGGTGCCGAGCGACTACAGCCGCGACGACATCACGCGATTCCGCTCGACGCTCGAACTGATCCCGACGAACCACGGCAAGCACGGCGGTGCGGTCAAGGGAGAGCGGCCCATCCTCGATGTCATTGAGGATGCCGACGACGAGCAACCCCGCCTTGCCCTCAAGACGTTGAAACGCCACTGGACCGCGGCGAAGGCTTTCCTGGAATGGGCATCCGTCCATTCCACCAAGGACGCCAAGTTGGACCCCGACATTCTGAAAAAGCACAAGTGGAGCACCGACGTCCGCAAGTCGCAGCACCGCAAGCCCTGGACGACGGACACCCTCAAGAAGCTGTTTGCGTCCCCGCTCTACGCCGGGTGCGCAGGAGCGGACCGTTCCCAGCGTTGGCGTGCCGGGGACACGATCATCCGCGACGCGTTCTTCTGGGTCCCGCTGCTTTGCCTCTACTCCGGCATGCGGGCCGAGGAGGCGTCACGCCTGCGGCCCGAGGACGTGAAGGAGGTGGACGGCACGTGGGTGATCGACATCACCACCGAGGGGCACAGCCGTCTGAAGAACGACGGCGCTGTGCGCCGTGTCCCCGTTCATGACACCTTGATCCGATGCGGCTTGACCGAGCATGCCCAGGAGATGGTCCGCCGCCGTGCCGACCAGTTGTTCCCCGAACTCAAGCCGGGTGGCGTGGACAGCAAGCTCTCCCACGAGGTGGGCCACTTCTTCACCGACTACCGGAAGGCGGTAGGTCTGTACGAATACCTTATGGATCTGCATTCCCTGCGGAAGACCTTCGCAACGCTGTTGATCCGCAACGGCAACCGCATCATCGACGTGGACGAACTCATCGGGCACGACAGCACCAGCCGCGTTGAACAGAAGGAACTTCTTCATTCGATGACCCTCGCCCACTACTACGGGGGCGAGGAACTGCTCCGGCTCAAGAACATCGTGAACGGCTTCGATCCGGGCCTGGATCTCTCGCACCTGCACCTGAACGCGCACCCACGGCGCTGAGCGCCGTCACTCGCAAGACATCGGGGCGGCCCAAGTGGCCGCCCCATTATGTATCTGGATAATCAGAATAGCCAAACTCAGATACGGTCTCACATGTAATGAAACGATCTGTTAGATATATGTTGGCAGCATTCTTCTCTTGACACAAACAAGAAGGCTCGGGAGGATTCCGGTTGCCACACCGATCCAAACCCGAGCCTTTTGCTTTCTCATGCCCATATCGTTATCTGCGATCAACGCAGACGTCAACGAATATTCAGGATTTGCTGACCGGGCTTCGAGCCGCCGGGCGAAGGCCGATTACCGGCCGATGGCCGCCGCGGCTGCGGACACGGATACCCTGGACATCCTCGACCGGCTTCCCGACACCTTCTGGCGGGCGTCCTTGTTGAAGGAAGCTGCCCGGATGGCGGGGGCTGACTACTCTGTGCTAGTCGCTCGCTTCAATGGCGTCGAGTGCGCCGCCGACATTCCCGGCGAACCGGAACTCCCGAGCGCCGCTGTTCTTCGCGGCACCTTCAACCCACCGCCGCGGCCCATCGTCGCGACCCGTCGCGGCAGTGCTGACGCGCTGGAAATCGTCGGGACGGCTCGGGCACGGCAATCCCGCGGCGCAGATTTCATGTTGGGCTGCGCCGCCGACGCGCTGCTGGACTGGCAGCGCCGCGTGGCCGAGTGGGGCCGCGACCAGGCATGGCGCTCGGTTGCCGAGCAGGCGTGCCGCATCACCGCAGCGATTGCCAAGCATGTCGGTGCTGACAGCCCCTATCTGGAGATGATCCACTACGGCGAAGACGAGGTGCGGGCACGGGCTGCCGAGGATGTCGAACTGGCCAAGCAGGTCGTGGGCTGGCGACAGGAGCAGCTTGCCCATGTGGCGACGTTGAAGCCGAAGCACCCGGAACGTGCCGCCGAGGTGTTGTCGATCCCGAACCCGCAGCATGCCAAGCCGGGCACACCCCGCCGGAAGGCCGCGGACGGCATTGCCTACGTGTTGTCGTGGGGGCTGGACATCGACCCGGAAGAAATCGAGGCAGCCGCAGCCGGGAGCGGCGACGATGTCGAAGACGAAGAAGCCTACGCATCCCGGTTGTTCGATGAAGCTTGGCACCGCCGCCGTATTCGGCGGCATGTCCGCCGGACCCGTGAGCACGTCGCGTTGATCCTACGTCTGGTTGGTGCTCACGGCCAGCGGTGCGTGTCCGATGTCGCTCTGCGGGACCGGCGGACGCAGCTTGACGCGCAGATGGCTTGGGGGGAGGGACACGCGGCCTACAGCCCTGACGGGCAGCATCAGGTGATGATGTCGGCGTTGATGCGGGCATCGCGGGATGGCCGCATCTCCCGCACCGCCGCCATCGTCATCGGCATGCAAGGGCACGCGAGAGAATGCGGGTGGGTGCCGCTGTGGATCACGCTGACCGCCCCGAGCGAATACCATCCCGCCCCGAGTGTCGGCGAGGATCGGTGGAACCCCGCCCTCACGCCCGACGAAGCCCGCGACTGGATACAATCACGCTGGGGCCGGGTCCGGGCACGGTTGGAGAAGCACGCCCTGGACCCTTTCGGGATTTGGGTTCGCGAACCCAACGAAGACGGCTGCGTTCATCTGCACATGCTCCTCTGGTGCCCGGAAGACAGCACGGCCCACGTTGAGCGCATTCTTCGTGGCTACGAGATCAAACCCGACGCGAAGGGGAACCTCGTGCCTCTGCCCGCCCGCGACGCGAGGGGCCGCGTGCTTCGCGACGACTTCGGAAACCCGGTGCCGATGCCTTGGCCGTGGCGGAGCGATGCGGGATGCCGGATCGAGCGGAAAGCCGATTCGGCGACCCATGCGGTGTCCCGTTACATCTGGGAGTATCTGGCTCCCGCCCTGCGTCGCAGCGGAGACGCAAAGGCGGATGAGCAGATCAAAGGGAAAGCCGGAGAAACGGCCGAGCGGTATGACGCTCACGCCGCGACGTGGGGATACCGCCGCTTTGGCTTCTTCGGCATCGAACGCGGTGTCATCACCGCTTGGCAGAAGCTCTACACGATGAACGATGCGCCCAAGAGCGGCCCGTTTGGCGCCGCCCGCGCGTGCATGGACATCGGACGCGCCGAACGGAAGGCGGCAAAGGCCGGGGACGGCTCGGCCGTGGAGATGATGCAGGGCGGCGATTGGACGGGCGCCCTGCGTGCGCTGGGCGCATTCAAAGAGGCGGCAGCCGTCCGCAAGGGCAAGAAGGACGCCGGGGTTCGGGTGGGTCCGAACTTCATCATCGAGGCCGAGGAAACCGTCAACCGCTACGGCGAGACCGTCCGCCGTCCTGTCGCGATCAGCGACGGCGTGACGACCATCGGCCTTGTTTCCGGGTGGGTCATCGACAAGGTGTCCGACACGGTTACAGTTGATGACAGCGACCCAAGGAGCGGGGTGCCGGAACACGGCGCTGAGGCCCTGCGGAACTGGCGGGAGGCCCGCCGGCGGGGCGAGGATGCCAACCACCCGGCCGGATGGCATCCATACTGGCGGGGTGAAGCTCCCCAACAGGGTGCCGAACTCCGCCTAAGCATTGCCGAGGTGTTCGCGGATTGGGCAGAGGCAGCCTGAGCCACGGCGCAGGCGCCATCCTTGACCCTGCGTCCTCGCCTTCGGCTAGGCGGGCGCCAACGCGCTGTGCGCCGCGAAGGTCAGGTTGAACACCGTTCCTCCGGTTGGCCCGTTCTCCAACGAGTACGAACCGAACACCTGCCTCGCCAACTGCGACATCAGGCGGACACCGAGCGATCCCTTCTTGGCCATGTCGGAAGGCAGGCCAACGCCATCGTCCACGACCGACAGCGACAGCATGCCCTGATCCGTCCTCCGCACGGTCACCCGCACCGTGCCGGAGCGACCATCCGGGTAGCCGTGCTTCAGGCTGTTGCAGACGGCTTCGTTGGCGATCATGCCCACCGGGGTCGCCTGATCCATCGTCAAGACCAAGCCCGGTTCGACATCCACCAACACCGGGTGCTCCCCCGATGCCAGCGGCTCACAGACGTTTCGGAGATAGTCACCCATATCGACGACGCCGGTTCCGTCGGAACGATAGAAGCTCTCATGCACGGACGCGATCACCTGCACACGCTTCATGACGTTCTCGGCAAACGCCTTGCATTCGGGGCCGTGCCGCGCCGCTTCCAGCATGACCATACCGGCGACGAGTTGAAGGTGGTTCTTGGTCCGGTGGTTCGACTCCAGATACAGCCGCTCCTTTTCCTCCAAGGCGGCCTGGAGCTTACGCTCAAGCTCCTTCTGGGTGCGCAGATCGGCCCATGCGATCACGCCGCCGATGACGGCGCCCTGTTCATCGCGGATGGGACCGGCATTGCAGAGGATGGGGATCTTCTCTCCTGCCTCATTGCCGACGAGCCATTCCTCATGCCGAACCACCTCGCCTTTCTGCACCGCCCGAGTGAGTGGAAGCTCGGCAGCCGTCGCCAACTCCCCCGAAGCCCGATAGACCTGATAAGCTTCGGGGTGCTTCTCGACGGCGATGCCTTCGAGTTTCTCGCGAGGCCGCTCCAGCAAGGCGGCTCCATAGGAACTGACACCGACGATGGAGACGTCAGGGGCTTTGGCAATCGTCAAGCCAGTGGGCACGTGCTCCATGATGGCTTCCAGGAATGGTGCCAGCTCTTTGTTTGCGAGCGTCTTCGACATTGCCCATTAACCTATGATAACAGCTCGTGTTGCGAACACTTGGAAGTCACCGCAGGGCAGTGTGACCATCAAAACCCGTTTGGACAAGGGGAGAACTACCGCCCAAACGGCCTAGTTTCCGCCCCCCATTTCGGGGGATGACTCGAAACCAAACCCGAACAGCGAACGATCCCGTTCACGCGATAGGCTCTGGTCCAGGAGGCGGCCCAGCCACGCCTTGACCGCCGCATCCTGCATTGCGGCCTGAAGCACCACCGCTCCGACAAGGATCTTGCGGCGGGCATCCCGCTTGCGGGCCGCCGTCGTCTGCTGATGTTGCAGACGGCGGATGCGGGCCTCAACGTCCTTCTTCTTCTGTCTCAACTTCTCTATCTGGTCGTCGGCACCGATGCGCATGGTTCCATCCTCAACGCGGGTTCCCTGTTGCTTGGAATTATCTTCCGGACTTTTGCAAGCAGCCAGGACAGTGTTGGAACCACAAGCCCCGAAGGGCGCGATTTAGCGCGTGCTTCGCACGCGCATCGCTTCCTTCGGGGCGGACGGGAACCGACACACAGGGGGACGACCATGATCCAGTTCGGCTTGTGCGCCATGTGCGGCGTTGCCGACACGCGTTCCGCGCTGGACGCACGGTCCGGGCTGTGCGGCCCCTGCTGGGTGGAGATGGACGCCGCCCGCCAATCCGGGGCGATGCACATGGTCTGGACATCCGCGGAGGACGGGGCAGCCTGGACGGCTTCCCCACTCGGACTGGAATGGGAACCGGCCGTCACCTTCCATGCCGTCACCGACGCAGCCGACGCGATGCTGGAGGCTCTGGCGGAGGGCCGCAACCGAATCGCACCCTTTGTCGCATTGGAAGTTGGCCCGCGACGCCGGGACGGTCGCCTTGGCGTGTGCCGGGACCGGCGGCACGTCGCCGTGTCCCTCGCCTTCGATCCGGTCGCAGTCCTGCACCATGAACTCGCCCACGCCCTTTGGACCAGACTGCGTGCCGACGAACGGGAGGCATGTGTCGAGTGGGGCGACGCGCTCCGCGCGTCGCAACCGCCGCCCGGCGTTGCGGCCCACCGCTGGGCCGCACCGGAGGAAGCCGAGGCGGATGGATTTGCCCGCTGGGCGTTACATCGCCCGCAGCACGGCACCCACGAACCGCCCGCCGAGGTCGCCGCCGTCTGGAGACGGATGGTCGCCGGGACGGTCGGCAGGCGGTGACCAATGGCAATTGCGTTCGGACAAGTTCAGAGCATCAACCGCCGCTCGGGCCGCTCGCCGCAGGCGGCGGCAGCCTACCGGGCCGGGACCCGGCTGGTCGATGGGCTGACCGGCCGCATTCACGACTACAGCCGCCGGCGGGGTGTCGTGCATTCCGAGATCACGGCGCCCGATGACGCGCCGTGGGCCACGGAACGGCAACGGCTGTGGGACGAAGCGGGCAAAGCGGACTCCGGCGCTACGCGCACAGTGGCCCGTGAATGGCTCGGCGCCCTGCCTCATGAACTGTCGCCCGAAGGTCGGGCCGCCGTCTGCCGCAGCTTTGCCGCATGGCTGGTCGAGCGACACGGCGTCGCGGTGGACTGGAGCATTCACGCTCCCGACCCGCGGGCCTCTCTCGCGGACGCCCCGCCCGAGCACCAGGGCCGCAATCACCACGTCCACATGCTCGCCACCTCCCGCACCGTGCTCCCAACCGGCATGGGAGCGAAGACGCGGGAACTGGACAACAAGGCTACGTCCGCTTCGCACATCGAGGCATGGCGGCAGCAATGGGAGGCGACCGTCAACGCCCGCTTGGAGCAGGAGCAGCACGCCGCACGCATCGACATGCGGTCCTATCAGCGGCAAGGCCGGCACCGTCAAGGCTTGCCGAAGCTTGGCCCGACTGCGGCAGCCATCGAGCGCCGTGGCGCACCATCCGACGCAGGGAACCGCATCCGCGCTGTGCGCCGACGAAACGGAGAAGCCGACCTATTGGGCCGGCGGCTTGTCCTCGAATGGAAGGCCCTGTCCGAACAGGAGGCAGCAATGCAGTTGGAGACGCAGAAGACGATACCGACAGGGAACCCTTGGAAGGGACAGCCGGTGCCGCTCGTGGGCGGCGTACGGCCAATCGGCGGAAGTGGGAAGAAACCAACCCGCGAGACGCGGAAGCTTCCCACAGCCGAAGAGCGGCAGGCGTGGAAGGCTGACAGGCTGTCATCACACTATGACGCCGACCTTCATCACCACGCCGACGCCATCCGACAGGTGCGGTTCGACTGCCCGCCGTACGGCATCCAGCTAACGGACTGGTCCTGGGTGCGTGACCATGGTGAAAAGGTCTGCCTGCATGGAGCGGTCTCGGACCAGAGCGTCAACGTGATGGCCGATGTCATGCAAGCGAAGGGTTGGCAACGCGTCGAGATCTGGGGCGACGACGAGTTTAAAGCCCGTATGTGGCTGGAATGCACCGTCCGCGGCATGGAAGTCACGAACTACGAGCCACCCGCTCCGATGAGGGATCAACTTCTAGAGGCGGCCGGTGTCCGCCCTGCGGAACCCGTGGCCGATAGCCATGCCGCGACCGCCGACCTGGACGGCGCCCATGCTCCGCGCCTGACACCCAAAGGCGTCGCGGCATGATGGACAGGCACTGCAAGGCCGCCGACATCATCTGGCGAGTCGAGGCGACGTGGAACGTCGCGTTCCAGACACTTGAACGGGTCGATGAGCTTCAGCGGCAGGTAGCCGACCTGTCGGCGCTGGTCGCCTCGCTCCGCGCCGGGACCATCCCCGAGGTGGAGGCCCGCCCCATCGCAGCAACCCGAGGGTTCGGCAAATGACGCAGCCGACCGAACTGCGGCTTGCCCTCGACGTGGCATCCCTCATGCGAAACGCCGGGCGCGGCCCATCGTCGGGATGCCAACGCCTCCGGCGCGATGGCGAGCTTCGGTGCTTTCTGAGCGCCTGCGGTTCTGCCGATAGCTCCGCATGGGATGCGCTCCGCTTGCATGTGCGCCGCCGCTCGCGGCAGGGCATCGGCCTCAGCGAGGTGGACACCATCCGTCAACTTCTCCCCGAATGGCGTGCCCAGGGACGCTTGCTCGGTTTAGTGAGGGCCGCTCGGGAGCGGAAGGCAACCACCGAGACGGAACCGGAACAACCGCCGTGCAGCACGCCCGCACCATTGGACGGCATCTCCGCCGCCGACATCATGGAAGCCGCCGAGGGGATGGGCGGCCTTCCTTCGGAATGGGGCAAGGGATGATCCTGGAACCAATCAACCCTTCGGTGCCTCTTTCAGTACAACCCGTCAGCCTCTCCCGGCGTAGCACGGGCCGGGGGCGGGTCAAGGCCAAGCCGCCGCACGCGGCGGTCGCTTCGCGAGCCTTGACCCGCCCCCTCATAGCCCGTGCTCCTCTGGTCATGGCTTTGGGGGTTGCACTGAAAGAGAGTGGCGGGGGGGGGGAACCCCGGGCCGGGCGGTGGCGGGGGGGGGGAACCCCGGGCCGGGCGCCGCGCCCCATGTCCGCCGCGGGCGAGGGCGCGGGCCATGACCCCCTCCCGGGCGCCGATCTCGCCCCACAGATGCCTTTCCCCCACCCCGCCGATGGCCGGGTTGCAGGACATCTCACCGATGGTGTCCAGCCTGTGGGTG
>NZ_QOKW01000012.1 GCF_008365375.1 Roseomonas genomospecies 6 | reverse complement strand
AACGCGTCGCGCCTGGACGCGGAGCTGTCCCGCGCCGCGCTGGAGCCGGTGGACATCGGCGCGATGCTCCGCACGCTGGCCGACATCCACCGGGCCACCGCGGAGGATGACGAGGAGACCGGCGGGGGGGAGGGGGGGGGGGGGGGGGGGGGCCCCCCCCCCGGGGGGGGGGGGGGGGGGGGTGCCCCCCCCCCCCCGCCTTACCGTCGGCGTGGTGCGGATCAGTCGGCGGCGTACAGGTCCGAGTCCTCGTCCAAGCGGGCCTTAATGCCCTGCGCCACTTCTGGGCGCAGCAACGGCAGCAGCGCTTTTTGGGATTCGTGGAGCCACAGCATGAAGTCGTAAACGCCGTGGTTCACCTTGCCCGTGCTGAGGCCCGTCTCCGTCGCCAAGGCTTCGCGGCGCATTTTGTCTTCGTCGGCGCCGTCGAGCGCAGCAAACATGTCGATGATGCTGCGCTCACCTTTGTTGCGCCACATGTCCCAGAAGATGGACTTGTTGCGCGGCAGATCGACGATTTTGAGCCAGGGCAACTCGAGCATCAGACGATACTTCTCGCAGCTCGCCTCCAACCCCTTGAACGAGCCCTTGTGCGCGTTGCGGACGAGGAAGAAGTCGGCGTTGCCGAGTTTGCTCCACATCCGGTACGCGGCCGCCAACATGTCGGCCGCGCCGTTCGCCGCTTCGGCGTCGTTGTCGATGACGACGACGAAGCGCATGTGCACGCCCTCCTCCTTTGTCATACGCGCATAGGCGCCGCGCGCTCCCTTGAACCACGAGAAAATGCGCTTGCTGGAGTTGCTGCCCGTGTCGATCAGGCAGTCGCGACCCTTCTGATACTCGAAGACCTGCTCGTAGTAGGTCCGCAGATCCTCGCTCTCGTCGCCATCCGACACGTTGTCGGGCGGCGTCAGCGGCAGCGCGAGGGCGACGCGATCGCCGAGCACGTGCCGCAGACGCGGCTGGTCGTCGACCGTCACCACGTTCATTTCGGTCCCGCCTGCCTGCGCGACGTACTGGTCGCTGAGCAGGGCGACGAGCTCGGACACCACGGTTTTGCCCGAGCTCCCCTTCTCGCCGAGCAAAAAGTGGGTCAGGTGGTCGGTCACGGGCGCGGTGCCCCGGTGCGTGCCCGTCAGCAGCTGAGCCTGGGGCTTCTTGGCGGTGCTCATCACATCGTCTCCTGAGCCTGGAATCTGGTGGGCTCGAACGAACCCTCAGATCCAAGATTGCACGCGCCCCGGTTAGTAATCTATGTTGCCGAGGCGGCGTGGAAGACGACTTTCGCCAACAAAATCAAAGAAGTATCGGCCACGCGGTCGCGGGGGTCAGTCGCTGTTTGGCGCCAGCCACACCAGCCTGGCCAAACGTTCGGCGCCCCCGTAAGGCCTGGGGTCGCCAAACAGTGAGTCGAGATCCGGAGGATCCACGGCCAGCGTCGCAAGAGCTTCTTGGGAGTGGTCGACCGGGTAAATGCCCTCGCACAAGTGCCACCATGACCGGTTGCAATCGACGCCAACGCGCTGCACGGCGTCTTGATACTCCCGCAGCTGCGACAGCAGAGGTCGCCCCGAGCACAGGTCGCTGCCATACCAGCGGCGGGCGATCGCCTTGAACGCGGCGTGGGCTTCGGGACGCGGCGTCAGGCGGACGCCGATGAGGCGCACGACGCCGCACATCGTGCCCGCGACCTTGTGTTCGAGGACCATCCATGTGGTCCCTGGGTGGGAGGACAGCACGGGGATGTGCTCCAGGAAAGCCAGCATCAGAACGACGTCGAACGTGGTGTTGAAGCGTTCAGCGTTCTCCCGAAGCCAAGCCATGGCGCCGTCGTGATCGTCCTTCTCGAGGTCGGGCGGCAGCGGCAGCGGCTCGGGTAGCCGATCACGGTGAGCGGGCCACCTGTCAACAGGCAGGTCGTCGGTGTGTGTGAACAGTGGCCTGGGGAGGTCGCGGACGTGGGCCATGCGGCGGTCGTAGCGGTGCGCGTCCCGCAAGGGCGACAGCCGCTCTTCAAGGTCTTCCGTCACCATGCCACCGCCTCCGCCACCGCCACCGCCGCCCCGGTGTTCAGATGGGAGGCTTCGAGGCTACGCAACAGCCTCCCCGGTTTGGACCGTATCACCATGCTCCAGCACCCAGGCCCTGTAGCGCGGCGCCAGACGGTCCAGAGCCTCCTCGGCGTCGTGCCAAGGCCGATCGAGACACGGTGACCAGCCACTGTCCCAGCAGTCCGTTGCCGCCGTTCCCGGGGCCCCCACGGGGCCACGCACATACCAGCTGTAAGTCGCTCCCCCCCAACCTTCCGCATCCCAGCGGACCTCCAGCTCGAAACCGTAAGGGCCGCTGGCGTCCCAGTCGTCGGTGTCAGGGTCGTCCGGGTCCAGATCGACCCATTCGACATCGTAAAGCTCGCTGTACATCGCCGTCCTTCACCGGATTCAGAAATGGTACCGGGAAGGTAGGTTTGGCGTGCGGCTCGGCGCCAGGTCGTTCTCCGCTTGGTGAACAACATTGAGGCCGCCGATATGATGGTCGGCGGCCTCGATGACGCGGTGCTGATGGAGGACGGCGATCAGGACATCGCCATGGCGCGGCCACAAGAGCGCGGGCGCGCCATGGCGGCGATGCGGCTGTCGACTCGAGCGTTGGGATTGACGATCGGTTCGAATGGCTGGCCGCGGTCGGTGTAGGTCTGCTCCGTGGCGCGCAGCAGGAGGGCCGTCGCATCGCCGCCCTCGGGCTCGTCCTCTTCGACGCCCGGACCGCCGAGATCCGCGGTCACCGGAGCGGCGTCGCGGGCATGAGCCTGCGCGAGCAATTCCTCTAAGTCCTTCGGCGTCATGTCCGGGCTCGACGGCGGCGTCAGGTCGGGCTCGACGGACTTGGCCGCGCCGCCTTCCACCACGGTGGACACCGCGGCCGCAGCCGTCTTCTCCGCCTTGCCCGGGCGAGCGCGCTTATCCGCCTTCGGCTCGATCGCCACCAAGGCCTCGTGCTTCGGCATCGGCGCCTGCTCCGGGACGGCGTCCACGGCGGCGATGTCGCGGCGCTCTTTTTGGATGGCGAAGAAGTATTGGCGCAGCGTTCCCACTGACGTGTCCGGTGGCAGGAGTTCGGCCGCCACCAACACCTTCTTGACCTTGTCCCACTCGCGGTGACGACCCTTCAGGCCCTCGATGTCGCCGAAGAGGGTGCGGACGATCTCAATGGTCTTGGGGTACGCAACCCCCAGCACCTCGCGCTCGGCTTCAAGAATCCGCTGGCGGGCCTGCTCGATGTTGATGGTCATGGTCATCCATTCCCCCGTCCGCACGTCTGAGCCACGCGGCCGACGTTTGGCCCATTGTGCCGTTCACGTTGCTCGTTGCGTACACCCAGGAAGAAACCGCGCAGGGCTCCCGCCGACGCGCCTGGGGCCAGCATGTTGGCCTCGGTCAGCATGTCGCGGATCCTCCGCCAGTCGTGTTGGTACGGCTCACACAGCCGCTCGATCTCGTTGAAATACGTCCTGACGCAGGCCAACAGGGACCTCGGCGGCTCCCCGCGGACGGGCGTCGGCACGGGACGCAACCGCCGTCGTTCCGCTTGGAAATCCAATACCTTGGCCATGGCCCTCTCCATCCGCGACAACCCCTGATCAAGGCTATGGGCGGGCTACGCAACACTCAATGCTATTGACGCAAGTTCCCCGGAAACGAAGTGTGAAGACCCCGTCTAAGCTCCGTTAAGGGTCAGCAAACACCCCGAGATGGCGCCGTGAGGGTGGCCTCCATCAGGCGGACACCGGGTGGCACCCAAGCGCAAACCCGCCGTCTA
Source organism: Roseomonas genomospecies 6 (assembly GCF_008365375.1). Lineage (GTDB taxonomy): Bacteria > Pseudomonadota > Alphaproteobacteria > Azospirillales > Azospirillaceae > Azospirillum. The sequence continues at coordinate 180,739 of NZ_QOKW01000012.1, read as the reverse complement.
GGACACCCTCAACGTCCCGAACAGCTCCCGTGAACACGACGCCGATCGGACATCCGTTAGGCGCTGCGGTCGGTGGGGTGCTGGACTGCAAGTGGCGCCCGGCGGACGACCACCGGTCGGTTGATCCCGTGGGTCGGCATCTTTACGGCCCATGGATGGGGCGGGTTCGCCGTCTTCTCATACTGATGCACCAGCACCTCTGGCAGGTTGCGCTGGTCGTAGCGCTGCCCCAATCGGAAGACGACGCTGTTCTGAGCCACCAGGAACAGATGGATGGTCCGGACCCCGCGGTTGCCGAGGTCGCTCACCACCTTCAGAAACTGGGCGGCCAGTGCCCGTTGCTTCGCGTCGGACCAGTGATTGTCCTTGTCGATGGTCGGCAGCGAGAGTCGAACGACGGGCACCGCGCCGAGCGACCGGCCGACGGCGTCTGCATCCACAGCGTAGGAGACCTCGACGGCCACCGCGACCTCTGCCGCGCCACGGGGAACGCGGTCAAAGCCATCCACGATGAACCGCTCCCCGTCGTCGGCGCCGTCCAGGCTTCGCCAGCGCGCCTCCCCGCGGTCCCAGTCCACGATGCGGACGGCGCCGTCGTCATCGAGCAAAAACCCGGCGAGGAAGGTCAGGGGCACCGGAGACACGCCGCCGTACACCACGGTGACGTCCTCGCGAGCCACGTCGGAAACCGAGCGCTCCAGGTCGTGGCGCACCGTTGCGACCTCGCCGACGACCCGCTCCGGGTCCGTCACCGAGTTGTTCTCAACATATGGCGTGTGGTCCAGCAGGATACTCTGCGGGACACCAACGACGTCCTTCGGCAGAGCGTCCTTCAGAGGAGATCCGGAACTCTTGGCGAGGCCGCGCTGCTCGATGACGACAACACGCCTGCGAGCGCGCCGCTCCTCTTCCTTTCTCTCCTCCTCTGCGAAGCGGATCGCTTCCCAGACGCCGCCAACGGCGGTGAGGACAAGCCCGATGATGAAGGCGAGCCACGTGATGAGTTCCGGTGTTCCGCCGGAGATCTCGATGTGGAGGGAAAGGGCCCTCACATCGTCGGCGTAGAAAAGCGACGACACCCAGGACCCGGCGACGGACGCACCGATAAGGATCAGGCCCGCCCTGAAGATTCTCAAGGGGAATGACCTGCGGCGCAAGGCGAAGTCCACAACCTTCGACACGGCGGTGAGCAGGGTGTCGAAGACCTTATGCAGCAGGGACATCGGCTCAATCCTCAGGCAGGCTGGACGGGGCGGCGCCGTGCGCCCGGCGGACTAGGAAGCCCATCTCTGACATTACATGCGGGTTCAGGGCGAGGGCGAGGCGGCGTGTTGCTGCATGGCCAGGGACGGAGCGACCGTCACGGTCGCCGATGCGCTCGGGGTCGCCGTCGGGATGACGACCGCCGCCGGTCCACTCCCCGGTGGCCTGCCAGAGTTCGTAGTGAACGAACCAATGGAGGAGCCAGGGGACCACGGTCTCCGCAAGTGGCATGAATACGTTCCACTCCCCTGGGTAGTAAAGACAGGGAACGACAGGATGGTCCTCTTGGTAAACGTGCGGGATCGGCTCCATCGGGGCCTCCGGACGCCTGCGCAGTTCAGGGGCGAGAACCCGGGCGCGCGGCGGCCTGTATGCCACCTCGACGTCGCGGAAGACGGCGCCGACAATGAAGCCGAGCTCGATGGTGTAGGATTGGGCGACCGGGCGCAACGTCCCCCGCCATGTGATTCCCCAACGGGTGCGCCAGATGGGACGCAGGCGGGGGAACAGGCGCGCCATGCCCGCCGCCTGATCCTCCAGCACGTTCCGAGCGAATTGAGCATCGCCAGGCCGGGGAAACGGGGGACGCGACACGATCAACGTCCCTCGCGGTCGGGGCCTCCGAAGAAGGTGTGCGGGGCTACGGTTTGGCCGCCGGTCGCCGCGACGGGCAAAACGATGCCGGTGCGCGGCCGCCAGCCGACACCCGACGTCTGCCCCGTGCTTCCAATGCGCTCGTTGAGAGCTTCGAAGGCAAGGTTGGTGACAGCCTCGCCGAACAGGCTCCGGAGCACGTCGCGCTTGGCGGAGAGCGGTTCATCGGACTCGTGCAACGCGATGAGAGTTTTCCGGAGCGCACCCATCTCCTTCGCAAACCGGTTCTGCTCGGCCTGGTTTGCGGGCCACCGATCCGCGAAGTTCTCCTGCGGACACGCTGGGTTCTCCACCCGGAGGGGGCCGCGCGCCAGAGTCTGCTCAATGCTCAGCGCAAGGCGCGCCAGCTGGCCGATCAGGCCGTCGCCCCTCGGAGCGTGCATGGTGAACCATGCCAGCAGGACCGAGGGTGGCTTGTTGCCGCCACGCTCATAGAGCACGTTCCGATGCCGCTTCAGCAGCTGAAGCGCGAGAAGCTGATCGGACTTTGCCTCAAGGGGCTTCTGTTCGGGCACAGGAAGCGCCCGCTCCATCGCCAAGACGAGTTCGCGCGGCAGGGTGGCATCCTCGAACGCTCGGGCGAAGCCCTCGGGGTTGCTGACAACGTGGGACGGCCGGTCAGGGTGACGGTCAAAAATAACGCTTGTGCGCGGCGCGCCATCGATCAACACAGCCGGAGTGATGTCGAGATGCATCTCTTCGTACTCAACGGTGACGCATCGCTTCTTCTTCGTAACGCGGCACCCGCGGTACCGGCCGTCGTCCCGTTCCCGCGTCAGGCCCTTCACCACGAGGTCAAGGACCGTATCCGGGTCCTCGGTCCGTTGCACGTTGTTGAGTTCGAGCATCAGGTCGATGTCGAACTCATCGTGGTCCAGCCGCGACGAGATCGTCGATTGGATTCGGAACGACCCCTGCGGATAGAGAAGAAGCGGGCCGTGGGGACGCAGAGGGCTGCCATCCGCTTCCAAGAATTTGGCGACAGCCTCGTAGTGTGTAACCGCCTCAGCGTACCTGCTCGGCGGAAGCTGAACCTTTTGGGCGATGTCGCGAAGGAGTTCGTTAAGCCAAGCAGTCGTACCGTTCATGATGGATCCGTTGTGGCACTGGGTTGCGCGACGCATGCCGGGAAGGGGTGTCGCGTCCCGCGTGCGCAGCGGGGGCACCTCGAACAGCGATGCTTCGACCGCCCATATGAGACACTCACAGGTTGCTTTCAAGTAAGCACAAAAATTTCGCGCTTTTTCGGAGGAACGGGCCTTCCTGTGCCCCTTGTGAGAGCGCGGGGCGCCCCGAGGCACGATCGCTTAGCGGCGCGTTGTCCGGCACGATTCAGGCTGGCACCCCGATCTCGGCTCCATCGGCTAGCCGCCCGCGCGGGAAGTTGGCCGAAGTCATGGCTCTCCACGTGGGTGACGCGGCAGGCCTCGCCGTGGCAGCGCATTGACGTGGCGATCGGCCACCTTCCACCGGGCGACGGCGTCTGTGAGCGCTCCATGAAGACATCGCTTCCCTCGGGGAGCACCGCGCGACGTGCCCACCCGATTCTGCGTTTCGGCAACGCGGTCAAGGGACCAACGTGGCTGCGGACAGGCACACCAAGCCACAGCCGCCATGAAGCCGTGCAGCGGGTGGTTTCAACAAACATTCCTGGGCGGCGAGCGCGCCTGCCGCCATCTTGAGCGAGTAGACGCAGTTCTACGGGCTGACCATCACCAGAACCGTGCGGACACCGGTCCGCACCGGCACATGCCTTTCCCGGTTCCCGCGCGCAGGGGCTTCCACCAGCCTTGGCAGTCATCAACCGCATATTTTCCGTCTACGACCCGCAAATTGCCCGTGAATACCCTGTCGATCACCCACAAAGACTCCGTCATCTCTCCATAAACCCGCCGCCAAACTCCCGATCGCCATCCTGCCAAATGCTCACGAAACTCACCGCCGCCTTCACGCATCGCCGCTAACCATCAATCCTGCGCCGCCCCATTCCTGCCCGCGCCGCCGCGGTCGCAGGCCGTAACCCATGAACTGCCCGTGAATCCCCCGTCTATGCAGCCGTCTATGAGCCGTCATTTTTGGGACGTGGATCACTCCTTGGGTGCCGTGAATCACCTTTTCCTGATCGGGTGGGTGGGGTGCAAGGCACCCGGTGGTCGTCGGTCGCTGCGCGCCCTCCGAATGAGCCGTCCCGACGCCAGCGTCGGGCCTGGCCACGGTCGATGGAGGCCATCCTCGCCCCCTTCGGGGGCTCGGACGGCGGTTCCGGTGTCCGAACGGCTTCCAGCCGCCCGGACACCGCTTCGGACGACAGGGGCCAACCTCCGGAGGACCTAGAAGTCCTTCGACGGCCGAAAACCACCCCCAGTCAACGGGGGAGCGCCCCGCTGCGCGACGGCAGCGATCGCCCCCGGCCGACCGACCCCTGGCCAGACGGCCCCAGCCAGGGCCTCCGCCATCCCAACGGCCTTCAGCCGCCCCAACCCCGCCGCCGCCGCGGGGCGCGCCCAGAGCCGCCTGGAACGGCCCGGGGCGACGGCACCGTCAAGCGCGCTGACCGCCGCCCCGCCCCAAGTACCGCCGAGCGGTCCTCGGACGGCGAACGGCCTATGGGGCCGGACGAACGAGCCTCGGGCGTCCGCGGCCGCCGCCCGCCCGATCCCCGCCGCGTCGCCATCGCGTCCCTTTCCCCCGGTGACGCTTTGCACCCCACTCACCCTGCCCTGACTTCCCGGTTTCCTTGGGTTTCGCTGCCCGCCTCGCTGTCGGTCATCCCCGCCAGTCACGCCGAGCCGCCCGCCCCGAGGCGCCGCCTGCCCCCGCCGCCCCAGGCGACACACGGCGCGCGCGCCGCCCAGCCGTCCGGGAACACGGGCCCGCCGCCCCGGTGCGCCCGCAGCCGCCCGAACACCGGGATGCCGCCCGTGCCGACCGACGGCCGCCCGGGATCGGCGGCTTGCGCTGCGGACGCCAACGGCATCCCCCTCCCCGTGGTCTGTGTTGACACAGTTGATACGGAGTTTCCCGCCGCCGCGTCCTCGCCCAGCCGCCGGTGGACATCGGGGCGCCGGGAGGCGTCGGGCAACACGGGCGCCCACGGAGTTGCCCGTCATCCTTCGTTTGCTGAGGCCGCCCTGAAATGGCTGTGGCTGAGAGCGCGGACACGGAGAACGAAGGATGGCGCAAGACCGGTTCAGAGCGAAGTCGGCCACGGTGACCGTCACCCGCGAGGGTCAGGCGGTCGGCGCCGCCAGCGGTCCGGACGGCGGCTGGTGCATCGTGGCAACCCGCCGCCCTCTGCTCGAGCGCTTGCACACCGTCCAGAAAGAAATCCTGGAAGAGGCCGCAGCGAAACCAGTGAGAACGGCGCCCCGCCCTGCGGCACCCCGCATAAGCGCGCGCCCGCGCTTCGGCAAACGCTCCTTCTGGTTCTGACTTCACCCTCTAGTGGCTCGGTGTGGACCGGTGTCCGCAGACAGCTCACCCACTGCTGCCGTCTTGGCCTGCGGCCAGTTCGTACGGCTGGATCAGCCAGTCAGCGGGTAGGCCCCACTCGCTGGACAGCCGCGCTGCCATGTCGATGGTGAGCCGCCGTCGACGGCCGAGGATCTCCGCCGCGTCGTCCTCCGAGCCGACCAGCTCCGCAAGGTCTCCCAGGCCCAGGCCGGTCGTCGCGAGATGGGCTTCGATGGCGGCGACCGCGTCGACGCGCTCGATGGGCCAGCGGGTTCTCTCGTAGTTGTAGCCGCTTGAGATCATCGGCGGCCGTGCTCGATTTCATCGGAAAATTCCGTTCAAAATAGGTGAGAACGGGGCGGGGCTGATGCTCACATTGGATGCGCCGGTGCTCAGGATGAATGCGACATGCTCGCAATCATCCCGCTTTGCTCACATTCTCCGATCAGTGTGGTCCCACATGGGTTTACCCTGTGGAGACGTGCTGAAGAGACAGCCTTGGCGCCTCAACAGGGTGGTTTTCGACGTTCCGCGACAGCGGCGCGCCCGGATCTACAGTCATACGAGACACGTCACCTAATGTAAGCACAAGCCGATGATTGCGAGCACGTCGCACGGAGTTTGAGCACATCCGCGTGTAATCTAAACATTGCGGACGGTCCATTCGCAGTTTGCGTGAGCGCGATTCCGCGATGAAATCGAGCATGGCCGCCGATGATCTCAAGCGGCTACACGTAGTCGTCGATGAGGACGGCCAGCACTTCGAGGGCGTCGGCCTCGGGAGAACCGGGCTCGGCGCCCCACAAGCGGCGGACTTCGGCGAGGGCGCGTTCGTGGTCCGCGTCGCTTCGGATGGGCCTGATCGTTGTAGCCATCCCAACTCCCCCCGTTCCGTTGACATAAACACCAAGCGATCGCACTGTGCTCGGCCGCATGCTGTTGTCGAGGGTGCGCCGATGCATCGTGAGTTGTCCATGCGGCTGTACGAGCGGTATCCGGGCGTTTTCGGCCAGCGCGACCTGCCCCCTTCCGACAGCCTGATGAGCTTCGGCATCGAGTGCGAGGACGGATGGTTCAGCATCCTCGACGCGCTCTGCGAAGTGCTGACCGTGCACGCCGTCGAGGCAGGGACACCGCTGGTGGAGGCCGTCCAGATCAAAGAGAAATACGGCGGCCTGAGCTTCTGCACGCGCGGGCACGACAGGTTCGAAGACGGCGCGATCGACCTGGCGGAGGCGTTCTCGAACCGGGTCTGCGAAGAAACCGGGGCTCCAGGACGGCCATGCCGCTGCGGCGGCTGGCTGCGGACGTTGTCACCCGCCGAAGCCGCGCGCCAGGGCTGTGAGCCAAGGGACCTGTCCCGCTGGCGCGCACCGCGCATCCCGGAGCTGGACACGACACTCGCTCAAACGCTGGCGCAGCGGCACCCGCTGGTCATGGTCGGCCAGCTCGACGTGCCACCCGGATGGAGCGATCTCGCCGACACGTACCTGGACCTGCTGACCCGCCCGTCCGAGCGGCACGGGGCGCCCTACCGGGTCGAGTTCCTGGGGCGGGAAGACGGGCGGCTGCTCGCGGTTGCCAGCCCTCCGATGGGACGCAGCCTCGACGACCTGTGCGGCCTGGGTGCATTCCTCGAAGCGATGTCGCGGCGCCTTGACCCGGACACCGGAATGCCCGTCGCCGTCGGCACAGACCGGTGCGGGTAAAGGACCGCCACACAGTGCGGACCGATGTCCGCACTCCCAGGCTGGCAGTGCGCCTGCAACCTATAAGGCGTCTTTCGTATGACGAAAGCCACCATTGATCGCGGACCGCTTTGTGCGGTAAAATGGTGCACCAATCTGGAGAAGTGCGACCGCGATGCTGGTCTTCGGCGTGCAGATACCGACCCCCGCGAACGGCCCGACGACGTTGGGCTCTGCGATCACGCGCACGTAACCCGCCCCACCGCCTCTTGAACGGCCGCGACGGGGCGCTTCCCGGTCAGGAGTTCCAGATGGCGGTCTTCTTCACCAGCGACACGCATTTCGGCCATGCCCGGATCCTCGAGCATTGCCAGCGCCCCTTCCACAACATTGACGAGCATGACGACGAACTCGTCCGCCGCTGGAACGCCGTGGTGGGCCAGGACGACGACGTCCATCACCTCGGGGATTTCGCGTACAAGTGTGATCCCAAGCGCCTGGCGGGCATCTTCAAGAAGTTGAATGGCCGCAAGCACCTCACGCTGGGGAATCACGAGAAGGGGCCGACGCTTCAGCAGCGCTGGGCGTCCGACCCCGCGCCGTACCGCGAGATCACGGTGGACGGCCAGCGCATCGTGCTCCTGCATTACGGGATGCGGGTGTGGAACTCCATGCGGCGCGGCGTCATCCACCTCTACGGCCACAGCCATGGCAGCCTCCCGGGCAACCGCCAGAGCCTTGATGTGGGCGTGGACTGCTGGGACTTCGCTCCGGTCAGCCTCGATCAGATCCGCGCGCGTCTGGCCGAGCTGCCGGAAATCCGCTACGACGGCGCCGACGAGGACTGAAGGACAGGACGCGGGCCGTCAGCCCGTCGCGTGCACGGCTGCGCTCAGAGCCCGGTGGAGCCGTCTGCGGGAACGCTCCTCAGCGCCGTAGCCCTGAAGTGCGCCGATGATCTCGCTCATCATCAGGTCGCGCAGCCCCCTGTCGGCGCCGCTGTTCTCGACCCACAGGTGGGCGACCTCTTCGGCACTCAGGATGGCCTGGGCGAGCCTGTCCTTGCTGGCCTTGGGGGTGGCGTTGTCGGTCAACTGCGCGAGGATGGCCGCACGCTGGTCGGCGTCGTAGTGCCGTTCGATCTGGTCGGTGAGGACCGTGCCGACGATCGCCATGGCGGCCACGCGGTGGTCGTCACCCCGACCGTGGTGGTCGAGGACGGCGTTCTCGATACCCGGGTAGTGCCTGAGCAGGGCTTTCGCCGACGTCAGGCCGAGGCCGTCGAGCATCGGCATCAGCGCGTTCAGGACACGGGTTCGGTAACGGCGGCGCTCCAACCAGGCTCCGAACATTGTGGATCTCCAGAGCGCTCCGGCGCCGTCACAGGTTCAAGTTCATGTACCGATCTTCGAGGTACTTGAGCAGGTCGAACACATCGACGGCATCACCCTTCTGCTGGTTGCAACGGGGGTGGAGGACTTGCAGGTTGCCGCGCTCGTTGCCGCCGCCGAACGTGAAGGGAACGCGGTGGTCGACATGCCAATGTCCAAAGTCAAGAGGCTCGCTGCACCACGGGCAAACGCCGCCCTGCTCGTCGTAGATCTGGGCAATGACGTGAGCCATCCAGGGACGACGGCGACCAGGAGCGATCTCCTTGAGGATGGACGAGCACTCCTCGACCGTTTCCCACAATCGGTCGAAGGTGGCCATCTGATGCGCGACGGCCTGCTCGGCGATTTGCTCGAGCAGGCGGCTCACGCCGACCTCCGGTTCAACGTGTTCTGGGCGCGGGTGCGGGCTCCCTTCAGCCTCGTGCGCAGTCGCTTGGCGTCGTCGGCCGCGTTGACGTTTTCCAGGGCGCTGACTAGGGCATCAACGATGTCCAGCACCGTGTTCAGATCGGCGACAATCTCGCTCAGCTCGGTCTCGGAGCGTTGGCTGTAGCCGCGCGTTCGGTCGGCGAGGCGGCGAATCCGCTCTTCAAGCGTGAGCTCGATCTGCGGGGTCGCCTGCTGGATGACCTCCAGCTGCTTTGCCGGAGGGTCTTGCCTGCTCGAGCACAGAATCCGGGATAACCAGTCCAGCATCGCCATTCCCCCCAACCGCCACGTTACAGCTTTGCCGCGCATTGAAGCAGAGCAACTCGGCGTGTGCAACCCAGGCCCCTTACCGAGAACCCGTTCCTTGCCAGCGGTCGCCGCATTCTGTGCGGACCGGTGTCCGCAGGAGGCGCGCATGTGGTTCGACGATCCGTTCGGCAATGGGCGTCCGCCCATTCTCTTCCCCAAGGTCCGCTGCGGCGGCCGCCGCGTCGCCTGGGTCCGCCAGTTCTGGTCGAAGGAGCTCCGCGGTACGGCGCAACGCTCGCTCGGCAGCCAGCCCATCGACCTGGGCACCGTCGCGCCGCTGATCCGGGAGCGCATGGAACCCCAGGAGCTCGCACAGGCCCAGGCGTGGTTCTCGCAGCAGAAGGTCGGGACCAACACCGTCTCGGCTGTCCGCGAGATCGAGGAAGCCGTCGCGCGCCTGCGCGGTGCCGCGGAGAACCTGAAGGCGATGGCCACCTCGTCCAACGCCAACCTGGTGCTCGCCGCGGGCCGTGTCGGCGCCGCCCAGAAGGCGGTGTTCGACAGCGCCGTACGGGCGTTCCAGGAGGCTCTGGATGCGGCCGTGCGGAATGGCGCGAAGATGACCGCGCCCAAGCCCGCGACACCAGCCAGCGCGCTTCATGAAGCCTTAAAGGGGCCCGACGCCCCGCTGCCCGCTGCCGCACCGCCCGACGCCCTCGTGGAGGCGCCGGTGGCCCTCCAGACGGAGCCGAGCCCGGACCCTGCCAAGCCCGCGAAGAAGGGCAAGAAGAGCACCTGGTCGAGGACCGAGCGCAGGGCCCAGCAGACCGTGGACGCGGCGCCGCAGGCGCGGGAAACAGCGGGCCGCAGCGACCGCAAGAAGAAGGCTGTGGCCCAGTCCGCCGCCCAGCCCGAAATGCCGATCGCCGCACCGACAGCGGAATCGGTCTCCGTGGCCGACGATGTGCCGACCATGACGTTCGACGACGCCGCACCGGAAGCCGCCGTCGTCGTGTTCATGCCGATGCCCGCGCCGCCGTCGGCCGCACTGGTGGACGCGGGCGAGCAGCTGGACCTCGAGACCTTCCTGGCGAGCCTGGATGGCGGCCAGCTCGAGCCGATGCCCAAACCCACCGTCCCGTCGCGGTGACCGCCAGGTCGGAAGGGCTCAGCCGCCGAACGCGGCGTGCACGATGTGGCGCGCCTCATCGGCCGAGACGTGGTGGTCACGCCAAGGGGCAACCGAGTGCCCGCCGATCGTCCCATACGCCTTGATGCGCAGGGTCCCGTGGTCCTTCGGCGCTTTGCCGTCCTGGCGCGGTCGCTGGAACTTGCGCCGTCCGGTCAGCCGCTCGGCGTCGGCGTAGGAGAGCAGGAACAGCGCGTAGCGGCTGCCTGCACCGTCATCCTTGCAGACGGTTTCCGGGTGCCGCTCGCCGACCAGCAGGATGAAGTCGTAGCGCTTGCTCCGGTTCTCACCGAAGATTTGCGAGAAGTACCTGTCGAAGCCGTTCTCCCGCTTCCAGGTCCGGAATGCGGCCGTCCCCATGGCCAGAACGGCGACCGGCTTCCAGCCGTTCTGGCGAGCGTGCCGAACCCCCTCGAGCAGACGGGGTGACGGCGGTCCGCCGAGCAGGACCTGATGGCAGAGTTCATCCAACGACGAGTGGGCGGCGGGCGGGCGCATGTTGACCTCCGAAACGGACGGTCGCCGACCGGTCAGGGCGCGGCGTCCACCGTCAGGATGGGCGGTCGCCGCTTTCTGAAGGGTGTCGTGCGCGGAGGGAGCCGACCTCGCGTCGATGGCGCGGAATCGCTTGAGCCCCAGGGCTTTCCGGGTCATCTTGGAAATCAAGAGGCGAGATGCGCCCACCTCTACAACCAAACGAGGCTAGAGCCATGAACAAGGCCGAATTCATCGAACTCATCGCGGGCAAGCTCGGCTCCAGCAAAGCGGATGCGGGTCGGGCGCTCGACGCGGTCACCGAGGGCATCGCCGAGGTGCTGGCCAAGGGCGACGACGTGAAGCTGACCGGGTTCGGCATCTTCGAGGTGCGCGAGGTCGCGGCGCGCCAAGGGCGCAACCTGCACACGGGTGCGACCATCGAGATCCCCGCGGGCAAGGCGCCCAAGTTCAAGCCGTCGAGCACCCTGAAGCAGGCCGTGGGCGGCCAGACGGCCGACGCCGAGTGATCGGCTCGCTCGCACGAAGGGGCGACTGAACCGCTCTACCCCCTACACCAGGGCGTTGCTGCTCAACGCCAGAAACGAGTCGGCAGCCACCTCCGCCACAGTGGCTGTCGACGGTGTGCAGCGGAGAACGCCGCCGCCTCGGCCTGCTGCATCTGTCGGTCAGGCTCATCCACAGAGCCGCGCTGAACGGTGCCGCGCGGCAGCCCTGGCAGTCCCCGCAGAACACGCGAGCGCCACGTTTCGTGCGGGCATTGCCCGACATCGCCCGGAACGCGGCTGTACGGAAGATGTGGCGACAGCCAATGCCGGACGCGATCCATCGGATTGCGACCCGGGTTCAGCATCGGCGACCCTGCGGCTCTGTTTCCCCGGTGCGATCCTGCACGCCCACCCCTCCATGTCCGTGGTATCGCCCCGCCTTAGATGGGGGTGAACGACGTCGCGTTGATGGCCGTCTCAACTCGCTCGCGGAGGCGCTCACGGATGTTTTCCGAGGCCTGGGCGTACACCGTCCATTCGCCGCTCGGCGTGACCAGCAGGCCAGGGGTGTTTCCCAATATCGTCCGCTTTGCCTCGGCGTCGCTCATGCCGTCCGCGGACTGAGTCCCAATGTTCGGAACCCTGTTCAGAATCGACTGGTGGCCGCCGAAGCAATGGATCTCACCGCCCAGGATGACGTGTTCATCCAGTACGACTTCCTTCTGTGAGGCCCCGTACTTGTCGATGCCCTTGTCAAAGACGTGGCCCATCGTCGTCTGCCAGTAGGCGACCGCGGCGGGCAGCGTTGTGCCGTCACCGTGCCCGTACACGTCGTTCAAGTTGATGATGACCTCGGTGGACAAGGGAACACGGCGGTAGATGAGCGCGGTCTTTGGGTATTTTGGAATGCCGCCTTTGAAGCCAAAGGCAACGTCGATGTCCGTCGTCCATGCCGACACGTCCTCGATGACGGCATCGGCCACGCCGACGCTATCCGCGATCTTTTTATTGATTTGAACGCGCCGGAAGACCTCGGGTGGACAGGACGCGAACATGGATTGGACATGCTTCAGCGACGCACAGACAGACTTCAAGGTGTCCGCCTTGGCGACCTTGTTGTGGCTGCCCGACTGCCAGTCGTCGATGGCCTTCAGAAGGTCGAACGGAAGAAGGTCCCACGGGTACTGCACAGCTTTCGCTCCCTGCTGATCGGGTGCGGAGAGTAAGGCGTTGGCGACCCGGTTCCAAGACGCCGTTGTCAGTCCTGCGGGCGGCCTACTCGCACCTGCGGTCGGCGTCCAGGCGGTCCAACCGGTGCAGCAGGTGCTGGCGCTCCCTGCGGGTGCTGGCCATCATCGCCCAAGCCTTCACAGCGCGCGGTGCGTACCACGCGACCCCGAGGCCGCCGAGAGCAAGCAGCACTCCCGCCACGATCCGCACCCAGTCCATCCCGCCTCCGCCTCCGCTGCGAATCCTGTGGCCAACCGGTGCGACGTCCGCCCACGGCACGTTAGCATGTTCGCTTTTTGTGCTCAATCCGACCGGACGGCATCTCTCGAAGAGAGCAATCGACATCGCGTTCCAGGTGATCAACAAAACCCGGTGCGGGAAGTCCGGGGAGGGGGCGTCGGTGCTGCGTGTCACGGTCGAAGAGTTCCGCCCCCAGGCGTCGCCCCGGAAGCGGATGGAGATCTTGATGGAGGAGGTTGACGCGGCGGATTACGTCGCCGGAAACGGGCGCTGCGTCGCCATCCTGGCGCGCCGCTTCGACCCCGACCACGGCCGCGTGGAAGCCTGCGGTCTCATCCGCGGCGCCCTCGGACCGGTGGACGCGCTGGTCGGCGCCGCTCTCGGCGCCGTGGCGGATGGCGAGCTGGAGGAGGCGTCCGAGTGTCTGCGGGACTGCATGACGGCGGCGTGGGGGATGAGCGATGCCTGAAGGCTCCATCTCGTACCCTTGGCACCCGATGGATGACCACCCCCACGACCACGCCGCCTGCGCCTGCGGCGAGTTCTGGAACCTGGGGCGACAGCTGGAGTGCCCGGTGTGTGGCGCGCCGTCGACGACACGGCTGCGTGCCTGGGAGGTCCCGGTGCACGGCACCGAGGACTTGCTGATCTGCGGCTGTTTGGCGGTGCAGTCGGCGATGGCGGCGGCGGCGCGCGCAGGGCAGCCGATCGCCGCGGTGCTATCACTTCAATCCCCTGGGGCCGTCGACGGAGGCGGCGGCGCGCCGCGTGTAGGCACGGTGCCGCAGCTGGTCATCGAGTGCGAAGACACGGCGGATGCCGCCCATCCCCGCGCACCCCGTCAGCACCACGTCGAGGCCGCGCTGGGCTTCGCTCGTCAGCACGGTGGCAGGCTGCTGATCCACTGCCATCTTGGCATCGCGCGTTCGACCGCCATGGCGCTGGCTGTCGTCGCCGACGGCCTCGGACCGGGTCGGGAAGCCGAGGCGCTGGACCGGGTGCTGGCGGCACGCCCCTGCGCCACGCCGAATCCGCTCATCGTCGCGCTGTCCGACCGCCTGCTCGACCGCGGTGGCGCGCTGACGGCGGTGGTCGAAGGCCACCCCGACATCGTCCGTCGGCGCGGCGGCCAGAGCTTCCCGTAAGCCCGGCGGCAGCCAGCGGCACCTGTGACCCGATGCCGGTGCGGCACATGCTCCTGACGCTCTGATCGGTTTGCCTGCCAAAGCCTTGGTCGAGGCGTGGGCGTCATCGCTTCATGTCCTCGTGAATGCGTGCCGCGACATCCACAATCAGAGGGTGAGGGCCGGGAGTTGTCGGGTTGGCGTTCGCATACACACTGATCCCGTAGTAATCCAGCACCCGTGTTCCTCCCACAGACATCCCTCCAAGCACAGCAACCGCAAACATGCGAGTTTTGCTGAACGCCTGCTTGTAGCTGCCACCGCGGCTGCGCTTCGGCGACAAATCAAAAGCGTTGCCGACGCTGCCTCGGGCGATCCCGACGCCCGCCCCTTTCGGGATGTCCTTGCATTCGACTGCGACCTTCAGATCCTTGCCGGATGGACGGCCGCCACCCGGCAGATTGCGCAGGTCGTCGCCGGTTTTCTGGGCAACAACAGACACGTCTTGTTCGTGGTTGCTTCCGGAGCGTCCCTCGAACTGAACGCTGTTGTGGATCTCATAAACGCGCTTGACCCGACGCCCATGGAAGGTCAGGCGGATGAAACCTGGGCGCGGGGCGTTTGCGGTCGCCGGGTGGATCTTACCAGGGCTTTGCCTGATGACGAAGTGACTGGCGGGGGTTCCAGTATGGTCGCACACCTCCACCGTGGTCCGGTAGTAAGGCGACTTGAATTGGTAGGCGACTGACAGAGCGACAAGCGCCTCGTAGGCCGTCCCCGCTTTGTTGAAGGCGAAGCCGGGCGGCAACGCGGCGCCAAGCTGGGTCAGCAGGTCGATGATCTGGGTACGCATTACGAACTCTTCGACGGAAGGCTATCGAGGGTCCGCATATTCCGTGCAAGGCCGAGAAGATGCTCGAGCCTGTCTGCAATCCGGACGGCATCGTCGGGCACGGCTGGAACGGCGCCCACCTCAGGATCGACCCACGCCATCAGGCGCGCCTTAGGGTTGTCGGTCACATCCTTCAGCCGGTCCTCAGCCGCTTTCAGCAGGCGCACCCGGCCAATCGTCGCGCTCACCAGCATGTCGAGTGCGATATCGAACTGCTCGTCGGCGTCATACGGCTGGGGATCGCTGATGTGGACACGCGGTGCATCATGACCGTCGGCCGGAGACTCCAGCTCTTCGGAGATCCGTCCGGTGAACAGGACAGAGCGGATCTCGTCGGCCAAGCCTGGGAACCCGCCCTGCTCGACCACCCGCACCACATCTTCCGCTCGCGAATCAATCTTGAAATGCATTCAACCGGCTCCAGCCATCCTCACACCCAACCCATCGCAACTACCTGTTTCGATAACGGTTTCGCAACTTTTTTTGTTGAATTTGGTGGTGTCGGCAACCCTCAAGAATACCCCGGTATGCAGGTTGCTCGGCAACCATGCAGAAGTGTCTGGGGTGGAAATGCAGCTGATTGCTCGAAACGGATTGGAGTACATTAGAGCGTACTTAGAGACGGCCGAATCCTGGACACGGGTGCAGGGGCTGAGCAAGTCCGGGAAGCTGCTCATGTGCTGCTGCGATCACCCCGCAAAGGCAACGCGGTCGCCTCGAGGTCTCAGGCACTTTGCGCATATGCCCGGCAGCGCCTGCTCGGTCGGCTCCCAGGAGAGCGAAGCCCACCTCCGCCTCAAAATCGAGGCGCTGACCGTCGCCCACGAACTCGGCTTCGATGCCATTGCGGAGTATGATCGCGGCACAATACGACCGGATGTCGAGGTGGTTCAGCGGGGAACCAAAAAGAATGTGGCCATCGAGATCCAGCTGTCCAGGCAAACCGGCTACACCACCAATGAAAGAACCTCAGCTCGGGCGGCGCAAAACCTGGACACAGTATGGTTCTTTGGCAATAAGCGTGATTTTGATGATGCTCCCAAGGACCAACGGTATGTTTATCCAGTCCGGCTTCCGAGTGGCGACATCGAGTTCCAGATTGACGTTCTAAGAAAAAAACTGTCTGCGTTTCTACGGGGCGTGATCGTTTTTGATGATCTGTCCAACTTGGCGAAAGTCCCCTTCACCGTCATTGGGTACGACTTTCCCTGCGGTGGGTGTGGCCGGGATTGGTACAGAACGTCCTACGCGGGGCTCTATCCGAACCGCATCCGGGGCGATCTTCATCCAGTAGCTGTTCCGCTGGCTTCTCTTGGTGACCCAGCAGAAGCCCTCAAGACGCTCGCTGAGCGCACCGGCAAAGCAACCGGCCGCGTTGCGCCCGGGGGCATGGGGTTACTGTGCCCCCATTGCGGCACCGCCCCAGAAGCGGAGTTCATCACGCCGGAGGTGGCACTGAGGGCTCCGGCTCGGAATATCTCGGGCCACCGCGACATGCGGCGCTTTTCTGGGCTCAAACCTGGATGGTGGTGGCGGCGGAACCCGGTGGCTGACGAGCATTGGTCGGACGCTGAGTGGGCCGCGGTCATTGAACAGGGTATCAACGCCATCAAAACCGAACGGCAGAGAATCGCGAGGGAGAAGCGTTTGGCCGAGGAGCGGCGGCGCATGGAGGCCGAAAGAGCTGAGGCGATCAGATCCGCCACGGCCGCTGAGCTGTCTCTTCTGACGGAGATGTTGGACCCGCATTTGGGAGCGCCCGGCACCCAGGCTTGGCTGGATCGTGCCAACGACATTCTTGGTGAAAAGACTCCCAGAGCTGTGGTCCAGCAACATGTATGGGCATGCCATAGCCTGCCGCCTGTGGCACACAGTGCCGCCACGGCGCTTGCCATTCGCATGCTCGATGGCAGCGAGCGGCTCACCGAAGAGCAGTGCGGGTTGCCGAAAAAGAACTTGAAGCAGTTGAGGAAGTCCCGCCGCCAGACAACGGCATTACCGGCGTCCTCCAGCAGCTTGAAACGAGCCTGGGAAGGACTTTGCCGACTGATGTTCGGATAGTTGGCGGGGGTGAATACAGGCGAAAGAAACCGTGAGCGGTTGCCTTTCGCCAATGGACAGGATGATACTCATGAGCCATGTGGCGGGGAGCCAATCCTGTCGTCATTTCGTGGTGCCGAAAGGTCAGGGCCAGCTCGCGTAGACAACCACGAAGGTCCTCCATAGACGGTCCAGGGGCAAGGGGATCACAGCCCTTACTGCTCGGGGTCAGCCGCCTTTTGGCGGGAACCGGTTGGCAGACCCGGCAGCACCGTGACGCTTGCGTCGAAGCGCGCCATGCTAAGACTCGTTTCAGAACGACGGGGATGCCGATGGCGCTCGAAATCAGATTCATCGGGGACGAGCGCGACGTGAAGGCGGCGATGGCCCTGCTGGAGGCGCGCTTGGGCAAGAGCGTGGTGAGGTTCGACACCGTGCGGCCGTGCCGCCAGGGCGACGCGAAACGGGTCTACGGCACGCTCGCGTCCGCGGCGCTGCGCGCCGACCAGACGCCCGGCGCATGACAAGCCCCGGCCACCTCCCTTTGGCCGGGGCACGGGTTGCCACGGCGTCCGCTCAACGTGGAGCGGGTCCGTCGTCCCCATCCAGGTACGGCCGGTCGTCGCCGCGCCGCGCCCTGGACTTTTCGATGCGCTTAGCAGCACGGTAGATGCGACGGCGCAGGACCAGGTCAGTCGTGTCCAGCGGGATCCCGCGCGCGGCGGCACGGGCCACCAGGCGGCGGAGCATCGTCTTGAACCGCTCCAGCACATCGTGTGTGTTGACCGGACGTTCGCCGAGCAGATCCATGGTCGCCAACGCCACCGCGCGTTCCTCACGCGGAAGCAGATCCTTCCGGAGTGGAATGTTGCATTGCCTTGCGGCCTCGTAGAGCCCGAACAGGCTTCCAATGCCGCTGCGCCCCATGGCGTCCCGGTAGCCGATCTCTCCCGCTTGCCACGACGCCAGGATGGCCGTCAGTTCCTGCCGCTCCATCGCCACCTCCGACGCGCGCATCAAGACCCGCTGCGGAACCACCTGAGCTCCGTTACAGCACCGCCAGGGCAAACGCCAGACGCTTCAGTCGGGCGGCCGCGGCCATGCTCATCATGGCGTCACCGCTTCTGGCGCCCAGTTCGCTCAGGATGACGAGGATCTCAGCTACGATACGGCTGGCATCCCCGGTCAGCGCTGGGCCCGCTTGGCCGAGCAGTCCGGGTACTGGACCCAGGATGTCCGGGATGTCGTGAGCGTCCACCGGGTCGGCGACGGACGCCGCCAACAGGAGCAGGCGCACGGGCTCGGTAAGCTCCGGGCGCGGCGTCGGCAATGGCGCCAACCGCGGGGGCGGCGCCCGTGGCGCCATCCTGAGCTCGAGCAACTCCAGAGCCATCAGCACGGTCAGGGGCGCCCTGCCCGCTTCGGCACAGGACCGCAGAACCGTCACGGGCACGCCGATCAGCACGGCGACGGCCTCCATGGGCATTCCCATCCGCGCGACCCACCCAGCGACATCGGCGGGGACAGACGCCGCGTCCTGGGTGTTCCGCTGCGCCGCTGCTTCCTGCCCGCCGCTGCCCGACACGGCCACAGCGCAGGCCTCGGCATCCGGTTCACCCCTCCACATCGGCGCCTCCATCGGCGAACAGGCCACCTCCATGTTCACTTTTTAGTCCAGGCCGCGCCGTCCATCAATTCGCGCTTCCTGGCTACGCTTGAGGGCCACGGCGACCTGGGGCGTTCACCCTACCCACCCTGCTGCAACATCCATCGTTTACCGCGATCGCCCGAGCATTGGCGGAAGGCAGGCCATGCCTGCGTCACCACCCGCTTGGGAGAACACCGCCATGCCGACGAAGCCTGAAGGTCTGCCGAACCCCGCTGCCTTCCTCGACGAGATGTACGCGAACTCGGCGCCGCTGCCGGAGCCGAGCGACTATGACGGCGGCCACTTCTACGGCAACGACGTTCCGGACGCCGAAGGCGACGGCTCCGGGGACGTGGTGGCGCTGCGCAGCGAGGTGGCCGCGCGTCGGCGGACCGCTTGGCCGAGAGCGTGGGCATCCGGCGCCTGCGCCAGGAGTTCCTCCGGTTCGTCGAGGGCATGGAGAAGGGCTTGGCGGGCAACGCCGCCAAGGGCGGCCGCCGCTGACACTGGCCCCTCCTCCCTCGCCAGCCTCCACCGCAGCCTGAACCGAACACATCACCGTCCGGAGACACCCATCATGTTGAACATCGCGAAGAAGACCGGGGGCGCTGGCGCCATGGAATATTACCTGACCTCGGTAAAGGGCCAGGGCTGGTACGAGGCGTCGCCTGACGGCGGCCCGCGCGGCCGCTGGAACGATCCGCACGGCCTGCTGGCGCCGTGGGGCATCCGCCACGGCGACCTGATCGACGACGACGGTGGCCGCAACCTGGTGCGCCGCCTGGCGCGGGGCTACGCCCCGACCTTCGAGCGCGGCATCCCCCTAGCCCGCAACGCAGGCAGCCCGCGGCGCGTCGTCGGCATCGACCGAACCTTTTCGTCGCCCAAGACCCCGACCCTGGTCTGGGCAGGCGTGACGGATGACAGCCCGACGAAGGCGGCGATCGAGCTCGGCCTGCGCGAGGCGGCCCACGAGGCCCGGACTCTCCTCGAGCGGCTCGGCGGCGTCGTCAGACGCGGCAAGGGCGGCTTGATCGAGCGCCCGGGACTGTTCTGCGGCGCCTCATTCCTGCACGCCGACACGCGCTTTGGCGACCCGTCCATCCACCTCCACGACAATGCCTTCACCCCAGGCCTTGACCCCGCAGGACTGCACGAGGAAATCGCCAAATACTTGGCGACGTGGGGGGAGGACCCGGACCACGACACCGTGGCGGCAATGGCGTGGCATTCCTGCGAGTCTCGCCGCCAGCTCCAGCTGCAAAAATTGGGCGGTGCTGCGTTCCGGGTCGCGCTGGCCGACCGCCTGGAGACGATCGGCTTCCAGGTGGTGCCGCGGTCGGCCGCGGACTGGGCGGCGCCGTCGCCGCACGGCCTGGTCGGCGGCGGGATGGGCGAGAAGGATCCAGGAGCACTGTTCGACGTCGCCGGTGTCAGCCGCGAGCTGGTGGAACAGTTCAGCCGCCGCTGCATGGAACTCCGGGCACACATCGACGCCGCCCGCCGCGCCGACCCGGACGCCATCATCAACGAAGGGGCTTGGACGAACGCGCGCAACAAAGCCACGCGCAAACCCAAAAGCTCGCTGGCGCCGGAGGGTTTCGACTGGCGGGGCGCGTGGCACGAGCGCTTGGCACGGTCCGGGTTCGGGCACGACGAAGCGGAGGCCTGCGCGCGCCTCGGCGGCGGCAACGGCCGCCAGCGCCTGACCACCGCGCAGGTCGCCGAGGCGGCCGAGGCCGACCTCCTGACGCGCGAGCACATCCACGCCGAGTCCGCAGTCTGGACCACCGTGATGGCGCAGGCGCTCGGGCGGGCTGACCTGAGGACCGCGGTGGCCGCCGGGGAGGCCCTGATCGAGGACGGCGTGCTGAAGCGTCTGCCGACACCCGAGCATGACGGGTCAAAAAGTTACTACATGCCACGCCAGCTGGATCAGGAGCGCGAAGTCGCGGCGCTCGCCGTCACCGCCCAGGACACCCTCGACCCGATGCCCGAGCCCATCGTCAAGCTGGCCGCCCAGCGCCTGCGCCAGATCGGCAGCATGCCCGACGCGGTCGCGCAGACGGTCGCCAAGCGGGCGCTGGGCGCGGACGGCGTCGTGTGCGTGGAGGGCGGATCCGGGGTGGCCGATGCGCTGCGCGCCGCCTTCAAGCTCGAGGGCGGCGGAGCGGAGGTTACGGTCGTCGAACAGGCCCATGCGCTGCCCTTCGGCGTAATCGCCGAGGCAGTGATGGCGCGCGAAGAGGCTGGATCCCGCTTGATCCTGGTCGGCGCGAACACCCCGGTCGACCCGGGGCGGCCGAGTGGCTTCAACACGCTCTCGGAAGCACTGGGGCTGTCGCTCGGTGAGCCGACGGCACGGCTTCTGCACGCACAAGGCCAACTTGTGGCCAGCGGCGACGCCGTCGAGGAGGCGGCCGAGCGCGTGCTCCAGGCGGCGCTGAACAAAGGCAAACGCCGCGACGTGGCGGTGGTGGTCCCCAGCCGCACCACGGCCGACGCGGTCAACGCACGGGTCCGTGAAAAACTGCGGGCGTACGGCGTGCTCAAAGCGGACATCGGCGTGGCGCAAGGCGAGCGCGGTCCGATGCCGCTGGCCCGCGGCGACCTTGTCCGTCTTCCCGACGGCGCAGTCGGCAAGATCACGTACGCCGAGGCCGACCCGAACGGCGCCATCGTCAAGGACGTCGCGGCCAAAATCGTGTGGCCGGGGAGCCGAAACGGCACGGGTGATACCGTCATCGAGAAGACCAAGCTGCTGCGCCATGCCTGGGCCGACATGCCTGGGGGCATCACGCCGTCGCGGCGCGCCGATATGGTGGTGGCCATCGCCGACCACCGCGCCACCGCGAACGCGCTGCGGACCGCCTGGCGTCTCGGCTCCGACGTCACGGTGCTGGCCGACCCGCGTCTGCTCGGCGACGACGTGGAGCGCCGCAAGCGCGACCGCGAGCGGGCGCGGCGGCGTGAGCAGGCCGAAATCGCGGCGCGCGCGGCCGTGCAGGCGGTGCTGCGCGGCGGCCTCGCCGACCGGGACGAGGCCGCCCTGGCACGCGAGATCGAGACGGACGAGCCGGATCAGGTCTTGCGGGCAGTCGCGGAGCTCGCCCGCCGCCGCGACGTGACGGAAGCCGTCCTCCTGGAGCGCACCCTCGACGCCGCGCAGGTGGTGTCCGCGGCCCGCGCCCGGCCCGCCGGAGCTCTCGCCGAGGAGGTGGAGACCGCAGCCGTGGCCGCGCTGTCCCGATTGCACCCGCAGTCGCTGCTCGCCCGTCTCGGCGAGCTCCGTTTCCACAGCCTGTCTGGTCAGGGCCTCACATACGTTGCCATCGAAGACCCGGAGCTGGATCCCGACCCCGAGACGCCCGACCCCGCGACCGCCGAGCTCGAGACCACCGACCCGGAGGCGGAGGCGACCGAGCGCGGTGGCGAGGCACTGGGCCTGCGTCTACGCAAGCCGTCCACCGCCCGGGAGCGCGACGCATGACGATGGCCAGCGTGGTCACCACCCAAGAAGAATTCCCAGGGCGCGCCTCCTGCTCACCACCGTCCGCGGGGAGAACGCCGCCTCCTCCGTTGTGTTGCCCGACACCTGCGTGGATGACATTGATTTCCCGCCGCCGAGCGGCCTTCAGTGTGATGTAATCTTGTACGCAAATCACGCACGGCGGAGAGCATCATGGCGGTCAGCGGGGATGGCATGGTGGACGGGGAGCACGACGCCCTCGGCGTCGTGTCCGTCGCCGTTCCGTCCGGTGCCGCCGTCGAGGACGCCGCCGTGCAGCGCGCACTGGCCCTGGCGCTCGAGGACGACGACCTCGCGCGGGACGCGCCTGCGCCGCCGCGCCGCCGCCCCTCCATGTTGCCGACGGCGCGAGCCAACGAACCCAGGGCCTGCATCGCGCGCCGGGTCCGGTTGGACGTCGGCCTGGGGCTGCTGCCGCTCGGCGGCACGGCGCCCGCGCGCCTTCAAGGGGCCCGCCGCTTCTGGGACCTCGCCGCGGGCTGGGGCGTGCTGTCGGTGGCGGCCGAGGAGCGCCCAACCGTCGTGGACGAAGACGTGCTGCTGGCCATCCTGCACCTCGCCGTGACCGACCGGGACGCCTTCTCGGTCCGCGTTGTCGGTCCCGCTGACGGCCGGTGGCCGCAGCTGGCCACCCGCCTCGGACACGTCGGCCGCCCCTTGCCGCTGGCCGAAATCCGCCTGCCGCTGGCGGCCACGGGAGCCGGGCTGGCCGATGCGTGCGAGGCAGCCAGGGCTCTGCTGGCGTCCCTGCGGGCCACGGGTGTCGCGCTGCCGCGCACAGGGGCGGCGGAAGCCGTGCAGGCTTCGCTGACGCGCCTGGCGGACGTCCGCGTGAGCTTCGTCACCGACCGGCCCACAGACGGCGAGGAGCCGCATCAGGCGGCCGACGCCCACGCCGTCCGGTACGTGGACGAGGACGGCGTGGTGCACGAGACAACCGCCCGCGCGACGGCGCAGCGGCTGCTCGACGCCCGCCCCGCCGACGGCGGAACATCGCTGGCTCTGTGCTGGCGGCTGGCGCGCAGCCTCACCGACGGGCAGCCGAGCGGGGCGGCCATCATCGACCTTGATGACCGCGCCCTGCTGCCGCCGTCCGCGCGCGGCCTGCACCGCTATCTCTGCTGCGCCGTTCGGCGGCCACAGAGAGTGGCGGCGGCCGCGGCCAAGGCGCAGGCGGCCGCGAAAGACCGCCGCGGGCCGCGGGTCCGCCGAGACCCGGGCCAGCCCGCCGTCATCGAGCTCGACCAGCTCGCCGCCGTCGCCCTGGGACCGCCGCCCACTGCGGTCGCTGCGGCGGCCCGCGCCCAGCGCCAGCAGGATCTCCGCAAACGCTCTCCGCAGGCGATCGCCGCCGCCCAGGCCCAGGCCGCCCGCCGCCGCGGCGACCAGCAGGCGGCCGAGGCTTTCGCACAAGCCGCTCAAGCCGCCGCTGACGCCGCCGCCGAGCTCGCCGCCCGCCGTCGGCGGGTCCTTGAGCTCGTCGACCAGATCGACGCCGTCCTCGGCCAAGCGTGGCGGATCACGCGCCCCGCATCCACGGCCGCCGTGCCGAAGGCGGTGATGCCTGGGAAGGGCGCCGCTGCCCGCAAGGCGGGGGCCCGCCAGCCGCTGCTGGCTCCCGCCGTCACCGTCAGCCGCCTCGGCTGACCGAAGCCTTTCCGCAGCCAGCGGGCGACCGGGGCCGCCCCGCCGCCCTGGTCGCCCGCTCCGGGCTCCCCAGCATCCGCTTTCGCCGCGGACCTCGCCCGCCCACTGCGACCAGCCGGTCCTTCGGCCCGCCGCCCGCGCGGGCCGCATCCGCCGCCCATATGGCGCCCGCCGCCCGGGAGCGTGCTTCGCCGCCACGGCGCGCCCGTGGCCGCCTGAGAGACCAGGGCCGCCGCCCAGGCGGTTCTCTGGGCCGCCGAGCGCCCGTCGCCGCCGACCGCGGCCCTGACGGACGCTGTCGGCCGTCACACCGCCGAGGCGGACGCGGCCGCCCAGGCGCTCCCAGCCGCCGAAGGACCGCCCCCGCACCGTCTCCGCCGCCGGGCTGGCCGACTTGGCCTCCGCCGTCCGCCGCGTGCGCGGCACCGTCGAGGCCGAGGGTGCGGTCGCTATGGCCGTCGTCGACGCCCTGGAGCGGATCACGGCTGGCGGAGACGTGCTTCGGCGTCTGAGTGCAGACAGTAGGTGGGTGGGGTACAAGGAATCCTACGTCAACCAGACGCGCACCCTGATGGACCGTGACAACGCGCGCCGCCGAGCAGGGCCAGTCGCCCCGCTGGGACCTCGACGACGCCGTGGCCGTGCTGGCCAGCACGCGGGCCCGCGCCAGCGCTTGGCCGCCCGACCTCACCGAGGACCAGCCCCATGCCGCTGTCGACCGCTGGCTGGCCGACCACGGCATCACCGCCGCCGAGGACAGCACGCTGCGCCGCATTGAGCCTGCCAACAGCCAGCCCGGCATGCTGCTCGACGGCGGCATCAGAAAACTGACGCGGTGCCGCCCGCATAGCGAGGGCCGCCCGAGGGTCCGCCCGCAGAGCCGCCAGACGCTCCAGGGCCGCCTTGCCAGCCGCGTCCACCACCTTGACGAAGAGGGCTGCCAGCGCGCCGTCCGGCAGCCGCTGAGGGCGCGTCCTGCGTACTACCACAACCGGTTTAGGGTTCCCGGATCATTGGGGGGCGGCCGCCATGGTCACGCCTCCTGGTAGCCGTATCGGGCGTCCCTGGCGGCGCGGCGGGCGGCAGCCGCCATCGCCTGCTCGTCCTCAGACGTCTGCACCCCGAAAATGTAAACGTTGGCGTAGCGGGACGCTGGAGCCTTGAAGTAGGCCTCGCCGACCGGACAACCGGTCACGCGATGGCCGCGCCGCTTGGCCTCGGTCGCGGTGACGAGCTGGATGCCGAACTGGTGCAGGATGGCGATGTAGTTGCTGCGCTCGCCGTCCGACCACACGAACCGATCTCCATCGAGCCCCTCGTCCAGAGTGTCCAGGATCTGCCGCCGGACGTTGAACCGGGCCGTCAGGGCGGACGGCGAGATGCTCACCGCATCACCCCCTTTGGTCTGCACGGGGACCAAGTACAAATCATCAAGCCTGCCGATCGGCTCGCCCACCTGCACCCCGCCGACGGGCTGCACACCGCGCTTCAGCGTCAGCCCCCGCTCGGCGACACCGCGCGCCGTGTGCATGCTCAGCTTCAGCATCGCCAAGGCCCTCGTGTTGACCCGCCGCTCGGCTTCGGTCCAGAAGAACGGCTCGCCCGCAAGACCCATCTCAATCGTCGTCATCAGCGCCCGCACGTGGCCGACCAGGTTCCTGTACTCGACCAGCGTCATGGGGTCCTCCTGCGTTCCAGCGTGACGTCACGCTCCAGCTTAACCGATGTGCGTCACGGGTCGGCCGAGCGCAAGGGCGACTCCTGCATCACCGGGAAATCACGTTCCTGAAAAGCGTTTTGGAACAGGAGCTTCTTCGATGTCTGTCTTCCAAAGTATAATTAATGGGGGCCGAGACCCACTGGACTCCGTGATCCGATGGACTGCTCATGTCCCTGAGGCATTGCCGACAGCCTGCCGATGACACCGGCCCCCGCACGACACCGAAGCCCTTTAAGCGGTGCCGCACTCTGCACCAGCGTCGAATCTCATCCTGGATTAGCGTGGAAAATCCAAGGCTTACGCGATGCATCCTCGACAAAGTATAATATAAGGGGGACCGGGGTTCCGGACGACGTGATCCGATGGACTGCATGTGCCCCTTGGGGATTTATGTCACTCCCCTGGATTGGCCGTTTCCCCCGTTGAGGACGGACCACCGTGGTGCCTCCGCCCTCACGCCGAAGACGACCGTGTCCGCCGTGCCGCTCGCATGCCCTTTGAGCGCGAATACGCGGCCGCTGAGCACGGGTCTGTCCCTGAATGATGTCGGGGCCGTCTTGGAGAGGAATCCCGCTCCTGGATGGCTCCAGCGCCCTCTGCACGGGGTTCTGTTCGCCGAAGGTGGCTCACCGCCTCGGCGCGGAACGCGCCGGTCCCGAAGCGCACGGCCCCACCGAACGAAGCGCCGCTTCGCCCTTGCCGTCGACAAGCACCTGGTCCCGGATGAATCCATCCCTGAAAGTGGGCCGTGTGCCGAGCGCCATGTGGACGGCCGACCATGCGCACCGATGGTCGCGGGACGCGACCCTGCGGCTGGAGGACGGAACTCCCGCGATGGGGCAGGTACACCCATGGGAGGCCGTGAAGCGGCGCGCTCCGCGTGGGGGGGCTTCGCCCAGTCCGAGACGGGCGCGCGTCGCGCGCTGCTGTGACCATGCCGCGGGTAACCGGTGCTCTGAGGGTAACGGCCGCGCGACGAGAACAGAATCCCGCCGTCTGAGGGCTGTTGGTGGAGAGCCAGCCTTGTCCAGTCGGCTTTCCACCGGTCGGCTGCGGGGTGGGTAGGATGAGAACGCGGGCGGATCCGATGGTTGGTAGTCACCGGACAGCACCCGGTCGCCGCGACGGCGCCCGTGCACCGACGGCCGCCCCGACGACGGCGACGACCGCGGCAACGCGCTTTTCGTCGGCCTCGCGGAAGGCGGCGCGGCAGCCATCCCGTCCACCTCGTGCTCGAGCGTCTCGTCCCGGAGACCGCGGATGCTCCGGCCGCGGCGGGTCCGGTCGGCGGCGCCGTCGGCGTTGGTGTCGGGGTTAAGCTCGGGCACGGTGCGGACCAGCGCCAGGACCCACCGCCAGTCGTCCGGCGCCACCGCAGCTCCTGTCTCCGCCACGGGAAAGGTCGCGGTGGAGCCGCGCCACAGGACCATGCCGACGTCGGCGAACGCCTGCTCGACGCTGGGGGTCGGTGTCGGCGCGCACGAAGTGCGGGTCCTTCAGCTCGTCAGCACCGTTCAGGATGGCGTCCAGGCCAGGACGTAGGACGCTGCCCCAGGACCGCCTCCGGCGCCGGAGGCAGCGCGCGGTGGCCCCCTGGTGAGGGCGCCCAGCGCGCTCAGGTCCGTGCGCAACCGACATGCCAAGCGCCTCCAAGATCTCGCAAGCTGGAGGGCTACGAAGCGTAAACGGTTTCACCACAGGCCACCCCTGGAGCCTGCGCCGTTCATCGGCTCAGACCGCGGCATCTGGGCGGCATAGCGGCCCGTTCCAAAGCCGCCAGCAGGTGGGTCAGCGGGTGCAGGCGAGCGTCCTCTGCCGCCAGCGGCCTGATGAGATCAAGGATCTCTTTGGCGTCGTCGGTGGGCAGGTCACGCGCGAGTTCGGTGCCCCGCCCCTTGAGGGCTTCGCCCAGCCCCTCGGCAGCACCGCGGCGCGCGGCCGCCGCCGCCTCGCCGCCCAGGCGGTCGGTCTCGCGCAGGCGCGCCATCAGAATGGCGCTGTTGTCGACCAGCCCGTGCAGGCCGTCCTCGCTGACCAAGCCGCACCGCAGGGATTGGATGGCCTCAGCGACCCGCTGGAGCCCATGCTCGACCTCGGGCGGCAGCGGGCGTGGCCGCGTCGGCGGCAGGGTTGCGAGCGCTTGGCGCAGCACCGGTGCCGCCGCTTGGTCGATGGCCAGCGGCAGGCGTGTCGGGCGGCCTCGCGTGGCCATGAACAGGCGCAGGGCGCTTGTCGCGCGCTGGGCAGGGCCCGGCGGGCCGTCGGCGCGGCGGTGCCACAGGATCGCCGCAGCGCGCTCCGCCACGGCGACAAGGTGCGGCTCGTTCTGCACGATGCGCAGCGCTTCGACGATTTCGCCAGCGGCCGCGGGCACGGCGCCTCTGCCCGCGGCCACGGCGCGCTCGACCTGCACGCAGGCCAGCCACAGCGTCTCGGCCGCGTCCTGCCCGACCGCGTGCGCCAGCTGCTCGGCGACGTCGACGGTCACCCGGAGTTCGACCGCTGCCGCGTGCGCGCGCGCACCAACCGCGAACCCTTCCGACTCTTTCCGCCAAGCGCCCCGGTCCACCGCGGCCGCCACGGCATCGGCCTCGTCGAGCCGCGCCAGCGTGTCCGCCGCTCCAGATGGCGAACGCAAGACCTGCGCCGCTTGGCGCAGGGCCTGGGCGCCCGACGCGGCGATGTTGGCGGCGCGCGCGGCGGCCGCGTCGAAGATGTCCCGGGCCAGGACGCCGTCGCTGCGCCACGAGCTCAGCACGGCACTGGCCAGCGCCTCGGTTTCCAGCTCGGCGCGCGCCGCCGCCTTGGACGTGCGGTCGGCCACGGCGGTGTCGATGCCCAGGCGTTGGAGGATGGCGTCACGGAACAAGCGCGGCAGCAGGCCGTCCGCGATGCGGCCCGCCGCCTGGACGATGGCGCACCGGGCGGCGCTGAGGTCAGCCGCGCATCCGACCGTCAGCGTCGAGGCTGCCCAGGGTCGGCGTGGGTCGGTGGATTCCCAACGTGGCAGCGCGGCTCCGGGGACAAGGCGCAGCGGAATGGCGATCGCGTCCAGAAAACGGTGGGCGGGTGCCAGCGACGGATCGCCGAACACCAGCTCGAAACGTTCCCGCGCCTCACCGTCCCTTGCTCCCAGACCAATGCTCATTCCGTCGGCCTCGCCCCGCTTGTTTTCCACCCCCAGAAGAATCGTAGCCCCCGCGCTTGCTGGCTGCAACGCATACGGCCGAAGGCTTTGATGTCCCATCCCCGCTTGGCGGTTCGGGAAGTCGCTGCAAGGAATTCTGCTGCATTGAAGGATTTGTTGCGCGAACTTATCCTCGACAAGGAGAACGGATCCATCGGCCGACGGGAGCGACCCATGACCGACGACACCACGCGCGCCGCCGCGGACGCCCCGAAGAAGCGCTCGCGCCCGCAGAGCCGCCTCGAGAAAGCCAGGGCCGAGGCCCGCGAGAACGCCCCTGCGGCTCCGGTCATGAAGTATCCGGTGCAGTACCTGCGCATTGCGTTCGGCCGCAAGCTCAAGGCGCTCCTGGAGGAGCGCGGTTGGAAGCAGGCCGACCTCGCGAAAGCGTCCGGGCTGCGCCGTGACAGCGTGCACAACTACGTCAACGGCAAGAACATCGCGGGCGACGACCATTTGAAGAAGATCGCCGACGCCTTCGGCGTGACGACGGACGAGCTCCTGCCAAACCAGGCGATGGTCGAAAGCCGTGGCGCCAAGCAATCCGACCCACGCCAGTTCGAGACTTCGTTCCTGAAGGACGGCAGGCTGTTCCTGCGCTTCGCTCAGCCCGTCACCATGGTGCAGGCGGCCCGCATCCTGGAGGCGCTTGTCGGCGACCAAGCCGAGGCAACCATGTCCGAAATCGCCGCTGAGCGGGACAGACAGCGCTCGGTTCTGGCCGACAACGGTTAGAACACCGCTCAAGGCGAATACTCGGGCGGTTGACAAACAGGACGCATAAGTAAATTGCGCCACTTCCCGTTACACTTTGTTGTGCGGGGCCGCCGTACCCTGGGACATCCGTCAGTTCCAGGAGGGCGCGGTGTCTACGCTGCTGTGGGTTTTGTCGGTTCTGAGCGCCGCGGTCAGCGCCCGGTTGGCCGTAAGCGAGGCGAAGGCTGGCCGTTATCGGCAGCGGGCGTCGAGGACGCCAATTTCCGCCTGTCCGAGCAAGGCGGACACTGCGGGGCAGAAGGCCCTGGCCCGCCGCCACGGCTCCCCCGTGCCCAGCACGTACGGCTCGGGCGGGGCGGTGCGGAACTGGCTCGCGCTCGCCGCGATCCTCGCGTGCGTCGGGGCTACTGTTTCCTTGTGAGAGCGACGGCCGCGCTGTCCACCGTGCGGCCACACGGGGGAGATCTGCAATGCTGCTCAACGACACAAGGGAACGCGCGGTCCTGGCGTTGTTCGCCGACGGCCTGACTCTGCCGGACGTCGCCCGCCAGTTGGACGTCGACCACAAGGATCTGCGTGGTGCCCTGCTCGCCCGCGGCCACTCGGTCGCCCTGTGGGCCCCTGGAACCAACGGCCCCGACGCGGTCTTGGTCGCCCACGCCGAGGCGCTCTTCGACCGCGGCGACGTCGTGTGGAGCGAGGCCTCGCTGCACCTGGGCGTGGGCCGCCCCCGCCTGGCCGCGGCTCTGGAACGCGCGGGCAGAAGCGATCTGCTCGAAGCGTGGCGACGCCGTCGGCGCGGCACGCCGCCGTACGACGTGCAAGCCGCCTCCCTGCGCCTCGCAGCCGGTGAGCGCCGCGAAGACGTCGCCGCCGACTTCGGCGTCTCGGTCCGGGTTCTGACCTACCACGTCGCGCAGGCGGGCTATGACCTCGCGCGCCTGCGTTCTCGCGGCTACACGCCCAAGACCGAGCTCATCAGCAAGGCTGAAGCGGGTTGGTCGTTCGAGGCCATCGCCGATCACTACGGCATCCGCGCGACGCGCGTTCGTCAGGCGTTGCGTGAGATGGGCCTGCTCAGGCATTGTCCGTCCCACCGGTCGGCGGGCGCCGACGACCGTTGTCGGAGTCTCCAGTCAGCTGCCGCTTGAGCACCCCCATCGGGTCGGCACCGTCCTCGACGCGGCCAACACCCACGGCAGTGGACAGCGCGGGCACCCGGACGCCGCCTTGGCATGCCGCCATGGTCTGGCGCCAACCCAAAACGCGCGCGTCGACATCGGCTGCGGCGGCGCCGCACTCCCCGTCGGCGCGGCGGATCCGGCACGCGGCCTGTTCGCGTGCGCGGTCAGCCTGATGGTGATGTCCTCGAACAAGACGTCGCCTCGTCAAGTTCGAACCGCTGTCCTCTCACCGCCGTCCGCGGCGTGAGCGTCGAGACAGTTGAATGCTGGACGGTGCCATCGGGAACAGCATCGCCCCCGGGCTGGCCCCGCGCGTTTCCGGAGCGGCCGGTTTCGGCAACCGGCGCTTGTCGGCGACGAGGTCCTCAGGGGCGATGTCAAAGTCATCCGGATAAGCGCGCATAAGAGCATTGGCAATCATGGCCATGATCGTCATGCGATTTTTGTGGGTGAATTCTCGAATCTGCTCGTACAGATACATTGGGCAATCGCAACGGAGATGGCCGACCTCTTCTCTGTCCTTCATCATTCCGCATTTCCTATGCTCAAAGATCAACATCGGACGTGATGTTGATGCGATCATAGGTTGGAGTCAACATGTTTTATGCGATCTATGATCGTGTTCGACCCCATCGCCGCGGCGGCCCAAGACCATGTGGAACGACACTGTCGACGGGCGCAGCGGGTTCCCTACTCGCTGCCAAACAGGGAACGCTGGGCGGATAGGTCCAGGAAGCGCGCCGCGGCGCTGGGTTCGCGCTTGATCTCCAGCAAGAGGTTGTACTTAGCATTGCGCTCGAGCATTGCGCTCGCTACGCAACGCCAATCTGGAATAGATCTGGCCGACGCCCAGGCAAAGTCGGCCATGGCCCAGGCAAAGTCGGCCATGAAGGCACCCTCGACCCGCCGGAGCGGTGTGAAATCACGTAGGCCCAGCCCGCCTGGCGGCACATGCCGATGGCGTCGATCGTCTCAGTGACGGTGCCGATCGGCTTCAGCGTGATGAGCTGGTGGTGGCGCTGCCCTCGGCGATGCCGTGCCGGATGAACGCCGTGTCGGTGTCGAACATGTCGTCACCGACGATCTGCGTCCGGTCTCTCCTGCGCCGTTCTCTGCTCGCGGCAGCCCACCAAGGGGTCCTCGGCCAGCCCGTCCTTGAACGACACGATGGGGTATTTGGCGATCCAGTCCCGGAACAGCGCGGTCATCTCGGCGCTGGGTCGACGTGGTCGCCCTTGACGCGGGCTCCGTTACGATCGCCGCTGGGACACGACCCACGCCGCTCGCCCCGGCGTGCCAATCAACTACCTATAAAGGAATTTCTTGTGAACTCAGCTCTCCTGCTGCATACCCGAAAGTTGCGGCATGCCCTAAAGGCAGAATGAGCCAACGGGCGCAACGGCAAGGGGTGGTACGTGACGACGGCGTCGCTGGATCCAGGCGCGGTGCTCGACAAGACGGACCCTGGCGCTGACACCCAAGCGCGGTTCTCGTACCAGCACTGCTTCGCGGCCCTTCAATGCCTTCGGCTGCTGTCCGGCCAGTTGGAAGCCGTCTACTGCGAGAATCACGAAGACATCCTGCTCCGAAAGCCGGGCGGGACCTACGATGCCCTCCAGGTCAAGACACGCCGCTTCGATCTGGAGCCCTTCAAGGCCACCGACGATGCCGTCAAGAACAGCATCGGCCGCTTTGCCAAACTCGAAAAAGCCTATCCAGCGCGGTTTGACAACTTCCACTTCATCACCAACCACGGGTTTTGGGGTGAGAAGGAGAACGGGAACAACCTTTCCTACATTCGCGCCCAAATCTGCGAGCGTGGCAACCTCGATGGCTTGACCAAGGCGCATCTGCTCAAGAAGTTTGTGTCCGGCCTGTGCGGTGAGCACGGCTGTGACGAGGCACACGTCGTTGCGGCGATGCTCAAGCTGCTTCTTCTCGGTCAGCAAACGGATCTGGAGCGGCCGTACAAGGATCTGCGCGAAAACGTCGGCGATGTCCGGGACTACCGGCGAACGCAGACGTTCCACACCCTCACCAGGGTTGCCGATAACCTCATCTACCTTTGCCAGCAGGCCTCCAGCTGCGTTCTCGGTGGCAGCGTCGCGGACCTGTACAGTTTGGTGATGGATTTCGATGCTCAGCGGGACGCCCTGCTGTTGGCGGGCAAGACGATCACCGCGGACCGGGTGGAAGAGGTTATCCGGCAGTCCCTGGTCGAAGGGGCCGACAACCTTCTGGTCTCGTCAGGCGGCGTCTCGGCAGACGCACTTCCGCCAGGGTTCGACGTCATGGTCGAGAAGCTCGAGCACGGTGGCCTCCAGATGGCGCGTGTCGACTCGTTGAAGGACTTCAAGAAGTCCATGGAGACACTGTATGTCAAATGGGTTCACCGCTACGGCCTCGACGAGGCCAACCGGCGTTTGCAGCATCTGAAAACCTTGGTCAGGGACGATTGCGTCGAAGCTCAGCTGTCCGTTGAGCAGCCGGGCCAGAAGTATGCGAGCGCGATGTACACAGCCCTTCGGCAGATGCTGGAAGATCGGCTGCGTACGAGTACCTTGCCGGTGTTCGATTGCGCACGGGAGCACCTGCTTGGTACGGCCGGGATTCTGACCGAGGAGTGTACGGTCTGGTGGAGTGACCGGTTCGATCTGAAGGCTGTCCGATGAGGCTCACGCTCGCCGACATCGTGACCAGCCTCGATCGCGACGAGCCGGTTCACCTGGCCCGCATGCTCGTCCTCCTGCTGGCGTTCAGCAGGCCGGATGACGCGGCGATCCACGGCATCACCAAACTCGCCAAGCTGGATTTCCTGCTCAGGTACCCGTCGTACTTCGAGCGCGCGATGGTCGCCCGCGGGGTGGCGCCCGAGCGCGTGCCGGTGGAGCCTTACGAACGCCGCAGCGTCGAAGCGACGATGGTGCGGTACCGCTTCGGGCCGTGGGACCATCGCTATCGGCGCTTCATCAACATCCTGTCCGCCAAGGGCTTGGCACGGGTCGACACCGACGGCCGCACCGTCCGGCTGTCCTTGACGGCGCGCGGGATGGAGGTTGCGGCCGCGTTGGCGGACGAAGACGCCACCAAGCCGTTGGCGGCCCGTGCCCGCATGCTCCGCCAGAAGATCGACATCGGGGCGACGGACATCATGAAGTTCATCTACGCAACCTTCCCCGAGATCGCGACGCTCGCCTACGACGAGGCCATCACTCCATGAAGCTGCGCTTCGAGTACCTCCAGCTGCGCTGTCGGGCGAGCGTCGAGACGGTTCGCTTCGCCGAGCGGGTCTCGTTCTTCCACGGCGAGATGTCGGCCGGTAAGTCCAGCATACCGGCCCTCATCGACTTCTGTCTGGGCGGCAGGTTCCCGGGCACCCCGGCGCTCAAGCAGGAGCTCGTCTCCGTCGCGTTGCAGGCGCGGATGGACACGAACACCGTGGTCATCGAGCGGGTCGCCCATGACGCCGGTTCGGCGCAGGTCACCTGGCAGAGCGCCGCGGGCGAAACCTACATGGTGTCGGCGCCCATAAAGCCGAGGGCGGAGCCGATCTTCGGCGAGGACGTCTTCAGTTTCAGCGACCTGATCCTCCGGCTCCTGGGGATCCCGGTCGTGAAGGTCCGGCGGCGCACCTACGACAGCGACTCGCCGCTGGTGCGCCTCAGCATCCGTGACATCTTCAAGTTCGTCTATCTCGACCAGGACAACCTCGACTCGGACTTCTTCCTGCTCGACGTGCCGATCCGGAAGGAGAAGAGCCAAGACACCCTGCGGTTCTTCGTCGGCCACCTGAGCGAGCGGCTGAACGAACTCCAGATCACGCTTCAACGCCTGAAGCAGGAGCAGCGCGCCCAACGCGACTCCATCACGAAGGTTCGCGCGTTCCTGGCCCCCTTCGGGTTCGACTCTGAGGAGCGCATTGCCGCGGAGCTGGAGGAGCTGAACGCCGAAGCAAGGCGGATCGAAGAGGAGCTTGCTGCGTTGCGCGCGGGGTATCGGCCGGACACGCGGATCTCCGATGAAAACCGCAGGAGGCTGAAGGAGCTGGCCGCCCAGGTGGCGACCCTTGAGGACGCGATCGACGAGGTCAGCGCCCGCATCGGCGAACAGGAGGCGTTGGCGGCCGAGCTCATGCAGCTCAAGATGAAAGCGGCGCGGGTGGACATTTCCCACCGCGTCCTCGACGGCGTGGAGTTCGAGTGCTGCCCGCGCTGCGGGTCCGGGCTCCCGGCAAAAGCCGAACACACGGACGACGCCTGCTACCTGTGCCACACACCGTCCGGCCAGCAGCCGCGCGGGGAGGCGCTCACCGCGGATGTCGTGCGCCAGGACCTGGATGCGCGTATCGCCGACCTTCAGGACTCGGTGTCGCGGCACCGCAAGTCACTCGGCCCGCTGCAAGCCAAACTGGCGGAGGCACGGCAAGCCCGGCGAGAGGTGGACGTTCGGGTATCGGAATCACTTCAAGGGTATGAATCGGACTTCCTGGCACGGAGCCGTGTTGGCGAGCAGCGGCTTGCCGTCATTCGCGAACGCTCATCGTTCCTGGAGCGTATTCGGGCTCTGCCCGCCGAGATCGCTCGACTCAATGGCCAAGCGGACCTGCTGTCGGCCGACATCGAGGCGGTGCAGCGCAAGCTCGAGGAGGAGGAAGCCAGGCTCGTCGGCGCCGAACAGAACCTGATGAGGCTTGAGGCGAACTACGCGGACGTGCTCGGTGAGATCAAGTTCCCGGCGTTTTCGGCCGACGACCAGGTTGTGCTCGGACGCCGCAACCTGATCCCCGCAGTATGGCCGAAGGGCGACGAAAGCCGGGCCTTCTCCTTCTTCACCGTAGGCAGCGGCGGCAAGAAGATCCTGATGAAGATCGCCTTCGCGCTGGCGCTCCACAAGACGGCCGCGGAGCAGCGCCTGCCGGTTCCACGGGTGCTCATCATCGACTCTCCGATGAAAAACATCACGCCGGACGTGAACCCCGACATCTTCAAGAACTTCTACGCCCACCTGTACGCCCTGCTCGGAAGCGTGCTGGCCGACTGGCAGGTGATCATCGTGGACCAGACCTTCGCGCCGCCACCAGCCGATGTCGCGCCATCCCTGGACCGGATGATGCGTCGGGGCGATCCGGAGAACCCCCCGCTGATCGGCTACTACGACGGTCCCTGACCGCAGGGTATCACCGGAACACTCTGTGCTCTCCGCAGGGGCACTGGGATTCTGTTCGCACCAAGCCCGCCTTGATGCGCTCGGCCACCACCAAGAGCCAAGCGCGTCGCTGGTTTTGCCCACGCCTTTGGAACGGCGACGAGACGATCAACTCGCTGCACCCTGGAGCCTCATGGCTGGTCGCACCAAACACCGCCTCCAGCATATCGGCAACGCGGCACCGCCTGCCCCGTCTTCTGCTGTGTGGCCAGCCTCAGCCCCCGCCCCCCTCGGCTCGGCCGCCCGCTGCCTGAGCCCACTCGGCCAGCGGTAAGAGCAACCCCTGCATCCTGCTCTCCGGGTGGGCTCGCATGGCCTTGAGGAACGGGCCGTCGGCAACGACGACCCGGTTGGCGCCCATCGCGATGGCGAACGCGGCGTAAAGGCAGTCGTACGGCGAGTGGTTCACCGCCAGCCCGATCTCCAGCGCGGCCGTGTGGAGGTTGAGATCCGCCGTGGGCGTCGGGGCCAGGGCGATCATCAGCGCCTTCAACCGGGTCCTCACCTGGTCCGGGGTCATGAGGCCCTTCCGGACTTGCAGCCAGAGGACGTTGGTGGCCTCGTTCAGCCAGAAGTCGGGGACCAACAGATCCTCGTCACTGTCCAGCAGCGCGAGCGCCTGGGGGCTGTCCGGTTCGGGCAGGACCCACTTCAACCCGACCGACGCATCGACGACCAGCGACACGGATCACATACCCTCGTCGGAGCCAGTCAGCTGCTGCATGCGCGACCGCCGGGATTCCCGCAGATCCGCGGCCGCGTCGAAGCTCTGCCCCCGCAGCTCATCCTGGAGCGCGGCAAGCCGCTTGGCGGCCTCAGCCCGGCTCGGCGCCTTCCTGTCGCCCTCGAGAGCCTGCCGGAGGATCTCGCGGTGCTCGGCTTCGGCGGATCGGCCGTTCTCCGCCGCTCGGATCCGCAGCAGCCGGACAAGCCCCTCGTCGAGGCTGCGGACGGTCAAGCTGGCCATGGCGCTCTCCTTGCTTGCATGCGATGCATTGCAATCATTTCGGCTCTGCCCGTCAACCGGGCAAGTGGGTGCGCCACGCGGTTTCGCTAGGTCCGTTCCTGACAGTGTGCACCGCCCGGCGACCCGGGCGGAAGGGGCGCTTCAGGCGGCTACCGGCTCCGTCCGAACCAGAGCGGCCTCGGGCACCCCATGCGTTGGCATCCGGACCGACCATGGGAATGGCGGCATCGCCGAGCGCTCGTACTGGTAGACGAGGAGCTCGGGCAGGTTCCGGTTGTCGTAGGCCCGGCCGAGCCGGAACACGACGCTGTTCGGCGCCGCAACCGTCATGTGGATGCGCCGGACCCCTCGTCCCTCGAGCGCGACCATGGCGGCCAGGAAGTCGGAGACGAGCGCCTGCTGCTTCTCCTCCGACCAGTGGCAATCCGGCCTTCCCTGGGGGAGGTAGATCCGCACCAAGGGCATGTTGCCCGTCGAGAGGCGGAAGCCGGGCTCGTCGAGCTTGTAGGAAACCTCGACCGCGACCGCGACGTCCGCCGTTCCGCGGGGCACGTCATCAAGGCCGTCCAGCTTGAAGCGATCGCCGTCGTCGATACCGTCAAGCGGGCGCCACCGGCCCGGCTCGCGCATCCAGTCCATGATGGTGATCGCGCCCTCGTCGCCGATCAGGAAGCCCGCCAGGAAGGTCATGGGCACCGGGGCGACGCCGCCGTACACGATGGAGACGTCCGCACGGTCGGCGTCGTCAGCGGCTGTTTCAAGGTCGTGCCGGATCAACTTGGTCTTGGCCAGCGCACGTTCCGGGTCCGTCACCCGGCCGTCGTGGACGAACGGGGTCAGGTCAACCGGAATGGCCCGCCGGTGGCCGATCAGGGTTTCGGGCACCGCGTCCCTGAGCGGGCTGTCGGTGCCGCGCAGCAGGCCGCGCTGCTCGATGACCAGCACCCGCTTGCGCGCGTTCGCCCGCCCTTCCCGGACGTCGCGCCAGATCTCCCACACGAGCCCGACCACGAAGGCGAAGACGCCCAGCCAGAACGCGGCGAAGACGAGGAACTCCGGAACCCCGCCAATGGCCTCGAACTTGATGGTCAGGAAGACGTTCGCGTCGGCATACACCAGGTTCAGGCACAGCGCGCCGCCAAGCGCCGCCAGAACGAAATAGGCTCCTGTCCGCATGGTGGTGATCGCGGGCGAGCGGCGGCGTGTCCAATACTCGATGAAACGCCGCACCCCGAAGTCGAGCCATCCAAAGATGGTCCTCAGATAGTAGTTCATGGCCCGCTCGCCCGGTTAAGTCGGACCTGAACAAACCATGGGCGTCCTTACGATTTTCTTAACCACAATCCCTCAATGTGAAGGACCGGCTGGATGGTCGCTCACTGGCCGGGCACAGCGCCCCGGAACCGTTTCATGCGCCACACCCAAGCCTTCACGACGTTCCTCACCGCGGTGGTCAACCTGAACGAGGCCCGCATCACACGGCTCGAGGGCCACGTTGCGGCCATCGAGGATTTCCTGTCGCGCAGCGACTACGGGGCCAGCATCCACAGCTTCAGCCCGCAGGGATCCTGGGCCCATAAGACCATCATCCGACCGGTCACGAGCGAGGACAGGTTCGATGCCGATCTTGTGATGTTCGTGGAGCCCAGGGCGGACTGGACGCCCAAGCAGCACGTCGAGGATCTGTACCGGGTCTTCCGCGCGTCCGGGTTGTACAAGGACAAGGTCAGCCGGAACACGCGCTGCGTGATGCTGGAATACGCCAAGGACTTCGACCTCGATGTCGTGCCGGTCGTCCGGCGCGAGCCGACGGATTGGGAGAAGCTGCTCGGCAAGGAGACCACCTTCGCCGTCTGCAACCGGCTGACCGACGAGGAGGAGGCGACCGATCCCGAGGCATACACGGCCTGGGTCGGCGAGCTTGACGACGCGACCAGCGGTATGCTGCGCCAGTCGACGCGCCTGCTGAAGTATCTTCGCGACATCAAGGGCACGTTCTCCGTGAAGTCGATCCTGCTCACCACGCTGGTCTGCCAGCGGGCCGAGGAGCGTCTGGCGATCGACAGTTGGAACGACCCTTGGGCGGACCTGCCGACGGCGTTCCGCACGATCCTCAGTGACCTGGACGACTGGCTCCAGGCCCGGCCGATCATGCCCGTGGTCGAGAATCCCAAGGTTCCGGGCGAGACGTTCACCCGGCACTGGGACCAGGAGAAGTACGAGAACTTCCGCAACTGCATTCATCGGTACCGGGAGTGGGTGGACGACGCCTACAATGAGGCTGACGAGCAGAAGAGCCTGAAGAAGTGGCGCGACGTCTTCGGCGATGAGTTCGCGCCCGGCGCCGTCACCGAGTCGGCGACCGTGGCGAAATCCGCGGGCTTCGCCGACGACCGCTCGTTGGTGCTCGCCGCGGCCCAGCATGGCATCGACTTCCTGAAGAGGTTCATGTCCAGGGCTACACACGTCGTGCCAGTTCCCTGGCGGGACGCGCCGAGGCGCATCCCGGTAACGGTGACGGCGACTCTGCACCACGAGGAGGGCGGCGCCGAAGCCGGGCGGCTTCTCAACGGCCAAGTCATCGGCCGCGGCTGGCACATCCGGTTCAGCGCGGCCGTCGGCATGGGCGGCGTGCCGAAGGGCTGGAGGGTCCGCTGGCGCGTGACCAACACCGGTGCGGAGGCGGCGGCGAAGAAGCAGCTGCGCGGTGACCTTGCCAAGTGGAACAAGGGCAGCACCACGCACTGGGAGCACACTGCGTACGTCGGCGTCCATTGGGTGGAGGCCTTCGTCGTCGACACCAAGGGCTGGTGCATTGGACGATCCGAGCCGTTCTTCGTAGTCATCGAGGACCGGCAGGCGTCGGCGGCCTGACCTGGGGTGCTGGCGGCCTGGGATGATCGACGAAAGGAATGTCGATCCCGTTCAAGGGCTTAGCCGACGGAATCCGGGAGAATCATTGACTCTAAAGGGGACCTCCGCGGACACCGCCACCGTCAGCCGCGCCGACCACGAGCGCCCTGCGGCTTCAGCAGGGCGAAGCACTCGGCCAAGCTGCTTTCGTCGACGCAAGCCTCGATGGGGCGGCGGTTCCGCAGCTGCGGGTTCGTCGAGCGCATCCACAGGTCGGCCTTGGCCCCCAGCACCCGTTGAGCCTCGCGTCGCAGGCGCTCGCGGTGCTGCTCGGCGCGGGCTTGGCGCTCACCCTCGGCTATGAGGCGCGCCTGCTCAAGGCGTAGCGCGTGGTTGGCGCGGGTGAACTGTTCGGCCGTCATCATCTCCAGGCTGGCGGCGGCCGCGTCGTCCAGCAGACGCAAGGGCGTGTTCAACCACCGCCGCGCCTCCTCCAGGCCGAGGAGCACCACGGCACGCTCGGAGAGCTCCTGGAGGCGCTGCGCACCGGCCTGACGGGCGGCCGCCTCCGCCTTCCTGGCCTTCTCCTCGTCGGCCAGCCGCCGCTCCTCGCGGCGAAGCTCCCGTTCCTGTTCAAACGGCAGCCCGAGCAGGTTCTCTTCGACGGAGGCACCGGGATCACGCATCCGACGCAACCGCGTCAGGTGACGCCACATCTCCGTGTGCCCCCAGTCTCCCAACGCGGCCATCTCCGCGGGGGAGCGGTCCAACCCCGGGTGCCGAGTGCGCATCCACCGATCCGGGTCGACGCAGTGCCCCTCCGGCAGTTCGGCCAGCAGCGCGACCAGCGTCTTCCGCAGGCTGGCCACCCGCCCCCGCTCGGCGGCAAGCTCCTTGAGGCGTTTACGGGCGTGCTCGAGCGTGTGCTGGTAGTCAGCGATCGACCACCGCCACCGGATGTGATGGAGCAGGTTGGACGTCTTCAGCGTCTCCAGATAGGACTCAATGGCTTCATAGGGCGACCGGAACCCGGGGAGTTGCTCCCGCACCGCCTGCGCCAAGTCCTCGCTGAGGAAGCCGGTGAACTCCCGCCGGACCAGACCAGCATCACGCAGCACCTTCAGGACCTCTTTGGTCTGGAACCCCAGCTGGACGCGGATGTTCTCGGTGAGCAGGAAGGCGCTCACCACAACCGACTGCCACGCGGTGTCGCCGACGGCGAAACAGGCGCCGCCATTCACCGGCACACCGACGAAGCGTTCGAGCGCGGCATCGCGGATCCGGGCGGTGTACGGCGCGGTGGCCGGGGTGCTGGCGGGCCTGTCACCGGCCTGCCGGTACGCCGAGGCGAGCCGCTGCACGTCGGCGTTCCGCTTGGCCTCCCGGCGCTGCCGGTCGCGCTCCTGGCGCGCCCTCTCGTCCGCTTCTCGGCGTTCGGCGACGGCCCTCAGTTCGGCGGTAGCCTCGTCCCCGTACCGGTTGAACAGCCACTTGCGCGGGGCCGAGTAGAGGATGGCGTCCTCCACCTCTTCCTTCGGCGCGTCGTGCGCTACCCGCCCCAAGTCGATCTCGATGGCGGCCAGCTGGCGCTCGCGGATGAGCGCGATCTTCTTCGCCCCGCAGAAGTGCGTGACGGCGACCTCGACGAGGAGTTCATGATCGCCCCTGCGCGCGATCAGGTCCGGCCGCATGCCGTCCATTCCCTTCTCGAGCACCACGCTGTCAGGGCGGAACAGCGCCTCCCGGTGGACGAGGCGTTCCTGGTCGGCGTGCTGGGCCTTCACCGCGGGGGTGGCGACTACGCCGTGCTCGGCGATCACCTGCTTCGCCAGCTTGTGCAAGGCGCTTTCGGTGCCGCCGGAGCAGTTGGTCACCGCGTAGTGGGCGAAGTGGTGCGCAAGGCCCTCGCCCTTGTGGGCGACCAGCTTGCTGTCGCACTCCGGGCAGGCGCAGCCACACGCCAGCCCGGATGGCACCTCTGAGATGTGCAGGATGCGTCCGTCCGCCGCCTGCCCGTAGGCCAGCTGGACGTCGCCGGGGCGGCGTCCTGAGGTGCTAGGGGCGGCTCGGACAGGACATGTGAGCATCGGATGGCCTCACCCAACGCCTTCAGGCAGACCGTGAACGGCGTAGTCGCGCGGTGCCGCGGGCGTACCAAACCGGGTGTGCGCCGACCACCAGAAGACGCCGGACGCCCTGACTTTGAAGTGCCCGCGGACGATGTGCGCCCGGACCTCGCGTTCATCGACGCCGCCTCCGGCACGACGGGCGGCGCGCAGACGGCGGGACAGGTCGAGCGACACCGGCCGCAACGGCACCAAGCCGGGCTTCGCCTTCCGCTGGCGCGCCCGGTTCAGCTTGGTGAGGTCCTCGTTCTCGCCGACGTGGACCGCGTTCCGGCTGTTGATGAGGAGCAGGAGCGCAACGAGTTCACGGCACCGGATCAGCCGGGTTGTGGTCCGCTCGGAGCCACGTTCGGGCTGGAAAGCGCCGTACTGGTCCATCGGGATCATGCGCAGCCTATCGTCCAACCCGATGATGGCCGCGAAGTCCTCGTCCGAGAACGATCGGCTCAGCGCCGCGGTATCGTCGTTGTCGGCTCCGGCGCCGGGCTCAGCCTTCTCGAGCACCGCCTTTAGCTTTTCCGGGTTTGCCGCCGTCTCTCGGTGGTAACGGACCATCTCCGCGATATCGGGGTTGGCGAGGAGGTCCGCCGCCCGGACTTCCTGTTCCCAGCCAATGGCCAGCGCGTACGCCTGGATCTTGATGGCGCCGTCCTGGCGCCCGCGGGCAAACGGCACCGCGATGGCGCCCACCTGCTGCTCAAGGACGAGCCAGCCCCGACGCGACGCCGACCGGTCATCTGGCGTGGTCCACTCCACCCAGGTGAGCGGGTGCGGCGCGCGGGCCCGGTGTAGGGCTGCCAGCATGGAAGCGGGCTTGGTCGACATCACCTGATGCGCGGCCGCCAGTACGTCCGCGCCGATCTCGAAGCGGCCGCACCGTGGGTTGGACAGCGCCTCAAGGGCGACATGGAGCCACAGACCTTGGCCGTCGCCGGTGCGCGGAGACATCACGATGCGCTGGCGATGAC
This sequence comes from Roseomonas genomospecies 6, assembly GCF_008365375.1. Classification (GTDB taxonomy): domain Bacteria; phylum Pseudomonadota; class Alphaproteobacteria; order Azospirillales; family Azospirillaceae; genus Azospirillum. The sequence goes on along the minus strand of NZ_QOKW01000012.1, from coordinate 138,163 downwards.
GCCCCAGATCGCGGTCTTCCGGATGGGCCTTCAGGTAGCCGTCGATGAGCTCTATGACGGTGTTGGCGAGGTGCACGACGTCCTCCGGGAGGCCCGCATGGCGGAGATCAGCAGCTGGCTTCGGTTGTCCAGTTCACCCGGTCCAGCCCGGCCTTCCGGAGGAGGTGTTGGGCACCGTGGTCAGGCGACACCGGCAGGCTCAGTGCGCCGACCACTGCGCGCAGCTGGTCGCGGGACGGCAGGCTGCCTTCCCACTCCTGCTCATTGAGCTCGTCGTAGACCCGCTTCTCCTCACCGTGCAGGTCACCCTGCTTGATGCCCTTCACCATCAGGGCTTCCTGCCGGACCTTCTCCTCATCGGACAACACCGTCAGGCGCTTGATGAACCGGCCGTCGGACCCGAACAGGTCGTGGTGGCAGAGCATGTTCAGCACCACGCCCGCGTCGACCACGCACAGGATGATGTGCGTTTTCCCCACGACGCCGGGCAGGCGATCAACTTCGCGCCTCGTGAATGCCACCCAGTCTGACCACGGGATTTCCGTCCACGCAGTCGCACCTTCCGGCCACACGTACGCCAGTCCGTCCTCCATATCGGTCCCCCGTCTCAGGCCACGCTTTCGGGGAAGCGGTCTTTTTCCCCGACGCGCACGGCGCGCTGGCGCAGGACCGTCATGACGGCTTCGTCCAGCTGGCGCCGAACATCGGCTTCGTTCACCGGCTCGAACCAGGGGATGAGACGGGAGGTGATGTCTTCGACCTCGTGCCGATCACGGGGCAGCCAGTGCGGCGGGCACTCCGGGGTGTCCTCCGGCGGCTCGCCCAGGACCCTGCGCGCGCTCGCGGCCAGCTGTTCGCGCGCCCACCCACATTCCCGGATCTTGGCCATCTCGCCGAGCGCGCGGATCGCCTCGCCGCGGTCGATGAAGCCGTCGGCAACCACCTCGCCGTAGACCGCCATCGGGTTCTCGGTTGGGGACTTCAGCCAGCTTGCGCCCGTTGCGCCGGTCATCGACGACATCTTGGTGCAGACGCTCCACTTCGCGAGGACGTGCTTGTCGTCGAAGACGCTGGGCGGCCGGTAGAAGGCGGTGAAGTTCGCGACCAGCAGGATGCTCTTGGGCAAGGACACCTTATCCCAAGCCAGCACGACGTGCTCCTGCGGGATGAAGCCGTCCTCCGGCAGACCCGATTCGACAGCGTCCATGAACATGCGCCCAAGGTCCGCATGCAGTTCCAAAACGTCCGCATCGGGCCACTGGATGCCGGGTTCAACGCGGTGGAGAACCTCAAACTTACGCATGAGCACCTCGGGCAGGATCGGGGACGTCATCATACCCGTTCCGGCATGCGATCCCCAGTGGTGAATGCGGTGTCCCACACACCTTCATCCGCCGATGTTGGCCGGGACGAACACGAACTCCCGTTTCACCGCGCCGGGGTCGGTGAGCCGGGGGAAGAAGCCGATGACCGCCACCTTCACCGGGCCGAAGCGGGAGTCTGCGTCGTAGGTGGTGTGCAGCGCCGTGTAGCCCCGGCGCTCGACCGCCTGCACGTCGGCCAGCAGCGAGGTGTAGATCTCGCGCTTCTTCACCGGTTCGCCCGGCCCAGCCAGATCGCTGAGGACTAACGAGTAGAAGTCCAGGTTCTCGCGCAGGATGGCGACCGCCTCGGCCGCGTCCGGCGTGCACCGGCCGTCATCGACCAGGTAGGCGTGGCAGCCCAGCAGCGCAGCGGCCTGCGGCTGCGTCTTCAGCGGCGCGCAGGGCACGGCCAATCTGCCCTCGAAGAAGCGCATGGTCTCAAGGAGCGATTCATCGAAGCCGCGGCGCGACCGCGGGCGGTGGAAGTCGCCTTCCTTGAACTCGAGCGCCACCGCCACGCGATCCAGCGACTCGTTGCTCACCGCCTCGCCGCGCTCGATCCGCTCCACTGTCGACAGGGACACGGCCGCGAACTGCGCCAACGTCTCCTGCTTCCAGCCGCGCAGGCGGCGCCACGCCGTGACCAGTGCAGCGATTTCCTGCGGCGACGGGGTGAACAGCGCGCTGGGGTCGTCCATGTGGTCGGCGTCGTCGGTGCGGCCGGTGAAGTTCGGATCGTGGAAGCCCATCATATCCTCTCCATGGTGATCAACTGCCAAGGAGGATGCCGTGGTCGGCCGAACCAAAGGAGGCCGGAAAACCCTTCAGTGAACGGAATGCCCCGTCACGGATTGAGCACTTATGGTCGGCGTGGGACCGTTATGGTCCGCCCGGTGAGACGTGTGCACACTGATTGCTCTGCGGGTCCGCGCCTTCCAACGCAGCAGGAGGGCCGTGGTGAGAAGCGTTAGCAGCATGATGAGGCGTCCTGTGATGCGATGAGTGAGCCCGCTCAGTGGCCATGCGCTTGGTGGCAGGTCCCTGTCGTTTCTGGGTTCTCCAGGTCGTGCAGGATCGGGCAGTCCGGCCGATGGTCGCCGTGGCAGGCATCGGCGAGCTCGCGCAGCGTGTCGGCCATCACCTGCATCTCGGCGATCTTCGCCTCGAGCTCGGCAACGTGGTCCAGCGCCACCCGCTTCACCTCGGCGCTGGCGCGGTCCTTGTCCCGCCACAGCCCGACCAGGTGCTGGATGCGTTCAATGCTGAAGCCCAGCGTTCGCGACCGCTTCACGAAACGCAGGATGTTTACCTCCTGCTTCGTGTAGACCCGGTACCCCGAGGCGGTGCGCCCCGCCTCGGGGATGAGCCCGATGCTCTCGTAGTACCGGATGAGCTTGGCGTTCACGCCGGACGCCTTCGCCGCCTGCCCGATGTTCATGCTCACCTCCCTGCCCAAGACGCCCTGTTCTGCCGGGTGCAACGGGCTCCTGCGCCCAGCGCACCCGGCGTTCTCAATGCGCCTTCGTCTTGTGGTTCATCGGATCATGGCCCGTGGCGCCGTGGTTCATCGCGCCGTGGTCCATGGTGCCGTGCCCACCGTGCATGGACATGCCGTGCACCATGGACGGGTCGAGCTTGATGGCGCTGGCATCGCCGGGGTAGCGGGCGACGACGCTCTCCAGAAGCCCGATCTCGTAGGTCTGGTCCTGGACGATGTCGTAGTTCATCTCGCGCAGGAAGCTGTTCTTCCCGTTCGGGTCGGCGTTGTAGGCGCGGGCCATGTCGAGCGCGCCCTGATGGTGCGCAATCATCGCCATGGCCCAGCGGACGTCGTACTCGTCCACAGCGCCGCGCGTCGTCCAAAGGTCGAGGGCCGTCGGCGGCGGTGCCTTTACGTAGGCCAACTGGTGCTCCAGCCCTTCTGTGGCCACCGGGCGCCGAATGAGCTTCGTCGCGCCGAAGTCGACCAGCACCTTGGGCGGCTGCTCGACTTGGCGCTTTACCTCGTCGAGCACGGCGATCTCGTACTCCTGGTTGGCGATGATGGCACCCGCCATGCGGCGCAGGACCGGATTCCGGCCCTTGGCCAGATACTCCTCCGACATGGTCAGCGCGCCCGCGTGGTGTTCGCGCATGCCGATGACGTAGTCGAGGTCGGCCCTCAGGACCGCGGGGTCGGCTGCCCCGCCCGAGACCAGCTCGAGCTCGTAGACGACGGTCTCGTGCCAGTCCCCGCCACCACCGCCATCCGCCATGGCCATCGGGGTTGCCGACAGCGTCAGGACGAGGGCCAAGGCGCTGCCCAGCAGTGCGTGCTTCTTCATGGACATGATGCGTCTCCTCAGGCGGCGGGCGCGGCGTCGTAGCCCGCATCAGCCAGGGTGCGAATGATCAGGTCGGCGCCGACGTCGCCCTTGACGGCGAGGCGGCGGTTGGGCGGGTCGGCCTGGATGCCCTTGATGCCGGGGACAGCGACCAGGGCCTTGCGGATGGCGTTGGCGCAACCGCCGCACGTCATGCCGGGAACGGTGAACTGCAACATGGGTATCCTCCTCGACGGGGTCCTTCCGGACTGGTCCGGTTCGTCTCTGGAGGAGAGCGTCCACCTTCCAGTCATTGGAAGGTCAACGGTCTTGTGGAAGCCTCCCCAAGGCGTTGCACGCATGCCTCATCCGCTTTGACTGCATGCGCAGCCCTCGTACATGAAGCCCAGGAGCCTGATGCCGGGGAGGTAGTCCGCCTTCAGGTCCGTGATGCGGAACCCGGCCGCGTGAATGAGGTCGTCGATCTTCCGATCCAAATGGCAGCCTCCCGCGCAATTCCTCCACAGCGGCGTCAGGCGATGTTGCCAGCGGCGGACGCCGGGGTCAGGCGCGAGGCCGTGTTCGGCGAAGCGCAACTGCCCACCCGGCCTGAGCACCCGGCGAGCCTCCCGCAGTGCCGCGACCGGATCGGGTATGCTGCACAGCGACCAAGTCACCACCACTGTGTCAAAGCTGCTGTCGGGAAAAGGCAGCTGCTCCGCAGTCTGCTCAATCAGGGTCACAGGGCGGGGTGACACGGCCGCCGCTCGCCGCACGAGGGCCAGCAACTCCGGAGACGTGTCCACGCCAACGATCTCCTCGGCCGCTCCGCCGTAGAACGGGAGGTTGCGCCCGGACCCGATCCCGATTTCGAGAACACGCCCCCGCGCACCGCCGACGACGCGGGAGCGGAAATCCCTGAGCATCGCCTGCCCCATCGCCCAGTCGGTGAGCCGCGGCAGTATGTGATGCTGATACAGGCTCATGCCCTCGTGTCCCTGGAGGTTTCCCGCCCGCAGGCCCTTCACGCTTCAAGGCGGCTCAATACGACAGCAGCGCAAACCCCCGGAGTTGGCAATCCGCCACGGCAGTCATGGCAGACAGGGCAACGCCGACACAGGGGTGTGTCGCCTCCGGCTCCAGGCCACGCTCGGCGAGGGCCTGTCCGCAAACGAAGAGTCGGACGCCCTGCTCGTCAAGTCGCTCGAGCAAGAGGGCATTCGGGTTGCCACCGGAATGCAAGCGACGGTGGGCGTCGTCGGCCAGCATCGCCCGCGTTGCGGCCCCGGCCCCCACCACCACGACATCCAGCTGCTTTGCACTGCCGACATCGGCCGCGTACAGGTTCAGGAACCGGGCCACCCGCTCCAGACCGGGGTTCACCCGGTCCTCCTCCGGAGGGGCCTGCGTCACGCTGAACACGACCTTGTAGTCGAGCGCCGGGTCGAATCGCAGTGCCGCGTGCGGAAAGAACCAGGCGCCGCCGAACCCGTCGATCACGGGCTTCTGCACGCGCTGCATCGGCTTGTCCATGCTCATTCCTGAACCTTCCATGCGTTATTGCCCGGAGGCAGCCTTGACGAGGCGCACGTCGCCCAGAGCTGGGGACGCCACCTTTTCCATGGCCCTCAGGGCCGTCTCGACGATCTCCGTCACCTTGCGGTCGAGCTTGTGTACATCCTGGCCCCCTTGAAAGGTCGTGTAGCCGTGCGTGCCCTTGAGCATGCCGGTGTGCGTGACGACCGAGTAGAGGCGTGCATCATCAAAAGGCTTTCCGTCGACCTCGAGCGTGTCCACGCGCTGGCCACGGGGGCGGTTCAGGTCGACTGACCACCGCAGCCCCGCGGTCTGCACCAGCCCGCCGACGCGCTCCTGCGGGCGCTCCGGCTTCTGGTTGGCCGCGCTCCGCTCGAGCACCTCGCGCAGTTGCGCGCCCGTCAGCTTCAGGGTGACGACCCGAGAGGGATGGGGCAGCAGGGCGTAGAGATCCTCGCGCGTGACCGGGCCGGGACCGATGGACACGCCGTAGCCCACGCCGGGAAGCAGTGCGACCTCGGCGCCCGTCTCCGTGCGCAGGATGTCGCCAACCAAACGGTCGAAGGGGCTCTCCGAGCGATAGCGCCGACCGATGCGGTCCCGCGCCGTCGCGATGACCTCGGTTAGCCGCTCACGGAATGGGGCGCGGAGGTCCTCGATGATCTGGGTGACCTGCGGGTCGGCCGGGACGTCCGCCGACCAGAGCGTGTGGTTGGTTGCGCGCACCCCCGCGAGCTTCCCGTCGGCGACCCGGATCTCCACCTCGCCCAGCACCGTGCCGTCGGAGGCGGCCTGGACGATCCGGGTTTCGCCCACCTTGTCCGGATTCTGTAGGTCATCATGCGAGTGCGCGGCGACGATAACGTCGATCCCGGGGACCTGCGGTGCAAGCTCACGGTCGACCTTCGTGCCCTGATGCGAGACGACGACCACCACGTCCGCCCTCGCCCGGATCTCCGGTACGTGACGGCGGGCTGCCTCGATGCCGTCGGTGAAGGACAGGCTGGCCACGTTGTCGGGATCGGTCGTGAGCGGGGTGTTGTGGTAGCCGAGCGCGAGCAGCCCCACCCGGATGCCGCCCGTATCCACCACCATGGTCGGGTCACCCAGGAATGGCTGGCCCGTCGTGCGGTCCAGGACGTTGGCCCCGCGCATCTGGAACCGGACCATCTCCTGCAACTCGCGGGTCCGCTCGGCGCCGTAGTCGAAGTCGTGGTTGCCGAAGGCCATGAACCGCACCCCGACGGCGTCCATCATCCGTACCATGGCCTCACCGCGGGTCAGGTTTCCGAGCAGGTCGTCGCTGAAGGCATCGCCGCCGTGTACCAGGATGACGTGATCCGCCCCACGCTCTTGGCGGATGCGCTGCACGACCGTTGCCAGATGCGCGATGCCGCCGACGGTTCCGGCGCGCTCGAATTCCTGTGGCTCCCGACCCGGGTCGCCAGTCTGCGCGGTTGCATTGCCGGGGGCGACCCGGACCGGCATGTGCCGCCCATGAAAGTCGTTGACGTGAAGCAGCGTGACGGTGCCGTTCCTGGGCCCGGCGGCGGAACCGCCTTCCATGGGCGCGGCGAACAGCGGCAGCGCCATGGCCGCTGCGATCAGATGGCGCATAAACTTGCCTCTCATGTCTTGACCGTGGCAGGAGCCTTGGGCGTGCGCTTCAGCCCCGCTTCGGGCTCTCCACGGGCAGGTTGGCCGCCTTCCACGCCGTCCAGGAGCCAGGGACGTTGATCACCTCGCGGAAACCTCTCCTCTTGAGCAGGCTGGCCGCGATGGAGGCCCGGTAACCGGTGCCGCAATAAGTCGCGACTGCCTTGTCGCGGTCGAGTTGGTTCAGGTGCTCCGCGAGGTGTGGCACATAGATGTGTCGAGCACCCGGCACGTGACCCTCCGCCCATTCCTCGTCGGTGCGCACATCGAGGACGATCAGGTCACCGTCCTGCCGATGCCGGTTCAGGTCCTGCACGGTCCACTGGCCGACATGCGCCAACTCGAACCCGGCGTTCTGCCAGCTGGTCATGCCGTCGAGCAGGTGGCCGCCGATGTTGTCGTAGCCGAGCCGGTACAGGTGCTCGACGACGAGGGCGAGGTCGCGCTCGCTCTCGACGATCAGCAGGAGCTCGCGGTCTGGGTCGACCATCCAGCCGACCCAGGTGGGAAATTCGGGCCGCAGTGCGATGTTCAGGGTGCCCGGCACGTGCCCGCCGCCGAAGGCCAGGATGGAGCGCGTGTCCAGCACCAGGGTGTCGGGCTTCGAGGCGCGCTCCCGGAATTCCTCCGGCGGCAGCGGCACCACCACGGGCAGTCCCCCGCGCAACGGAGGACCCGCCGCGTTGACCTTCTTCAGGCGGGCGTAATGGCGCGGCGGCTCCGGCATGCCGCCGAGCATCCAGCGCACGAATTCGTCTTCCGAACGCGGGCGCAGGGCCTCGCTGTAGGTCCGCTCGTTGCCGATGGTGCTTTGGTTGCGGTCACCAATTGCGCGGCCGCAGGACGACCCGGCACCGTGGCCGGGATAGACCTCGACCCGGTCGCCCAACGGCACCAGGAGCTCGAACAGGGAGCGGTACAGCTGCTTGGCCAGCCTCTGCTCCGAACCATCGCCCAGCAGGTCGGGACGGCCGACGTCGAGGTTGAACAGCGTGTCGCCGGTAAAAATGGCGAACGGCTCCTCACCCTGCTTGGCGTCGAAGGCCAGCAGCGAAATGTGTTCGGGGGTGTGTCCCGGTGTGTGCAGAGCACGCAAGCGCACGGTGCCAAGGCCGATCTCGGCGCCGTCTGAGAGTTGGTGCAGGTTGAAGCGGTAATCCTCCGACCGTCCGCCATGGATCGCGGCGCCGGTGCGGGCTGCCAGTTCGCATGCCCCTGACACGAAGTCGGCGTGAATGTGTGTTTCGACAATGTGAACGATCCGCACGCCACGGCGTCGAGCGGTCTCGAGGTACACGTCCACGTCGCGGCGCGGGTCGATGACCGCCGCCACACCCGCCGCATCGTCGCCGATGAGATACGACAACTGGGCGATACCCTCGGCCTCGATCCGACCTAGAACAAGTCCCATGTCGCTGCCTCCAGCTGTTCAGGAATGCGGATTCAGACCCGTAGACTTACCTCGTCCACAACCTGCCGGAGCATGACCCGGACCTGTCCGGCGATGCTGGCGAGCTTGGGGTTGTCGATGGCTTGCATGGAGGAGACCGGGTCCACCGCCGAGACCTCGACCTTCCCGTCCTCGCGCTGCTGGACGATGACGTTGCAGGGCAGCATGGTGCCGATCTTGTCCTCAGCCTGGAGCGCTTGGTAGGCCATCTGGGGGTTGCAGGCGCCAAGAATGCGGTAGGGCCGGTAATCCACGTCCAGCTTCTTCTTCAGCGTGGCTTGGACGTCGATTTCGGTCAGCACACCGAAGCCGTGCTTCTTCAGGACCTCGATGACGGTCGAGACGGCCTCGTCGAACCGCATGTCGACGGTCTTCGAAAAGTGATAGCTCATTGCGCTCCTCCGTGCGAGGTCGGCTGAGGATTCATGGGCTCATGCAAACGCCTGCCAATTCGCTGGCGACATTCCATTAGATTGTAGTAAAGTCTAATGCGCATGGGATGGCAGGGGAACAGGCGACGGCGATCGGAGTTCCGAACCACCCCTCACGAGTCTGTGAGCGGAATGCGGGTTGCGCCAAGCCCCCGCCGAACGTAGCTTCGATGCGGGATGACGAGAGGATGCGCGTGCCACACACGGCGAACATGATCCGGTCACTGGGGACGGCACTGCTCGTGCTGGCCACGCTGGTCGCGTTCGCCGGTCCCGGATGGGCCCGGGCGTTTGCCCCCGTGGACACACTCCGGTCGTTCCCGGCTGCTCTCGTCGACACCGTCTCCGCGGAGGAACGGGAGGCGGTTGTTCCGACGTTCCTGACCGCCGCTGACGGCACCGACCGGCCCTGCAACAGACGCGACGCACCGACCGGGACGGCACGGTGCCCGACCGCCGTTCCATGCCTCACGGTGTGTGGCGGGCTTCCGAACGCCGCGTTCGCCGTTCCGCCACCTTCCGTGGGTGCCGACAGCTATGCGCGCGTCGTCAGCGACCCGTCACGGGGCATCACCACGCTCCCCGACCTGCCACCCCCGCGCCTGTCCGCCTGAGCCACCACGAATCCGCCGTTTCGCCGGGCGTTGCCCGCCGCCGACGCCGTTCGTGGCCAATCCCCAGCAGACTTGCCGCTCCACTCCGGAGCGCATGGCCCTGTTCCCTCAGCGGACGGACAACGCGATGTCGAACACCATCACCCGGCGCCCCTCGTCGGCGCCGTTCGCCGCCGTGCTCGGCGGCGTCCTCAAGGCCGCGACCGGCCGATTTCCGGACGCCCTACTGGCAGCCGCCATACTCGCCCTGCTGCCCCCCGCCGCCGCCGCCGCGGTCGGCACCCCGTCAGCGGCCGAGACCTCGACGGTGCAGATCCTGGCCTCAGTCGACGCTGCTGGTCAGGCACAGACCATTCCGGCGGGGCTTCGCATCGCCCTGAACGACGGCTGGAAAACCTACTGGCGCTCGCCCGGAGACGCGGGCATGCCGCCCCGAATGGACTGGACAGGCTCCACCAACGTCGCGTCCGTCGCGGTCCGCTGGCCCGCGCCACACCGCTTCTCGACCTTCGGTATCGAGACCCAAGGCTACACCGGCGAGGTCGTCCTCCCCCTCGAGGTGACCGTCGAGCGCCCGGGCGAGCCGGTTTCACTCCGCGGCAAGGTTGACCTGCTGGTGTGCAGCGAGGTCTGTGTCCCGGCCACGCACCAGGTCGGCCTCGACCTGCCCGCAGGCCCCGCCACACCCGACCTGGCCGCAGGCAACCTGATCGCGCGGTTCGACGCCCGAGTCCCTGGCGACGGAGGAGCGTCGGGTGTCACCGTCGAGGGAGCCTGGACCGATCCCGCGCGCGAGGCACTCGTCGTCCGCGTGGCGTCGACCACGGCACCGCTGACGGCGCCCGATGCCTTCGTCGAGGGTGGCGACTGGGCGTTCAGCAAGCCCGAGATCGCGTTCGAGGACGGCGGGCGCGCCGCCCTGCTTTCGCTGCCTGTAGTCGCCGGACCGGACGTCGTCGGCATGGCCGACAAACCCCTCACCGTGACGGTCGTCGACGGCGAACGCGCCGCCGAGGCCAAGGTCACCGTGTCGTCGGAGGCGCCCTTGCCGGGCGACCGGCTCACCGACCTGCTGCCTGTGCTCGCCCTGGCTTTGTTGGGCGGGATGGTCCTCAATCTGATGCCCTGCGTGCTGCCGGTGCTCTCCCTCAAGCTGATGTCGGTGGTCGGCCAGCAAGGCCAGGAGCGCCGCCGCGTGCGGCTGGGCTTCCTGGCGACCGCCTCCGGCGCCATCGCCGCCATGCTCGTCCTGGCGGGCACCCTGGCGGCCCTGAAGGGGGCGGGCGGTATGGTCGGCTGGGGCATGCAGTTCCAGCAGCCCGTTTTCCTCGCCGTCATGGTGGGCGTCCTGATGGCCTTCGCGGCCAGCATGGCGGGCGCCTTCGAAATCCGGCTGCCGTCCTCGCTGTCCACCGCCCTCGGCACCGTCGGCGGCGACGGACCGGTCGGGCATTTCGCCATGGGCGCTTTCGCCACCCTGCTGGCCACACCCTGCTCGGCGCCGTTCCTCGGCACTGCGGTCGGCTTCGCGTTGGCCCGCGGCCCGCTGGAGATCCTCGCCGTGTTCGGCGCGCTCGGCGTCGGCTTGGCCGCCCCGTACCTGCTCGTCGCCCTGTTTCCGGGCGCGGTCGCTCTGCTGCCCCGGCCGGGGCGCTGGATGGGCACGCTCCGGCGTCTGCTCGCCCTGGCCCTGGCGGGGACGGCGCTCTGGCTGGTGACGGTCCTCGCCGCCCAGACGTCCGTGGGCACGGCCGCCAGCGTCGTCGCGGCCACCCTGCTGGCCGTCGGTGCTCTCGCTCTGGCCACCCGGGGCTTCGGGACCGTGAGCCTCGCGGCCGGGCCGGTGGCCCTAGTCGCGCTCGCCACGGCGGTCGCCATCCCCATCGTCCTCGACCGCGCAGCCTCGGCCGCCGCTTCCGCGGCATCGGCGCGGTGGCAGCGGTTCGAGCAGGCGGAAATCGCCAAGCTGGTCGCGCAGGGCCAGACCGTCTTCGTCGACGTGACGGCGGACTGGTGCGTCACCTGCATCGTCAACAAGAAGCTGGTGATCGACCGCGAGCCGGTGGCCAGCACCCTGTCGAGCGACGGCGTCGTCGCCATGCGGGCGGACTGGACCAGCCCCGACCCGGCCATCGCTACCTACCTCGGCCAGCACGACCGCTACGGCATCCCGTTCAACGCGGTCTACGGGCCGGGCGCGCCGCACGGCATCGTCCTGCCCGAGGTGCTGTCCGAAGGCGCCGTGCTGGACGCCATCCGGAAGGCCCGGACGGCGGGGTAACCTCGGCGTCTCTCACGCCTTCCGAAACATCTCACCCGGCGGGCGAGCAACGGTCTTCCCGCCACCATGCCCCGCGCCGAGCTTGGCCAACCGAAACGCCCGAGTGCGGCGCAGCGCTCACCAGAATCCCGATCGCCGCCTCCGGGGATCCCCGAGCGGCGGTCCCCCAGTCGCAACACGGAGCCAAGAGTCCCATTATGACCTCCCGCCTCGTCACGACCCTTCTCACCGTCGCCGTCTCCGCCGTCGCGCTCGGCGCCGGGGCCGTTGCCCTCCAATCCTTCGTCGTCCCTAGCTCCGCCGCGGCGACGGCGGCCCCGCCCCTGGTGGCGGAACTCGGCCCGGATGCCCTGACCCGCGGCCCCAGCGCGGTGGTCGTGGGCAACCCGCAGGGCGACGTGACGGTGGTCGAGTTTTTCGACTACCAGTGCCCGGTGTGCCGCAAGGTCCACCCCTTCCTCGAGCAGTTGGTCGCCGAGGACAAGAACGTCCGGGTGATCCACAAACACTGGCCGGTGTTCGGCGCGCCGTCGATCTACGCCGCCAAGATCGCGCTCGCCGCGCGCTGGCAGGATCGCTACGAGCAGGTCCATCACGCCTTCATGAACATTCCCGGTCGCCTCGACGAGGAGAAGATCCGCAAGGCAGCCAGCGAGGCCGGTCTCGACTTGGCGCGGGCCGAGCGGGACCTGAAGGAGCGCGACGCGCAGGTCGATGCCGCTTTCAAGGAGGTCTCGGCGCAGGCGGCGATGCTGCAACTCCAGGGCACGCCCGGCTTCGTCATCGGCAGCTATCTGGTTCCCGGTGGTCTCGACCTGAAAACCATGAAGGAGATTGTCGCCGACGTCCGTGCCAAGAAGCGTGGCGGCAAGCAAGGCTGACCCGGCATGACGCTCACCGACACCCTGCGGCCACCGCTTCGCGCTCTGCGAGGCGCCGCCGCGGCCGCTGCCACCTTCCTGGTGCTGGGGACCGTCACCGCCGTGTGGCCGAACCCCGTGTTCATCCGCATGACGCCGACCCAGGGGTTCGAGATCTGGCTGCTCGCCGTCCAGGCGGTGCTGGTCGGGGTCTACGTGGCCATCCGGCGGCCGATGTGTTCGCCCCGCGGTGCCGGACTGGGCAGCGTTCTCTGGTTCCTCGGAATCGCCTGCCCGACCTGCAACAAGCTCCTGCTGCTGGTCTTCGGGGCGGACCTGCTGCTCGCCCACTTCGAGCCGTACCGCCTTCATTTGGCCGTGGTCGGTGCCGCCGTCACCGCGGCGGCGGTCGCGTGGGAGTGGAGGCAGCGCCGCCACGCGGTGGTCTGTACGGTTGACATCTCGGACCACACCCTCCGGGAACGCATCAGTCCGCCCTAATGTTTGCGGGACAGACGGCGCTGCCCTTGGTCGCGGCGCCGTCCACCGGAACCGACACAGGAGGGAACCATGCTGCCCGCCACCGCGTCGCGCGTGGAGAACGCCACGTCGGCGGACCTCAACCGCCGCTTCGCCGCCGAGATCGAGGAGAGCCTCCGCCATCACGCCGAGCACCCGGAGGCGATCGACCAGCGCCTGGACGAACTCGACCACGAGTGGGACATCGAGCGCACGCTCGAGGCCAACGCGGCGACGCTGGCGCTGACCGGCACGGTGCTGGGCGCCTTCGTGGACCGCCGTTTCCTCATCTTGCCCGCGGTCGTGACCGGGTTCCTGCTCCAGCACGCCCTCCAAGGCTGGTGCCCGCCGGTCCCGGTGTTCCGCCGCCTGGGCGTCCGCACCGCCGCCGAGATCGACCGCGAGCGGTACGCGCTCAAGGCTCTGCGCGGCGACTTCCGGCGGCTTGACACGACATCCCCGAACACGACCCCGCGCCAGCACGCTGAGGCGGCGTTGGACGCCGCCGGGGCATGACCCACCCGAGGTGCCCGCGGCTGGTATCGGTCCGGGCTCCACGGCGACCCGCACACAAACGGAGCATCGCATGACGGACCGCTTGAGAGTGGACGACCGCTTCACCATCGAAATGACGCCGCCGACCGCCGAGCGCGTCGGGGAACTGGCCCGCGAGGGCTTCCGCTCCATCGTGAACCTGCGCACCCCCGGCGAGAAGGACGAAGTCCTGTCGCCGACCAAGGAGGGCGAGGTTGCTCGGAGCCACGGCCTCGCCTACCTGAGCATCCCCGTCTCCCCCCAGGACATGAACGAGGCCATCGCCGAACGCTTCGACCGTGAGGTCGCGGGCCTGCCGGGTCCAGTCGCCATCCATTGCGCGTCGGGGCGCCGCGCTGGTCTCTTCACCTTCATGCATGTCGCCCACATCGAGGGCCTGTCCGGCGACACGGCGGCGGCCAAGGCTGAGGCGATGGGCTTCCAGTTCGGGACGCCGGAGATGAGGGCGTTGTTCACGCGCTACGTGGACGGCGGAACGACGCAAGGAGGGGCGCCGTGATCTTCCGTCAGCTGTTCGAGCCGGAATCCTCGACCTACACCTACCTGTTCGGCTGCCGCGACACGGGCCAGGCGATCCTGCTCGACCCGGTGATGGAGACGGTGGAGCGCGACCTGGCGCTGATCCAGCAACTCGGCTTGCGGCTCGCCGTGACGCTCGACACGCACATCCACGCCGACCACATCAGTTCGGCCTGTCGGCTGCGCAGCCTGACCGGCTGCAAGGTGGCCTATCCGGCGATGGACGGGCTGCCGTGCGCCGACGTCGGGGTCGCCGAGGACAAGCCGCTCACCATGGGCAGCCTGACCTTCAAGCCGCTCCACACCCCGGGCCACACCGACACGCACCATTGCTACCTCGTCGAACGCGGGGACACGCCGCGGGTGTTCACCGGCGACGCCTTGCTGATCGACGGCTGCGGCCGCACGGACTTCCAGAACGGCAGCACCGAGGCGCTCTACCGGTCGGTGCGCGAGAAGATTTTCACGCTGCCGGACGACACGCTCGTCTACCCCAGCCACGACTATCAGCACCGGCATGTATCGACCGTACTCCAGGAGCGGGAGCGCAACCCGCGCCTGGGCGACGACAAGAGCCTGGAGGAGTTCGCCGCGATCATGGCGAACCTGAACCTGCCGTACCCGAGGAAGATCGACGTGGCGGTCCCTGCGAACCGTCTGTGCGGCGACTGCCCCGACGATGCGCCGGAAGCGCTGCGCCGCATCGGGGACAAGTCCTTCCAGGGCGTGCCAGTATGAAACAACACGCGCTCCAGAGCGACGCACCGGCCGCCTTCACGGGCCGTTTCTCCTGGGCGGGTTACCTGCTCGGTTTCGGGCTGGGAGGCTTCTTCGACGGCATCTTGCTGCATCAGGTGCTGCAATGGCACCACCTGCTCAGCGCCCTCGAAGGTGAAGCGTTCCGGGACCTTCGCGTCCAGGTGCTGGCCGACGGTCTGTTCCACATGGCGATGTACGTCATCGCGGCGGCGGGGCTCTGGATGCTCTGGAAGACCCGTCGCGAGTTCGCCGGGGCCGGTGCCGACCGCTGGATGCTCGCCAACACCCTGATCGGGTTCGGCGTCTGGCACATCGTGGACAGCATTCTGTCCCACTGGGTCCTTGGCATCCACCGCATCCGTATGGATTCCCCGAACCCCTTGCTTTGGGACCTGATCTGGTTCGCCGCCTTCGGAGTGGCCTTCATCGCCGCAGGAGGGCTCCTCCGGCGCGGCGCCGGGCCGGGAGACCGGCTGGGCGGGGGACGGCGCCTCGCGCTGCCGGTCGCGCTCACGCTCATCGTGCTGATCACGGGCCCCGTGGCGGCCTTGCCACCGCCGAACGTTACGACGGCGATGGTCCTGTTCCGGCCGGGGATCAGCGCTTCCGAAGTGTTCGCCGCGGCCGCCGCCGTGGACGGGCGTGTCGTCTGGAGCGACGCCTCGGGTGGCCTCTGGGCCATCGATCTCCAAGACACCGCGAAGGCCCGCACGCTCTACGCGCATGGTGCGCTCTTCGTCAGCAACGGTCTCATTCCGGCCGGGTGCTTCGCCTGGTCGCGCGCGTAGGCCGCGTCCGGTCCGTGAGGCGACGCCCCGCCTTGCGTCATTGAGGCAGGATCCCTGGGCGCCGAAACGTGTCATCATACCCGGCGCCGGACGACCGGCCCAATGACGACCCGACCATTCGCCGCATGCTGGTGGCTGATGGCTCTCTACAGGGAGGCGCGGCATGAACCCCCTGGTCGTGATGGCGTTCCTGGTTCCGTTGCTCCTTCCGACGTCGTCGGGCAAGGCGACCGATCTGCACCGATTCTGGGAGCAGACCTGCGGGGATTGTCACCCCCACGCTGCCGACTGGGCCCGCCGGTTTCTGACCGTGAAGGACGGCAAGCTCCAGGGCCGCCATCACACGGACGACCTGATCGTCTTCCTGCAACACCATTACCTGCCGCAGAACCTTGTGCAGCCGATGTACGACATGCTGCTCGCCCAGGCCAGCACGTGACCGCGCTTCAAGGAGCGGTGCGGCCGTTGCCACCAATCCGCCGCCGATCTGGCGCGTGAGTTCCTGGTCGTCCATGACGGTGTGCTTCAAAGCCGCGAGAGCGGTCGTCCGGTCGCTGAATTCTTGCCGCGCCACGCGAAGCTGGGTCTGACGCCGGAAGAAACGGCGTTCTTCGTCGACCTGCTGACGCGCGTCGAACGGGAGGTCCATTCCGGCGACTAAAGAGGGTGGCGGAGCAACCCGGGGGCTGCTCCGCCGAGGGGGCTGGCACGCTGCGAGTTATGCGGCCCGGATGGAAGCGAGAAAACGGGCGACCTGGGCATGCAACGACGCCGCCTCGCTGGAAAGTGCGGCGGCGGCGGTCCCGACTTGGTCGGCCGCCGCCTCGGTGTCGCGGGCCGCCGCCTCCACGCCGCCGATGTGTGAGGACACTTGGCTGGTGCCCTGTGCCGCCTCCTGGGTGTTGCGTGCGATCTCCCGTGTCGCCGCGCTCTGCTGCTCGACGGCAGCGGCAATGGTGGCAGAGATTTGGCTGATGGAACGGATCGTGGTCCCGATGCTCCGGATGGCAGCGACCGTCTCGGCGCTCACCGCCTGAATGTTCTGGATCTGGGCGGTGATCTCATCCGTCGCGCGCGCCGTCGAGGCGGCGAGGTTCTTCACTTCCTGCGCCACGACGGCAAACCCCTTGCCCGCCTCCCCGGCCCGCGCCGCCTCGATGGTGGCGTTGAGCGCCAGCAGGTTGGTCTGGCTGGCGATTTCGGTGATCAGATGGGCGACTTCGCCGATCCTGGCGGCGGCTGAAGACAGCCCCTCGACGGTCGTGTTGGTGCGCGCTACCTGCTGCACGGCCTCGCCCGCGACACCGTTGGCCTGCTCAATCTGGCGGCTGATCTCGGCAATGGACGCGGTCAACTCATCCGCCGCCGCGGCGACCGTCTGCACGTTTCCAGACGCCACCTCGGAGGCGTTGGCCACCGCGGCGGTGCGCTCATGCGTCGACTCCGCAGTGCGGTTCATAAGGTGCGCGGTTTGCTGCATCTGGTCGGCGGCGTTGGTCAGCACCTCGAGTTGCCCGGTGATGCCGTTCTCGAAGTCGGCGATCAGCCCGTCTACGGTCTGGCGGCGCCGGTCCTTCAGCGCCTCCTCCTCATGCTGCTGTGCCTCCAGACGGCGCATCGCGCGGGCGTTGTCGCGGAAGATGTGGAGCGCGTGCGCCAGCGTGCCGACCTCGTCGCGGCGCCCGTCGTCGAGAGCCTCCAATTCGACCTCCAGGTCGCCACGCGACAGCCGCTCGGTCGCCGACGTCAGGCGGTTCAGCGGGCGAGAGACGTGACGCTGGACGATCCAGACCAGCAGCCCCAACGACAGCGCAATTCCAAGCACCGACCCCAGAGACTGCCAGAACACAGCGGCGTTGTAGACGGCCTCGCCGCTGCTTTGGGCAGCCTGCATCTCCTCCTTGGCGGCCGCGACCAGCTTCTCCGCCTCGCCGGTGATCTTGAAGCGCACGTCGCGCATCTCACCGAAGATCACCTGGAACGCCTCGTCCTTCTTGCTTTCAGCCGATAGAGCGATGGCCCGCTGCGCCAACCGGTCGTACTCGCTCGACAGGGCCTGAATGTCCCTTGCGGGCGTTGCAATGGCAGGCGCAGGGCTAGTCGCCAATATCCGTGCCGCAAAGTCCAGCATCGCGGCGAAGCGCTGCTGATAGCGCCCGCGGATGGTTTTCACATCCTCTGGCTTGGCGGCGAGCACGGCGTTCGATGTGGCAATCGCCGTGACGTTCAATTCGCTGTTCAGGCGCAGCGCCATCTCCAAACGTGCCGCATCGCGCTCTACCAATTGCACGTTCCGCTCGTGCAAGGCGGACAGCGATGCCAGACCGTACACCGCAATACCAACGGCGATGGCGGCCAGCAGCAGCGACGGGCCGATGATCTTGGTAACAAGGCGGGTTCGGGTGAGCGACACGGACATGGGAAGCACCTTTTTGAACTCAATCAGCCGGACGGTGGGAGTACGGGCTGCACACTCTGATGTCAGTGTCGAACGCAATTGTTGCTGGTCAGTTTACATTCGACAGTATTTCGGGAGTTTTGCACGCCGTTTCAACTGCTCCTGACCAGGGCTGCGGCCGACCGGTTGACGATGCTCATGCGCCCAAAAAGGCGCGCTCCTGACATGTCTCTCAAGGGTCTGACAAAGATGACGGGGAAGTCCGAAAACTCCCCCGCTGAATTTACTCCTGATTACTGCGTCGCCTGTTGCAGTTCCTTCAGCTTCGCGCGGATCGGGTCATAGGGTCCGTACTTGTGCTGTTCTGCCGAAAAGCCGTCCGCGAACGGCGGGAACGGCATGTCCACGGGCTTGCGCAGGCGGTTCGGGAAGTCCTTCTCCACGCCCTCCTTGTGGGGGCGCGGCTGGCTGTTGACGAAGGCGATGACGTCGTAGGCGTCCTCATCCGACAGCACCGGCGCTTCGTGGGTCGTGCCGAGCGGCATGTTGTTGTGGACGAACGCCGCCGCGGTCAGGCCGCGGTACATGCCCGCGCCGTCGTTGTAGCTGTCCGGCCCCCACAGCGGCGGGAACTGGTAGCCCCCGGCGTCGCCAACTTGGCCCTTGCGCACACCCTGGCCGTCCGGCTGGTGGCAGGCGGCGCAGACCTCGGCGTAGACTTGGCGGCCACGGTCCGGGTTGGCGGCGCGCCCCGGTTCCTTGATAGCCTTGGTGCCCGCCCCCTCGATCTTCGCTCCGACCGGGATGCCGGTGGACAGCCACTTCATGTAGGCGACGAACGCCTTCATCTCGGTGCTGTCCAACGGCAGAGCCTTGCCGTTCATGCTCCGCTGCATGCAGCCGTTGACGCGCTCCTCGATCGTGCTGATGCCGTCCTCGCGCGCCCGGTACATCGGAAACACCGCGTGCACGCCGGTCCACGGCATAGCGTAGGGCTGGGTCCCGGCGTTCAGGTGGCAGCTTTGGCAGGCCAGGTTGTTGCCGGAGTAGCGCTTGGCCGGGTCGGCGACCTCCGGGCCCAAATGCTTGTATGTCTCGGTCGTCAGGGCGTAGCCGTATTTGATGAGCTTGCCGAGGTCGTCGTCCTTCACCGTCGCCAGATCCGGTGGCGTCCACTTGGTCAGGTCGACGGCCTGCGACTGTGGTTCCGCAGCCTGTGCCGCGCGCGACGGCGGGTGTATAGCCGTGCCGATGGCCAGAGCGGCCAGCGCACCAACCAGGGCGTTGATGCTCTTCATGGGTCTACCCTCCTGTAAGGTTCTTTTTTGTTTCAGCCACATGCGGCGTTTCGCCGCATCACTATCCGTTGACCGTTACATACACCCAGCCCATCTTATGAGTAAATGCTAATCTAGCACCAGTCTGTGTGCGTTACCAAGGCCCGCAGACGTTGAAGCAGGGAGGCCACGGTCTGGCCCCCCTGCTCCCGCACCGGTCGTTTCACAGGCGCTACGGACGCTTTCGCGGTGCGTCCGTCGCCCTCGTCACCCTTCGGCGCGCCATCTCCGGAAGAGCTTTTCGAAAACCTTCTGCGCCTCGCCGGGGTGGCGGACGGCCGCGGCGGAGACGATGTTGCGCGTGTCACCGACCACAATCAGGCCAACCTCGCCTTGCGCGTAGTGTTCCTTGCAGCGGTAGGCGTAGACGCCCGGCTTGTCGAAGGTTACCACGAGGTCCTGTCCCGGCTGGCCGTGGAACTCGACGCCGCCCGGCGGCTGCATGCCACGGATGGACTCCACGCGGTGGCCTTCGGCCACAACGAACCGGATCGTGTCGCCCGGAGCCACCTCCACCACGTCCTGCGAAACCCGGTGTGCCGGGCCACGCGGAAACAGGTCGACGGTGCGTTCGGCGCCCCAAGCGGACATCGTCGACAGCATAGCCCCAACCGTGGCGGCCAGCAGGTAGCGTGACAGAGGGATCATCGGATGCTCCAACGTTGCCGGTCGGGCCGGGTGCTCCTGCGAGCCAAGCGGCTCAGGGCACCCGCCCCACACGGTTGGGATTATGCAGCGGCGGAGACGCGCTCGAGCTTGGCGGGAATGCCCTGGCGCACCGCGGTTCCAGCGACCGGGTCAACCCACACCGAGGCACCCGCCCGGGTCGGGTCGACGAGGCCGAGGTCGTTCAGGTTGATGCCCGCGGCGATCTCGGGCGCGTCCGGCTGCCGGTGGTCGCCGATCACGTGGGCGCGGGCGCCGTATTCCTTGTGCCCGAAGCCATGCTCCACCGCGAGGACGCCCGCCATGACACCGTGGCGGACGATGGCCGTCGCCAGTTCGGCCCCACCCGGCGTGGCGATGCGGATGCGGTCGCCGGTCTGGATGCCCAGCCGCCGGGCGTCCTCGACGTTCACGCCGACGGGGTTCTCCGGGTGCAGGTGGCGCAGCCGCGTCGCCCCGATCGTGTAGGCGCTGACCAGCACCGACTTGGAACTGACCAGCTGGAAGGGCCAGTCCTCGGGCGTGTGAACGCGGTTCACCGGCGTGCCGTCGGCGAAGACCGGGGGCATCCAGGTGGCCGTTCCCGGCCAGCACCTGCCGGTGATGCTGCTCTTCGACGTGCCGACCGCCTCGTTGTAGACCTGAAGCGGCTTGACGAAGCGGTGGGCGGCCTTGTCGCCCTCGAAGCCCTCGGCCTGGTTCTGGTAGCGGCCGCCGCGGGCGAGGATGAAGGCGACCTTGCGCCATTCTTCCTCCTTCAGCGTCGCCTTCAGCGCGGGAAGCACGCGGCCGACGCCGGAAAAGGCGATGTCCTCGTCACTGGCGTCCGGCACCGGCTGCTTGCCGAGCCAGGCGATGTTGGCGCCCGCGCGCAGGTGCCAATCCTCGGCGGTCTCCAGCGGGTGGCTGTTGCCCTCCATGTCCTGGATGGCGCCGGGGCCGAAGCCCGGCAGGCCGAGGCGCTTGGCGAGCGCGATCAGGAACGGCTCCAGCTGGATCGGCTGGCCGTCCGTCAGGGTTGCAGTGCGCGGGGCCAGCACCGGCCAGCGGGCCGTGGTCATCTTGGTCGGCACCCCGCCCCAGGCCGAGGTCCAGCCCCAGGTCTCGTACAGCACCGTGTCGGGCACGATGTAATCGGCGAGCGCCGAGGTCTCGTTGATGAAGGGGTCGATGGCGACGATCAGCGGCACCGTCTTCGGGTCGGCCAGCCGTTCGGTGAAGCGGTGCGCGCCGGGGATGCCGTAGACCGGGTTGGCGTTCCACAGCAGCAGGGCCTTCACCGGGTAGGGGTAGCCGTCCGCGATGCCGCTGGACACCCATTCCGTCGTCAGGCCGGGCGCGGTCGGGTACCAGGGCGCCTTGGCCGGATACGGCTTGCCCGCCTGTTTCTTCGCCTGGAACTCGGACGTCTTCTCGTAAGGCACGTTGCGGCCGAGCGGCATGCCCGACGGCTTCACCTGGCCGGGGAAGCTGGCGAGCTTGTAGCGCGGCCCGTCGCCGTTCTCCGGGAAGCGCCCGCCACCGACGATAGTGCCGCCCTTCCAGTTCAGGTTGCCGAGCAGCGTGTTGATGGTGACGACCGCGAAGGCGTTGTAGAAGCCGTTGCCCGACATCATGCCGCCGTGCGCGTTCACGGCGGCCTTCTTGCCGTGGCTGGTCAGTTCGCGGGCCAGACCCGCGATCACGTCGGCAGGCACGCCGCAGGCGTCGCTGTAGGCCCGCAGGTCGAGCCGCATGGCGTCCTCGCGCAGCAGCGTGAGGCTGGTCTTCA
This sequence comes from Roseomonas genomospecies 6, assembly GCF_008365375.1. Lineage (GTDB taxonomy): Bacteria > Pseudomonadota > Alphaproteobacteria > Azospirillales > Azospirillaceae > Azospirillum. Next base: position 116,356 of record NZ_QOKW01000012.1, on the reverse strand, counting down.
CGGCGAGGTCGCCGGTCCCGGTTGCTACCATCCCCTCGTGGAACAGCGTGGCCGCGGTCGTCAGGGCGTCGTGCGCCACCGGGGCGCCCGTCGCGGGATCGAGGACGACGAAGGCGTCCTTGTCGCCGTAGCGCTCCTTCTCGTCCAGAGTCACCCAACCCAGGTCGGAGGCGCGCAGCAGGCGCCCCTCCCGCGGGTGGCCCTTCTGCACGACGACCAAGTGCGTGGCGTTGCACCAGCCCGCCTCGCCCGCCGCCTCGGCCGCCTTGCCGTTGGGCTGGGACAGGTACCGGTCGTCGATGCGCCCGTTCTCGAACATCCAGCGGATGATGCCCATGGCGAAGGCGCCGTCGGTGCCCGGCCGGATCGGGATCCAGTCGGCGCGCTCCCCGGCCGCCGCGGCCTTGGCGTTGGTCAGCACCGGATCGACGACCACGTAGCGCAGAGCGCCGCTCGTGCGTGCCTTTGCAATCAGGGTCGCCTGGCGCTTGAATGGGTTGCCCGCATTCGACGGGGCGGTGCCGATAAAGACCACGAACTCGGCGTTGGCGATGTCCGGCTTGGCGTGCGGCTGCTTCTTGGTGTCGCCGAACACCGCACCCGATCCGGCCCGGTACACGCCCCCGCAGTAGGAGCCATGGCCGACATAATTGATGCTGCCGTAAGCCTGCTGGAAGAAGCGCTGCACCAGCGATTCCCGTCCGTCGGGCACGCCGGTGATCATGGCCACCTGGTTGACCCGGGGTCCCAATTCCGGTGCCGCCAGGTCGATGGGCGTCTTGAGGTCGCGCAAGGCCTTGAGGCCCTCCACCGGCCCCTCGCCGAAGAGGTCGCCGCCGTCGCACACCTCGCGGACCAGCTGGTCGAAGGCGATCGGCTCCCACTGGCCCGACCCGCGTGGGCCGACGCGCTTCAGCGGCGTAGTGATGCGGAACGGTGAGGTAACGTTCTCCAGCACCGCGTTGCCGCGGCCGCACGCCGTGGAGCGGCCGTTCAGCCCCTTTTCCTGGAAGCGCGACAGCGCCTTGAAGCTCTCCTTGACCGGGGTGCCGTAGGGCAGGAAGGGGTCGGTGGACATCGGGGTGTAGGGGTTGCCCGCGACGCGCAGCACCTTGTTCTTTTCGGTGTCCACGCGCACCCGCACGCCGCACAGGGTCGTGCAGCCGATGCAGCCGGTGTAGGCGACAACCTGGCCGGGGGTCAGCGTGATGTCGCCGCTGTGGGGATCGACGCGGAACTCGGGCTTGGGTGCGTTGCCGGAGATGGCGTTCTCGGGCTTTTCCCCGGCCCAGGCGCCCTTGACGAGCTTGCGGCCGGTTTCGGAGAAGCCGCCGACGAATGCGGCAAACGCGCCGCCCGCGGCGGAGGTCTTCAGGAGGAGGCGACGGGTGATGGACATGGCGGTGTCTCCGGAGGCCCTGCGGGCGGTCATTCGGCGGCGGCCACGACACGGTCGGCAGCCATGACGGCGCGGACCGGATGGGGCGCCGGACGGAGCGGCGTCGGAAGGAAGGCGGTGATGACGAGGAGCAGGAAGAACCATAGGCCCGCGGTGCCAATAATGCCGAGCAGGCCGTCCGGACCGGCCGGGAGCGCGTACTCGTAGAACCCGGCGCCGGTCTTCGGCACGGTCTGGCCGCCGATGAACACCGTCCAGCGGAACATCCAGGCGCTGTGCACGGCAATCAGGCCGGTCAGCAGGCCGGTGCCCATGGGCTTGCCCACGGCGATGACGAAGGGGACCACGGCGGCCAGCACGGCCCAGACGGCGGTCACGCGCCAGGCCTCGGAGGTCGATACGCTGTCCAGCGCCTCGGCATGGGTGCGGTCGATCCCGAACAGCCCCAGCGCCAGCCACAGGCCGCCGAACACCATCACCGCTCCCAGGAAGCTGGCGAGCAGACGGTTCGCCCGCACCTCAACATCGCGGTCACTGTCTGCCGCAAAACGGTTCAGGATGAGCACCAGACCGGCGGCCCCGACCAGGGCAGTGGTGAGGAACTGGACCGGCAGGAACGGCGTGTGCCACAGCGGGCGCGCCTTGACCACGGCGACCTCGGTGCCCGTGTAGAGCGCGACCAAGGCGGCCCCGGCGAGGACGACGAGGCCCGTGACCCGGATCAGCCGGTCGTTGCGGCCACCGCCCAGGGCGGCCAGCCGGTACAGCACCGCGAGGCGGCTGTCCACCCGGCCCTGCTCCTGGAATTCCTCGCGGAAGCAGGCCCAGGCGTAGACCAGCAGCCCGGTCACGTAGAAGGGGATGATGAGCGAGCCCCACCACATCCAGGACGTCGGACGGACCACGACGTAGAAGTGCCAGAAGCGGCCGGGCTGGTGCAGGTCGGAGAGCAGCGCCACCGGTGCCGCCAGCCCGCAGGTCAGCGCGACCAGCAGCGCCACGCGGCCGAGTTTGCGCCAGTCCTCCCGTGCGAAGGCATAACCGGGCAGGCTGAGAAGCACACCGCCCACCGACAAGCCGATCAGGAAGAAATACTGGACGGCCCAGGGAAGCCACGCGACCTCGCGGGTCACGTTGATGACCTCAACGATGTTGGTGTCCATCATGCGTGCTCCTTCTCGGCGTGGGACCGTTCCGTGTGCGCGCTCGGGCGCCACAGGGTCGGCGTACCGTCCACCTTGCCTTGAAACTTCGGATCCAGACCGATGTAGAAGACCCGCGGCTGGGTGCCCTGCTCCGGCTTCAGCACCTTCGGATTCTCCTCGCGGATCAGCTTGGACACCGTGCTATCCGGGTCGTTCAGGTCGCCGAAGATGCGCGCACCGCCGACGCAGGTCTCCACGCAGGCGGGCAGCAGCCCGGCATCCACGCGGTGGACGCAGAAGGTGCATTTGTCGGCGGTCTGGGTCTCGTGGTTGATGAAGCGCGCGTCGTACGGGCACGCCTGGACGCAGTAGGCGCAGCCGACGCACACCGTGTTGTCCACCACCACGATGCCGTCCTTGCGCTGGAAGGTGGCGCCGGTCGGGCAGACCGGGATGCAGGGGGCGTCCTCGCAGTGGTTGCACAGGCGCGGCAGCATGTAGGTGCCGGTCTTGCCCTGCTCGGTCACCTCGTAGGTCGAGACGATGGTGCGGAAGCTGTTCTCCGGGACATCGTTCTCCATGATGCAGGCGACCGTGCAGGCTTGGCAGCCGACGCACTTGCGCACGTCCACCACCATGCCCCAGCGGTGCGCCGCATCGCCGCCCTTGCGTGCCTCGGCGGCCTCGGCCGGTGCCGGGGCCAGTGTCGCCGCCCCCACTGTGGCGGCGCCGACGCCCAGGACGAAGTTGCGTCGTGATCGGTCCATGACGGGCCCCTTCGCACGTATTCCGTGGCCCGCGGCATTCCGCGGGCTTTCTCGTGCGAAGGATAGTCGGACCGGTATCAGGGTCCCATTGGGGCGAATCCTAGACTTCTTAGGGTTTTCCCCAGTGACATCATGACGCGGGGATAAAGATAGGACCGGTGCAAGGCGAGAGGTGTCACCCGGCCTCGAGCAGGAGCCGCGTCAGGTCCGCCACCGAGCCGACCTCGAGCTTCTCCATGACGTTGTGCCGGTGAACCTCGACCGTCTTCAGGCTGAGGTTGATCTCCGCGGCAATGACCTTGCTCGGCTTGCCCGCGACGACCAGGTCGGCGACCTGCCTCTCCCGCGGGGTCAAGCGCGCCAGCAACGAGCGGACATGGGCCTTGCGGGCATGCCCCTCCCAAGCGCGGAAGGACTTCTCGAGCGCCTCATGGACCCGATCCAGCAACACCTGGTCGTTGAAGGGCTTCTCGATGACGTCGACAGCGCCCGCCCGGAAGGCCCGGGCGGCCATCGGAACGTCGGCATGACCGCTGATGACGATGACCGACAGCAGCGACCCGGCTCGGGCGAGCGTTTCCTGCAACTCCAGCCCGCTCATGCCGGGCATGCGCACGTCGGTCACCAGACAGCCCGGTTTGTCCGGCCGGAGGGCATGGAGCAACTCCTCGCCCGAGGCGAAGGCTTCGACGTGCACCCCGAGTGAGCCGATCAGCCACGTCAGCGAGTGCCGCATCGCGGGATCGTCATCCACGACATAGACCGTGCGCTCCGGGTCAGCCATGGGGCTGTTCCTCCTTTCCGGCCCGCCGGGCCTCGTTCACAATGGGCAAGGTAAAGCGCATGACGACACCGCCGCCAGCGTTGTCCGTCGCCCAGAGATGGCCGCCGTGCGTCTCCACGATGGTGCGGCAGATCGACAAGCCCAGGCCCATGCCACCGGATTTGGTGGTGAAGAAGGGGTCAAACAGCCGCGCCCGTGCCTCTTCGGAAATCCCATGCCCCTGGTCGACCACGGCGACCGCGACCCGCCCCTCTTCATCACGACCAGAATGGACGGTCACGGTGCGGACACGTCCATCCGCCGTGCCGCCCGGCACGTCTTGCATCGCGTCGAGGGCGTTCTTGACCAGGTTCAGGACGACCTGCTCGATCTGGACGCGGTCCGCCATCACAAGGGGAAGGTCGTCGGCGAGGTCCAAGGCGATGGTGACGCCTCCGTTGCGCGCCTGCCCCTGGCACAAGGACACGGCCGTGCGGACGGCCTCATTCACGTCCATCGGTTCAAGTTGGGAGGCCCGCTTGCGCACAAAATTGCGGATGCGCACGATGATTTGCCCGGCCCGCTCGGCTTGCTCCGCGATGGCCCGCGTGATCTCCACCAACTGGGCCGGATCGCCCGTCCCCATCTCCAGACGTCGGGTGCAGCCGCGGGCATAGTTGGCGATGGCCCCGAGCGGCTGGTTCAACTCGTGGGCCAGATTGCTGGCCATCTCGCCGAGGATCGACAGGCGGGCGACGTGGTCCATCTCCTTCTGCCGTTCGCGCGCGGTCTCCTCGGCACGGCGGCGCTCGGCCATCTCGCGAACAAGGTCATGGTTGGCGGTGCGAAGCTCGGCCGTGCGGACCTTGATCAGGTGCTCGACCCGCAGCGAATGGATCGCCCACCACAGCAGGGCCAGCGCGCCCACCGCCAGCCACTCCCAGTGCTCGCGGGCGATGTCGACCAGCGAGACCTCGCGCAGATAGCGGTACGGCCCGATGCGCAGGGACCGGAACAGCGTGTGGACGGACTGGTAGTCGAGCGGCACCGTCCAGCCCTCGTAGCCTGCGGCCTTAGCGGCCGGGTGGTCGGCGGGCATCTCAAACAGCGCGACGACGACCGCCTTCGCCAAATCCTCCGGCGTCGAGGCCAGCCGGGCCAGGGGCCAGTCCGGGTACAGATCAGTGGATAAGGCGCAGTTGAAGCCCGGCACCGTTTTCGGCGCCAGGACCCGGAAGCGTGCCAAGTCCACGCGGTCTTCCGCCGCTAGTTCCTCCAGCAGGCAGGCCCGCAGCACGCCGACATCGACCGTACCGTCCTGAACCGCGAAAGCGACGCGGTCCACGGGAAAGCCGGAGAAGCGGAGTTCCTTCAAATCGCGATAGGGATCGACCCCGGCTTTGAGCATCTCGCCCCAGGCGATCTGAAAGCCGCCGAAGGCGTCCGGGTCGCTGGCCAGGACGGTCCGTCCTTTGAGATCGGCCAGATCGCGGAGGTCCGTACGGTCGGCCCGGACGATGACCGTCGAGCCGATCGACGCGCCGGAAGCGCCAGCGCGGGACGAATGAAGTGTGGCAACGCGGGTGACACCGTAGCGCGCCTCGAGCTCCACGTAGTTGCCGGTGTTGGTCAGGACGAAGTCGACAGTTCGGGCCTGCACGGCGGCGTCCATACCGGGCAGGTCCAGCGGGACCATCTCCGCGCCGCGGTCGGGGAACCGTTCGGCCAGGTAGCGGACGGTCGGTTCCCAGGCGGCGTTTGCGTGGTCACCACCCCGGTAGGCGAGCACGCCGACGCGGATCGGCGGCTCCGCGGCCGCAACCGTGCTGGCGGTCAGACAGGCGGCAAGCCAGGCGACCAGCGCGAGAAGCGGGAGAACGGACTGGCCCCGCCGTGGAACACACGGGCGACGGCCGAGCCTCGAGGTGAACATACCCATCCATGCTCCCGCTCCTACAGTCCGTTGCGTTAAATCTGGATCGTTCTGAACCGCGAACCAGTCGCTGCCGCAGAGGCATCCCCGCTTCAGATTTAACGCAATGAGCTATAGGGTTCCCGACACGCCATCCGTGGCGCTCTCTGTCCATCGACTGAAGCAAAAAGAACGACGCGAGCGGTTTACAGCACCTCCGCCGCGGTGAAGGGAACCATTGTCGCGCACAGCCATTCTGGGGCGGACAGAAGCCGAGAGGATCGCATGACCCAGGATTTGCCTTCAGGAGCGGGCCGCCTCGCCGAGCGGCACCCGGAAGTCTGGAACGCCTTCGCCCAACTCGGGGACGCCGTCGCCCGGTCGGGACCGCTCGACGACACGACGCGGCGGCTGGTGAAGCTGGCCTTGGCGATTGGCGCCCGCTCGGAGGGCGCCGTCCACTCCCATGTCCGACGCGCGCTTGCCGAAGGGGTCGACCCCGAAGCGATCCGGCAGGTGGCGCTTCTGGCCATCCCGACCCTGGGCCTGCCCCAGGCCGTCGCCGCGACGACGTGGATCGAGGATCTGGTCTCTGGGACCCGGCAGGAGATGCCGGACACCGGAGAGCCTTAACGCCTCGGTTCCTCGTTCCTGTCGCTTGTCCAGCGCCGCGGTCAGAGCGTGTCGATCGGGATCTTCAGATAGCGCTTGCCGTTCTCTTCGGGTGGGGGCAACCGCCCCGCCCGCACGTTCACCTGCACCGATGGCAAGATCAGCTTCGGCACCTCCAGAGTCCGGTCGCGGGCCGTGCGGAGCGCCACGAACTCGTCCTCGCTCACGCCGTCCCGAACATGAACGTTGCGCGCCCGCTGCTCGGTGACCGTGCTCTCCCAGGCGTACTCGTCCCGTCCGGGCGCCTTGTAGTCGTGGCCGGTGAAGAGCCGCGTGTCCGGCGGCAGAGCCAGGATGCGCCGGATCGAGCGGTACAGGGCGTGCGCGTCGCCACCTGGGAAGTCGCAGCGCGCCGTGCCGTAGTCGGGCTGGAACAGGGTGTCGCCGACGAACGCCGCGTCGCCCACCACATAGGTCATGTCCGCCGGGGTGTGGCCGGGCGTGTGAATGGCCTGTGCCTCCAACTGGCCAATCCGGAACCGCTCGCCGTCGGCGAACAGATGATCGAACTGGCGCCCGTCGGCCACGAAGCCGGGTTCCATGTTGAACAAGGCGCGGAAGACCTTCTGGACCTCACGGATGTGCTCGCCGATGCCGATGCGGCCGCCGACCCGTTCCTTCAGATAAGGCGCGGCGGACAGGTGATCAGCGTGAACATGGGTCTCCAGAATCCACTCGACCGTCAAGCTGCGCTCGCGCACCAGCGCGACCATGCGGTCGGCCGAGGCGGTCGCGGTGCGGCCGGACTTCGGGTCGAAGTCGAGCACGCTGTCGACCAGGGCCGCAGCCCGGGTGGCGGGATCGGCGACGACATAGCTGACGGTGTTGGTCGCCTCGTCGAACAGCGGCATAACGTCGGGTTTCATCGAGACCTCCTGGCTGGTCCGGCGGGACCGTTCCTGGTACCGCTTGAACAGGTGGCCCGGCTCAATATATCAGTCAAGGCTAAATTACAGAGATGGAAACTGCGCTGACCACGCCGAACGATCTGCCGATGGACACCGCCGAGTTGGAAGCCCGCGCCACTGAGGCCGAGGCGTTCCTGCGCTCGCTCGCGAGCCGCCACCGCTTGATGATCCTCTGCTCACTGCTCGAGGGTGAGATGCCGGTGGGTGAGCTCGTCCGGCGCCTCGGCCTGTCCCAGTCCAACCTGTCCCAGCACCTGGCCAAGCTGCGCGAGGAAGGACTGGTGGCGACCCGCCGGGACGGCACGGCCATCTTTTACCGCATAGGCTCGGACCGGGTTCGCCCCATCCTCGCCGAGCTTTACCGCCTGTTCTGCGTCGCCGGTCGCCCCGAGTGACGCCTCACCTCTGAAACTGAGATCCATGGTACACTTCACGCCAGTCTCGGCCGCCGTCGGCGGCCTCCTGATCGGTTTGTCCGCCGCCCTCCTGTGGGTCGCCAAAGGCCGGATCGCCGGGATCAGCGGCATCCTCGGCGGCCTTGGCGCTCTACGCTCCGGCGACGTCGCCTGGCGCGCCATCTTCCTGGTCGGTCTGATGGCGGCGCCGCTGCTCTACGGCGCGGCGGGTGGTGCGCTACCGGAACCCGCGTCGCCCACCAACCCCGCCCTCCTTGTCGTAGCCGGTCTTCTGGTCGGTTTCGGCACGCGCCTGGGCAACGGCTGCACGAGTGGCCACGGTGTCTGCGGCTTGGCCCGGCTGTCGCCGCGTTCCCTGACGGCCACCGGCCTGTTCATGGCCAGCGCCGCCGCCACCGTCTTCGTCACCCGCCATCTGATCGGAGCCTGACCGCCATGCCCTCCCTGCTCGTCGCCCTGGTGTCCGGCCTTCTGTTCGGCCTGGGGCTGACGGTGTCCTCCATGATCGACCCCGCCAAGGTGCTGAACTTTTTGGATATGGCGGGCTCCTGGGACCCGAGCCTCGCCTTCGTGATGGCCGCGGCCATTCCCGTGGCGGCCGTCGGCTTTGTTGTGGCGAGCCGACGCGGGACGCCGCTGGTCGGCACCGCCTTCCACGGTCCCAAGGCAACCGCCATTGACCGCCGCCTCGTGACAGGCGCCGTCCTGTTCGGCGTGGGCTGGGGGCTGGTCGGCTACTGTCCCGGCCCGGCGTTCGCCACGCTCGGCTTGGGGGCTTCGGGACCGTGGCCGTTCGTCGCCGCCATGCTGGCCGGTATGGCCGCCCACGACCTGATCATGGCCATCCGCATGCGCCGCACCGCGGTCGCGTGACCTCCCCCAACCCGGAATTCCCAGGATGTCCGAACTCCTCACGATCTTGTCCGGTTCGCTGGTCGGCTTCTCCCTCGGCCTGATCGGGGGCGGCGGCTCGATCCTCGCTGTGCCGTTGCTGCTCTACGTCGTGGGCGTGCCGGATCCCCACGTGGCCATTGGCACCAGCGCCCTGGCGGTCGCCGCCAACGCCTTCGCCAACCTGGCCCAGCACGCCCGGGCCGGGACGGTTAAGTGGCCCTGTGCGGCCACCTTCGCCGCGTCCGGCGTGGTCGGGGCGCTGGTTGGCTCGACGGTCGGCAAGGCAGTCAACGGCGAGAGCTTGCTGTTTCTGTTCGCGCTGGTGATGGTCGTCGTCGGCGTCTCCATGCTGAGGAAGCGCGGGAGCGAGGGCGACTCCGCGGTGCGCATCAACAAGACCATCGCCGTACGGCTTGTCGGGATTGGCTTCCTGACCGGCGCGGTGTCGGGCTTCTTTGGGATCGGCGGCGGCTTCCTGATCGTCCCTGGCCTCCTGCTCGGCAGCGGCATGGCCGTGCTCAACGCCATCGGCTCGTCGCTGTTCTCGGTCGGCGCCTTCGGCCTGACCACGGCGGCCAACTACGCACTTTCGGATCTGGTGGATTGGACGGTCGCCGGACTGTTCATCGCCGGTGGCGTGATCGGAGGATTCGCGGGCATGAAGGCGGCGGTGGGGTTGTCCACGCGCAAGGGCGCGCTGACCCAGGTCTTCGCGGGCGTGCTGTTTGCGGTGGCCGCCTACATGCTGTACCGCAACGCGGGTGCCTTGGGCCTGTTCTGATCCGATTCAACATGGGCCAAGGAAGGCTGAGACGGGTTGCCTTGCACCGAAGGACCCTGGCGGTGCCGAGCTCAAAAGCCTTGTGGTCGGCGTGCTCTTCGAGGACGTGGCATCTCTGGAGCGGTTCGGGAAGGTCGACACACTGGCCTCCGACAAGACGGGCTCCCTAACCGAGGGCTAGCCGAAGGTGACCGCTGTGCTTCCAACACCATGCGGTTCTTCGCATGTCTTCATCAGCCGATATCAGCCGGGACGAGCACGAACTCCCGCTTCACCGCGCCGGGGTCGGTGAGTTCGGGAAAAGGCCGTGAAGGCCACGTTCATGGCGGTGACGCACGGGACGGTTCAACGACTCGCCCGGCCACCAGCTCATGGGGAGCACAGCGCCAACGCACGTTGGATGCAAGCAGTCAGCAGGCAATTCGATGCATTTTTCTTACTCACGCCAACTCCCGTTTAGAACTTTCGAGCCTTCATTGCCTCTTTGCTGTTGTCCCGGAGCGCCGACCGCGTCAGCGCCAGGACCGCCGTGCCCGACGACAGTTTACCAGAGGCCGTAATGAGCGATGCAGCGAGCCAGGGGGTGCAACCGATCCCGGCCAGAAAAGGAGCAAAGCCGGTCTCCGGTGTGACGTTCAAGCTCATCGACCCCCGGTCAATCTCCTTTGTGGCGAGCCGCCGCTGGCAGGTCCCAGGCTTCACGGTGGACCTTGTCCGCCCTCAACCGTTTGCCATGCAGGGAGGCCAACCGCTCGCGACGATCTGCACCCCGCTTGGCCCGTTGGTCGGCGATGTCGCCGTCGGCTCGTCACGCAAGTCACTCCAGCGCTGCAATGACGGCGACCTGGGCTTCATTCCCGGAAGCATGCCGGTCGAGGGGGCGTTCCACACCGTCCCCCCCTCGATGATCCTGATCGGCGTCGAGGACGCACGTCTGACCACGCTCACCCACGAACTCTTCGATGGGCGGTCGGGCTCGTTCCGCTACGTCCATGGGCTCCGCCCTCCCAATTTTGTCCGCCTGCAACCGGTGCTGCGCGGGTATCTGGAAAGCGGAGCGGACTGGGGACCGCTGTATCTGGAATCCCTGCTCACCCTGATCGCCGCCGAGGCGCTGCGGGAAGCGTGGACCGAAACGCCTGCGCTCGGTGAGCGTCTCAGCCTTCCTCCCGCCGCGCTGCGCCGGGTGCTGGACTACATCGAAGAAAACCTCGCGGCCGAGTTGAGCCTGACCGACCTTGCCGCGGTGGCCGGGCTCAGCCCCTACCACTTCGCGCGAGGCTTCCGCCAAGACGTCGGCGAACCACCCCATCGCTACGTGCTGCGGCGCCGGGTGGCCATGGCGTCCGGTCTGCTGGCCAAAACCAACCTACCCGTCGCCGACATCGCCACACAGTGCGGCTTCTCGAGCGCCAGCCACTTCTCGACTTTCTTCCGAAAAGCCATCGGCACCACGCCGAGCCGCTTCAGGACCGATCGGAAATGACGAATGCACACCCATGCAGCAACGCGCCAAAACTCGGAGCACGGCGCACCCTAAGCGGCGTGATTGTGGAGTACGTGCCAAGCCGCGACCTCGACCTCCACCTGGAACTTCCGTGCCACCGCATATCGGTCCACCTGGAGGGCGCCGAAGCCAACCTCGCGTTGGGAGCTGATCGGACCAACAAGGTCATTGTGCCACCGGCCGGAATCGTGTTCTACCCGGCGGGCACCGAGGTCAAGATCGCGACCCAGGACAGCGGCCCCTACCTGGTGCTCATGCTGGAGCCGGTTCGCTTCGCTGACATGGTGCTGGAAGGCTTGGGCACAGAGCCGACAAGCCTTTCGCCCCTCATCGGCCATTGCGATCCCGCAGCCCAGGCAATTGCCGCCACGGTGCGCGACGCTTTGCGGGAGCCATCACCTGTCACCGCAACCATTCTCCGATCCGGGGCGACACTGCTTGCCCTGCATGCCGCCCGCGCGATCAGCATGCCGCCCGCCACCTCGGGCATGGGACTGGCCAAGCGCGACCTGCGCCGAGCTATCGACTACATCGAAGCGAATATCTCCGCGGCCGACCTGAACACCCGCACGTTGGCCCGTGCCCTCGATCTCCCCGTCGACGTCTTGCATGCGGCGTTCCGGGCGACGTTTGGAAGCACACCGGCGCAGTATGTGCTCCAGCGCCGGGTCACCCGCGCAAGGGCCTATCTGGGACGTGGAACAACCCTGGCCGAGGCGGCGGTACAGAGTGGGGTTGGCGATGAAGCGCGCCTCGCACAGCTTCTGCGGGCGGGAGGAGGCGGTCTCGCGATGGTGCAGCTGCCCCGCGCATCCTGAAGCCAACAGCATCAGGACTCCTATCCGCAAAAAAGGGGAACCGGCCGACGCTGCCGTTGAACCCCCAAACGGCTCGTGCCACAACGCGCCGCTTTGTTAAGAGGATTCTGATGCTCGATTACCTGTTCGGGGTGTCGCCGTTCCTGCCACATGGGTTTTGCCTGACCTGGCGACCGGACCTTCTGGCCTTGCACATTGTCTCCGACCTAGCGATCGGCTTGGCCTACTTCTCCATTCCGGTGGTCATCCTGGCCTACCTGCGGCGCAAGCCGGACTTCGAGCACCGTGGCGTCGCGTGGCTGTTCGCCGCCTTCATCGTCCTGTGCGGGCTGACGCACCTCATGGGGATGATCACGCTGTGGTGGCCCGCCTACGGCCTCGACGGCATCATCAAGGCCGTCACCGCCGTGGTCTCGGTCACGACGGCCGCAATGCTGTGGCCGTTGCTCCCACGGATCGTCACGATTCCGAGCCCGCGCGCCCTTCGGGAAGCCAATGCGCGGCTGGAACGGGAGATCCAGGAACGCTTGACAGCGGAAGCATCCTTGCGGGAAGCCCGGGACGAGCTTGAGCGCCGCGTTGCGGAACGCACGGCCGACTTGGCGCGGAGCGAGGAACGCGCCCGCTTGGCCGCCGCCGCGGGCAACGTCGGCCTATGGGAGTGGGACCTGACAACCGGTACCGTGGTCCGGTCACCGCAATGCCGGGCCATGCTGGACACGGACGACGAGCAGCCGGTCGAGGGGTTCTTCGAGCGTGTTCATCCCGAGGACCAGGAACAGGTCCGGGCGGCGTTCGCGGAGGCTTTGCACAAGGGTGCTATTGACATGGAGGTGCGGATCCTGACAGCGAACGGGGACACCCGCTGGATGGACGTTCAAGGGGCCGTCTACAACGACGTGGAGGATGAGACGCCTCGGCGCCGCTTCCTGGGGACCATCGCGGACATCACCGACCGGGTGCGGACCACCGAGGCGTTGCGCGAATCGCTGGCCGAGAAGGAGGTGCTGCTCACCGAGGTCCACCATCGGGTGAAGAACAACCTTCAAAGCCTGCTGGCGCTGATGCAGCTGGAGAAACGACGCACGGGCGATGACGCTTTGGCCGAACGCTTCGAGGCGATGAGCGGCCGCATTCAAGTGATGGCCCGGGTTCACGAGAACCTGTACACATCGAAGACCCTGTCCGTGGTCAACCTCGGCCAGCAAGTCCGCGATCTGTGCGTCAGCATTCAGCAGCTCGCGCCGCCATCAGGCCGTGTTCGGATGATGGTCGAGGTCGAGGACCTGTACGGCTCGCTCGACGTGGCCGTTCCTCTTGGGCTGCTCGCCAACGAGGTCATCGGCAACGCCGTGAAGCACGCCTTCCCCGGCGAGCGTACCGGCACCATCCACGTGTCGCTGCGAGGCGGCGAGCCCGGGGCTGTATTGACCGTGCGGGACGACGGGGTCGGCGACCCGCGGGGGGAACCGCGCGCAGGAATGGGCAAACCGCTGGTCCAAGTGCTGGCCCGTCAGCTTCGCGCCACGCTGACGGTGGTGGTCGAGACGGGAACGACGGTTCGGGTTGAGCTGCCGCGAGACGCCACTCAGGGGGCGCCCGCCGCCTTGGTGAGCGGACCTCGCGTGTCAGGCATAGGCGCCTTGGCGACGTGACCGATCCTCCGGCGCCGTGTTAACGGGGAAGGAGGATGCCCGACACGCACAGCGTCCTGCCTTGGGTCCGGCTGGCGGGATGCACCATGCGGATACTGATCGTCGAGGACAACGCACTGGTCGCTTTCGACCTCGAACAGCAGCTGCTGCACGCCGGTCATGATGTTGTTGGCATCGCCGCGACGGCGTCCGATGCCGAGGCGATCGCCGCAGCCGAAGGTGCCGACGTCGCCCTGATGGATGTGGCGCTGGCGGACGGGTCGTCCGGGGTCGATGCGGCCGCATCGCTGAAGCGGGTCCACAACATCCCGAGCGTTTTCATCACCGCCACGCTGCCGGACACTCCCGAGGTCCGGGCAACCGGCCTGGGGGTGCTGGCCAAGCCGTTCAGCGAGCGCGAAGTCGCGGGCACGCTGCTCGCCATTGAGGCCCTGCTTGAAGGAAGATTCCCTTCGGACGCCCCCGCCCGGTTGGTCCTGTTCGGCTCCTGATTGGGGACCGGAACAACACCACCCTGGGAAGCGATGGCCGCGACCTGCGCGCCAAAGAAATGGGCCGCGCCTAACCGGCGCGGCCCGAGTCTAGGGAGGAAACGCTACCACACAGAGAACCCCGCGCCGAGCCGCGGGGAGCGCAAGCTGGGGGGAAGCAGCTTGCGATGGCCAGCAGGATCTTCGGAGGCATGTCGCTCCCAAGATCGGTACTCTTAACGGAGGGACGTCTCCGTTGTTGCGCGGGGAGAGTGACCCAGTTCGCGGCCCAGCATCATTTCCGCAAGAATCTGAAAATCTCAGTCCGGCGGCGCTTTGCCATGAAAGCGCAGGGCCTTGAACAGAACCTGGTCTTCGTGGAAGTGCTCGATCAGCCACCGGCGCAAAACATGGGCTGCATCGTGAAGCGCGTGTTCCTCAGCGGCCGCGAGACGCAGCCGGGCAATGTCGTCGAGGAATCGGCTGTGCGAGTTGATGTGGTTCAGCACATCCGTTCCGCCCAGCTTGCGGAGCAAGCGCTCCTCGTTGCCGAAATGCGCGGCGGCGGCCGTCTCCACGGTTTCAAAGAACTCGTGCCGCAGAATAAGAGAGGTTCGGCGGGTGAGCGCCCGTACGAGGTCGTTGTAGAGCGTGGCGAGCACCCGATGCTCCTCATCGAGTTCCGGCATCCCAGATTCGAAACTGGCGGACCATGCGATCGGGATCAAATAGGCGTCAGCGGTCACAGCGAACGGGACCTTCGCAGCCAGGATAATGGAGCGATCAGGGGGAGGTGGCGGACGCCGCCTTTTGCGGACGTCCACCGCGCCGGATCCGCGGCGAGCCTCCCGTCTTGCAGGACTCAGCCGAGATTCAGTGTTGGGCGAGCCGGTCGATCTCCTCCTTGAGGCGCAGCTTCTCGAGCTTCAGCCGCTTCAACGCCAGGTCATCGGGATGGGTGTGGCTGTACTCGGCATGGATCCGGGCGTCGAGTGCCGCGTGGCGCTGACGCAGGCTCATCACGCGCGGGGACTCCATTGTCGGCATCGCTGTCTCCCTCGGTAGCACTTGGTCAAGAGATGATCGGCGCCTCCACGACGCCGACCGTGAGTGCTCATTCCAGCCTGCTCGGCCTGAGGATGAGCGTGATGCGGCGATCGTCGGCGCTCCGCTCCACGGAGGCACCGATCTGGTGGGCCAAGGCGGTGACGACGGTCCAGCCGAGCAGGTCCCCGGCCGCCCGGCCGGAGTGCTGAGGCAGGTCGAAGCCGTCGTTGAGGACGTCGAGGCGAAGGCACCCATCGTCGTCGCGGACGAGAAGGACGTCGAGAGCCCCGTGTCTGGCCCGCTGGCAGCGTTTGATCGCGGCCATGAGCATTTCAGAGGTCAGTACCGCCAGTGGCATGGCGGCGTCGAGCGGGATCAGAACGTCGTCGGTGTGGCAGCGCAGCTGAATGTTCGCGGATTCCAAGGCGGCGCGGTGAACTCCACACAGATCCTGGACCACCCGGTGGACGGCCGTCCGCAACCGACCAGTGCTCACATCGAGAGCGCGGTACACCATGCCCATCCCGTGCACGCCCGACACCAGAGCTTCGAGTTCCTGGCGCGTGCCGGGATCCTCGAGGGCGGAGATGCGCACCTGCACCAACGCCGCCAGCATCTGGAGGCTGTTCGCCATGCCATGACGCAGGTCGGCGATCACCGCCGCGTCCGACCTCTCGTCCGGTCCATCGCGCTGAGGACCCGTGCCCCCGGCACTTGGCTCATGCTTCATCAGAGACTCTGCCGCTGTAGATCGCTTTTCAACGCTGGACCCTGCGACCGTGCGCGCCGGTGCGTTGGCGGAGCGCTGCATGAGCAAGCTCCCGGCGTGTCCTGGCGCGGCTCCAGCCGGGATACAGCTCCATCCCGTACGGGATCGGCCCCGGTGGCCGGTTGGCCAGGATGCGCCGGACGACATCGACGGCCATGGTCAGGGCAAGGTCGGTGAACGGCTTGCCCAGGCAGCCAACCGCCGCATCCTTCGCCGCAAGGGCCTCTTCGAGGTGCCCGGTGACGAACAGGCAAGGAACTCCACACGCTTCGTGAAGGGCGCGGGCGAACGCAACACCGGATCGGCCGTACGCGAGATTGATGTCGACCAAGGCAAGGTCGATTCCCGAGCCGCACAGGGTGACCGCCGCTTCGGGGTGACCGGCAATACCCCGGACCCGGCACCCGTGCCGCTCCAGCGCCATCTTCATCCCCAAAGCGGCGATGCCGTCGTCTTCGACGATGACGATGGTCACGGCCTTTCCTGTATCCCGGTCGTGAGCGAGGGGGCCCATGGCTCGCCTCCTAATGAAGCCAGGTAATTGGCGGGTCAGGACGCTCTTCGGGGGCGGACGACCCCGTATCCACGAGATCCGCGATGGCGGCCAACCGTTCCAGCAAGGCGTTCACCTGCGGTGCTGGAATTCGCCGGTCGGCGCAGACCTCCTCGAGCATCGCCTCAACGTCGTCAAGGCTGTTTATCGCGGTTTGAACGCGCAGGTCTTCCGTACTCATCGCTGCTTTCCATTCCGGTATCGACGCCACCTTGCGAACATTCAAAGCCGCCGAAGCGGGCGCCGCGAGGGAAAAGGTCCGCCATTTTTTCGCAAGAATCTGAAAGAGATCGCCCTTGCGAGCAAAGTTATTCAAACCCTCGCAATGGGTAAGGTATTCGTCGTTCTCCACGGGGTATCGTGGGCAACACGACGCAATCCTATATTTTCTATGTTGCGAAAGCGCTGTTTCAGCTACTGGCCAGCGGATGTCCGGGGTTCACGCCGACGTGGGCGATGCCCGGGATCGGTCTTCGTCCCCAGGCGTCTTCGTTCGGCTGGAAGCGGGGATGCTGCCACGCTCGACCGCGGGGAACAGCAGGTGGAACGTTGTGCCGACGCCGACCTCGCTCTCCACCTTCATGTCGCCGCCATTCTGTCTGACGAAGCCATAAACCTGGCTCAGCCCCAAGCCGGTGCCCTTGTCGCCCTTGGTGGTGAAGAAGGGCTCGAGGGCCCGGCGCAGCACGTCCGGCGGCATTCCTTGCCCAGTATCGGCAATCGTTACGCAGGCGTGTGGAACGGGTTTCAGCGTCCCCGTCCGCCGCACGTCGCCCTCGGTGCACCGCGCCGTCGCGATGCGGATCGTGCCGCCGGAGGGCATGGCGTCGCGGGCATTGACCACCAAGTTCAGCAGCGCGGTGTCAAATTGCGTCCGGTCGGTCCGGCAGAGCGGGACGTCGCTCCCGAGGTCGAAGATTACCTCGACTTGGCGTCCCGCCGCATTGCGCAGCAGTTCCTGAAGGCTGGCCAGCATCTCGTTGACGTCGGCCTCGACGATCGTGAGATCCTGGCGACGCGCAAACGCCAGCATCTGCTGGGTCAGCTTGGTTCCACGCTCGACGGCCCCCAAGGCCGTTTCCGTGAGATGCTTCACCTCCTCGGTGTCAACCCGACGCCTGACGAGCATGAGGCAGCTGGACACGACGGCCATCAGATTGTTGAAGTCGTGCGCCACACCGCCGGTCATGCGACCGAGCGCCTCCAGCTTCTGCGCCTGAATCTGTTGCTGAACAGCCTGTTCACGCTCGACCCGGCGCCGGACCCAGAGCGCAACCAGAAGAGCGAGCAGACCTGCGACCAAGAAGCCCGCAGCCACGGTGGCCGTCACGTTGCGCCACCACCCGGCAAGCAGGGTGTCCTTGTTCAGCGTGACAGCGACCACCAAAGGGAATTCCGGAACCGAGCGATAGCTGACGACCCGCGGGGTGCGGTCAATCATGCTGGGGGCGTGGTAGGTTCCCTCAGCGTTGCCCGGCAGACGGACTGTGAAAAGTTCCAGCGACGAGAAGTCCTTTCCGACGACCGCATCATGTTGCGGGAAGCGGGCGATCAGAATGCCGTCATGCCGGAACAGGGCGATGCTGTCGCGTTCTTCAAGACCCAGGGCTTGGTAGAAGCGCTCAAAGTACCGCGGCTCGACGGCGGCGACGGCAATCCCTCCGAAGCTGCCGTTCGACTGGTCGATGCGGCGGCTCACGCTGACGAACCAATCGTCCAGGGAACGGCTGATCAGCGGCTTGCCGATGAGCAGGGATGCGCTGGGATCCTTGGCGTGCGCGATGAAGTAGTCGCGGTCGGCAAGGGTGACGCGGGGCGTTTTCGGGTGGTCGGTGTCTTGCGTGATGAAGCCGTCCGCGCCAATCACGAACAGCGCCCGGACATGCGGCAGAGACCTCAGCCGTTCGCGCAACGTGTCCGCGAAGGCGAGATCGTGCTCGCTAAAGTCGTGTTTCAGCGTTAGGGTGTCGATGATCCCGGTCAGCGTCAGGTCGACCGCCTGGAAGCTCCGGGCTGTCTGCTCCTCGAGCACCCGGACCAGCGAGCGGGCGGACCGCTCCCCGGCCGCGAGTGCCCGGGCGAGGTCAAGCCAGAGCCACACGGCCGCCGCCGCGGCCAGCACCGCCATCACCGCCGCGGCGACCAGGCCACCACGGATCCAGAGCGTGCGAGCGGCAACAGGCAGTCCATCGACGATCATGGCAACGCCTCAGCGAGGGGACGGCACCATACAGCGGCCACAGAGGGTGCGGCATCCACTGTCGAAGGCGATGGCGTTTCCTGTCAAGGCTTGGATACCGCCTTTCAAATCTTATTTCGCGCGCAGTCTTGAGCGACGTGAAGTTTTTGGCGAAAAACAACTGAATCTGCGCTCTTTTCAGTTGTTCTGATGGACAGTTGCCCAATAAAGGAATGACCAGCGGAGTTGCACCGGGTAGCATTCTACCTCAAACGAGGCATTTTCACTTTGCAGCCGGTTATCTCAGCGGTATCTAATGGATTCCGCGACGGAGAAGAGCCCAAGGGGCGTGCAAGGGAGGGGAGCGGTCTGATGGCGCGTATCCGACACATCCTCCTCTTTCTGTTGGCCGTCGCCCCTCTGGTCGGGTTTCAAGCCTACACGCAGCTGAACCTGCGGGCTTCGCGTGAGGCGGAGCTTGGCCAGGAGGTTCGGCAGCTGCTCGACCTCCTGGAAACCGAACAGCACCGCATCATCGACAACATGCGCGACATCATGACGGTGCTCGGGACGACGGCGGCGGAACTCTCGGGGCCGGATTGCCAGGCGGCCCTGGAGCGGCTGAACGAACACATTCCCTCGTACCTGACCATCGAAGTCACCGATCTCCAGGGAACCGTCCGGTGCGCCACCGACCCGCGCGCCATTGGTGTCTTCCTTGGCGGTCGCGCCAACATCCAGCGTGCGCTGGCCACGGGTGAGTTTTCGATTGGCGAGTTCGGCTTCGCCATCGGCATCGGCAAGGCGATCCTTCCCTTCGGTCTGCCCTACACTGGTCCCGATGGCGTGCACGCCGGGGTGATCGCCGGGCTGCTCGACCTCAGCTGGTTGGAAGGCTACCTGGCACGCAAGCCGTTGCCCGCCAACACCGCCATCCTGCTCACCGATGCGACAGGTGCCATGATGGCGCGTATTCCCCCGAAGCCGGAGTTGATCGGACAACCGTTGCCTGAGCGATTCCGCCATTTTCTGGAAGGTGATGAGCGGAAAGTGGTTGAACTCACCGGCTTCGACGATGTCGAACGTGTGGTGGCATACTCGCCTCCGGGCAGCGGGGGCCGAGGCGTCATGCTGGCGGTGGGCATCGGCAAGGAGGCCGCGATGCGCTCGGTTGACCTCGCGGCGCTGCGCTCGATGCTGCTGTTCCTGGCCGTGTTGGCGCTGTCGGCGGCTTGCGGGGGCTGGCTCATCCGGCGGGTCGCCTGGGTCCGTGACAGCGAGCGCAGACTGCTGAAGGCGGTCATCGCCAACCTGCCGTCCGGCGTCCTCGTCGCGGAAGCGCCGACGGGGAAGCTGGTGCTGCACAACGAAGCAGCCGACCGTGTGGTCGGTGCTCCGCTCAAGCCGTTGCGCGACATCGGCGAATACGCCTCGCACACCGCCTTCCACCGCGACGGCACCCCCTACCGGGCCGAGGACTACCCGCTTGCCCGCGCCATCCTGCACGGTGAGACCGTCAAGCAGGAGGAGATGCTGTACCGCCACCCTGATGGTGACGTGAAGACCTTTGTGGTCAACGCAGATCCGCTCCGTGACCGGGACGGCCGCATCACCCTGGGGGTCGCTTCGGTGACCGACATCACCGAGCGCAAGCGGCTGGAAGACGACCTTCGCGCAGCCAAGGCGCACGCCGAACAGGCCAATCTGGCGAAGTCGAAGTTTCTGGCGGCAGCCAGCCACGACCTGCGCCAGCCGATGCAGTCGCTGTTCTTCTTCGCCGAGGCGTTGCGCGGGCACGTTCATGACCAGCGCGGCCAGGACGCCATGACCATGCTGGAGCGTGGCCTGGACACCCTGAAGGGGCTGCTGGAGGGCTTGCTCGACATGTCCCGCCTGGACGCGGGTGGCGTCAAGCCGACCGTCGAGGACTTCGCGGTCAAGCCGGTCCTCGACCAGATCGGCGCCTCCTTCGCCCCGATCGCCATGGCCAAGGGGCTGGAGCTTCAGGTTGCCGTTCCCGGAGGCGTGGCGGTGCGCAGCGACCGGAGCCTGCTTGGCCGCATGGTGCGCAACCTGGTTGAAAACGCCATCAAGTACACCGAGAGCGGCGTCATCCGCTTGGAATGCCGCGTGGTGGACGGCTGCGCTCGCCTTGAGGTCCGGGACAGCGGAATTGGGATTCCGCCCGACCACCTGACCCGGATCTTTGACGAGTTCCATCAGGTCAGCAATTCGGAGCGGGACCGCAGCCGTGGGCTTGGCTTGGGCTTGTCCATCGTGCGGCGTTTGTCGGAACTGCTGGATCACCCGGTCAATGTCCGATCTACGCCAGGCGGAGGCTCCGTGTTTTCAGTGGATATGCCGCTCGGCCAGATGGAAGTGCAGAGCCCCAAGGTGCCAGAAGGAGCTGTTCCCAAGGATGGGAGCGGACGGTTTGCCGTGTTGGTGGATGACGACGAGATCGTGCTCTTGGGATTGCAGTCCATCTTCCATGGCTGGGGGTACGAGACGTTGAGCGGTGGATCAGTGGAACAGGTCTTGGACCGAGTAAAGGCATCCAAGCGTATCCCCGACATCATCATCGCCGATTACCGCCTCCGCGAAGGACGCACCGGCATCGAGGCGATCCAGGAGCTCCGTCGCTTGGTCGGCGCCGAGGTGCCCGCCATCGTGTTGACCGGGGAGACCGGCATGGAATGGCAGCGTGAGGCCACGGGGGTGGGGGTTGGTGTGGCCTTCAAGCCGGTGACACCGCGGCAGCTTCATCAGGTCGTGAGACGACTCCTCAACGTCGCGTAATGACGACATCGGCGATCCCGCTGGGCGAAGTCATGGCAGCCAGGGCGACGCCGATGCCGATCACTCGCTTGCTGTCGCGCAGAGAACACCCGGTTAGCCCAAGTTTGCCGGGATGAGCACCAACTCCCGCTTGGCGGCGCCGGGGGCGGTGAGCCGCAGGAAGAAGCCCCACCTCGCTCCAGGCTTGGCAGCGTCGACACCAACATCAGCCTCGAGTTGGGGTGCCAACCCTCCGGGTGCTGCCACTGGGCGCGGCGAGCCGGGAGGATCTGCGTCTTGCTGGCCCGCAGACACGTCCACCAATGGGCAGATGCTCCCGACCGCCCGGGACGGTACCATGCAGACCTCCGTCACGATGGTGCGCTGAAACCGTTGGACGGGGCTGCCGACAGAGCCACAGATGACGGAGGAGCGGGATGGGGGGCTACCGGTTGGACCCAATCCCTCCTGACCAGGAGCGGCCGGTGGTTCGCGAATGGACCCTGAACGGATTGATTCTGCAATCCATCGCCTCTCCGGCCATCACCGCGCGCGGCGGGCATGGCGGGCCCGCCATCTGTTCCCTGTTCCGCGCGTCGCCGGGGTTGGTCGCCATCAATTCCGATCGTTTGCGCAAGCTGGATTCCGCACCCGGTGACTTGAGCTACTTCCCGGGTGGCACCGAGTTCCACATCGCGTGTGATGCGCCGCATCACTACGCCATCGTCAGCATGACGCCGGAACGGCTTGCGTCCATCACGGCGGACATCTGTGACGACGGCCCGGCGGCACTTGGCGTTTCCGTGCCGATCCGCACCCCGAACGCCCTTCACCTGACCCGCCTGCTGCACAACGTCGTGATCACGGCGGACGGGGAAAGCTGGGGGCCACTCTACCTGGAGTCCCTGCTGACGCTGATCGCGGCCGAAGCCATTCGACAAGCGCGACGGGCTCCGACTCCGGTCGTCCGCTCCAGCCTCTCGCCTGCCGTGCTTCGCCGGGTGCTGGACCATGTCGAGGAGCACCTTGCCGAGGAGCTTTCTCTGGAGAGCCTAGCGTCGGTGGCCGGGCTGAGCCCGTATCACTTCGCCCGCTGTTTCCGCCAGGACACCGGCAAGCCGCCGTGCCGATATGTGATGGAGCGGCGGCTGGAGCGCGCCGGGAGTCTGCTGGCGACGACCACGTTGCCCATCGCCGACGTTGCCGCCCGCTGCGGTTTTCCCAACCCCACCCACTTCTCCACGGTGTTCCGCAAAGTTCTCGGCGTGACCCCAATGCAA
The DNA here is from genome assembly GCF_008365375.1 of Roseomonas genomospecies 6. GTDB lineage: Bacteria > Pseudomonadota > Alphaproteobacteria > Azospirillales > Azospirillaceae > Azospirillum. The sequence continues at coordinate 93,643 of NZ_QOKW01000012.1, read as the reverse complement.
TACCGGGCTGACCGATCATGACCGACGTTCCCATTCATCACATCCCGCTCGATGGCCCGCCGGTGACCGAGATGCCGGACGGCTGGGGCATGCGCCAGCCGATCACCGGAGGCATCGTCGAATACGTGCCCGGCTGCGACTGCGAAACGCACTTCCGGCTGACCGACCATGTTCTTGCGGTCAACCTCCAGGAGTCGCCGTGCGACATCGCCGTGGAAAGTGACCACTACAAGCGGGTCGTCATTCCGCCGGGTGGTCTGACCTTCTACCCGGCGGAGACGCGGGCGAAGATCATCGCGCCGAACAGCGGCCCCTACATTGCCGTCACGGTGGCGCCCGGCCATCTTGAAGACATGCTGCTCGAGGAGTATGGCATCGACGGGGCCGATGTTCGGACGGTTCTTGGGCATGCCGATGCCGCGGCGCACGCGGTCGGCAGCATCATCCAGAGCAGCTTTACCGAACGGGCCGCCCTCGCTGGACATGGCCTGCAAGCTGCCGCAACGCTCCTGACGCTGCACGCCGTGCGGACGGCGCTGATCGCCAATCCGGTTCCCAAGCCTCTGACGGGCGTTGTCGACCTGCGGCCCGCCTGCGCGTACATCGATCAGTCCCTCGCCGAGCCGACGCTTGCGACGCGCATGGTCGCCCAAGCCGTCGACCTGCCGCCTACGGTGCTGTGGCAGAGCTTCCGGGCGGCGTTCGGCATGACGCCGCGCCAGTACATTGGCCAGCGGCGCCACGCGGTTGCCGACGACCTGTTGGTCCGGGGAAGTCATCCGCCGGAGGAGGCCGCCGCTCGCACGGGTGTGCCAGTGACCTTGCTGCGCACCGTCTTTCAGAAGCTCCAGTGATTCACGGCAGGCCGGGATTGTTCCGTTGGCCTGCCAACATCCTCGGCCGTCAGCCCCTGTCAACATGGAAGCGGCCGTGGTCGCCTTCATCGACCAAACCCGGCGCCGTCAACCCAACAGACTCCTCGGGGCCAGACATCTCGGGGGAAGCGTACGAGGTTCACTTCATACGACGGGTATCGCGAACAGAGCCCTATCCTTTGTTTCGTAAGAAGGCCGCCGCCCGCCGGTGTTTGTCTGCGGCACGTCGGTGGGCCTGATTGGCTCTGGCGTGGGCTTCCTGGGCCTGAATGTGGGCCTCTTGGACCATGCTCGACGCCCTCGCGGCATGGTGTTGCGTCTGCGTAGCGAGGTTGGCCGCCCGCCGGGCCAGTTTCAGCAGCCTGCGAGCTTGTCCTTCTGGCAACTTGGGTGTCATGTTCGGCATTTCCGTCGATGCCCGGTTCAACAGGACTATGACGGGCGTGTTGCGTTGACGTTCGGGAAAAGCGAACTTCTGGAGTCTCAGGCGACCTCCGCCGTGCTTTGCCACCGGCGGCCATCACGTCCGTTGGGATGGGAACGCCACGGTCACCCGCAACCCGGTCGGGGTGTTTTCGAACGACACCGTTCCCCGGAGTTGCCGTGTCAAGAGGTCAACGAGGCGCAAGCCCAGGCCGCTCGTCTTTCGGGCTCCGGCGGGCAACCCCTGGCCGTTGTCGGCCACGACCAGGCGCATCGGCGAGCCGCTGGCCAGAGCGATGTCGATCTCGACGTCGTCCTGGGCACCACCCGCGTACTTGAGGGCGTTGGTGACGAGCTCGACCGCGATCATCGACAGCGGCGTGACGGTGTCGGCGGACAGATCAATCCCCACTGGGCACTGGAGACGCAGTGTCGGCGGGTGCCCCTTCCGGGTCACCGCCGACCGCGCGATGTCCCCCATCAGCGCTTGCAGGTGCGCCCCCACATCAACCGCAGTGAAGCTCTCCGAACGGTAGAGCGCCTCGTGGATGCGCCCGACCGTGTGGACGCGCTGTTGGGCGTCGAGCAGTGCCTCACGCGCCGTGTCCGAGGCCTCGGAGCGGGCTTGCATCGCCAGCAGCCCGGCGATCGAGGCGATGCTGTTCTTGATGCGGTGGTGCGCCTCACGGACCAGCGTCTCGCGCTGCTCGACCAGACGCCGCAGGTCCTCGTCGACCCGCTTGCGCTCGGTGATGTCCAAGTCGGTGCCGACCAGCCGCACGCATTGTCCGGCCTTATCCGCGAACGCCCGCGCCCGGGTGCGCACCCAGCGGTACGCCCCATCGACGTGGCGCAGGCGCCAGTCCACCTCGTAGTCCTCGCAGGTTGCTGCCGCGCGCTCCACAAAGGTATCGAGCAAGGGCCGGTCCTCGGGGTGCAGGAGCGTGCGAACCTCATCAAAGGTTGGCGGACCCTCGCGCGGATCGCGGCCGAGCATCCGGAATATGGCGTCACACCAGGTGATGTTCCGGGCGATCACGTCAAATTCCCAGAAGCCCAGCCCGGCGATGTCCTGGGCCTCGCGCAGCCGTTCCTCGCTGTCGCGCAGCGCCTGCTCCGCCCGGCGCTGGTCGGTGACGTCGTGGAACACCGAGCACACCATGGAGGGCTGCGGGTCACCCGGACGGAACTGGGGGATGGCGTCGACCTCCAGCCAGCGCCGCTCGCCGCGCCGTGGGTTGAAGACCCCCATCATCCGCAGTTGCACCGGCTGCCCGGTCCGCAGCGCGAGCATGGCCGGATGCGCGTTGCTCTCCAGCGGCTGGCCGTGCTCGTCCGTCGCGTGCCAGCGCGGGTCGCGCGATACGCGCCCACGCAGTTCGTCGAACGACAAGCCAAGGATGTCCTGGGCGGCGGCGTTGGCGTCGGTGATCTCGCCCGAGGCATCCTGAAGGACCACGCCGAGCGTCAGGGTGTCGAACAGCGTGCGGAAGCGCGCCTCGCTGTTGCGCAGGGCTTCTTCGGCCCGCTTGCGCTCGGTGATGTCGGTGGCGGCGCACCGCACGCCGACGATCCGCCCATCGGCGTCGCGCAGCGCCTCGACATACAGGTCGTAGGTCTCCACACGGCCGGAGCAGGCCGTCGTGACCTCGGCGCGGGCCGGTTCGCCGGTCGCCAGCACCTGCCGCTTCACCGCCATCACCGGCGCGGCGCTCTCCGGGTCGAGAAGCTCAGCGTCGGTCTTGCCCAGGACGTCGGCGGCCACGAAGCCCATGCGTGGGTTGTACATCCAGGTGTAACGCAGGTCCCGGTCCTGGCAGAACACGACGATCGGGGCGTCGGCCAGCGCGACCCGGAACCGTTCCTCGCTCCGTGCCAGCGCCTCTTCCGCCTGCCTGCGCTCGCTGATGTCCTGGACGACGCCGACCATGTGGGGCGTCGGTTCGCCGGGGGACGACACCCAGCGGCCGCGGGAGAGGAGCCAGCGGATGGTGCCGCTGGGAAGAACCGTTCGAAACTCGGCATAGTACGGCTCACCGTATTTGATGGCCGTCTCGAGGGCTTGGCGGACCCGCTCGCGGTCGTCCGGGTGAACCACCTCCATAGCGGCGGCTGCGTCCAGCAGCGCGTCGTCCGGCAGGCCGTGCAGCCTCTTGGCCGTGGCGGTCGCCTCGAAGCGCCCCGACTCCGGACAGCAGCGCCACGCGCCCATGCCCGCGCCTTCGAGCGCCAAGCCGAGCCAATTCTCCGAATCCGCGCAGGACACGGAGGAACGACCATCGGTCCGAACATCGGCGTTGCGCACAGTCATCAAACCTTCTCCGGGGACCGGTGTGCCGCGGCGCTGTTCCTTCACTCCGGCACGCTGCTCCTTTTGAGGGCAGGCAGTATGAAATGGTCCGGAGACGGCGTCGATGTGCACTTTCGGTCGAGGTCCGGGACAGAGTTCCCGGTTATCGCCATTGCCCGGCAAGAGACCGGTCACGGAAACCTCTTCCATCCTTGTGGTTCGCATGTCTTGGGCGTGCCACCCGCGGCTACCGGCCATCCTGGAGCCGGTTTCCCAACCAGTCCCGGAGATACGCTTCGAACGACCGTGACGCGACCACTCCGGCGATCCGCTCCAGGCCGTAGCGGCGGGTGTGGAGACCGGTGAGGTACGCTTGGATGACCGCCCGTGCGGCGTGCCGGAGATGCGGGGGAACATGGCGGAGCAAGGCGTCGATGTCAGCGTCCGAAGGCATCCGCCCAGCCACCGGTGATCGGTTTTCTCGTGCGTTGTGCGTCGGCATCGGCTGTCTCATGGAGATGCCCCTCAGACCGCGGCGAGGGCGTCCAGGAGCGTCGCCGGAGACACCGGCTTGTGGAGCAGACGGTGGCACAGCCGCTGGATCTCGACGATGCTCTTGGGGAGGGATTCGCTGGTTAGGACGATGGCGGAAATGCTGTGGCCGTACCGGGCATGAACGTCCCGGATCGTATCGAGCCCGGTCCGGCCATCGCCCAAATCGTAGTCGGTGAGGATGGCGTCCGGCGGCCCGCCATGGGCGTCGAGCAGGCCCATGGCCTCCTCGTACGACGCCGCCGCGGCCACCGTGTAGCCGTGCTCTTTCAGAAAAATCGTCAGGGCAAACCGAAGCTGGGCGTTGTCTTCGATCACCACAAGGGTCTTGCCATCGTAAGCGTTGGCGTTCGCGGCTGTCACGGGGCGCAGCCCTCCTTCTGATGCGAGTGTTCCGGTTCCGGGGCGAACGGGCCCGAGGAACGGCCGTGTCCGGCACGGAGAAGCCCCGGTGTTCCGGAAACCCGGGCGGGGGCACCTCATCACAGCGGTGACGGGCGATGCGACGAGAAAACCGCAAGATCGCAACATCAGGACGCCCCGTTTCCGCAACAACGCCAAAGCGGTAGGGGCATTTTACCCACGAACCCGGCAGCGAGGCGCCCAACCACTCGGATGCCGTGGGTTTGAGTGAACGAGACGCAAAAAGAAAGGCCGCAGCCAAGCGCTGCGGCCTGAGTCTAGGGAGGAAACGCCCATACAGAACCACGCTTCCATAACCCGGCCAGGAGAGGTCCCGCCGAACGAGAACAGCATCCGGGTGATGGGAGGATCTTTGGAGGGGGGTGGCTCCGAAGATCGGTACTCATAACGGCCAGGGATGCCAAGTGTTGCGCACGCATGCCCGGCATCGCGATCAATTCCGCAAGAAGGCAAAAAGGCCAACTTTCCCCAAGCAAGAACGCGAACGGGACCCCGCGGACCGACAACCCACGTCCCCCGCGCCGTCGCAAGAGCCTGTAATGGTTTCAGAGTTATACGCCCCGGGTCCCCCGCGGTGGGCCTCTTCGATTGTCCGCTCCGGTTCACGAGGCCATCAGCGTCGGCATCTCGACGTGGTCGAAGACATGCCGCGTGACGGCACCAGTGACGCCAAGCGTTGCGGGGAACGGCAGAGCGCGGCCGGGTATCGGATGCGCGCCTATGACGAGGATGTCGGCGCCCAACGCCTTCGCCTTGTCCACGAGCACCTGAGAGGTCTGGCGGCCCCGTTGGTCGAGCGGGACAATCTCGGCGGCGAGGTTATGCCGCGTCAGGCAGGCCTGAAGCTCCTGGCTCTTGACGGCGTCGCCGAGGACCGCCGGGTCGCACAGCACGACCACGGCGTCGGCACGGCCGAGCAGCGGCACGGCGCCATCGACGGCGTGCTGGACTTCCCGGTCACCGTTCCAGGCGATCGCCACTTTGCGGCCGAACGGCGCGGCCGTACCGCCGGGCACGATCAGAACGGGACGCCCGGAGTCGAGCAGGGTCGTTTGCAGGATCCGGCCGAGGCGGCTGTTCAGGTCGATGCTGTCCGCCGCGAACACCACCAGCTTGGCGTCGTGCGCCGCGAAGCCGATCTCCTCGGGGACGCAGATCGTGACCTCGCGCCAGGACGCTGAGACGGAGCTTGGGTCCGCGGCCCGCTCCTGCATGGGAACGCCATAGGCGGCCACCGCGACCATGAAGCGGCTGTACGCCTGCCGTGCGGCTTCCCGCGCCGACGTCGACAGCGGCTCGTCGCCGATGTGCAGGGCATCGACATGGGCGTTGTAGCGGCAGGCGATGGTCAGCGCGGCCCGGAACGCGGCGAATTCGGCGGCGCCCTCGAGCACCGGCACCAGGATCTTCTTGAACGGCATGGCGCGCCTCCTCCGTACGCCGCCGTCCCGTCGCGGTGTGGAGGGTGTTCCGAGGTGCTCAGGCAAACCAGGCAAACGAACCCGCGGCTTCGGAAGTCCCCGAGGCAATCCATCCACGCCCGCCGCCGTCCGGCAGCTTGTTCGTTGGGGGCAGTGTCCACCGTTCTCCGCTCCGCCGCCCTGATCCAGAACACCCCGGATCGGAGCATCGGTGGCGCCCCGTTGAGAGCGGTCATACCCGTAAGCGCAGTCTTGACGGTATAAGGGGGCGATGTTTCGGCGGCGTCACCACATCAACCGTGACACGGGCAAAGCCACCGGAATTGACCACGGAACCGTGATGTGCCCCCCCGGAGCACTGTTGGGCGTAAGCGTCTTCCGGGTGGCGATGGGCGACACCACAGCTTCCGCACCGGCCGACAGCGCCAGCGCAGCGAAGGGCGCTTCTCACTTGACCTGGGCATTTCCATTCAAGCCAATGTCAGGCAAATTGCCGAAGGCATGAGGGGGATCAGTCGTGGCGGACGACGACGGCAACGAACACGCGGGTGAACGGCACACCGCCACGCGCCTGCGGGAGAGCGAGCGCCGCCTGAACGCCGTGCTCGACAACGCCACGGTCGCCGTCTTCCTCATGGACGACCGGCAACGGTGCGTCTACATGAACCGGGCCGCGGAAGAGTTGACCGGCTTCACGTTGGATGAGGTGTTGGTTCTGGACCGGCCGTTGCACGACATCATCCACCACACGCGGCCGGACGGCCGCCCCTTCCCCTTGGAGGAGTGCGCGATCGATCGCGCCTTTCCGGAGAATGATCGCGAGCAGGGCGAGGAGGTGTTCGTCCACAAGGACGGCCACTTCTACCCGGTCGCCTTCACCGCCAGTCCGATCCGCGACGAAGCCGCCCAGGTCGTCGGCACCATCATCGAGGTGCGCGACATCCGCGCGGAGAAGGTGGCACAGGCGCACCAGCGACGGCTGATCAATGAATTGAACCACCGCGTGAAGAACACGCTGGCCGCTGTCCAGTCGATCACCATGCAAACCTTTCGGGGTCCGGAACACGCTGAAGTGTTGGAGCTGTTCAACTCGCGCCTGCTGGCGCTGTCGATGGCGCACACCATTCTGACGGACGAGAATTGGGAGAGCGCAGGCTTGCGGGTGGTTGTCGAGCACACCCTTGCCCCCTTTGACCTGACCCGCTTTGTGCTCGACGGGCCGGACCACCGGCTCAATCCGAAATTTTCCGTCGCGCTGGCCATGGTGCTGCACGAGCTGGCGACCAACGCGGCCCAGCACGGAGCTCTGCGCGTTCCCAGTGGCCGGATTGAGCTCCGCTGGATGGTCACCGCGGCTGGGGGTGTGGACGATCTCCACCTCCACTGGTTGGAGCGGGGCGGGCCGCCGGTCACGCCCCCCGCCCGGCGTGGTTTCGGCACCCGGCTGCTCGAACGGCAGTTCGCTCTGGAGTTTGGTGCGGCGGTCAAGTTCGCGGTCGAGCCCACCGGTGTTGACTGTACCGTCGACGTGCGCCTACCGCCTCTCGGCGAAGCGGCCAGCAGCCCAGGCGCGCCGGGCGCCTCCGGCCCGGCACATGAGGGGTCCTGATGCCCTTACCACCCGGGTGCCGCGTTCTTGTGGTGGAAGACGAGAGCTTGGTCGCCATGCACGTCGAGGACATGCTGGTCGACCTCGGCTGCGAGGTCCTCCTGGCCATGCGCTTGGAGGACGGGCTGCGTTTGGCTGCGGAAGCCGACGTGCATGTGGCCGTGCTGGACGTCAACCTCAGCGAGGGCCGGAGCTACCCGATCGCCGACGTTCTCCGCGACCGTCGCATCCCTTTCCTGTTCGCTACCGGTTACGGCTTGAAAGGAGTGGAACCGGCGTACCAGGGCACGCCGACACTGCAAAAGCCCTACCGCAACGAGGATCTGGTCCGCCTGATCACGGACTTGCTGGCCGGAGCCGAGGCAGACGGCGTCCATCGGACTTCCCACGAGGACTCACCCGACAAGCGGCGCTGATGGGCGTTGAGGCGGCGGGATGGCGAGTGTGAAGTGACATCCATCCCGCTGTTCCACGGCCGAGGTGACATCGAGCTTGCGCGCGAGGGGGTCAATGACGCTGTCCTGGTGTAAGCGCGTGTTTGAAGGTATTGGTGCTCAGGCAGAGTGAGCGGGCCAGGTCGTCGCAGGCCTCGTGAATGAACTGCCGGAAGCCAAAGGACGCTCTGCTCACGGGTGGCGACAATGGTCTCATTCCTACCGAGCAGGTCCCCCTCTGTTCGGCTCGCGGGATGCATCAGTCTCGTCTTCGATCCGCCCTGCCAACCGCCCGCCATCATCCGGTGCCGTTGAGGTGGAGGGGGTACGTGGGCGCAGGGTGTCGGTTGCGCCGAGGGGGAGATCGAGCGTGAACACCGAGCCCTGCCCGGGCGTGGAGCGTACGGTCACGGGGTGGTCGAGGAGCTTTGCCAGGCGCTGCACGATGGAAAGCCCCAAGCCCAATCCCTTGGCCTGATCGCTGTCGGGGTTGCCGACTTGGTGGAACTCTTGGAAGATGAGGTCCTGCTCGTCGGCCGGAATGCCGATACCTGTGTCGGACACCTCGATGCGGGCGCGCCCGTCCACCACGCGGCACGTTACGCTGACCGAGCCGTGCTCGGTGTATTTGATCGCGTTCTCGACGAGGTTGCGGATCATCCGGCCGAGCAGGGTGCGGTCGCTGCGCACCACGACGTCGCACGCGACATCCAAGGTGAACTCCAGCCCTTTGCGCTGAACCACCGGGGCGAAGGAGGCGCCGATCTCGTCGAGCGCTGAAGCGATCGGGACATTCTCAAAGGTCGGCCGGATCACGTCGGCATCGAGACGCGAGATGTCGAGCAAGCCGTCCAGCAGCCCCTTGAGCGCCTCAAGGTTACGCTCCAGGGTCGCTAGGGCGCGCTGACCCCGCTCCGTCAGCACCTGGCCGTGCAGCGCGGCGGCGAAGAGGAACAGCGCCTGCAACGGCTGCCGCAGGTCATGACTGGCCGCCGCCAGGAATCGCGATTTGGCCACATCTGCCCGCTCCGCTTCGCGCTTGGCGGCGCGCAGCGCTTCTTCCATTTCCTTGCGCTCGGTGATGTCGACGTCGATGCCGACCATCCGCTGCGGACAGCCTTCGGCGTCGTAGGTGATCCGCCCCACCGCCATCAGCCACCGCACGGCGCCGTCCGGCTGCACGGCGCGGTACTCGGCCTGGAGGTTGCTCCGGCGCTCGGCCACGGCCTTGGCGCAACGGGCCAGCACGGCTTCCCGATCATCGGGATGGATGGCGTTCAGCCACGTCGCGTAGCCGCCCCGCCCCGGTTCGGGATCGAGGCCGAAGAGCCGGTAGCGCTCCGGCGACCAGACGGCGGCGCCGGTCCGCATGTCCCAATCGAAGGTCCCGGCCCGGGCGGAAGCGAGGGCGAGAGCGAGGCTCTCCTCGCTGCGGCGCAGAGCCTCCTCGATTTGTTTGCGCTCGGTGACGTCGAGGCTGATCCCGCTCAGACGCAATAGCGAACCGTCGGAAGCGCGGGTAACCCGGCCGAGGCTCACGAGCCAGCGTTCGCCGCGTTCCGGATGGAGGATGCGGTGCTCGATGACACAGTCGCTCTTGGTAGCGTTCAGCGCCGACTGTACGGCGTGCTCGATGGCCGCGCGGTCGTCCGGGTGAACGAGGCGCAACCACGCCTCGGCGCTCGGCGCAAAACGGTCCGGAGTCTGCCCGTGCAGCGCGTACAGCCCCTCCGACCAGGTCAGTTCCCCGGTCCGGATGTCCCAGTCCCACAAGCCCGCGCTGGCTGCGACCAGGGCGAAGCTGAGCCGCTCCTCGCTGCGGCGCAGCGCCTCTTCAGCCTGCTTGCGCGCGGTGATGTCGATGTTCAGGCCCGTCATGCGCAGGGGCGTGCCGTCGGAAGCGGAGGTCACCCGCCCGCGGGCGGCGAGCCAGCGGACCGTGTCGTCGGGGTGCACCACGCGGTACTCCACGTCGATCTCGGGCATCCGGCCGCTCATTGCCGCAGCTTTGGCCGCGAGGACGCAATCCCGGTCGTCGGGATGCAGCCTTCCCGCCCAGGCATCCAGGCTGGGCGTGGTACGGGCGGGATCGAGGCCCAGGAGCCAGTAGCTGTGCTCGGACCACACCGCCTCGTCCGTCTGGAGGTCGACATCGAACATCCCGGCCTGGGCGGCCTTCAGCGCGAGGCTCAGGCGCTCGTTGCTGCGGCGCAACTCCTCCTCCAGGCGTTTGCTCCCGGAAATGTCCTGGAAGTTGCTTACAGCCATCACCGTGCGTCCCTCGGGATCCCGCACCGGGGCAGCGCTCACCGCAAACGTGGTGAGACGGCCGTCGCCGCGCCGGTACAGCATCTCCTCCTGCATCACCGTTTCGCCCTTCAGCAAGGCACGGGCGAGCGGGTACTCCTCCGGGCGGTACGGGCAGCCGTCGGCGTGGATGGCCCCGTGCTCGGCATAATCTTGCACGTGTTGGGCCAGGACGACGGAATGGCCGAGCAGGCGCTCCGCCGTGGCGTTGTGCAGCAGCAGGCGCCCGTCGGGGGCGGCGACCGCGAACACCCCCGACGGCAAATGCGCGAGGACGCCCTTGAGCAGCGTGCGCTCCTTCTCGAGGTCGCGGCGCAAGCGCTCGCGTTCCTCTTCCACCTGCTTGCGTGCCGTGATGTCCTGGAAAAAAACGGCGAGGCCGTCCGGGGTGGGAAAGGCCCGTGCGGCGTACCATCGTCCGGTGAGCGGTCCCACGGCCTCGAATTCACACGCGACGTTGCTGGCCATGGTTTCCTGGCACCGCGACCACGTGTCGGAGCCGACCACCTCCGGATAGGCCTCCCAAAGAATCTGGCCGAGCGGATCGGTTCGGTTCGGAACCAAGCGCCGCGCGCGCTCATTCATGAACACCACGCGCCAGTCGCGGTCCACCTCCAACACGGCGTCGGTCGTGCTCTCGAGCACCCGGGCCATTTTGAGGGCGGTGCGTGTCGCCTCCGCGCGCACGCGGGTGAAGCGGGCCACCCCCCAGGCGACCAGCATCCCCGCCAGAGCAAGCAGGCCGATGAACACCCCCACGGTCCGCCACATCGCCTGCTCGACCAGGCGCATTGCCTGAGCCTTGCTCAAGCCAACCCAGACCATCAAGTCCGGCTGGTCGACCCCGGCTCGGGAGTAGGCGACGATGCGCGTGGTCCCGTCGAAGCCGACGAGTTCGGCCGTCCCACCGCGCGGGCCCCTGGTCATGGAGCGATACCGATCCGGCAGGGGCTGGCCGACCAAACCGGGGATCTCCGGCACCCGCGCCAGGATGGTGCCATGCCGGTCCGTCAGCGCGACGGCGGCGTCCGGCGGCAACGGCTTGCGCGCCAGAAAGTCGACCAGCCAACGCACGTCGAGCAGGGCGGTGAGGACCCCGGCGGGGCGGCCGTCCGCTCCATGGAACGGAAGCGCGAAGGGAACAATGGGATGACCGATATTGGCGGCGATGGCGTAATCCCCGATGGTGAAAGCGTCCGTGGCGAGCGCCCCTTGCACGTTGGAACGGTCGCCGATGAACGCGCCGATGGACCGCGGATCGGTGGCGCAGCGCACCACCCCGTGCCGGTCGGTGGCTTCGATGACCAAGTAGTCGGGCAGGTGCGTCTTTATCCGATCCATGGACGGCTGGCAGTCCGCGCCGGTGAGTTCGTCGCCACCGACCGAGGCCATGGTGGCCAGCACGTGGCGGATGTCCTCGATGATGCGGTCCTGCTCGCCTTGGACCAGATTGACCCAGCGCATGGCGTCTTGGCGGGCTTCGGCCACCTGGGAGTCGCGCAGGTCCAACTGGTTGTGGATCTCAAAGCCGAGCAGAGGGAGGATGGCGGCGGCAATGAGCAGGAACAGACGACGGTCGGGCAGCGTGGAAAGGAGCATGGGCAATTCCACCGTCGATGTTTGACACCGAAGCGTGCGTGTCTGCCCGAGGGCAGGACATCACCATGGCTCCGAGCGCGCTGGCGGGTCGTTTTCACCACGCCCAGACCGATCGCCGCCAGCATCAGGAAGCCTGCCCACGGACCGGTGAGGAACTGTTTGTTCAGAACCAAGTCAACTTTACCATCGTTCCTGCCCTGCCAGAACCGTCGGGTCGTTGCGGCTGGCTTGCGCAAGCCCCGTCGTGGTTCGCGGCGCATCCTGGCTTGCGCCCGTTGCGTGCAGGCTGATGCCGCTCGTGGGGCGCGGCACGGTACGGCGAGACACCTGGCTGCGGTAGATTGAACCGCAACCGGAGGTCTGAACGATGGATGAAGAACAGGAGCATCTGGTGCTGTGACCGGAGCGGCCAAGAGCAGCGCCGTCAGTGAGCGGACACCTGTTCGCGGCCGGTTGTTGTGTTCTGGCTCTCCAAGTCGTGCAGGATTGGGCAGTCCGGCCGATGGTCGCCGTGGCAGGCGTCGGCAAGCTCGCGCAACGTGTCAGCCATCGCCTGCATCTCGGCGATCTTCGCCTCGAGCTCGGCGACGTGCTCCAGCGCTACCCGCTTCACCTCGGCGCTGGCGCGGTCCTTGTCCCGCCACAGCCCGACCAGGTGCTGGATGCGCTCGATGCTGAAGCCCAGCGTCCGCGCCCGCTTCACAAACCTCAGGATGTTCACCTCCTGCCTCGTGTAGACCCGGTACCCCGAGGCGGTGCGCCCAGCCTCAGGGATGAGCCCGATGCTCTCGTAGTACCGGATGAGCTTGGCGTTCACGCCGGAGGCCTTGGCGGCTTCACCGATGTTCATGGGGATCTCCCTTCACAGGCCCCGGGGCTTCCAGCCCCGGAGCGTAAGCGCGTTCAAGACCACGCTGACCGAACTCAGCGCCATGGCCGCACCGGCCAGGACCGGGCTCAGATAGCCCAGCGCCGCCAGCGGGATGCCGATCACATTGTAGGCGAAGGCCCAGAACAGACCCTGCTTGATCTTGGCATAGGTCCGCCGCGACACGTCGATGGAACCGCCGACCAGCACGGGGTCGCCGCGCATAAGAGTGACGCCAGCCGTGTGCATGGCGACGTCCGTGCCGGTCGCCATGGCGATGCCGACGTCGGCCGCAGCGAGCGCCGGGGCGTCGTTGATGCCGTCACCAACCATCGCCACCACCTTGCCCTCGCGCTTCAGCGTCGCCACGACCTCCGCCTTGTCGCCCGGCAGCACCTCGGCGAACACCTGGTCAATTCCCAGTTCCCGAGCCACGGCCTGGGCGGCGCCCTTGCTGTCGCCGGTGACCATCACCGCCTCGATGCCCTGCTCGTGCAGCTTGCTCACGGCGACGCGCGCGCTTTCCTTCACCGTGTCGCCGAATGCCACCAGCCCAAGCACGCGCTTCTCAGGCGCCACCTCGGCCAGCCAGGACACCGTCCGGCCGGAGGACTCCAGGCCCGCCGCCGCCGTCACCAAGACAGCGTCGGCCAGCCCGGTTTCGGCCATCAGCCGCTTTGTGCCGAGCAGGAGGGAACGGCCGTCCACCACGCCCGACACGCCGCGCCCGGCTAGGGCCTTGAAGTCCACGAGCGCGCCCACGGACACGCCCTCATCCTCGGCGCGGGCGCGGACCGCGTGCGCCAGCGGGTGCTCGCTGCCCTGCTGAAGGGTGACGGCGCCGCGCAGGATTTCCGCTTCCGCCAGCCCCTTGGCGGGAACGAGGTCGGTGACGCGCGGCTTGCCCTCGGTCAGCGTGCCGGTCTTGTCGAAGGCGACCGCCGTAACGGCGTGCGCACGCTCCAGCGCCTCGGCGTCCTTGATGAGGATGCCGCGCCGCGCAGCCGCACCCGTGCCCACCATGATCGCCGTCGGCGTGGCGAGGCCCAGCGCGCAGGGGCAGGCGATGACCAGCACCGACACGGCGGTGATGATGGCGGTCTCCACGTCGCCGGTGAGCCCCCACCAGGCCGCGAAGGTGATCGCGGCGATGACCAGAACCACCGGGACGAACACGGCGCTGACCCGATCCACCGTGCGCTGGATCGGCGCTTTGGACGCCTGGGCGCCCTCGACCAGCCGGACGATCTTCGACAGCATCGTCTCCGAGCCGACCGCCGTCGTCTCGATGACGAGCAGCCCGTCCACGTTGATCGAGCCGCCGGTGACCTTGGCGTCGACACCCTTCTCCACCGGCAGGGGTTCGCCGGTCAGCATGGACTCGTCAACGCTGCTGGCGCCCTCAACAACGCGGCCGTCCACCGGAACGCGCTCGCCGGGACGGACGACGACATGGTCGCCGACCGTGACCTGCCCGACCGGCACCTCGATCTCTGCACCGTCGCGGCGGACGCGAGCCTTGTCCGGCCGCAGGCCCATCAGCGCCCGGATGGCGGCGGCGGTCTGGCCCTTGGCGCGGCTCTCCAGCCACTTGCCGAGCAGGACGAAGGTGATCAGAACCGCCGAGGCTTCGAAGTACAGGTGCGGAGCCACACCGGCCGGTGCCGCCAGCAGCATGTAGACGCTCAAGCCCCAGGCCGCCGAGGTGCCCAGCGCCACCAGCAGATCCATGTTGCCAGTCCCGGCGCGCACGGCCTTGTAGGCGGCCCGGTAGAAGCGCCAGCCCAGCCAGAACTGTACGGGGGTGGCGAGCGCGAACTGCACCCAGCCCGGCAGCATCATGTGCAGACCGAGCAGATCGCCGATCATGCCGACCACCAACGGTGCCGACAGGGCGGCCCCGATCAGCACATGGTGGAGGTCGCGGCGGCTGCGGTTCTGCGCCTCGTCCGGCGCGGCGGTTGCCGCCTGGTCCGGGGTGACCGGGCTGGCGGTGTATCCGGCGTTCTCCACCGCCTCGACCAGAGCGGCGGCGTCGAGCCCCTGGCCCACAACGTGCGCCCGCTCGGTGGCGAGGTTCACCGTCGCCTCGGCAACACCGGGCACCTTCCTGAGTGCCTTCTCCACACGGCCGACGCACGACGCGCAGGTCATGCCCTCGACTCGCAGGTCGAGCTCGGCTCCGGCCAGTTGGGACAGGAGGGGCTCATAGCCCGCGGCCTCGATGGCCTCGACGACGCCCTGAGTGTTCGGCGTGCCCTGGAACGCGATGCGCGCCTTCTCGGTCGCGAGATTCACGGACACATCGGTGACGCCCGGCACCTTGCGAATGGCCTGTTCGACGCGCCCCACGCACGATGCGCAGGTCATCCCGCCGATCCCGATGTCGACTTCGGACGCGGCCTGCTCCCGCGGCGCTGACCGATCCTGTGCAGCTGTGTAAGCCATGGCTGGCTCCTGTTGTTCCTTGCTGCCCTTACAGATGGACCTTCCAGTCATGGGAAGGTCAAGAGCGTTTGTGGCCATCCGCGATGTGGGCGTCGTCGAGCGGTCGTGAATGGAGAAGGGCGACGGAACCCCGCTGATTCCGTCGCCCTGAACACGTCCTATCCGCTGCTCAGCACTGAAGGCAGGTGGGCGTGCTGCCGCCTCCACCACGCTCGACCTGGACGGTTGCGTGCGCAACGCCGAGCCGCTGTTCCAGGACCGAGCCGATGGCAGCCACGACCTCGTTCTGGTTGGCCGCATCCTCGACGACCGCATGGAGCGTGACCATCGAGCGCTCGCCGGTGAGGGACCAGGCGTGGACGTGATGGATGTCCAGCACTCCGGGAACGGCCTTCGCGGCCGCTTTGATGCGGGCGGCGTCAAGCCCGTCCGGCGTCCCTTCGAGCAGGATGTGGCCCGCGTCCTTCACGATGGCCCAGGCGCTGCGCAGCACGAGCAGAGCGACCACGACCGACAGGATGGGGTCGATCGGCGTCCAGCCGGTCCACAGGATGATGAGGGCGGCCGCGATGGCGCCGACCGAGCCGAGCATGTCGCCGAGCACATGAAGAGCGGCGCCGCGGACGTTGAGGTTTTCACCGCCGCAGCGATGCAGGATCCACAAGCCCAGGGTGTTCACCAACAGGCCGAGGACCGCGATCACCAGCATCGGCTGCCCCATGACCGCGACGGGGTCGCGGAAGCGCTCAACGGCCTCGACGACGATCCAACCCGCCACGGCGAACAGCGTCAGGCCATTCACGAACGCGGCGAGGACCTCGACGCGGTACCACCCGTAGGAGCGTCGCGTGTCCGCCGGACGCCGGGCCAGACGAAAGGCGGTCCAGGCCAGGGAGAGCGATGCGACGTCGGTGAGCATGTGCCCGGCGTCGGCCAGCAGGGCCAGCGAGCCGGACACGAGCCCTCCGGCGACCTCGGCCAGCATGAAGCCGCCGGTCAACAGCATCACCCAGATCACCCTGCGCTCACTGTCGGCCGTCACCGGGGGATGATGGCCGCCAGGACCGTGCCGGTGGCCGTGACCTGCATGGTCGTGGGCATGGTCCTGGCGGCCCTCGCAGCCATGCCCATGGTGGTGCTCGGCGTCCTGGAAGTGCTCATGGCGTGCCACGGGGTGGCTGCCCCTGGCACTCGGGAACGGTCGGGCACTCATAGCGCCGCCTCAGCATGCTGGGGCGACACCGCGTAGGACCCTCGGGCGACGTCGTCGAGAAGCGTGGGCGAGGACCGCGGCGTCCAACCGAGTTCCCCTTTGGCCTTGCGCCCCGAGACGCGGTTGGTGAGCGCCAGCATCTTCGCCCAGACCGGGTCCCAGATCGCGGCGGCGCGATCGGGTGTCACGGATTCAACCCGACAGCCATTCCCGACACCGTGCGCCACCGCCTCGGCCACGGCGCGAAGCTCGACGTCCTCACCCCCGCCCGCGATGTAGACCTCGCCCGCGCGCCCGCGCTCGAGCGCCAGGGCGTACAGGTCGGCCGCATCGTCGACGTGCACGGTCGACATGCGGTTCGAGCCGTCGCTGATGTAGTAGGACACGCCGAGACGACGGGCCGACTGGATCAGCATCGGCAAGAAGACGCTGCCGCCATGCCCGTAGACGAGCAGCGGCAGGCGCACGGCGATTCCCTTCACGCCAGCCGCCTCGGCCGCCAGGCTCTCGACACGGGTACGCACCGCCAGCGGTTGCTCAAGGTCGATTGGTGTGGTCTCGTCGGCCACCCGGTCGCCCGTGTCGCCGAACCCAGCGGTGCCGTTCGACACGACGAGCGGCTTGCCGGTGCCCGCCAGTGCGCCGACGAACGCCTCATGGACGGCACGGTCCATCGCGACGCCGGTCGCGTAATCGAAGTCATGGCTGAACGCGGTGTGGATCACGCCGTCACAGGCTTTGGCGACTTCAGCCAGACGGTCCGTCTGGGTCAGGTCCGCAATGAACGGCTCGACGCCGCGGCGGGCGAGCTGGTCGGCGGCATCCGCCCGCCGCGTGATGCCAACCACCTGATGACCGCGGGCAACCAGCCGATCGGCAACCCGGCTGCCAACGTACCCCGTGGCGCCGGTCAGGAGAACTTTCATGCTCTAAGCTCCATGGAAGATTGCCCCGGGATCGGGGCCTGGACCAAGCCTCCGCGTTCCAGCAATGGGCAGGTCAAGGCCCCTTCCGCTGCCCTCCGGTGGATTGGCTGAACGGCCGCCGTCACCAACAGTGCAGGCGGCCGGACCAGCTTCTCAATGCTCCATGGCCTTGTGGTCCATCACGCCGTGATCCATCGTCCCGTGATCGACCTTTCCGTGCCCGCCGTGCATGGACATGCCGTGCACCATGGAGGGGTCCAACTGGATGGCGTTGGCGTCACCCGGGTAACGATCGATGACGCTCTCCAGAAGCCCAATCTCGTATTCCTGATCCTGGACGATGTCGTAGTTCATGGTGCGCAGGAAGCTGTTCTCGCCGTTCGGGTCGGCGTTGTAGTCCCGCGCCATGTCGAGCGCGCCCTGGTGGTGCGCAATCATCGCCTTGGCCCAGCGCACGTCATACTCGTCGACCTCGCCGGATGCCGTCCAGAGGTCAAGAGCCGTCGGCGGCGGCGCCTTCACGTAGGCCAGCTGGTGTTCCAGCCCCTCGGTGGCCACCGGCCGCCGCATGAACTTCGTCGCACCGAAGTCGACCAGCACCTGAGGCGGCTGTTCGACTTGGCGCTTCACCTCGTCGAGCACGGCGATCTCGTACTCCTGGTTGGCGATGATGGCACCCGCCATGCGCCGCAGCACCGGGTTCCGGCCCTTGGCCAGGTACTCCTCGGACATCGTCAGCGCGCCCGCATGGTGCTCGCGCAGGCCGGTGACGTAGTCGAGGTCCGCCTTCAGGACCGCGGGGTCGACCACGCTGCCCGAGACCAGGTCGAGCTCGTAGACGACGGTGTTGTGCCAATCCCCGCCGCCACCCCCGTCAGCCATGGCCACCGAGGCCGCCGACAGCGTCATGGCGAGTATCAGTGCGCTGCCCAGCAGCGCGTTCTTCTTCGTCGACATGATGCGTCTCCTCAGGCGGCGGGCTCGGCGTCGTAGCCCGCGTCGGCCAGGGTGCGGATGATCAGGTCGGCGCCGACGTCACCATCGACGGCGAGGCGCCGGTTGGGCGGGTCGGCTTGGATGTCCGAGATGCCTGGGATGGCGACCAGGGCCTTGCGGATGGAGTTGGCGCAACCGCCGCACTTCATGCCGGGAACGGTGAACTGCAACATAGGTATCCTCCTGGACGAGGTCCTGCCGGACCAATCGTGTTCATCTGGAGGCCAGTCTCAACCTTCCAGTCATGGGAAGGTCAACCGCTTCTTCACCAGCGTTTCGCGCAGGCCGGGTATGCAGCTGGATCAACCGGGCAGCCAGCGCGAGCTCGACAGGGACTGTGGATAGGTAGAGGGATCTACATTGATGATCCGCAATATCTGGTAGATGGACATCGCCACGCCTGCTATGGTCGGCCCGTCCCGCTGGTCATTCATTCCTCGCGCACACGCGGCGGAGGTAAGCTATGGACATTTCTTGCCAACACAACATATATGTGGTGTTATGGTCCCGAAGCTCGTTTCTCAGGGCGTCCGAAAGGTCCTGCCGGAAGGCGAACACGAGGTCACATGGGATGAACTGAGAACACGTTTCGGACAGGGGTCACGGCGCCAGAAGATCCTCGGGAAGATCCGGGAGGCCGGGGCGATGTTGCGCGACGCCGGTGCGGCTGTGCTCTACATCGACGGGAGCTTCGCAACGGATAAACCCGTTCCCGATGACTGGGACGGGCTGTTCCCGACGGACAATCTCGACTGGACCAAAGTCGACCCTCTGCTGAAGGACGTCAGGGCAAACCGGAAGGCGATCGCCGACAAGTACATGGCCGACCTCTTTCCGGCCAACTGGCGCGAAGGCAATTCCGGGGAACCGTTCCTCTCGTTCTTCCAAAAAGACAAGAAGGACCGTCCAAAAGGTCTGCTGGTTCTGACGTTGGGAACGCTGCCATGATCAAGAACGAACGGGAATACAAGGTCACCAAGGCCGCAGCGGCGCGTTTCAGGGACTCCCTGGCGGCCCACCGGGCGGCCGACCACACCGGGCGCGACCCCGTTTCCGTCCAGGCGGAAGCCTCGGCGATCCAGGCTCAGCTTGAGGACCTCGAGGCGGCGGTCGCGGACTACGACCGGCTGGCGAGCGGCGGCATCGAGGCCCTCGAGGTCAACCGGGTCGAGGATCTGCCGAAGCTGCTGATTCAGGCGCGGATCGCATCGGGGCTCACCCATGAGAAGCTCGCGGAGCGCTTGGGAGTGAAGCCTCAGCAGATCCAGCGGTGGGAAGAGGACGACTACCAGACCGCGTCGTTCTGGCGCCTCATCGAGGTGGCGGAGGCGCTCGGGCTGTCCTTCTCGATCACCGCGAGCCTGCCCCAGCCCAGTGCGCCCAGCATCCCGGTCGCCGTCGACAAGCTCAAGGGAGTCGGCATCGACAAGGGGTTCCTCACGTCCCGCCTCGTTCCACCGGCGGACGGACCGGCTGGTGGTGCCGAGCGGTCGACGCATGAGTGCGCGCAGCTCTTCGCGTCCCGTGTCGAGGCGATCTTCGGCAAGCCGTTCCAGGACCTGGTGGCGATGAACGACGACGACCCATGGTGGGGACGCGCCGTCGCCAACGCCCGTTACAAGCTGGGCGCCACCGCCAAGGAGAAGCCAGTCGCGTTCTACAGCGCGTACGCGCACTTCCTTGCATCGGCCCTGTGCCGGACGATGCGGGGCCCGGTGGACAGGGACCTCCCGCTGGACTGGCGTGCGATGCGGACGCTGCTGTTCAGAGACGGCCGTCCAGATCTGGCCACGGCGGTTCGCCGCACTTGGGAACTCGGCATCCCGGTGCTGCCGCTGTGCGACAAGGGGGCATTCCACGGGGCGTGCTGGCGCATCGACTGGCGTGGCGCCGTGGTGCTGAAGCAGCCGATGCAGACGGCGTCGCGGTGGCTCTTCGATCTGGTCCATGAACTCCACCATCTCGCCGAAGCCGGTCCCTGCCAGGAGTTCGCGGCCATCGAAGCCGAGGGAACCTCGGATGGGCGGCGTCTGGCCGACGAGGAACTCCGCGCGCATGCGTTCGCGGCCGACGTCCTTCTCAACGGCAAGGCCGACGTGCTCTACGGGTTGGTCAGCAGGGAAGCCAAGGGGCGGATTGCCTGGGTGAAGGGCGCGGTCCAGAAGATCGCTGCCGCCGAAGGGGTCGGGGTTGGCCTCCTGGCGAACCATGTCGCGTTCCGGCTCTGCCAGGAGACGGGTGAGAACTGGTGGGGGGCGGCAAAGAACCTCCAGGCGGACGATGCTCCGCCCTACGACACCGTCCGGCAGATCCTGCTTCAGGCCGTCGACCTCAACGCCGTGGAGGAGCCTGCGGGCGGCCTTCTGCGGCAGGCCGTCGCGCCGCTTGTGGTGCCAGGCCGAGCCGGTGCCGACCGCGTTCACTGACCCTGGAAAGGGCGGCTGACGCCACGTCTGACCGCCGACGAACATGGGCAGCGCGTCACCACGGCGCGCTGCCTTTCCTCATGCTCGTCACTTTTGAGAGCTTGTGGCGGGCGGCCGAGCCGGTCCTGGAGTCCCGTCTTGCAGCCTCGAGCCCAGCGGCGACAGAGAAAGTTGCAGGTGGCGTGCAGGACACCCCTCGGCAATTGCACCATGACGACCCGGTGATCTACCCTGTCCAGGTAGGGACTTTCTTTGGGGAATGGCCTTGTCCGACGCGATGCGCACGCTTGTCCAACGGTGGCGGGAAGACCCGAATGCCACGTACCGCAGCTGGTTTCTGTGGGAAGAGCGGGTGAAGAACTTCCGCTCCATCCGCCGCGGCATCCAGCAGGTCGTCGCCGACATCGAGGCCGGAACCTTCGGCAACGCCTACCGCGGCTCCTCGCTGGAAACGGTGGTCCACTCGATCGCGGAACAGCGGCAGATCTTCAAGGGTGCCGACCACGCCTTCTTGTGGAAGCCCAAGCTACGCATCCCGGACATCTACGAGAACCCCGACAACCAGCGCGCCTTCGGCCGCCTGCTCGACACCTGCGTCTGCTGCAACGCCGAGGCGCAGGTTCTCGCCGCCATCCGGCAGATCGACTCCAAGCAGATCAAGGGCCTCGGCCCGGCCGTGGCAAACCTGCTCTATTTCCTGCACCCCACCATCGTGCCGCCCTTCAATACGGCCATCGTGAACGGCTACAACGCGCTCACCGGCGCCAAGGTGAAGCTCGGGAAGTGGGACGAGTTCCTGGCCATGCGCCAGGGCATCCTGGCCCTGAACGCCGAGTACCGCGACCTGCTGTCGAACGACCTCGGCGCCATCGGCGGCTTGCTGTTCGATGTCGGCTCCGGCCGGTACACCGCGCCGCCGCGCGCCGACGACGCGGTCGCCCGCGCCGCTTGGGAGGCCGACCTCGCCAAGGTGCGCGAGGAGAACGCCAAGGCGTCGAAGGCGACCGCGGCCGAGCGCGAAGGCGACCGCACGCACACCGAGATCCAGGGCTGGCTGCGTGACCTTGGCAAGGCCTTGGACTACGATGTCTGGATCGCCTCGAACGACCGCGGGCGGCCGTACAACGGCGGCAAGCTCGGCGAGGGGTGCCTTGAGCGTCTGCCTGAGGTGATCGAGAAAGCTCCCGGCGCCGACGCCGTCCGGCTCATCGACGTGCTATGGCTCGGCCGTGGAAAGGCGCACGTCGCGGCTGCCTTCGAGGTCGAGCACTCGACGTCCATCTACTCCGGCATTGTCCGCATGCTCGATCTGGCGCTCGGCACCGAGGCGCATGCTCTCGAGGGGATGTTCCTGGTCGCGCCGAACGGCCGCGAAGACGAGGTCCGAGCGCAGCTGGCTCGGCCCGCGTTCTCCCGGGTCGCCGACCTCAAGGTGCGCTATCTGCCGTACGGTGAGCTCGAGAGCCACCGGGAGTCCATCGCCCGTTTCGGGACCGGCATGAAGGCCATCCACGCCATCTCGCGGACCTTGGTTTGAGCGAAGCTGCCGGTATTTGGAAGAGAACCCGCCTGGGATGAGCTAACACATGAAGCCATCTACAGGGCACTGTCTGCCCTGGAAAGTGCAGGACTCATCGCCCGTAGAACGGCTGCGTGACCGTTCCGGCCATCCCGGCCCCCGCCGTGGAACGTCGGGGGAGCTTACTCGTGTCCCGCCAACCACTCTGCCATGATCTTCTTCGCGCCGTTGCGCGCGATCTGGTCGTCCTCAGGGGAAAGGCCGTAGGCGTTCAGCTTTTTGGAGGGCGTCGATGATGCGCTGGAGATCCGCGTTCCGTCCGGCGGCATAAATCCGCGGACTGGTCGGGAAACGCTCAGGGACCTGACGAACTTCGCGGTGGCGGAGTAGAAGGACGATGCCATTGCCCCAGCCCCTACACAAAGGTGTTGCAGGCCATGCGGCCTGCAACACTACTCTGGGCATCATCTCTTCTGCTTGAAGTCCGAAACCGAGCGGCGTGCACCGTCGGAAGCCGACACGGTCCGCTGGGTTCGACGGCGCTACTGAACCGCCTCTCGTATCTGCTGCTCCATATCGGGTGTGACCTGAGCCGGTCGCGCAGGAAGGGGCTGACTCCCGCGCTTGCCATTGTTCCCAATGTCGTCAATGAGCAGCTTCATCTCAGCGATCTCGCGAACCTGTGATTCGATGATCTTATCCGCGAGCTTGCGCACGCGGGGGTCGCTGATGCTGGCGTTGCTTGCGTTATTGATGGCGATGGAGTGGTGCGGGATCATCGACTTCATGAAGCTGACATCGCCGATCAGGCCCTGACTGCGGTTCACGTAGAGGAGTACAACTCCGACCAGCACGGCTCCGACCAATACGACGATCTTAATGGCCATACCCCTGTACATTGACCACATGAAGCCGAGCATCACGATAGTCATGACGCACCCCATAACGAGCGAGGAGACCAGCCGGTTTACGCTGAAAAGGGCGTGATCGAGCGAATAAACAAGCTGGTACATCAAAAAGAACATGATGAACGTTGAGGTTGCGATCATTGCCGCAAACCGACCCCAACCCATTTTCATCATGTTCCTATGGTGATTTTGCTCGTATGACATTGTGGCTTCCTCTACCCCATTCTGCCCAATGAGGGGGAACAAAACCCCCATCATTTTTGTTCCCGCGCAGCTTTTCATTGTCGTGGCACGCCGCTCCACGAACTCTGCCAGAGCGAGCATGAGAGGGGCTGGGTAAGACGGGCTGTATATCAGGCGTAGGGATCGAAGTAGACGATGTCTTCCATTCGGACCTTACCCTTGGCGACGCCCAGGCGCTCCGCCGGGGTCAGGCCGTCCTCACCCGTGAAGCACCAGTTGTACCAGACCCGGAAGATGTCGAGGCACTTGCCAAGCGGCGCCGGACCAGCATGAAGAAGCGGTCGATGGCGTGAAGCCAGGCTCGGTTGAACAGATCCTACGCACGCGACCAGGCGAAGCACCCGGCGGGGAGGAGGCCGTTGCTGACGAAGAGCGCACCATGCGCGTAGAGCAGGCGGGCCCTGGCTATGTCGTCGAGGTCGACCGCCCAGAGGCCGCCGGAGCGGTCGCTCCAGACGACGCGCCCGTCCACGGCCGCCACCGCAGCGAACACCTCGGCGGCACTGGTGCCGGGCTTGAACAGGACCATCGCCGTGGTAACGCTCGGCGGCGGCAGGGCGGCGACGGGCCCGGCGACCAGCACGGCGAGCGTGAGCGCAACCGGGGTAGCGAGCCGCCGTCCTCCGCCGGGCGGACGCCCCTCTCCGGCGCTCCGCCTCAGAAGCCATCCCGCCACGATGAAGGCCACCCCGAAGACGGCGAACCAGAGCAGATCCCACACCAGCGGGTTCGGGGAGTCCATGCGGATGCGATGGATTCCGAGGACCCAGTGGGACAGGACGCTGTCGACGACGTGCCAGACGCCGAACCCGACAAGCGTGTTGGCGAACATCCAGCGGTCGGCGCCGGGCTCGCCATACTCCCGCCGGGTGCGCCAGAGCAGCCAGAGGCCCGCCGCGGCGATGACGTACATGGCCACGTGGAACAGCCCGTCCGCGAGCACCAGCGTGCGAAGGTCGCGGAACGTTTCTCCCTCAAGCGCGCTGAGCAGGTGGTGCCATTGCAGCACCTGGTGCAGCAGGATGCCGTCGAAGAAGCCGCCCAAGCCGAAGCCGAGCAGGTAGCCTGCCCAGGAGAACCGGCCCGTGAAGGCCGTGTCCCGGACCCGCTCCCGAGCGCGGGCCTGCGTCGCGTGCGTGGTCATGGCGGCCACCCCTGGTAGGACTTGTCCCCGATCTCCCGGAGCGCCCGCGGGGCGTCGTCGGGGCAATCGCCGCACAGGCGGTTCGCGGGCACGGCGACGTCGATCTTCTTCGGGTACGGCAGGTTGAGGTTCGCCATGATCCCGGCGAACTCCTCGAAGGACTTGGCGTCGCCCAGGCGGGGGTTGCGCTCCCGCTCCTGGAGCACCGTCGAGACGTGCCGGTGCTGGTAGTCGTGGCTCGGGTAGACGAGCGTGTCGTCCGGCAGGGAGAAGATCTTCTCGCGCACCGACCGGTAGAGCGCCGCGGTGTCGCCGTTCTGGAAGTCGGTGCGGCCGCAGCCGTCGATCAGCAGGGCGTCGCCGGTGAACACCCGCGACGTGTCGCCTCGGTCGACGAGATAGCAGTGGTGCGTGTCGGTGTGGCCGGGGGTGTAGAGCGGCTGGAAGGCCAGGCTGCCCATGGTGAGCGGCTTGTCCTCGGCGACGCCGACGTCGGCGCAGGGCAGCCCGTCCATCGCCGGGTAGGCGACCTTGCACCCGGTCAGGGCCCGCAGCCGACAGGCCGAACTGATGTGGTCGGCGTGGATGTGCGTGTCGAGGGTCACGGCGAGCCGCAGCCCGAGTTGCTGGATGACGGCCAGGTCGCGCTCGACCGTCTCCATCACCGGATCGAGAAGGATCGCCTCACCCATGTCGCGGCAGCCGAACAGGTAGGTGTAGGTCGAGGATTCCGGCTCGAACAGCTGACGGAAGATCATGATGTCCCTCCCCGCGTCCGTCCGCCGTCCACGGCGCGCGTGAAGAACGCTTTCGTCTCCGGCGTCCCGAACTGGAAGCCCATCGCCTCGGCTTTGGCCGCCGCCGCGTCCCCGGACAGGCCCTCGCTGCGGGCGATGGACAGGAAGGTGAAGAGCCCGGCACGGCGCCCCGAGGCGCAGTGTACGGCGACCGGACCCGGCAGGCGCGCCACCTCCCGGTCGAAGCGTTCGGCGGTGGCCTCGTTCATGTCCTGCGGGGAGACCGGGATGCTCACGTACTCCAGGCCGTGGCCCCGGGCGACCTCGCCCTCTTCGCTCGGCGACAGGATCTCGTCCTTCTCGCCGGGCGTCCGCAGGTTCACGACCGAGCGGAAGCCCTCGCGGGCCAACTCCGCGACGCGCTCGGCGGTCGGCGGTGCCATCTCGATGGTGAAGCGGTCATCCGCCTTTATGCGGTTCGACATCGGTTGCTCCTCGGTGCAGGGCCCTGTCCCCAGTCTTGCGGCGCAAGCATGGGCATGCCGAGCCGGGTCAGGTCCCGACGGCCTCCAGCGCGGCCTGGGCGCGTTCGCGCGGAGCGGCGTGCGGGGTGGCCGCCTCCAGCCGCCGGAAGTCGCCCCGCAGGCCCTTCAGCGCGGTCCGCTCGCGGTCGATCTCGGCAGCCGTCCTGACGCCCCGCGCGCGGAAGAGGGGCACGGGCGGGCACCAGCCTTGAAGCGCGTGCTGGAGCAGGAACCCGGTCACGACCGCGGGCAGGACGAGGAAACGGCGGTCCAGGAAGGCTCCCAGCACCGTGCCGGTCAGCGCCAGTGTTGCCGCGTTGGCCTCGAGCGTGCGCTCGATGTCCCACTCGTGGTCGAGCTCGTCCAGCCGCCCGTCGATCTCCTCCGGGTGTTCGGCGTGATGCTCGACGCTCCGCTCGATCTGCTCGGCGATCCGCCGGTTGACGGCGTCCGAGGTAGCATCCCTGACGCGCGAGGTTGTCGCGGGCAGCATGGGCATTCTCCTCGATGTCGGATGGGAAACTGATTCGGAAACATTAGAAAGGATTGAACTGTTCCATTGTGACCGGGATGGACGGTGGACGCGACGCTGACGCCCGGCGCGATGCGTGTCGGCGCGCCCCTGTTCCTTGGGGGCGGCGATCGGGATGGCCGGGGACCTCCGGCCGTTCACCGCCACGGCGGCGCTCATCGACGTTCAGCCAAGGCCGCTTGGGGATGACCGAGAGCACGATGGGTGCGCCGAACGACACGCCGCTGGATCCCGCCGAGTTGACGAACCGCGCCGCCGAGGCCGAGGCGTTCCTGCACTCGCTCGCGAGCCGCCACCGCCTGATGATCCTGTGCTCGCTGGTCGAAGGCGAGATGGCGGTCGGCGAGCTTGTCCGGCGCCTTGGCCTGTCCCAGTCCAACCTCTCCCAGCACCTTGCCAAGCTGCGCGACGAGGGGCTGGTGGCGACCCGCCGCGAAGGGACCGCCATCCACTACCGGATCGGCTCCGAGCGCGTCCGCCCGATCTTGACCGAACTCTACCGGCTGTTCTGCACCGGCCGGAACTCCTCCTCATGAAGGCCCCTCAATGGAACACTTCACCTTGTATCGGCCCTCGTGGGCGGCCTGCTGATCGGGTCGTCCGCCGCCCTGTTCGTCCTCCTCTACGGCCGGATCACCGGCGTCAGCGGCATCCTGGGCGGCTTGCTGCCGCCGACCCGCGGCGACACCTCCTGGCGGGTCGCTTTCGTCGCCGGGCTACTGGCGGCGCCCCTACTGTATGCGGCGGTGACGGGCACGCTTCCGCGGGTGCGGGGCGACGCCCCGCTCGGGCTGCTGGTCGTGGCGGGCCTGCTGGTCGGCTTCGGCACGCGGATGGGGTCGGGTTGCACCAGCGGGCATGGTGTCTGCGGCTTCGCGCGCCGATCACCCCGCTCGCTCGTCGCCACCGCCGTCTTCATGGCCAGTGCCGTCGTCACTGTCTTCGTCGTTCGCCATCTCTTCGGAGTGTGAGCCATGCGCCTGATCGCCTCCGCTTTCGTCGTCGGACTGCTTTTCGGCCTGGGACTGGTCATCTCGCAGATGATCAATCCGGCCAAGGTGCTCGCCTTCCTCGACATCTTCGGGGCCTGGGATCCGAGCCTCGCCCTGGTGATGGCGGGCGCCGTTGCGGCGGCCTCGGTGGGCTTCGCCGTCGCCGGGCGCCGAGCCGCACCGCTGTGGGCGCCCGCCTTCCAGATCCCGACCCGGCGTGACCTCGACGCCCGGCTCATCACCGGGGCGGCCCTGTTCGGGATCGGCTGGGGGCTGGTCGGCCTCTGTCCGGGCCCGGCGCTCACCACGTTGCCGCTGGGGCTCTGGCAGGTCGTCGTGTTCGTGGCCGCGTGCTTGTGGGCATGGCCCTGCACCGCGTCCTGCCGACAGCCACGGCGACGCCCACCTATGCGCGCCGACCTTCGACCCCGCTGACCCCCCGCTTCGCCACCGGGACCCACTCGACCAGATGCGTTCCATGACCGTTCTCGTCACTCTCCTCTCCGGGGCCCTGGTCGGCTTCTCCCTCGGCCTGATCGGGGGCGGCGGGTCGATCCTGGCCGTCCCGCTGCTGCTCTACGTGGTGGGCGTCCCGAACCCGCACGTCGCCATCGGCACCAGCGCCCTGGCGGTCGCCGCGAACGCCTTCGCCAACCTGGCCCAGCACGCCCGGGCCGGAACCGTGAAGTGGCCGTGCGCGGCGACGTTCGCCCTGTCCGGCGTGGTCGGCGCGCTGGTCGGCTCGACCATCGGCAAGTCGGTCGACGGTGAGAGCCTGCTGTTCCTTTTCGCGCTGGTGATGGTCGCAGTCGGCGTCTCGATGCTCCGGCGGCGGGGAAGCGAGGGCGATCCGGGCGTCCACATCAACAAGCGGATCGCCGTGCGCCTCGTTGCCATCGGGTTCCTGGCCGGAGCGATCTCGGGCTTCTTCGGGATCGGCGGCGGCTTCCTGATCGTCCCCGGCATCATGCTCGGCAGCGGCATGGCCGTGCTCAACGCCATCGGCTCGTCGCTGTTCTCGGTGGGCACCTTCGGCCTGACCACGGCGGCCAACTACGCGCTCTCGGGTCTCGTGGACTGGACGATCGCTGCGCTGTTCATCGCCGGTGGGGTGGTGGGAGGCTTCGCGGGCATGAAGGCCGCGGTCGGGCTGTCCACCCGCAAGGGCGCGCTGACCAAGGTCTTCGCTGGCGTGCTGTTCGCCGTAGCGGCCTACATGCTGTACCGCAACGCCGGAGTCCTCGGCCTGTTTTGACGCGCCGCCCTCTACCACGGGGGGCGGCCGTGCTCCGCCTTCAGTTCCGCCGGAACCATGTTTCTCAACGGCGCGCCAGACGGTGGCGGGAACGAATCTTTATCAGAACTGTCTGATAGAGAGTCGCCGGTCACGGCCGACGGGGGAGACAATGCCCTTCCTGTCCCACATCAGGGCCTTGCTTGGTGCGGCCATCTTGGCGGCGGGTCTGGCGCTGCCCGCGGCGGCACAGGACGCCGTCAACGTCTACGGCCCCGGCGGCCCGCTGCCCGCGATGAAGGAGGCGGCGGCCATGTTCGGGCAGACGGGCGGGGGCACGGTCAACGTCACCGCCAGGCCGACGCCGCAGTGGCTGGACAAGACCAAGCAGGACGCCGACGTCATCTACAGCGGCGCCGAGAACATGATGACCGACTTCGTCCGGCTGATGGAGGGCCGGATCCTCGAGGACACCATAGACCCGCTCTACCTGCGGCCGTCGGTGCATGGTGCCGGATAGCAAGGCGCAGCGCGGTGTGTTGAAGCTGAACGGGAGCCTGGTCGTCCTGGAGCTCGCATCGGCCGAGGTTGCGTCGGCCGACCCTGCATCGGCCGGAGGCGGGATCGGGCAGGTCGAGGAGCTTGCGCTGGTCGCCGAGCCGATCCGGGCGTCCATCGTGCCCGTTCCCGGAGAAGCGGCCGAAATCCGGGTCGGGATGCAGCGCCGGGAAGCCAACATGGTCTTCGAGGCCGGACAGGACCTCAGGATCGGGTACCGCGGTTACTTGGAATGTCTGCCTGAGCCACCGCAACACTGACCGTCACCGCACCCAGGTTCATTACCGCCTCGAGCCAGCAGCACCCCGCAATCGGGGCGCTACTTATGCTTGGTTGAGGATGATGGTGCCGGTGGTGCAGAATCCTTGGTGTGACGCGGGTTTGGTCCAGAGGTTGGGCACCGGCTTTCCAGGCTGGCCAGGTTGGTTCGAGTCCAACAGCCCGCTCCATCCGTTTCGAGAAGTGACTTCGGCCCCATCACCGTCAGCCGATGGTGGGGCCGAAGCCCGTTTCCAGATCCAGTCAGCCTTTACGGGGCTTTCTGCCGACGGCGACCAGCACCCCGGCGAGCACCAGGAACACCACGGCGCCTCCGCCCCAGACCCGGACGTAGCCCGGCATCCCGAGGCTGGGGACCAGGGCGTAGACGGCGGCGAGGACGGCCCAGACGGCGACGATGGCCGCGGTCAGCCAGAGTTCATCGTTCTTCATGACGGATCTCCTGCGCTCAGTGGCCGTGGCCGCCGCCGATGGCGATGATCGGCAGGGACTGGATCAGCTGGAACGCGATGATGGTGAAGACGTACATCGCGGCGACCAGAGCCGCGACCGACACGGGCCCTGTCCAGGCGGGCGCCGCACCGACGCCGCGTGCCCCGGTCTGCCAGTCGACCACCGGCACCTCCGTCGCGACCGGCGCACGCCGGGACAGCAGCGTGCGGACGACGCCGTAGACGGTGACCGAAATGGCGACGGCGAAGATGGTGGCGCCGACGCCAACCAGCGCCATCAGCACCGGCCACGCGGCCGGGGCCATGCCGCCGTAGCTGACGTCGAACACGCGGCGCGGCACGCCCATGAACCCGGCCGTGATGCCCGCGGCACCGAAGATGACCAAGCCGATGGTGACGATGACCGGCATGCGTTTCAGCACCGCCGGACGCCACAGCGAGCCGCCGCCGAGCGCCGGGAGCATCACCATCATGGCGGCCAGGAAGGTCTGGGTCAGCACGCCGACGGCGAAGAAGTGGAAGTAGCCGGGGACGAAGAACGTGTCGGACAGCATCGGTGCCAGTTCGCCCTGGATCAGGACGAAGGCGAAGGTGATGCCGAGCATCATGTTCACCACCGCCCAGCCCATGTTCGCCATGGCCGGGTTGTCCCAGGGCAGCCCGCGCATCCAGCCGAAGAAGCCGGTCGCGCCACGCGCCCGCGCGCTGGCTTCAAGCGACGAGACGATGATGGCGAAGGCCGCGAGCGTCGGCACCGAGACGAACAGCGACAGCAGCGAGCCGACGACGCGCACCCCTTCGGACAGGTTGGGCTCGAGGAACATATGGTAGAGGCTCGTCGGCGGCACGAAGACCAGGTACGCCGCAAAGACGATCTTCGACAGCCGCGCGCCGTGGATCGACTTCACGCCCGTCAGGTGCTCGGTCAGCACGTACCACACCAGCACCGTCGCCATCAGCGGCAGGTAATGCAGGTTGTGGAACAGGATGTGCCACTCGGTGCCGTGGTCGGCCGGGAAGGACCCCATCCCCAGGGACCACAGCACGCCGGGCAGGAAGGCGTTGGTCGCGGCGATGGCGCTGACCACCAGGAATCCCGCCCAGGCGAACAGGGCGAAGCCGACGGCGGTGAACTCGTCCGCCTCGCCGCGCAGCCGCGGCTGGAGCACCGTGGCGATGCCGCTGATCGCCGAGGCGACCAAGCCGCCCGAGAGCAGCAGGTAGCCGAGCGCGAAGAAGCCGACCGAGCGCGGGTCGTCCGCGGCGAGTTCGGGGCTGCCGTCGTAGAGCAGCGGCGTGCCGGTGTAGGAGATCCACTCGCTGACACCGAAGCCCACCAGCATGAGGGCAGCGCCGAGCCAGGCGAACGGGCGCAGGGCCAGCCCACGTCCATTTTCAGCGGCCGCCAGCACCAGCAGCAGCGCCGCCTGGATCAGGTAGAGCCAGTAGAAGAACACGGACACGCCGTGCAGTGTCAGCAGGCGGTAGGCATCGTCGGGGAAGAAGGTCAGCGCACCGGCGCGGGCCAGTGCCGTCACGAAGCCACCGGCGAGGCCGAGGCCGAGCGCCAGCAGGGCGGCGCCGAACAGCAGCTTGAGAAGGGCCTTGTCGGGTGTCGGCAAGGCAGCGATCCGCGTGGTCAGGGTGGGCTTGGCGCCGATCGGGGCGGAGGGTTTAGACATCATGTTCATGGTCTCCTCCATCCACTCAGGCGACGACAATGCGGCCCATCATGGCGTCGTGCGCCTGGCCGCAGTAGACGGTGCAGTACACAAGGTACTCGCCCGGCCTGGTGAAGGTGATGACCTGCTCGGTGACCGTGTTCGGACGCAGACGGATGATGCGGCTGGCGGAGCCCAGCTGGATCGACGCGCCGTGGGTGATGTCGTCGGCCATCATGCGGAACCGGTAGGGCTGTCCAGCTTTCAGGCGCAGCACATCGGGGCTGTAGGCGAACTTTTGCGCCATCAGGTAGACGTCGACCGGCTCGCCTCCGGTGTCGTGGCTGTGGTCGTGCCCCTCGGCCGCATGGCTGTGCGTGTCCTCGCTCACGTGCGGGTTCACGCTGCCGTCCTTCTGGGCGTAGCGCTGGACGAAGTAGTCGTGCTCGAAGCGGAACTCCTCGGGCGCCACGCCCGCCGAAGCCCCGTGACCACCGTGCCCACCGGCCTCGGCGGGCGCTTCGGCGGCACCATGGCCGCCATGACCACCGCCGTGAGCGTCGGGTTCGGGGGCAGCAGCCGTCTTGCCGCCGAAAGGAAGCGGTGCGGCGCCGAAGGCCGCCCAGGCGCCGTACAGGGAGACGGCGCCGAAGCCCAGTCCGGCGATGAAGCCGCGACGGGTCGTCAAATGCCTCTCAGGCATGGTGAGAGTCCTCTGATCGCGTAGTCGGAAACACGTGCGGCACCGCGCGAACGCGGCGCGTGGCCGGGCTTCCGACGCAGACGTCAGAGCGCTCGGCCGATCAGAGGCTGGTCTTCGGAGGGGGCGTGTCCGGGGTGATGTCCCGAGCGTTCGGGACGTAGTCCGGCCGAGGATGCCAAGACGTCTCGACCGTCGTCACGGAGACGGTGATGGCATGGCCCGTCGGGGCCTCAGCCGCCGGGCAACACGGAGCCACGACCACCAGGGCGGCCTTGTGGGAGTCACCATGCGACGGGGCCGTAGGTGACGGCATGTGATGGGAGCTGTGGTCCACCGAGCGGCCATGAGCGTCCACATGCGCCATGGCTCCGCCCGCCGCGCCCACCAGGAGCGCGAAGGCGAACACCAGCACGGCGAAGATGTGTCCCAATCGCTTCATGTCTGCCGTCGTTACGCTCGACCCGGGTGTGCCCAGGTCAGCTCAGGCATAACTCATACAGTGGGTCCGGTCATTGACCAAGGTCAACCAGAACCCCATCAGCCACCACCCTTTAGAGTCAATGATTCTCCCGGTTTTCCCCAAGTAAGCGCCTGATTCAGCTCAATGTTTTTGGAATCACCCAAGGAGAACGGATCAACGGCGCGGCTTGTTTCCGGCGAACCACGCCGACACCCGGGCGCTCCGCTCGCGGACATCGTCGACGACGAGGTCGAGCAGAGGGCTGTCGGCTTCGGTCCCGCGGCATGCCTCGCGCACCTCGGCGATACGATCCGGCAGGCGCGAGGCCAAGTCCTGAAGACGCTCCTGCACGATGCTCTTCCTCACCCCAACCTCTTCGGCAAAGGCGTCCCAATGGTCCAGTGTCAGCTGCACCGGATCGCGTTCGCCTCCCACGAACATGGCCAATCGCGGGCGCTGTTCCTTGTAGTGGCTGCGGAAGGCAGCCGCGTTGTTCACGTCGTAGAGCTTGCTCAGCGCCATGCGGTCGCCGCGGTAGACCAGCGAGTAGTTCTTGGCGTGCGCGTCCGGGTTGCCGATCAGGAACTGGAACACGGCTCGTCCCAGAAGCTCCTGGCGCGCCGCGGCCGGGTCTACCGTGTGAGCCATCAGTTCGAAACACTCAGCCCAGCCGGGGCCTCCGTCCTTTTCGTACTTCTCACGCGGGTAACGGCCGAGAGCTTGGCAGAAATCCTCCTGGTGCACGCGGCGCAGATACCGCTGGCCCTGTGATTCGATGAGCGTGCGGTCGTAGCGTGCGATCAGCATGTACACCATGTCCTCCGCCCGCCGGATGCTGGAACGTGGGACGTCGAGGCCGACGGCTGCGGCGGCGCGCAGGCAGAAGTGCTCGACCCGCACCGAGTCCGGGAGGCCGTCGATGTCGACCTTCAGGATGTGCGAGGTCGGTGTCCGGCCGCGCGGCAGGGCAACCTGCCCTTGGGCCAGCAACACCGCCGTCTTGTGGTGGACACCCGGCAGCGACAGCCTGAGCTCCCCGTCGGCATCCACGAACAAAGGCCGTCGAGGGAGGTCCCGGATGTGCTGCGCCAAGCGCGCGTCGTCCAGAACATCGTACTCCGGCAGCACTCGATCCTCTGGTACGACCTCCGCTTCGGGCGCGACGATGGAGATGGCGCCCGGGCATTCCCGCCCCAGTTTCGTCAGCAGGCCGTAGTCGTCGCTGGCGTCCACCTTGAAGTATCGCGCCAGCGTCGCCCGGACGTTCGTGTTGTCCGGAAGAAGCCCGTCGAAATACGGGCCCGCCTTGTCCTCGCCGTAGACGCCCTCGCCTACCGGCATCTTCGCCGAAATCCCATGCGCTTGAGCGTTGCCAGAGCTCGCCGCGGTGATCCAGCTCGGGAGGTACTCGAAGGACAAGGAACCATCCCGTGAGGCGGTCAGCGTACCGACGGAAAGCCCATACAAGCGCACGGAAGCCGACATGTCACAGTCCCTCGTCGATGTCGACTTCCCGCTCGTCCAGACCGGCCTCCGGCGGGGTCGCGGCGCTCTCGGCCGCCACGCCAGCTCTCAACGGAATGCCAAGAAGCACCAGCAACTTCAACGTCATGCTGGTCGGCGGGTCGGCCTTGCCGTTTTCGAAATCCGATAGCCATTTCTGCGTGTGCCCAATCAGCCCGGCTGCGTCACCCTGTGTCAAGCCACGGCGTTTCCGCTCGACACGGACCAGCTTGCGCACGTCATCCAACGTCAGGAGATCAGTCATGATATAACCGGTCGGTGATAAATGTGCTCCCAAACCCTATTTATCACCGACCGGTTATATTTACAAGTTTTGGGCATCTTTATCACCGACCGGTGATAAATCATCTCTGAGGCGCAAAATACCACCGCTCGGTGATACGGGATGCGGAACAGTGGAATTGTTCAAGAGGCCAGGGTTGACGCTGAAACCAGCTTGGCCTGCCGGGCGACGGCGCCCAGGGCGAAGGACAAGGAAGGGCGGGCGAACACTTTTCCGGTTGGGCATCGTTGCAAGGGTTGAGACCCGACGCAAGCGGCTGTCCGTCACTGGCGCCACCACCTCTCATTTTGTTGTTGACCTTCCAGCAGCTGGAAGGTGGATGGTGGCGCAGTAGCCCTTGCGGTGACCTCGAAGGAGTGAGTGGCAGGATGCCGCACCCTTCTTCAGATCCCTGGCAAGAATGGTTGCAGGGACCGAGGATTGGTCCTAGGTTCTAAGAGAGGCCGCAGAGCGCTCCGGTGTCATGCGACCTCCATTGAGGATGAGGCAATCGCCATGTGGCGCGCGACGCGGTCGACGGTGAGGAGGGTGGTGGTGAGCCTGCTGATGCTGGCCACGCTGCTCGTCTACGCCGTTCCGAGCCACGCCAACCTCCTCCCCCACCACCAAGCACCGGCACCGCACGAGCACGTTCTGGTCGACGCCCATGGCGATGCCATTGCCGCGGCCGCCGACCACGAGCACGAGGAGGCCCCGTGTGGGGATCTCGGACTGCTCGACGACGGCGCCTGCTGTAGCGTCGCCCAGTGTGCCACCATGCACGGCGGCCTTCCCGCGGTGGTGTTCGAGACGTTCGTCCCGCGCCTGAACGCCTCCCTCCATCTGCCTGCCTTGGCCACGCCGGACGGCATCGGCATCGATCCGGCTCTTCGTCCCCCGCTCTGATCATCTGACGCCACGAGTCCGCCCGCGCCCGACCTGAGCCATGGCTCAGCGTGGGACGCCGGTTCCGGACTTCGTGCGCTTGGCTTTTGCGCCCCGGCGCTCCCGCGTGGAGTCCGTCCGGGATGGCATGAACCCGATGTTCAGATGGAGGACGCCATGTCGTCTCTCTCCCGCACGGTGCTCCCGGCCTTCGCGCTTGCCGCCCTGATGGTCACCACTCAGGTCCGCACCGCCGTCGCCGAAGACGCCCATCACCCCGATGGCGCCACGACCACGCAGAACCAGTCCGCTCCGGCTCCAGCGCCCGGACCCCAGGCCCAGACCACCAAGCCTGGCGCGGCAGCCAATGCGCCGATGATCGGCCAGGGGATGGGCAGCGGGGCCATCGTCCAGCCCGGTGCCCAGCAACCGGGCGGCCAGCCCGGCATGATGATGAACATGGACCAGATGCGCTCGATGACGGGCCAGCAGGACGGCCCCTCCGGCATGATGTCCATGATGCGCCAGATGATGATGGGGCAGCAGGGTGCTATGGGCTTGCCCTTCGAACACGTCGAGGGCCGCATCGCGTTTCTGAAGGCCGAACTCAAGATCACGGACGCCCAGGCACAGCCGTGGATCGCCTTCGCCGACACCCTGCGAGCGAACGCTAGGGCCCATCAGGCGGTGCACGAGCAGATGACCAAAGGCGGCATGCCGTCTTCGTGGCCGGATCGCCTGACAATGCAGCAGAAGATGCTGGGCATGCGCCTTGATGCCGTGAAGGCCCTCGAGGCGGCCGCTAAGCCTCTCTACGCCGTGCTGACCGACGAGCAGAAGAAGCTCGCGGACAAGCTGCTCACCGGCCCCATGGGCATGATGTGAGGAGGCGGCCATGACGCACAACGAACACACTCATCACACCCCGGAACCGGAGGCGCGCACGCCCTGGTACCGGACCTGGACTGGCTTGGCTTGCCTCGGCGCGGCTGCCCTGGCGGCGGTGTACCTGTCGCTCTTCCACGTCAACCATGTGCTCGACGCGCTTCCGCTTCTCGTCCTGCTCCTGTGCCCGCTGATGCACCTGTTCATGCACGGCGGCCACGGGCATGGCGGCCACGGCGGGAACGGCGACGACGACCGACCGAACAAGGGAGGCTCGCCATGACGCACGAAGCCTCGGCCTATGGCCTGTGGGTGCTGGTCGCCCTCAACTCGGCCATCTTCATCATCTTCGCCTTCAGCTTCGGCAAGCCGCAGTCGCCCCGGGACTGGCGGTCCTTCGGGGCGTTCAGCGCCTTCATCGTGGCGCTGTTCACCGAGATGTACGGCTTTCCGCTGACCATCTACCTGCTCTCGGGCTGGCTCCAGACCCGCTACCCGGGCCTTGACCTGATGTCCCACGACGCCGGGCACCTCTGGTCGACCGTCTTCGGCCTGGAGGGCAACCCGCACTTCAACGTGCTGCACATCCTCAGCAACGTGCTGATCCTGGCGGGCTTCGTCCTGCTCTCGGCGGCCTGGAAGGTGCTTCACGCGGCGCAGAAGCAGCACCGGCTCGCCACGACGGGCGTGTACGCCCATGTCCGGCACCCGCAGTACATCGCCTTCATAGGCATCCTGTTCGGCTTCCTGCTCCAGTGGCCGACCGTCCTAACGTTGGCGATGTTCCCGCTGCTGATCCTGATGTACGTGCGGCTCGCCCGCTCCGAGGAACGCGATGCCCTCCAGGCGTTCGGCGCCGAATACGAGCGCTACGCGGCCGTCACGCCGGGCTGGATTCCGCGCCTTTCCTCTCACGGGCCGAACCACCCCAGAGTGGGAGGGTCGTTCGGTGCGTGATTTTGGTTTGAAGCTCATGAAGCAGGCGGCGGCAACGACCGTTGCCGTGTGCCTGCTGGCGCTCCCCGCCGGGGCGCAGACGTTGCGCGACGCCGTCGAGGGCGCTTGGCGGCTGAACCCCGAAGTCAGGAGTCTGGAGGCCCGGCGGGCCGTGGCCACCGCCCAGCGCGGCGCTGGAGAGTCGCTGGTTCCGGCCGCCCCGGCGGTCACGCTGCGGCACACCACCGACTACCTGAATCGGAATGTCGGGCGGCGCGAATACGAGGCCGAGCTCGGCGTTCCGCTCTGGCTGCCCGGTCAGGGTACGGCGACCGTCCGCGCCGCCGACGCGCTGCTGGCGCGCACCGACGCGGAGATCGCTGCCCGCCAGCTAACGATTGCCGGGGAGGTCCGGACCGCCCTGTGGCAGGTCGCGCTCGCCGAGCGGCGCGCCGAACTGGCCCGCCAGCGTCTCAAGGTCGCCCGCCAGCTCGAGGCGGACACTCAACGGACCGCCCGGGCCGGGGAGACCTCGGAGGCCGACTACCAACTGGCCCGCGCCGAGGCGCTCTCTGTTGCCACGGATCTCCGCGACGAGGAACTGGCTCTCAACGAGGCCCGTCAGGCGTTCCGCACGCTGACCGGCATGGCGCCCCCGAAGGCGGCACCAGAGCCGGACATCGGCCAACCGCCGCTTGAACAGCACCCGTCGCTGCTGGCGGCGCAGCTGGGCATCCGCTCGGCTCAGGCCCAGCGCCAGCTGGTGGACCTGACGACCCGCGACAACCCGGAGGTCGGGCTAATGGCCCGCCGCGAGCGCGACGCCCGGGGAGAGCGGTATGACACGATCATGGGTGTCTCGGTCCGAATTCCGTTCTCGGTCGACGCGGTGAACGCGCCCAAGCGTGCTGAGGCGATGAGCGAGGTCGTTCGCGCCGAAGCCGAGCAGGCCAACGTGGCCCGCACGGTCGAGTCCGACATCCAGCAAGCCCGGCTGGCTCACCAGGCCGCGACCGAGCGCCTGGCGATCGCCCGTGACCGCGCCGCCGCTCTTAAAGCGCGGTTGTCCAACGTCGAGCGGGCCCGCAGAGCGGGCGAGATCAGCCTCGTTGAGTACGTGCGCGCCCAGGAAGCGGCTTTTGAGGCCGACCTCGCCCGCGCCACCGCGGAAGTCCAGGTCGGCGCCGCCCGTGCCCGCCTGAATCAGTCCCTTGGAGTTCTGCCATGATCACCCGACGCCTTCTCGCCGCGGCCGCGATTGCCACCGCGAGCCTCATCGCGCCGGTCGCCGCCCCGGTCCTCGCCCATGAGGGTCACGCGCACGGTGGTGAGGAACCGAAGCCGGTCGTCACGACGGCCGCGCCCACCTTGGAGACGATGTCGGCGGACTTCCAGCTGGTGGTGGTCGCCCAGGGCAAGGCGCTGCTGGTCTATCTGGACCGCTCCGCCACCAACGAGCCCGTGAACAGCGCCACCGTTGAGGTGAGCGCCGAGGGCGAGACCGCCACCGCATCGGCGGTGCCCGGCGAGGAGGGCGTCTACCGCCTTCAGGCCGGGTGGCTGTCGAAACCGGGGCCGCATGAGCTGACCGTTTCGATCACCGCCACCGATACAGCCGACCTGCTGATCGGTACCCTGGACATTCCTGAGGGCGCGACCGACGCGCAGGTCATGGGGAGCAATGGCGGCGTAGCCGACCTGCTCGGGCGGGTCCGGCAGGACAACGGCCTCATGCTTGGTGCCGTGATGGCCTTCCTGCTCGGCGTGCTGACGACCGTCGCCCTGACCCAGCGTGGGCGCACGCGGACGGTCGCGGGTGCCGCCCTGATCGGGGTGGGCCTGTTGCTGGCCAGCGGGGCCGCGTTTGCGCACGGCGACGAGGACCACAGCCAGGACAACAAGGGCAAGGCACCAGCCGCGAGCGCCCCCACGACCGCTCCTGTGGCGGCAACGGGTGCGTCAGAGAGCCCGCGCCGCCTGCCAGACGGCAGCCTGTACGTGCCGAAGCCGTCGCAACGCCTGCTGTCGATCCGCACCACCGTCGCCAAGCCGCAGGAGGCCGCACAGACGGTGCAGCTGATCGGGCAGATCGCCGCCGACCCGAACGGTGGCGGCCACATCCAGGCCACGCAGACCGGGCGCATCGAGCCGGGAGACAAGGGTTTGCCCTATGTCGGTCAGCGGGTCGAGGCCGGGCAAATCCTGGCCTACGTGGCTCCGGCTGTGACCTCGGTGGAGCGCAGCGGCCTTCAGCAGCAGATCGCCAGCGTCGAGCAGGAACTCGCCATTGCCCAGGCGCGGGTCGAGCGCCTTCGCAAACTCACGGGCAGCGTGCCGCAACGCGACATCGACGAGGCTGAAGCAACACTGAATGGCCTGCGCAGGCAGCGTGCAGCCTTGTCACCCGCGCTCACCACCAGGGAGGCCCTGAAGGCCCCCATCTCCGGCGTCGTCACGGCGAACAACGTCAAGGTCGGGCAGGTCGTCGAAGGGCGCGACCAGGTACTGTTCGAGATCGTCGACCCGTCCCGGCTGATGGTCGAGGCGGTGGCCTTCGACCCCCGCGTGGCCAACAGCGTTCACGGCGCGACGGCCACCACCGCTGACGGCGTCACCCTGACGCTGGAGCACCTTGGCCACAGCCTAGCGCTGCGCCAGCAAGCCATCCCACTGCTCTTCCAGATCAACAACCCGCCCCAGGGCCTGAGCGTCGGCCAGCCGGTCCGCATCGTCGCGCAGATCCAGGGCACGATGTCCGGCATCGTCCTCCCGCGCCAGAGCGTGGTGCGGGGGCCGAACGGTCAGCCGCTGGTTTGGCAACACGAGTCCCCCCAGCGGTTCGTCGCCCGGCCGGTGCGCATGCAGCCGGTCGACGGCAGCACGGTGCTGGTGTCGGCGGGCATCGAGCCTGAAGCGCGCATCGTGACCGACGGCGCCGGTCTTCTCAACCAGGTCCGGTGAGGCGGCGATGTTCAACTTCCTTGTCAACACCAGTCTGCGCAACCGGCTCTTCGTCCTCGCCGCCGCCGCGATCCTGGTCGTCTACGGCTCCTTCGTGCTGAAGGACCTGCCCATCGACGTCTTCCCCGACCTGAACAAGCCGACCGTCACCTTGATGACCGAGGCCGAGGGCTTGGCGCCCGAAGAGGTCGAGCAGCTGGTCACCTTCCCGCTCGAGACCTCGATGAACGGCATGCCGGGCATCACCCGCGTGAGGTCGGTGTCCGGCGTCGGCCTTAGCATCGTCTTCGTCGAGTTCGACTGGGGCACCGACATCTACCGCAACCGCCAGCAGGTCGCCGAACGCCTCGCTATCGTCCAGGGGCAGTTGCCCCCGAACGTCCGGCCGCAGATGGGCCCGATCTCCTCCATCATGGGCGAGATCATGCTCATCGCCATGTCGGGCGACGATACATCGGGCAAGGCTGTCAGCCCAATGCAGGTGCGCGAGATCGCGGACTGGGTGGTGCGGCCCCGCCTGCTCGCCATCCCCGGCGTCAGCCAGGTCATCCCTATCGGCGGCGAAATCAAGCAGTACCGCATCGCCCCCGACCCGGCACGCATGCACGACCTCGAGGTCACGACCGACGAGCTCGCGCAGGCGCTCCGGCAATTCTCGGCCAACACCGGCGGTGGCTTCATCGACCAGCACACCGAGGAGTACCTGATCCGCAACATCGGCCGCACCACCCGGCTGGACGACCTGCGCAACCTGGTCGTCGCCTACAAGGCGGCACAGCCCATCCTGCTCCATCAGGTCGCGGCGGTGGACTTCGCCGCCCGCGTAAAGCGGGGCGACGCGGGCGTCAATGGGAAGCCCGCCGTCATCCTGTCCGTCCAGAAGCAGCCCGGTGCCGACACCACCAAGCTGACGGCCGAAGTTGAGAAGGCGTTGGCGGACCTGACGCAGTTCCTGCCGAAGGGCGTGCACGCCGACGAGATCCTGTTCAAGCAGGCCAACTTCATCCAAACCTCGATCGGCAACGTGGAGAAGGTTCTGATGGAGGCGGTGGCGGTGGTCGCCGTCATCCTGTTCCTGTTTCTGCTGAACGTCCGGACGACGTTCATCTCGCTGACCGCCATCCCGATCTCGATCCTGATCACCGTTCTGGTGTTCAAGGCGTTCGGGATGTCGATCAACACAATGACGCTGGGCGGCCTCGCCATCGCCATCGGCGAGCTGGTGGACGACGCCGTGGTGGACGTGGAGAACATCTACCGGCGCTTGGGCGAGAACCGCCGGGCGGGCAACCCGCGGCCCATCCTGGAGGTGGTGGCGGCCGCCTCGCAGGAGGTGCGCTCGGGCATCGTGTACGCCACCATCATCATCATCCTGGTGTTCGTGCCGCTGTTCGCCCTGACCGGCATCGAGGGGCGGCTCTTCGCGCCGCTGGGCGTGGCCTACATTGTCTCCATCCTCGCCAGCCTCGTCACCGCGATCACCGTCACGCCGGTGCTGTCCTACTATCTGCTGCCGCGCCTGAAGCGGTTGGAGGAGCACGACAGCTGGCTGGTGCGGCGGCTCAAGGCGGGCAATGCCCGGCTGTTGGGCTGGGCCTTCGCCAACCCGCGCACGCTGTTCGCCGCCGTTGGCGCTGCCGTTGTCATTGCCGCGGCGACGGTGCCGAGCCTGCCGCGCGCCTTCCTGCCGCCCTTCAACGAAGGCACGCTGACCATCTCCATGGTCCTGAACCCCGGCATTTCACTGGCCGAGGCCAACCGGGT
This sequence comes from Roseomonas genomospecies 6, assembly GCF_008365375.1. Classification (GTDB taxonomy): domain Bacteria; phylum Pseudomonadota; class Alphaproteobacteria; order Azospirillales; family Azospirillaceae; genus Azospirillum. The sequence goes on along the minus strand of NZ_QOKW01000012.1, from coordinate 51,670 downwards.
CGGTCAGGCCGCCGAGAAGCTCATCATGAAGGTGCCGGAGGTGAAGTCGGTCGGCCGCCGCACCGGGCGTGCCGAACTGGACGAACACGCCGAGGGCGTGCATTCGAGCGAGATTGACGTGGATCTGGCGCCGTCGAACCGCAGCCGTGCCGAGGTGCTGGCCGACGTGCGCGCCCGGCTGGCGGCCCTGCCGGTGTCGGTGAACATCGGCCAGCCGATCTCGCACCGGCTCGACCACATGCTGTCCGGCGTCCGCGCCCAGATCGCGCTCAAGGTTTACGGCGAGGACCTGGACACCCTGCGCAGCCTGGCCGGGCAGCTCCAGCAGAAGCTCGCGGGCGTGCCCGGGCTGGTCGATCTCCAGATCGAGAAGCAGGTCCGCATCCCGCAGGTGCAGGTGGTGGTGGACTACGAGCGCGCCGCGATGTTCGGCGTCACCCCGGCCATGGCGACCGAGGCACTGGAGAGCCTGTCCAACGGCCGCGTGGTGTCGGAGATCGTGGACGGCACCCGGCGCTTCGACGTGGTGCTGCGCCTGTCCGACGAGGACCGCACCACGAGCGGTCTGGCGAACCTGCTCGTCGAGACCCCGGCGGGCCGGGTGCCGCTCAGCATGTTCGCCTCGGTCGAGGAGACCGACGGGCCCAACCAGATCCTGCGCGAGAACGGCAAGCGGCGCATCGTCATCCTCGGCAACTCCGACGGCAAGACCGACATGGCGCAGATCGTCGCGGGCATCCGCAACGTGGTCGCCACATCGCAGCTGCCGTCTGGCTACTTCACCAGCCTGGAGGGCACCTTCCAGGCCCAGGAGGAGGCGTCCAAGACCATCGCCGCCCTGTCGATGGTGTCTTTGGCGATGATCTTCCTGGTGCTCTACAGCCGGTACCGCTCGGCCGTGCTGACGCTCATCATCATGGGCAACGTGCCGCTGGCCCTCATCGGCAGCGTCGCCGCGCTGTGGATCGCCGGGCAGCCGCTGTCGGTGGCCTCGATGATCGGCTTCATCACGCTGACCGGCATCTCGACCCGGAACGGCATCCTGAAGATCAGCCACTACATCAACCTGGTCCTTCACGAGGGCGAAGCCTTCGGCAAGGCTATGGTCATCCGGGGCAGCCAAGAGCGGCTGACGCCGGTGCTGATGACCGCGCTGTCGGCGGGCGTGGCCCTGGTGCCGCTGATGATCGGCGCCGACGCGCCGGGCAAGGAGATCCTGCACCCGGTCGCCGTCACCATCTTCGGCGGCCTGGTCAGCGCCACCCTGCTCGACACGGTCCTGACCCCGGTCCTCTTCCTCAAGCTCGGCGAGAAGCCGCTCAACCGCTTGGTCGAAGCCCAGGCCGGTTCGCTGCGTCCGGCCGAGGCCTACTGATCCACCCTTTCACCATGTGCAATCCAGAAGGAAAACTCACCGTGAAGTTCTCAACGCTCGTCCTCGCCGCCGCCCTCTTCGCTGCTCCGGCCACAGCCTTCGCCGACGGCCCGAAGATCGGCCCCAACGGCGGCCAGCGGACCGACGCCGGTCCGTACCACACCGAGCTCGTGCTCAAGGGCAACGACGTCGTGCTGTACGTGACCGACGGCGCCGACAAGCCGGTGGACGTGACCGGCGCCAAGGCCGAGGCGACCATCCTGGCGAACAAGCAGACCCAGAAGGTCGCACTCGAGCCCGCGGGCGGCAACACCCTCAAGGGGCAGGCGAACCTCGGCGGTGCGCATGACAGCGTAAAGGTGGTCACCGCGTTGACCATGCCTGGGCAGAAGCCCGTCCAGGCCCGCTTCGAAATGGGCCATGGGGGTCACTGAGGCAGCCGAAGAAGGAGCGCGGCCCCATGAGTGGCATGTGGACAGCCCCGAACACCTGGCTATCAGCGATGCGCCGGTATCTGGCGGTGACCGCGGCCGGTAACTTGGTCTGGGAGTTTGCCCACATGCCGCTCTACACGCTGTGGCGCACCGGAACACCGGGCGAGATCGCCTTCGCGGCCATCCACTGCACCGGCGGCGACCTGCTGATCGCTACGGGGGCGCTCCTCTTGGCCCTGTTCGCCTTCGGATCCCCGGCTTGGCCGCACCAACGGTTCCGACCGGTGGCGGCCGGGGCGGTGGCGGTGGGCGTCGGCTACACGGTGTTCAGCGAGTGGCTGAACATCGAGGTTCGCCAGACGTGGGCTTACTCGGATCTCATGCCAACCTTGCCCTGGCTGGGAACCGGTCTGTCGCCTCTGGCGCAGTGGCTGGTCATTCCCCCCCTCGCCTTCTGGTCGGCGCGTCCGCGCGCCACCGCGAACGGCATCCCTTCCCTACACGACCTTCAGCACGGAGATGCGCGATGAGCGCCAAGAAGAAGCTGGCCCTGATGACCGCAGCAGCCCTTGTGCTTGGCGCGACGCTTGTCGGGCCTGTTCATGCTGCGGAGACCCTGAAGCTGTCCGAGGTGTCGCACCTGCACGGGATCGCGGTGGACCCGGCGGACCCGTCGCGCCTGTATCTCGCCACGCACCATGGAGTGTGGGTGACCAACCCGGACGGCACGGCGACGCGGGTGTCCGACAACCGTTCCGACTACATGGGCTTCACGCCGAATCCGGCGCAGCCCGGCGCCTTCTTCGCCAGCGGTCACCCGGAGAGGGGCGGCAACCTGGGCGTCCTGGTCTCGACCGACGGAGCGAAGACCTGGAAGCAAATCTCCGCGGGCGTGAACGGGCCGGTGGACTTCCATTCCATGGACGTCAGCCCGGCCGACTCAAAGGTCCTGTACGGACACTATGGCAGCATCCAGGTCAGCCGCGACGGCGGCAAGACCTGGGAGGTGACCGGCAAGCCGCCCGCCGACATGTTTGATTTGGCCGCGTCCTCGAAGGACCCGAACACCGTGTACGGCGCCACGCGCGCCGGGTTGCTGGTGAGCCGCGACGCGGGCAAGACCTGGCAGGCCGCCTACATCGTGCAGCGCCCGGCGACCATGGTCGTGACCACGAAGGACGGCACCGCCTACGCCTTCCAGGTCGGCACTGGCCTGCTCAAGACCATCGAGCCGAGCATGGCATGGCAGCCGGTCAGCAACGGCTTCGGAGACGCGGTTCTGCTGCATCTCGCGGTGGATCCGACGAACCCCGAGCGGCTTTACGCCGTGACCGACAAGAGCGCCATTCTGGCCAGCCAGGACGGCGGGAAGACTTGGAAGCCGCTCCAGTCTTAGCCCCCCGCAAGGACCGGTTACCATGTATGTCGTCCGCCTCGACGAGCGCCAACGCCGTCGCCATAAGCTCCGCAACGTGGTCCAGTCCACCCTTCTGGTGGGGGGTCTGGGACTGCTCGCGGCGGCCATCGGCTGGCTGCTCGTCGGGCCGGTAGGCATCCTCTGGGTGGCCGTCCTCGTTGGCGTGACGCTGGCGTTCAGCCCTTCCATCTCGCCACGGGCCATCCTGCGCCTGTACGGAGCCCGCCGCCTCAGCCGTTACGAGCTTCCGGAGCTCCATGAGGTCATGGCCATGCTGGCCCGGCGGGCCGGGCTGCCCAGTGTCCCCGAACTGCACTACCTGGCGACCTCGGCCCCGAACGCCTTCGCCGTTGGCTCAACGAAGGGCAGCGTTATCGTCCTGACCGATGGCCTGCTTCGGGTGATGGATCTGCGCGAGCTCGCCGGGATCCTGGCGCACGAGGTCAGCCACGTACGGAACCACGACCTCTGGACCATGGGGCTGGCCGACATCATCAGCCGGATCACGGGCGCTATGGCAACGGCTGGCGGCTTCCTGCTGCTCATGAGCCTGCCGCTGATGCTGGAGGAACACGGAAGCACCCATTGGCCGCTGATCGCGCTGCTCCTGGTGGCGCCCACGATCAACACGCTCATTCAACTCCGGCTGTCGCGCACGCGGGAGTTCGACGCTGATCTCGACGCCGCAGGCCTCACTGGAGACCCGGCCGGGTTGGCCTCGGCCCTGGCGAAGCTCCAGCAATACGATCCGGGCTTCTGGGAACGCATCCTCCTTCCCGGTCGACGGAACCCGCACCCGTCCGTGCTGCGCACCCATCCCGACACCGATGAGCGCATCCAACGGCTTCTGTCGCTTGAGCAGATCGCGCCCATGCAGCCGGTTTTTGGACCGCGCAACGTGGTGTTGCCCGCCCATCTCGCTCCGCCTGGCCATCGCCCCCGCTGGCGCGTGTCCGGCCTTTGGTACTGAGGATGCCCATGAACGTCTCCCTGCACTGGAGGATCATCAGGGCGCTCGGCTTGGCCGCTGTGCTGCTGTCCGCTGTCCTTGGGACCTTGGCATACGTCTACGAGCTCCACAGGGTCGAGGACCGCCTCGTTGATCTCTCGATGCGGGAAGCAGGCACCCTGCTCGACTCGATTGGCTACGGGGGGTTCTCAAGGACGGGCAACGACCTGGAACGTGACCTCACTCAGCTCCTGGCCGAACGGCGTCACTTCCGTGATGGCCATTTCATCGCCGCACGGCTTCTGGACGCTTCTGGCCGAACACTCCTCTCCGCCGTGGATCCAGCTTACCAAGCTGCCGGACTCGATGCCTTACGAGCACCTTCAGACGCGCCCGCCGGAGAACGTGCTGTTCACCGCATCATCCGCTCCGGCGCGGCGACGTATGTCCAGACCATCGCCCCGATCAGCGGTGCCGACGGGGTGATGCGATACCTGGCGGGCCTGTTCGAGTTGAGCCCTGCCGTTGCCTCCGAGCTACGGGCGCAGATCCTCAAGACCATCGGCATCGCCGTCGTGGCGGTCCTGCTCACCGCGCTGGTCCTCTATCCCGTCGTGATCAGGCTGGACGGCAGCCTGGCCCGCCGTTCGCAGGAACTGCTCAGGGCCAACATCGACATCCTCGATGTCCTCGGCGGAGCCGTTGCCAAGCGCGACAGCGACACGCACGCCCACAATTACCGGGTCACGCTCTACGCCACCCGGCTGGCGGAAGCCATCGGGTTTCCACGGTCCGGAATGGCGGCGCTGATCAAGGGCGCGTTTCTCCACGACGTCGGCAAGATCGGCATCGCGGATGCCATTCTGCTGAAGCCCGGCCGCCTGACCGACGACGAATTCGAGACGATGAAGCTGCATGTTCGGCACGGCTTGGAGATCGTAGACGAGGTGCCCTGGCTGGAGGACGCCGTCGCCGTCATCGGGGGGCATCATGAGAAATGGGACGGCAGCGGCTACCCGCGTGGTTTGGCCGGTGAAGGAATCCCACTGGCGGCACGGATTTTTGCGATCGTTGACGTCTTTGACGCTCTGACATCACGGCGCCCCTATAAGGAGCCGATCCCGGTCGAGCGTGCCGTCGCCATCCTTGAGGAAGGCCGTGGTCAGCATTTCGATCCCCACCTGCTGGACGCCTTCCTGAAAATCTGCCGATCGCTGCACGCAGAACTTGCCATCGACGATGAGAGCCGCCTGCGTGCTGCGGCCAATGCCACAACATCGCGGTACCTGACGGCCTGATCGGGATGGAGAAGAAGTGACGCCGAAGATGAGGATTGTAATGGGCTTGGCCCTGGGAGCCGCGGTTGCGGTGGCTGGCGTGCTGTTCCTCACGACGCCGAAACATACGGCTGATCCCACCAACGCTCGCCAAGTGGCTCTGGGAGAAGGCATCTACGGTGTTCATTGCGCGTCGTGCCACGGTGCGCGGCTCGAGGGCCAGCCGGATTGGCAAAGCCGCAAGCCAAACGGCCGGATGCCAGCGCCGCCACACGACGCCTCCGGGCACACGTGGCACCACCCCGACGCCGACCTCGCCAAGATCACCAAGCAGGGCATCACCGCGTTCGCTCCGCCCGGCTACGAGAGCGACATGCCCGCCTTCGGCGATGTGCTGGGCGACGCCGAGATCTGGGCGGTGCTCGCCTTTATTAAGAGCTCCTGGCCCGAGGAAACCCGTCGCCGACATGCCGCCATGAGCGATCGCGCAAAGAAGTAACGAGCGGGTGCGGGCAGCCCGTTTGCGGCGCTTGACCTTCCAGCGATTGGAAGGTGGAGCCTTGGTTCCATGAACGCCAGTGCACGCCAATGCCGGGAGGCGCGAACGAGCGCCATGGCACCGGCGCCGGGCATGCGAAGGGAGATGCGAACATGAACGACCAGCACGGCGGCCACGCGCACCACCATGGTCATCATCATCATGGCGGGCACGATCACCACGCCGAACGCGGCGACCACGCCAAGGTGAAGGACCCGGTCTGCGGCATGATGGTCGATCCCGAGAGAACCGAGCATCACGCCGACCACGGCGGCCAGACCTTCCACTTCTGTTCGATGCGGTGCCACGACAAGTTCGTCGCGTCCCCGGAGCAGTACCTGACCCCCGAGGCCGCGCCCGCGGCACTCGAGAACGCCGGTCAGGCTTCACCGCAGAAGGGCATCATCTATACCTGCCCGATGCACCCGGAGATCCGGCAGGAGGGTCCAGGCAACTGCCCCATCTGCGGCATGGCCCTGGAACCGGTCGGCGCTACCCTGGAGGAGGGCCCGAATCCCGAGCTCGTCGACATGACGCGGCGGTTCTGGATTGGCTTGGTCCTGAGCGTGCCTCTCCTGGTGCTGGAGATGGGCAGCCACATCCCAGGGCTCGGCATCCATGACCTCGTGCCGCCTCGCGTTTCCGTCTGGGTGCAGTTCCTGCTGGGCACACCGGTCGTGCTGTGGGCGGGCTGGCCCCTGCTGGAGCGGGGATGGCGCTCGTTCATGAACCGCAGCCTGAACATGTTCTCGCTGATCGCCTTGGGCGTCGGTGTGGCCTACGTGTTCAGCTTGGTCGCCACCGTCCTGCCGGGCATCTTCCCCCCCGCCTTCCGCGGCATGGATGGCGTGGTGGCCGTCTATTACGAGGCGGCCGCCGTCATCACCGTGCTGGTGCTGCTGGGACAGGTGCTCGAGCTGCGCGCCCGCGAGCAGACCGGTGGCGCCATCCGGGCGCTGCTGAACCTGGCGCCGAAGACGGCGCGTCGCATCCGCGCCGACGGCGAGGATGAGGAGATTTCGCTCGACCAGGTCCATGTCGGGGACCAGCTGCGGGTGCGGCCCGGAGAGGGCGTGCCGACCGATGGTGAGGTGCTCGAAGGCCGCAGCGCCGTGGACGAGTCGATGGTCACCGGCGAAAGCATGCCGGTTGAGAAGGAACCCGGCGCCAAGGTGATCGGCGGCACCATCAACCAAACCGGGGCTCTGGTGATGCGGGCCGAGAAGGTCGGCTCGGACACCATGCTGTCGCGCATCGTGACCATGGTCGCCGAGGCGCAGCGCAGCCGGGCTCCCATCCAGCGCATGGCCGACGTGGTCTCTGGCTACTTCGTCCCGGCGGTCATCGTCGTTGCGCTCCTGGCCTTCGTTGCGTGGATGGTCTGGGGACCACACCCCGCGTTCTCGTACGCGCTGATTGCCGCGGTGTCGGTGCTCATCATCGCGTGCCCGTGTGCGCTTGGGCTGGCAACGCCGATGTCGATCATGGTTGGTGTCGGCAAGGGCGCCCAGGCGGGCGTGCTTATCAAGAACGCCGAAGCGCTCGAACACATGGAGAAGGTTGACACGCTCGTCGTGGACAAGACCGGCACCTTGACCGAGGGCAAGCCACGTGTGACCGGCGTCGAGGTGGCCTCCGGCTTCGACGTGAACACCGTTCTGTCGCTCGCCGCCGCCATCGAACGGTCGAGCGAACATCCCCTCGCGGCCGCCATCGTCGCTGCGGCCCGCGAGGCGAACCTGCCGCTCGCCAAAGTATCCGATTTCGCCTCCGTCACGGGCAAAGGCGTCACCGGCCTTGTCGAAGGAAGGCGCGTCGCACTCGGCAACCGGCCGCTCATGGAGCAGGAAGGAGTATCGGCCTCCGATCTGGAACGGTTGGCTGAACCGCACCGCCGCGAGGGCGCCACAGCGCTCTTCGTCGCGGTTGAAGGCAAGCCTGCGGGTGTCGTCGCCGTTGCGGACCCGGTGAAGACGACGACCCCGCAGGCTCTGGAGACGCTCCGGGCGGACGGCATCCGCATCGTGATGCTGACTGGCGACAACCGGACCACGGCCGAGGCGGTGGCGCGCAAGCTGGGCATCGGCGAGATCGAAGCCGAGGTGCTGCCGGACCAGAAGCACCAGATCGTCCGCAGGCTGAAGTCCGAAGGACGTGTGGTGGCGATGGCGGGCGACGGCGTGAACGATGCCCCGGCGCTGGCCGAGGCTGACGTCGGCATCGCCATGGGAACCGGGACTGACGTGGCGATTCAGAGCGCGGGCGTCACCCTGGTGAAGGGCGACTTGGCAGGCATTGCCCGAGCGCGGACGCTCAGCCGGGCGACCATGGGAAACATTCGGCAAAACCTGTTTCTCGCCTTCGTCTACAACGTGCTCGGCGTGCCGGTCGCAGCGGGCGTCTTTTACCCACTCTTCGGCTGGACGCTGTCCCCCATCATTGCGGCCGCGGCCATGGCCTTGAGTTCGGTTTCGGTGATCGGCAACGCGCTGCGGCTGCGATGGACCCGGCTGTGAACGGGCGGAGGACGTCATGAGTGACCTCACCGGCTTCGGCGGTCTGTTCCTCACCGCGTTCCTGGCGGCGACGGTGCTCCCAGCGCAGTCGGAGTTTGTGCTGGCGGGCCTGCATCTCACGGACGATTACGGCCGCTGGTGGCTCGTGGCCGTGGCGACCGCCGGGAACGTGCTGGGCTCGACGGTGAACTGGGCGCTTGGCCGCTACATCGAGCACTTCAAGGGGCGTCGATGGTTCCCGATCAAGCAGCCCGTCATCGACCGGGCTGAAGGGTGGTACCAGCGGTGGGGCGTGTGGTCCTTGCTGCTGGCCTGGGCTCCGGTGATCGGCGATCCGCTGACGCTGATCGCCGGGATGCTTCGCACTAGCCTCTGGATCTTCCTGCCGCTGGTCACCTTTGGAAAGGCCGCCCGGTACGTCACGGTGGTGGTCGCGATCTGAGCGGCTGGTCACCGTGGATGACGGCAGCGGCCTGTCGTGTAAATGAGACAGCAATGCGAGACGTATGCGGAGGCCGCTCAAAGCAACCACAGGATGTGCCTTTGAAGTGGTGATTGCCCTTGGTGGCCTTGCTGCGCCCCAGCAGGCCTCGCTCTACGGCAGGTTGGCCAACTCGTCGAGCAGGTGCTGGTACTCACCTGGCGGCAGCGCCCGCTTGTCCTCCGTCATCCGGCGCAGAGCCGCGATGCCGGTGGCCGTGAACACGGCTTTGAGCCAGTGAGATCCATCATCGTCCAGCGCCACCAGACCGCGATCGAGCATGCTCTGCACGGCGGCAGGGGGCTTCGGCTTGCCTTTGTTGGGGCCGGTCGCCCATCGCCTCACGAGAATGCCATCGTGGAGCGAGCGCGCGCTGCTGAGCCGAAGCATGAACTCACGCCGGATCAGCTCGCGCTCCTTCGGTGTGAACTCAGGGTCGTTGTTCATCACGGTGTCCAGGAATGCGGAGGCAACGGCTTTACCGCACCGCAGGACGCTTGGGAAGAGATCCATCAAGGCAACGCCATCAGAGTCGGCAATGGTGGCCTACGTGGAGCGTTTCGGCGAGCGTTGGGTCGCTTCTGAGGCTGACGACGCCTCCGAGGACACCGACGCCTGAGCCACCTCTTCAACATCCTTTCGTAACCCGGCCCTCCGCACAATAGGCCAAGGCCGCCGCACCGCGGCCGCTACCGGTCGGAGGACGCCATGGCGTGGGGGCACAGGTTGACGCAGCGCGGACGCCCGCGCAGACGCCGCAGCCGGGCCAACTGGTTCAGGGCACCTCCATCGGCGGCATCATGCTGCTGGCGATGATCGCCGTCGCCTAGGTCTTCGCGTGCACTGTCCTGTGCTGCGGCCCCCTGCCCTCCTGCGCCAAGGGGACGTGGTCGCCGATTGGGAATCCGAGGTCGCTCGACATCCTGGACGGTCAAGCGCAGCAGGGCCGCGAGGGCGCGGGCCCCAGCGCATTGGCAAGGAGGTCGATCGGCTGGACGCGCTGGAACTCAAGCGAGCGCGGCGCGCGACCGCGAAACAACGGAGAACGGGATGGCCACAGTTCCGCCGCGGCGCCCCTTTGGTGCCGTCATCCTGCCGCGAACGCTCGTTTCCGCGGCGCCCGCCAGCGCCGTTCCGGACGCGACGGCGCCGTCGGTGCCCCCCGAGCCGCCCAGAGCCCCGCGCGAGTGGCCGGATGAGCTTGGTTCGCCACCGTCGGCCGACCCGCTTGTGCGCGAGCGCGCCTATGAGCTGGTCGGCCTGCTCGCGCGCACGGTCGCCATGGCCCGCGCCGAGGGCGAGCGCAAGATGGGATTCCTCGACCTCATGCGCCGCGCCGCCCGCGAGGGCCTGCTGATCGAGCCGCGCTTCAAGAGCGGCAAACCGACCCATGTGAACGGCCTCGTCTACCGGACCTGCTCCGTGTCGGCGAGCGGCAGCGAACTCGGCCAAGTGCGCGTCGAAGGCAAGGTGGTGGCGTTCAAATACCGGGACTTGGCGGCGTTCGGGGTGCGGCCGCTCCAGCCCGAGGAGGCCGACCAAGCCCAGGCGATCGTCACCGACTTCGAGGCCGAATGCGTCCGCCGCGCCGTGTCCGAGCGCAGGATCGACTACGGCGAGGCCGAGGCCGAATACCGTTGGATGCCGCGCTACGGTCGCCAGGGCAAAGAGGACGCCCTCGACCAGGTCCGTCTGGACGCCGTCTGGGTCGAGGAAAGCAGGCCGCTGCGCTTCACCGTCTTACGCCGCCACTACGACGGCCCGCTGGCGACCACGATGACCGCGGGCGGGCGCCGCGCGCTGAACATTCCGCGCGGCGCTGGCAAGCTCCAACAGCCCAACAGCAATCCTGCGGAGTTCCCGGAGGCCACCATCGAGCGCGCGCAGGACAACCCTCGTTGGACGCTGTTCGACGCCCGTCCAGTCGCGCTCGAGAACAGCGTGGAGGCCTTGGCCGAGTGCATGAGCACGCAGATCCGCCCCGACGAGCTCATCATCACGGGCGCGCCGATCGACCCGCGGAACGCCACGGCCGTGCACCGCTTCAGCAGCGATTTCCGTGGCCAGACACCGGTGTTCCGGGCACAGACCTCGACGTTCTTCTTCGCCGACGTAGACGGATGGACGGCGCCGAATGGGCTGGATGTGATCGCCGACCGGGCGGAGGTCGCACGGCGCTATGCCGACGAGCTCCTGCACCCTGCCTTTCGCGGCGTTGACCTCTTCGTGCAGCTGTCCGCCAGCGCGGGCTTGCACGCTGTCGGGCAGAAGGTGGTGCCCGATCCGACGCCGGGCGACCCGAACCGCGCCAGAACCATCAAATACTACCGCCTCATGTCGGCGGACGAGCGGTGCGGTGGCGCGGCCAAGCTGCACATCGCCTGCTGCCTGAGCCGCCCGCTCGACGACGGTCAGCGCAAGCTGCTGATGCAGTACGTGCAAGCCGTGAAGGGCTTGAGCATCCGCCAGGGCGCGCCGGACACCGCGCTGGCCCAGTGCGTTCAACAGCATTACGTGCACGTTGACTGGCGCGGCATGCCCGACCCGTACGCCGCCGAGCGCAACACCCTCGTGCGCAGGGAGCGCCGCGTGGTGGATGTCGACGCGATCGACTGGTCCGAGGTCCAGCGCGTCGTCGCTGCCTGGGAGTGCCAGGGCAAGGTGGCCGAGGCCGCGTTCGAGCGCCAGCAGATCCAGGCTGCCGGGGATGCCCGGTATGACGGCGCGGTGGGCGCGGTGCGCCGCCATCTCCTGCTCGCGGGCGACGGCGCGGCGCCGAACGGCGCGATGCTGCAAGGGTTCCGCAGGCCGATGATCGCCGCTATCGCCACCGGCGTCCGGGTCGGTCTGAGCCGCGACACCGTGCGCGGCCTGGTCGACGAGGCGTTGACATCCGCTCCGGGGGCGCACGACCGCGAGGGCGACATCGCCGACTACCTGTCGAAGTTCGACCGGGAATGGGAAGCCGCCGAGCGCAAGTTCGGCAACGGCGCCAACCATCGCGACGACTACGCCAGCCATGCTGGCGGCGAGGATGTGGAGGATGCCTCACTCGATCGCATCGAGGCCGCCGCGGCCGCGTTCGGCCGTTCCATCCTTGCCGCGGTCCGCCCCGCCGCGGTGCCGCCCGGGCGCCGCCCCTTCGGCGCCGTCGCACCGCGCCCGCCGCGCGCGCCCGGGCAGGACGTCTGACCGGGCAGCGCGCCTCCGGTGTCACCCTCTCCCGCGCAGGGAGCCAGCAGGACGCGCTGTGCGCGTCAAGGTCCGCTCACTGGCAGGTCAACATCCGGGTGGCAGCGTCGTAGACGCACGACTGAATTGTCGGCGTGCCAGCAGCGCTGTTCAGGTGCCGGACGTCGTACACCGTGCCGTAGACATCCGCGATCTGCGCCTCGAACTCCACGCCCTCGAACGTGAGGGTGCAGGTTGTTAGCGATTGCAGCGTCGCCGTGGTGCGGTCCAGCAACTCCTGGAACCCACTCATGTCCTGCTGCTTTGGCGGCAGCGCTATGGCGTATTGCAACGGCTTCACGTTGGTCCAGGTCGTAAAAATCTCTTTTCGGGTTTGTTGGGCGGAGCACTTGATCACGTGAGCTTGAGGCACCCCCGTGGAGGTGAAGGACGCCACCGCGAGCACGGTGAGCTCGTCAGGCTGCGGCAACTTGGATACAACGTCCCAGACGCGGTCGATCAGCGGCACCGCACTGTCCCGCTCGATGTCCTTCAGCACCTCTTCGAAATAGTCGTCGACCACGTTTGGCTGCCCCGCCAGCGCGAGGGCGCCCAGCGTCCCGAAATCACGGACCTTGGTCACATCGGTCGCGACCCTGGTGCGCCGGTTGAATGACTTGCGCTCGACCGCCATGAACACCGACGGGCCATCGCGGCGCAGCAGAATGTAGGTCATTTCTCTCCTCGACCGGCGACATCAACACGGCCGCGACCGTAAACGTAGCCGTTGGCGGCGTCATCCCTTCTTGCCTGATGCGGGTCAAGAATCCATCCAGGGACGCGGCTCCTCGGGACGGGCCACCCGGGTTCTGAAAAGCGCCGTGGACACCGTCCGGCGCGAACCGCCGCAGCAGGCGGTCGACTATGACATCTCCTGCCTCCCAACCCCTGAGGCCCGCAGCGCGTTCATGGAGCCCATCTTCACCACGGCGCTCGAGCGGCACCTGCCTAAGGGCTTTAAGCTGCACAGCGTCCCGCCCTTCGCACCGGGCCAGATGGGCAACGGCGGCGTGCGCGGCCATGGAGATGGAATCCACCGACAAGGTCTGGGAGTGCTCGATCGACCTCGCTTGGCACTCGCAGAGAGGCCTCAGCCAGTTGCCCGCCCCACCCCGTCCGTCAAGCCGCTCTGGACAACGGCGGAGCCGCTTCCGGGCACCCCGGTCCTCCAGATCCCCGGTGCGGCCGTGCAGGTGGCGCAAAGGCCATGACGCCGCGGTCCGCTGAGATGAAAGCAGTCCCCGACCAGGAATGGTCGATCCCCGTTGGTCGTCGGGATGGCCGCATCGGGACCGGGGTGCGCACGCACGGGCCGTGGCGGGCGGCGCCGGATCCGCGCGCCCGCGGTGGCCATCCGCACACCCGGGGCGTCGCTTGCTTTCGCTCGGCACGCCGGTGGGCGACCATGCTCCGAACCTTCGGCCAATATGCACAATTAGAGTTCATATTCGCCGCGCCATGGGATGGAGGCTGGTCGATCAGGGGCCCGGCGTGCCCCCGGGCGATGATGCGGCGGCGCCCCGACGGCGCCCACCGTTCCGACAGCGTGTCGGCGTGCCACGTGGCACGCCACGGCAGCGGAGCTGTCCAAAGCCGCCGACGGCGCGGCGTCATGGTGACGGCGCCAGCGTGCGCGGCGGCGGGCGTGGTGGTCTCGGGCCCCGCCGGAGCGGCCGTTTCCATGGTGCCGATGTCCTCGACGCTGCCGACGCTCCCGATCGCGCCGCCACACCTGGTGGCGTCTTCGGCCGCGCCGTCCACGACGGCCGACATCGTGGCTTCGGAGGGCGCGGTCGTCCTGGCGGGCTTCGCCTTTGCGGCGGCGGCTCGTCCGTCAATATCCAGCGAGTACCCGCGAGCCCAGACGGTGGTGATCAGGTTGCCGAGCCCCGCCGCCTTCAGCTTCTTGCGCAGCTTGCAGACAAAGACATCGACGATCTTCAGGTCCTCACCCTCTCGGTCATCGTCCAGGCGCGGATCGCCGTACAGGCACGAGATGGCGTAGGCCTTCATGATCGGAGCCCCCGCGTGGCGGGCCAGGAGCTCCAGCAGTGCGAACTCGCGCGCTGACAGGTCCAGCGACTGGCCGTTGGCGAGGACCCGCTTGGCGTCGTAGTCGACGGTGAGGGGGCCGATCTCGAGCAGATGGTCGGGCGCGCCCGCGACGCGGCGGCACACCGCCAGCACCGTGGCCTCGATCTCGTCGAGCTCGGCCGACGCCGACAGGACCGCCGCCGCGCCATCCTCAAGCAGGCGGGCGGTCTCGCCGACGCTGCCCAGCACAATCAGCGCGCCCGCACCGTCGTGGCGGCTTAGGGCCTTCACGCCCTCGCACGCCTTCTCGGGGGCGAGCAGGACAGTGACGTCGTACCGGTAGGCGCGCACCCGGGCGCGCAGATCGTCTAGGTCGCACTGGCCGTACTCCCCGGTCGCCGTTTCGACGATGTGATCGCGGCCGCGCAAGGCGGAGGCCAGCGCATTAACGGCCCGGTTGGCTCGGAGGGGAGCGGTGCTGGCGACGAGAATCTTCATGGTGGCGCCCTCCCCTATCAGGCGGCCTTAGCCGCCAAGGCGGCCGAGGTGTTGTCCAAGGCGATGCGGTACCCGACGCCACCATCACCGACGCTGTCCGTGATCAGCACGGCTTCGCCGCTGACACCAGCGGCTCCGAGCTTCTGGCGGATCTTGAAGACGTAGACATCGAGGACCTTGCAGCCCTCGGGCGCGCTGTTCGGGCGGCCGACATACACCTCGTTGTGCAGAGCCCGCTTGCGCAGCGCGCGTCCGCCCGCCTTGATGAGTGCGGCGACGACCGCGCATTCCGTGGCGGTCAGCCCGATCTCCTCGCCGTCAACCAGAAAGCCGCGCCCGGGCAGGAACTCGATCCCAAACGCCAAGCGGACGTTGCGGATGCGCGGGCGCATGCGACGGCTCAGCGCCGTCAGCAGCGCGGGCAGGTCGGCCGAGGAACGCGCGATGCCGTCGGCTCCCGCGCGCAATAGCTGCGCCGAGGCGGCGCTGGTGATGACGCCGCCGGTGGGAAGCGCCAGCGCCCCGACTTGGCGGGTGGCCGCGGTCGTGCGCAACACCCGTATGGCTTCCAGGGATTCGGTGGCGGACATGGCGAGCACGACGGCGTAGGCCTCGGCCGCCCGCGCGGTCATCGTCTTCTTCGTCGCGGTCTTGACCGCGTGGCCAGCCCCGCCCAACGCGGCGCGGATAGCCTCTACGGGGGCGGCGGCCGCGCCCGTTATCACCGTGATGTCCATAGCGAACCCCAGAAAAACGACCAGACCCAGAAACCACCGAGCGGTCCCCACCGCTCGAGCGCGACCCCCATCGCACAAGGATAAGTTACCTTGGCAAAGCGTAAAAAGCAAGGAGTTAGAATTAATCTCGTCGTTCTATTTCTTCAGCACCAAGGATTACGACGCTCATTTGTCAACGTTTTCCATGGCATTCGGGCTCGTCAACTTTATCAATGCGTCTTGATTGTCAATGTTGATGCGTTTCGTTTGTCAATTTACTTGGATGCCGAAAACGCCGCCTCGTCGCGCGTCTCGGCCGCCCCGCGATCGGCGGGCGCGTCGCCGTCCTCCCAGAGCGCGGCCGCAGACCAGCGCCGCCGCGCCGCCGTGAACGGAACGACGCAGGCCGCGCGATCCGGGGTGTTGTCGCGGGCGGGTGCGGCGGCGCGGCGCGCTTTCTCGTTGGCCACCGCGCTCAGGTCGACGATGGCGGTCGGCGCCGACGGCCGCTGCGCAGTCCGGTGCACGGCCGCCGTGTCGGCGTCGGCGGCCGCGCGGGGCACCAGGGCGATCAGGTCCTCCGCACGGATGACCAGATCCACCACCACGCCTTCGGGCACGACGTCGCCGACGATCCATGCCAGGGACGTGGCCTCGCGGCGCAGCGGGCGCGTGCGGCCGAGCGCCTGGAGCATCTCGTTCTCGCGGTATTGGCGTTGACAAAGCGCCTCCCAGGCGTCGCACCGCACCGAAACCCTGCTGGTCAGTGTCGCCCCGTCGCGCATTTCCAGCGCGCGCGGCTCGGTGGTGTATGGGAAGCTGTTGCCGCCCGGGCGCGGCGCGTCGAACTCGGAAAGGTCGTGCGTCCACGCGCGGGCGTAGGCGCGGTAGGCGCTCTGCGGCAGCTCCGGGCGGCCGATCAGGACCACGCCAGCGGCGGTGCGGTGCGCGTCGCAGCCCCGCTGGCCACCGTACCAGCGGCAGTCCCACCGTGCGCCGTCGAACGCCTCGGCCAACGTCTCCTGCACGACCGCCTTCGCTCCCACGGCTAGCAGACGCTGTCCCTCCGCCAGGTGCGGCGCCATGAGCGCGTCGATGGACGCCAGCGCGTCGGCAACCAGCGCCTTCATCGCCGCCGCCTTGGCGCGCTCATCGTCGGAGGCGTCCACCTGCGGGATGAGGGAGCTCTTGGTCAGCCCCCCGATGTGAACCCACACGACCGCTTGGTTGCCGATGAGGCGGCGGTCGGGGGTCAGCAGCTGGATGTCGTGGGTGCCGCCGAAATGGCGGTCGTACTCGTCGAGATCGGCGGTCGCGTCCAGCACCAGCGTCGGCGTCTCGGCCCACGTGTACCCCTCGCGCCACGCTAGCTCGACATGCGTGCCGTCCAGGGTGACCGACAGGCATTCATGACGCGCGTCACCCCGCTCCAAGCGGGCAATGCGCCCCTGAAGCAGCGTCCACAGTCGCCGCTCCTCGGCCGCAGCACCCGTCGCCTGCCGCTTGGCCGCGGACAGGATCTGCTCGTCGGTGGCGTTCGGACCGAAGGACGGCTTGGGCGCACAGTGGGCCCGCAGCGCGTGGCACGCCGCCTGGGCACTGCGGGCGTCGCCGAAGGCGCGTACAAGCGCGCGGGCGGGATCGTCGCCGCAGCCGAGCGCGGCGTCCACCGCCGCCGCGGCGCGCCGCCGCAGGGCCTCGGTATCGGCGTGTTCGGGCCTCGACGAGCGCGGCCGCAGGAGCACGGCCCGATCCAGGCGGGCGATGCCGACCAGCTGAGCCAGCGGCCGCTCGTCGAGCACGGTCAGCAGGGGCCGCTTGAGGGCATCGGGCAGTTCCCCGCCGTCGCCGCGCGCGAACCGGTGCACCATAAAGACGACGTCGGGGGCCCGCTCGGCAAGTCGCTCGCGCGACGCCCGCAGAGGGCATTGCGCCGCGTGGCGGCAGGTGACGGGCGCGCCCTCGGCGTCGCGGCCCGTGCACAGTCCGCTGGCCGACTGCCCCAGGGCGGCCACCCGCTCAATCAGGTCGCCGCGCAGGCAGCCACCGCGCGCCAGCCCGGTCCAGCGGCCGGTGGTCAGCGGCGCCACCCCCATGGCGTTGTAAAGGCCATCGGCCTCAATGGCGGCGAACACCGCTTCCAACTCCGACATGCGCGCATAGCTGTCGACGAGGTACACGACCGGGCGACCAGTCGCCCGGATCTCGCCGACGAGACGGGCCAGGGCGCGCGCGGTCATCGTGGTCTTCCCGAGACCTGTGTCGAGCGCGGCCAGCAGCAGCGACGGCAGCTCGGCGGCGGCCTTTTTCCGCGGTGGCCGGGAGCGTCCAGTGGCGCCCACGATCACGTCGCGCAGCCAAGCGTTCAGCGCGCCCTGCGCCGCGGTCACGGCCTGGCGCAGATCGGCGTCGGAGGTCGGCGCCAGAACCCGAGCGCGCTTACCCCGCCGCGCCGACATCGTCCGCGGGAGCATCCCGCGACTCTCAGACAGGAAATGTAAAATCTGTTCAACGCTGTCCGACGCGCGCCATCCGCGATTGACGGCAGCCGTTTGGGCGCAATACTGTGACCTTACCACGTTGACCTCCCCGAGGTGTCAGCCTCGGTATCGAAGATGCCCTCTGGCGAACTCCCCAGAACACCAAGAGGGCAGTGGACAAAGCGCCAGCAGAAACCCCAGACGCTGGCGCGTGGAACTGAAGACCCAGACTTCCGGTCCTTTCCCCAAGGACCACCCCCGGATGGTAGGCGCCGCGGTCCCTAACGCGGCGCCTACCGTTTTTTTTCCGGGGAAACCACTTCAAGGTACGGTCACCCCGAGGAAATCGTCAAGAAAGCCGGGCGCATTCGGCTCGAATTTTCCTTGACAACATATTTGATTTTTGGGTGGTCGGACGATTCGCGGCAAGGCGGCGACCGTCCAGTGGGTTGGCCGCGACCACTCCAGGCAGTTGGCGCCTGTGCCAAGGGCGTCCCCCGATCGTCCCCGCACGGTCCGGACCGCGCCGTCCCCTGCACGCCAAACAGAAGAAGCGCTGGTTTCACCGGACGTCACACCACCCGCAACACAGCGGCAATCAGGACCGCAACGGCGACCGCAGTGGCCGCCCTGCCCTAGGCGCCGCCGGAGGCGGTCTGGCGGCGGACGATGCCCAACATCCCGTCCGCGGGCGAGCCATATCTCAGGTGCGGGGCCAGCACGATGCAGCTGTAGGCTCCACTGCTGGCGGCGGACGGACGCCGACGACGCGCCTGATCGCCGTCTCGTGCACGCTGTCGGCGGCGTAGGCCATTTCGTCGGGGGAGGCGGGGGCGCTTCAATCCGCGAGCGCGGCGACAGGCCCTGGATGGCACCTTCCGTTGCCAGGCGCCCTACCCCCTCGTACACCGTCTCCTCCTGGCCACGAGGCGCCTGCGCAACGCCGACGAGCCGCGGGGGGCCGTCTACAGCGGTGCAGGGAGCCTGATAAGATCGGGCATCGTGCCCTCCCCTCTTCCTCTCGGCCGCTGCCTCAACGTGGCCAGTGCTGGCTCTGCGCCATGTCCTTGATGCGGCACTCGAGCGGCGTCTCGACGATGCGGCTGTAGATCCCTTTGATGAACCGTCACCTGAAGCGACGTCCATGCCGTAGCGGCCGATCCACTTCTCCGGCACGACGCCTGCGGCTTCGGCGTTGGCGCAGGTCCGCGCTCAGGGCTCCGCTTCCGGTCGCCACACGGCCTCCCGGAGGCTCCCCTAGGTCCTTCTTCGCGGCGTCCGGCACGACTTGGCCGACCACCGAGTTGATGAGACGGCCGTACAACGAAGCGGGCGACACGGCGAACAGCGGGTATGAGCGTTCGAGCGCCATGAGATGAGAAAGGACCACACCGGACGGCGGCCCACGGGTCGATGCCCGCGCCGCCACGTCCACGGCCACTTCCGCGCGTTCGGCGTATGCGACCTCGGCGCCGAGGCGCACGGCTTCTTGCGCCAGCAGGACCTCGACCTCCCGGTCGTTCAGGTCGGCCAGCCAGGTCGGCAGGTGCCCACCATCCTGTGCGAGAGCCCCTAGTGCGGTGTCCGCGTCAGTGTGCGTGGGGCATGGCCTCCCTCGCGTGCGCTTTCAGCCGTGTGGCGCCCGCACCGGTCAGCGAAGCGTGACGCCCGGAGGGTCCGGAACGTCGTCAGGGCCATCGCTGTCCGACCCGATCTCCATGACAGCTGTGAAGTGCGGCGTCACCTTGAGTCGGGCCGAAGGACGCGCCCCATCGGAGCCGTGCCCGAGCGCGGCATCGGCCGCGTGGCGAAGGCGGTGCACCCGACCGCGGCGAGCGGCTGCCGTGTGCTGGCTGGGCTGGCCGCCGATGGCTTGGCGGACACGGGCTTGGGATTGACAGCGCAGTGCACGCGCAGCTTCACCAGCACGCTGGACAGGTCTTTCGGAGCCGACACCATGCCCACCCCGCCCCCTGCCCTATGGGCGCACAGCACGACACGGCCGTCGGCCGAGCGGCACGCGGCCAGACGCAGCGCTGGTCGGTCGCCGTTCGGGTTCGCAAGCGGAAGCACTTGGAGGCTGACGCGGACTCGCTTGGCCAGGAACTCTTCAAGACGGCTCAGGTCGGACCGCCCTCCCCCCTTGGCGTTGCACGCGGATAAGCCGCCCGATCCGGGAACACGGTCAGCCTATCGCGGTGCTCCAGATCCTGCGTCGCGGTCACGAACGCCGTCGTGATGGTCTGGAGCGTGTTGAACCAAGCGGTATCCACCCGCCGCTGAAGCTCGGCCGCGCTCGGTGCGGGCGGCGCAGCGGCACCGGACGCGGGGATCGGTTGGCCTGGTCGGCTTCCAACAGAGGACGGTGCGGGTAGTACGCGGCGAAGCCGCTCTTGCTCGCCCCCGGAGAGCGCAGGCTGCGGCGGCCACCGAGGTCGTACTCGCAGCCGAGGAACAGGTGCGGGAGCACCGCGGTGAACCGCTGCCGGTCAAAACCGAAAACCTCGCCGCCAATCGCCAGCGTGCTGCCGTTGAAGCTGAGCATGCGCGGGTCCACCGACGTCAGAGTCGCGGCCAGTCTGACGTGCCGCGAGAGCTCGTGCTCGCCTCGGGCCGCGTGGCGGTCAAAGGAATCCGACGGTTATCAGTCCGCCACGACGAACGCGGTAGACGGGGTGCGGATCGAGATCCGCCGAGAGTGTGCCTCCGAGCGTCCTACCATCGGCAAAGAGCGCGAGCCTGCCGTCGTTTACGGTCAACTCCAGGCGCCCCGCCGCGCCGTTGGCCAGGGCCTTCCCGGACGTGGGGCGGCAGGTCGCCTGGCAGCGCCGCGGCAGCGGGCGCCGTCCCGTCCAACGCGGTCGCGGACACCATCTTGAGGACGCCACCAAGTTGGCAGCCCAGGCGACCAGTCCCTCCAGCAAGCCGCCGGTGGATGCGGCCGGGTCGGACCGTCTGGACGCGCGACCGGAAGATGGCGCCGCCGAGGCGGCGGGTCCTGTCGGCGTGGTCCTGTTGCCCGTGAGCTTCTTGGCCGCCTCACTTCCTGTCGCGTCGGTGTTCGGCGAAGGCCTGGATCGACGCCTTCGCGGCCCACGAGCTGCCCATTGCCAGAGCCGTAATGCGCTCGATCTCGAGCGCCCCGATGTTGCCCAGCGCGGTGGTGCTGACACGGCGGTCGCGCGGGTCGGTCTTGGTGTTGGCCGCGATCCCCGCCTCGAGCTCATGGTCGGCCCACTGCTGGAGGCTGATGCATCCCCCGTTCTCTACCGCCGCCCCGACGATGTCAAAGCCCTGAGGCGCCCCCTCTGTGTCCTCCCGGTGAGCGCAACGGCGCCGTCGGCGTGCTGATGCAAGCTGGCGTGCTCGCCCGCCCAGGGCGTCTGCAAGAGCTCCTCGACGGTCGCGTCAGGTTGCACCTCTGCCCGGAGGCGGGGTTGCGCGCCAATGGCGTCGCAGATGGCAACCAACGCGAACTTGGGCGCGAGGGCGAAGAACGGCATCTCGCGCTCAAGCGCCACGACTTGGCGCGCGACGTCCTCGACCGAGCGGGTGTCCCCCGTCTGAACGTCCGACACGGCCGCCCAGAAGCCCCGGTCCTTCGCGCTGGCCCACGGTGCGTCACAACGCGCGCAGGACGCGCTTGGCCCGGGCGTGCGCCGCAGGCTTCGCGCCGACGCCCTCCGCGGAGGCTTTGAACAAGGCCGCCGTCTTGTTGTCCCGCTCGGCGGCGACAGCGCCCAGGTACTCGGGACAGCCGCGCAGCATCATGCCCAGGGCGGCAACGTCGGCTTCGTGAGCCTGCCACTCGGGGGCCGCGGCGCGCCGCGCTTCGGCGACGACCGTATCGAACGGCGGCCGAACCGCTCTGACGGCTCAGGACCGTGCGCAGCACGATGGTGGCAACCGCCCCGAGTGGTTCCCCTTGGTGACACGGAGCATCCTGTGGGACGAAGATACGGTGACCGCGCGTCGGTCCCGATCTCGACGCGGTGGTCGATGCCCAGGCCAAGATCGAGGGCGACCGCCTGCTGGGACGGGGAGGGCGGCGGCATGACGGCGATGCCCGGCCGGTACCGAGCCTGCCGCTTCATTGAACTCAGCACAAAGGCACTACGCACCACGGCTGGCTCGGGAGGAACCATGCTGTAGGAGCAACTGATCCGCTCCGTCACCGCTTGGTACGAGAGTGGCTCGCGGGGTGGAGGACGCACCGCCGACCAACGCGGCCGCCCGGCCGCTGAAGCCCGACACGCCGCCCGCATGGCACGGCGAATCATCTGCCTGGTGTCGGCAGCCTCTACGCTGGTGCAGGGCAGGCTGGATGGGGAGGACACGCGCTGTGGCAGACGAGGTTGAAACACTAACGGCTGTGTGGCCCTTGGTGCCCGAGCCCCCGTTGCGTCACGGCGTTCCTGCCTGACGGGCTGGCGGCCGACCGCACGGGCCTGCGGCGCGCAGCGTGGCGCATGACCGCCGCGGTTCCCGAAGGGGAGATGGCGGTGGCGCGCCAAACGGCCGCGGACGTGGTCCGGGCGGGCGCCCCGCTTGGTTCAGCCTCGCCACGCGCGGCATCATGTAGAGCAAGACTGCGCCCATCGCGGAAGCGCTGCTGAGGGTCTTGGAGCGGGCGGGGCGGGCCAGCATCGCCTGCGACAGCGCCCGGATCCGGACGCGGCCGCGACGGGTTTCGACGACTGCTGGCAGGGCCACGGCGGCGATCTGCGCGCCCAGTATGCCCGCCACTACGTTCGCCCTCGTTGCTTGGCTTCTGGTCACTGGCCAGCGTGGCGCAAAAGTCCTGCATTGCCGGACTTATCCTCCTCGACACGGCCGTTGGAGCGGGTTTCCCCACACCCGAAAACGGTCCCGCGCCCTTCTACGGCACTCTCCGTTTCTCGACGCTGCTGCAAAGGTCCTGCAATGCAGGACTTTTGTGGCGCGGTTGCCACCACCTGTGAATCATGCCGACAAGTCCCGTAGATACCCCGTTCCCCTGGTTTACGATCTCGCGTACACATGCCTTGTTGAGGCGTTCAATGGGGGTATATTGCATGGTCGACGTGTTGGAGGCACCGGTCACCGACGGTGAACCGCGCACTTTCGCCAAGAGGCGAATCTTGATTGCCTCGGGAAAGGGTGGCAGCACCAAAACCACAACTGCTCGCCATTTTTCAGCCGCGGCAGCACACGCTGGGCTTGCGGTTCTTACGCTCGACCTTGATGAAAGCCCGACACTCTCCGAGTGGTGGACGAAACGCCCGGACACTCTGCCGAGCATTGAGCACATCCGGGCCCCCATCCATGAGCTTGTCGCCGTCGAAGGCACCGACGTGGAGGGCGAGGACGAGGGCGCCGTCATTGGTGCCAAGGTCGAGGAGGCCATCCTCGGCATTGACGGCTACGACCTGTTGATCATCGACACGCCTGCCTCGCTGGCAGCCTATCCTCATCACGCCCGTGCCCTCATCAGGGTGTCAGACCTGGTTGTTGTGCCGACTCGCCAATACGACGACGACATCAACTCGGTCACCAAGTGGATGAAGCTGGTCACCGACCTCGGCGGCGACGGCATGTTCCTGTTGAGCGACACCCAGCGCCGAGAGAGCGCCTTCGAGGACGCCAAGCGGAAACTGGTGAAGCACGGACCGTTGTGCGCCATTGACATCCCGCACTTCGCCGACATCCCCAAAACGCTCGCCAAGGGGACGAGTGTCATCGACATGCGGAAGGGACGAGGCGCCGAGGACTATGCGGCTGCCTTCGACGTTGTCCGTCGCAAGCTGGGGGTGTGAGATGGCTGGGCTACAGCGCGCGGTGAAGACCGATCTGGCTCAGGAGGTCACGGACCCGAACGGGCGTTTCGACGACGTCCGCCGATCGGTCGGCAAGCTCTCGAGCAAGGACAAGTACGTCGAGACCATCGGCCGCCTGTGGAAGGAGGCCACCGCCCGGTTCATCGACATCGGCAAGTACCTCGTTTATGCCAAGGACAGCCTGCCGCATGGCGAATACGAGGCGATGATCGAGAGCGAGCTTCCGTTCTCCAAGTCGGTGGCACACGCCCTAAAGACGGTGGCTGACGCCGTAATGCAGCGAAAGGTCACCGAAGCCGATCTGCCGCCCGACTATTCGACGAGCTACCTGCTGGTCAGCTTGAAGGACGACAAGTTTGCCATGGCGCGCGAGCATGGCCTGGTACGGCCCTCGTTGAAGCGCCATGAGATCCTGGAGTTCCGTCGCACCCTGCGGACGGCACGCCCGGTGTCTCAGCGTGCGGCCGCGCGCCGTCTGGCCCGCGAGCGCGAGCGCATCCTGGCCGACATGGCGGCGCTCCAGCAGCGTTTGACCGAGGTCGAAGCCCAGATGAAGACGATCGACGCCGAGGCCGCCACGATCATCGACGTGACACCCGAAGCGGTTGACGGCTGACCGGCCGTCAAGCGATCAAGGCTTCAGAGACGGGAAGGGCTCGTCAGCCCTTCCGCAATACGCGATGCACTGAGCCCCGCCAGAACACCCTCGTCTTGGCGGGGCTCTGCCGTTTTCGGTCCGCTTCGCCCATAGGGCCGCAGGGCTGCGCGCAAGGCCCGATGCCGCTGCCGGAGGCCCCAACGGCGCCGCCGGTCACGCAGGCTGGAGCGGTTGGGAAGCCGCATCACTTCGGACCAAGCCCGCCTACGGGCGCCACCTCCGCAGCGCACTCGGGTGACGGCCACGGTGCCCTGGCCAAGCGCGTCACCATGAAGTCGGGGACGGGCTCCTGAGCACGGCGAACGGGCGCGGCGGTGAATCCTTCGGGCTCGAACGCCTCGCCGATGATCAGCGGCATGTTCTGGAAGAGGCGGGGCCCCCCGCAGCGGGCGTCAGCACCCGGTGGAGCATGGCCCCGGCGTGCGCTTGGTGCTCCGCAGGCACGGCGGCGCCGACGGCAACGAACGGCGCGCCTTCACGTGGTGATGGGCCGTGGTCGGGGGCATCGTGGTTTGGTCCGGTGTTCGAGCGGGGAGGGGAGGCCGGTCGTTCTGACCGGCGTCCTTGGTGTGTGCAAATCCTCGGTTCAGCCGCGGACCAGCGACAGGCCGCAGCCCAGCTGCGCCCGCGCGGTGGCCGCACTGTCGCTGGCGGTTTGGAAGCTGGTTGGCTCGACCAGGATCTGGAGCATCTGGCCCGCGACGCTGTTGGTGCGCACTGATGCGATGCCGAGGTCGCCCCACACCGCCGCCGGGACGCCGAGCGCTTGGCTGACGATGGCTTGGACCGCAGCCGCCCGGTGACCGCGGATCGCCTGCTGGTGGCGTCCCGCTGGGTCCGCATCGCGCAGACGCCGTCCGGCTGCCGATGGCAGTCCTGGAGCGCGCATGGGCTTCTCGAGTTCGGCGCCGAGCGCATTAGCATTGAGCGCCCCCGCTGTCCGGCAGCTTCAGCTCGTCCCGTGTGCGCCCCTCGGCTTCGGCGATGATCGAGCGGGCCAGAGCCACGTCATCGAGGGCTTCGCGACCGCCCGAGAGCGTGCTCGTCGGGGTTGACCTTGATGTCGTCGAGAAGGTCGACCCGGTCGTCCCAATCCTCCCCACCTTTACCGAGGAAGCGCATCACGACGACGTCGAAGCCGCCGAAATGGTCCTCTTCGTAGCCGAGCAGCAAGTGGCGCTCGCTCAATTGGCGGCGTCGTCAAGGTCTGCATCCGGAACGGACCGTCGCGCAGTGTCTGAATGTCCCGCGTCTTCATAACGCTGACCATGACCTTGTCCTGGTCGTTGCAGAGCGCCACCAGCGGCTCCCCCTTCCAGCTCCCTGGTGCAGGCTGCACGCAGGTTCCGCACCGACGGCCGTGAGGCTGACACGGCAAACTGCGACATGGGGGACGGTGCTGACCCGGATGGGGCTCGCCGCCTGACACCGCTTGCGATGGTCGCGCAAAAGACGGGGCCGACGCTCCGAACGCGCGGATGGCCGGTAGCCAGGTTGGGCAAAGGACACCGATTCGCACTCACGGCGACTCGGCGTCTTGATTCTCCAGGCCGAATCGGCGACGGCGCGTCGCTTGGGCGACCAACATCGTCGCTTGCGTGACCTGGCTTTGGCGTTTGCGTGACCTTCGCCCGTCGTTTGCGCGACCTCATGGCACCACGCTGGACGGCCGAGCGTTTCTGATCGAAGCTAACGCGGCTCATGTTGTAGAGGGTGACGGTCGATGGCCCGGAAGGCGGACACGGCGCTTGCGGTGGTTCCAGAAAACAAGGAAGTCGTCCTTGACGAGAGAGGCTCCCAGCTGGAACTCCTGTTCGATAGCCCGCTCATCGGCAAAATCAAAAACGACCGGACCCTGATGGTTTGGTCGTTTTTTGCGCTCGATCGAAAGAAGGTCGATAGCATGACCTACGACGACGGGCGCACGCGCATTGCTGTTACTGGCCTTCAGTACGGCATCGCGAACATGTGGGATAAGGAAATCCTGATTTACTTGATTTCCATTATGCAGGACAAAATCAACCGTGGTGAGGCCGTTGGTCCGACGATGACGTTCACAGCGGCGGATTTGTTCCGTGTCATCGGCCGCGAGGCGGGTGGATCCGCGTACGATCGCCTTGAGGAAAGCCTGAAGCGGTTGAAGAACACCAGCATCGAGACGAACATTGAAACCGGCGGTGAAGGGGAAAGCGGCGGCTTCAGTTGGCTCTCTGAATACAAGTTGCGCTACCGACGTAACAGTGCGGGCGACAAGGTCCTGCGCGGCGTCGAAGTGACGCTCTGCAATTGGCTGTACCGTGCGGTCACCCTCGATAAGAAGATACTGACCTACCACGCCAAATACTTCGAGCTTGGCCCGCTGGAGAAGAGGTTGTACGAGATGGCTCGGGCCCACTGCGGCCAGCAGGCGGGCATTAGAATGAATTTGGAGAAGCTCCGGTTGCGGGTCGGCTTCACCGACGAGCTCAAGCAATTCAAATACAAACTGACGCAGATCGCGAAGAAGAGGATGCCTCTGCCAGAGTTCGGCTTCATGCTCGTGGATCCGCGCGACCCAAAGCGCTTCGGGGTGATGTCCGACCCCGCATTGCCGAAGCCGCGCGGCCGCACGCCGCTCAAGGCTTACCAGGTCTTCTTTTTCCGGACGGACAATCTCGCGCGGATGCCGACGCCCTTCCAAGTTCCGGACGTTGACGGTGAGGGCGGTGAACTGCTCTACGACGAGGCTTCCTGAGAGGACTTGTTTCCAAGGGGCGGGATTTGCCCAACCGACCTGTAAAGCCCTCTGGCCGCCGTTTTCCTCTGAGACGGCGGCCTTGGTGTTTCTGGGCCTCAGAGAATCTGGTTCGCAGGCGGGATTCGAGGGGCTGGATGCCAGTGAAGGAGTTTATAGGTTTTCAGGTTATAAAGTTTTACCGTTACCGTGTCGAATCTCGCAATGGCGCCAACATCTTATGGGGTTTTTGGTTGGGCAAACGGCGAAGAACGGTCGCGCTGCCGCCGAGTCTCGGTCACGCAACCGACGAGACAGGGTCGCGCAAACGACGGGTCTGGGTTGGGCAAACAATCCACATCAATTTTAGTCATCCAAACGACGATGTCGGATTCCTTGGATTGTCGCGCAAACGACGGGCGCGGTTGGGCAAACTCGGCACCAGGTCGCGCAAACGACGCCATCGGGACGCCAATGGCACGATCAGGGGCTCGGCCGTGCTGGTCAAGCGCCTCTGTGATACTGAGATGGCAGGGTAGGGGGGCGAGAAGGTCGCGCAAAAGCCGCGTCTGGACGGTTGTCGGGCGCTCGGGCTGCGGTTTTCCTAGGGCTGGAGCCGTTGCCGTGCGCTGATTCCTTGGAGTCTCGTCGTTTGCCCAACCTTTTCCTTGGCGCCGCCGTCGTCCTTTGGGCAACCAGCACCGGCCCCCAGCTTGGATGACAAGGAGTCGTCCTTTGCGCGACCTTCCGCAGGCCCTCTTCAAAGGAATTCTGTGCGTTCCAGCCACCGTCCACGTGGAACAACGAGATCATCGGCGGACGGGCCTGCGCCGCTTTGGTGCTGGACGCCGTGGGGGGCTGGGGTAGGGGAGGGAGATGGCGTCACGGCCGGGATACCGCCCGAGGGGGCTGTGGCGGGCTCCGTCTGGAGGAGGGCAGGGGGGCGGTGAGGCAGGTTAAGTGCCCAGTTTGGGACCGGGGCGTCGAGCGTGACGGTCACCCCGACGGCACCGACGGTCAGCGTCTCCGCGACCTTCGCCGTGGCGATCTCGATGGCGCCGATCGCAGCGGGTTTCTTGACGTTGGTGTAGGCGCCGTAGAGCGACAGCAGCGCCGTCAGCGGTTCTAGGATTACGCGCTCGGCTCGCACGATGGCCGTCTTGATGGCCACCCGCAACGCTTCGAGTTCTTGCACCTAGAAAGCGGGGTGGCGCGCCGAGATGAGGGGCTTCGGCGCCGTCTCAAAGCTGGCGGGCAGGGCAGGGGAGGGCTCTGCGGTCGACGCCCCGCCCTGCCCTTCCGGGAGTGGCACGGCCGCGGACGATGCATCCTGCGGCGCGTCGCACCGGGCTGCGGAGAGGGCGGGGGGAGGCCGCGCGCATTGCTGGCGGTGATGGCGTGTGCCACGGTCGGGTTTGTCTGGGTTCATGGGCGTCGGGTCTCCGCAACGAAGCGGCCGGGCGGCGGGACCCGGTACTCCGACGGTGCCCTGACGGCGGGCAACGAAGTGAGACGGAGCCGCCCGCCGTTTGACGACGCCCGCGGGTGCGACGGTGGGAGGCTGGAGCTGATGACGACCTTCGACGCGGACCCCGAGGACGCACGGCCAGTGATGGCGATCGATTTCGAAGCCAGCTGCCTGCCTGGGCTTGGCCCAGGTCCGCGCGAGCATCGGGGAGGAGGTCGCCGACCTGCGCCAGCGCGCCCAGCGAGCCGAACGCCTGCTCGAGGAGGTTCCGGCCCGTGCGACCGCGCAGGCGGTTCCAAGCGGTGCTGCGGCCCACGCCAGCTCGGCCGTCCCGACGGGTGAGACGGCACCGGCGGCCGCGTCGGCCGTGGCGCAGCAGGGCCGCAGGCAGGGCAGGCAGTTGCGCGCCAGAACCTAATCGACGGGCGCGCGTCGGTCGGTGCGCGTACTGCGTGCATTCCTGGGTTCAATCCTGTACCGTGCGGCGCCACCGCACCGCTGCGCGGAGCGACACGAGTTCATCCCAGCCGTCGAAGCCCGACATGGACGCCGCCCGTTTGGCTTGGCACCCGACCTACCGCGCCGATGGTCGCCGATCAGGAGGGCTTTGCTTTCTCGACGGCGCCTGGCGGGCCGAGATCGTCGCCCCGTCGGCGTCGTTGTGGCCCGAGCGCGGCGTCGCTTGGCTGGTCGAGCACAAGCATCGGGAGCTGGCGCGTGGGGTCAGTTCCTCTGTGGAAGACGCCAAGGCGGACGCGCTGTCGGCGATCGGCTCACTGCGCTCGGCGCGCGGTCGCCCTCGAACTCGGTCGCGGTGCGTGTCACGCCAGGCGAGGGATGCCGCCGACCGCTTCGCATCCTGCAACCGGATCGGTCCCAATGGCGCCGAGGCCGCTCCGGTCTAGCCGCCGTTTCGGTTCGGTCCCTGGGGAAGTCTGGCTGCAAGTTCACCCTTTGAACCTGTTTGCGCAAGCCTACACGTGGCACACTCTGGCGGTCCGCTTGATGCGAAGACAGGGGACGGTGTTGCTGCACGGACGGAAAGCGCGATGACCAGGCTTTACGACCTCGTCGGACAGACATTTGGGCGTTTGACCGTTCTCGAGCGCTCACGCAACGAGAAGGGGTTGTCGACGTGGCGCTGCCAGTGTTCGTGCGGCCGCATCACCGAAGTGGAAACCGCGCGGCTGCGCAGCCAGTACACGCGCTCGTGCGGCTGCCTGAAGGCCGATCCCACCGAGTTCAAGCGCCCGGTTGGCCGCCCGCCGCTCTACAACATCGACAACTACATCGGCCAGGAGTTCGGCTTCTGGACGGTGATCGGCTTCTCGCACCGGGACGAGCGGTCCCGCAACCAGCATTGGGTGTGCCGCTGTCGGTGCGGCGCCGAGAAGCCCGTCAACTCGACCAACCTGCTGCGCGGCATCAGCACCAAGTGCGCGGACTGCGCTGACATCGAGAGCAGGGGAGCGCAGAACGCTCAATGGAAGGGCAGCGCGCACGTGCCCGGGACCTATGTCACCTCGCTCAGGCACAGCGCAAGGGAGCGGGGGATCGAATTCACCATCACCGTTGATGACCTCGAGGCGCAGTGGGTGGCGCAGGAAGGACGTTGCGCGTACACCGGGGAGCTGCTTGGCTTTCCCGAGGTCATGAACGCCAGGGGCATGATCCGAACCGACTTTACGGCCTCGGTCGACCGCAGGGACAGCGCGGTCGGTTATGTCCCGGGCAACATCCAATGGGTCCACAAGGTCGTCAACATCATGAAAATGGACCTGCCCGAGACCGTTTTCATCGAATTCTGCGTGAAGGTGGCCAAGGGGGCGAGGGCGGCCAACGCCTAAGCGCTCGCTCTACCCCGCCATCCCCCGGTGGGCGTGGATGACGTTCATGCAGCTTTCCACCTTGCCCTCATCGAACGCGGCGGGGAGCGGGGTCTCGTCGCCGCGCAGCTCCTCCTCGCTGTAGAAGGTGACCCACATGCCCGCTTCCCCGCGCGGTGCCAGCCCGGGATACCGCTTGGGCAGGACGGCCCCGAGATGGGCCTGATACCCGTCGATCAAGAAAATTCCCGCCGCATCGAAGACCCAGTCGGACGTGTCGTCCTCGCAGCAGAAGTGCAGCGGTCGCCCGCGCTGGTCGGCCGCCTCGACGGCTTGGATCGGCCAATGGGTCAGGCGCGACAGCGCGACGGCGAAGTGCAGGCCGCCGTCGGCTTCGCATGCGGCGACGGACGTGGAATCGATGCGCCCGGCACCTCGCGTGGTGATGACGGTCGGGTTCCACTTGCTCGCGCTCCTCTGATGCTCCTGCCCGGTCGCTGGTGCAGACCTCAGGAAACCCTGGCGCGGACAACGAAGGGGGACGGGAACCTGGAAAGCCGGTTTGGGAAACCCTTTTCCACGTATGGGCTGTCGTGTTACGCGATCCGGGTCCATTCCTGCGAGCGTGACCATGGCCATCTCCCTGTCCACCGAGCTGCTCACCGCCGTCGAGGCGCGGCTTGCCGCGACCGCGCCGTTCCGGAGCGTCGCGCATGCCGATCTGGCGCGCGCGGTGGCCGTCGGGCTGCTCTGCCTATCGCGTGACCAGCTTGACCTTCGGGCCGCTGAAGGCGTCGTGGTGGATGGTGCCGACGATGGAAACTTCTGCGAGCGCCTGATCGTGGATGGCTGGTGGTGCCCGCCCGGAGAAGTGACGCCGCACCTGCGGCCTCTGTCCGCGGCCATCCAGGGCGTTCTCGGCGCCACGCCCATTCCGGAGCCTTCCGAGGCGGACCTTCGCCTGGACCGGATCAACGCCCTGCTGGCGAGCGCCCGCGTCAAGCTCGCGGGCGTGACGCGCAGCAAGCGGTTTCAGCGCGCGCGCGGTCTGACGCCGCGGGAAACGGTCGCGGTGATGATGTCCGACCTGCTCAGGGTCGCCTTCTGCCAAGGCACGCATCTCTACTGTCTCGACCAGTACGGCGACGATTCGACGCAAGATTACGGAGATTCGCGCAGCGTAAGCGAGGCGCTGCTGGTTCTGGCCCGCGCGCACCGCTCGCTCGACCCGGACTCCGCGGCATACCTGTGCAGGCTGGCCGCCGTGGTGCACGAGACCCACATCGGCGAACCGGGCGGCGTGTTCGGCGAGTTGGATGCGGTCTTCCGCGCGCGCATCAACCACGTCTTCGCGTACATGTCGGCGCTGATCGACACCAGCAGTGCCGACATTGACCCGTTCGAACTGGCCGATGAGTGGCTGGTGCACGAAGCGCTACTGGAGTTCGCCTGACGCTCCGGGCCCGTTGGCGACGGCGTTAAGGTCAGGCGGCGAGGTCAGGCCTCGCCGCCGTCGGACGCCTTGTCTGCTGAAGAGCGCCATCCTTTCGTGCGGTGCTCCGTGGCTGTCGCCTCCATCAACAACACGGCTTTTTGCACCGCGTCGGCTGTCGTCGTATGTTCCAGCGGACCGGGGTCGGGGAGATCATGGCCAAGCACCGTGAGCTCGACCATCTCGCACCAGGCAATGTGGAAACGGCGACCCCACTGTTGCCACCATGACACCGCCTCGTCAAAGGTCGTCCGCCGTTCAGCGATGTCATTCAGAAGCCAGTTCGGGACGCCCGTCGCGACGTTGATGACCTCGGTGCCGTTGACACCGGGGGCTTCATAACGGTCCTGGAAGTACGGCATGTCGTACTTTGGGTCGAAGGTCTTGTCGCCGAACGCGAGGCGCATGGCCTGCCAGCGGCTGGGCCAATCGCTGGCACGGGTGTCCTCAAGGAATTCCAACACGGCAACCAGGCAGACGGCGTCTCCTGAAACCTCTGTTTCCAGAGCATACGCGAGCTTCTCGCGCCACTTCGGTCCGAGCACCTTCTCAAAGCGTTCGGGCAGGTCGATGTCGTCGTTGATGGTCATGATGGGCCGCAGAAGGATTGGAAGGCGTCGCTGGTCGCGCCGATGCCGAACCTTACAGGGATAAAGCGCAATGTCCAGCCTATGGACGATCGGCTGATGCGCCGCCGGATGTCGACGCTGTGCGCGTGCTCAGATGTCCACCACGAGCGGCCTGAAGAGCGCGGCCGCGGGCTCGTCGGGATAGCCGCGCTGGTTGCTGAGGACCCGCGTTGCACCGACCATGTAGTCGCAGCTGGTATGAGTATGCCCATGCACCCACAACACTGGCTCGTGTTCGCGGACCAGATCCTCCAGGTCACTCACGAACGCTGGCGACAGGCCGCTGGCTTGGTGGGGCGGCAGGTCCGAACCGCGCGCGGGGGCGTGGTGCGTGGCGATGATCACGGCGTCATCGGACCCGGAGCGCCGCAGCTCGTCATCGAGCCAGTCGACCGTCGTCTGGTGCAACGCCAGCGCATCGCGCCCGCGGAAGGGCCTTCTCACCAAGGATTCGCGAATCTCAATCAGGCGGTGGTCGTTGAGCTTTTCCTCCGCCGTCATCATCGCCTCATCCACCGCGCGCAAGCGCTGCACGGCGTTGAAGTCGGGGGGCGCGTTGAGTTCGTAGTCGGTCCACAACGTCGCGCCCAGCACCCGGACGGGTCGGCCGTCCAACTGGAACGTCCTTGCCGAGCGTTCAAGGAAGGCAACGTTGCTGGTCTTCGCGGCGGCCGCGCGCAGATCCTCGAGACCGCTGTGGAGTTCGCCGCCATAGAACTCGTGATTCCCCGCGACGTACACCGTGGGGATGCCTTCAAATTCCTGGGCGGCCCAGGCGATCCCCTCGGCGCCCCGGTGGATGTCGCCCGCCAACACGACCAAATCCACACCGGCGCGTCCCACCTCGAAGCCCCAGCCTGGGGTGGGTGGCGGCAGCCATTCCGCGGGTCCGACGAGGCGGCGCATCGTCCCCTGGACCTTGATCGCCGACCGGCCGCAGTGGCACCGGGCGCCTTCTCGGGCATGGCGGCTGGACAGCGTGGAGCCACAGGCCGTGCAGTGGGCCCATCGAAATGTTTCGTGTTCCATGTGTGTGTCGCTCATGACGGCGATGCGCGCCATGTCGCCCTCTACCAACGCCGATAGGCACCCAAAAAAAGGTCTCCGACCGCGCGCCGCAGCATGATCGTTATCCAATACTGCTTACGGTGATACTCGCGGTCATGGAACAAATGGCAGCGCTGGCACAGCGCTTTCAAGTTGTTTGGATGATTGTCGGTGGGGTCGTGGTTGAGGTGGCATGCCGCCAGGATCACCCGCGACCTCTTGACCGCGCACGCCTCCACGATGTCAGGCCATGCCGCGGGCTGGCCGCGGTGGTCTCGCCAGGTTCCGCCGTCGGTGTCGTACCAGCGGCCATCGGGCAAGCACCTCACCTCACGGCCGTGCGGCCGCCCGCAGCCTTCACACCGTCCTCGCGCCCGCCCAAAGCGAACTTGCTGGCTGATGAGTGGCCAGTCGATGGGGTAGTGATACCGAGATTCACGGCGGATTGGCATGGTTCCGCAGTATGCCGATCGCGGAATCCGACCACCACATTATTTTGATTTTGAGGAGTATGCTTAGAGAACTAGCCCGGTTGGACTTATTCAGCTGGTCGACGTGCAGCGGCCACTCGCCAGCCCTTTCACCACATGCGCCCCCAGCGATCAACCGGTGGAGGACCCTGCCCTGCGCAAGGGTGTCTGGGTCACAGACGTCGGCGGCGTCAACTCGACGTATCGCAGTAGCTGTCCTGGACCGCCTCGGCTGCGGCTATGGCCGCCACCGTGTGCGTGGCGCACGCCGCGCGGATCCGGGCAGCCGTCACCGGGTCGATGCGTCCCCTGCCCTGCTCCCAGCTGACGACCGTCCGCAACCCCTTCCCCACCGCTGCGGCCAGCTGCGCTTGCGTCAGGCCAGCCTTTTTGCGCAGGCCGCGCAACTCGTCCGGCGCCAGCGCTCCCCAGACGCCGCGCTGCGTCCAGCCCGCCACCGCCTGAGCCAGTCCGAGCGCCAGAGGCGTCCGCCTGCCCTCGTACAGCGCGGCGACGACGTGACGAGCCGCGTGCGCGGCGTCCTGGTCGTCGACAAAAACGACCGTCGCGACCACGTCCTCGACGCCGATCCCGCTCGTGTCGAAGCCCAACTTAGTCAGCTTGTCCAGCACACCGTCGGCGGCCGCGCCGACCTCCGTCGCCAGGGATTCCATGCGAGCCCGTTCCGCGTCCTCGCCTGCGAGCAGCGCGAAGTCCTGGTCAAGGTCATCGGTCAGCGCGTGCCATGTGATCTCCGACGCGAGGATGCTCACCACGTCGTCGCGGTCGGCGTGGCCACGCGGCAGCGGCGCCCCGTTCAGCGCGGCGGCGCCCAGGGAGTCGGGGTCGGCCTCGATGAGTGCGATCGCGAGCGCCTGGACCAGCGGCGTTGCCCCGTTCCACAGTTCGCGGCAGGCTTCGATGGCGCGGGCGACCGATGGCGGCGGAGCGGGATGTGTCACAGCGCCACGCACTGGGACGCGGGCGTACGCCTGCACAAGTCCCTTCGCTTGCACGATATCATCCGCCATCACATTCGTCAGCACCGCACATGCTCCCTGCCCACATAGACTTACTATGGCGCATAAAACGCCTCAACTGCATGTGAGCACGATAAGGCACGAGCCGCCAAGATGCAATGTGCAGGGAACAGCGCACAAGACCTTCAATGCGCATGTGTGTTGAACGACACACATGTCTCGGAAAATGCCGGTGGAGCCCCCTGCCCCGTTGACGCTTGTCAGCGTCTGGGCAAACCATCCATAAAACGCACCAGCGCCTACGTCCGTAGGCTCTCAAGCGTTTTTGTTGACAAGTCGCCTTATGGGAGTGCATCGAGTGACGTTCGCTACCGAAACGGGCAAGGCTCCGAAGTTCGTGGCGTATTACCGCGTCTCGACGGACAAACAGGGAAAGTCCGGGCTCGGTCTCGAGGCGCAGCAGGCGACCGCCGAGCGCTACGTCGCGTCCGTCGGCGGCAGGCTGGTCGACAGCTACACCGAGGTGGAATCGGGTAAGAGGGCCGACCGCCCGCAGCTCGCGGCCGCGCTGCGGGCCTGCCGCATCCACCGCGCGACGCTGGTCATCGCGAAGCTCGATCGCCTGAGCCGCAACGTGGCGTTCATCTCGGCCCTGATGGACTCCGGTGCCGAGTTCTTCGCCTGCGACGTGCCCGCTGCCAACAAGATGGTCATTCACATCATGGCGGCGCTGGCCGAGCACGAGCGCGACATCATCTCGCAGCGGACGAAGGCGGCGCTCGGCGCCCTGAAGGAGCGCGGCAAGCGGCTGGGGTTCGCCAACACGGCCGTGCGCGGTGCTGAGGCGGCGATCGTCGCGGGCAATAAGGGCAGGGCGACCGCCGTCAAGCGGTCGGCCGAGGCGCGTCGCGAGCGGTTCGCCGCGCAGGTGGCCGACCTGCGGGACCTCATCGAGCACCTGCGCACCGACAAGGGCATCACCACGCAAAAGGCGCTGGCTGACGAGCTCAACAGCCGCGATATCCCGACTCCGCGCGGCAAGCGCTGGCACCAAGGCAGCGTGCGGCGGCTGCTCATCGCCATGGCTGCCGAAACCCGGGCCAAGGAAAGGGCCGCCGCATGAACGAGCCCCGGAAGCATATGGTGGTGACTGTCAGCGGCCATCCGTTGCAACGTGGCGAGGGCGAGCCCGTCGTGACGGCTTCGAAGCGCCCGGCCGCCGTTGCCGCGAGCGGGAAGGGCAGGGGGCCGAAGACCGCCCAGGCCATGAAGTTCCGGGAGTTCGGCGACCTTGCCAATCCGGGCGTCGACCTCGTCGACGCCGCCGAGGAAGCCGCCGCCAAACGCCATCACAGCCGCCTCAAGGCCGCTGACACGCGCCGCCGGAACACGCTCGAGCGCGTGCGCGAGCTCAAGCCCATTGTTGCTCAGATGCGCGCCGACGGCATCGACGGGCCAGCCGCGCTGGCCGCCGAGTTCAACGTGCGGAGCATCCCGAGCGAGCGTGGCGGCACCTGGTCTGGGGCGGACGTTCGCCGTCTCCTCGATTGGATCGCCGAAGCCGACGGGGTCAAAACGGTGAGCGTGCCTTGGAACCGGAGGGGCTGGGTCGAGGGGTTGAAGCCGATCCTCACTGAGCTGCGCGCCACGGGGCTGGCGACACCCGAAGAGATCGCCGCCGCGCTCAACGCCCGCCTCATCCCGAACGGCAGCGGCCGCGCGTGGTGGCCCGAAGACGTCGCCCGCGTCCTCGTCTGGGCGGACGCGCTCTGAGGCAATAAATATGGCTCTGTTGGCGCTAGGTATTGAAGGGTGCTTGGATGCCAGTTGATCGCTACACTTACAGTGTCGCTTGGTCCTCCGAGGCCAACGAGCACGTCGCCACCTGCTTGGAGTTCCCCAGCCTCTCTTGGCTCGGCGAGGACGAGATCGAGGCGCTGCGTGGCATTCGCTTGCTCGTCGCAGAGACGGTCGAGGACATGCGCGCGAACGGCGAGGCCGTCCCGGCCCCTTCCTCGATACGAGACAGCGGTCAGCGCCCCACCGTGTAAGCGCGGGCGTTCAACGACGAACCCATAAATAAATAGAACGCGCGCTCGCGCGCGTACCCTCACACCCCGGAAGGGCGGCGCGGGCAGGAGCGCGACACCCTGGTTGGCGAATATGCACAAACTCAGTTCATAGCCGCCAGCCGCGAGCGGCAGGCGCCGCTAGCGGCACCATTCCGTGCCTGCACCGCATCGACCATCTGCACAAAAGTGAACTCGCACAATCAGTGGGAATTGAACTGCTGGATGATGTGAACAAATAATGTGCATCGAACGGCATATAAACATAGGGTAGCATTGCCAATGAACTGCTGTTGTGCATAATGGCTTGGCGAGCTTGATGGAGGGGAACATGGACACGTCGCGCTGCCCGACCCGTTCGGAAGTCCAGTCGGCCACGAAGCTGGTTGAGGCCTACCGGAGGCTGCCGCGGCGCGGCGCTGCGGCGAGCCGGTCGGCCGACAAGGCGGCCATCGACAGAAAGGTCTACGCGGCCGAGCTCGACGTGTGGCGCCGTGCGTCCGAGGCGCAGCGCTCCATTGCCCGGACCGTCATCGAGCTGGAGAAGTTCCCTGGGGACCTGCCGTTCGCATTGCCCGCGGCGGTCGAAATCAAGCGCTCGGAGGTGCCGCGGCTCGAGCGCGACGCCGCGCTCGCCGTGGCCAGCGGTCTGCGCGACTGGCTGTCGTACGGCGGCAGGCCTGAAGAGGCGGAACTCGAAGCGGACCGGGTGCTGGATCAGCTGCGCCAAGCGGGCTACGAACTCGACAGCCTCACCGAAGAGGACGCCATCGCCGCGTCGCTGCCCGATGGCAAGGAGCACGCGGCCTACGCGATGCGTGCGGCCATCCTGCTGATGGACGGTGGCCAGCCGACTACCTGGTCGAAGGGTGTCGCCAGGGCACTGTACCGGGCTGCGTACCGCGAAGCTCACGGGGCCATGGACGCCGCCGAAGTGCGCCGTCTGCGCGCGGCTGCTGGCCTGACGCAGGGCAAGCTCGCCGCCAAAGTCGGTCTCAGTCTGCGCCAGATCGCCTACCTGGAAGCGGGTGAGCGCCGTGTAGAGGATGACGTCGCCGAACGCATCCGGACCGTCTGCACCGAGGCGGCGGCCCGGAAAGCCATGAGCTCGGCGGCCTGACCATGCCCATCAACCGCCACAGCCATTCCGCTATCGAATGGCCATCGGCAGCGGGGATCTGACGCACCCGCTCTACGAGCCTCGGGCTGACGCCGTGACGAATCTCGGCTGCCTGCGCCCTGCGCTCAATGGATCTCAAGCGGGACGATGCGCTTGGCTTCGACCACGCGCTGAGCGTCTCCGTACGCATGCACGCGCATGGCTGTACTCAGCTTCCGGTATGTGGCGGTGTCGATATTAATGACCTTGCGGATCACGTTGTTGTTGCGGTCGATGATGGTGTAGCGGACGGCCCGCGGCCAAACCTCGACGCCGACACCGTTGTAATAGACGCCGCTGTCGTAGCTCGGGTCGCCTTGGATATTCTGCTGCTCTGGCGACACGTAGTTGGCAATCCAATCCGTGTCGAAGTTGTCCACCACGTGGTTCAGCTCAGCCAAGTCTCCGTTCAGGAAAGCCAGCGCCTCCTCGGCATTGTTCTCGATCCAGATGGTACGGTTATAGTCCGCGAATTCGGAAACGGTGCAGTCGAAGTCATGGCCGCCAAGATGCTCGAGGTCGAGCGCGATGCCGTGCACCTCGCCGTTGTCGTACGCCCACTTGCGGCCACGAAGGCGGTCGACCTCCAGGGCCACAGCGACCAGGATCCCTTCGTCCTCGGTCTCGGCCACAAGCACCTCGGGTGCCGCGACGATGATGGCTTGCAGCAGAGTCCAATCCGGCAGCTTGACCCCGGTGATCGCTGCGATGTGATGGGCAAATGCCTTCCCTTTGAACGGGCGCTCGATCTCGATGTCATCCCGCAAAGCCACGTGCATGTCCTCAGCGGTTGCCCAGCCAAGGCTCATGGCCATAGCCATCTCCAGATGAAACTTCTTCAGCGTCTGAGTGGTCGCGCAACAGACGTCAGTCGGCTGCCCCAGAATGCTCATGATGACGTCGACGGCGTCGCAGGCGGCGAGGATGCGCATGGGGGTTCTCCCTAGCTGGATGGTTGGAACCGGAAACCCGCCTGCTCGGCGTCGCCTGAATGACCACGGGCCGTGGCATACGCTCAAGATATACGGCGGCGAGAATACAACCGCAAGCGATTTATTTAATAAAAAATCATTGCCACTGACCGCTGGCAGATCAATCTTGGATTCAGGCCATCTATTGCAGGAGGAACGCCATGAGCAGCACGCCAGACAAGCCGAAGCGCCCCCGTGGTCGCCCTCGCAAACTCCCAAAGGACAACCAAGGGGTGGTGAGCTTCAACCTGACCGCCGAAGCGTTGGCGAGTATCGACGCTCGCAACCGGAGCGGCCGTTCGGACGCCCTGCGCGATGTGCTGGCGCGCTACGAGGTGCTGGTCGAGGAGGCTCTTCCGAGCATGACCCGCTGGCAATGGATGCTGGCGCTGACCGCCCTCCAAGGCGAGATGCCCGACTTCGACGATTGGGACGGCGAGACGATGCCGATCTGTTACTCGCCAGACCCGCAGGCGATGCGGACGACGATCTGGTACACGGCCGAAGGGACGGTCAGCCCGACCGACATGGGCAAGGTGAAGACGTGGCTGTCGA
Organism: Roseomonas genomospecies 6; assembly: GCF_008365375.1. GTDB lineage: Bacteria > Pseudomonadota > Alphaproteobacteria > Azospirillales > Azospirillaceae > Azospirillum. The sequence continues at coordinate 11,871 of NZ_QOKW01000012.1, read as the reverse complement.
GCCTGACCGCGGAGCAGATGCTGGCGATCGCCGATGTCGCCCAGCGGTACTGGGCCAAGGAGGATAAAGACCCGTCCGATCCGCTGCGCGGCATTCTGCGTCCCGAGCACATCCTGAACTGAACCGAACGGTATCCCTTCGTAACCGAGCGTGCCATTACCCGCTTGCTCGCCGACCTGCCCAACGCCGATCAGGCCCCAACACACCGTAGGCCACCATGCACCTGCTCAACGCCATCGCCGACACCGTGCAGCGCCACGCCGCCCTCATGCGTGAACGCCGCCGCCGGGGCCCCATGTTGCCGCTGAACAGCGCGGTGGGTTTCATGACGGGGCGAGCGCGATCCGTTCCAGCTGGGCAACGGCATCCATAGCGGCGGGTCCTCGGGTGGCGGGTCTTCTCCGCGGGCAGGCCATTCCCGGAAAACGGACGGTGACGTCCGCGCAGCGGCGCTCCCCCTTGTGCGCAGCAGAAGGCCCGAGGGGTGCGTGCCGTGTCCCGGCCGACCACCCCGCCAAGCCGGAACGCCCATCAAGGCTCGGCAAATTGACAACCGTAACGCATTGAAAAAGATCGCACTTTCGCGCAAGTCGCCCTTGTGTGTGTTGTTTTCAACGTGCATATTGGAGGCAACACTGCTCTTCGAACAGAGACCCACGCCATGCACAGTCTGACCGACGCCCACCGTCCAACCCATCGCATCACCTTCAGCCAGGAAGGGGTGCTGATCGGCGCCATCGAGCTCGGCGCCGACGTCGAGACACGCCTGGAGGATGCGGTTGTTGCCGAATCCGTGCGGGCTGGTGTCGGTATCGCCGAGTGGGGGCAGATTGCCTGCTACGATGTCTGGTTCGTGGCTGAGAGCGACGGTGAGGCGCTGCCCAAAGGCCTGCGCGAGGTCGCCACCAACCGGGATGGATCCCTGCCGAACGGTGCCGTAGCGGCCATCGGCACCGGTAAGAAGGTCCTGACCATCGACGGTACAGATCTGGCCGTCCGCACCCGGGTCGCCGCCATCAAGGGTTGGGACGGGCATGACGCGGGACGTCTGCTCAGACTGCTGAAGGACCTAAAGGCCGAGGTCGAGCACACGGATGAGCACATCGATCTGGGCAACATGCTGTTCAGCCATCAGGTCCCGGACGACATCGCTGGCTTTCCGGTGTGGGCTGTGGATGCCAAAGGCCGCTGCATCGCGGGCGATGCAATCGACGACTTCCATGTGACGACCGTCGAGGAGGTCCGTGACGCCATCGCCGAAATCCGGGCGCACCAGGTTGCCACCCACCGCGCCGCCGGGTGATTTTCGCCAGCGGACCGATGAGAGCCGGTCAGCCCGCTTCCACCTGATGCAGAACCCGCCAATGCCGAAGTCGACCATCAACCCTTGGGCCGCTTGGGAGCTCTGGAAGGGCAAGGCGCTCCCGCAGGACAACGCCGTCATGCTCGCCGCCGCCTTCGTCTACGCGGCCGAGCGCGGCTGGATCCTGGACGGGCCTTTGATCCAGGGGGAAGGCATCCCGATCGACACCAAGGACGGCGTCGAGAAGCTCAGAGCCCGTTCAGCCTTCCTGTTCCTGACCGCGGCGATGCCACCCGAAGCCGATGATGCGCCTGGCCGCGCCGTCGTCCTGCGCGCTGTCACCCTGGCGCCGCGGGAATGGCGTTACCGGGCAGCCAACCTGCTGCGCAACATGAGCGAGGTGCCACCGGTGCGGATGCGGATCGGGACCCGCATGCTCGACACCGAGACGGCCGAGCCCGTCGCAGAGCATCGGAGCTCGTGGGGCATGCGGCGGCTGTACCGGGCGCCGCGTGGCGGCTTCTTCGAGGCGGTCTCCGACCGCATGGTGCTGACGCCCTGGGACACGCTGGCGGCTTGGCGTGCCAGCCTGCCCTATGACGGCGAGGTGACGTGCTTCGAGCAGGCCGACGGCACGCTGGGGGTCCGTTTGCATCCCGACTTGGCCGAGCAGGCCAAGCAGGCCGCCAAAGCTGCGGGGAAGCCGTTGAACCGCTGGCTGGCCGACATCGTCGCCGACGGCGACGTCGAGGCCGCCGAGGCTCCTGTGGCTCCGCGGACCGCACCGGTCATCCGGGTTCCAATCGCCGCCGCCCGCAAGCAGGCGCTGGCCGATCGCGCGGCCGCCGCCGGTGTCGCCGTGACCCCCTTCGTCGCTGGACTTGTCGCTGCGACCCTCGGCAAGGCCTGACGAACGCGCACGGGCTCAGCGGAGCATGGGGGTCAGCCCCAGTCCGTCGTAGTGCTCAAGATATCGGTGGGCCTCGATGTGCTCCCCGACTGTTGGGCAGGTCGCGTTCCGGCCGCTGCCCTGTGGACGCTTGTCCAGTGAAAGATGGTAGGACGGGGAATTCGGGAACTTCCCCGAAAAGAAGTAGCGCATTCCCTGCGCAACGACGGTGCATGGGAAAATGTACACGTCGGGCTCGCGTTGCCCGGTGACCAAATCAACGCAGCAGATGAACCGCCTGGACGTGTCGATGGCGTCACGTTCCGGAGTAGCGTACTTGCTCTGGAGAATCCACGCGCGTTTGTAGCTGGCCGAGGACTTCACCTCGATGAAGGCGACGTTGCCGCTCTTGTCGAAGGCCAGAATGTCGTACCCGATGGTCGTCCCCCATTGCAGGCTGACCATGTAACCACGCTGCGTCAGACGCGAGGCGACGAGGAACTCGCCTGCCAGCCGATTCAGGTTCTTCCGCTCGTTCGACACCTTGTCGTTGGTGCCGCTGTCCGCGATCAGCTCGTCACTCATCCTGGCGCCTCGCCCCCGAAAGCCACGGTGCGAGAACAACGTAGACGGGTCAGCGCAGAGTGGAAAGTTGAAGGCGCGCATGCCGCGGCCTTCGGTGACAGGAGGGTCGCGTCGGTTGAGAGCACGCTCCACGATGGCCGACACGGCGCGCCGACGCAGGCATACTCCTTGGTCGGGGCAGACCCTAAGGAGAAGGAGGGCACATGACCGGGTTCAACGCATTGCTGCTGGAGTGCAACCGCGACCTGGACCTGTCCACCGTCCGCCTGGTCAGGCACCAGGACACCCGATTCAAGACGGCCCTCAGCCCGTACGATGCTTGGATACTGGACGACGGCCGCCTGGAGAGCTACCAGAGCGTCCAGAAGCGCCCTGTCTTCGCCGACGTGGCTCTGATCGCCGCCTTCGTGGCGACCCCGGTGGGCGAAACGGTTTTCATCGGGATGTACGAGAATCACGGGTGCAGCACGGTCCCCCAGGGCACCCCTGATCGCCTGACCGGGGAAGACGTGTCCGGGCAGCACCAGTACGACCTGCGCCGCAGCCCCATGCTTCAAGATCTGCACGGCCGCGTCGTCATCGACTGGGGCCCCGCCGCCCGGACCTGGGTGCAGCGCCCGGACAACCAGAACAAGCTCATCCTGGAAATCAGCCGCGCCCGGTACGAGCCGCCCTTCCCCGGGTTCATGGACTTCACCGCCCAGCTCAGTGGCCTGCGTGCGCTTCCGGCCGCCTGGAAGGGCGCGCTGGCCGCGGTGAACGGCGTCTACCTGCTTGTGTGCCCGAACACGGGCGAGCGCTACGTCGGCTCCGCGTCCGGAGAGAGCGGATTTTGGGGGAGGTGGGAAGCGTACGTGAGCACGGGGCATGGCGGGAACATCGGGATGCGTGAGGTGCCGCCATCCGATTACCATGTGAGCATCCTCGAGGTGGCCGCGTCCTCAGCGTCCATTGCCGACATCCTCGCGATGGAGGCCCGCTGGAAGCGCAAGCTGTTCACCCGAGACTTCGGGCTGAACCGGAACTGAGGACCGCGGCCGCCCCGCCCCACCGTTTCACAGGCTGACCGAATGGGACAGCTCGCGCATGGCGCGCAGCCAGTGGCGCGCCGCGGCCAACTTCTCGTTCGCGGGCGGCACCAGCGGCGGCTCGGGCTCCGCATCAGCCTGGACGGCGGGGGCGACGGCGCAAGGGGGGACCGCGGTCGGCGCCAGGTTCAGCGCCGCGGCGACCCGGACGCCGAGCAGGGGCTGGACACGGTGGTGCCCGGGTTGATGTCGCCTTCGGGATTGCCGTCCAGCCAATAGACCTTGGGCTCGAACTTCTCCCGGCGCGCCGACGAAGCGGACGATCTCGCAGGGGGCGATGCAGACCAGGCTGTTGGCCCAGGACAAGCAGTTGGTCAGCGCCACCGAGGTGGTCTTGCCGCCCCAGCTGACCGAACCGTCGCCCAGGACCGGAGCGCCGCCGGACGGCACCGCGGTGAGCAGGTGCCCCGAAGGTCTCCCCCATCAGGAATGGCGACGACCCGCTCTTCAGGCTGCGCTCGGTGACCTCCCTGCCATTGGCGCTTCGCCTCTCCTCCGAGGGGCGTGTTCCGAAGCAACGAAGGTTGAAGGCGCCTTCCCACCTTTGAGCCTCTGATCGCCAAGTCCTTGAAGGTCAGACAGAAGTCCTGGTGCCTGCATCTGCCTGCGTGCAGATCACGCCCGATATGACTTCCGTCCCAGGTGACAGCCGTTGCGAGTTCGCGTTATGTTCGTGCGACACTCGCAACAGGAGGCTGGCATGTCTGACATGACCGACGGGCAGCGGGTCGCTGGGTTCATCCTTCTCAAGGACGTCGACGGCAAGCGCCACGCGGTGCGTCCGGGCGCTTTTCAGGCGCTCTCCGACGCCGACGAGGACGGGGATGAGACCATCGCCCAGATTGGGTTCAGCCGTCAGGTCCGGATTCTGCGCCCCCTCGACGAGGTCTTGACTTGGTTCTAAGCGGTTCGGTTGGCGGTCGCCGACGGGCACGGCGGTCGGCGCGCCACTTGGTCTTGTGCCCAACCCGGAGGGGGACACATGAACGCAAAGTCCTGGCTCGAGCCCGAGATTGAGGCCTCTTGGGAGGCCGTTCGCCGCCAAGCCGTCGGGGCGTACGCGGACCTGCGCGCGAACTTCATCGGCCGTCGCCTGTCCGACGCCAAGGTCAAGGCGGAGGTCGACCGCTTGGTCGAGCGCCTCCCCGCCCGGGCGCTCGGCAAGCCCCTGGCGGTCAGCTGGGGCTGGTCGCCAAGCGACCGACCGACGAGCGACCACCACCTGGAGGCGGCGGCGAAACGGATCCGGGCCTGCTTCCTGGAGGCCCTGCATGGCGTCTTGTGGCGCGATCTCGCCTTCGTCATCGAGTACGTCGGCTACGGCCGCGGCTGGCTGTTCCGGTTCCTGGTCGAAGGCGGAGGATTCGCGCGGCCGCGCAGCCTGCTGGACATCGCCGATGTCGACCTGTGGGAGATCCTGGCGTGCCATCACGACGAACGCCGGGCGCTGAAGGGGAGCAGGGACTACGGCGCCATGGAGCGGATCTTCGCCGAGCATGAGCGTCCGCTGGCGCACCTCCGGGCCATACGCACGCTGATCGTGATGATCCTCGACCGCTGCCCCAACACCTGGAACTTCCAGACGGAGAAGGAATGGACGGCCAAGGTCGATGACCTGATCAGCGCCTGCTCCAGCTCGGGCTGGCGGGACCTGACACTGCCCCGCTTCGTCGACCTGCTCTGGCAGGAGGTCCTGGAGGCCAACCGCAGCTTCGATCGCTCGCGCTCTGCTCACAACGCGGTCGAGCACGCGATGCGGCACGGCCACATCCTCTGGGCGGCCAAGAGCGAGATGGCGGCGCGCCTTGGGCTGGCGGTCACGCCCGCGACGGACCGCACGCTGCTGACGGCCGCAGGCGTGCAGTACCTATGCGCCGCGGTGCTCAAGCTGCCGTCGGGATACCTGGCCGATCCGCGTGGCAGCCGCCGAGGTCTGGAGGGCGTCTCCTTCGGCAGCCCGCTGAACGTGCTCGAGCGCCGCGACATCCGCACCATGCTCCGGTTCGAGGACCACGACGAGGCGGTCCGGTTCGCGCAGATGATGGACGCCGCCGACATGCCGCGCCTCAGCAGCCGCGTCGAGCAGCGCCGCGTGTCGATGTAAGCGTCATGGAATTCCTAGCCGGGGTGATGGGAGCGTGGTGGCAGACCATCGGAAGGACCGGCCATGACCGCCACCATCGCGCTCATCGAGCGCCGCTACGCCGATGTCCTGCGGCGCCTCGGGTGACCCCTTGATATTCGCGGCATGGATTTCTATAATATTTCTATAAGAAAAACACGCACCGTCACCGGCACCTGCTCCAGTCCCCCTCGAGGGCTTCCCGCAACCGACATCCGAAGGAGATGACCGATGTCGAACTCTGCGACGCTCCTTGAGGCGCTCATCCGTGAACAGGTCCGCGACCTGCTGATGGCCGCTCTTGACCGTCCCTGCGTTTTGGGGCCCAATCAGGGCGTGAACTGGGTGGCCGAGCTGGTGGACGGCTACCCTGCGCCGCGCGTCATCGCGCGCCTGGTCCAGGACGGCGCAATCCCGATGGACGACGGTCCGATCGCTGCCGTCGGGGTGACGCTGCTTTCGGACGCCTACGACCCTGAGCGCAAGCTCGCCACCGAACCCCACCTCGAAGACCAAGAGGTTTGGCTAGACACCTACGGCGCGCCGATCGCCGATCTTGCCGCCTACGACGGCGAAGTCGCCGCGTGCGCCTGGTCGGTTCACGTCGATGCCCGTCTCGGCGGCTGGGTCGACACCCTGATGGAGCAGCTGGCCGATCACCTCGGCCGAGGCCAACATCGGCGGGTGACGTAATGGCCCGGGGACGTCCCAAGGCGGTGGACGGCGGCAAGACCGTCGCCCTCTACCTCGACGCCAAGGTTGATGGCTGGATTGACCGCATGACCGCCGTCACCGGTGGCAACCGGTCGCTCGCCGCGGCGCTGGCTATGAACACTCACCGCGCCGTTACCGAGGCCTACGAGCCGCTTTTGGACCGCGAAGAGCGGCGGCGGGTGCTCAACGCATTGAACGGCGTCGCCATGCACCAGACGCCCCCGGAAGCCTGGCGTGGGGCTCTGCTGGGGAATCTGCTGGCCGACGACGAGGATGCCGCAACGGGGGATTTGGTTGCCAAGCTCCGCGCGCTGCCGCGCTGGGAAATGGTCCTGCTGGTGCAGTGGGCGCTGCTGGCCTGGATCGCCATCGGCGCTGGCGTGGACATTGGGCGCTTCCTGGATGGGGAGGCTCCCTGATGCCTGTGCAGACCACTCACCCCGCCGACATTCAGGCATGGCTCGATGGCTTTGACCTGCCCTTGGACGCCGTAGCCGTCATGCTCGGTGTCACCTACCGCACCTTGAAGACCTATGCGCGCCGCGGCGAAGCTCCCAGGACCGTCCTGCTGGCGCTGGACCGCCTCGCCTGGAGCGAGGCGCGGCTATGCGGGCTGCCTCGCGTGACGCCGCCCTTGGCACCGCGCCCTGAGCTCGCCGAAGTCGTACGGCTGATGAATCTGGCGGCGGCGATCGATGACCCCTCTGACATTTATGACGTGCCCGATATCCTGCGTCCGGTGCCCGCCCTGCTGGTCGATGCCCGGAAGGTGCTGCGTGGTCCCGCCCGGAGGGCCTCCGTGGCCGCGCTCGACCTGCTCAAGCAAGAGCATCGGCGAGGTCAAGACGCCTGGATGGATGGAGGCCTGGAGCGCCTGCGGCGCATTGCGACGGCGCTTGCCGCCGCCTGAATGCACATTGACGAGTCTGTCACCGGGTGCTGCTCACGGGTCGTCGGTGCGATCCCAGCCAAGTACGGCGTCGCGCGGAACCACGCCGCGCAGCCGTCCAGGGGCGCCCTCACCCGCCGCGTGGTAGCGCATGACCGCGTCGAGCACGGCGTGCATGTCGGTCTGTCGCAGGCCGTCGAGGATCCCATAGACGATCGCCACGTCGTGGTCGCCGAAGCCGTCGGCGTGGTAGGAAGTCGTCCGGATCTCGTCGAGCGCTTCGGGAGCTGACCACGCCGCCGACAGGTCGCCGGTGTCCGGGTCGGGCCGCGGCCGCAGCGCGTAGAACACGAAATCCCACTGCGGGAGGCTCAACAGCGGCAGGCTTTCCTGCACCATCGCCTCATACCGCTGGAGAAGGGAGCCCAGGGCCTGGGAGAGGTCGCCGGAGCCGCCCAGCGCGCGGGCGGTGAGAATGCGCTCGCTCTCCGGGTCGAGGTGCAACGTGACCGCGCGCGCCCGGCGTCGGCCCAGTCGCGCCAAGCCAGCGTCGAGACCGACGATGTTGTCGTGACCACGCCCGCGCTTGTCCCCGTCCTCGGCCATCCCGCCCCCGCCTGCAATCCCTGGAGGCTAAAGCGCGCGTTGTCCTTGTCAACACCTGCATGGAGCGAGGAGGCGCCGTGGTCGCGGCAGTCCCGCCTAGTGAGGATTCTCGGCGGGGCTGCCGCAGCGATGAGGATTTGTAACGTGGCGACGATGAGGATTTGTACCGTCCCGCGGTCACGATGGCGCCGGTCCCCGGTCGGTGGGCGTTTCGGCCTCTCCGACCACCGCTGGCAGGTACTTGCCGAAGCCGACTCTCGCGATCAGCCCTGCTTGCTCCAGGCAACGGATCATCGAGCGACCGAAGCCTGCCCGCTCCAGGTCCTGCCCGGTCGCAGGACCGCCGACGGCTCGCACGACCGGCACGGCCTTGGCGCGACGCTCGGCCCGCGACGGCAGACGGTCCCGGGGCGGCCGCGGCAATGATCTGGCCGCCGTGTACCGACCGTCGGCGTCCACCTCCAGCAATCTCTCGGCCGCCAGCTTCCCGAGGCGCCGCCGTGGAACGCCACGGCGCGCCAGATCGGCCGACGCTGAGCGGCCGCCCGGCGCCCCGCAGCAGCGCCAGGACATCCGCCTCGGTGCGGGCAGCCGTCGGCGTGCGGGACGGCTTCCCCGAGGCGGCTTCGTACAGGCGTCGCGGACCGGTGCGTCAGCCGCCTCGGCCAACACGACGACGGTCGCCGTCGCGGAGCGTACGACGTCGGTGCGCGTACCGCGTCAGGCCTCGGCATGCTGATGCCCGCCTCCGGGCGGCCGTGCGTAGCGACCGCGGCCGACTTGGCACAACGCCCCGGAGGACACGAGACGGTACACGGTGGACGCGGGAATGCCCGACCGCATGAAGTCGCGCAGGCGCAGCGGCCCGGGGGCGCCGTCGGCCAGTGCCAGGGCGGCCGTCCGTCGGTCGGGAGGCGCACCGCTCTCCGGTACGGGCGGGACGCGGGTGGACTCAAGCAGGCGCGGTGACGCCGCGTACCCATCACCGGCGCGCTCGAGCATGCCCTCGCGGGTCAAATGCAACAGCGTGGACCGGGTGATACCCGCCTGCGTGAACCTTTCCGCGCCGACCGCCGCGCCGTTCGCGCACACCGCCATCCACAGCGCCGTCTCCAGCGGCAGTGGGGCGCCCTCGATGAACTGGTAGCGGCCATCCGCACCACGCTGCACGCGACCGCGGCGGACCAGGTAGTGCAGGGTCGTCGGCGGCACGTCCAGGGCCTCGAACTCGGTCAGGCGGAGCGCCCGCTGCGCCCGCCGCGCGATGACCAGCGCCACCGCCGTCCTCATGGTGCGCCCTCCCCCTCATCCTGCCCGGCGGGCATCAGCATCCGGGCGCGCAACGAACGGCGCAGTGCCGCCTCGCGGACATTCGCGGGGACCGCGCCGCGCAGGTCACGCCCCGCCGACTGGGCGGCGACGGCGGCCGCCTTGGGCTTCGGCAGAGCCACCTGTCCGCGCCCCGTGCGCACCAGGCGGCCGTCGTCGACGAGATCCTGAATGGTCTGCGCGGTGATGCCTGCGGCCACGACGTCGGCAAGCCGCAGCGGCTCGCCACGCTGCGCGGCCGCGTGCGCCATCGCCAGCACCTTGCCGACCCTGCTCGCGCGCTTGGGCATCGGCGGTACCGTCAGCTGGACGCGGCCGTCGTCCAGGCGCGTCAAGCGGCCCGCGCGCACCATGCCTCGCACCCGGTTGGCGGAGATGCCCAACTCGGCAAGCTCCGACGTCATGAGCGGGGCAGCCGCGGCGGCGATGAGGGTCAGAGCCTCGTCGCTGGACGACACAGGCTGGACGACGGTGGGCTCCGCCTTGGACACCGCCTCGAACACGCCCGCGGACACCCGACGCAGACGCCCCTCGCGCGCCAGGTAGTAGACGATCGCGACCGACACCCCCACCGCACGGAACGCCTCGAGGTCGATCGGGCGACCGGACGCCTCGGCGAGGTCGAGCGCTTTGGTGGTGGCGCAGTCCTTGCGGCGCAGGAGGACGCGACGGCGGCGCTGGCGCGGGCCGTCTTTCGGCTGAGCAGCCTGATACGAGTAGACACCGCGCCCGACCCGCCGCAGCTGGCCGCTGTCGGCCAGCGCGTAGATCACCGAGGTCGGTATGCCTCGGCTGACGAACTCCTTCAAGCGCACCGGGCGCTCGGCCAAGCGCGCAAAGTCCAAGGCCCTGACGCCGTAGTTGACCCGCTCGGCCCCCTCCGGTTCGCTCGCCGCCGCGTCCGCATCGCCGCCCATCTTGCTGGCCGCCAGGGCCATGCGCGCGACCGCCGCCTGAACCTTCTCGCGCGCCGCCAGGGACTCGCCTGCGAGGACCAGCTTGGTTCGGCGGCGCTCGAGTAGGCCACGGTGCTCGAGGTACTCGATGGCGGGTGGCCTGATGCCCGCCCGCGCGAGTTCGGCGTCCCCCAGGGTGCCGCCCGCCGCGTCGATCAGGTCGAGCGCATGGTCGGACGACCCGGGGGTCGAGTTCGCTCCGGGAACCGCCCGGTACCATTTCGGCGCCACCCGCTCGATGCGGCCGATGGACACCAGGTAGGCCAGCGTGCTGGACGTCACCACCGCGCTGCCGTCGGCCAGCGTGTCCAACGCAAAGAATTCGCTCAAGTGCACCGGACGTGCCGCCGCCCGGGCCAACGCCATCGCCATCCGCGTTGCCTGCGTTGACATCTCATTCCCCTTCACAGCATGTCGTTGTCGCCGTGCCCGGAGCGCGTCCACGCTCGCACGGTCGCGCCGATGCAGATCCCGGTGATCGCCGTCGCGGTCAAAAGGTAGCCGTCGAGCTCGCGAAGGACCCCTTCCACGCCGCCATCGGACGCCCAGAGCGGATGCAGGCGTTCGCCGACCTCGTAGGGCAGCGCGGACCACAGCGGCATGAGCATCCAGCCGAGGCACAGCGTCATCGGCAGCCGCGCGGTCGCCCGGCCGCCCCGCTCCAGCCACGACAGCCCCGACCACACCACCGCGGGCGCCAGGGTTTTGGCCAGCCAGGCCCACCGGAGCGCGTCCCCCCCGCGCGGAGCGGGGTTGTTGATCAGCAGCCACTCGACGGATGGCACCGCCCACAGCGGCGCCGACCAGATGGCAAGGCGGACCGCGTGCGGCGCCGCCCACCGGGCAACCCGACCGACCCGGGGGCCAAGCCAGCGCGCGCCCGCCACGGCCGACCGGAGGATCGGGTCATCGCGGGTTTGCGCATCGACCCAGGTAACGGCGCTCTGCGCGCCGAAGACGACGGCCTTGCCGATCCCCTCGGCGTTTCGACGGCGGATCTGCCGCTCGGCCGCCCGGTAGCCGTCGGTAAAGCCGCCCTCGGCCAGGCTTTCCAGAAAGCGGCGCCGGTGCGACCGGGCAAGCGACGCAAGAACGGCGTCGGGCACCTGCCGACGTTGCGCGATCGGCATCGCCAGGAGCCGATCGAGCTCGGCCTCGCTGCTTCGGAGCAGCGCCCGCTCGGCGCGCCTCACGTGCCCTATGGTTGCGATTCCCATGGCGCTCTCGTTCACAGAGAGGCGGGAGGGGGGGGGGGAACCCCCCCCCCCCCCCCCCCCCCCCCCGCCCCCCCCCCGCTCTCGGCGGACCGAAGGTCCGCCTGCCGCGTCAGCGCTGGCTTCCAGCCAGCGCGAGAGCCTGCTTCGCAGGCACCCTCTCCCGAGACGGGAGA
>NZ_QOKW01000011.1 GCF_008365375.1 Roseomonas genomospecies 6 | reverse complement strand
AATGACAATGGTTTTGACAAATAAATAGATTCAAAATCGCGGCCTGACAAATCAATACCAGGATGTGCTTCAGAAAGCTCAGACTTCCCATAGAGCGACGGGTTACTCATGATAATTCCTAGTTATCAGTCATACGAAAAATCAGCCCGTGGCAAATTGCAGCCGTCAGGCTTTGCATTGACGCCTTTGAGGATTGGCTCCGTGCGGTTTGGTGTTGCCGAGGGGCGCTTGCATTGCTCCCCTGATCTGACGGTAGGTTGCCGTCACCGCACTCAAGCAACTGTCGCCCGACCACCGAACTGATCCAGCGCGTACATCTGCGCCATTCCCACAAACCTTGGCCTCCATCCCCTGGTCAGGCTACTGTGAGCCGCCCTCCAGCCCAGCAGCCCCCTCCCCCGCGCTCCATGCCCAGCACCTCCGACACCCCGACCGACGAGCAGTTCCGGGCGATCCAGGCCATCGACGCCTGGTACGCCGACCCCGGGGCCCCGCAGATGTTCTGGCTGGCCGGAGAGGCAGGGACCGGCAAGACCAAGACGACCGTCTTCGCGCTCGACCATCTTCAGGAACGCCGCAACCTGGAGAACTTCGTGGTCGGGGCGCCCACGGGGAAGGCCGCGCAGGTGCTGCGCCGCAAGGGCATCGACCGGGCGGCGACCCTGCACTCCCTGATCTACGCCCCGCGTCAGGACGACGACACGGGCGAGCTGTTCTTCGCCCGCCGGTCGGAGGGGAAGTTCGCCGAGGCCGACCTGATCGTCTGCGACGAAGGCTCCATGGTCGGGGACGATGTGGCGGGCGACCTGCTGCGCTCCGGCAAGAAAATCCTGATGATCGCCGACGACTACCAGCTTCCCCCGGTGACCGGCCAGGGCACGCTGACCAAGGGCGAGCCGGATTTCCGGCTGGTCGAGCCGCACCGCACCGCAAGGGAGAGCCCGGTGATCCGGCTGGCCCACCTGCTGCGCCGACAGGAGTTGCCGCGGCGCTTCGGCACCGCCGGGAACGCCCATGTCCTGCCGCTGAACCGGGTGACGGAGCCGCTGGCCCTGCGGGTGGACACCCAGACCATCTGCGGCACCCACCGCGTCCGCACCGACTTCACCCGGCGCATCCGCGCCCGCCACGGCTTCGACACCGTGATGCCCCAGGCCGGCGAGCGGGTGATCTGCCGCCGCAACGACCGCGAGGAAGGGCTGTTCAACGGCATGATCGGCACGCTGACCCGCCCGGCGGCGGAGGGGCGGGGTCGGCAGGACGGGCTGTGGTCGCTCGGCGTCCATATGGAGGACGAGGTGAAGCCCCGCAGCAAGCTGATGGTCCACCCCTGGATGTTCCAGGCCCACTACAGCGGCGAGACCAAGGCCCCGCGGGTGGAGCGGGACGTGCAGCAGTTCGATTGGGCCTGGATGATCACCTGCCATTCCGCCCAGGGATCGGAGTTTCCCTCCGTCACCGTGCTCGACGACTCCGCCGCCTTCCGGGAGCACAAGTGGCGCTGGCTCTACACCGCCGTCACCCGCTCGCAGGACGAGCTGTTCCTCCTGCTGCGCAACGCCGATCTCGGCGGGAATTGGCGGATGCCGGATCTCGGCGCGGCGGGGTGAGGCCGGTTCGGATCAGCTCTTGAGAGCGTCGGCGACCGCCCGCGCCACGCCGGCGTGGATGGCGTCCCGCTCCTTGAAGCCGTCCGCCGTCTCGGTCAGGTAGCTGGCGATCAGCAGCGGCGCCCTGCCCTCCGGCCAGACGATGGCCACGTCGTTGGCCGTTCCGCGCACGCCCGTGCCGGTCTTGTCGCCGACGCGCCAGCCCTTCGGCAGGCCGGCGCGCAGACGCTTGTCGCCGGTCCGGTTGGCGACCATCCAGGCGACGAGCTGCCCGCGCGACGCCGGGGTCAGGGCGTCGCCCAGCATCAGCCGCTCCATGCTGTGGACCATCGCCGTGGGCGTGGTGGTGTCGCGCGGGTCGCCGGGAATGGCGCTGTTCAAGGACGGCTCGTTGCGGTCCAGCCGAGTCTGCGTGTCGCCCAGCGTGCGCAGGAAGGCGGTCAGCCCGGCGGGGCCGTCCACCGCCGGCAGCAGCAGATTCGCCGCCACATTGTCGCTCAGCGTCATCGTCGCCTCGCACAGTTCGGCCACCGTTGGGGGCGGGCCATCGAGGCGGGTTTCGGCGAAGGGGGCGTAGGGAACGAGATCGGTTTTGGTTACAGGAATGCGCCGGTCCAGCCGCTCGCGCCCCTCGTCCACCCGCTTCAGGATGGCTCCAGCCAAAAGAAATTTGAAGGTGCTGCACATCGGGAACCGCTCGTCCGCGCGCCGCCCGAAGCGCTGCCCGGTGCCGGTGTCGAGCACCGCCACGCCCAGCCGGCCGCCGCTGCGCGTCTCCAGGGCGGCGATGGCGTCATCCAGCCTCTTGCCCCCGAATTTCCCGGGCTTTTCCGACCTCGCGCCGGTCGCCGCAAGCACAGCCACACCGCCCGCCGCAGCCAGGAAGGTCCGCCGTCCGATCATCGAATCCTCGTTTCATGCCGTGTCGAATGGGCGGACGATAAAAAGCTCCCGGCGCCCGAACAAACGATGATAGTTTTCAGGAGCCACAAGAAAAACTAATGGCTGTCGATGGCCCGCCCACAGCTCCCGCTCAACGCGCTCCGCGCCTTCGAGGCGTCGGCCCGCCATCTCAGCTTCACCCGCGCCGGGCTGGAACTGTGCGTGAGCCAGGCGGCGGTCAGCCAGCAGATCCGGACGCTGGAAGCACGGCTGGGGGTCACCCTGTTCCGCCGCCTGCCCCGCGGCCTCGCCCTGACCGACGAGGGGGCGGCGCTGGTGCCGGTGCTGATGGACGCCTTCGAGCGGATCGGCGCGACGCTCGACCGCTTCGCCGACGGGCGGTATCACGAGGTGCTGACGGTCGGGGTGGTCGGCACCTTCGCCACGGGCTGGCTGCTGCCGCGCCTGCCCGCCTTCACCGCCGCGCATCCGGCGGTCGATCTGCGCATCCTGACCAACAACAACCGGGTCGATCTGGCCGGCGAGGGGCTGGACGTCGCGATCCGCTTCGGCGACGGCTCCTGGCATGGGGTGGAGGCGGCGCCGCTGCTCGACGCCCCGCTGACCGCGCTCTGTGCCCCGGCGCTGGCGCAGCGGCTGTCCAGCCCGGCGGACCTCGCGCGGGAGGTGCTGCTGCGCTCCTACCGGGTGGAGGAATGGCAGCGCTGGTTCGCGCTGGCCGGGGTGCCCTGCCCCGCCATCCGCGGCCCCATCTTCGACTCCTCCCCGACCATCGCCGCCGCCGCCGCGATGGGGGTGGGGGTGGCGCTTCTGCCGGCGTGCCTGTTCGGGCACGACCTCGCCACTGAACGGCTGGTCCGTCCTTTCCCCATCGAAGTGCCCGCGGGCCGCTACTGGCTGACCCGCCTGCACTCGCGCCCGGAGACGGCGGCGATGCAGAGCTTCCGCCACTGGATCACCGCCGCCGCCCGTGGGGAGGATTGATCCGGCGCGTCAGGCCGGGGTCGGGGCCTGTTCGGGAAGGACGCCGGTCTGCTTCAGTTCCCGCCAGAAGTCCGCGGGGATGGGCTGCTTCATCAGGGCGACGTTTTCCTGCACGCGCGGCGGGTTCTTGGTGCCGGGGATGACCGAGGCGACCACCGGATGCGCCGCGCAGAATTGCAGCGCCGCCGCCCGCAGGTCCACGCCGTGCCGCTGGGCGATCTCCGCCAGCCGATCGCGCGCCGCCACCTTGTCGGGCGGGGCCTCCTGATACTCGAAATTCCTGCCGCCCGCGATGATGCCGGAGTTGTAGGGGCCGCCGACCACCACATGGACGCCCCGCTCCTGGCAGCGCGGAAACAGCGTGTCCAGCGCCGGCTGGTTCAGCAGGCTGTAGCGTCCGGCCAGCAGGAAGACGTCGGGGTCCGCCCGGTCCAGGGCCATCACGCAGGGCTCCACCCGGTTGACGCCCAGGCCCCAGCCGCGGATGACGCCCTCCTCGCGGAGTTGGGTCAGCGCCACGGCGGCGCCTTTCATGGCGGTGTCGAACACCTCCAGCCAGCGGTCGCCGTGGGCGTCCTCCGCGCAGTCGTGGATGTAGGCGATGTCGATGCGCGCCATGCCCAGCCGTTGCAGGCTGTCCTCGATGGAGCGGCGCACCCCGTCGGCGGTGTAGTCGTAGTCCACGCGGAAGGGCAGTCCCTTCACGAAGGGGCCGTGCTTGCCGCCCTTGCTGGAATCGGCGCGCAGCAGGCGCCCGACCTTGGTGGACAGAACGAAGTCGTCGCGCGGGCGGTTGCGCAGGGCATGACCGAAGCGGTGTTCCGAAATGCCGGGACCATATTCCGGGGCCGTGTCGAAATAGCGGATGCCGGCGTCCCAGGCGGCGGCCAGAGTGGCCTCGGCCACGTCGTCCGGCACCTCCTCGAACATGTTGCCGAGTGGGGCGCCCCCGAATCCGATGGGTCCGGGCGGAGCGAAATGCTTGCTGTCCGGCATGATCGACCTCTCGTTGTTCCGTGCTCGGGCGGGGCTTCCGTCCGTGTACCGACACCGGCCCTCAACATCGGCGGGACCGCCCGCGTTGCAATCTGCAAAGCGGATGGGGGCACGTTGGCAATTTGCAACAAATGAAAAGGAGCAACCGCGCGGTCCGCTCGGGAATTTTGCTGGGTGGAACAGCAATCGCCCAGGGATTGGGAGTTGGTACGGTTTTTGAGAATGATGTGATCCGGTGCGGGCAACCGCCGCCGAACCAAGAACGCCCAGGCAGGATCTTCCAACATGACCACCTCCCTTCGCGCCTTCGCCAACCTGCGCACCGCAACCAAGGTCTACACCGGCTTCGGGGTCACGCTGGCCCTGCTGGTCACGCTGGGGACCGTGTCCTGGACCGGCCTGCGATCCAGCGACGAGGCGTTGCGCAGCTACGCGGTCCAGTCCGATGTCACGCTGACCCTGGCGGAAGCCGACACCGCCCTGTCCGACGCGCTCGGCGCGGCGGCGGAGTTCCTCGTCACCGGCGCGGAGGCGTCGGCCAACCGGTTCCGCACCACCGCCGGAGACTTTCGCCGGCATCTGGAGCGGGCAGCCCCCGGCATCGGCAACCCCGCCGACCGCCAGACGGTGGAGGAGGTGCGGGCGCTGGAGCGGGATTTCCTGTCCGGCTTCGATCGTCTGGTCGCCCTGCGCACCGAGCGCGACGCCATCGTTGCGGACGTGGTGAACAAGCTGGGAGCCGACATCCGCCGGACGCTGAGCGAACTGGTGGCCGCGGAGCGGGAGACCGGGCATCTGGACCGCACCCTGGAAGCCGCGGGCGTCAGCGAGCGGTATCTTCTGGTGCGCGTCCTGGTCGCCCGCTTCGTGGCGGAGACCAAACCGGAGGATCTGGCCCGCATCCGCCAGGATCTGGCGGCGGTGGTCGGCGACGTGGAGGCGGAGGCCAGGAACTGGGCCGACTCCCCCGGCGCCGCGAAGCGGGCGGAGATTCTGGACAAGCTGCCGCGCTACCGCGCCGGTATCGAGCGGATCGCGGCGATCGCGGAGGAAATGGTACGGGTCAACACCGACACGCTGACGCGGGCCGGGGCGGAGATCAGCGGGAAGACCGGCGCGATCCGCAGCCATTCCACCACCTTCCTGAAGGACCTGGAACGCAGCGCCGCCACCGCGGTCGCCGCCGCCGAGCGGAAGGGCGCCATCGTGACCGCCTCCGCCCTGGCGCTGGGCCTGCTGCTGGCCTGGATGATCTCGCGGGCGATCACCCGTCCGCTCGGCACCATCACGGGGGCGATGGGCCGGCTGGCCGAAGGCGACCGGACGGTGCCGGTGGACGGCGGCTGGCGGAAGGACGAGATCGGGGCGCTGGCCCGCGCCCTGCAGGTCTTCAAATCCAACGCCGAGGAGATGGAGCGCATGCGCAAGGCGCAGGAGGAGGCCGAACGGCAGGCCGCCGAGCAGCGCCGCGCCACCATGATCCACATGGCCGACACCTTCGAAGCGACCGTCCAGGGCATCGTGGAGGCGGTTGCCAGCGCCGCCGGCGGCATGCACAACGCCGCCAGCACCCTGTCCAACACCGCGGCGGAGGCCAGCTCGCGCTCGCTCCTGGTCGCCTCCGCCTCCGAACAGGCGTCGGCCAACGTGCAGACCGTCGCCACCGCGACCGAGGAGCTGTCGGCCTCGATCTCCGAGATCGGCCATCAGGTGGACATCTCCACCCGCATCGCCGGGCAGGCGGTGAACGACGCGGAGGGCGCCGACCGCACCATGCGCGCCCTGGTCACCGCCGCCGAGCAGATCGGGCAGGTGGTGGAGATCATCAGCGGCATCGCCGCCCAGACCAACCTGCTGGCGCTCAACGCCACCATCGAGGCGGCACGGGCGGGCGAGGCCGGCAAGGGCTTCGCCGTGGTGGCGGGCGAGGTGAAGGCGCTCGCCACCCAGACCGCCAGGGCGACCGACGAAATCCAATCGAAGGTGCAGGAGATCCAGCAGACCACCGGCGGCGCGCAGAAGGCCATCGCCAGCATCGGGCAGACCATCGGCCGCATGAGCGAGATCGCCACCACCATCGCCGCCGCCATCGAGGAGCAGGCCGCCGCGACCCGCGAAATCGCCAGCAGCGTGACCCAGGCCGCCCAGGGGACCGAAGAGGTGTCGCGCAACATCGCCGGCGTCAGCACCGCGGTTTCGGAGACCGGCGACGCCGCCAGCCATGTCCACGGCACGTCGGAGGAACTGGCCGCCGAGGCGGAACGCCTGCGCAGCGAGGTGCGCAGCTTCATCGCCACCGTCCGGGCCGCCTGATCCCGCTTTAAGGAGGATCGCCGCTTGTCCCGCCCCCCGCCCGGTGAAAGGGTGCTAGGCTGAACAGACGCGCTGAAGCGTGGGCCGAAGCGCTGGTGGGCCGGGATGGGCGGCCATGGCGAACAGACTTTCCTTGAAGGCCGCTTTCGGCTTCGCCCGGCGTTTCACCGGGCTGGCCGGCGGTTACTGGTCGGAGCGGGGCCGCTGGTCCGTTCGGCTGCTGGCGGCGGCCTTGCTGGTCCTGACGGTGGCGCAGGTGTCCGTTCCCGTCATGATGAACCTGTGGAGCCAGCGCCTGTTCGACGCGCTGGAGCAGCGGGCGATGGACCGGTTGCCGGTCATGGCCGCGGCGGCCTGCGGCATCATGCTGTTCAACATCGCCGTCACCGTGGCCCATCTGTGGGTGAAACGGCGACTCCAGTTCGGCTGGCGGGAATGGCTGACCCGGCGGCTTCTGAAGGATTGGCTGTCGGACGGGCGGGAGCAAGCAATGGCCACCCGTCCCGGCGGTCTCGACAATCCGGACGGGCGCATCGCGGAAGACATCCGCATCGTCACGGAACTGGCCATCGATCTGGGCCATTCGCTGACCTACTGCCTGCTGCTGCTGGTCAGTTTCGCCGGCATCCTGTGGCAGCTTTCCGGCGTCGTGGAGATCGCGTTCGGCAATGCGTTCGGCGGTGCGGCCATTCCGGTTCCCGGCCATCTGCTTCTCCTCGCGCTGGTCTTTTCCGCCGCCGGGTCCGCCGCCATCGCCGTCGGCCAGCCGCTGGTCCATGCGGCGGAGCGGCGGCAGAGGCTGGAGGCCGACTTCCGCTTCGGTCTGGCGCGGGTGCGGGAGAACGCGCCCGCCATTGCCCGGCAGCATGGCGAGTCGGCGGAGCGCAGCCGCATGGCGCTGTTGTTCGGCGGAGTGCGCCGGGGATGGGAACGGCAGACCGGTGCGCTGGTCCGGGTGATGGCCTTCGGCGCGTCCTATTCGGTGCTGTCCACGGTCTTTCCCATCCTGGTGGTGGCGCCCCGCTATGTCGCGGGAACCATCACGCTGGGGATGATGATGCAGACCGCGCAGGCCTTCCAGCAGACCGTCGCGGCGTTGTCCTGGCCCATCGACAATCTGGCGACCGTCGCCCAATGGAAAGCGTCGGTGGAGCGCGTGCTGGGGCTGAAGGATGCGTTGGCCAAGGACGCGTTGGCCGCGAACGCTCCCTTGCCCACGGTCAAGGCATGTGCCCAGGATGTCCTGTCGGATGGAGGCAACACCGTGCGGACCCGGTGATCCGGACCGGCACTTTCCATTTGACCTCAACTTAACTTGAGGTTCTATCCTGCCGCCGCACGCCGAAACCATGGGAGGGACCGGGCCGAATGCTTCCGAAGAAACGGCTCCTGCTGCGCCGCTGGAGAGCGACCTTGTTAAAGAAACGCGAAAACCGCCGCCGTCTCGCCCTTTTCAGGCCCATTCTGCCCGGCGCGAACCTGAAGGACCGGCTGATCGCCTGCTGCGGCGCCATGATCGGCCTCGCCGCGACGGGGTTGCTGTGCCACAACCTG
The DNA here is from genome assembly GCF_008365375.1 of Roseomonas genomospecies 6. GTDB lineage: Bacteria > Pseudomonadota > Alphaproteobacteria > Azospirillales > Azospirillaceae > Azospirillum. The sequence goes on along the minus strand of NZ_QOKW01000011.1, from coordinate 179,129 downwards.
CTCACCCACATCACCGCCGCTCCCGCCCTGGTGGCGCCCATGGGCGCGTCGGCGGTGCTTCTGTTCGCCGTGCCGGCGAGCCCGCTGGCCCAGCCCTGGTCGATCATCGGCGGCAACACCCTGTCGGCCCTGGTCGGGGTGATGGTGGCGGCGCTGATCCCCGACCCGATGCTGGCCGGGGGCGTGGCGGTCGCTCTGGCCATCGCGACCATGTCCATGACGCGCTGCCTGCACCCGCCGGGCGGAGCCGCCGCCCTGACCGCGGTGATCGGCGGGCCGGCGGTCGCCGCGTCGGGGATGCAGTTCGTGCTGTATCCGGTGGCCGTCAATTCCATCCTGCTGGTCCTGGCGGGATGGACCTTCCATCGCTTCTCCGGCCACTCCTATCCGCACCGTGCGGCGCCCAAGCCGGTCAACAGCCACGGCACCGCCGACCCGCCCGCGCGGACGCGCGCCGGCCTCACCGCGGACGATCTGGACGAGGCGATCCGCGAACTGGGCGAGGCGCTGGACGTGAACCGGGACGACCTGAGCGCCCTTCTGGAGAAAGCGGAGCTTCACGCCATGGAGCGGATGCACGCCGGGATCACCTGCGGGGACATCATGGCCCGCGACGTGGTGTCGGTGAGGGCGGAGGCCCCCCCGGAGGTGGCCCGCGCCCGGCTGATCGAACACGCCTTCCGCACCCTGCCGGTCGTGGACCGGGGCAACGTGGTGGTCGGGATGGTCGGGCATCAGCATTTGGTGGGGAACGCCTCCACCGTCGCCGAGGTGATGGCCCCGCCGGTGACGGCCGGACCGGAAACCCCGGCCTTCCGCCTGCTCGGCCCTTTGTCGGACGGGCGCACCCACGAGGTGGCGATCGTGGATGGCCACGGCGGGCTGCTGGGGGTGGTCACCCAGACGGACCTGCTGCTGGTGATGGCCCGCACAAATCTTCTGCAATCGCTGGAAGGCGCCCCGAGCCCCGCCGGGCTGGAGGCGCCGGCACCCCGCTGAACCGCCGGCGGAACCATGGCTCCGCGAGAAAATTTTCTCGCGGAGCCGTACTTCTTCAGCCCCCTGCCCTTCCCTCTCCGGCGTTCAGGATCGCGTCGATGTCGTCGCGGATCGCGCGGAGCGTCTCGCGGTCGATGTCAGCCAAGGCCAAACCCTGCGCGCGCACGGTGGCGACGGTCTGCCGCGCCCCGAACACCGCTTTCGCCAGCGGCTTCGGCAGGGCGCTGCCGGTGGGAGCAGCGCTCCGGCCAGGCCGCGCCGCCGGGGTGGCCGGAGCCGGAGCGTCCTCGTCGGCAGCCCGCCGGGTCATCTCCCCGACCAGCGCGTCCCAGCCGCGCAGTTGTTCGCCCTCCCCTTTCAGCCGCGCGATCTCCACCAGCCGGTAGCGCGCCGGGCGGTGCAGCGGGTACTCGTCGCGGATGCGCTGCGGCAGGCGGCTGATGAGGAGGGCGCGGGAAATGTCCACCCGGTCCTTGCCCACGATCCGCCCGACGTCCTCCTGCCGGTAGCCGTGGCGCTCCATCAGCCGGGCGTAGGCGTCGCCCTCTTCGAAGGGAGACAGGTCGGCGCGGACGACGTTCTCGATCAGGGCCAGCTCGTCCGACGCCCCCGTGACGGTCACGGCGTAGATGGTCGGGTGGCCGAGCGCCCGCACCGCGCGGAAGCGCCGCTCCCCGAAGACGAGCTGGAACCGCCCGTCGCCCAACTGCTGCACGCCGACCGGTTGCGCCAAGCCGTGCTGCGCGATGGAGGATTTCAGAGCCTCCATGTCCGCCTCGTCGAAATGGCGGCGCGGCTGGTCGGGGTTGGTGACGATCCGCCCGACGTCGATTTCCACGACGACCGGACCGCGGCGGTTGAAGCCCTGCCCTTCCTCGCGGGCCTGCCGCTCCGCCGCCGCGGTGGTCAGCACGCCGGTGTTCGTACGGGCCAGTTTACGCGACATGGGCCATCACCTCCGGCATGCGGGCACGTTCCTGGATCAGCGCGTCGGCGACGGCCTGATACACTTCATAGCCCGGCGCGTCCGGCACCGCCTCCAGCGCGGCGCGCCCGGCGGCCACGGCCTGGGCGTAGACGGTCGCCCGCGGGATCGGACCGAAGACCCGCAGCTTCGTGCCGAACAGGTTGCGAATGTCGTCCAGCGACGCCTGATCCTGGGTCAGCCGCGCGTTGAACATTGTCGGCAGGATGCCCAGGACGCTGACCCCCGGGTTGGCCCGGCGGCGGATCATGTCCAGGTTCTCCAGCAGGAATTCCACGCCCGCCACGCTCAGCATCTCCGTCTGGCAGGGAATGGCGACGGTGTTCGCGGCCGTCAGCGCGTTGCGGGCCAGCATCCCGAAATGGGGCGGGGTGTCCACGAAGATGAAATCGTAGCTCTGCCGCGCGCCGCCATCCAGGCATTCGCGAAGCGCGCAGTCCCCCGACGACTGGCTTTGCAACTCCGCCTCCGCATCGCCCAGCCGCATGCCGCTGGGGATCACGTCCAGCCCGCTGTCGGTGGTGACGATGTAGTCGCCGAGGTCGAAGCCCTTGCCCCGCGATTTCAGCGCCTCCACCGACGCCTTCAGCGCGTAGTAGAGGGTTTTCTCCTCCCGCTCGCGCTCGATGGAGTTGATGCCGAGATGGATGGTGGCGTTGGCCTGCGGGTCCGCGTCGATCAGCAGGACCTTGAAATGCCGGGCGAGCAGGGTGGCGGTGTTGACGGTGAAGGCCGTCTTGCCCACCCCGCCCTTGCGGTTGGCCGCGGCACAGATCAGCGCCGGCCCATGCCGCGTCACCGGGCCGATCTTCTCCTGCAAGAGCAAGGAAATGACCGGTGCCGGAACCTTCTCGCTGCCGTTTTCCCAGCGCGAGATCTTCGCCTTGTCGTATTTCCGGCCCAGCTTTTCGTTCAGCCAAGCCGCGAAGTCCGGCTGGTTCAGCGTCCGGCCTTCCCGGAACGCCTTGATGTCCTCGCCGCGCATGGTCCATTCCCCTGCCTTGCCCGCCGCCACTTTTGCGCGCCGCCGGGGCCCGGTCAAGCCGGAAAGTTGACTCTGGGGCAGGGGAGGGGAGTCAACATTCGGTGAGAAAATTTTCTCGCGGGACAGGACCCCGGCGGGAACGCGGCGTGCGCGCCCCCGCCGGTCCGGTCAGCCCGGCTTGTAGGCCGCCTTCGCTTCGGGCATCAGCTTTTGCAGGGCGGCGATGCGGTCCGCCGTGCCCGGGTGCGTGGACATGAAGGTCGGCGGCTGGGAGCCCGCCTGCTTCATGTTCTGCCAAAGCTCGATCGCCGCCTGAGGGTCGTATCCGGCGCGTGCCATCATCAGCAGTCCGGCACGGTCGGCCGCAAGCTCCTGGTTTCGGGAATAGGGGAGCAGCAGGCCATACTGAGCGCCGGTGCCCAGCGCCGCGGCGATCATCTCGCTGCCGCCGACTCCGCTCGCCCCGGCCACGGCCCCCAGGATGCTCGTGCCCGCCTCGGTCGCCATCTGGGTGCTCACCCGCTCGGCGGCGTGGCCTTCCAGATTGTGGGCGATCTCGTGGCCGATGACCGCGGCAAGCTGAGCGTCGGTCTTGGCGTACTGGAACAGCCCTTCATAGACGCCGATCTTCTGGCCGGGCAGGGCGAAGGCGTTGGCCTCCTGGCCCTGGAACACGCGCACCTCCCAACCCGCAGGGTCGAGCGAGGCGGCGCGCAGCAGGCGGGCCGAGATCTGCTCGGCGCGGCGCTGATAGCTGGCGTTGGTGGTGGCCGGGGTCGATTGGATCAGGCGTTGCCAGTCCTGCTGGCCGAGTTCGACAAGCTGTTCCTGCGAGACGAGGTTCAGCCCAAGCCCGGTCGCGTTGCCGGCGCATCCGGCCAACGCCAGGGACCCGGCCAGTGCCGCGGCAAGGCGCAGGGGTCGGACGGTCGTGGTCGGCATTGCTCTTTCCTCCGCTTTGGTTTCGTACGGCGCATCCTATCCGATGGCGGATGGGCTGTGCCGGGGCAATTCGGGGGCGTCTGCCGCATTAGACGTCTAATAACCGTGTGACCAGTCACACCCTACTCAACCGCCCGCGCGATTCCATGTATAGTCTGCGGTGCGTATAGTCTGCGGTGCGATGGCATCGCTGCGGGTGGATTGCGGCAGGAGGAACGGGTGACGACGCTCAAGGAATTCGAGGAAGCCTTGAAGACGGCGGGCAATACGGAGGCCCTGGAGATCCTGGGCAAGCTGCGGGAGCGTGACAAGGCCCAGCGGTCGATCCGCCCGGCGCGCCGCGTCGTCGGCAAGAAGATGACCCCGGAACTGGCCGCGCAGATCCTGGAGCTTCACCGCACCACCGACATGACCCAGCAGGAAATCGCCTTCCAGCTCGGCGTCAACCAGGGCCGCGTGAACGAGGTCATCAAGCGCGGCAAATGGCTGGACGGCGATCCCAACGCGCCGGAAGCCATCGCCCGCGACAAGGCCAAGGCCCGCGTGAAGGAGGGTGTGGGTATCACCCCGCGCCCCACCCGCCCGAAAAAGAAGAAAGCGGCCAAGCCGGCCGAAGAGCCGCCGGTCACGGAGGCCCCCGCCGAGGAAGCGCCAGTGATGGGGACTCCGGTGATGGAGACGCTGGCCGTGGAAACGTCGATTCCGGAGGAACCCGCCCCCGTTCAGGCCGAATCCGCACCGGCTCCCGACAAGTCAGAACAGCCGGTTCCAGAGAAGGCGACAAAGGAGAAAAAGAAGAAGCGCTCCAACCAGCCTCCGGCGCAGCTTCTGTTCGACGGGTTGTAACGGCATACGGTAGCAACCAAGGCGTCGCGGCAACCGGCAAACCCACCGGATAACCCAGGCGACTGCGCTCCAATGAGGCCCAGGCGTTTCCGCCTGGGAAGAGTGGAGCGCGCCGGAGAGATCCGGAACCTGGAATGCGCTTCAATGAGGCCCAAGCGTTTCCACCTGGGAAGAGGCACAGAAATTCTGTGTTCGTACGAGACTGTTGGGAAGCTTCAATGAGGCCCAAGCGTTTCCGCCTGGGAAGAGTTCGTCGTCTATGAGGACGGCTACCAGAGCCACAGCCCGCTTCAATGAGGCCCAGGCGTTTCCGCCTGGGAAGAGTCCGAGATTCCGGAAGTCGGCCATCTCCACAGGCATGCTTCAATGAGGCCCAGGCGTTTCCGCCTGGGAAGAGAAAGTCTAGCCTGACATTTGTCGCCCATTGACGAGCAAGCTTCAATGAGGCCCAGGCGTTTCCGCCTGGGAAGAGGTCGTATTGCTTCCCGCTCGGGACGCTAATCGTTACTTCGGTAGCTTCAATGAGGCCCAGGCGTTTCCGCCTGGGAAGAGTGGATGAAGGCTGGCGCATCCTCGCGGTCTGCCCGCCGCTTCAATGAGGCCCAGGCGTTTCCGCCTGGGAAGAGGATCTCCCCACGCCCCTCCTTTTCGACTTCCCCTCGCTTCAATGAGGCCCAGGCGTTTCCGCCTGGGAAGAGGGGTACCTTATAATGCGCTGAGCCAGCGCCGAGAATCGGCACGGATTCGAGCGGTCCCGGTAGGGGCCGGTGCAAACCGTCGATGATGGTTGCATTTCGTTCTTCACAGCGTCCAAAAACCCCGCGGAATCAACGGCCCGAGGACATGCGAGCGGGTGCCGGGAATTCGCGTGTGCCGGACCGCTCGCGCGGCAGCCGGCAGAGCCGCAGTCTACACGTTCCGCGCGCGTCACACCATCGCCGCCTCGCGCTTGATGCACTCGAAGGAACGGCCCAGGGATTCCATAGCGCGGGCGCTGGCCTGCTGGACGCAGAAGGGCAGGGGGCCTCGCCCTCCTCGGGGCGCGATGTTGCCGCAAGGGAACAGCCGGACCGCGGCAGCATTCTGCTTCCCCGATGTCTTGAGCCCGTCCGATCATGTGCTGTGCGGAGAGTGAACGCTCATTCCCGCTTCCCTTGGCGATACCACCCCGACGGTCCGTCAACCTTTTGTTCAGAGTGCCTGTCCACCCTTCCCACGAACGGGAAGCGGAGGCGGGGCCATGCGGGTTCAGTTCGGGTGGCATCTCGACGGCTCTTGCTGGCCGGAAACGTTGGGCGGCAGGCCGCCTCGGGAACCGCGGTGGTCGGGCCGCGTGGTCTGATCGGCCGACTGGAAACCCGGTTCGGGCTCTCAGGGCCGGAAGCACCTCCGGCGCTGCGGCCCCCCCAATATCTGGCAAGGCTTCGTTCGATGGACGACGGAAGCCGCTTCTACAGCCGGTCGCCGCGCTGATCCTGGGGTGGCGAGATGCCCTGGTCGAGGCCAGTTTGGACCGCCGCTCCTCACACCCCCGACGATGAAGGTCCCGAAGACCGCCTCGCCACCCTCGCGGCCCTGGAGCACGCCCCGCAACTGTCCCTCCACCGCCGCCTCGTCGAAGCCGCCGCGGAGCGCCCGGTGACCGGAACCTTCATCCACATGCCGGTCGTCGGGAGCCTGATGGAGGTGGCGGTGGGGCGATGCGCTCTTCCTACGGAAGTCCCGAAAAAAGGCTGAACTGAGGTTGTCCCCTGACGTTTTCCTAAGCGGCGCTCACACGGGCGATCACCACCGAATCCGCATTCCGCCGCCGCCGCCGCCGCCGCTTGGTGGTTCAGGCGACAAGATCTTCCCGCCGACCTATCCTGGGTAGGGCAGGAACAACCCGCCGCCGCGCCACGTCTTCGAACGCAGCCGCATCAGTGACCGCGAAGTCTGGTGCGTGCTGATCGACAGCGTGCAGTCCCAGGCCAACCGCCTGGAGGAGGCTCTGCTGGAGGCGGTGCGGACGGGCGGGATTCCGCTGCCGCGCCTGTCCGTCGATTTCGGACCCGGCGGCTTGAACAGCATCGGGGGGATCACGTTTCTCGACGCACCGCACCGGGTGTTCGACGCCATCCTGCGCGACAGCCTGCTCGACGGTGCGCCCTTCCAAAAGAGCCCGCTGGGCGACCGCCTGAAGAAGGCGACGGCGAAGGACGCCTCGGCCATCCTGGAGGCGTCGCCCTCCGCCCTGCTGTTCGGCGTGTGAAACCCCACCGGCGAGGGTGGCGGGCTGGGCGCCAGAACGCACCCCGCCGGACATCCAGTGCGGCAAGGCCGAGGCCCGCAAGGTGGTGGAGGTCTATGTGCCGCCCAACGACTATGAAACGCCGTCGCCGGACGACCGCTCCGACCCCGCATGGATGGCCGCGCTGAAGGCCGGAAAGGCGCTGGGCGCGCACGCCGTCGCAGCCGACGGTTCTGTGCTCCACCATCGATCAGGTCGGCTCCCGCCTGCTGTTCCGCGGCTATGCCTGTCGAACCGCATGAAGCCGATCCACGCCGGGCTGCTGGGCAGCGACTGCCTGATCCTGCTGGACGAGGCCCATCTGGCCGTTCCCTTCCGCCAGACGCTCAAGGCCGTCGCCGTCCGCGGCGCGGCGGACGGGGAGGGCGCCGCGCTCCGGCGCTGGCCAGTCGTCGGCCTGTCGGCCACACCCTACGGCGCGGACATCGACCGGCTTGAGCTTCGATCCGAAGACCGCGCGGACGAACGGCTGGCGAAGCGGCTCCGCGCGGCCAAGCCCGCCGCGTTGCGCCGTCTCGACCTGTCGGCCAAGGACCAGCCGGAGGAGCATGCGGAGGCGTTCGCCAAGGCGGCCTGGGAGTTGCTGGAGCGGCTCTCCGCGGACCGCACCCCGCCGCGTCCCGTGGCCGTCGTCGTCAACCGCGTCGCCCTGGCCCGCCGGGTGTTCGACGCGCTGTCGGCGCGGATCGCCGATGATGGAGAAAACGGCGGAGAGGACGGGCCGCCGCTGATCGTCGTCGCCACCCAGACCATCAAGGCCGGGGCCGATTTCGACGTCGACGGGCTGGTCACCCAGGCGGCGCCCCTGGACAGCCTGCGCCAGCGCTTCGGACGGCTGAACCGCATGGGCCGTCCGGCCCCCGCCCCGGCGCTGATCCTCGCCGCGCGGGACGGACGAGACCGCGGCGAAGGCCGACGATCCCGTTTATGGCGACCGGACCCGCCGGGCCTGGGAATGGCTGACCGCCAACGCGGAGACGCCGGATCGCGCCGACGACGTGGCTCTGGCGGCGCTGCTCCACGACGAGGGCAAGGCCGCCCCGCGCTTCCAGCGATGGCTGCGCGGCGGCGACCGGCTTCTGGCCGCTCTCGCCGATGGAAAGCCGCTCGCCAAGTCGGACCACCGGATGGCGGGTGCGGCCAGCGCCGCCGCCCGCCGGACATCGATTCGCTCTCATCCTTCGGCATCGTCCAGGTCCGCTGTTCACGGCGCATATCCGTCGGCAAATACGTCAACTTCTCCCCTGCGGAAGCGCTGGATCGGGCGTAACGGGAAGCAACCGGTGTGGACGGTAACCTGACAAGCGTGTCCGGCATAGGCCGGCGATTGTCCGGACCGTCCGCCTGCTGCATTGTCGGAGCAGCCAGCCGCAACGCGGCCCAGACGGGAGGAAGACATGCTCGAGAAGTCCACGAGGCGGACACGATGAGGTTCGCCGCCAACCTGTCCATGATGTTCACCGAGCGGCCCTTTCTGGAGCGGTTCGGGGCGGCGGCGGCGGCCGGTTTCGACGCGGTGGAGTTCCTGTTCCCCTACGAGGTTCCGGCGGAGCGGATCAGGGCGGCACTGGAAACGCACGGCCTGACCCAGGCGCTGTTCAACCTGCCCCCCGGCGATTGGGCGGCGGGGGAGCGCGGCACCGCGTGCCTGCCGGGCCGCGAGGCGGAGTTCCGGGACGGGGTGGCGACCGCCATCGCCTACGCGACGGTGCTGGGCAACCGTCTGCTTCATTGCATGTCCGGCATCCCGCCGGCAGGGATGGAGCGGGAGGCCGCGCTGGCGCTCTATGCGGACAATCTGCGCCACGCCGCGGCGGCCTGCGCGGAGGCCGGGTTGACCCTGCTGGTCGAACCGATCAACAACCGCGACATGCCCGGCTATCTGATGAACGGCACCACGCTGGCCCGCCGGGTGATCGAAGAGGTGGGGGCGCCGAACCTGAAGCTTCAGCTCGATCTCTACCATTGCCAGATCAGCGAGGGCGACCTCGCCACGCGCATCCGGGCCAACGCCGACCTGACGGCCCATGTGCAGATCGCCGGCGTGCCCGACCGCCATGAGCCCGACCAGGGCGAGGTCCATTACCCCTACCTGTTCGAGGTTCTGGCCGGCACCGGCTACCGCGGTTTCATCGGCTGCGAGTACCGCCCCCGCGCCCGGACGGAGGACGGGCTGGGCTGGCTCCACGCCGCCAGAGAGGCCGCGCGCTGACGATGGATCTGCTCGCCCCCCTGTCCAACATCGCCGCGGTCGTCGTGCCGGTGTTCCTGATCGCGGCGCTCGGTTTCGGCTGGAGCCGCGCCAAGCTGCCCTACGACAGCGCCTTCATCACCACCTTCGCGATCAACGTCTCCACCCCCTGTCTGGTCTTCTCCTCGCTGGCGCGGCTGACGCTGGGGGGTGACGATCTGCTGACCATGGCGCTGGCCTCGGTCGGCAGCATGGCGCTGGCCGGGCTGATGGCCACCCCGATCCTGCTGGCCTGCCGGCTGCCTCTGCGCGTCTATCTGCCGGCGCTCAGCTTCCCGAACGGCGGCAACATGGGCATTCCCGTCTGCCTGTTCGCCTTCGGGGAAACCGGGCTGGGGCTGGCGGTTCTGTTCTTCGCGACGCTGGCCGTCCTTCAGTTCACCATAGGTCCGGCCCTGGCGGCGGGCCGCACGGACGCCAAGCAGGTTCTGCGCACCCCGGTGATCTACGCGGTGGCGCTGGCCGTGCTGGTCCTGACGACCGGCTTCCAGCCGCCGCAATGGGTGACCAACACCACCACGCTGCTCGGCAACTGCGCGGTGCCGCTGATGCTGTTCTCGCTGGGGGTGGCGCTGGCGGGCCTGCGCATGGAGGGGATGCTGCGGTCGCTGGCGATGTCGGCGCTGCGCCTGCTGCTGGGCTTCGCCGCCGGTCTGGCGGTTGTGGAGGTTCTGGACCTGGAGGGCACGATGCGCGGGGTCGTGCTGCTGGAAAGCACCATGCCGGTGGCGGTGTTCAACTACCTTTGGGCTCTGCGCTACAACAACGCCCCGCAGGAGGTCGCGGGAATGGTGCTGGGGTCGACGGCGCTGTCGTTCCTGACGCTGCCGCTGTTGCTGGCGGTGGTGATGTGAAGAGGGGAGGGGGTGCGAAGTCTTGCCCCCTCCCTAAACCTCCCCCGCTTTGCAGGGGAGGAGGTCGGGAGGGGGGCAAGACTCCGCGACGCCCGCACCTCACGCCGTCGCCGCGTCCGAATGGGTCGCCGCGCGCACCGCGCGGTGAAAGGACGGCGGCACCACGCAGGTCCCGAAGAACATCAGATAGTGCCGCATCTTCGGGTCGCCCGCCCGCGTCGCCTCGGCCAGCAGGCGGCGGACGGCGTTCCAGTCGCCCTCGCGGCGGGCCATGCCGACCACCTTGGTCATCAGGAAGGCCGCGTAGGCGTTGCCGGTCATCAACGGACGATGGGTGCGCGCCCATTCGAAGGCTTGGCGCCAGTCGTCCACCGAATGCAGCGAGGCGCGCCCCTCGTCGATCTCCACGTTGCACAGCGGCTCGTCCACGAAGACCAGTTCCGCCCCCGGCTGGTCCAGCGCCCGGAACAGCCAGCCCCAATCCTCGAAATGGCGGTAGTCCGGCATCGGAACGGCCAGCGCCAGCGAGCGCGGCACCATGATCGTCGGGGTGGCGAGATAGCCGGGACGCGACAGCGGGCTGCGGCGGTCGATCAGGTAATCGCTGATCGGCTCGCCCGGCTCGGGCCGGCGTTGCGGCCAGACGTAGCGGCGCTCCCCGATGCTGACGCTGGTGCTGCACGAGACGACGGGCAGCCTGGCGCCGGACGCCTTGGCGGCGGCGAGCTGCCGTTCCAGCTTTTCCGGCGCCCAGGAATCGTCGTCGTCCAGAAAGGCGATCCACTCGCCCAGCGCCGCCTGCACCCCGGCGTTGCGCGCGCCGGCAGGGCCGAGCGACGCCGGATTCTGCACGATGCGCAGGCGGCGGTCCTCCACCGCCTCCAGTGCGGCGACCGTGGCGGGGTCCGGCCCGTCCACGACGACGACGATCTCCAGGTCCGCGATGGTCTGGGCGCGCACGCTCTCCACGGCCTTCAGGACCAGATGCGGGCGGTTGCGCGTCGGGATGACCGCGCTGACGGTGACGGGCGGAGCTTCCGCCGTCCCCCCCTTCGCCTGCGCACCCTTCGCCTCAACGTCCTTCATCGCTTGTACTCCAGATATTGGAAGCCCATCAGGCCGTAGAGATAGCCGCTGCCCACGCAGATCTTCTGAAGCCGGCGGATCGGCCAGCTCCGGTCGAAGGCCATCGCCATCGGCACCAGGGGCAGGGCGGCGAGGTTCAAGGCGATGTGCGCGAGGCCCAGCGTGGAGCGCTTCACCAGCGTGCGGCGCTGGCCGTTCAGCTTGGCCTCGGTCAGCGACACGCAGGTGCCCAGGCGGAAGGCGCGGCGCAGCACCCAGCGCGCGGTCATGCGGCTGGCCGGCACATGCTCCTCGATGGTCGCCTCGTCGCACCAGACGATGCGGTGGCCCTGGCGCCGGATCTGCTCGAAGAACAGAACGTCGCTGCCGCCGGACAGGCTCAGCTCCGGGTCGAAGCGCACGCCGCCCTTCAGGATGGAGCGGCGGAACAGCACGTTGCCGGTGGCGCAGTAGGCCGGCTCGCTGCCCGTGGGCATGCGTTGCAGATCGTGGAAGCGGCCCTTGGTCAGCCAGTCCGGCGGGCGCTTCTCGTAGATCGGCAGGACCGGCCCGGCGACCACGGCGGCGCCGGTGCGCTCCATCGCGGTGACCAGCCAGTCCAGCCAGCCGGGACTCGCCACCTCGTCGTCGTCGATGAAGGCGATCAGGTCGGCGTCCGCCGTCTCGTCCAAGCAGCGGTTGCGGGCGGCGGGGATTCCCGGCACCGGCTCCGCCGCGTAGCGGATGGGAAAGCGCCAGTCCTGCGCCATCTCCCGGCACAGCGGCTCGGCGGAGCGCGCCGGGTCGTTGTCCACCACCAGCACCTCGACATCCAGCGGGGCGTCGGGGTTGAAGGTCAGCCCCTCCAGCGACAGCAAGGTGCGGTGAAGATCCTTCGGCCTGCGGTAGGTGCACACGCAAACCACCAGCTTTTTCGACATGGTGCCTGTTCCTTCCTCACGCCTTTACATGGTGTTCATGCCGGGGATCGGGTGCGTTTCAGCCGGGCTAGCCCGATCCGCACCTGACCCATCAGGTTGGCGGGGTTGAGCACGGCCAGGGCCAGAAGATAGAGGCTGCCCGCCGGGGCGAGCTGGACGAGCAGCAGGTCGCTTTCCATCGCCGCGATCTTCAATCCGGCGGCGAAGAGCAGGGCGGCGGTGGTCACCTTCAGAAGATCCTTCACCGGCACGGCCAGGACGCCGGCGCGCGGCATCAGGATGGCCGCGGCCACCACCCAGCCGAGTTGTGCCGCCAGCGACCCGTAGGCCGCCCCGATCACCCCGAAGCGGGGGATCAGATACAGGTTGGCGCCGATGTTCAGCACCGCCGTCAGCATGGTCAGCTTCAGGATGTAACCGGTCTTCTTCGTCAGGTGCAGCGACAGGTCGAAGTGGTAGATGCGCAGGATGCTGATGAAGACCGAGAGGGCGACGATGGGCATGATCGCCGCACCGGTGTCGCGGTACGCTTCGCCCAGCAGCAGCCCGACGATGCCCTGGGCGGAGAGAACCTCCATCAGCACCAGGGGCAGGCAGACCAGCAGCAGGATCGTCAGGTTCTGCGCCATGATGGGGCGCGCCGCCCGCGGACCGGCGTCGTCATAGGCGCGCGACGCCATCGGCAGCGTGACCAGCGAGGCCGCCGACGCCACCAGGATGATCGGCTGCTTGGCGAGATCGTAGGCCATGGCGTAGGCGCCCGCCGCCGCTTCGCCGATGAACCAGTAGATCAGGAAGCGGTCCGCGAAATCGAGCGCCCAGCCGACCATCAGGCTCAGCATCAGCGGCCCGCCGAAGGTCAGCAGAAGCCCGATCCGTTCCCGCGCCGGCCAGCGCAGCGAGATGCCCTTCAGGTCGGAACGCAGCCAGATCGCGGTGACCAGCAGGAAGCCGATGCTGGTGCCGAGCAGAAGCCCTTCCTGGGTCCAGCCGATCAGCACGAAGGCGGAGCCGAGCGCCAGCCCGAACAGCGCCTTGGCGAAGGACTTCGCCGCGAAGACGGAGCCTTTCAGCCGCGCCCGCGACATCTGGATCGACAGGTCGAACCAGGAGATCAGGATCGCGATGACCGGCAGATAGAGCAGGTAGCCCGTGCCGCTCACGCCGGGGTAGAAGGCCGCCACGGCGCCCAGGATGGCGAGGACGCCGCAGGCCACCACCAGGAAGGCGGTGACCACGGTGGACAGCCAAGCGTCCCGCTCCGCCGCGTCGCCGCCGCATTTGCGCAGGACGAACAGGCCCATCCAGGAGAAGCCGCAGGCGTTGATCGCCGCCGCCGCCGCCATCACCAGCGCGTAATGGCCGTAGGCCTCCGGCGTGACGATGCGCGAGAAGACCGCGACCGCCGCGAAGCCCAGGATGCCCACGGCGATCCGGGTCGCGAAGAAGGCGAAGCCGCTCGACATCATGACCGCGGCTCCGCCACCGGAATGCCGTTCTGCAGCCTGGGACGCCGTCCCGGCGCCGGGCGCGGGGTCAGGGCGTGGGCGTGCACGGTCTTGGCCAGCCGCGTCTGGAAGGCGGTGAAGAGGAACCAGAGGAGGCCGTTCTGCACGAGAAGACTGCTTTCCGCGATGTTGGCCAGCAACAGCATCATGGCGAAGACGATGTGCCAGCGCGCCGCGCCGCTGCGGTCCACCGGCACGATCCGCGCGATCCGCGACAGGTAGATCACATAGGCCACCAGGAAGAGGCCGATGCCGAGAAGGCCGACGTCCAGCGTCGTCTGGATGAAGCCGTTGTGGGCGTGAATGTCGAAGCGGCCCGACGTGCGCCAGAACAGGGCGCCCGGCGCGTCCAGACCCGACCAGAAGGCGCTGAAGCCATAGCCCAGCACCGGCTGCTGCTCGATCATCCGGAAGGCGAACTCCCAGATCAGCGTGCGCCCGGTCAGCGTGATGTCGCGGCCCAGCAGGGCGACGATGCTCTCCAGATTCAGGATCGCGAAGATGGCGGCCAGCATGATGACCATGGTGCCGCCGTACAGTTCCAGCGCCAGCGACCCGGCGTCCTGCCGGTGGGTGACCAGCATGACCAGCGTCATGCCGGCCGTGGCGACGATCAGCGCCGTGGCGGAGCCGGACATGGCGAGACAGCCGGCCATGATGGCGAAGGTGCCGAGCCGCCAGACCATCGCCATGGTGTCGGTCACCGGGCGGGAGCGCAGAACGAACAGACCGGCGGTCAGCCCGAAGGCCATGGCGTCGCCCAACCCGTTCTTGTGGGAGAAGACGCCGCGCCATTGCGATCCCTGTTCCGCCGGCATCAGGCCGTAGCTCGGCAGGCCGACCGCAAGCAGCGCGCTCAGCACCGCCAGCACGAAGACCGCCCGATGGATCAGCCGGGCCAGAGCCACCTCGCCGTAGGACAGGCCGACATACAGGCCGAAGATGGTGGTGCCGATCAGCGCGACGCTGCGGCGGATGGTCAGCGACGGATCATGCGACCATTGGCTGGACGCCAGGGCCAGCACGACCATGAGCGCCATGGGAATGCTGAGATAGCGGAAGGCCCGGACACCGTGCAGCATGACGATCCGCAGCAGGGCGGTGGCGTAGAGGCCGGCGAAGATGAGCTGCTTGATGGTGTCGCCGGAGGATTCCGGCGCACCGCCCGCGCGCAGGATGAAACGCTGCGAGGGTGCCGACATCAGCACCGACAGCAGCGCGTCCCACAGCAGGATCAGGCCGATGGCGCACACCACCTGATCGAACAGGCTGGGCGTGAGATCGGCCGCGCTGCGCAAGAGCGGCGTCCGTGGCCGGGCGGGCGGCGCGTCCGCGTCGGGCGCCGCCGCGAGCGCGGCTCGGTTTCGCGGAAATGGCGTTGCACTCATCCTGTTCCCCCGATGAACCCTTTATCCCCTCGCCCCTCTGGGGAGAGGGAGGGGACCCACCGCGTCAGCGGTGGGGAGGGTGAGGGGGATGTGCGTGGCGGTACGTCCGGCAAAAGCGCAACCCCCTCACCCTAACCCTCTCCCCGGAGGGGAGAGGGGATTTGCCGGTCAGCGCGTGTAGTAGCGACGCGCCTCGTTCATGCCGTAGGCCTCTTCCGACGCGTCGGTGCGGGCCAGCTTCTTCAGGTCCACCCGGCTCAGCACGACGCTGGTCACGTCGCGGCCCAGCTCGGTCAGCCGGTCGATGGCCCGCTGGACGACGGCGCGCGGCGTCTGTTCCCAGCGCACCACGAACAGGCATTCCGTCGCCGACCGGGTCAGCACGCCCGCGTCCGCCACGACCGCCATCGGCGGGGTGTCGAGGATGACGCAGTCGTATTCGAGCGAGGCGAACTTGATGATGCTCGCCAGCTTCTCCGACCCCAGAAGCTCCTGCGGGTGGTCGCAGTGCGGGCGGCCGACGACGTAGTGCAGTCCCGTGCGCCCGTCCACCTGGACCACGTCGTTCCACTCCGCCTTGCCGACGATCAGGTCGCTCAGGTCGCCCGGCGCGTTGTCGCCCAGCACGTTCCCGATGCGCGGGCAGCGCAGGTCGCATTCCAGCAGAAGCACCCGCCGTCCCGAGGCGGCCAGCATGCGCGCCAGGGTCAGGCAGACGGTGGTCTTGCCCTCGCCCGGAACCGCGGAGGTGACCATCACCACGCTGCCGGTGTTCAGGGCGCCGCGGGCGTAGAGCGACACGCCGATGGCGCGCACCGCCTCGCTGTATTCCGAGCGCGGGCGGTCGAGGACGTAATCCTCCGGCTTGGCGTTCCTGTGATGCGGCAGGGACGGCACCAGCCCGATGGCCGGCACACCGATCGTCTCCTCGACATGCTGGGTGTTGCGGAAGGTCTTGTTCAGATGGTCGCGCAGGAAGGCCAGGAACATGCCGATCAGCAGGCCCACGGCCAGACCGCCGCCGACGAACAGCTTCTTGCCCGGCGTGGACGGCTCCAGCGGCGGTTCCGCCTTGGACACGACGCGGGCGTCGCGCTGCTGAAGGTCGCCCTGTTCCCGCGTCTCGACGAGCCGCTGGAGCAGACCCTCATAGACGCGGCGGTTGGCGTCGGCCTCGCGCTGCAACTGGGCCAGACGGACGTTGGCGCCCAGCTCGCCCGCGGTCTCCGCGGTCAGCTTCTTCAACTGGGCCTCAAGCTCGCGCTCGCGGGCGCGGGCGATCTCGACCTCGTTGTTGATGACCGCCATGATCTTCGTGGCTTCGTCACGAAGCTTCTGGCGCAGGTTGGTGAGCTGCGTGACGTAGGCCTGCACCGCCGGGTGCTGGTCGCCGTAGCGGGTGCGGTATTCGGCCAGCCGCCGCGCGATGGCCGACTCCTCCTCGCCCAGCCGCTGGATCAGCGGCGACCCCAGGACCTCCGCCGCGTTGCCCTCGGTCGGGCTGCGGGCGACGAGCCGCGCGTTCTGCGCCCGCGCCTCGGCCCGGCCCCGTTCCGTCTGGGCGACGACCAGGGCGCGGTTCAGTTCGGCCAACTGCTGCGACAGGAAGGTTTCGCCGCCGGCCCCGCCGAGCACGAGGCCCTGCTGCGCGCGATAGTCCTGCACCGCCTTGTCCGACACCTCGACCTGGGCGCGCAGTTCGTTGATGCGGTCCTCCAGCCACTTGTTGGCCTGCTGGGTGACCTCCTGCTTGGTGTTCAACTGGTCGAGCAGGTACTCGTCCACGAAGGCGTTGGCGATGCGCGCCGCCTTCTCCGCCTCCTTCGCCTTGAAGGAGACGACGATGGTGTAGGACTGCGCGTCGCTGGTCGCGGACAGGCCGCGGCGGACCTCCGCGATGACGGCGGCGCGCTCCTTGTCCGGCGTCGTCGGCTCCTTCACGCCGATCCCGGCGGAAGTCAGGTAGCCGGTGATCTGCTGATGCAGCGGCGACAGGTCGTAGCCGAAGGTGTCGTTGATCCCGGCAACCGCCCGGTCGATGGCCGAAGGCCGCTCGATGGCGCCGTTGAAATCCGGATCGTGGACCAGCCCCAGACGGTCCACCACCTTGGCGGCGGTGGCGCTGGAGGTGATCATGTCGATTTCGGTTCGGATTGCCGCCGCCTCGCGCGGCAGGTTGGAGATCACGGCGTCGATGTCCGTGACCGCGGTCGTGCGCGGGTCGATGATGAGCACGGCCTGGCTGGTGAACCGCGGCTCGAAGAGCAGGGCACCGGTGGTGGCCAGAGCCGTGCAGCACAGGACGCTGGCGATGATCGTGCTCCGGCGCCGGCGCAGCACCTGGAGGAGGTCGCGGAGCGCGACCTCCCGCGTGCTGGCTTCGGACCCCAGGGCTCCGTCTACGTGAGTGTACGCGGCCATCCCATTCTCCTGAGGATTGGTCGGAAAGGGTCCGGTCCGGCGATCAGCCCTTGACGATCTTGTCATCCACGATGCCGGCCTTGCCGAAGGCGTTGCGGGTGTCGACCACCAGCGGCAGCCCGTCCAGCAGGGTCTTCAGGTCGAAGGAGTCGTGGTCGGTGCACAGGATCGCCGCGTCGAAGGCGCCCTCGCGGATGTCCTCCAGCGCGACCGACGGGGTGCCGGCCATGCGGGCCAGACGGCGCGTTTCCGGAAGCTCCGGGACGTGCGGGTCGTAGTAGGAGACCTCGCAGCCGCGGTCCTGGAGAAGATCGATGATCTTCAGCGCCGGGCTTTCGCGCATGTCCTCGATGTTCTTCTTGTAGGCGACGCCGAGGATGAGGATGCGCGACCCGCGCAGCGCGCGGCCCAGCTTGGTGTCCATGGCCTGGGACAGCCGCTCGACCACGTAATGCGGCATGCGGGTGTTGATCTCGCCGGCCAGCTCGATGAAGCGGGTGGCGACGTCGAACTCGCGGGCCTTCCAGGTCAGGTAGAAGGGATCGATGGGGATGCAGTGACCGCCCAGGCCGGGGCCGGGGTAGAAGGGCATGTAGCCGAAGGGCTTCGTCTTGGCGCCCTCGATGACCTCCCACACGTCGATACCCATCGCGTCGTAGACGACCTTAAGCTCGTTGACGAGCGCGATGTTGACGCAGCGGAAGATGTTCTCGGTCAGCTTCACCGCTTCCGCCGCCTCCAGCGAGGAGACGGGGATCACGCGCTCCAGCGCGCGCCCGTACATCGCGCAGGCGATGCGCAGCGCGTTGGGGTCCTCGCCGCCGACGATCTTCGGGATGCGGGCGGTGGTGAATGTCTCGTTGCCGGGGTCCTCACGCTCCGGCGAGAAGGCCAGCAGAAAGTCCGTGCCGCTGTTGAGGCCGGTCTTCTCCAGGATCGGGCGCACCACCTCGCGCGTCGTGCCGGGGTAGGTGGTCGATTCCAGGACGATGAGCTGGCCAGGGCGCAGCACCTGGGCGATCTGCCGGGTGGTGACCTCAATGCAGCTCATGTCCGGTTCGCGGTTGCGCGTCAGCGGCGTCGGCACGCAGATGACGATGGCGTCCATGTCCGCCAGCGTCTGGAAATTCGCCGTGGCCGTGAAGCGCCCCTCGTCGAGCATCCCGCGGACCTCGTCCGTCGAGACGGTGCCGATGTAGGAGGTGCCGCCGTTGAGGCTGGCGACCTTCTCCGGGTCGATGTCGAAGCCCGTCACCGAGAAACCGGCCCGCGCGAACAGCCGCGCCAAAGGCAGGCCGACGTAGCCCAGGCCGATGACGCCGACGCTCGCGGTCCCCGCCGCGATCTTCGCCTCCAGCGCCGCCAGGGCCTCCGGAATGCCGGACGTGCCGACCGAACCCCCGCTCACCAACAGGTCGGCAATCTCATTGCTCGACATAAGACGTCTCCTTTCCCGACTCACTTGCTCGTAAAGGTTTCACTATTCTACGTGCTGTATGACAGAGACCAGATGTACCGGCACAAAACCGAAGCCAAGGTCCGGTTCTGACATCGGGCCTTGGCTTTTGCTTTTCATAGTGCTGATCGATCGGCGTTTCCTCTCACCGAATACGTTAGGCTTATTTGTGTAAGCACCCAGCAATCGTGATAGAAAAAGTGGAAGCCGTAAACGTCGTAAAAGGCCGAACTACCGTCAGTGGAGCGCGTGCACTTTCTTGTGAGACTTTCGGGATGACCATCCCGAATGATGCTTTGCCAACCCCTTCTGAGTAACCACGGGAAGAATAGACGAAAGGAACCAAGCCGGCGCTTCGGTGGCCGGACAGCCCCTTCGCATCCCGGTCACCCCTGGACGGCGACTCCTTCCGGTTGCAGCCCGGCGGATTCGGGCAGCGTGTTGTGCATCAGGAAGCTGGCGTCGCCGTCGCCCATGGTCAGCAGCCAATTGCGGCGGTCGGCGAACTGCGCCCGGTCAACGCCGGCGTCCGGCGCGGGATGCGCCATCACCCGCACCGGGAAGCCAACGCGGTCGGGCACCTTCATCATGCCCATGGCGAGGAAGGTCCGCTCCGCCCGCGCGTTCAGCGTGCGGCAGATGAGGGCGGTCGCGCGCTCCGCCGCCGCGATGCGCAGCGTGTGGCTCAGCAGGACCCACAGCCACTTCGGCTCGCACAGGTAATCCACGACGGCGAGGCAGGGCTCCTTGCGCCAGGTCTCGCGGCGCAGGACCACATAGCCCAGCGGCTCGCCGCCGCGCGTGAGCATGAACCGGCGATAGGCCGAGGCGCAGGGAATCGCGTCGTAGCGCCAGCGCAGGTGCGTCAGGTCGCGCAAGGCGATCAGAGGGTAGTGGGAGGAGGCGCGGCGCCAAATCGCGTCGGCCCGCCCGTCGAACCGCCCGATCTCCTCGAACCGCGCGCCGGTCGCCCGGCTCAGCAGATGGCCGGCGACCCGGGCGCCATGCAGCGCCGGACCGGCGATCCTCCCGATGGTCCGCATGCGCCCCTGGAGCGAGGACGCCTCCAGGCAGCGCCGGGTGTCGAGCGGGAAGACGTAGGCGGGCAGGGCGCCGATGTCGATCCAGCCCGCCTTCGTGTAGGCCTTGTAGGCGGAATCGGAAATATGGATGGCCATGGCCAGCGGACGGCTGTCGAGTTGGGCCTCGGCCAGCGGCGTGAAGGCGCCGCGCATCCGCCATTCCGGCAGGACCATCAGGCTGTTGGCCCAGGAGGCCGGGATCTCCCGTTCCCCCGCCTTCAGACGGAAGGGAATCCCGCATTGCTGGCCGACGATCTGACCCTGCCGCTTGCAGACCCAGATCTGCGGCCCGTCCGCGTCCCGGTCGGGAACCTCGTCGAAGAGCCAGCGGTTGTAGGATTCATCCACCTGCCAGACCCGCTCCCCGAACATCTTCCGCTGGAATCCGCGAAGCTCCGCCGTGTCGGAGGCTTCGAAGCGGAAGACGGTTTTCTTCAGCCGGTCGGCGATGGACTGACCGACGGTGCTGCTGCTGATGCTCACATGCCCCCCCTTGTTCGAACGCGCCGGAACCGAAGCCCGCCCCGCGGCTTGCCCGCGGACCGGAGTTGGGGTCAGCGCATGGGTTCCGGATGCCGCCCGGACGCCTCCTGCACGGGTCCTCCTGTCTGTTGGATCGCGGTGTTTCCGGCCCGGCTTCCGGTCTTGGCATCGTTGCTGATCCGGTTGCCGGTATCGGTTTTGTCGATGCGGTCGGCGATGATGATGGCGGCCCGCTTGCCGTTGCGGTGGAAGAGATTGTCCCGCAATTCCAGCGTGATCGAGCCGCCGCCCTTCTGGTGCTGAAGGACGCCGCCGTTGTTGTCGTAGAACTCGTTCTCGTAGACCCGGTAGGTCACGTCGATCCCGCGGTTCTGGCCGAGCGAGATGCCCGCGTCGGCGTTGCGGTAGATGACGTTGCGGTAGATCTCCGTGCTGGACTTCGCCAGGATGCCGGCGCCGCGCGGGTTGTCGTGGATCAGGTTGTCGTGGATCTTCAGCGCGCTGCCCGCCTGCCCCTGGTCGTGGTAGAGACCGTGCGACCGGCCCTCGCCGCCGTTGATGCCGTTGTTGAAAACCCGGTTGTGGGCGATGACTCCGGTCAGGATGCGCCCGTTCCAGCCGGAATAGACCCCGCCGTCCTTGCGCCAGCCGTTGTCGGCGATGGTGTTGCGCGTGATGGTCTGATCGGTGTTGTCCGCGGCGTAATGCACGATCCCATAGGCGCCGTTGCCGGTGATGGCCGACCCGTCGATCCGCAGCCCGTCGGAAGTGCCCTGCACGACGATGCCGGACCCGCTATTACCCGCGACGGTCACGTTCGTCACCGTGATGTTCCGCGCCCGCGGGCCGAGCAGAAGGCCGGTATCCGCCGCCCCGGTGATGGTCAGACCGTCGAAGGCGACGTTCGTCCGCCCGTTCAGGCCGACCGCGACCGAGGCGCCCCGCGCGTCGATCACCGGAGCGTCGCCCGTGCCGTAGGCGCCGTAGGTGATGGGCCGGTCCGCCGTGCCGGAGGAGGAGGCCAGAAGGCTGCCGCGCCAGCTCTCCCCCCGCTCGAACAGCACGCGCGTTCCCGGCGCGAAGACTGTGGCGTTCACCTTGTCCAGCGACTTCCACGCCTCTTTCGGGCCGCGGCCCGACCGGCGGTCGTCGCCGTCCGTGGCATCGACGTAGAAGACCGGCGCGTCGGCGTCGGTCCCGCGCGTGGCGACGAACAGCGGCTGCGTCGGCGTCTGCGGCGCGGGCCGCTCGAAGGCGGGGGAAGGCGGGGGCAGATGATCCATGATTTTCGCTCTTGGCGCAGTCTCACACGGCGGCGCGGATCAGCGCATAGGCCACTCCCCAGGCCGCCAGGGCGCAGCCCGTGCACAGCAAGGCCCAGCCCGCCCGGCCGAGATCGAGCGCCGGGCGATCGAACACCGGGCGATCGAACACTGGGCGATCGAGGCGGCCCGCCGCCTTCGGCGCGGCGTCCGCCGCGCGGATGTCCGCGACCCCACCCAGAAGATCAGGGCTGGCCGGCGTGGCTTGCTCGATCATCGCGATCTCCTTGCGGGGGCCTAGGCAGGCGGAGGAACGGAATACTAAAAACCGAAGCGTTCCCGTATCCCTGTACTTTGTGTTACGTCGCAGCCAAATAAAGGGAAAGGAAACGGGATCACGCTTAAGCGATCACGCTGCGATAAGGGGGCATTCCAAAGGGATGTGCGGGGGTTCTCTTTGGAATCGTACCGCCGGGGTTGCCCACAATACACGCCCAACGGAAAACGCTCCCTTGCCCTCCTTGGGCAAGGGAGCATTCGGTGCGCCTGAAACGCTTACCCCGCCAGGGCGCGCTTCATGTTGCCGGCGCCGCCGCGGAGCAGGCGCTTGACCAGTTGGTGCCGGGCGGGCGCGGGGCCATTTTCGAAGCAGATGCGCTGAATCCGCCGCTGCGGTCCCCCGCGCCGCGGCCAGGAGGTGCCGAAGGTGACATCGACGCCACTGCCATACAGCTCCCCGAACAGCGCGTCGGGCAGGCCCTCGTCCGAATAGGGAAAGGCGAAGGAGCCGCAGCCGGCGCCGAACAGCGCCCGGATGCCGGCCACACTGCCCGTCACCTCCTCCTTCCGCTGCTCCGGAGTCAGAAGACGGTGGTTGGGGTGGTCGAACCCATGGGCGCCGATGGACACCCCCTCCGCCATCAGCTCCGCGATCTCTCCGCAGGTCAGGTAGGGTTTCCGAGTTGCCAGGAAATCGGCCGTGTCGAACTCCAGGACGGTGGCGATCTCGTCCAGCACCGCGCGCCGGTCCCAGCTCACCGCCATGACGCCCGCGGACGGATCGGCGGCCACGGCGCCGGCCCGCGCCAAAGTCGCGGCGCAGATGGCGCGGCGCGGATCGGCCACCGCCAGCCGGCGCAGCCGTTCCGCCAGAAGGCTCGCCTTGTGGCGGTAGAAGAGCGTCTTGTTGTCGAGGAAATTCAGGTTCAGATACAGCGCCGGGCGGATGCCCTTCCGGCGCAGGATGGGCATCGCCACCTCCGCGACCTCGCGCATGCCGTCGTCGAAGGTGACCAGCAGCGACGGGCGGCGGATCTCCGGCCCGCCCATGGCGGCCCCGGTGACCGTGGGCAGGTCCGTGGGCTCGAAGTGCTTCAGAAGGAAATCCAGATCCTCCGTGAATTCCTTCGGCGTGCGGGGGCGGTAGATGTGCTTCAGATGGTCCGGCACCGTGTCGCAGACGGCGTGGTAGACGACGGCCAGCACCGGGTTGCCGTAGGCGTGACGGCAGGCGGCCCCCAGCGGATTGCGCACCGCGTCCATCCACCGGAGCCGCCGTCCCGACCCGCCACCGGAAATCACGTCCGCAACGCTCATTCAAATCCTCCCGCAGAGGGTCAGGCAGAGGGTCAGAGGGCGTCCGCCCCATCGGGGGCAAGGCGCTTGGGCTGCATCATGGCGGTGTGGATGCTGGTCATGACCTGCGCCTCGGTCGGCGTGCGGACCATGCGGTACAGCATCTTCTTCAGGCCCGGCGGCGTCAGCCGGAAGCCGATCTGGAGGGAGGCCGTCGCCAGGAATTCCGAATTGGTCAGGAACCCCGACCGCCAGCACCAGACCCGGAAGGCCCATTCGTTGACGGCGTAGCGCAACCCGCCGCGACGGACGCGCTGGGCCATGCTGGTGCGGAAGAGCAGCAGCGCCTCCTGCACCGTCTCCATGCGCGCCCCGGCCTGGAGCAGGCGGACATACAGGTCGTAGTCCTCCAGATTTCCGAAGCAGGAGCGGTAGCCGCCGATGGCGTTCAGCGCCCGCCGCCGCACCATCATGGTGGGGTGCGACAGGACGCAGTGCCATTTCATGCCCTGGCTGATTTCCTCGTGGGTCGCCGGGCTGCGCTTCACGCAGGTGATGGCGCCGGGGTCCTGCTCGAACTCCGCGTGCCAGGAGAACAGCGCGTCCAGCGCCCCCTGCTCCGCGAAGGCCCGCGCCTGCGTCTCGAAGCGGTGGGGCAGGCAGATGTCGTCGCTGTCCATGCGGGCCACCAGATAGCCCGTGCAGTATTGCAGCCCGTCGTTCAGCGCGCGGGCCAAGCCCCCCTGGTTGCGCCGCCGGACCACGACCAGCCGGCAGGCGTTGGACGCCTGGAAGCGGGCGATGACCTTCTCCTGCTCCTCCCCGATCCGCCCATCGACCACCAGCACGCACTCGCGCGGGAGAAGCGTCTGCGTGTAGACGCTCTCCAATGCGGCGTGAAGGTTTTCCGCCTTCTCGCCGGCATAGGTGGCCATAAGAACGCTGATCGATTGAGTGTCCCGACCGTCCCCCGGTCCGCTCAAATGATTCATACCTGGTCTCCACCCTCTTTGCGTGGCGACGCGGACGGCGCGCGGAGGCCCGGCCCCGGGAATGGAGGCGTGTGCGTGCCGCCCCGAGCCTGCGGCCCCGCGGCACGCGCACGGAACCGGTTTCGGCGTTCCTTCCCTGGTGGCCGTCGGTCCGGAGCCGATCGAGGCGCCGGCCGTCCCGTCCTTGTCGTCGTTTTCAGTGCCGTTCTTGTTCTGCTTCGTCCCTTTCGGTGTCGGCTTCGCGCGGGTCCCGGTCCGGTCCGCATCCTGGACCGGGACACCCGCAGCCGTCGTAGCGGTCGGTGCCGATGCAAGCATAGGCACGGAATACGTCTGCCGACGCTATCAAAGGGCGGAAGGCTGGTAAACCTACATAAAGTGCAAGATAAATATCCCCTTCGCAGCGCCCTAAAGGGAAAGCCGCCTGCCACTTTGGTCTGGTCTGGAGAAAGCGGGGGATGCCGCGTGTGCGGTGAAGAAATAACGGCTGGGCGCCATGAAAAGCTAGGGAATACGACCGGCACAGCGACCTTATCATTCCGGCGATGCGAAGCTTCTTGTGCAGCGCACAAGAAAATGCGGCGATTGGCGCGATCCTGACCGGCTGTTGCTTCCGATCATTGAGGCTCCAAGTCCCGAAACGCCGACGCCCGGCCACAAGTGGCCGGGCGCGGTCGTTGCCAAAGGGTCGAAGCGGCCCGTCGTTACGCGATCGGGTTGGCCTTGGTCACCGAGGAGATGGTGTTGTTGGTCACCGTCTGCTTGATGCTGTCGGCGATGTTGATCGCCGCGCGGCCGTTGTTGTTGTAGAAGGTGTTGTCGTACAGGCTCAGCGTGATCGAACCGCTGCCCTTCAGATGCTCCATGAGGCCACCGTTGTTGTTGAAGATCTCGTTGCCGTAGATCTTGTAGGTGACGCTGGTGGTCTGGTTCTGGCCGATCGAGATGCCGACGTTCGAGTTGCCGTAGATCGTGTTGTCGTAGATCTCGGTGCTCGACTTCGCCAGGATGCCGGCGCCGCGCGGGTTCGAGTGGATCACGTTGTCGTGGATCTTCAGCGTGCTGTTGGCCTGGCTGTGGTCGTGGTACAGCCCGTGCGACCGGCCGTCACCGCCACCGCTGCCGTTGTTGAAGATCGTGTTGCCGGCGATTTCACCGCTCAGGATGCGCCCGTTCCAGCCGGAATACACACCGTCGGTCCGCCAGCCGTTGTCGCTGATGACGTTGTTGGTGAAGTACTGGTTGGCGTTGTTGGACGCATAGTGGACGATGCCGTAGGCGCCATTGCCGTCGATCATGGAGTGATCGATGCGCAGGTTGTTGGAGGTCCCGCTGATGACGACGCCGGAGCCCCGGTTGTCGATGATCTGCGAGTTGGTGACCTTCACGTTCTCGGCCCCGCCGTTCAGCAGAAGGCCGGTGTCGCTCGAACCCGTCATGGTCAGGTTGTCGAACGTGATGTTGTCCTTGTTGTTCAGGCTGACGGCGAAGCTGGAGCCGCTCTTGGCCTTGATGACCGGATCGGCGCCGGTGCCGTAGGCGCCGTAGATGATCGGCTTGTCCGACGTGCCGGAGGTGGAGACCAGCAGGCTGTCGGTCCAGGTCTCGCCGCGCTCGAACAGGACCAGCGAACCGGCGGCGAAGTTGGTGGCGTTCACCTTGGCCAGCGACTTCCAGGCCTGGTTCGGGTTGTTGCCGGAGTTGCTGTCGTTGCCGTGCGTCGCGTCGATGTAGAAGACCTGCGAGGCCGGGGTCGCCGGATAGTCGGACGTGCCGCCCGGGTTCGTCGGGGCGGGCGGAGCCGGCGGCGTGGTCGGGACCGTGGGCGTGGTCGGCGTGGTCGGCGTGGTCGGCGTCGTGGTGGAGGACGGGAAGAACTCCTTCGGCGCGGCGACGACCAGCGTGCCGTTCCACCACATGCCAGACTGGCCCTTCACCACGTCCTTGCCGTCCAGCGCGCCCTTGTCATAGGTGACGGCGGCGTCGGTCGCATTGACGGCGTTGCCGTTGATGGTGATCTTGTTGACGATCAGGTTGCGGTCCTGGCCGTTCGCGAAGCCGTCGTTGTCGTACTGGATCTGGACCTTGTGGGCCTGACCGGGGGCGATGTCGGCGGAGAAGCTGTAGTCCTTCGCGGTGGCGCCGGCGGAGCCTTCGCCGATCACCTTGCCGTCCACCAGCAGCTTGAAGTGCGGGGCGACGCCGCCCGCCACGTTGCCGGTCGCGTTGACGACGATCTTCGTGGCGCCCGTCACCGCTTCGGCGGTGGCGGCGGGGAAGAACTCCTTCGGCGCGGCGACGACCAGCGTGCCGTTCCACCACATGCCGGACTGGCCCTTCACCACATCCTTGCCGTCCAGCGCGCCCTTGTCGTAGGTCACGGACGGGTCGGCCGCGTCGAGCGCATGGCCGTTGATGGTGATCTTGTTGACGATCAGGTTGCGGTCCTGACCGTTCGCGAAGCCGTCGTTGTCGTACTGGATCTGGATCTTGTGGGCCTGATCCGCCGTCACGTTGGCGTTGAAGGTGAAGTCCTTGGCGTCGGCACCGGCGGAGCCCTCGCCGATCACCTTGCCGTCCACCAGCAGCTTGAAGTGCGGGGCGACGCCACCCGCCACGTTGCCGGCGGCATTGATGACGATCTTCGTGGCGTTGTCGGCGGTGGCGGCGGCATCGGCCAGGGCCAGCGGCTGCACGGCGGTCTGGAGGGCCTGCGCCTGGAGGAGGGAGGTCGGCGTCGCGAAGGAATCGGCGGTGGACACGGCGGTCTCGCCGATCGTCAGATGCGACGTATCGGCACCGAGGTCGCCGGCGTAGTTGGTGTGGTCGGTCAGATCCTGGTGGTGAAGGTCGATACCCAGATCGTCCATGGTCTGCACTCTCTTCCTTATGGGGACGCCACCGCGGTTGGTGGCCGGCGGGGCAGGCACGCGGTCGGTGCGTCCCCTTCCTTTCGGTTAGCGCTTTCGCCTTTTGGCTTACCACTTCAGACTAGCCGCTTCGTTGTGGCCTTAAATGGGACGATTTTAGGATAATAAATCTCAAATGCGTGATAATCGGGCCACAGTGAGGCCGCCACGCCCCGGTGGCGGAGCGATTCCGGATGCAACCGCCGGGATGCCGAAGACAAAAAAGGGTATGGCTGCGGAATCAGGCCATCCATTGACCCGGGTCAAACCACCGGAGCCGGTCCGGGCGTAGCCTCCCGCCATGTCTTGCAAGGAGGCGTGATATGGACATGCTGGTCTTTCTGGTGCTGGGGCTTCTGCTGACCGGCTTTGTGACGACACTGTCGGTGCTGGGAATCGCCACCCTGCACGCCCTCGTCCGCACCGTCATCCCGGCGCGCCAACCGGCGCTTCCCGTCCGGGTGGCCTGATCGGGCATCGAGGGCGACGGTTTGTTTCAGAGGGGGAGGGGGCCGTCGTTCTTGACCTCCTCCATCACCGCGTAGGTGCGCGTTTCCCGGACACCGGGCAGCGACAGCAGCACATCCCCCAGAAAGCGCCGGTAGGCCGCCATGTCGGCCACCCGCGTCTTCACCAGATAATCGAACCCGCCGGCCACCATGTGGCACTCCAGGACCTCCGGCGCGTGGCGGATGGCTTGGGCGAAGCGGTCGAACACGTCGGGCGTCGTCTTGTCGAGCAACACCTCGACGAACACCATCAGCCCGAATCCCAGCCGGTGCGGATCGAGCCGCGCCGAGAACCCCGTCACATAGCCGTCCTTCAGCAACCGCCGCATCCGCTCGCCCGCGGAGGTGGGGGACAGGCCGACCCGCTCCGCCAGATCCACGGCGGAAATCCGCCCGTCCATTTGCAAGATCGCCAGGATGCGCCGGTCGGTCCGGTCAAGGTCCGTCATTTTCACGCCTCATGAAGCCTTTGTCCGTTGATATCGCGGTGGAATAGCGAAAACAACCATGGAGGCACGGAAGGCTCCGCGATAGTCTGCGGATGCCGCACCGGAACAAGCAAAACAATGCAGACGGTGCGGCCTTGCGGAGACGAATTGGATCGGGTGAGAGACACCGTGACCTTCGACATTAATCCTGTTGTTGCGGAGAATGCCGGATCGGCGCCGCGCGGCGGCACGATCCTTCTTCTGGGCGCGGGGCGCATGGGCGGCGCCATGCTGCGCGGCTGGCTGGCGCAGGGTGTGCCGGCTTCCGCCATTTCGGTGGCCGACCCCGCCCCGGCGCCGGAGTTGGCCGAACTGGCCGCCCGGACCGGCGTCCGGCTGAACCCGGCGGACGGCGCTCCGGTCGATGTGCTCGTGGTCGCGGTCAAGCCGCAGATGGTGGAGAGCGCCGCGGCGGGCGTGCAGGCGATGCTGGCGCCGCACACGCTGGTGCTGTCGATCATGGCCGGCAAGACGCTGGCCGACCTGCGCCGCCTGTTCCCGAAGTCGGGCAGCGTGGTGCGGGCGATGCCGAACCTGCCGGCGGCGGTCGGGCGCGGCGCCACCGTCGCGGTGGCCGAGGCGGGTTGCCCGGCGGACCGGATGGAGCGCGCCGCTTCCCTGCTGACCGCCGTGGGAAGCCTGGAATGGCTGGCCGACGAGGCGCTGGTGGACGCCGCCACGGCGCTGTCCGGCTCCGGCCCCGCCTATGTCTTCTACCTCGTGGAGTGCCTGACCCGCGCCGGGGTGGAGGTGGGGTTGCCCGCCGACGTGTCGGAGCGGCTGGCCCGCGCCACGGTCGAGGGGGCGGGGGCGCTGATGGGCGCCACCGGCCAGCCGGCGGCGGAACTGCGGGCCGGCGTGACCTCACCCGGCGGGACCACGGCGGCGGGCCTTTCCAAGCTGATGGCCGATGACCACCTCCAGACTCTGTTGAACGCGACCCTGCGCGCCGCCGCCCAGCGCGCCACCGAACTGGGCGGAACCGGCCCGCGAGCCTGAGAAGCACACCCTTTTCACCATCAGGGACCGGCTCGCCCCCGGCCTGCGGATTCGAGCGGACGACACCGATGAACAGCATGACCAGCCCGATCGACACCCCGACCATCACTCCGTCCGCCGCCTCCCGTTCCGGCGGAACAAAGCCTTTCGCGGATTTTGCCCCGCCCATCCGCCCGGCGACCGACCTGCGCGCGGCGATCACCGCCGCCTACCGCCGGCCCGAGCCGGAATGCCTGCCTTTCCTGTTCGAACAGGCGGCCCTTCCCCCCGGCATCGTCACCGCCGCTGCGGCCACCGCCCGCAAGCTCATCACCGCCCTGCGCGCCAAGCCGCGGGGGCGCGGTGTCGAAGGGCTGATCCACGAATACAGCCTGTCCAGCCAGGAAGGCATGGCGCTGATGTGTCTGGCGGAGGCGCTTCTGCGCATCCCCGACCACGCCACGCGCGACGCGCTGATCCGCGACAAGATCGCCGGGGGCGACTGGCAGGCGCATCTGGGCAAGGGCGGCTCGATGTTCGTCAACGCCGCCACCTGGGGCCTGCTCATCACCGGCAAGCTGACCTCGGCGGGCGGGGAGCAGGCGCTGTCCTCCGCCCTGACGCGCCTGATCGCGCGCGGCGGTGAGCCGCTGATCCGGCGCGGCGTCGATTTCGCCATGCGCATGATGGGCGAGCAGTTCGTCACCGGCCAGACCATCCAGGAGGCGCTGACCAACGCCCGCCCGATGGAGGCCGAGGGCTTCCGCTATTCCTACGACATGCTGGGCGAGGCGGCGCTGACGGCGGAGGACGCCGCCCGCTACTACGCCGACTACGAGAACGCCATCCACGCCATCGGCAAGGCGTCGGCGGGGCGCGGCATCTATGAGGGGCCGGGCATCTCCATCAAGCTGTCGGCGATCCACCCGCGCTATTCCCGCGCCCAGGCCGAGCGGGTGATGGACGAGCTGCTGCCGCGCGTGAAGGCCCTGGCGCTGCTTGCCAAGGGCTACGACATCGGCCTGAACATCGACGCGGAGGAGGCCGACCGGCTGGAGCTGTCGCTCGACCTGATGGAATCGCTCTGCTTCGATCCGGATCTGGCGGGCTGGAACGGCATCGGCTTCGTCGTCCAGGCCTACGGCAAGCGCTGCCCGTATGTCATCGACTTCCTGGTCGATCTGGCGCGGCGCAGCGGGCACCGGCTGATGATCCGGCTGGTCAAGGGCGCCTATTGGGACAGTGAGATCAAGCGCGCCCAGCTCGACGGGCTGCCCGACTTCCCGGTCTACACGCGCAAGGTCTACACCGACGTCTCCTACGTCGCCTGCGCGCGCAAGCTGCTGGCCGCTCCGGAGGCGGTGTTCCCGCAGTTCGCCACCCACAACGCCCAGACGCTCGCCACCATCTACGAGATGGCCGGCAGTGATTTCCAGGTCGGCAAGTACGAGTTCCAGTGCCTGCACGGCATGGGCGAGCCGCTCTACAAGGAGGTCGTCGGCCCGCTGAAACGGCCCTGCCGCATCTACGCGCCGGTCGGCACGCACGAGACGCTGCTGGCCTATCTGGTGCGCCGCCTGCTGGAGAACGGGGCCAACAGCTCCTTCGTCAACCGCATCGCCGATCCGGCGGTGCCGGTGGACGAGTTGATCGCCGATCCGGTGACGGTCGCCAGGGCCATCGCCCCGCTGGGGGCGCCGCACGCGCTGATCGCCCTGCCGCGGAACCTCTACGCGCCGGAGCGGACGAACTCCGCCGGCATCGACCTGTCCGACGAGACGGAGCTTGCCCGCCTGTCCGCCGCCCTGTCGGCCAGCGCCGAAATGACCTGGACCGCCGCGCCGCTGCTGGCGGATGGCGAACGGGGAGGGCAGGCCCAGCCGGTGCGCAACCCCGCCGACCGCCGCGACGTGGTGGGCACGGTGACCGAGGCGAGCGAAGCCCTGGTGGCGGAGGCCTTCGGCCACGCCGTCGCGGGGGCTGACGCCTGGGCCGCCACCCCGCCGGAGGAGCGCGCCGCCTGCCTGTTCCGCGCCGCCGACGCGATGCAGGAGCGGATGCCGACCCTGCTCGGCCTGATCGTGCGGGAGGCCGGCAAGTCGCTGCCCAACGCCATTGCCGAGGTGCGGGAGGCCATCGACTTCCTGCGCTATTACGGGGCGCAGGCGCGCGACCGCTTCGACAACGCCACCCACCGCCCGCTGGGGCCGGTGGTCTGCATCAGCCCGTGGAACTTCCCGCTCGCCATCTTCTCCGGCCAGATCGCCGCGGCGCTGACCGCCGGCAATCCGGTGCTGGCGAAGCCGGCGGAGGAAACCCCGCTGATCGCGGCGGAGGCCGTGCGCATCCTGCACGCCGCGGGCATCCCCGCCGGTGCGCTCCAGCTTCTTCCCGGCGCGGGGGAGGTCGGTGCGGCGCTGGTCGGCCATGAGGCGGTGCGCGGCGTGATGTTCACCGGCTCCACCGAGGTGGCGCGGCTGATCCAGCGCCAGTTGGCCGGGCGCCTGCTGCCGGATGGCGCGCCGATCCCGCTGATCGCGGAGACCGGCGGCCAGAACGCCATGATCGTGGACAGCTCCGCTCTGGCGGAGCAGGTGGTCGGCGACGTGATCGCGTCGGCCTTCGACAGCGCCGGGCAGCGCTGCTCCGCCCTGCGCATCCTCTGCCTTCAGGAGGACGTGGCCGACCGCACGCTCGCCATGCTGAAGGGCGCCATGCGGGAACTGCGCATCGGCAACCCCGACCGGCTGGCGGTCGATGTTGGCCCGGTCATCAGCGAGGAGGCCCGCGCCACCATCGCCGGCCACATCGAGGCGATGCGCGCCAAGGGCCGCAAGGTGGACTCCCTGCCGCTGCCCGCCGAGACGGAGGAGGGCACCTTCGTCGCCCCGACCGTGATCGAGATCGGCGGCATCAATGAGCTTGAGCGGGAGGTTTTCGGCCCGGTCCTGCACGTCGTCCGCTTCCACCGCGACGATCTGGACACTCTGGTCGATGCCATCAACGCGACGGGCTACGGCCTGACCTTCGGCCTGCACACCCGCATCGACGCCACCATCGAGCGGGTGACCGGGCGGATCGGGGCGGGCAACGTCTACGTCAACCGCAACACCATCGGCGCGGTGGTCGGGGTGCAGCCCTTCGGCGGCCACGGCCTGTCCGGCACCGGCCCCAAGGCGGGCGGCCCGCTCTACCTCTCCCGCCTGCTCAGCCGCCGCCCCAAGGGCTGGCTGGAGTTCCGCGGGCCGGACGCGGAGCGCGCGGCGGGGCTTGCCTATTGCGAGTGGCTGCGGTCCAAGGGCTTCACGGCGGAGGCGTCGCGCTGCGCCGGCTATGTGGCGCGCAGCGCCATCGGCGGCGGCGCGGAGCTGAACGGCCCGGTGGGCGAGCGCAACCTGTATGAGCTGCATGGGCGGGGCCGCGTCCTGCTGCTGCCACAGACGCGGACGGGGCTGCTGCTCCAGCTCGGCGCGGTCCTGGCGACCGGCAACAGCGCCGCCGTGGACGCCCCGCCGGAGCTGGCCGAGCTGCTGCGCGGCCTTCCCGCGGCGCTGGCCGCGCGGGTCCGGACCATCGCGGATTGGCGCGACGCGGGGCCGCTCGCCGCGGTCCTGGTGGAAGGCGACCGCGAGCGCGTGACCGCGGTCAACCGCCGCGTGGCGGAGCTGCCCGGCCCGATCCTGCTGGTGCAGGCGGCGACCGCCGAGGCGCTGGCGGCGGGGCGGGGCGAAGGCTACGACCTCGACCTGCTGCTGAACGAGCGGTCCACCAGCGTCAACACCGCCGCGGCCGGCGGCAACGCCAGCCTCGTGGCGATGAGCTGACGCTCCGGAGCAAGCCGTGGGGTGGGCGGGGCGCCGCCTTACCCCGTGGCCTCCCGCTCGATCACAAGCTCGTCGTCGTCGATGCGCAGGAAGGACCCGACCTCCAACTCGCCAAGAGCGATGGCGTCGTTGATGATGATCTGCGCCTCCGCGAGCGTGATGGTCCGGTCATCGAAGAAAATCGGTCCGTCGGCGTGGCGGATGATCCGAAAGGTTGCGGTGGTCATCCGGGTATTCTCCTCTGGCAATGCCCATTGGATAACCGTGGCGCGGCTCAATCGTCGCGCTCCCGCCCGGGGCGAGGCGCTCCATGGGGATCGGACCGAAGCGCGTCAATGACCGGAATGTTCTAGTGACGGATGGTTGACCGGATGCGAACCACCGGGTAGCCATTAGACATGTAGCCAATAGACACCGGATCACCGGACCGCACCGCAGGAGGGTCATCAGGGTGAAAGACAACGCAGAGCTCATCCGCCATCCCTTTTCCGAACCGCCGGACAATGGAACGGTCCGGGAAGTGGCGCCGGGTGTGCTGTGGCTGCGCCTGCCGTTGCCCTACGCGCTGGACCACGTCAACCTCTACCTGTTCGAGGAGGGGGACGGCTGGGCGCTGTTCGACACCGGGCTGGGCGACGACGTCAGCCGCGCCTGCTGGGACCGGCTGCTGCACGGCCCGCTGGGCGGCAAACCCATCGTCCGGCTGGTGGTCAGCCATTTCCACCCGGACCATGTCGGGCTGGCCGGCTGGCTGCACGAGCGCTTCGCCCCGCCGCTGCACATGACGCAGAGCGAGTATTTCTACGCCAAGCTGCTGCAACAGGGCCGCGACCCCCAGACGCTGGAGGCGCAGGACGCCTTCTACCAGGCCGGCGGCCTGTCGCCCGACGAGATCCAGCAAATGCTGAAGCGCGGGCTCAGCTACCTGAACCGAACGACCGGGCTGGCGCCCAGCTTCGAGCGGATGATCCCCGGCCAGACCATGCGGCTGGGCGGGCGCGACTGGCGCATCCTGACCGGCGGCGGCCATTCGCCGGAGCAGGCGATGCTCTATTGCGCCGCCGACCGGCTGTTCCTGGCCGCCGATCAGGTGATCGCGCGCATCTCTCCCAACGTCAGCGTCTCGGCGATGCAGCCCAAGGCCGACCCGCTGGCGCTCTATCTGTCCTCCCTGGCCGCGATCCGGGAGGAGGTGGCGGCGGACGCGCTGGTCCTGTCCGGGCACCGGCTGCCCTTCTACGGGCTGGACCACCGCACCCGCGCGCTGGAGGCCCACCACGCCGACCGCTGCGCGCAGATCGCCGAGGCCTGCCGCGCCAAGCCGTTGAGCTGCAAGGAACTGGTGCCGGTGCTGTTCCGCCGGGCGTTGGACACCCACCAGTTGAGCTTCGCCTTCGGGGAGGCGCTGGCACACCTCAACCACATGGTCGGGCGCGGCGAGCTGCGCACCGAAACGCGCCCCGACGGCGTTCTGGCCTACCACGGCGCCTGACCGAAGGGGCCTCACCGGCAGACGCGGTGCGGCCCCATATCGAGGTGGAAGTGGTCGCGGTGGGCCTCGTTGTAGTCGGGGCCCAGCACGGCGCGGAAGACGCCGCAGGCGCCGTCGCGCACGTCGCGCAGGAAGGCGCCCTTCGGCGCGTCAGCCGGTCCCCAGTCGCCGGGCAGGGCGATGGTGGTTCCGTCGGCCAGCGTGAACCCGGCGATGTCGATGGCGTTGGCGGTCGCGTGCTGGCTGCGGCGCCCCTCCGCCCGTCCGTACAGGTTGCGGCAGGCGTAGCTTCCCAGATGGCGCACCCGCGCGACGCGCTGGCCGAAATGCCGCTCCGCCGCGGGCTGGAGCGTGTGCGTCTCGAACAGCATCCAGGCGGCGGCCAGAGGGCAGGTGACGGTGAAGCCGCTGTTGAAGGCCACCGCCGACCGGCCGACCTGCACCGCGTCCGTCAGGCCGCAGCCGTCGCCCGTGCGGCGGTCTTCCACCGGCGTGAAGCGCAGACCCGCGGTCCCAAGAACGGCGTGGCATTGCCGGGGCGCCCCCTCAAGCCGTGACAGCTTGAGGCGGGTCAGCAGGTTCGGCGCCTCCCCGATGTCCAGCGGCGCCCAAGGGTCGTAGCGGGGCGGAACCGTCACCATGCCCGTTCCCACCAGCGCCGCCCCGCCGACGGCGGCGAGCAGCAGCAAGGCCGCCGTCCAGCGGAAGAACCGTCCCATGCGCCTGCCGTCTCTCCCTGTTTCCGTGCCGTGAACGGAACGCCCGGAACGGGGCAAGGCTCCCCCGGCCCGTATTCCCCCTAATTGCCTATGAACCAGCGCCGGCCACGGACTGTTGTCCAAGCGGTGGCTCGTCCTTTCATACGATTGGCATTCATACGATTGCCGTTCGTGCAATTGAATGGAGCGTGGCCGTCATGTCACACTTTCAGCGTCACCCTTCGTCAGACGGTGAGGGAGAGGCCCATGTCCGATGCTCAGGAAGAAGTCTTGGCCATGCAGGGCCGGACCGAACGCGCGAATTCCACCATCCCTCTCACCGCGTCCTCCGCGCTGGCCTCCGCCGCGGCGCTGTTCCGGAAGATCGAAACGCCGCCGTCCCCCGCGGAGGAGTGGATCGTCGGCGACGCCGGGGCGTTCGGAATCGGCGCCTACGGCCATCTGCCCGCCGCGGCGCCCGCGACACCGCTGGCGCCGGAGGTGCTGGCCCGGCGGGAACTGGCCGCGAGGCTGGATGGCGGCATGGCGGCGGAGGACGCCGGCTGATCCACAATCCAGCCTTCAGCCGTCCTTGCGGTAGAGATCCACCAGCGCCGTGAGGACGGCGGGGTCGTCGTAGCGGCCCAGGAACAGGTCGCCGATGGCCCGGCGCAGCAGGATGCTGATGCGGGCGCGGGCGCGGCCATGGACGGCGCCCTCCAGCCGGCGGCAGCGGTTGCACAGCAGGCGGACCCGCTCGACCGCAGAGCGGGTGATGCGCAGCGCCTCGACGCCGACCAGGATGTCGGTGGTGGCGGCGTATTCGGTGGCCTCCGGCCAGGGCACGCGGCGCCCGCGCCCGTCGCGCCACGTCTCGTCCGCCCCGTCGTACCAGCGCCCATCGGGCAGGCAGCGCACGACAACCCCGTCGGGCCGCCCGCAGCAGCGGCACCGCAGGTTCCCGGAGGTCTCTCCCACACGCACCGGGTCCAGATAGGGTGCGCGGATCTGCATCCGGCCCCCGGCGCGTGTCTGCCTGCCCCGCATCGGCTGTCCCATTCCCCTCTCACGGTTCCCCGCACGGGGCTATCCCCGGCGGGACGGGGACCATGTCACGTTTCGCTTTCCCCGTGCGTGACTTTTACCCCCTCACGCCGCGAAGGGCATCAGCAGCAGCGTGACTCCGGCCAGCAGGAAGGCGGACATGGAGCGGCGCCCCACGGCGACGGCAGCGTCCTCGTGCCCGCTCTCGTCCAGGCGCAGCGCGAGGAATCCCTGGGCCATGGCCGTGGCGAAGGTGATGATGTGGATGATCGCGAGGCCGGGCAGGGCGTCCAGACCGAGAAGGAGGGTCACGGCGCCCATGATCATGCCGTTGACGGCGGCCAGCCGCAGGATCGGCTCCCAATGCTCGCGGGCGATGAAGGTTTCGACCATGTCCAGCGGATGGCCGTTCCGTTCATCCGGATCGGTGTACAGGCTCATGGCTGGGCTCCACAGGTTCGGTGAGGCACCGACGCGGTGCCGTATCAGGATCGGCGCACACTGTCCGCCATACGCTTGGCGACGGTCATCAGATCACCGTCCGCCTTGCTGCCGGTCACGGTGTAGGCGACCATGCCGGCCCGCCAGTAGACCAGCCGCAGGCTGTCCCGCTCCACGGTGTGCAGCGCGCCGTCCAGCGTCGTGTCGCCGGCGGCCACGAACAGCGTGAGCAGTTCCCCGTCGGCCTCCCTATAGACAAACTGAAGCGCGGCGCCGTTGTTCCACGGGATGAAGGAGGCGCGGACCAGCGTCAGATTGGGATCGACGGCGGGAAGCTCCACCGTCATGCCGCCGGCGCGGCCCGGCTGGGCCTGCGCGAGCGCCAGCACCAGCGCGATGTCCGCCGGCACCGCCGCGGATTGCAGGGTCGTCAGCGCGACGGCCTTGGAATGCGCCTGCGCCGCCTCGCCCGCGAAGGCGGGCACTTCCTCCGCCTTATCGGCCAGCACCCGCTCCGGTCCGCTCCGTTCCGCCCCCACCCACACGGCGAGGCTCCACCCCCCGGTCATGAGCAGCACCGCCGCGGCGAGCGGGGCGAGCCGGCGGGTGGCGCGGTCCAGATGCAGGCGGCGCCACAGCCGGCTGGCGAGGCTTTCCGTGGTCCGCGGCGGGGCGGCGGCCATCATGTCCAGCCCCAGCTTCAGCATCTCGCGCTGGTGAAGGTAGTCGTGCAGCTTCGCGGCCAGCGCCGGGTTGCCGGCCAGATGGGCTTCGAAGGCGATGCGCCGCGCCGCGTCCATCTCGCCGTCCATGTAGAGGTGCAGGTCGGCGTCCGGACCGATGTTGACGGGGTCACGTCCCATGCTCAGCTCACCACCCGCAGGGGGACCGCGGCGCGCTGCCGGTGGCCCATTTCAACACGCAGGGCTTCCCGCCCGCGAGCCAGCCGCGACATCAGTGTGCCCAGCGGAATGTCCAGCAACCTCGCGGCTTCCTGGTAGCTCATCCCCTCCACGGCGACAAGGGTCAGGACGCGGCGCTGCTCCTCGGGCAGGGAGGCGAAGGCCTCCATGGTCCGCACCAGCTCCACATGGTCGGGCTGGTTGGGCGGCACCTGCCCATGCGCCATGGCCTCGATGGCCGAGACCCCGCGCGCCCGCACCTGCTCCCGCCGCACGCCGTTGACGTGGACGTTGTGGAGGATGCCGAACAGCCAGGACCGCAGGTCGCCGTTCGGACGGAAGGTCCGTGACCCGGAAATGGCGCGCACCAGCGTTTCCTGCACGAGATCCTCCGCATCGTCGCGGTTGCGGGCCAGCGCCAGCGCGTAGCGGCGCAAGGAACGCAATTGATTTGACAGTTGGTCGCGCAGGCCGAACGTCACGACTCCACCCCGTGGACTGGATTTCTGTTTCCCTGCATCGTTTTCGTTCGGGGGGGCCTTTTAATCCCGGTCCGGGCAAATTCCCGCCTGAACGCGGTTCAGCAAGGCGTCGCCTCTGGGGAGGGTGCAATCCGCTTGATCCCCGGCGGGCTCCCTGTAGATTAGATGTATCTGATTTATAGGTCGGACAAGGCCCATGCCACCCACCGATCCGCCGCTCGACCCCGCCGAGCTGGAAGCGCGGGCCGCCGAGGCCGAAGCCTTCCTGCGTTCCATCGCCAGCCGCCACCGGCTGATGATCCTGTGCAGCCTGCTGGACGGGGAGATGCCGGTCAGCGATCTCGCGCGGCGGCTCGGCCTGTCGCAATCGAACCTGTCCCAGCACCTCGCCAAGCTGCGGGAGGAGGGGCTGGTCGCCACCCGGCGGGACGGCACCTCCATCCACTACCGCATCGGGTCGGACCGGGTGCGTCCGATCCTGATGGAGCTTTACCGGCAGTTCTGCGTCGATGCGCGCTGCGTGGCCGAAGGCCAGCCACGCTGACCTGAGGCGCCCCCGTCAGCGTTCGACCGGACCGGACGCGGCCATCCAGGCGGCCATGCCGCCGTTCAGCCGATAAATGTCCCCGTCATGGCCGCTGGCCGCCATCCGCTCGGAGGCGGGGCCGCAGCGGCGCCCACTCTGGCAGTGGAAGACCAGATGCTTGCCCGCCGAATCCGGCACGCGGGCCGGGTCGAACCGCGACAGCGGCACCAGCGTGGCGCCGGGGATGTGGCCGGCGCGGTGTTCGTGGGGTTCGCGGACGTCCACGATCACCGCCGAACCCTCCTTCAGCCATCCCATGACGGTGGCCGCGTCGACGGTCTTGATCTGGTCGCTCATGGTGTTTGCGCTCCGGTTGATTCCAAGGAGGGAGAGAAGGGTCTTCAGCATGGTCATCCCCGAGTGGCGACGGTTTCACGGTGACGGTGGCCGGCATCCTCGCCTCGCAGGACGACGTAGATCGCGGGGATCACCAGCACCGTCAGAAGGGTCGAACTGAACAGCCCGAACAGCAGCGAAATCGCCAGCCCCTGGAAGATCGGGTCGGTCAGGATGAAGGCGGCCCCGATCATCGCGGCGACGGCGGTCAGCAGGATCGGCTTGAAGCGGATGGCCCCGGCCTCCAGCACCGCGTCGCGCAGCGGCGTCCCGCAATCGCGCAGGTGGCGGATGAAGTCCACCAGCAGGATGGAGTTGCGCACGATGATCCCGGCCAGGGCGATGAATCCGATCATGGAGGTGGCGGTGAAGGCCGCCCCGAACAGCCAGTGGCCCAGCACGATTCCGATCAGGGTCAGCGGCACCGGCACCAGGATGACCAGCGGCAGCTTGAAGCTTCCGAACTGCGCGACGACCAGCAGGTAGATGCCCAGGATCGCCACGCCGAAGGCCGCCCCCATGTCGCGGAAGGTGACGTAGGTGATCTCCCACTCGCCGTCCCACAGAAGCACGGTCCGGCTCTGGTCGTCGGGCTGGCCGTGCATCCGGATCTCCGGCTCGGCGGCAAGGCCGGCGGCGGCCCAGTCGATGGCGTTCAGCCGGTCCTGCACGGCCATCATGCCGTAGACCGGCGCCTCGAACCGCCCGGCCAGATCGGCCATGACCATCTCCGCGAAGCGCCCGTTGCGCCGGAACAGCGGGTGGGAGGCGGGTTCGCGCGTCATCGTCACCAGATCGCCCAACTCCACCGTGCCGCGCGCCCCCGGCACCGGCGTGGCGAGGATGCGCTCCGACAGGAACAGGCCGGACCGCGGCATCTGCACGGCGATTTCGATGGGCTTGCGGCCCGCTCCCCGGTGCGAGTAGCCGACCGGCACACCGCCCGTCAGCGCGCGCAGCGTGTCGTAGACGGCCTGCTCCTCCACCCCGTGGAATTCCAGGCTTTCCTGGTCCAGCGCGAAGCGCAGCCGTTCGCCGGGCGGACGGACGCTGTTCTCCACATCGACGATGAAATCCACGCCGCGGAAGGCGTCCTCCACCGCCCGCGCCGCCCTGCGCCGCGTCTCCGCGTCGGGGCCGTAGACCTCCATCAGCAGAGTGGACAGCACGGGCGGGCCGGGCGGCACCTCCACGACCTTCAGCACCGTCCCGGCGGGCAGCGGCAGACCGGCCAGACGCGCCCGGATGTCCAGAGCGATCTCGTGGCTGCTGCGGCTCCGCTCGCTCTTGGGGGCGAGGTTGACCTGAAGGTCGCCCTGTTCCGGCTGGTCGCGCAGGTAGTAATGCCGGACCAGACCGTTGAAGTTGAAGGGAGAGGCGGTGCCGGCATAGGCCTGGACGCTGGCCAGTTCCGGCAGGTCGGCGAACGCCCGCGCGGCGGCGAACAGGGCGCGCTCCGTGTCCTCCGGCGCCGCGCCGCGGGGCAGGTCCAGCACTACCTGAAGCTCCGACTTGTTGTCGAAGGGCAGCAGCTTGACCGCCACGTCCTTGCTGTAGAACAGCCCCATGGAGGCGAGGGTCGCCACCCCCACCGCCAGCAGGAACATCCAGGCCCGGCGCTTGCTGCGGACCACCGGGCGCGCGGCGGCGAGGTAGAGGCGCCCCAGCCGCCCGCCGCCATCGTGATCGCCATGCCCGCCCGCCGGGGTTTCACCCGGACGCAGCGTCACCATCAGCCAGGGCGTCAGCACCATGGCGGCGAAGAAGCTGAACAGCATGGCGGCGGAGGCGTTGGCCGGGATCGGGCTCATGTAGGGACCCATCAGGCCCGACACGAACATCATCGGCAGCAGGGCGGCGATGACGGTCAGGGTGGCGACGATGGTCGGATTGCCGACCTCCGCCACCGCCTCGACGGCGGCCTGGACCTTGCTGCGCCCGTCGCGCATCGCCCAGTGGCGGTCGATGTTCTCCACCACCACGATGGCGTCGTCCACCAGGATGCCGATGGAGAAGATCAAGGCGAACAGGCTGACGCGGTTGATGGTGTAGCCCATCAGCCAGGACGCGAAGAGGGTCAGAAGGATCGTCGTCGGGATGACGACCAGCGTCACCAGCCCCTCCCGCCAGCCGATGGCCAGAACGATCAGCCCGACGATGGTGACGGTGGCGAGCGCCAGATGGAACAGCAGCTCGTTCACCTTCTCGTCGGCGGTCTCGCCGTAGTTGCGGGTGACGGTCAGGGTCAGGTCCTTGGGAAGCCCGTCCGCCTCGATAGCCTGGACGCGCTCCAGCACGCGGTCGGCGATGGTGACGGCGTTGGCCCCGGCGCGCTTGGCGATGGCGATGGTGACGGCGGGGGTGCGGACCAGCCCGCCCTTGCCGTCCGGCACCAGATGCCAGGCGCTGCTCTCGTCGGCCCGCGCGCCGATCACCACGTCGGCCACGTCCTTCACATAGACGGGCCGCCCGTCGCGGGTGGTGACCAGAAGCAGCCCGATGTCCGCCGTTCCCTGGAGCGTCTGCCCGGCCACCGCCGGCAGGCTGCCGCCCGCGCTGCGCACCGCCCCGGCGATGAAGGAGCGGTTGGCGTTCCTCACCTTGTCCACGAGCTGGTTCAGCGTGACTCCGTAGAGCGCCAGCCGTTCCGGATCGGGCTCCACCCGGATCTGGTCGGGCTGCCCGCCGACGATGACGCTTCGCCCCACATCCTCCACCTGGACGAGTTGGCCCAGCAGGTCGCCGGCCACCCCGTGCAGGGCGTTGACGGTCCAGCGCCCGGCGGCCTCCGCCCGGGGCGACAGGGTGAGCGTCAGGATGGCGACGTCGTTGATCCCGCGCCCGACGATCAGCGGTTCCGGAATGCCCAGCGGGATGCGGTCCATGTTGGCCCGCACCTTCTCGTGCACGCGCAGGATGGCGTCGTCGGACGGGGTGCCGACCAGGAATCGCGCGGTGACCACCACGCGGTCGTCCATGGTCTGGCTGTAGGTGTGCTCCACGCCGTCGATGCCCTTGACGATCTCCTCCAGCGGCCGGGTGACCAGCTCCACGGCGTCGCCGGCCTTCAGCCCGTCCGCCTGGACCAGGATGTCCACCATGGGCACGCTGATCTGCGGCTCCTCCTCGCGCGGGAGGGAGAGGAGCGCGATGGCGCCGACCGCCAGCGAGGCGAGCAGCAGAAGCGGGGTCAGGGGCGACCGGATGAAGGTCCGCGTCAGCACCCCGGAAAGGCCGAGCCTCATGGCGTCCCTCACGAGCCCGCCGGGCGGACGATCACGTCGCCGGGCTTCAGGCCGGACAGGATCTCCAACCCGCCGGGCCGGTCGTCCAGCGCGGGGATGTCGCCGCCGGCCTGGACCGGAACCTCCGTCCCGTCGGCCAGCCGGACGAAATCGGTGCCGAAGCGGCGCAGCAGGAAATCGGGTGGGATCACCACGGCCTCCCGCGTGCCGGTGGCGACGTAGACCCGCACCCGCTCGCCCACGAAGAAGTCGCCCAGCCCGCCGACCGTGGCGTCGGCCACCACCTGCCCGCCGTCCATCTCCGGATAGACCTGCCGGACGGTCCCGCGCATCAGCGCCGCGGCGCCGGGGCC
Source organism: Roseomonas genomospecies 6 (assembly GCF_008365375.1). Classification (GTDB taxonomy): domain Bacteria; phylum Pseudomonadota; class Alphaproteobacteria; order Azospirillales; family Azospirillaceae; genus Azospirillum. The sequence continues at coordinate 136,517 of NZ_QOKW01000011.1, read as the reverse complement.
GGGGCCGGGGCCGGGGCCGGTAACGGTGGCCGGGGCCAGCCCGCGCCGACCGACCAGCACCGGGTCGCCCTCCTTCAGGAAGCGGGCGTGCCGCTCCGGCAGGCGGAGCCGCAGGATGTAGGTGTCGGTGGCGATGCTCGCGACCGCCTCGCCCGGCATCACCACGGCGCCGTCGATGACCTTGACCTGAAGGACGCGCCCGTTGGCGGGGGCCAGCACCTCCCCCTCCCGCAGTTGTTGGGCGACGACGGAGCGCTCGGCCTCCATGGCGGCGATCTGGGCGCGGGCGACGTCCAGCGCGGCCTGCGCGTCGTCCAGCCGCTGCTGCGTGCCGGTGCCGCTGGCGCGGAGCTGGCGGGCGCGGCCCAGTTCCAGCTCCGCCTGATGCTGCTGCGCCTGCAACGCCTGGATGCGCGCGTCGAGGGCGGCGAGCTGGAGCGGCAGCTTCGGGTCGCGCACGGTGGCGATGACCTGCCCGACCGTCACCTTGTCGCCCTCCGTCACACTCAGGCCCGCCACGGTGCCGCCGATGCGCGTGCGGGCCAGCGCCTCGCGCACGCTCTCCACCGTGGCGAAGACGGCCTTCAGATCCTCCACCGGGCGCGGTTGGACGGTCAGAGTACCGGTTTCGGCCCATGTGGTGGGCGCAAGGAACAGCGCCCCCAGCAGAACGGCCATCGCCAGCGTGCGGCGGCGGGAGGAGCGGGGCATGGCGAGCCACCTTCGAACAGGAACGACGGGACGGGCGTGTCTTGACGCAATAATTTAGTTGTTGCTAATTTAGTGTCAATGAATGAATTGCGCCGACGCGCCTCAAGGAGACGACGACATGAGCATCGACCGCGTTGTGATGGCCTTCGCCGGGACCATCATCCTGCTGAGCCTCGCCCTGTCGCAGCTGCACAGCCCGAACTGGCTGTGGCTGACCGCCTTCGTCGGTGCGAACATGCTCCAGGCGGCCTTCTCCGGCTTCTGCCCGCTGGCGATCGTCCTGAAGCGCGCCGGTCTGCGCCCCGGCGTCGCCTTCGAATAGGGGAGGGACCCTGGAATGCGCGCCTTCGGCATTGCGGTTGGCGGGGCGCTGTTCCTAGAATGCCGGCCCGTGGCCGCTCCCCCGCTCGGGATGGCCAAGCCCTTCCGAAGAACCGCGATTCCGAATGAAGCCTTCCTTTTCGTCCGCCTCCGTCGCCGGCTGTTCCTCCATGGACGAACCCGGCTTTGCCCTGGCGCGCGCGCGGGCGCTGACGGCGGGGTGGGGGGCCGGAGCGCAGGCGCTTTCCACGCTGCCCGCCGCCGCGGTGCCGGCGCCCTACCGGGCGTTGCTCGACCACGACCGCGGCATGACCGCCGTCCTGTCGGAGCGGTGGGGCGAGCCGGTGGGCGTGCGGGTGCTGCGGCAACGGACGGAGCCGGACGGGGCGGCGCTTCTGCGCGACATCGTTCTGACCGTCGGGCCGGACGCCCTGCCGGTGGAACTGGCGAGCATCCGCATCGCGCTCGGCGACTTCCCCGCGCAGTTCGCCGACCGGCTTCGCGAGGGGCGGGAGCCCTTCGGGCGCCTGCTGGCCAGCGGCGGTGTCGCCTTCTCGGTGGAGGTGCTGGGCCTGCTGACCGTCCCCGCCGCATCGGACTGGGCCGCGGACGGGCGCGTGCCCGCGGGAACCACGCTGTACGGGCGCATCGGGCGGCTGGTCCGCACGGATGGCTGGACCATCGCGGAAACGGTGGAACTGCTGCCCCGCTCCTGATGGGATGTCATCCGGCGGGGCATCTGCTAAACCTGCGGAATCGTCCGTTCCATCCGCATCGGTGACCATGACCGTCCCGCATCGTCCCTATCTGTCGCAATTCTCGCTGGAAGGCCGGGTGGCTCTGGTCACCGGGTCCGGGCGCGGGCTGGGGCTGGAAATCGCCCGCGCCATGGCCGGGTCCGGCGCCCATGTGCTGCTGAACGGACGGGACGCCGCGCGTCTGCAACCGCAGGCCGAGGCCATCGCGGCGGCGGGCGGGCGGGCCACCGTGCTGGCCTTCGACGTGGCCGACCGGGAGGCGGTGCGGGACGCCTTCGCGCGGATCGAACGGGAGCATGGGCGGCTCGACGTGCTGGTCCAGAATGTCGGGCAGCGCAACCGCAAGCCCCTGACCGACTTCTCGGACGAGGAGATCGGCGATCTGCTGAACGTCGATCTGGCCTCGGGCCTCATCCTGGCGCGGGAGGCGGCGCGGCTGATGCTGCCCCGGGGCTTCGGGCGGCTGATCGCCGTGACCTCCATCGCCGGGCAGGTCGCCCGCGCCAACGACGCGGTCTATGCCGCCGCCAAGGCCGGGCTGACCGGCATGGTGCGGGCGCTCGCCGCGGAGTATGGCGGACGGGGCCTGACCAGCAACGCCATCGCCCCCGGCTTCTTCGCGACGGAGACCAACGCCGGCATCACCGGCAACCCGGCCCTGTCCGCCTATTTCGAGGGCCGCACGCCGCTCGGCCGCTGGGGCCGTCCGGAGGAGATCGCCGGGGCCGCCGTGTTCCTGGCCTCGCCCGCCGCGTCCTACGTCAATGGGCATGTGCTGGTGGTGGACGGCGGCGCCACCATCCAGATGTAAGAAAAGCCATCCTTTCAGGAAGAACCGCCTCCATGCTGGTGATTCCCCTTTCCTGCGCCGATCCGGCGGACGCCTTCCGCGCCCTGTCCGGACAGCCCTGGTCGATGCTGCTCGACAGCGCCGCTCCGCACCCGGCCCATGGCCGCTACAGCTACATCGCGGCGGACCCGTTCCGCACGCTGGAGTCGCTGGACGGTCGGGCCTACCTCGACGGCCAGCCGGTGGCGGGCGACCCCTTCGCGGTGCTTGCCGACGAACTGGCGCGCCATGCCCGTCCCGAAAGTCCGCCGGGACCAGTGCCCTTCCGCGGCGGCGCCGTCGGCTTCATCGGCTACGAGGCCGGGCTGCGGCTGGAGCGGGTCCGCTCGCGCCACGCCAACGCGGGCGGCCAGCCGGAGATGGCCTTCGGCTTCTATGACGCGGTGGCCGCCTTCGACCATGCGGAGCGCCGCGCCTGGGTCATCGCCGCCCGCCCGGAGGCCGAGGACCGCGCCAAGGCCCTGGCGGCCCGGCTGGAGGGCGGCGGAGCGCCCCCCCTCGGCCCCGTGCCGGGCGCCCCCTGGCGGAGCGAACTGGCCCGCCCCGATTATCTGGAGCGGGTGGAGCGGGTGCTGGAATACATCCGGGCCGGCGACATCTATCAAGCCAATTTCACGCAGCGCTTCCTGGCCGAGCGGCCCGCCGGGCTGGACCCCTACGCGCTGTACCGCCGGCTGCGCGCGATCAGCCCGGCGCCCTTCGCCGCCTATCTCGACTGCGGCCCCCGCCTGCGCATCGCCAGCGGCTCGCCGGAGCGCTTCATCCGGCTGAACGCCTCGGGCGAGATCGAGACGCGCCCGATCAAGGGCACCCGCCCGCGCCACGCCGACCCCGCGGCGGACGCCGCCGCCGCCGCGGAACTGGTCGCCAGCGTGAAGGACCGGGCGGAGAACCTGATGATCACGGACCTGCTGCGCAACGACCTCGCCCGCGTGTCGGCGGTGGGCAGCGTCCGCGTGCCGGTCCTCTACGGGCTGGAGAGCTTCTCCAACGTGCACCACCTCGTCTCGGTCGTCACGGCGCGGTTGCGGTCCGGGCTGGGGGCGGTGGACCTGCTGCGCGCGGCGCTTCCCGGCGGCTCGATCACCGGGGCGCCCAAGATCCGCGCCATGCAGATCATCGACGAACTGGAGGTGGCCCGGCGCGGCGCCTATTGCGGCTCCGTCGCCTGGATCGGCTTCGACGGTGCCACGGACAGCAGCATCGTCATCCGAACCCTCTCCATCACGCCCGACGCGGTGATCGCCCAGGCCGGCGGCGGCATCGTCGCCGATTCCGACCCGGCTGAGGAGCATGAGGAGATGATGGTCAAGATCCGCGCCCAGCTTCGCGCCCTGGAGGGGGATCGAGGATGAGCCTTCTCTGGCTGAACGGGCGCCTGCTGCCGGCGGAAGAGGCGCGGATCGACCCGGCGGACCGCGGCTTCACGCTGGGCGACGGGCTGTTCGAGACGATCCGGGTGAGCGGGGGGACCGCCCGCCATCTGGACCGGCACCTCGCCCGGCTGGGGGAGGGGGTGGCGCTTCTCGGCCTGCCGCTTCCCCACACCGCCGCGGGGCTCGCCGAGGCCGCGGCGGCGCTGATCGCGGCGCAGGGCCATGACGAGGGCGTGCTCCGCCTGACGCTGACGCGCGGCACCGGGGCGCGCGGCGTGCTTCCTCCCGCCGACGCCGTGCCGACGCTGCTGATGACGCTGGCGCCCGCCCCGCCGCCCGCCGGGCCGGTGGAGGCGGTGATCGCCCGAACCACCCGGCGCAACGAGCATTCACCGCTGTCGCGCCTGAAGTCACTGAATTACCTGGATTCCATTCTCGCTCGCCAGGAAGCCGCGGCACGCGGCGCGGGGGAGGCGCTTCTTCTCAACGGCGCGGGGCGGCTGGCGGAGGCCAGCGTGGCGAACCTGTTCGTCGTCCGCGACGGGCGCCCGATGACTCCGCCGGTGGAGGAGGGCGCTCTGCCGGGCATCCGCCGCGCGCTGATCCTGGAACGGGCCGGGGCCGGGGAGATGCCTCTCACCGTCGCCGATCTGCTGGAGGCCGAGGAAGCCTTCCTGACCAACAGCCTGGGCATCCGCCCGCTGCTGCGCGTGGACGGGCGGCCCATTGGCAACGGGACCGTGGGACCGGTGACCGCGGCGTTGCTGCGGGATGCCGACTGACGCGCCGCCTCACGGGCGAATGTAGGACCAGCCTTCCTCCTGAAGCTGGATCAGCCGGACGACGCCGGACGGCACCAGCTTGGCTTCCGGCACCATGGGAACCTCGCCCTGCTCCACGCGGATCATGCCGTTGCGGGTGTTCTCGCAGGCCGAGTAGGTCAGCGTCGGCAGGCTGCCCTTCAGGGACGTCAGCCGCTCCTTCACCGGAGAACGGTCGGCGCGCAGCATGTGCAGGCCGGGGCCGAAGGTGACCACCTCCACCTCCACCGCTTCGCCGGTGTTCTTGTAATGCTCGATGATGTTCTTGACGTTGTTCAGCGCCATGTTCATCAGCGCCGGATCGTTGCTGCTGACCTGGATGGCGACGCGATGGACGACGGGCTGGTCCGCCCCGGCCCTCCGTCCCGCCATGGCGGCGGTCATCCCTGCGAAGCCGGCCAGGGCCAGCGCCGCCCGGCGCGTGGAGCGCATCGCCATGTCATCCTCCCTTCTGATGCAGGAGCATCCGCTGTCCTAGCACAATGAGCCCGCCCGCCGCTTGTTCCCGAAAGGGGAAGGCGGGCCAGCCCGGCGCTCTCTTGCGGATGGCAGCCCATGGATCGGCCGTCATGAAACGGTCACTTGAACGCCCACGCGCATTTCGATGCTTCCATCATTACCGAAATGTGGAATTCAAGACGTCGGCCACGCTGTCCTTCCATCTGTCGCAACTGACCAACGCCGGTTTGATCGAGCAACGCCGCGCAAGCCGCTCCCTGATCTATTCCGCCGCGTTCGGCTGGATGAACGACCTGCTGGCCTTCCTGACGGAAAACTGCTGCGGCAACCCGGTTCTTCGAGCTGGCCGTGGCCGCGGCCATCAGCCTGTTCGGGCTGGGGTCGGGCGCTGCGCTGGCCACCGTGGTCGGCGTGCTGGTGGAGGTGCCGGTGATGCTGTCCGTGGTGCGCATCGTCACCAAGACCCGGCGCTGGTACGAGGGCGCCGGGACGGCGTGACGCCTTCCTTACCGCCGCACCGCGTGCCGCGCCGCCTGGACCATCATCATTTCGCCGACATTCTCCGGGGTCACCAGCCCGACCAGCCGCCCGTTCCCGTCATCGACGCCGACCGCGGGCAGGCTCTTCTCCTGGATCAGGCGCAACGCCTCCTCCAGCTTGCCGTGGCGGTGGACCACCGGAATGTCGGGGCGCATCACCTCCAGAACCGGGGTGTCCGGGCCGCGGTCGCGCAGGGCGCGGATCAGGTCGTCGCGGGTTAGCACGCCGCGCAGCTTGCCGGACCCGTCCACCACCGGAAACTCGTGCTGGGTCGTGCGGATCAGGCACTGCACTGCATCCTCCAGCACGCCGGAGGGCGGAAGCGTCTCGAAGCGGGTGACCATGGCGTCGGACACCACGACCCCGTGGGTGATCTCGCGCATCTGCACCGCATGCGCCTCCGACGCCGCACCCAGATAGACGAAAAGCGCGATGAACAGGAGCAGCGGGTTGCCGAACAGCCCCAGCACCCCGAGCCCGATGGCCACCGCCTGACCGACCGATGCCGCCACCTGCGTGCCGCGGACATAGCCCATGCGGCTCGCCAGCACCGCCCGCAGCACGCGCCCGCCGTCCATGGGAAAGGCCGGGATCAGGTTGAACAGCGCCAGGAACAGGTTCACCACGGCCAGCCGGGACAGCACGTCGATCCCGGCGTTCTGCACCTCCGCCGCCCCCGCCGGCACGAAGCCGCCGAGTGCGGCGTAGAGCAGCGCCGCGATCACCAGATTGACCGCCGGCCCGGCCAGAGCCACCACCAGCTCCTGCGACGGCTTTTCCGGCAGCCGCTCCAGACGGGCCACCCCGCCGATGGGCAGCAGGGTGATGTCCGGCGTGCGCACGCCGTAGCGCCGGGCGGCGAAGACGTGACCGAACTCGTGCAGCAGCACGCAGAGGAACAGCAGCGAGAGGAAGACCACCCCCTCCAGCGCCGCCGGCCAGCCGCCCTGCGCGTGGTAGGCCGCGCCGATCCACAGAAGGAAGAGGAAGAAGGTGATGTGGATGCGGATCACCGTGCCCTTCACGGTGCCGATGGGGATCGACCAGCTCATCCCGACCTCGCCTCGCGCTGTGACCGTTCCTGGATACGATCCTTATGTGGTGATCCTGGGCGCGGGGCGGGACGGACCTGTTCGGAATGCCCGCTACACCGCCTTCAGATGGCGAACCGGACGTCCCGGGGATAGGGCCTCCGCCGCGCGGGCGATGGCCTGGGCGTCGATGCCGTGGTGGCGGTAGAGATCGGCGATGGTGCCGGTCTGGCCGAAATGCTCCACCCCCAGCGCCCGCGTGCGGTGTCCGTGGACCGAGCCCAGCCAGCCCAGCCCCGCCGGATGCCCGTCCTGCACCGTCACCAGCGCGCAGTGGGACGGTACCCCCTCCAGCAGCCGTTCGACGTGGGAGCGCGCGTGGGGCTTGCCGCGCTCGCGCGCCCGCTGCGCCGCGCTCCAGCCGGCGTGCAGCCGGTCGGCGGAGGTGACGGCCAGCAGCCCCACGTCCCGCCGGTCCTCGCCGAGCATACCCACGGCCTCGATGGCCTCCGGCGCCACCACGCCGCTGTAGGCGACCACCACCTGGGCGTTCGGGCCGGGACGGCGCAGCCAGTAGGCGCCCTGCACGATGCCGCTCTCCAGCTCCGCGTCCATGGTGCGGACCGGCTGCTCCAGCACGCGGGAGGACAGGCGCAGATAGACCGAGCCGCCGGTCTCGTCGCGCAGCCAGTTCCGCTCGTCCGGTTCGCCCTCGCCCTCCCGCTGCATATAGTCGAAGGCCCAGCGCATGGTGACGGCCAGTTCGTCGGCGAAGGCCGGCTCGAAACAGGCCAACCCGTCCTGGGCCATGCCGACCAGCGGCGTGGCGATGGACTGGTGCGCGCCGCCTTCCGGAGCCAGCGTCACGCCGGACGGGGTGGCCACCAGCAGAAAGCGTGCGTCCTGATAGCAGGCGTAATTTAACTGGTCCGCCGCCCGTATCACGAAGGGGTCGTAGACGGTGCCGATGGGCAGCAGCCGTTCCCCGAACAGCGAGTGGGACAGGCCCAGCGCCGACAGCAGGATGAACAGATTGGATTCGGCGATGCCCAGCTCGACATGCTGGCCGTCGGGGGAAAAGTCCCATGTGTAGGTGGAGGGGATGCGCTCCTTCCTGAACAGGTCGGCCAGCGCGCTCTTGGCGAACAGGCCGCGGCGGTTCACCCAGGCGCCGAGGTTGGTGGAGACCGTCACGTCCGGCGCCGTCGTCACGATGCGCTCCGCCAGTTCCGTACGCTCGCGGCCCAGCTCGTTCAGGATCAGGCCGAAGGCCGCCTGGGTGGACAGGGCCTTCTGCGCCGGGGCCGCCAGCGCCGCCGGCACCGGGACCGCCGCCGCGCCATGGCGCCGCCGCCCCTTGGCCGCGAAGGGCACCCGCTTCAGGAAGGCGTCCAGCTCCGCCTCGGGCAGGGACAGCCCTTCGAAGCGGTCCCACTCATGGCCCGGACGGACGGCGTTGGCGGCGCGGAACGCCTCCATCTGCGCCGGGGTCATCAGACCGGAATGGTTGTCCTTGTGGCCGGCCAGCGGCAGCCCGGCGCCCTTGATGGTGTAGGCGATGAAGCAGACGGGCCGGTCGTGCGTGCGCGCCTGAGTGAAGGCGTCGAGCAGCGAGGGCAGGTCGTGACCGCCGAGATTGCCCATCAAGAGGGCCAGCTCCTCGTCGCTGCGGCGCTCGATCAGGCGGGTCACCGGCCCCTGGTCGCCCAGATCGTCGAGCAGCCGCTTCCGCCACGCCGCACCGCCCTGGTAGGTCAGCGCGCAATAGAGCTGGTTCGGGCATCGGTCGATCCAGGCGCGCAGGCGCTCGCCGCCCTCCTCCTGGAAGGCCGCCTGCATCAGTCTGCCGTATTTAAGGATCACCACGTCCCAGCCGAAGGCGCGGAAGATGTTCTCCAGCCGCTCCCACAGCCCTTCGCGGATCACCGCGTCCAGGCTCTGGCGGTTGTAATCGACGATCCACCAGGTGTTGCGCAGCCCGTGCTTCCAGCCTTCCTGCAGCGCCTCGAAGATGTTGCCCTCGTCCATCTCGGCATCGCCGACCAGAGACACCATGCGCCCTTCCGGCAGGTCCTTCGCCCAGCCCTTGGCCTTCACATAGTCCTGAACCAGCGAGGCGAAGAGGGTTTGCGCCACCCCCAGCCCGACCGAGCCGGTGGAGAAATCCACGTCGTCCTCATCCTTGGTCCGCGACGGATAGGACTGCGCGCCCTTGAAGCCGCGGAAGTTCTCCAGCTTCCCGCGCGTCTGGTTGCCCAGAAGATACTGGATCGCGTGGAAGACCGGGCTGGCGTGCGGCTTCACGGCCACCCGGTCCTCCGGACGCAGGGCCTGGAAATAGAGCGCCGTCATGATCGTCGCCAGCGAGGCGGAGGACGCCTGATGCCCGCCGATCTGATCGTGTCCCCGGCCGTGGTGTAGGAACGGAGAGGCGCTCATGGTCTCCGGCTGGTCTGGCCGGGATTGTCAGGCGGCCACAGCGGGCAGGCTGACGAGGGTATCATCGCCGAGAGGTGCGATGGTTTCCAGCGTCATATAGCGTGCCCTCTGGACAGCCCATTCGTCGTTCTGTTCCAAGAGGATGGCACCGATGAGGCGTGTAATCGCGTCCTCGTTGGGAAATATACCCACGACCTCGGTGCGCCGCTTGATCTCGCCGTTGAGCCGTTCAATCGGGTTGGTCGAGTGGAGCTTGGCCCGATGCTCCCTGGGAAAGGTCATGTAGGCCAGGACGTCTTCTTCCGCCTCGTCCATCAGGGCGGCCAGCTTCGGCAGCTTGGCCCGGACTTGATCGGCCACTTGCCGCCACTGCGTTCGTGCGGATGCCGCATCATCCTGCGCGAAAGCAGTGGCGATGAAGGCGGCGACGACACGGCGCCCGCTCTTACCGGCATGGGCAAGCGCGGTCCTGGAGAAATGCACCCGGCAGCGTTGCCACGTCGCCTGGAAAATACGGGTGACGGCGGCCTTGATGCCGCCATGGGCGTCGGAGATCACCAGCTTGACGCCGTTCAGCCCCCGGCGTTTCAGCTTACGCAGGAACTCGATCCAGAAGGTCTCGGCCTCCGACGGGCCGATGTCCATCCCCAGTACTTCGCGGCGGCCATCGGTGTTGACCGCCACCGCGATGGTGACGGCCACCGAGACGATGCGCCCATTCTGGCGCACCTTCACGTAGGTGGCATCCAGCCACAGGTAGGGCCAGTCGCCCTCGATGGGGCGGCCGAGGAAGGTCTTCACCCGCTCATCGATCTCGGCGCACAACCGGCTGACCTGGCTCTTGGAGATGCCGGACATTCCCATCGCCTGGACCAGATCGTCCACCGAGCGCGTCGAGATGCCTTGGATGTAGGCCTCCTGGATCACCGCCGTCAGCGCCTTCTCGGCCATCCGCCGCGGCTCCAGAAAGCCTGGAAAGTAAGAGCCCTTGCGCAGTTTGGGAATGCGCAGCTCGACGGTGCCCGCCCGGGTTTCCCAGTCGCGATCCCGATAGCCATTGCGCTGGACCAGCCGCTCGGCAGACCGTTCGCCATGACCAGCGCCGGTCAGCCCCTGCACCTCCAACTCCATCAGCCGTTCGGCGGCAAAGCCGATCATCTCGCGCAGAACATCGGCATCCGCGCCCTTCTCAAGCATCGCGCGAAGCGCCATCATCTCGTCGGTCATCGTGGTCACCATCGGTCGAGGTTGTGTTGTGGTGACCAGACTCTACCGAAGAACCACGATGACCGCCCGCTATGGATAACCGGCCCGCCTACGCCAGCCAGATGAGGGCGCTGCGGCGGGCCGGTTCCCCACAGCTCCTACACCACCCCGTGGGGCACGACCGCCGATCTTCAGACCGTCCTGGTTGGGTCGGACGTGGTTGGCGTTGTGGACCGTCCAGGACGCGAGCCAGAGAACCTTGCGCTCCAGCTCGCGCAGGCAGGCGAGGTCGGCGTGGTTCGGAACGGGCGCGTCCATGTCTGTTCCCCTTCGATCGTCAACGGAACGGCGGTCGTTGATGGGCAGAGCCTATCATTTGTGGCACGGCAGGGGTTTGCAAGGTGGCGCCCCGGACGCACCCGGATTAGCATCGGATTGCCGCCGCTCGGCCCTTCGGCGGGGTGAGCGGGGCGGGGCATTAGACGTCTAATAGCGACCGCCACAGCCTCTGACGTTCGCAATGGAAGACCTGGGGCGCGTTTTGCCATAAACAGTATTGCAAAAGGGGGACGCAGGGCGAATCCCCATGGACGGCTCAAGGACTCAGGGAAGCAGGACGGGATGATGGACTGGGACAAGTTGCGGGTGTTCCACGCTGTGGCCGAGGCCGGCAGCTTCACCCACGCGGGCGAGGCCCTCAACCTCAGCCAATCGGCGGTCAGCCGCCAGATCAGCGCGCTGGAAGACAGCCTCGGCGTTCCGCTGTTCCACCGGCACGCCCGCGGCCTGATCCTGACCGAACAGGGCGAATTGCTGAACCACGCGGCGCGCGACATCTTCGCGAAGCTGTCGATGACCCAGGCGATGCTGAGCGAAAGCAAGGACGCCGCCAAAGGCCCGCTGAAGGTGACCGCGACGGCGGCCTTCGGCTCGACATGGCTGACCCCGCGCATCGGCGAGTTCCTGGCGCTCTACCCGGACATCCAGCTCACATTGCTGATCACCGACACCGAGCTGGATTTGGGCATGCGCGAGGCCGACGTGGCGATCCGTGTGAGCCCGCCGCGCCAGCCGGACCTGATCCAGCGGCATCTGATGACCTTCCGCTCGCACCTCTACGCGCACCGCCGCTATCTGGACCGGCGGGGGGAGCCGCAGACGGTGGCCGATCTGGGGTCGCACGATCTGGTGACCTATCCGCAGGAAATGCGCCCGCCCTTCGCCAACACGCACTGGCTGCGCGATCTGGTCACCGAACCGGTTGCCCGCAACCGCACGGTTCTTCAGGTCAACAACCTCTACGCGATCTTCCGCGCCGTGGAGAGTGGACTGGGCATCGGCTCGCTGCCCGATTATCTGGTCGCCGGGCTTGGCGACGTGGTGCGGGTGCTGCCCGAGCAGTCCGGATCGAAGGTGGACGCCTTCTTCGTCTATCCGGAGGAGCTGCGCCATTCTAAGCGCATCGCGGTGTTCCGCGACTTCCTGGTGAGGAAGGTCGCCGAAAGCCAGTTCTGACCAAGGTTTCCCCCGCCCGCGGGGAAGCGGGCGCGGGAGATCACGCGGACTCCGCCACCGGTTCGGCGGGGGCGGAGTCGCTGTCGAACAGGTCGGGGAAGCGACGGGCCAGTTCGGGCAGCGAGGTCAGGATCTCCCGCAGGTGCAGGCGCATCGCGGCTTCCGCCGCATCGGGGCAGCGCACCCGGATGCCCTCCAGGATTTGTTCGTGCTGGGCGATCAGCCGGTCCAGCGGGGTCGCCTGCGGCAGGCTGAGGTAGCGGACGCGGTCCATCTGGGCCTTGGTTTCCTCCACCACCCTCCAGGCGTATTCGCAGTCCACCCCGAGCGCTATGGTCCGGTGAAAGGCCTCGTCCAGTTCCAGGAAGGCCGTCGGATTCGTGCATCCGGCGGCATCGCGCTGGGCCCTCAGGTTGGCTTCCAGTTCACGGACGGTGCGGGCGGGCAGCCCCTCTCCCGCCTTGCGGGCCACGGCCAGTTCCACCGCCTCGCGGACGAAGCGGGCGTCCATCACCTGTTTGGCCGAAATCTTCACGACGAAGGTTCCGCGCTGCGGGCGGATGATGAGCAAGCCGGACTCGCTCAGCTTGATGAAGGCTTCGCGCACCGGCTGGCGGCTGACACCCAACTGCCCCGCGACCTCCTGCTCCGACAAGGGCTGCCCGGGACGGAACTGCATGGTCACGATGGCGTGGCGCAGTTCCCGGAAGACGCGGCGGGCCACGGGCTCCGCCAGATCCGGTTCGATCCTCCTCAACATGGCTTCCCCCATTCCTCTTTCTTGCCGGCCTTATCGCCGGTCCCCGCCCGGACCGCACCGTGCGGAGGAATCATCCTGCACCGTTCGCAAGCCCATGGACAACACCATTCTTGTATACTACCATACCAGTTGTGGATCGAACAATCGTCTGAGTGAAGCAGGCATTTTCCGCGAAGGGGAGGAACGATGAGCATCATCACCCGCACATGGCGCGTGGCCGCCCTGGGCCTTGCGCTGGCCACTGTCGCCGGCGGCGGTGCGCTCGCCGCCGATTACACGCTCAGCGTGAACACCGCGCTGGCCCAGCAGGACCCGCTCTACAAGGGACTGGAGGAGTTCAAGAAGAACGTCGAGGCGCGGTCCGGCGGCAAAATGGCCGTCCGCCTGTTCCCCGGCTCGCAGCTCGGCAAGGACGAGGACGTGCTGGAGCAGGCCCGCGCCGGAGCGGGCGTCGCGGTGGTCGTCGACGGCGGGCGCCTGGCCGTCTTCGTGAAGGAATTCGGCGTGCTGGGCGGCCCCTACCTCGCGCAGGGTTACGACGGCATCCGCAAGGTCGTCACCTCCCCCATGTTCGACCAGTGGTCGGACAAGCTGCGCAAGGCGTCGGGCCATCAGGTCCTGTCCTTCAACTGGTGGCAGGGCGAACGCCACCTGCTGACCAACAAGCCGGTGAAGGGACCGGAAGACCTCGCCGGCATCCGCATGCGCACCCCGGGCGCGCCGGTGTGGATGGAGACGATCCGCGCCATGGGCGCCACCCCGACCCCGATGGGCTGGTCGGAAGTCTACACCGGCCTTCAGCAGAAGGTGATCGACGGCGTGGAGGCCCAGCACCCGGCCAGCTTCGGTTCCCGCCTGTATGAAGTGACCAACCGCGTCACCAAGACCGGCCACATCAACCTGATCACCGGCATCGTCACCAGCGCCGCCTGGTTCGACAAGCTGCCGGCGGACCAGCAGACGATCCTGAAGGAAGAGGCGCTGAAGGCCGGCGACAGCGCATCGCGCGCCACCCAGGCCTCGCTCGCCGAGTTCGAGAAGCAGATGAAGGACAAGGGCATGACGATCGAGGAGATCGACGTGACCCCGTTCCGCAAGGCGACCGCCCCGGTCTACGAAAAGCTGGGCTACGCCGACCTCCACAAGGAGGTGGAGAAGCTGCTCCAGAACTGACGCCGGGGTTTTGACCTTGCCCCCTCCCTAACCCTCCCCCGCTCTCGGCGGACCGAAGGTCCGCCTGCCGCGTCAGCGCAAACCAAAGGTTTGCGCGAGAGCTTCGCAGGGGAGGGGACTGCCGCCGCTTTGCAAAAGGCACCCTTTCCCGCGAGAGCGGGGGAGGGCCGGGGTGGGGGCAAGACTTACCAAACCAACGCCCGTCCGCCGCCACTTTCGGCCGCTATCAAGGGACTTCCACCATGTCGTCCTTGTTCCACAAGGGGGAAGCGTTCCTGGCGATGCTTCTCCTCGCCGCCATCGTGCTTCTCGTCTTCGCCGCCGGCGTCATGCGCTGGTTCGGCCACCCGCTGGTCTGGTCGGTGGACGTGGCGCAGCTTCTGTTCGTCTGGGTCGCCTTCCTCGGCGCCGACATGGCGCTGCGCAAGCGCGCCCACATCGGCATCGACTATCTGGTCAAGCGCCTGCCGGTGAAGAGCCGGGCCATGCTGGATCTCGTGCTCGGCGTGCTGGTCGTGGCCTTCCTCATGACCATGGTCGTGATGGGATACCGGCTGACCATGCTGAACCTGGAGCGCCAGTTCGGCGACAGCGGCATCAGCTACGCCTTCGTGACGTCGGCCGTGCCGGTGGGCTGCCTGTTGCTGGCCGCCACGCTGACCGGGCAGATCCTGGACACGCTGCGCGAATTGCGCCGCCATCCGAAACCGGTCTTCGCACCGGCCCCCAAACCCGGCGAGATCGAGGAGGTCGTGCCATGACCCTGCTTGCCGTCACCTTCTTCGCGCTGATGGCCCTGGGGCTTCCCATCGCCTTCGCCATCGGCATCGCCGGCTTCTCCTTCTTCGCGACCAACGAGATCATCCCGATGTCGATCGGGGTGCAGCAGGTCGCCTCCGCCTCGCAGAGCTTCCCGCTGCTGGCCGTGCCCTTCTTCGTGCTGGCCGGGCACATGATGAACCGCACCGGCATCACCAGCCGGCTCATCAACTGCTCCAACGTGCTGGTGTCCTGGATGTCCGGCGGGCTGGCGCAGGTCTGCATCGTGCTGTCCACGCTGATGGGCGGCGTCTCCGGCTCGGCGGTGGCCGATGCGGCGATGGAGGCGCGCATCCTCGGCCCCAGCCTGATCGCGCGCGGCTATTCGAGGGGCTTCACTTCGGCGACCATCGCGGTCGGCTCGCTCATCACCGCGACCATCCCGCCCAGCCTGGGGCTGATCCTCTACGGCTTCGTCGGCAACGTGTCGATCGGGCGGCTGTTCCTGGCCGGTGTCATTCCGGGCCTTCTGATGATGGCCGGGCTGATGCTGACGGTGTGGCTGATCGCCAAGCGACGCGGATACCGTCCGGAAATGGCGGAGCGTCCGACCCTGCGCGCCGTGGGGCGGGCGATGGCCGACGCGAAATGGGCGCTGCTGTTTCCTGTGGCCCTGCTGTTCGCCATCCGCGGCGGTCTGTTCACCCCGTCGGAAGTCGGCGCCTTCGCGGTCATCTACGCCGCGGTGGTCGGCTTCCTGCTGCACCGGGAACTGACCTGGGCCGCCGTGGCGGAAGCGCTTCAGGAAGCGGTGGTGGACACCGGCCTGATCATGCTGATCATCCTGTTCTCGGGCATGGTCGGCTACGCCATCATCTTCGAGCAGGCGCCCCAGACCATCGCGGAGGCGATGACCCAGATCACCACCAACCCTCTGCTGGTGGTCGCGCTGATCCTGATCTTCCTGTTCATCGCCGGGCTGTTCGTGGAAAGCACGGTGCTGGTGCTTCTGCTGACGCCGATCTTCCTTCCCATCGTAGCGCCGCTGGGCGTCGATCCGGTCCATTTCGGCATCCTGATGATGACCATCGTCACGCTGGGCTCCATGACGCCTCCGGTGGGGGTCGCCATGTACACGGTGTGCAGCCTGCTGGATTGCCCGGTAGAGGAGTACATCGTCGAATCGCTGCCCTTCGTCGGCACCGTGGTCGCGCTGGTCGTTCTTCTGGCGCTGTGGCCGGGGCTGGTGCTGTTCCTGCCGAACATGCTGATGTAAGGGAAGAGAGCTTGCCGAGGGGCGGTCCGGACCCAGCGAAAAGGGAGGGCCGCCCCTTTTCGTTGTTCTTCGGGCCGCGTTACTTTCCGGACACCATGCCCCAGGCCGGCTCGATCACCTTGTGCACCAGCGGGATCAGCAGGGCGCCCAGCAGCAGCCCGAACAGGCCCGATCCCGCAGCACCCACCAGCCATTCCACCGCCGCTCCCGCCGCCGGAACGGCGTGCCCGGCGGCCACCGCAACCCCATGGATCGCGTGCCCGACCGCCGTCACGCCGAAGCCCTCCAGCCCGTGGACGACGATGCCGCCGCCGACCCACAGCATCGCGGCGGTTCCGACCACGGCCAGAAGCTTCAGGAACACCGGCATCCCCTTGACCAGCCCGCGCCCGATCGCCTGCGTCACCGGGGCGAGCGCCCGGTCGGCCCCGCCCGGCTCGGCGGAGGAGGGGCGGCGCACCCCCAGAAGGCTGGCCACCGGACGCCCGTTTTGCGCCAGCGACAAACCCGCGTCGTCCGCCTTCACGATCAGCGCCACCGCGCCATAGACCATCACCGTGATGCCCACCCCGACGATGGCGAGGACGGCGGCCTGCATCCAGAAGGAGGAGGTCTCGGCGGCCACCGTGGACAGGACGATGGCCATGATCTCCGCCGACAGGATCAGGTCCGTCTTGATGGCGCTGCTGACCTTTTCCTGCTCGAACTGGGCGGCGTCCTGCCCGATGGCCTCCACACCGCCGGTGCCGTGATGCCCGCCGTGGGGCCACAGGGCCTCCCACACCTTCTCCGCCCCCTCGTAGCAGAGGAAGGCGCCGCCCAGCATCAACAGCGGCGTGATCGCCCAGGGCGCCACGAGGCTGAGCGCCAGCGCCGCCGGCAGCAGGAAGACCAGCTTGTTCTTCAGCGAACCCAGCGCGATCCTGCCGATGATCGGCAACTCCCGGTCGGCGGTGAAGCCGACCACGTAGCGCGGAGTCACCGCGGCGTCGTCCACCACCACCCCAGCGGCCTTGGCCCCCGCCCGGGCCGCCTGCCCGGCGGCATCGTCGAGGGAGGCCGCGGCGACCTTCGCCAGCCCGGCCACGTCATCCAACAGCGCAATCAGTCCCGTGCTCAAAGCCCTGGCTCCCCACCGTACCCGCTCCATGGAGCAGACAACAGCGCAGGAGGCAAGCCGGACCTTTCGCCGAACCGTATCAGTCGTCCGCGAGGTCGTCGGCGGTCAGCATGCGCAGGTCCAGGTCCGGCATGCCCTGACCGTCGTCCCGGTAGAGCACCCGGTCCACCAGCACCAGAACGCGCACGCCGTCGACCGGCACGACGCTCAGCCGGCGGTTGATGACGGCGTTGCGGAAGGCCACGGCCCGGTCGTTGTAGGTCACCGACAGGACGTCGCTCGTCCCGTCCAGCATGGGCAGGGCGTAGCGCTCCATCATTTCCGCGGTCATCCCGTCGATGCGGGGCAGCAGGGAGGAACCGACGATGTCGAACCGGTGCTTCTCGATCCAACAGGCCAGCGGCGGCGATACGGCCTGGGCGATCAGCCCGGGCGTGTAGAGGGTGGTCATCTCCCCCATGGTCCGCACCATAGCCTTCAGCCCGAGAAAGGTGGGGTGATGCCGGAAATGGCCCGTCAGCACGTCGCGCAGCAACGCCTGCTCCCGCGGGTCGGGCAGGGCGGCGCCCGCCTCCCAGCGGGTGACGGCCTCCTCGGTGGTGGCCAGCATGACGGCGAACTGCGCGCAGGTCAGACCGTGCAGGCTTCTCAAGGCGCGGACGATCTGCGGCCACTCATACGCCGGCACGGACGCGGCACTCCAGGTTATCCCAGGGGGCAATGTTGCTGAGAATACGTGATCCACGCGCAAATGCATACGCATTGATGCGTGGGGGCCATGCCGGGGCGTCCGTCCATTGGTTCGCGATGCCGACTGTTTTTACTCTAAACGCTTGAGGTGGCTGTAATTTTTCCGCCTTCCTGCCCTGCGGTGTTTACGCTTCTGGTATCGGGTATACCACGGCATCATAACCCCACCAGAAAAGAGGAGACACATCATGGCTTACGCTTCCGCCCATCACAGCCATCACGAAGGCCTTCTGTCGCAGGTCGCCAAGGCTGTTACGGAATTCGCCGGCGCCTGGTTCTCGGCCACCCCGCTGTATATCGTATACCAGGCCGTGTCGTCCGCCACCTACGCTCCGACCACGAACACCTCGGCGCTCGACCTGCCGACGCTGATGCGCGAATGAGCGGCACCAGGGCCATCCGGCCCCCGACGCGACGGCCCCACCATCCGGGCCAGAAAAAAGGACCGACTCCTCCGGAGCGGTCCTTTTTCGTTTCGGCCATCCGGAACGGGAGACCGGTTTGCCCTGAAACCGCGCCGCCCTCTACCCGGCAACCGTGAAGGACGCCGGGGGTTTCCCCTGGCGCTGGCGCTCCAGCATCGTCAGAAACGCCCGATCCAGCGAGCGCGTGTAGGCGTCCATGTCGAACAACGGGCTGCCGTCACGCCCGGCGCGCAGATTTGCCGTCAAGGTTCTGAGTTGATCACGGTTGTTCGACCAATGAAGAACCGTGCTTTCGTAACGCGTCAGGGAATCCGTCGCGAATTCGGGGATGCCCGCGGTGTGGAGCAAGTTCGCCGCCACACGCGATTGCAACGTCGGCCCCAGGCACGTCACCAGCGGAAGCCCGACCCACAGCGCGTCGCTCGCCGTCGTATGGGCGCCGTAATGCAAGGTGTCCAGCATCAGATCGGCGTTCTGTAGCCGGGACAGATGATCGCTCAGGCTCGGAGCCCAGGACGCGAAGACCAGACGATCCGCGCCGACGCCCGCCGATCGCGCGGACCGGCGCAGATTCCGCTCGGCCTCCGACGCCGTTCGGGCGAGCCACAGCACGGCGTCGGGGATTTGGTGCAGCAACGCCATCCAGACGCCCCAGATCTCGGGCGTGATCTTGTAGCTGTTGTTGAAGCAGGCCAGCACGAACGCATCCGCCGGAAGCCCGCAGGCCGAACGCGGCGGCGGTGGCGGCACGTCGTAACGGCGGTCCCGCGGCATGAAGCATCGCGGCATCCGCGCGACCGCCTCCGTGAAGCCGCTCTCCAGTTCCGGCGGCAGGGAGACGGGATCGGCGACGATGTAGTCGATCCAGGGCGCGCCCATGGTGCCGGGATAGCCCAGGAACTGGACCTGCACCGGTGCCGGGCGGGCGGCGAGGATGTGCGGTCGCGGATGTCCGGTGTAGCCCTTCAGGTCGATCAGGATGTCCACGCCGTCCCGCCGGATCGTCTCGGCCGCCGCCTCCACGGTCGAGGACTCGATGTCCACGAACCGGTCGACGCCTTCGCGGACCCGTCGGCGCTCGACGCCGTCCTCGTCCGGGCCGTAGCTGTAGGCGATCACGCGGAAGCGTGACCGGTCGTGAAGCGCCAGCACCTCCGCCAGCAGTTGCGCGACCGGATGCTGGCGGAAGTCGTTCGACAGATAGGCGATCGTGGCGATATCCGTCCGGCGGGGCTTCGCCTTGAGCCGCACCGGTTTCGGCCGGATCGTCTGCGCGTGCGCCCGCGCCGCCGCCAGAAGCGACGCCGGGGACACGCGGTGGGACAGCATCATGGCCGCCTGCACCGGCACACCCTGCGACGCGATGGCTTCCAGCTCTTCGGCGTCTTCCTCAAAGGAGGACCAGTCGCAGGATTGCTGCTTCGTCTGGATGAGCCCGACCTTCGCGGTCGGATGCTGCGGCGCGATGGTCAGCGCACGGCTGTAGATCCGGGACGCCGCGTCCAGCCTGTTCTGTCCTTTGAGAGCGGTTCCCAGATTGAACCACACCGCCGGGGCGTTCGGCGCCACCGCAGCCGCCTGGCGCGCCAGGCGCTCCGCCCCCTCGAGGCGCCCTAATTGAAACAGCGCCGCCGAGAGGCTGAGCAGCGTGTCCGGGTTTCCGGGCTGAAGGAGCCGGACCTGTTCGAGCGTGCCGGCGGCGCGCTCGAAGGCTCCCATCCGGAACAGGGTGTTCCCGATGTTGAGCAGAATTCCGGGGTGATCGGGATCGTGGCGGCGCGCCGTCTCGAACGCCTGCAGGGCATCGTCGTAACGCTGGTTCTTGAAGGCCTCGTTCCCGACCGCGGCGTAGAGATCACGCCCGAAACCCGCGATCTGAGGGGGCAATGCGATGCCCTTGGTCGCCGCTTCGAACAGCGCAACGGCACGCTCCAAGTCGCCTTTTCGGGCCAAGGCCAGGGCATCCGACAGTTTTCGCATATCCGGCCCGGAGGGTCCGTTGCGGTGGCTGTTCTTGTTCATCTCCGACACGACCCTGCTTTTCCCATTCTGCCCAACGCCCATTCTGCCCAACGCTCGGCGCCGCGCCGCGATTGCCGCAGCCCGGTCCGCGTGAGCCGCACCGCCCTGGCGATGCCCTCAATTCGGGTATGGTAGCGCACTCCCGCCCAGGCGGGGCGAATGTTGTCGTCCGGTCCGCCTGCCCGCCGGTCCGTCTGCCCGCAAGTGGGGGCCGTCAGGCGTCCCCGGCGATCTCCGCCAGAAGCTGCACCTGGAAGGACAGCAGGAAGGCCGCCCGCTCCCGCGCGCGCTCCCGGCCCGCCGGGGTCTGCATGGTGTTGGGAAGCAGCAGCAGCTTCGCCTTGAAGTGATCCAGCGCGTACTGAAGGTCGTCCAGCGGGCGCCCCTCGGCCAACGGGTCCTCGCCGTGGAACAGCGCCCGCTTCATCAGGCCGGAGGTGGCGAAGCAGCGCGCGATGCCGATGGCCCCCAGGCTTTCCAACCGGTCGGCGTCCTGGACCAGCTTCGCCTCGATGGTCAGCGGCTGGATGCCGGCGGAATAGCTGTGCGCCTCGATGGCGTGGCGGGTGGCGGGGATCAGCGCGTCCGGAAAGCCCATGCCGCGCAGAACCTCCTCGGCCCGGTCCGCCGACAGGCGGGAGGCGCGGCTGCGGTCCGGGTGGTCCTTCGGAACGTTCACGATGTCGTGCAGCAAGGCTGCCGCCAGCACGACCAGCATGTCCGGCGGCGGTCCGCCGTCCCGTTCGGCCTCCGCCGCGGCCAGGGCCTTGGCGGTGCGCCAGACGCGAAGAAGATGGTCGACATCGTGCGCCGGGTCCTCGGCTGCGTTGGAGCGCAGCCATGTGGTGATGGAGCTTTCCCAAACGGCGACATCGCCGAGCACAACATCTTTTGGCATGAGGGCTCGTCCTCTTCAGTGCTTTTTACATAATATGGGGATCGTCAGCGCCGATGTCCCGGAATCATTTGTGGGCAGACCTTTCACTCCACCAAATCGGGACTCCCAAAGCCGGGCTCCTCTTATCCGGAATGGTTGCACCGCGCCGAATGCCCGGTGACCGCGGGCCGTCCCGCCGTTAAGGTGACGCCCGCCCGGAACGGGCCGACCGACAGGCAGAGGGGAGACATGCAGCCGATCATTCAGGTGCGTGGGCTGGAAAAGACCTACGCCACCGGCTTCCAGGCGCTGAAAGGGGTCGATCTCGACATCCGCCGCGGCGAGATCTTCGCCCTGCTGGGGCCGAACGGGGCGGGCAAGACGACGCTCATCAGCATCATCTGCGGCATCGTCCGCGCGACCGGCGGCAGCGTGACGGTGGACGGGCACGACATCGTGCGCGACTGGCGCGCCGCGCGCTCTCTGATCGGCCTCGTCCCACAGGAACTGACGACCGAGGCGTTCGAGAGCGTCTGGGCCACCGTCAGCTTCAGCCGCGGGCTGTTCGGCAAGCCGCCCGACCCCGCCCACATCGAGAAGGTGCTGAAGGACCTGTCCCTCTGGAACAAGAAGGACAGCAAGGTCATGGCGCTGTCCGGCGGCATGAAGCGCCGCGTGATGATCGCCAAGGCCCTGTCGCACGAGCCGCGCATCCTCTTCCTGGACGAGCCGACCGCCGGGGTGGACGTGGAGCTTCGCCGCGGCATGTGGGAGATGATCGGGCGCCTGCGCGACAGCGGCGTGACCATCATCCTGACCACCCACTACATCGAGGAGGCGGAGGAGATGGCCGACAGCATCGGCGTCATCTCCAACGGCCGCATCGTCCTGGTGGAGGACAAGGCGGCGCTGATGCGCAAGCTGGGCAAGCGGCTGCTGACCCTTCAGCTCCAGAACCCGCTGGAGTCCATCCCGCCGGAGCTGGCCGGCTATCCCCTGACCCTGTCCGGCGACGGGCGGGAACTGGTCTACAGCTTCGATACCCAGGAGGAGCACACCGGAATCGCCGGGCTTCTGCGCAAGCTGGGCGACCACGGCATCGACTTCACGAACCTCCACACCGAGGAAAGCTCCCTGGAGGAGATCTTCGTCAGCCTCGTGAAGGAGCGGGCATGACATCCCCCATCAACCTTCATGCGATCAAGGCCATCTACCTGTTCGAGCTGGCCCGCACCTGGCGCACGCTGTTCCAGAGCATCGCGGCGCCGGTCATCTCCACCTCGCTCTATTTCATCGTCTTCGGGGCGGCCATCGGCGGGCGCTTCACGGCGGTGGACGGGGTGACCTACGGCGCCTTTTTGGTGCCCGGCCTCGTGATGATGTCCGTGCTGACGGAAAGCGTGTCCAACGCCTCCTTCGGCATCTACATGCCGCGCTATTCCGGCACGATCTACGAGGTGCTGTCGGCCCCGATCTCCGCCTTCGAGACGGTGGTCGGCTATGTCGGGGCGGCGGCCACCAAGTCGATCATCCTGGGCGTGCTGATCCTGCTGACGGCACGGCTGTTCGTGGATTATTCAATCCAGCACCCGGTCTGGATGGTCGCCTTCCTGGTGCTGACCTCGGTCACCTTCAGCCTGCTGGGCTTCATCCTGGGCGTCTGGGCGGACGGCTGGGAGAAGCTGCAGATCGTGCCGATCCTCATCATCACGCCGCTGGCCTTCCTGGGCGGCAGCTTCTATTCGATCAGCATGCTGCCGCCGCTGTGGCAGAAGATCACGCTGTTCAACCCGGTCGTCTATCTGGTCAGCGGCTTCCGCTGGAGCTTCTACGGGCAGGCCGACGTGCCGGTCGGGATCAGCCTCGCCATGACCGCCCTGTTCCTGGCGGTCTGCCTGGTCGCGGTCTGGTGGATCTTCCGGACGGGCTACAAGCTGAAGGCGTAGCGGCCTGAAGGCGTGCTCCTGGGCGGCGGGATCAGGTCCCGCCGTCCAGCAGCCCATGCGCCCGGTGCCAGTCCTCCAGCGATTCCGGGGGATAGTCGTCGCTCCGCTCGTCCCCCGGCCCGGCCTGGACCGGCACCCAGTTCGCCTTGGACCTCAGCATCATGTGGACGTGGGCCGGCGCCTCCGGCAGGGGCGTGTCGATGGCGCTGGCGAAGGGGTGCACCAGTTCCGGCCAGCGCGGGTCGCTGACCCACAGGGCGGAGCCGCAGCGGGAGCAGAAGCGCCGCTCCCCGGGGCTTTCCTGCCCGTCGATGCGGGCGTGGAAGACGGTGACGTGCTCCGCCCCGGTCACGGTCAGCGTGTCGGCCTTCGCCCCCAGATTGATGGCGTAGCCGCCCCCGCCCGCCGTCTTGCGGCAGATGGAGCAGTAGCAGCGCAGATAGGGGACCGGCGCATAGGCGTCCACCGAGAAACGCACCGCGCCGCAGTGGCAGGACCCGTCCAGCTTCATCCGTTCTCTCCTCCCATCCTCCGGCGCCCGGCTGCGGCGCTCCGTCCGTCCAACCCTTCCTCGCGGAGAAAGTTTCCGGACACCGCGGCGAACACGCACCGCCCTCTCGACGCCGCCGCGGCGAAGCATTAGCTGAATGCCGATGGCCGATCCGTTCCGAAAGCCACCCGCCGCATGCCGAACGACCGCCCCGTCGCCCTCACCCGGCCTTCTCCCGAGGCGCTTCTGCGCGAAGCGGCGCGGGAAGGGCGCGGGCGGCTGAAGCTGTTCCTGGGCGCCGCGCCGGGAGTCGGCAAGACCTACGAAATGCTGCTGACCGCCCAGGCCAAGCGGCGCGACGGGGTGGACGTGGTGGCCGGCGTGGTCGAGACCCATGGCCGGCGGGAGACCGAGGCGCTGCTCGCCGGGCTGGAGATCGTCCCCCGGCGCGAGGTCGAGCACCGGGGCCGCCTGCTCGACGAGATGGACCTCGACGCCATCCTGGCCCGCTGCCCCGCCATCGTGCTGGTGGACGAGCTGGCCCACAGCAACGCCCCCGGCAGCCGCCACGCCAAGCGCTACCTCGATGTGGAGGAGATCCTCGCCGCCGGGATCGACGTCTACACGACGATGAACATCCAGCATGTGGAGAGCCTGAACGACGTCGTCGCCCGGATCACCCGCGTCCGTGTGCGCGAGACGGTGCCGGACTCCATCCTCGACCGCGCCGACGACATCGAGGTCATCGACATCACGCCCGACGACCTGATCCAGCGGCTGAAGGACGGCAAGGTCTACGTCCCGCGCACCGCCGAGCGCGCCATCCGCCATTACTTCTCCCCCGGCAACCTGACGGCGCTCCGCGAACTGGCGCTGCGCCGCACCGCCCAGCGGGTGGACGAGCAGCTTCTCACCCACATGCAGGCCCACGCCATCGCCGGTCCCTGGGCGGCGGGGGAACGGCTGCTGGTCTGCGTGAACGAGGACCCGGCCTGCGCCGCCGTCGTCCGCTACGCGCGCCGTCAGGCGGACCGGCTGCGCGCCCATTGGACCGCACTGCATGTGGAGACTCCGCACAGCCTGCGCCTGACCGAGGCCGAACGGGACCGCATCGCCGACGCGCTGCGGCTGGTCGAGAAGCTGGGTGGCGAGGCCGTCACCATCCCCGGCGGCGATGTGTCCGACACGGTGGTGGACTACGCGCGGGCCAACAACGTCGCCCACATCGTCATCGCCAAATCCCACCGCGGCCCCTGGGCGGAGCTGCTGCGCGGCTCCGTCGCCTTCCGGCTGATCCGCCGGGCCGGGGACATCAGCGTCCACGTCATCGCCGGCAGCACCGCCGATCCGATCCCGCCGAAGACGGTGCGGACCGCCGCACCCAGGCGGCCCGCCTTGTCCTGGTGGCCCTACGCCGCCGCCACCGGCTACGTCACCCTGGCGCTGGGGCTTGGGCACCTCCTGCATCTGATCCTGGACGTCGGCAACATCGGGCTGGTGTTCCTGACGGCGGTGCTGGCCAGCGCCGTGACCGGCGGGCTGGGGCCGTCGCTCTACGCCTGCGTCGCCAGCATCCTGGCCTTCAACTATTTCTTCCTGAACCCGCTCTACACCCTCTCCATCGCCGATCCGGAGAACATCGTCGCGCTGTTCTTCTTCGCGGTGGTCGCGGTGATCGCCAGCAACCTGACCGCCCGCGTGCGCGCCCAGGCCGTCACCGCCCGGCTGCGCGCCAAGACGACCGAGGATCTTTACAGCTTCAGCCGCAAGCTGGCCGGCGTGATCACCATGGACGACCTGCTGTGGGCCACCGCCCACCAGATCGCGGCGATGCTGAAGGTGCATGTGGTCCTGCTGCTGCCCGACAGGGATACGGTATCCGTCCGCGCCGGCTACCCTCCGGAGGACGAGCTGCGGGAGGCCGACCTCGCCGCCGCCGTCTGGGCCTGGGAGAACAACCGGCCCGCTGGACGCGGGTCGGACACGCTGCCCGGCGCCAAGTGGCTGTTCCTTCCCCTGCGCACCGGGCGCGGCCCGGTCGGGGTGGTCGGCATCGACACCGACACCGCCCGCACCGGCAAGCCCGGCGCCCTGCTGACCCCCGACCAGCGCCGGCTGCTCGACGCGCTCACCGATCAGGCGGCACTCGCCATCGAGCGGGTCACGCTGGCGGAGGATGTGGACCGCGCCCGTCTGGCCGCCGAGACGGAACGGCTGCGCTCGGCCCTTCTCACCTCCATCTCCCACGACCT
The DNA here is from genome assembly GCF_008365375.1 of Roseomonas genomospecies 6. Taxonomy (GTDB): domain Bacteria; phylum Pseudomonadota; class Alphaproteobacteria; order Azospirillales; family Azospirillaceae; genus Azospirillum. The sequence goes on along the minus strand of NZ_QOKW01000011.1, from coordinate 110,640 downwards.
GCGCACGCCGCTGGCCTCCATCCTGGGGTCGGCGACCAGCCTGACCGCCTACGGCGCGGGCATGGACGAGGCGTCGCGCCGCGACCTTGCCACCACCATCCAGGAGGAGGCGGAGCGGCTGAACCGCTTCATCGCCAACCTGCTGGACATGACCCGCCTGGAATCCGGCGCGATCCGCCCCCGCACCGGCCCGGTCGATCTGGCCGAGACGGTGGGCAGCGCGCTGGAGCGGGCGGGGCGCATCCTGGCCGGACACAGGGTGGATGTGAATCTGACCGCCGACCTGCCGATGCTGGAGGTGGACGAGGTGCTGTTCGAGCAGGTTCTCTTCAATCTGCTGGACAACGCGGCCAAATACGCGCCCACGGGCTCGCTCATCCAGGTCAGGGCATTCCGGGAGGATGGACAGGTGCGCATCGAGGTGCTGGACGAGGGCGAGGGCATCCCCCCGGCGGATGTGGAGCGGATCTTCGACACGTTCTACCGCGTCCAGGCGCAGGACCGGCAGCGCGCCGGGACCGGGCTGGGGCTGGCCATCTGCCGCGGCTTCGTCGAGGCGATGGGGGGCCGCATCGCCGCCGGCAACCGCAAGGACCGCCCCGGCGCCGTCTTCACCCTGACCATGCCCGCCGCCGCCGCTCTGCCGGGTCTTGAGGAAGAGGAGGGGACGCCATGAGGTCCGAATCCCTGCCGTTGCGCGTCCTGGTCGTGGACGACGAGCCGCCGATCCGCCGCTTCCTGCGCACCACCCTGACCGCCCAGGGCTACGACATCACCGAAGCGGAGGACGGCGCGGCGGCGCTGGAGGAGGTGCGGCGGCGCCCGCCGGACCTTCTGGTGCTCGACCTCGGCCTGCCCGGCGTCGGCGGGCTGGAGGTGATCCGCCGCCTGCGCGCCGACGGCGTGGCCGCCCCGATCATCGTGCTGTCCAGCCGCACCGACGAGGCGGGCAAGGTGGAGGCGCTGGACCTCGGCGCCGACGACTACGTCACCAAGCCCTTCGGCATGGACGAGCTTCTGGCCCGCATCCGCGCCGCCCTGCGCCACCGCCTGCAGCAGCAGGGGGAGCGCCCGCTGTTCCGCGGCGGCGATCTTGCCGTCGATCTGGTCCGGCGGATCGTGACCGTCCGCGGCGCGGAGGTGAAGCTTTCGCCGCGCGAATACGACCTGTTGCGCCTTCTGATCGCCCATGCCGGCAAGGTCCTGACCCACCGCTTCATCCTGAAGGAGGTCTGGGGCGGCGACACGGACGTGCAGTATCTGCGCATCTACATCCGCCAGCTCCGCCAGAAGATCGAGCCGGAACCGGAACGACCGCGCCACATCCTGACCGAGACCGGCGTCGGCTACCGGCTGCGCGCTCCGGACTGATCCCGCCCATAGCCCGCTGCATTCCACCGCTGCACGCTAAACCTGCTGCGCCAGGGTTCGATTCGTGCGACAGAAGCCCCAGGGCCGCTGTTTCAGGCGCAAGCCCCAAGAAAAGAGATGACCGCACACCGCAACTGAGCCCATCCGCAGCTTTCGAAGAGATTTTGATATGGAAAGCGTCGATCTCTGGTCGCAGCTCACCGCCCTTGGGCAGGTGATCGCCATCGACCTCGTTCTGGCCGGCGACAACGCCATCGTGGTCGGCATGGCCGCCGCCGCGGTGCCCCTGGAGCAGCGCCGCAAGGTGATCTTCTGGGGCATCGGCGCGGCGATCCTGCTGCGCATCTTCTTCGCCCTGATCACCACCCAGCTTCTCGCCATCATCGGCCTGACCCTGGCCGGCGGCATCCTGCTGCTGTGGGTCTGCTGGAAGATGTTCCGCGAGCTGCGCTCCCACGGGGCGGACGAGGTGGCCCCCGACGAGGCGCTGGCGGCGACGGGGCCCGGGGACGCCGCGGTCGGCGCGGCGGTGGCGACGACCACCTTCGGCGCGGCGGTGTGGCAGATCATCGTGGCGGACGTGTCGATGTCGCTCGACAACGTGCTGGCGGTGGCCGGTGCCGCCAAGGATCACCCGACCATCCTGGTCATCGGCCTGCTGCTGTCCGTCGTGCTGATGGGGGCCGCGGCCAACATGATCGCGCATGTCCTGCACAAGCACCGCTGGATCGGCTGGGTCGGTCTCCTCATCATCACCTACGTGGCGCTCGACATGATCTGGCGCGGCGGCAACGAGGTGCTGACCCAGGCCCACCTGCTCTGATCCATCACGACTCCCCCTCCCCCGCCCAGCGGGGGAGGGCCGGGGTGGGGAAAGCAGGAACCTCGCCCTTCAACACCCTGTTCAGGTCCTCCAGGCGGTTGACCGTCCGCACCCCCAGCGTGCCGTCGCGGCCCCGGATCGCCACGTCCCGGCGATCCAGATGCTCCAGCCGCCGGAAACCTGCCAGCTCCGCCACCGCGTCGGAAAAGACCACCGTCGCACCCAGATTTTTGGTCATCTCCTCCAGCCGCGCCGCGACGTTGCCGGTGTCGCCGATGAACTGGAGCGACCCGTCCTCCGAGCAGGCCACCGCCCCGACGACGGCAAGGCCGGAATGCAGACCCGCCCCGAAGGCCAAGGGCTGGTCCAGCTCCTCCGCAAGGTCGCGGCTCAGCACCTCGATGTCCCGCCACAGGTCGGACGTGGCGCGCAACGCGCTGGCCGCGGCGGCCGCAGGGGCCTCCTCGTCGGCGAACATGCCCATCACCCCGTCGCCCGCAATGGCGATGACGTAGCCGCCATGCCGGCGGATCGCGTCGGTGACCACCTGGACGTAGCGGGTGACGATGAACAGCGCGTCGAAGGGCAGCCGCTCCGCCGCCAGCGAGGTCGATCCCCGCAAATCCACGAACAGCGCGGTGATCGCCAATTCCCGCCCGCTGTCCATGGGGGCGGAGACGGCGAAGGTGCGCCCGTTGTCCCGCGCCGCCAGCAGCGGAGTCACCGACAGCGGCGCCACGGGACGGAGCTGGCAGGCCAGCCGCACCGACGCGGGCGCCTTCATCCGCTCCAGCACCGCGCGCTCCGTGGGGTTGGGCGGGGGCAGGGCGTCCATTCCCTCCGTCACCCGGATGCGGCATGTGGAGCAGCGCCCGCGCCCGCCGCACAGCGCCGTGTGGGGAATGCCGTTGGCCCGGCTCGCCTCAAGGACGGAGGTTCCGCGCGGGACGGTCACCATGCGCCCGCCGGGATAGACGATGCGGACGGGGCTGGTCGCCCGCGCCCGCCAGTTGCGGAACTGCCGCAGGCCCAGCGTGCCGACCAGCAGCAGGACATAGGTGTTGAACACCGCACCGCTGAGCGCCGCCAGGGCGGCCCGGTTCTCCGCCTCCGGCGTTCCGGCGGGGGGCGGCTGGAACTGCTCCAGAAAGGCGGGGTCGGCGGCGGCCCGGCGCTCCGCGTCCCAGCCGGCGTTGAAGACTCCGGCAATCGCCAGCGTCGGCAGCAGCATGGCGAAGGCGCCCAGAAGGGAGGCCCGGCGCCGGTACCAGGGTTTCAGCATCAGCCAGCCGCGCACCCCGATGCAGCCGTGTATCCACACGATCACCAGCAGCAGGAGCTGCCGCCACAGCAGGGTTTCCGGCGCGGTGATCCAATAGAGGACGATCGCCCGCGGATAGGTCAGCGGGTCGCCGTACAGATCGTCGGCGAACATCCCTGTCATGCCGTGGGAGATCAGCAGGAGCGGAATGGTCAGGCCGAGCCCGAGCTGCCACGCCTCTCCGGCGGGCATGCGCAGGTGGCGGCGGCGGTACAGCGCCCACAACCCCAGACCGGCGTGGGTGACGAAGGAGAAGGCCAGCAGCGCCTGCCCCGGCGGCGTGTCCCACACCCACAGCAGGGTGCGGCGCGCCGCCTCCATCGCCGGCAGAAGCAGCAGGCCGACGGCGTGGGCGAGGAAATGGGTGATGACGAAGGTGAACAGCGTCAGGCCGGTGAACAGGCGCAACGGTCGTTCGATCCGGCGTTTCATGAACGGTTCCGGGCGGCGGATGGGGCGTTCGTCCATGTCGGTCGGCGGGCTCGGGCTGTTGGCTCGGCTTGTGCGTGGCGTCCCCTGGCATCCTATGAGATCATTCCGCGCCATGCCACTGCCCGACATCCAGGACCGTCGATGAAGCGCCGGACCGAAACGCTGGCCGGAGCGGCGCTGTTCCGTTCCCTCTCCCCCGCCGAGTTGCGGGCGCTGGAGGACCGCTGCGTCTGGCGCCGGGTGGAAGCCGGGCAGTGGATCATCGATTTCGAGGATGACGGGACCGACGTCTTCGTCGTCGCCGCCGGTCTGGTCCGGGTGACGATCCGCGCGATCTCCGGACGGGAGGTGATCCTGCGCGACATCCCCGCGGGGGAATTCTTCGGGGAGCTGGCGGCCATCGACGGAAAGGCGCGCTCCGCCGGCATCGTCGCCGTGACCAACGCGACGGTCGCCTGCATGCCCGCGCCGCTGTTCCGCGACTGCATCCACCGGTACCCCGACGTCTGCGATCAGGTGATGGTGCTGCTGGCCGGCGAGATCCGGAAGCTCGCCACGCGGGTGAACGAGTTCAACACGCTGGACGTGCGCCACCGCATCTATGCGGAGCTGTTGCGATTGGCCCGGCCCGACGGGCGGGGGGAGCACACCGCCACCGTCTCCCCGCCGCCGCCCCACGCCGACCTTGCCGCCCGCGTCAGCACCCGGCGCGAGGCGGTCTCGCGGGAGCTGAGCGCGCTGGAGCGCGACGGGCTGCTGGAGAAGCGGCGGGGAGCGCTGGTCCTTCTGGACACCCGCCGCCTGCGCGACCGGATCAGGCAGGCGGCGGAGGAGGATTGAGGACGGGGGTTATCCCTTCACCGCCTCGGATTCGATGATGAGCTGGATGTCGTCGCCGACGTTCGGCACGCCGTACTTCATGCCGAAGTCGCTCCGCTTGATCGTGCCGCGGGCGGAGAAGCCGACCGTCTCCAGCTTGCTGGCCGGGCTGACGCCGTCCTTGTTGAAGGTGACGTCCAGGATCACCGGCTTGGTGACGCCCAGCAGGGTCAGGTCGCCGTGCAGCTTGCCGGTCTTGTCGCCGGTCTTCTCGATCTTGGTGCTTTTGAAGGTCAGCTTCGGGAACTCCTTCACGTTGAAGAAGTCCGGCGACTTCAGATGCTCGTCGCGCTTGGCGTGGTTGGTGTCCACGCTGGCGGTGTCGATGGACACGGTCAGAGCGCTCTTCTCCGCGGCGTCCTTGTCGAAGGACAGCTCGCCGGCCACCGTGTTGAAGCGGCCCACCGCCTTGGAGAAACCGAGATGGTCGACGACGAACACCACCGCCGTGTGGGCCGGGTCCAGCTTGTAGGCGACCGGGGCGGCCTGCGCGGTCAGCGGCAGGGCGACGAGGGCGGTGCTCAGGGCGGCGGCGGCGAGAAGACGCTTCATGATCGGGGTCCTTTGTCTGAGGAAGGAGGAGATTCAGGTGAGTCAGTAGCCGGACACGTCGGAACCGGCGGACAGAAGGAAGGCGAGGCCCACGGCGGCGATAGCCGGCACCAGGGCGAGGACGGTCAGCGCCACGGTGCCCATGGCCCGTCCCGCCGCCGTCCGCGGCAGAGGCAGGCGGTCGCGCAGCCGGTCGGCGAAGAAGGCCGGAAGGACGAGCAGCAGGGCTTCGGCGTGGGCGGAGGAGAAGAAGGTCAGCGTGGCGGCCAGCAGCACCAGGATGCCCAGCGCCGCCTGACCGGCGTTGCCCCAGCCATGGCGCTCCACCGGCCAGTTCCACAACAGCAGGCCGCCGGTGGCCGCGGCCAGCGCGAAGGCGAGCTGAGCGACGGAGGCGGACGCCCCGGCCAGCGCCACCCCGCCAACCGCGACCGCGGCGGCCATCAGGGCGACGCCCGGCGTGGCCGCACCCTGGCTTTCCGCGGCGGTGCGGGACAGGGCGATCCACCCGCCCGCCAGCAGCAGGACGGCGGCGGTGATGGTGTCCAGGCCGCCCGGAAGCACCGGCAGGGCGATCCACAGCAGCGACACCGCCACCCAGGCGCCGAGCAGAAGCGTGCCGCGGCGGCGGTCCAGCCCGGCCAGATCGGCGCCGACGCCGATCAGCAGCCCGGCGGCGGCGCTCCAGAACAGGCGGCCCATGCTGGAGGGCGGCGGCAGGGCCGGCAGCCCGACGATCAGCGCATAGGCCGCCAGGAAGGCGGCGGCGACGCCCGCCGCGGCCAGCCGCGGCCCCCGCGACCGGCCGCCCGCGACGCGGGCCATGCCGACCGCGGCCACGCCGGCAACCAGCGGAAACAGGGCGGTCTGCACCACAAGATCATCGAGCAGAGCCATCGTCGGAGCACTCCATGCCGCAGGAAACGGGGCGCGGTCGGGTGGCCTGCCGGGATGGAACGGTCAGGCCACCGCTTCGCGGCGCGGCTGGAGAGTGCCCCCGCCACCCACCCGAGCCTGTGCGAAAACGCACATCCCGGACAGGGTTTGGGGGTGTTGGGATTTGTGGGGGAAGTTCTCGCGCCGGGCCCCCATCCCGGCCTTCCCCCACTTCGCGGGGGAAGGAGAATAGCCCTCCCTCGCCGAAGGTGGGGGAGGGTTGGGTGGGGGCCCAACGCGACCGCTCTTACTACCCAGACGGATCAGTCCCTCAAACCGGTTCGGAAAGCGCTTCCACGCTGTCCTTCAGCACATCCTCCAGGCTGCCGGCCAGGGCCAGGGCCTCTTCGGGCGGGGCCTTCTCCACCGCGAAGGCGAGGTCTCCCAACCGCTTCGCACCGACGTTCCAGGACAGTCCCTTCAGCGTATGGGCGGCCCGACGATGCTCCTCGCCGGCAGTCAGGGCGGCGGCGATCCGCGTCACCTGTTCCCGCGCGGTGTGTTCGAAACCTTCCAGAGCCTCGCGCCAGATCTCCGGCCCCAGCGCTTCGGCCACGCTGTCCACCTGTTCGCGGTCGAGCAGATCCGCCGCTGGAGCCGCCACCGGAGCCGCCGCCGGAACCGGTGCGGGAGCGGCGCTGCCGATGACCGCGCGGATCGCCGCGTCGAGGGCGGACGGGCGAAGCGGCTTCGGCACGAACCCGTTCATGCCCGACGCCATGCATTCCGGAATCGAACTGCCCGAAGCATGGGCGGTCAGCGCGATCACCGGAACCCGGTTGCGCGGGGCGGGCAGGGCGCGGATCAGCCGGGTGGCGGTCAGCCCGTCCATGCCCGGCATCTGGATGTCCATCAGCACCACGTCGAAGGGCTCCTCCGACCGCTCCACGGTCCGCACCGCCTCGTCCCCGTCCACCGCGGCGACCACGCTGTGCCCGCCGCGGATCAGGAGGCCGCGCACGATGTCCCGGTTCACCGCGTTGTCGTCCACCGCCAGCACCCGCAAGGGGGGCAGGGGATCGGCGGGCGGCGCGTCCGCCTCGGCGCCGCGCAGGACCGCCGGGTCGCCCGGCGCGCAGGCGACGGAGAACCGGAACAGGCTGCCCCTGCCCGGCGCGCTGGTGACGGAGATGGTCCCGCCGAGCAGCCCGCACAGCTCCCGGCAGATCGCCAGCCCCAGCCCGGTGCCGCCGTAGCGGCGGGTGATGGAGCTGTCGGCCTGGGTGAAGCGGTCGAACAGGGACGGGATGGACTCCGCGGCGATGCCGATGCCGGTGTCCTCCACCTCGAACTCCAGCAGGAACCGCCCGTCCGGCAGGTCGGCGCCGCGGCGGGCGCGGACGGCCACATGGCCGGCGCTGGTGAACTTCACCGCGTTGCCGACGAGGTTGAACAGGATCTGCCGCAGGCGGGCCGGATCGGTGACCACCGCCTCCGGAACGGTGGGCAGCATGCGGCAGGACAGGGACAGCCCCTTGTCCGTGGCCGAGGGCTGGAACACCGCCATCACCGCCTCCGCGAGGTCGGCGGGCGCGCAGGTTTCCTCCTCGATGGCGATCCGCCCGGCTTCCAGCTTGGAGAAGTCCAGGATGTCGTCCAGCAGCCGCAGCAGGTTTTCCGCCGAACGGCGGGCGACGCCGGCCAGACGCCGCTCCTCCGGATTCAGTCCCTCGCCGTCCAGCAGGGTCAGCGTGCCCAGCACGCCGTTCATGGGCGTGCGGATCTCGTGGCTGATGGTCGCCAGGAACTCGCTCTTCATCCGGTTGGCGTGTTCGGCGCTGTCGCGGGCGCGGCGCAGGTCGGCCTCGATCTGCTTGGCCTTGGACAGGTCGTGGAAGACTCCGATGAAATGCTCCCGCCCGCCCGCAAGCCAGCTCGACAGGGCGATTTCGGTGGGCACCGGCGTGCCATCGGCGCGCCGGACCGAAAGCTCGCGGATCACGCTGCCCCGCCGGTCCCGATCTCCGGAGAGGAGGGGCCGGAACAGGCGGTCGCAGCCGTCGGCCTGCCCGTCCGGGATCAGGACGGCGACGCTCCGCCCGATCATCTCCGCCTCGCGGACGCCGAACAGGGCCTCCGCCGCCGGGTTGAAGCCGGTGATCACGGCCTCCTGGTCGGCGACGACGATGGGCTGCCCGACCGCCGCGAACATGGCGCGGTAGCGCCGCTCGCTGTCGGCCAGCGACCGCTCCGCCTGCCGCCGCTCCGTCACGTCGGAACCGGAACCGCGGTAGCCGGCGAAGGCCCCGGCCTCGTCGAAGACCGGCTTGCCGCTCAGCGACCAGATGCGGGTGCCGCCGTCCGGCGCGCGCACCGCGAACTCGAAGCCGCGGAAGGGCTGCCGGTCCTCCAGGCTGCGGCGGTGCTCCTCCCAATGGGCCTCGTCGCCCGCCTCGCGCAGGGCGATGTCCGCGCAGCGGCGGCCCAGGTACAGACCGGGATCGCGGATCGATCCGGCGAAGGCCCCGGACATGCCGGAAAAGCGCAGATCGGCGTCCATGTCCCAGAACCAGTCCGACGCCGTTTCCGCGATGTCGCGCAGCTTCATCTTGCTGCCGCGCAGATGACGGGCGGTCTCGTCCAGCGCGGCGTGGGCGCGTCCCTGCGCGCGGCTCTGCCACGTCACCAGCGTCGCCAGGATGAACAGCAGGGCGCTTGTCAGGCCCGCGCCGACCAGATAGGCCCGCTGCCGCGCCCGGGTCTCCGCCATGAACTCCGCCTCGCCCAGGCCCGCGATGACGATCAGCGGATAGTTCTGAAGGCGGCGGAAGCTGCTGAGGCGGGCCACCCCGTCGACGGGGCTGACGGAGCGCAGGAAGCCGTCCGTCCGCTCCATGGCCTCCTGGAAGATGGTGGAGGTGGTGAGATCCAGCCCGATGATCCGGTCGTCCATGACGCTGCGCGCCCGCAGGATGCCGTCGCGCCCCAGGATGGCGACGATGCCCTCGCGGCCCACGTCGAGATCGTCGAAGATGCGTCCGAAATAGAAGGGGTCCAGCGAGGCGACGATCATCCCGCCGAACCCGCCGTCCGGGGCGGTGACCTTGCGGCTGAGCTGGATCGACCATTTGCCGGAGGCCCGCCCGAAGACCGGGCGGCTGATGAACAGCCCCTGGACGGAGCCCTCCTTGTGCACGCGGAAATGCTCGCGGTCGGCGAGGTTCACCCTGGCCGGGGCGTTGTCCACGCTGGTCTGGATCAGGTCGCCCTTGCCGTCCGCGTAGGCGAGTTGCAGCAGCAGGTCCGAATCCAGCGTCGCGTTCCGCATCACGTCGCGCAGCAGCGGGCTCTGGCTGCCCAGCCGGTGCAGGTCGTAGCCGATGAAGGACAGGATGCGGTCGGCCCCGGCGATGGCGCGGGTGGTCTGCTCCGCAATGATGTGCGCCAGATTGCCGGTGTCGCGCGCGGCCCGCTGGAGCGCGTCGCGCTGGTCGCGCTCGGTCAGGTAGAGAGCCGCGGCCCAGGCCGCCGCGGCGAGCAGCAGCGCGGCGACCCACACGCCGGACACCAACGCCCTGGACCGGCGCGCGTAGGCCCGGTTGGCGTGGTCGGGCGACGAAGGCTCCGGCGACGGCGGAAAGAGGGTGGACGCGTCCTGCATGGGGCTCTCCCGCCTACCGGAACGCGGCGCTGTCCGGCCCGGAGAACTCCGGTTCCGGGTGTGCGGCGTGGATGGCGCACACCGAATCCCAGGCGCGCAGGAAGGCGTCCACGCAGGCGGGGTCGAAATGGGTGCCGCTGTGCTCGACGATGTAGGCTTTGGCCATGTCGAGCGGCCAAGGCTTCTTGTAGGGGCGGGTGGTGGTCAGCGCGTCGAAGACGTCGGCGACGGCGACGATGCGGCAGGCCAGCGGAATCTCCTCGCCCCGCAGGCCCCTCGGATAGCCGGTGCCGTCGTACCGCTCGTGATGGCCGAACGCGATCTCCGCGGCTTCGCTGATGAGCGGGTGCTCGCTTCCCTGCAGCACCGCGTAGCCGATCGACGGGTGCTGCCGCATCACCTGCATTTCGCAGTCGTTCAGCCGGCCGGGCTTCAGCAGAATGGCGTCGGGGATGCCGATCTTGCCGATGTCGTGCATCGGCGCGGCCTCGGCCAGCCGGGCGCAGTCCTCGGGGTCGAGTCCCAGGCTTTCGGCGATGACGCGCGAGTAGTTCGCCATCCGCTCGATGTGCAGGCCCGTTTCCGGATCGCGGTATTCCGCGGCGCGGGCGAGGCGGGCCACCAGTTCCTGGGCCTGCCGGCGGAGCTGGGCGGTCGCCTCCTCCACCCGGGTGCGCAGCACGGCGGCCTGATCGCGCAGCATCCGCTGGCCCAGCCGCAGGCTCAGGAGATTCTGCGCGCGGGCCAGCAGTTCCGGCACGACGATGGGTTTGGTCAAGAAATCGGTGCAGCCGCTTTCAAGGGCGGCCACCCGGAGCTTCACCGACGTATCGGCGGTGATCATCACCACCGGAACGTCAGCGAGATGCCGCTGGGCGCGGATGCGCTCCAGCATCGCCATGCCGTCGATCTCCGGCATGACGTTGTCCATCAGAATCAGGTCGGGCGTGTTGCGGGCCAGCCAGTCCAGGGCCTCCAGCGGGCTGCCCATCCCGACGGGCTCCGCGTCGTCGATCCGCCGGATGACGGCGCTCGTGATGAACAGCGTGCCCGGATCGTCATCGACGATTACAACCTGCATTTTCCCGCTCGCCCCGGACCAACCATTTTAGGTATCATCATTAAATGATACGCGGCAAAATCTTAACGAATCTTGCCGAAATGGGCCGCGTGCAGGGGAATGTGCGGGCGAAATGCCGCGGCCGGACCGTCCGCGTCAGCGGGCGGCGGTCAGCCCGCCGTTCGCCGGAGTGGCCGGGCGGCTGAAGGCGGCGGCCAGGCGGCGGAACAGGCTGCGCAGATAGGCCGCCCGCATGGCGTCCGCCTGACGGCGGATGTTGCGCAGTTCCGTGGACGACAGGGGGTTCGCAAAGGAATCGGCGTTCATGGCTGTCCTCGTGGCGGCATCAGGGGCCGCGGTTCGATGGGAATGTCTTCGGCAGTGCCGCTTGGGCGTCGGGGTCGGCGGCTGGCCGTGGAAGGGGCCTGCGCGATGCCGGCGAAGGAGCGGCGTTGCCTGCCTGGATATAATGGCATCGCCGTCCGGAAAGACGACGCGCCGATAACGCATGGCTTCCATTACTATGATGCAGCGCACAAGCCAGAATAGAATGGGGCATCATCACTCAAGAACACAAATCATCGCAGCGCTGTTAAAAGAAATGGTCGCAGCGCTGTGACGGCGGGAACTTCCGCAGCGCTGCGATGCCCAGGGTCCCGCTTTCCGACCGGGCCGGAAACACACCAAGCCGGATGATCCCCGGCGGGCGGGTTGACCGTCTTCCGCAACCAAGGCAGAGTCGAAACCCGACCACCGAACGGGACACCGCATGCTCCGCCCAGCGCTGCTCGCCCTCGGCCTTCTGGCCCTGCCGTCCGCCGCCATGGCCGCGGGTTTCCCCTGCTCGAAGGCCGCCACGCCCACGGAGAAGGCGATCTGCGCCGATCCGGCGCTCTCCGCGCTGGACGAGCGGCTGTCCGCGACCTACCGCGCCGCGCTGGAAAGCCTGTCGGGCGCCAGCCCGGACGAGGGTCCCGCCGGGGCCGCCGTGAAGGCCGACCAGCGGGCGTGGCTGCGCGAGCGCGACTCCTGCGGAGCCGACGCCTCCTGCCTGCGCCGCGCCTACGAGGGGCGCGTGGCGGTCCTGTCCTTCCGGACCGATCCGGCGGCACCGTCCCCCGCCGGACGCTATGTGGGCCGTTTCGACCATGAGGGGTTCATCGGCATCGCCGCCATGGCCCTGCGCGACGGCACGGTGGCCGTCACCGTCAGCGGCGCCGAACCCACGGCGGGACGCTGGATCTGCAATGTCTCGGGCATCGGGCGGCTGGACGACGCCGGGCGCCTGATCGTCGGCACGCCCGACGCGGAGGGCGGCGGCCTGATCCTCGTCGCGGAGGAGGGCGGCGGGATCGCCATCCCCGACCTGGAGCCCAACCAAGCCGCCAGCGGCCATTGGTGCGGCCGCAACGGCAGCGTCATCGCGTCCTACCACCGCCTTCCCTGATCGCCCGTCCCTGCGAAGCGCGTGCCTGTCGCCATGCGGGCGATGCATTGCGCGCAATTCGATAGCGCATGACCATTCTCATTGCGCGCAATTCGATTTTGCGTGATGCTTCCTTCCGGCAACAAGCGGCAACCCGCATCCCCGATCCGAAACGATCCATCTGTTCGAAGGAGCACACGCGATGAAGATCCTCTACTCGACCAAGGCGACGGCCACCGGCGGGCGTGACGGCAAGGCGGAGACCGACGACGGCCTGCTGTCGGTGGCGCTGGCCGCCCCGAAGGAATTGGGCGGCAAGGGCGGCGCCACCAATCCCGAGCAGCTTTTCGCCGCCGGCTATTCGGCCTGCTTCCTCGGCGCCATGAAGTTCGTGGGCAACCGCGACAAGATCGCCGTGCCGGCGGACGTGACGGTCACCGCCCAGGTCGGCATCGGCCCGCGCGACGACGGCGAAGGCTTCGGCATCGCGGTGGACCTCACCGTGTCGCTGCCCGGCCTGGACAAGGCGGCGGCCGAGGATCTGGTGGCCCGCGCGCACAAGGTCTGCCCCTACAGCCACGCGACCAAGGGCAACATCGCGGTGAACACCGCGGTCGCGTAACGAGGCGCGCAACAGGGTTCCATGGTCTCGGGCGTGTTGCGCGCCATACCCCCATGCGCTATGGGGTCGCGCGCAACACGCCTGCGACGTTTCCCTGGCTGGGAATTCCCGAACCATGAATTCCAGAACGATGAGCACCGACGACGAAAACCCGCTTCTTCTCGCCAATCAGGCCTGCTTCGCCCTGTATTCGGCGAATCTCGCCATGACGCGGGTCTACCGCCCCCTGCTGGACGCGCTGGAACTGACCTATCCGCAGTATCTGGTCATGCTTCTTCTCTGGGAAGAGGACGGCCAGACCATGAAGGCGGTGGGGGAACGGCTGCTGCTCGACAGCGGCACGCTGACCCCGCTGCTGAAGCGGCTGGAAGGGCAGGGGCTGGTCACCCGGGCGCGCGACCCGGCGGACGAGCGGCTGGTGCGCATCCATCTCACGGCGCAGGGCGCCGCCCTGCGGGAACGGGCCACGGCGCTGCCGGACCACATCGCCGCGGCGGCGAACTGCCCGCTGCCGGATCTCGCCGGACTGCGCGACGCGCTGCTGCGCTTGCGCGATTCGCTGAACGCCGCCGCCGACCCTGGCTGACGCCGGGACCGGCTCCGGTCAACCGGCTTCCGCCATCGGCAGCAGAGGAGTCTCCTGGGTCAACCGCTTGGCCCGGCGGGCGCGGGTTTCCACCGTGGCGGCGGGGGTGACCGGCACGAAATCGGTGGGGCGGCGGTCGTCGCCGGTGATCGCCCGCATGGCCGCCACGTTGGCGCTCTCCACCGCCTGCGCCTTGCGCACCTGGGCGAGGAACTTCGCGCTGGGCAGCATCACGTAGGTGATCCCCTCGATGCGGGCGCCGATCTTGTCGTAGAGCTTTTCCGCGCTGGTCAGGATGCCTTCCTCCACCAGGGCGTCCACGGCGGCGGTCACCGCGCGCAACGTGTCGCGGCGGCGGCTCCACACATTCATGCCGCTGTTCTTGATGATCTCGTCCGCGGACAGGGTCATCGCCTTGGCGCCCAGATCGCCCGGCGCCTCCGCCCCCGAGTAATCATACTCGGCGCTCAGACGGTTGTAGAGCCAGCGGGAGACCGGGCTCTTCAGCCGCATCAGCCATTGGTAGCTGACCGGCTTGAACTCCAGGTTCCGGATGGCGGAGGAGACCAGCGGATTGAATTGCAGGTGGGTTTCCTCGTCGCCGCCCTCATCGCCGATCAGGTCGGGGCGGGAGCGGATGGCCAGCACCGGGAAGGCCGTGGATTCCAGCAGGTTGGCGCCCCGCCCCTTCTTCACGCCCTCCGCCGGCTTGCCGATGATGATGCGCGAGCGCGCCAGGATGGTCAGCGATTCCCGAATGTCGCGGATCGACAGGGTGTGGCCGACCGCCTTCAGCTCCCGTTGGATTTCATAGAGGGTGAAGCGCATCTGCACCTTGTCGCGGTTCTCCCCGCCCAGCGACAGGCGCGAGCGGTCCATGGCGAGGCGGCGAACCACATGCTCCACCACCTGCTCGCGCTCGGCGGGGAAGACCTCGTACTCTATCTCGGTCTGGCCGTCGGCCTGGGCGGCCCCGTCGTCCCGGTTGACCATGTCGCGGTTGACCATCTTGGTCAGACGGGCGGGCTGGATGGTCAGGTGGAAGGTGCTGCCGCGGTAGGTGAACTCGCGCTTGATGGACGCGACGAAATTGCCCTTCGCGGGCGCGGTTTCCGCGGACCGCCCGCCGTCGCGCGAGGCGAAGACGTAGCGCGGCGCCAGATCGTACAGCGCGATCAGGTGCGACTGGGAGCGGTCCTCCAGTTCGAACAGCACCAGTTGCAGCGCGCCGGGTGTCGCGATCTTGCTCATCCAATCCCTCCTTGCCCGGTTATGACCATGCGGCGGGATGCGCGCTCTGACAACCGCTTCGTGATGGGCGACCTCCTTCGGTATGGAGCCTTTGCCCGCACCCATGGAGCGATAGCCCGCGGGTATGGAGCGATAACCCGCGCTTCCCCGGCGGGCCTCTGATTTCCTTCGGAATTCCTGGCGACTCCGCCTTCCCCGCGCGAATCGCTGCGCGGGTTCGGGGGCGAAGGCGCGGGCTATCGCTCCATGGGCGCTTTCCCCGCCGCGAGTCGGGACTCCATGGGGCCACCCCGGACGGTGCGGGACCGGCGCGAGCAAAAGCTCCATCCGCTGCACGCCGCCGGAATTCCGGCATGGAACCGGGGCAGGGAAAAGCGCGGGCTGTTGCTCCATAGCCGCGGGCTATCGCTCCATGGCGAAGCGGCATCGCTCCGGCAAACCGCGGGCAAAAGCTCCATGGCCTCCCGCCGCGTCCGCGGCCCATGGCTCCATCGCCGGGATTCCGGGGGCGCGGGCTATCGCTCCAGGGGCGCGGGTTTCCACTCCAGGATTCCGATTCGGCGGCAAGGCGCGGGCTGTCGCTCCAGGGTGGCGGGCAAAGGCTCCAGGAGCGCGGGCAAGGGCTTCAGGAGCGCGGGCTACCGCTCCATGCTTGGCTATGGAGCTTTTGCCCGCGGTTTGAAGAGCCGCGCGCCGCCGGGAATCCTCATCCGCAAAGCCACCGGCCCGCTTCTGCCCGCGGAGCCGGTTCCCATCGCCTTGCGGAGCCCCCGTATGACACCCCGTGACGACGCACCGACGAACATTCCACCGGACGAAGGCCCGCCCGCCGACACCGGGCGCTGGGGCCGCATCCCGGCCTGGTGGCTCGGCCATCCCGCCATCGACGCCGACGGTCTGGCCGTTCTGGCGGCGCTGGCGACCTACGCCAACGCCCGCGGCGAGTGCTGGCCGTCGCAGGCGACCCTCGCCGCGGCGCTGAAGCGCAGCCGCAGCACCGTGAACCGCATCCTCGGCCACCTCGCCGAATCCGGGGTGATCGAAATGGAAGCCCGCCGTTCCGCCTCGGGCGGGCGCCTGTCCTGCCTGTACCGGCTGCGGCTGGTTCCCGGCGAAGGGCCGATTCCGGCGGCCGGGGCGGAGGAGGGCCGCGCCGGAAAGCCTCCCGGAAAGCCCCCTGTGCAGCCCGTCGCCAAGGATGTCGCGTCCGCCGACTCCCCTTGTGCGCCGATGCGACAGGAACAGCCGGAATCCGAACAGACTCCGGACTCGCACGCTTCGCGCGGGCCGGCGCAGGCAGTAACGGCCGGTTTTGTACCGGAAGACTGGGCGCCGGACGCCGGCGACCGGGCCTGGGCCGAAGCCCGCTTTGCCGGGGTCGATCTGGACCGCCACGCCGAAGGCTTCCGGCTGCGCTGCCGGGCGCACGGCTACCGCTACCGCGATGTCGGAGCCGCCTGGAAAGCCTGGCTGGCGCAGGACGCCGCCGCCGGAAAGGCGCCGATGATCCGCCCTGCCGCTCCATCCGCCGGCGGACGGCCTGTCCCCGCCGCTCCGGCACCCGAATTGAAGCTCGGCGCCTGGATGGCCGCCGCGGCGAAGCTGAAGGCCGCCCGCGACGGCGGCCCCACCCCGCAACGCTGGAGCTGAGGAAACGCCATGAGTGCACAGCCGCGGCCCGCCCCGCATGGGAGTCCATCGGTCGTGACGCCCTTGCCGTCGCGTCCGCCGCCCGCCTTCGATCCCACGGCTCCCGCCGCGGAGCGTAGGGTCGTCCTGACCACCGCCCTTCCGGCGCCGCTGCGGGAGATCCTGGCCGCCGGACAGGTGGAGCGCCGCCCGCGCTTCGGCGACCGCGGCTTCGACGGGGTGACGGAAGACTGGAGCCCGCCCGACGGGGTGACCGGCCAGCACGCGCAGATGGCGCGGCGCGCGCTCGGCGAGCTGACCGGTTCCATCCTGGCCCCGGCCTCGCCGGACCATCTCCTGGCCCGGGTCCTGGCGTTGCTCAGCCATTACCCGGCCAAGGGAACCGCGCCGGAGGTGGAGCATCTGGTCGCGCTCGACTGGGCGGAGGATCTGGGGGAATTCCCGGCCTGGGCGGTCGACGCGGCGGCGCGGAACTGGCGCCGGACGCAGAAATGGCGCCCCTCCATCGCGGAGATGCGGGCGCTGTGCGAGGAGGTCTGCGCGCCCGAACGGGCGTTGGCGCGGCGCCTCTCGGTGATCGCGGCGGCGGGAGAGCGGGCGGAAAGCGAGGCGGACCGCAGCCCCGCCGGCCAGTTGCGCACTCTGGCGGGGGGAGCGGTCCGGCGGATGGGATGACCTGAACTCAGGGATACACCCTACGGCGTCCGCTCCTCGCGGATCGCGCGTTCGAAGGCGGCCAGCATCTCCACCCCCTCGGCACCGAAGCGCCGCTCGATGGCCTCGCGCACCGCGGGCTGGGTGACCTTGCGGAACGCCTCCGCCTCGCGCGGGGTCAGCGTGTGGACCTCCATGCGCTGGGCCAGGGGCGGCAGGCCGCGGTCGGAGGATTCGATCAGGCGGCTGAGACCGCGGCTGGCGACGACTCCCAGCCGGGCGCCGTTCATCACGGCTGCACGGTCGCTCGGGGCGAGATCGTCCAGGAACTTGGTGTTCATCACCCAGATGTAGGGGAGAAACAGGTGGTTGCTCAGCGTCAGGTGGCGCTGCACCTCGTCGAAGCGGGCGAAGCGGACGATCGGCACGGGGTTCATCTGGCCGTCGACCGCGCCGGTGCCCAGCGCGTTGTACAGCTCCGACCACGCGACGTTGACCGGCGTGCCGCCCAGGCTGCCGATCATGATCCGGTGCGTCTCCAGGTCCATGATGCGGATCTTCAGGCCCTTCATGTCCTCGGGCATGCGGATCGGGCGCTTGGAGTTGGTCATGGTGAACAGCCCGCCGGGATCGCCGAAGCCCAGCACGGCAAGCCCCGCCTTGCGTCGGATCTCCTCGGCCAGCCGCTGGCCGAAGGGGCCGTCGAAGACGTCGTAGGCGTTGGCGACGGAGGAATAGGCGAAGGGCAGGTCGATGACCGCCAGCATCGGGTAGAGCGGTGCCACCCCGCCGACCGAGGAGATCGCGGACTGGATCGTCCCCTGGCGGACCAGCTTCACCGCGTCACCGTCGCGGCCCATCTGACCTTCGGGGAAGATCTCCACGCGCACGCGCCTCTGGGTGGCCATCTCCACATGGTTCTTGAAGACGATCGCCATCGCTCCGGCGGTGTTGTCGAAGGCGTCGTTGCGGTTGGGGTGGGCCAGCTTGATGACCGTCTCCGCGGACACCCCGGCGGCGGCGAGCGCCAGCGCCAGTCCCGTGCAGGCGGCCATAAGCCGCGCCGTCCATGTGTTCGTCATCGCGTCCTCTTCGGGCTATTTGGTCTTGAAATGCTCGGCGGGGTCCCAGCCGTCGCCGGGCGGGTCGGCGATCAGCCGTTCACAGCGCGCGATGTAGATCCGGGCCAGCGCCGCCACCTCCGGCTCGTCGGCCAGGGGGTGAAGCAGCTCCAGCGCGGCGGACCAGCGCCGGCTGCGGTAGAGCGACACCGCGACATGCCATTGGCGGCAGAGGTCGTGGGTTTCGGACGGGCGGGCGAAGGCCGAATGGGGGTCCAGCGAGCCGACCAGCTCGAACAGCTCGATCGGGGCCGACAGGCCCGACGGCACGGCCAGATCGACGGGCCGGAACAGGAAGCGCCCGCGCACGGCGCGTTCCACCGCCCCCGTCACCAGGATGCTGGTCCCGTAGACCTTGTTCAGCCCCTCGATGCGCGAGGCGAGATTCACATGGGAGCCGAGCGCGGTGTACTGCATGCGGTCGGAGGAGCCGACGTTGCCCACCACCACCTCTCCCAGATGCAGGCCGAAGCGGGTCGGCATGGGGGGCGTTCCGGCGGCGAGGCAGGCCTCGTTGATGGCGTGGTTGACCGACAGGCAGCCGAGTGCGGCGAGGCAGGCCCGCTCCGCATGGTCCGGGTCGGGGCGCGGGGCGTTCCAGAAGGCCATGATCGCGTCGCCGATGAACTTGTCCACCGTGCCGCCATGGCCGTGGATGCAGGCGGTCATCCGCTCGAAATAGGTGGTCAGCCGGTCGAGCACCTGCTGCGGCGGCATGGCCTCGCTGGTCGCGGTGAAGCCCGCGATGTCGCTGAACAGGATGCTGAGGGAGCGTGTCTCCCCGCCGAGATCGCCGCCGTCGCCGGTCACGATGATGTCGCGCACCAGCGCCTTCGGCACATAGGCGCCGAAGCGGCGCAGGCCGCCCTTCATGGTCTCCACGGCGCCGGCCAGCTCGGCCACCTCCTGCACGCGGGTGCGGACGGCGAAGCGGCCGTTCAGGTCGAACTGGCGGATGCGGTTGGTCTCCGCCACGATGTCCCGCATCGGACGGGTCAGCCGGTGCGACAGCCACAGCAGAAGCAGCACCGAGACCGCCAGCAGCCCGCCGCCGATCACGACGATGCGGTAGGTGGCGCTGCGGATGGAGCCGACGAACTCGTCCACCTCCACAGCCACGCCGACGGTCCAGCCCGCGCCCACCCCGTCGGTCAGGGTCGCGAACTCCACGATGTAGTCCCGGCCCTGCGGCCCCAGCGGTGCGATGAAGCGGTCGCCGGCCCCGGCCTTGCGGCGCTCCACCGCGCCGGCCAGCACCGGGTCGGGGAAGGACTCCGCGCGGTGAAGCGCCGTCGCCGTTCCCTCGTCGTCCACCAGCAGCTCGGCCCGGTTGTGGCAGATCACCCGTCCGTGCCCGTCGATCACGAAGACGGCCCCGGACGGCCCGATGCGCAGGGCGTCCAGCCGGGCGGCCAGAGCGTCGAGCGCCACATCGGCCCCGATTGCGCCGATGGGCACGCCGTCGTCGGTGGCCATCCGGTAGGAGACGGTGACCACAGGGCGCCGGGTCGCCGGCAGGACGAAGGCGTCGGACATCACCGGCGCCCCGGACCTGTGCGCCGCTTCGTACCAGGGGGCGGTGCGCGGGTCCTCCGTCGCCTCGGCCCGCTCCACGCCGGTCACCTGTCCCCAGGAGCGCAGATAGAAGTAGGAATCGGCGAAGCGGCCCGAACTGGCGTCCTGCATGCGCAGGGCTAGCGCGCTCTCGGGGGGCGGGTCGGCGGGGCCGAAGTGTCCGCCTTCGGGCGCCAGCCGGACCATCTGGAAGAACGCCCCGTCCCCGGCGAAGCCGACATAGAGCGAGGCGAGCTGCGGCATGGTGGCCAGCGCTCCGGAGAAGTAGCGCAGCGATTCGATGCGGCGCAGCCCGTTGCGGTCGATCCGCCCGAATCCGGCCATCGCCTCGGCCACGCGGGCCACCGGGCTGACCAGACCGTGCAGGTCGTTGGTGACCGTCTGGGTCGTGCGCCCGATGGATTGGGACGCCACCTCCAGCGCGGTGCGGGAATTCTCGTGATAGAGGTAGCTGAGCATCACCGCGATCGGCGGCACCGTCGTCATCAGGAAGGCCAGCGCGATTCCCACGCGCAGGCGAATCCGGTAAGGGGGCCGGTAAGGGGGTTGAGACATCGGGCGGTCTCCGGTGGGCCAAGGGGCCAGTGGGAAAGGGGAGGAGCGTCAGCCGCCGGCCGGGGCGGAGAGGTCGCGGACGAACAGAAGACGGTCGTGCCCGTCGTGCTTGGGCTTGCGCGCGAAGACGCGCATGCCGACCGACAGCATCCCACGCACGCTCGCCGTGTTCTCGGGCCGGACGGTGGCGAACCAGTAGCGGTGCCGGCCCGGCGGCAGGACGTCGCGGGCGGCGGTTTCGATCAGGCGCCGGTGCAGGCCCTGCCCGCGCCGCGCCGGATGCACCAGGACGCCGGTGAAATGCAGCGCCCGGTCCAGTTCCCCGTCCGGCAGGCCGTAGTCGCGGCCCAGATTGTGGGCGGACCGTCCCGGAAACTGGATGGCGAGGAAGGCGGCCAGCCCCCCGCCGGGTTGCTCCTCCGCATGCGCTCCCAGCACCGCGCCGCGCCCCTTCTCCGGCCCGGCCAGCATGTCCGACAGCTCGGCTTCGGTGAGCGGGTGCATCAGCGGGCCGCAGGCCTCCCGCTGCAGCGCCAGGACGGCGCTCAGCGCGTCCGGGGCCAGGGGGGCGAAGCGCAGGCCGGTCATCGTCCGTCCTCCGTCCGCGGGTGGGACGGGACGGCCCGCCGCCACGTCAGCAGGGCGAAGAGCAGCAGGCTGCCGGCCAGCAGCGCGCCGATCGCGCCGACCCCCTCCGGTCCGGCGCCCAGCGGGACGGCGGCGGCCAGCGTGCCGAACAGCAGCGGCCCGGCGGCCTGCCCCAGCTTGCGGGTGTTGACGTGCAGGGCCAGAACGGAATCGCGCCGCCGTGCCTCCCGCGCCGCCAGAAGCTCGACATGGCGGATCTGGGCGGACAGGCCGAAGCTCTCCGCCAGCCCGATCACGAACACCGCACCGAAGGCCGTCCACAGCGACGCCTGAAAGCCGAACAGAGTCAGCGCCCCGGCGATCATCGCCGCGGACAGAAGGGTCACACCCGGAACCGGCAGGCGCCGCGCCGCCAGCCGCGTCAGCAGCGGACCGGCCAGGATCACGCACAGGCCATGCAGCAGGTAGGCGCGCCCCACCGTCGACGAGGACAGGCCGATGTCCGCGATGAACAGCGGCAGATAGAAGGGCAGGAACATCGCCGCCACGGCGGTGGGCAGGGAGATCAGCGCCAGGAATAGCGGCACCTTGATCCGCCGCGGCGGGCGCTCCGCTCCCGCGCACGGGGTGGCAGCCGCCGCAGGCGCGCCATGCGCGGTCGGCGGGGTGGGCTCCGGCAGGCGGGGGATGCCGAAGGCCGTGTAGAACAGCCCGGCCAGCGGGATTAGGGCGCCCGCCGCGAAGACCGCCACCGGCCCCTGACTCGCGGCGAGCAGCGCGCCCGACACGGCGCCGCAATTCACCCCCGCATACATCCCGGCGAACATGCCGGATTGCAGGGCCGGCGTGTCGGTCATCGCGCGCAGCCGCCCGATCAGGGCGTTCGTGGCGATCAGCCCGGCCATGGTTCCCGCCCCGCTCAGCCCGCGGGCCAGCACGAACGGCAGCGGGTCGGCGGCGACCGCCGCCAGGGCGCTCCCGGCCGCCGCCGCCGAGAAGCCGGCGAGCGCGACGGCCCGCCAGCCGAACCGCCCGGTCAGCCACCCGGCGGCCAGCGCCGCGGCGACTCCGCACAGCATCTCCGCCGTCAGGGGAGCCGCGGCGGCCCGGGACGGGGAAAGGCCGAACAGATCGCCGTCGAACCTGCCCATCATCAGCGGCACGAAGGACACCGACAGGAAAGTCCCGAAATACATCAGGAACGTCGCGAAGCGGATCGACCGGGCGAAGTCCGCGGTTCCAGGCATCGCGTTCCGGGTCCGGCTCTTCTGCCGGTCGCCCAGGACACGATGCAACTCGAACATGAACAGCATCGAGGTGATGAGGACGGTCGCCATGTCCAGCCCGAATCCGGACATCTCGCCGACGATCCGGTCGCCGTCGACGACGATCACCAGATCGCGGGATTGATCGTTCCGGTCCGGCGGCAGCGGCCAGCGCAGCGTCAGGTCGTCAATGGACAGGAGAGGAAGGTCGTCGTCCGCGTCGTCAGTGACCGTCGGCTTGCGGTCGGACTCCAGCAGCTCGATCGATTGGACGGTGAGCAGGCTCGCGCGGATGCGATCGAAATAGGCGTCGATGCCGTGCAGCGATTCATAGTCGGGGCCGCGCTCGGTGATCGAACGGATGTCGTTGCGCACCATGCGGGCGACGATGTGGGTCGCCTGTTCGGCGGCCAGCATGTGCCCGTTCGACAGCATGGAGTAATATTCCGCGCTCGTTGCGACCTGCATGGCCAGCAAAGCGGCCAGCGACAGCCGCCGGCGGTTCCGTTCCAGCCAAGCCGTCCGCTGCCCGGCCTTCCGCCGCGCCAGCCACGCCACGGCGGCGCTGGACAGGCCGAGCAGTGCGATCGTTCCCAGCCCCGTCCACAGCAGCAACGGGAGGATCGAATCCAGAAATTCCTCGACGCGGGCTTCGACCAGCGTGCCGTCCGACTCCATGATCAGGAAACCCGTCAGGTCCTGCTCGCCGGGCGTGCGGATCGGGATGTAGAGGGAATAGGTGCCGCTTGCCGCGTTGTGTTCGGACCATTGGCCCCGCTTCGCCAGTTCGGCGGCAGCGCGGCGACGGGTGGATTCGGCCATCCGGTCCGCCCCGTCGCCCTCGGTCGTCTGAACGATGCGCCCATCCGCCATGGCGACCTTGACGTCCAGGACCCAGGGCAGATTGAGGGTGATCTGCTTCAGGATCGCGTCCATCCCATAGAAGCGGTCGAGCCGCTTGCCATAGCCCAGAGCCTCCTGGATGTTGCCCACCGCCTTGTCGCCGACGACCGCATAGGCGGCCATCAGGGTGCTGGCATAATTCTGGCGGAACGCTCCGAAGTTGATGCTGAGGGTGAAGGCGATCGTGGCGCACACCAGCAAGGTGGACACCACGAAGCCGCGGAAGCCGGTCCTGGCCACAGCCACGGCCATGGTCAAGGCACTCCATAAAGCGAGTCGGTCGTCAGAAGAGCGGGAAAGGGAATTCGATAGCCGATCGCCTCGGCGGTCGCGAGGTTCCAGGCGATGGAGGGGGTGTCGAAATAGACCTGCGGCAGACGCCGCAGCGGCTCGCCGGCCAGGGTACGGGCGATGGTGGCGGCGCCGAATTGGCCGATGCCCGCCATGTCGGCGCGGGCGATGCTCATCAGCGCGCCGCGCTCAACCTCTTCGGGGCCGAGCTGCGAGAAGGTCGGGATGCGGCGTTGCAGGAAGGGCTGGATCAGTGCGGCGAAGCGGTCCAGCGGCCAGCGCCCGTAGGTGATGTACATGGCGTCCGCCTCGCGGGACAGCGCGTCCCAGGCGGCGCTCAGATCGGCTTCGTAGCGTTGCTGGTCGTGCTTGTCGGCGGGGGCGCGGACGTGCCGTTCCACCAGTTCGAACCCGAGCCGCGCGGCGGCGGTCTCGATGTCGGGAAGCGAGGCGATGGCCCGCCCCGCCGGGCTGTCGTCGTAGGCGATGCCCAGCCGCCGGAACTGGAAGGTCTTGTGGAAGACGGAAAGCTGGCGCAGGAACCGTTGCGGGTCCAGATGGGCCCAGACATGGTCGCGCCCGGTGTCGGTTTCCGACGCGACGATCCCGGCGGCGATCGGGTTGGTGCAGGAGAAGACAAGGACCGGCACCCGGTGCGCGTCGGTCGCCAGGGCGATGCCGGCAACCGTTCCCATGACGATCATCAGGTCGATGTCCTGGTCGTCGTTCAGCCGCTTCATCAGCGCGGCGGCATCGCCGGGCGTCAGGTTGGTGACGTGGGCGTCCGCGACGAATTCCAGGGCGGAGCTGCCGGCATGCCCGGCAAGCCATGACCACAGAGCGGCGGTGTCGGTCTGGCCCGGATGGTAGGGCATGCCCGTCAGGTCGCCGGTCCAGCCCAGCCGCTCCAGTTCGCGCAGGATGGCGGCGAGTGTGGAGGCATAGTTGCCGTAGGGCATCGACTCGGCGTAGCCGATGCGCCGACGCCGGGATATGTCCCTGGCGGACGGGGTGGGACGGAGTTCCGCGACGCCGGCGGTCGGCAGGCCGAGGGTGCCGAGACCGGCGGCGGCGGCGGCCAGCCAGCAGCGGCGGGTCATCGTCGCGCCCCTGGGCTGGCCTGCGGGTCGAGGATGTCGTCTCATTCTCTTCGGTCCTCTTCCACGGTGTTGGAGCGGTAGCGGCGGGCGACCCGCGGCCCCAGCAGCGGCACCGCGCTGGGGCGCAGGCCGGAACGCGCCGCGACGTCCTCCAGCGTGATGCGGTGATCCCCCTGCCGCCCGATCAGGACGGCCTCGTCCCCCGGCTGGACGCCGGGGATGTCCGTCAGGTCGGCCAGCAGGTTGCTCATGAAGGCGCGCCCAAGGATCGGCGCCGGGCGCCCCCGGATCAGCAGGACCCCGCCGGTCAGCCGGTGCAGGTGGTGGCCGTCGGAGAAGCCGAAGGGAATCACCGCCACCGGCGTGCTTCGCGGCGCGGCGCTGGCTGCGGCGTAGTCGGCGAAGTCGCCCGGCTCCAGCGCCGTCACGCGGGAGACGCGTGCCTTCACGCTCATGACCGGAGCGAAGGGGGCGGGCGCGTCGCCTTGCCCGCCCGCCATGCGGATGCCGAACAGGGCGGCGCCGCAGCGCACCGCCGTGCAGCCGATGTTCCTCGCGGCCCCGGTCAGGGCGGACCGGTCCAGCGTCGGGCTGCTGAGCGCGTGGACCAGCGGCGGGAGCAGTCCGGCGGTCCGCGCCGTCCCAACCGTCTCTCCGAACCGCTCCAGCTCCCCCAGTCCGCCGTCTTCATACGGGCCGTAGGCACCGGACAGGTGGGTGTAGAGCCCCTCCAGCCGCAGCGCCGGCGCGGTGGAGACGGCGGCCAGCACGTCGGTCAGGCCCGGCCCCGGCGCCCCGAAGCCGCCGAAGCCGGTGTCCACCCGGACATGCACGCCGACCGTCCGTCCGGCGCGGTTGGCGGCGGTGGCGAGCGCCCGCGCCTCCGCCACGCTGGTGACGGTGGCGCTCAGCCGGTGAAGGGCGGGCAGCCGGAGCTGGCTGGGCAGCGGCGGGTCGATGACCAGGATGGGGGCCGTCACGCCGGCCCGCCGCAGGGCGATGCCCTCGCCCATGTCGGCGGTCACCAGCCCGTCGATCCCGAACCGCTGGAGCGCCCGCCCCACCGGTCCGATGCCATGGCCGTAGGCGTCCGCCTTCACCACCCCGAAGACGGCCTGGCCGGACGGAAGGCCGCGGCGCAGCCGTTCCAGGTTCCGGCCCAGCGCGTGCAGGTCGATGTCCGCCCAGACGGTGGTGCTGCCCCGCCGGCCTGTCCGCGTTCCCGTCATGCAAAGAACTTCGCGCTGATGTCGGTCGAGGATTCCTTGCCGATCTTGTCGAAGTGATGGTCCAGGAACTCATCGGCCTTGTGGCGTCCCGTCTCGAACATGTACATCAGGAAGTCCCAGTCGGCGTTCAGCTTGCTGGTGACGCCCAGCTTCTCCACCACCTCTTCCGCATCGACGGTGTGGATGTGCATCTTCTTGTGCTTTTCGGGGCTGAGTTCGCCGGAGTCGATCAGCTTCGAGACGAAGTCGACCACGCGCAGCTCACGCATCATGCTGGAGTTGAAGCTCAGCGTGTTGACGCGGTCCATGATCTCGCGGGCGGTGCGCGGCGGCACGGGCACGCGGACCGGGTTGATCTGCACGATCAGGAGGTCGCGGCTGTCGCACTGCTCGATCAGCGGGAACAGCGGCGGGTTGCCCGAATAGCCGCCGTCCCAGTAGAAGGCGTTGCCGACCTGCACCGCCTGGAACAGGAAGGGCAGGCAGGCCGAGGCGAGCACCGCATCCACCGAGATCTCCTTCGGGCCGAACACCTTCAGCCGGCCGGCGCAGACATCGGTCGCCGCGATGAAGGGTTTGCAGGCCGGTGCCTTGCGCAGACGCTTGAAGTCGACCACGTCCGACAGGACGTCGCGCAGTGGATTCGTGTTCATAGGGTTCAGCTCGTAAGGTGACATCATGCGCGACAGCGCGTCGAACATTTGCCAGAGCGGGGAGAAGTCCATGTTCCCCTTGCTGAACATTTTGTCAAGTGGGGTCGGCTGGAGCGGTCCCTTCTTCGCCTCGTCGGAGATGCGGCGCCAGAATTCGCGCAGCTTGGTCCGCGCCCCCTCGTGGCCGCCGATGGTCAGGCCATAGGCGGTGACGGCGCAGTTCATGGCGCCGGCGCTGGTGCCGACGATGCCATCGATGGTCAGGCGCCCATCCTCCAGGATGCGGTCGATCACCCCCCAGGTGAAGGAACCGTGCGCGCCGCCCCCCTGGAGCGCGAGGCTGATCGACTTGGCGCTCTTTCGGTTGGCGGACTGGACGGCGGGGGCGGGCATGGTCTGGTCGGGCATGGATGGCTCCGGTTGTTGGGTCTTTGGACAGGTCGGCGGGTTGGGAATGGTCGCGCTCGGGTGTGCGGTGCAGGTCAGAGCGCCGGCTTCATCGCCTTGGGCGGGCGGGTCCTGGTCAGGACGCCGTGCTTGGTGGGGCGGCGCGTCTGGGGGGTGTCGGGCGGCGGCTTCGCCAGCAGGTCGCGGTGGTCGGGTACGGCGCTGCGCAGATAGCTGCGGATCTGTTGAATCCACTTGCGCGCCAGCTCCTCGGAGATGGACAGCTCCGCGGCGATGTCGGCGTAGGGCTGCTCTTCGATGAAGCGCATGCGGGCGGCCTGACGCATCCGCTCGTCCCGGATGCCGTCCAGCGACTCCATGACCTTGCTCAGCAGGGCGCGGTCGGCGTTGGTGCGTTCCGGGTCCATCGTGTCCCGCCCGCTGGCGCCGTCGGCGATGGAGGCGATCTCGACGAGGGAGCCGACCAGGACCGGGTGGCGCTGGTGGGCGCGATGCCGGTCGATGAAGTGGTTGATGGCGGTGCGCCGCAGCCAGGTGCGCGTCTTCAGGATGGACCGCGCGTAGAGGGGAAGGACCTCCGAGAGGCTGATGCAAAGCCCGCTCAGACAGTCGTGGATTTCCTGCCTGTTTCCTTTGCACAACCTGTGATACGTCCAGAACAGGTCGGTGTAATGGCGGCACCAGAAGACCCAGAAGGCGGTCCGGTCCCCGGTTGCGATCCGCTCCAAAAGACCGGAATCGTCGAGTTCGTGGAGATCCTCGCCGATGCGGGAGAGGAGCCGGCCTGATCCGGCCATGGATAGGGAAGGCCAGGGGCGTTTCGGTTCCCGCCGCCGGTCCAACGCCGTTCCGGTGGGGGCATCCCCCAGAGGTTGCGCTCTATGCTGCATATGACGTCCCTTGCGCGTTTTGCACAAGGGACGCTCGCCAAGTTCTACGTGTGAACGAACCGGATATACTTTTTTTCGAAATACCTATGTATTTCGTACGTCATTATCTGAAAAAGAGCATATCCATACGCAACCGCACTCTGTCGTGATAATCTAGCTTTGGCTATCCGTGAGCACGCGGGGGCGCCGATTCTATGCCTTCGCATCGCAGAATCGGAATGACGATAATAATGCCGTCCGGCGCCGGGCCGTTCAGAGCTGAAATGACAAGGATGTAGTGGCGAAGGGGAGAGAAACCCTGATCCGGGAACCGACGACTGTTTCCGGATTTCTATATTTCAGGGAAGCCACGCTGGCGCGTGTGACGCCATCCGATTTCTGTGCCGGATGGCAGGAGTGGAGGGGCTCGAACCCCCAACCCCCGGTTTTGGAGACCGGTGCTCTACCAATTGAGCTACACTCCTGTCGCCGCCTTGCAGCGGGAAGCCGCTTTTAGGCGATTTCAGGACCGCACACCAGCGGAAAATGATCGAAGGCGCAGCAAATGCGTCCGGATCGCCGCCGCACCCCGCCCGTGCGGCGGGAACGGCGCGGCTTTGGTAGCGGAACACAGCGAAGAAAGAGGAAATTCATTGCATAAAGTCACGTTTTCTGCGGAATTGCGAAGGAATGGCTGATTCATTACAGCTTTCGAGCATAATTACAAATAGAGATGTCAAATTTAAAATTGTACGTCAAAAATGACATCGGCGCCGTGAAATCAAACGGCCGTTTTGAAAGACACGGCGCCACGAGGCGGCGATAAGCCGCACCCCGCCGCCATCAAGACGGCGACGAAGATGGGGCCTCGGGCGCGACCGTCGGGATGCAAGCGTGAAGCGCGCCCGGACGGTCAGGGTTTCGGACGGTCAGGGTTTCGTCCAGCCGCCCGTGGCCGGATCGAAGGCGGCATCGAAGGTGAGCCGGCCTTCCTCGCGGCGCAGGTGGGACATGGCGGCGCCGTTGGGGGCGGGGCCGCTCCAGCCGCTTCAGGACGATCGGCAACCCATCGGCCCTCTGCAATCCAAAGTGTATGATGAGCAAGGCGCCGTGGTGCAGCTTCTCATTGATGGAGTGATCCGAGGCGATAGGCGCACCGGCCATGGCAACCCGCGATCCTGTGTGCGCACCATGGTCTCCACAACGGCTGATTTGTGGCGGTTCCGAAGCTTGCCTTCGGATACGCGCAACCTGCGGAACGGCAAACCAACCATGCCGATTTCGCGGCGGGATGGGAATGTCACAAATTCAGACAAACTAAGACTACCGCCTCCACCAAAATCGTATGATAAAAGTGGCTACCTAGAATGGAGATCCATCGCGATCTTCGTTAACCAAAGGTTAGCAACGACTATCCCGCGAAGGCGCCGGTCCCATGAGCTCGTCCACCAACACCGCTGTTTCAAACTCTACCCACAGAGAATTTGTTGATAATAATAAAGCGTCTTGGTGGATGCGTTTTATAGTATGCTCTGCTCTGCTCTGGTTGGTGTGGCTGGCCCAGCACTCTCGCAACAGTTGCCGCCACGGCTGCCGTCGGGTGCCGAACCGCGTCCGGAGGCACCGCGCCCGGTCATGCCGCTGCCTTCCGTGCCGGGCGGTGCGGTGACGGTGCCGAAGGCACCCGCGGCGGAGGCTCCGGCGGGGGCCGAGAACTACCGCCTTATGTTGCGGGACGTCACGATCGAGGGCGCCACGGCCTACAGCCAGGACAGCCTGAGGACCGCCTATCAGGAGCTGCTGGGCCGCGAGGTGTCGGTGGCGGACCTGTTCCGGATCGCCAACGACATCGAGTTCCGCTACCGCAACGACGGCTACATCACCAGCCGCGTGATCGTTCCCGCCCAGACGATCGAGGACGGGACCTTCCGCCTTCAGGTGGTCGAGGGCTTCGTCTCCGACATCGCCTATCCCGACGACATCGGCCCGGCGCTGGCCGCGGTGAAGCGGCTGGTGGAGCCGCTGCGCGGCGTGAAGCCGGTCAACGTCGCCGACGTCGAGCGCCGCCTTCTGCTGGCGAACGACCTCGCCGGCCTGACCGTGCGCGCCAGCCTGGAACCGGCGCCGGACACGCTCGGCGGCTCGGTGGTCGTGGTGAAGACGGACCGCAAGGCGGTGGACGCCCTGGTGTCGGTCAACAACCGCAACACGCCCTATCTCGGCACCGCCCAGACGACCGCGACGGCGGCGCTGAATTCCTTCGGGCCGAACGCCGACACGGTGAACCTGAGCGGCCGGGTGTCCTCCCCGCTGTCGCGGGCCTGGTCGGTCGGCGGCGGCTACCAGGCGCTGCTGAACGGCGACGGGCTGACCTTCTCCGCCAACGGCTCCTACTCCGAATCCCGGCCCGGCCTGACGCTGGACCCGCTGGACGTGGAAAGCTGGGTGGCCGCGGGCGTGGGGTCGCTCAGCTACCCGGTGATCCGCTCGCGCCTGGAGAATCTCCGCGCGGTCGGCGAGTTCGAATACCGCGACGTGAACACCGACATTTCCGGCGACCGCTTCAACCGCGACCGGCTGCGCATCCTGCGCGGCGGCCTCAGCTACGACCGCACCGACGGCTGGGACGGCATCACCGCGGTGCGCGGCCTCGTGCACCAGGGGCTGGACATCATGGGCGCGACGAAGCTGGGCTCCACCTACGCCTCGCGCGAGCGCGGACGCAGCGACTTCACCAAGTTCACCGCCGACGTCACCCGCGTGCAGCAGTTGCCGGCCAACTTCAGCATCCTGGCCACCGCCACGGTGCAGGCCGCGGGAACGCCGCTGCTGGCCAGCGAGCAGATCGCGCTGGGCGGCCCGAGCTATGGCCGGGCCTTCGACGAGGGCGAGATTTCCGGCGACACCGGCTGGGCCGGGTCGCTGGAGCTTCGCTACACGCCGGTCCTGCCGGACAACGCCTTCGCGCAGGGTGTCCAGATCTACGGCTTCATGGACGGCGGCGAGGTGTGGAACCGCTCCAGCCTGGAGCAGAACAGCCGGAACTCGCTGGTCTCCGTGGGCGGCGGCGTCCGCGCCAGCCTCGTGGAGCGGCTGTTCGCGACGCTTGAGATCGACAAGCCGCTGACCCGCCGCGTCGCGACCGAGGGCGACAAGGACATGCGGGTCTTCTTCAACGTCACAGCGCAATACTGATAGGGCCGGGGGAAACAGGACATGGGCAAGGGCAACACCACCACCACTCCCGGCATCACCGAGATTCCCGGCGCGCGCCGCCACCGCCAGACGCTGCGCCAGCGGCTGCTGCTGTCGTCCGCGACGGAGGCGCCCCAGCGCGGCGGCGGCACCCGGCGCCAGCGCCGCGCGGCGAAGGCCCGGGGGATCGACTTCGCCCGGCTGGCGCTGCGCAGCGTGATCGGCGTCGCCCTGTCCACCCTGTTCGCGGGTACCGCCTACGCCAACCCGCTGGAGGGCACCGTCACCGCGGGCGCGGCCACCATCCGGTCGGCGACCCCGAAGTCGATGGAGATCCTCCAGTCCACCGACAAGGCGATCATCAACTGGAAGTCCTTCAGCATCGACGCCGGTGAGAAGGTCACCTTCCAGCAGCCCTCGGCCTCCAGCGTCACGCTGAACCGGGTCACCGGCAACGACCCGTCCAAGATCATGGGCAGCCTGTCGGCCAACGGCACGGTCATGCTGGTCAACCCCAACGGCGTGGTGATCGGCGCCGGGGCCAAGGTGGACGTCGGCGGGCTGGTGGCGACCACCGCCAACATCTCCGACGCCAACTTCATGGCGGGCAAGTACCAGTTCGACCAAGCCTCCGCCAAGCCCAACGCCATGGTGGTGAACGAGGGCGACATCACCGTCAAGGAGAGCGGCCTCGCCGCGCTGGTGGCGCCGCACGTCCGCAATTCCGGCGTCATCCGGGCAAAGCTGGGCAAGGTTGCGCTGGGCGGTGCGGAGACCTTCACGCTCGACTTCCACGGCGACGGCCTGATCAGCTTCGACGCCAGCTCCGCCGTGAAGACGGTGGCGAAGGACGCGGACGGCAAGCCCGTCGCGGCGCTGGTCGTCAATTCCGGCGAGATCGCCGCGGAAGGCGGCAGCGTCACCCTGTCGGCGCGCGCCGTGAAGGG
Source organism: Roseomonas genomospecies 6 (assembly GCF_008365375.1). GTDB lineage: Bacteria > Pseudomonadota > Alphaproteobacteria > Azospirillales > Azospirillaceae > Azospirillum. The sequence goes on along the minus strand of NZ_QOKW01000011.1, from coordinate 78,777 downwards.
CGTGATCGACAACGTCATCAACACCGACGGCGTCATCAAGGCCACCTCGGTCGGCAGCGCCAACGGCAAGATCGTCCTGTCCGGCGGCGACAACGGCACGGTCAACATCGGCGGCACCGTCGATGCCGGCGGGCGCGGGGAGGGGCAGACCGGCGGCACCGTCGTCGCCACCGGCGCCGAAATCGCCGTGAAGAAGAACGCCCGCATCGACGCCTCCGGCAACAAGGGCGGCGGCGAGGTCGCCATCGGCAGCAAGACGGGCCGCTCCGGCACCTGGTCGGACAAGGTGACGGTGGAGGCGGGCGCCACCCTGTCCGCCGACGCCGTGAAGTCCGGCAAGGGCGGCAGCGTGACGGTGCTGTCGCAGAAAAGCACAAGGCACGCTGGTAGAATCTCCGCCCGTGGTGGCTCGGAAGGCGGCGACGGCGGCTTCGCCGAGGTGTCCAGCCACAAGGACATCAGCCTGACCGGCAGCGTGGACCTGTCCGCGCCGAAGGGGGCGGCGGGCCTCTTCCTTCTCGACCCGGAAAGCCTGCGCATCGTCAGCTCCGCCGGGGGCAGCCAGAACGGCGCCGCGGCGGACGGCACGATCGGCGTCAACGACCCGAACCAGGGCAGCGGCGACAACGTCAACACCATCTCCAAACAGGTGCTGGAGAGCATCGCCCACAACGCCAACATCGTGCTGGAGGCGTCGGGCCTCATCACGGTGGACACCAGTCTGGATCTCCAGACCGCGTCGGGCCACAGCTTCACCCTGCGTTCGCTGACCAGCGGCGGCATCGCTTTTGCGAACGCCAGCTACGAGATCCGCACCAACGGCGGCGACATCGTGCTGGAGGCCAACGGCCTGGCCAGCAACCTGACCAACATCGGCAAGCTGACGACCCGCGGCGGCTCCGTCCGTCTGTCGGCCACCGGCGGCGTCCAGCTCGCCAACCTGATCGACACCACGCCCAGCACGGGGGCCGCCGGGGCGGTGTCCGTGCGCGCCCTGGGCGGCCCCCTGACGGCGGGGACGGCGGGGCGGATCGTCGGCGGCGCGGTCACCCTGGCCGCGGGCGGCGACATCGGCGCCAGCGGTGCCGCGCTCTCCACCAGCACCAGCCAGCTCTCCCTGGTCACCGGCGGCAGCCTGTTCGTCACCAACGACCGGACGCTGACCGATCTCTCCATCGCCAGCACCCACGGCGCGGCGGGGGGCAACAGCCAGTTCGCCCTGACCTCCACCGGCCTGAGCTTCGCGGTCACCGACGCGGCGGGCGGCTACACCCTCGATACGGTCGTCCAGACCGGCGGCCTCAACAGCTTCGGCTTCAGCGGCGACCGCAACATCCAGGTCGGCACGGTCAACGCCGGCACGGGCGCCGTCACGCTGACCAGCACCACCGGCACCATCACCGGCACCGGCACGGGCCTGCTGACCGGCGGCGCTCTGGCGCTGACGGCCCTCGGCTCGACCGGCACCAACGGCGGCATCGGCACCTCGTCGCAGGCGCTGAACACCGCCGGCACCAGCCTGACCGCCACGGCGGGCAGCGGCGGCATCTCCGTGTCGAACACCGGCGCGCTGGCTCTCGCCGACCTGACGACCAGCGGCGCCGCCACCGTCACCGCCTCCGGCACCCTGACGGTGGGTGCGGTGAGCAGCGGCGGCGCGGTGATCCTCACCAGCACCGGCGGCAGCATCCTGAACGACGCCGACGCCGCGACCACCCTCGGCACCGGCACCCTGACCCTGAACGCCGCGGGCAGCATCGGCACCGCCGGCACGGCGCTGACCACCGGGGCCTCCACCGTCAGCGCCACCTCCGGCGCGGGCGGCGTCTTCCTGGCGACGTCGGGAGGGGCGACGCTCAACTCCATCGTCTCGACGAACGGCGACATCGCGGTCACGACCAAAGGCGCCACCGCCATCGGGACGATGACCAGCGCCAACGGGACCAGCAACATCGCGGTCACGGCGAACGGCACCGGGTCGTCCATCACCGCCGCGACCGTGGACGCCGGGGCCAACGGCAACGTCACCCTCACCACCGCCAACGGCGACGTCACCGTCCAGTCCGGGACCGGAGTCACCGGCAACGCCGTGACCGTCGTCGCCGGGGGCGACTCTTCCAGCGTCTCGCTGAACAGCACGGCGAAGACGCTTTCGATCACCAACGGCACGGGCAACGTCACCGTCACCCAGTCCGGTGCCGTGACCCTGGATTCCATCGTCTCCGCCGGCAGCACGGTCGCGCTCACCGTCAACGGCGGCGACGCCACGGTGGGGACGATCAAGGCGGCGAACACCGGCACCATCACCCTGACGGCGTCCGGCGGGTCCATCCTGGGCAAGGACGCCAACAACCGGCTGTCCGCCAACACCGTCATCCTGAGCGCGGGCGGCACCATCGGCACCGCCGCCACCCGTCTGCGCACCTCCGCGGCGGTGCTGACGCTGAGCAACGTCGGCGATCTGTATCTGGACAACGGCGGCACGATCCTGACCGGCCTGTCGATCACCAACCGCCACGTCGGCACCACCGCCAACGCGCTTCAGCTCACCTCCGACTATTTCAACTTCACGGTCAGCGACAACGGCACCACGACCATCCTGGAAGCGGTCGGCAGCCCGAAGCTGAACGCCTTGAGCTTCAACAGCGACGCCACGCTGGTGGTCGGCGATCTGGCCACGGTGGGAGCGGGCGGCGCGGTCACGCTGACCTCCACCGGCGGCAGCATCCTGGACGACGGCAGCACGAACACGCGGATCGACGCCGGCACCGTGACGCTGAGCGCCGCGACCGGCAACCTGGGCGCCGCCGCCGCTCCGCTGGCGCTCAACGCCACGAAGCTGACGCTGACCACCCGCGGCGACTTGCACGTCACCAACCTGTCCGACATGACGGCGCTGACCATCGCCAGCGCGCACGCGGACGCCACCGTGGTGAACGGCTATTCGATCACCGCGCCGAACTTCACCTTCAGCCTGACCGACAGCGCCACCAACGGCTATTCGCTGGGCACGCTGGTGGACACCACCGGGCTGATGTTCTCCTTCAAGGGCGACCGCGACATCCGTCTGGGCCGGGTCGACCTGACCAACGCGACCGGCGTCCTTCAGAGCGGTTCGCCCGATCCGGGCACGGCGTACAGCATCGCCAGCTTCGAGACGACGAACGGCTCCATCCTGGACGACGGGTCGAAGGACACGGTGGTGCTGGCCGGGGCGGTCAACCTGATCGCCAGCAAGGCCATCGGCAGCGGCACCGGGACCGGGTATCTGGACGTCGTCACTCCGGTCCTGAACGCCCGCGCGTCGGATGGGGGCATCTACGTCACCCTGCCGACCTCGACGGGCGTCGCCAACCAGAAGAACCTCGTCACGCTGGGAAGCAGCTTCTTCAGCGCCGTCAACAACCCCATCGTTGTGACGGCGACCTGGGGCGACATCGCCTTCGGTTCCAGCTTCTCCCCCAGCATCAGCAGCAGCAGCAACATCACGGTCACGGCGACCAACGGGTCGATCCTGAACCCGAACAGCGCCACGCTGCGCAGCGGCACCGGCACGGTGACCCTCACCGCTGGGAAGGACATCGGTTCCTCGGCCAACGCGCTCGCCTTGCAGGGCGGAACGGTCGTGGCGAGCGCCGGTGGCTCCATGTGGCTCGGCCTCGGCAGCGGCACGGTCGCGGTGAACAGCCTGACGGCGGGCGGCGACGTCACCGTCTCGCAATCCGGCGGGACGATGAACGTCGCGGCGATCAACGCCAAGAACGGCACCGGAACGGTCGATCTGAGCAACAGCAGCGGCAGCATCGAAGGCGACACGGACAGCACCACCCGCATCATCGCGGGCAAGGTGATCCTGAACGCCAACCAGAATGTCGGCGGCACCCGCGCGCTGAACCTGACGACCACGGATCTGTCGATCACCGCGGGCGGCTCCGTCGGCATCACCGACACGCTGGCGCTGACCGACCTGACGGTGAAGCGCGGCAGCTACTACGGCGGGACCATCGGGATCAGCACGGTCGGCGGGCAGACCTTCACCCTGTCCGACAACTCGTCGCAGTCCACGATCCAGACCGTCACCAGCACCGGCGCGCTGAACTTCACCTTCGAATCGCTGCGCGCGGTCCAGGTCGGCACCGTCAATGTCGGGGCCGGCGGCAGCGTCGCCATCGCTTCGTCCGGCGCGCTCACCAGCGGCGGCGGCAGCAGCAAGATCACCGCGGGCAAGGTGTCGCTGGAAGCCGGAACCACGTCCTCCATCGGCACATCCGGCACCGCGATCAGCCTCGACACGGCGGATCTGGCGGTGACCGCCGGGCGCAACATCCACGTCACCAACAACGGGCGCGCCCTGAACCGCCTGGCGGTCACCAGCACGAACACCACCACGGGCAACTCGACCTCCAGCCTCTTCTCCATCGCCGGGACCGGTGCCCAGACCTACACGCTGTCCGACAGCGGAACCGCGAACATCATCGACGTCACCGGGGCGGGCGGCAGCCACTTCAGCTTCACCGGCAAGAAGAACATCGTGGTCTCCGAGATCGTCGCCACCGGCGGCTCGGTCAGCCTGACCACCGCGGGCGGCGGCGCGAATTCGAACATCACCCTCTCCGGCGGCGGAAGCATCCTGGCGTCCGCCGTCACCCTGTCGGCCAACGGCACCGGGACCGGCGGCGGCTCCATCGGGTCCAGCACGCGGGCGATGAAGGTGGCGGCCTCGTCGCTGACCCTGGCGAGCAACGGCGACATCTACATCGACAACAGCAACACCGCGCTGACCGCGCTGGACATCACGGTCTCGCACAAATCGAGCAGCGACGGCGGCACCTACCAGTTCAGCAATCTCGGCACCGGCCGCAGCTTCACGGTGAGCGAAAGCAACAGCCTCCAGACGCTGGCGCTGTCGTCGGGCAGCGGCAGCATGGATCTGCGCTACAGTGTGGATCGGGGCATCATCGCCGGGACGATGGACGCCGGAACCAGCACGACCGGTTCGGTGACGCTGATCTCCACCGGGGGCGTCAACGGCTGGCCGTCCATCAACGGGTCGGGAACGATCACGGCGGGGCGGGTCTCCCTGACCGCGCTCGGCACCAACAGCAACGTCGGCGGCACCACCATGGTGCAGACCAGCACGACGAAGCTGGCCGTCGCGTCGGGCGGCAACCTGAAGGTCAACAACAACAACGCCACGCTGTCCGAACTGACAATCGACACCCGGCACCAGAAGTCCGGCGGCGCCAGCAACGATTATTACATCGGCTCGAACGGCCTGTCCGCGTCCTTCAGCGATTCGACCGTGAACGGCCTGGAGGTGGTGAACGTCACCCAGAGCGGGCTGAAGCTGGCGATCAGCAACGATAAGGCTCTGCGGGTCTCCAAGATCGATGTCGGCTCCACCGGCACGGTCGATCTGACGGTCACCGGCGGCTCGTCCATCAATGCGACGAACAGCGGTTCCCTGATCACCGCCGGCAGCCTGATGCTGACGGCGGCCTCCGCCGGCAGCAGCCAGAAGCTCAACACCCAGATCGGCACGCTGTCGGCCAAGCTGACCGGCTCGTTGGACCTCAGCAATTCGGGCACCCTGACGCTGAAGGACGTGGCGGCCGGCTCCTCCGCGGACATCGCCGTGACCGGCAACGGGTCGCTCCTCCAGACCGGAACCGCGCCGTTGCGTGCGGACAGCGTGACGCTGAAGGTCGAAGGCGGCTCCATCGGCGCGTCCGGCACGCCGCTGCTGACCGAGACGCAGACCCTGACCGTGACCGCCGGACGGAACGTCTACCTGACGAACAGCGCCGACCTCTACGCGCTCGGCCTGGAGGTGAAGCACGCCGCCGCCGGCACGCAGAACGTCTACGACATCCGCTCGGAAGGGCTGACCTTCGCGCTGACCGACAACAAGACCGGCAGCCAGTACACCCTGTCCAGCGTCGTGGACAGCAGCGGCCTGGACTTCTCCTTCAAGAGCGACAACAGCGTCGTCCTCGGGACGGTCAATGGCGGTCTGGCCCGCAAGGTGACCATCGAGACCACCGGCACCGGACAGAGCATCCTCAGCAACGGCAACGCGATGCTGACCGCGGGCACGGTCACGCTCACCTCGACCGGGGCCATCGGCGCCGCCGGTGCGGCGTCCAGCCACATCCAGACGATGGCCGACACGCTGGCGCTGACCACGGGGACCGATGCCTTCGTGGACAACGGCAAGGATCTGACCGCGCTGTCGCTGACCAGCAACCGGACGACGGGGTTCGGCACCTACCAGATCACCGCGCCGCAGCTCGTCTTCACCCTGACGGACGACAACAACACGACGACCCTGAGCGAACTGACCGACAGCACGGGTCTGGCCTTCAAGCTCGACACCAAGCACGCGCTGTCCATCGGCACGCTGAACGTGCAGACGTGGGGCACCGTCGATCTGACCACCACGGGCAGCATCCTGGGTGCTTCGTCGGCGGTTGCGGGCAACCCGGCCAACCGCATCACCGCGGGCACCGCGACCCTCACCGCCGGCAACGGCGCCATCGGCTTGTCCAGCAACAAGATCCACCTGTCGGCGTCCTCCGCGACCTTCAACGTGACCGGCGACCTCCATGTCGAATCCGACACCCGCATCGGCACGCTGAACCTCAAGAGCACGTCGTCGACCTTCACCAACCGCACCTACAGCCTGACCTCGGTCAACACGGCGGGCGGGGCCATCGAGCTGACCGGCGCCGAGAGCGGCACCCAGACGTTGCTGGCCTCGCTGACCGACGGCAGCGGCCTGCGGTTCTCCGCCGACAGCCACGAGAAGATCGTCGTCGGTAATCTGGACGTCGGCAAGACCGGCACGATCTCCCTGATCGCATCCCCCGGCATCGTCGGGAACGGCCATTCGGTCCTCAAAATCAACGCGGGCATCGCCACTTTGCTCTCTTCCTCCGGCGTGGTCGGCGCGAACGGGGGCGAGTTCATCGCCATCACCACCGGCAACCTGTCGGTGAACGCCAACAACGGCGCCGTGATCAATCTGCACGGCCCGACGGTCATCGACTCCATGAACCTGGGCGGCGCGCTGACGCTGACCAACTCTACCGGTGACATCGCGCTCGGCACGATTGGCATGAACGGCGCCAACGCGGTCATCAACAACCAGGGCGGCTCGATCCTCAGCGGCTCGATCGGCGGCAGCAATCTGGTGAACCTGACGGCGGCCGGGTCGATCGGCAGCGTCTCCGCCATCTCCACGAACGCCCACAACGGCGGCACCACCACCCTGACCGCCAGCGCCGCCGGCAGCATCGCGGTGAGCGAATACAACAGCCTGACCGCCCAATCCGTGACCAGCGGCGGCGGCGGAGCCATCACGCTGAGCACCGGTTCCAACGGGACCTCCACCCTGACCGCCGGGACCATCACCACGACCGGTGCGGTGTCGCTGACCAGCCACAACGGCAAGATCCTCGGGAGCAGCGGCAATCTGGTGGCCGGCGGCAGCGTCCTGCTGTCCGCGGCCAAAGGCGCCATCGCCGACACGGGCTCGACGCTCACCGTCGCCACCTCCGACCTGACGCTGAAGACGCCGGGCACCTTCAAGGTCGCCGGCACGCAGGACCTCGCCAAGCTGTCCATCGACCGCACGGCGGCCACGATGGGGGGGGCCTCCTCCGGCGACATGACCCTGACGGCCACCAACCTGAGCTGGAACGCCGCCGACAACGGAACCACCACCACCTTCACCACGCTGACCGACAGCACGGGCCTGGACTTCACCTTCAAGGCGGCGGGTGCCATCGCCATCGGCACGATGAACACCGGCGCCGCCAGCACGGTCAGTCTGACGGCGGGCGGAAGCAACGCGACCGCCGGCAACATCACGGCGGTGAACGGCTCCTCCTCCATCACCGCCGGCTCCCTGACGCTGGTCGCGCAGAAGGAGACCGACCAGCCGGGCAACAGCAGCGCCATCGGCAGCAGCGGGACGGCGCTGGGGCTGAACGTCTCCAGCCTGACGGCCAGCAGCGGTACCGGCGGCCTGTTCGTGAAGAACGCGGGCGCGCTGAGCCTCGGCTCCATCGGCACGGGCGGCGCCCTGACGGTGACCGCCACGGCGGGTGACCTGACCGTCGGCAGCCTCTCCTACGACACCACCAAGGCGCTGACCCTGACGGCGACCACGGGCCGGATCGTCAGCGGCGGCTCCAGCCTGAGCATCGGCAACGGCAACGCCACGCTGACGGCGGGGGCCGGCATCGGGACGGCCCAGTCCGGGCTGAAGGTGACGGCGTCCGGCACCGGGTCGCTGACCGCCAACGTCACCGGCACGGGCGGCCTCTATCTCGACCTGTCGGGCCAGCTTTCGGGCGGGCTGAACGCCACGGTCTCCAACGGCCCGGTGGTGGTGTCCAGCAACAGCAGCATCACCCTGACCAACGTCGCCATCGCCACCGACGCGGCGGGCAACTCCATCAGCGTGACCGCCACCAGCGGCAACATCACCGCCGGGACGGTGTCGGCGGGCGCCACCAACGGCACCGTCACGCTGAGCGCCACCGGCAGCGGCGGCAAGATCCTGGCCGCCAACGGCGGGTCCACGATCACGGCCAAGACCGTCCAGTTGAACGGCGCGGGCGGCATCGGCACCTCCACGGCCCGCGTCGGCGTGGGCGGCGCGCAGGTGCAGGTGAGCGGCGGGTCGGGCGACATTTATCTGGGCACGACCGGCGCCACCACGCTCGCCTACGCCGCGACGACCGGCGGCAAGATCGACGTGCTGGCCGGCGACCGCCTCCAGGTGGTCAACGCCGGCACGGGCGGCGGGGCGATCACCATCGCCTCCACCGCCGCCAACGCCGACATCATCGCGGGCATCATCAACGCCGGCACGGGCGCGGTCACCCTCAGCGCCACCGGGGGCGGGGTGTACGACGACGGCCTTGCGGAAACACGGATCGTCGGCGGCTCGGTGTCGCTGACCGGTGCCAAGGGCGTGGGCACCTCCGCCGGGGCGGTGCAGACCACCACCGGCAGCCTGACCCTGTCCAGCAGCGCCGGCAGCATTTACGTGACCGACGCCACCACCGCCGGCGTCACCGTCACCTCCGCCAGCGCGTCGAGCGGGTCGGTGACCATCGCCTCCGCCGGCACCATGACGGTGCAGTCGGCGTCGGCCAACGCCGCGAGCGGCGCGGTCGCCCTGACCGCCGCCGGCTCCATCCTGGGCAGCGGCACCGGCACCCATGTGACGGGCCATTCGGCCAGCCTGACCGCCAACGGCGGCAGCATCGGCACGGTCACCGACGCGGCCACCGGGGCCGGCACGCCGGTCAAGATGAACGTGTCCAGCCTGACCGGCCTGACCGCCAACGGCACCACGCCGGTCATCTCGGTGGACAACATCAACACGACCGCGCTGACGCTGGGCAACAACCTCGTCACGCTGGGGGCGGGCGGCTCGGCCTACATCCGGACGGCTGGCAACCTGGACGCCAGCGCCGGCCTGTCCATGACCAGCGGCAACCTGCTGCTCCAGTCCGGAGGCGTGCTGACCCTGCCGGACGCGGGGATCGACATCGGCACGGGCGCGCTGACGCTGAAGGGCGCCACCGACGTGGTGGACGCGGGCGGTACGCCGCGGTCGCTGTCGATCACCGCCGGCTCGCTGACCTTCGCCAGCGGCTCCAACGGCGGCAACACCGTCCTCAACACCACGGTCGGCACCATCGACGCCAGCCTGACCGGTTCCGGCAAGGGCCTGACCGTCAACAACACCGGCACCCTGACGGCCGCGACCCTCAGCGCCAACGGCAGCGTCGGCGCCAAAAGCAGCGCCGGCCTGACCGCCAATTCGGTGACCGGCACCGGCACGGTCAACCTGGTCGCGATGGCGGGCGATCTGACGGTCGGCACGGTCAACGCCGGCCCGACCGGGGTCATCACCCTGTCGGCGCCGAGCGGCAGCATCCTGACCAACAAGGGCACCAGCCTGACCGGCGGCACCCTGAACCTGACCTCCGGCACGGGGATCGGGACCAGCGCCAGCGCCTTCGCCACGTCCATCGCCAACGTCTCGGCGACGGTGACGGGAACGGGCGGCATTTATCTGGCCGGCGCCGGCTTCACCCTGGGCAACCTCACCACCGCGAACGGGGACATCTCCGTCACCACCAGCGGCGCCATCACCGACGGCAACGCCACCACCGGCATCACCGCCGGGGGCAGCGGCTCCATTACCCTGACCTCCACGGGCGGCGCGGTCACCCTGACCAAGGCGGTGAGCAGCACCGGTCCGGACGCCACCCGTGCGAGCGTGACGGTGCAGGGCACCGCCATCGGGCTGGGCGACGTCAACACCACGGGCGCGCAGAGCTACACCGGCAACACCACCCTGTCGGGGACTCTGTCCGGCAAGTCGGTGGCGGTCACGGGGAACCTGACGCTGGCCGGCGCCAACCGGACGGTGACCGCGACCGGTGGCGATGTGACGGTGACCGGCACGCTGAACGGCGGCGGGTTCGGGGCGACGCTGAACGCCGCGCAGGGCGGCGTGACGCTGGGCGGAGCGGCCAGCAACCTGGCTTTCCTCTCGGCCACCGCCGGCACCATCGGCCTGCACAACGTCACGACGGCGGGCGCGCAGACCTACACCGGCGCCACCACCCTTCAGGGCTCCTACGCCACCGGCAACGGCGCCTTCACCGTGACCGGCGCCACGACGCTGGCGGGCGCCACGGCGGTGAACGCTGGCAGCGGGGCCTTGCGGTTCAACGGCACGGTGGACGGGGCCTACGCCCTGACGCTCACCAGCAGCGGCGCGACCCAGATCACCGGAACGGCGGGCGGCACGACGGCTCTGGCGAGCCTCGTCATCGATGCCGGCGGGACGGCCAGCGTGAAGTCGGTGAAGACGACGGGCGGCCAGACCTACAGCGGCACGGTGACGCTGGACGGCACCTACACCACCGGCGCGGTCTTCTCGGCCATCGGTGCGGTGACTCTGGCCGGCGACACGACGGTGGACGGCACGTCGAGCGTCCTGTTCATGAACACGGTGGACGGCGCCCACGCCCTGACGGTCAACAACAAGGGCATGGCGCAGTTCAACGCGGCGGTGGGCGGCACGACGGCTCTGGCGAGCCTGACCACCGACGCCGCCGGGACGAGCAGCCTGAAATCGGTGACGACCACCGGCGCGCAGACCTACAACGACGCGGTGACGCTGGACGGCACCTACAACACCGGCAGCGGTTCCTTCGCCGCCAACGGTGCGGCGACGCTCGCTGGCGCCACGACGGTGAACGGCGGGTCGAGCGTCCTGTTCGGCGGCACGGTGGACGGCGCCCAGGCGCTGACCATCAACAGCAAGGGCGCGACCCAGTTCACCGGCACGGTGGGCGGCACGACGGCGCTGGCCAGCCTGACCACCGACGCGGGCGGCACCACGAGCCTGCGCAACGTCACCACCACGGGTGCCCAGACCTACAACGACGCGGTCACGCTGAACGGCACCTACGCCAGCGGCGGCGCCTTCACCGCCAACGGCGCGGCGACGCTGGCCGGTGACACGACGGTGAACGGCGCGTCGAGCGTGCTGTTCATGAACACGGTGGACGGACCCTACGCGCTGGCGGTCAACAACAAGGGCACGACGCAGTTCGCCGGTGCGGTGGGCGGCACGACGGCCCTGGCGAGCCTGACGACCGACGCCGCCGGCACGAGCAGCCTGAAGTCGGTGACGACCACGGGCGCGCAGACCTACAACGACGCGGTGACGCTGGACGGCACCTACACGGCGACGGGCAGCACGATCACCGTCAACGGCGCGGCCACCCTGGCCGGGACCACGACGGTGAACGCCGGGACCGCCACCTTCAACGGCACGGTGGACGGCGCCCAGGCGCTGACCATCGCCGGGAAGGGCACGACGCACTTCAACGCGGCGGTGGGCGGCACGACGGCTCTGGCGAGCCTGACCACCGACGCGGGCGCCACGGTCAACCTGCTGAACGTCACCACCACGGGCGCGCAGACCCACAACGCCGCCACCACGCTCAACGGCACCTACAACGCCACTGGTGCCTTCACCGCCAACGGCGCGGTGACGCTGGCCGGGACCACGACGGTGAACGGTGGGGCGAGCGTCCTGTTCGCCGGTGCGGTGGACGGTGCCCAGGCGCTGACCATCAACACCAAGGGCACGACGCAGTTCACCGGCGCGGTGGGCGGCACGACGGCGCTGGCCAGCCTGACGACCGATGCCGCCGGCACGACGAGCCTGCTGAACGTCACCACAAGCGGCGCGCAGACCTACAACGACGCGGTCACCCTGAACGGCACCTACGCCAGCGGCGGCGCCTTCGCCGCCAACGGTGCGGCGACTCTGGCCGGCGACACGACGGTGAACGGTGGGTCGAGCGTTCTGTTCGCCGGCACGGTGGACGGGGCGCAGGCGCTGACCATCAACAGCAAGGCCGCGACGCAGTTCGCCGGTGCGGTGGGCGGCACGACGGCCCTGGCGAGCCTGACGACCGACGCCGCCGGTACGAGCAGCCTGAAGTCGGTGACGACCACGGGCGCGCAGACCTACAACGACGCGGTGACGCTGGACGGCACCTACACGGTGACGGGCAGCACGATCACCGTCAACGGCGCGGCCACCCTGGCCGGGACCACGACGGTGAACGCCGGGACCGCCACCTTCAACGGCACGGTGGACGGCGCCCAGGCGCTGACCATCGCCGGGAAGGGCACGACGCACTTCAACGCGGCGGTGGGCGGCACGACGGCTCTGGCGAGCCTGACCACCGACGCGGGCGCCACGGTCAACCTGCTGAACGTCACCACCACGGGCGCGCAGACCCACAACGCCGCCACCACGCTCAACGGCACCTACAACGCCACTGGTGCCTTCACCGCCAACGGCGCGGTGACGCTGGCCGGCGATGCGACGGTGAACGGCGGGTCGAGCGTCCTGTTCGGCGGCACGGTGGACGGTGCCCACGCCCTGGCGGTCAACACCAAGGGCACGACGCAGTTCACCGGCGCGGTGGGCGGGACGACGGCGCTGGCCAGCCTGACCACCGATGCCGCCGGCACGACGAGCCTGCGCAACGTCACCACAAGCGGCGCGCAGACCTACAACGACGCGGTCACCCTGAACGGCACCTACGCCAGCGGCGGCGCCTTCGCCGCCAACGGTGCGGCGACGCTGGCCGGCGACACGACGGTGAACGGTGGGTCGAGCGTTCTGTTCGCCGGTGCGGTGGACGGGGCGCAGGCGCTGACCATCGCCGGGAAGGGCACGACGCAGTTCAACGCGGCAGTGGGCGGCACGACGGCTCTGGCGAGCCTGACGACCGACGCGGGCGGCACGACGAGCCTGCTGAACGTCACCACCAGCGGCGCGCAGACCTACAACGACGCGGTGACGCTGAACGGCACCTACGCCAGCGGCGGCGCCTTCACCGCCAACGGTGCGGCGACGCTGGTCGGCGACACGACGGTGAACGGCGGGTCGAGCGTCCTGTTCGCCGGCACGGTGGACGGCGCCCAGGCGCTGACCATCAACAGCAAGGGCACGACGCAGTTCACCGCGGCAGTGGGCGGCACGACGGCTCTGGCGAGCCTGACGACCGACGCGGGCGGCACGACGAGCCTGCTGAACGTCACCACCAGCGGCGCGCAGACCTACAACGACGCGGTGACGCTGAACGGCACCTACGCCAGCGGCGGCGCCTTCACCGCCAACGGTGCGGCGACTCTGGCCGGTGCCACGACGGTGAACGGCGGGTCGAGCGTCCTGTTCGCCGGCACGGTGGACGGCGCCCAGGCGCTGACCATCAACAGCAAGGGCACGACGCAGTTCAACGCGGCGGTCGGCGGCACCACGGCTCTGGCGAGCCTGACCACCGACGCGGGTGGCACGAGCAGCCTGAAGTCGGTGACGACCACCGGCGCGCAGACCTACAACGACGCGGTGACCCTGGACGGCACCTACGGCGCGGCCGACAGCGCGATCACCGTCAACGGTGCGGCGACTCTGGCCGGGGCCACGGCGGTGAACGCCGGTTACGCCACCATCACCTTCAACGGGACGGTGAACGGCGCCCAGGCGCTGACGGTGAACTCCACCGGGGCGATGATCTTCAACGCGGCGGTGGGCGGCACGACGGCGCTGTCCAGCCTGACCACCGGCACGGGCTACACCAGCCTTACGGACGTGACCACGGCGGGTGCGCAGAGCTACGGCGGGCCGGCCAGCCTGATCGGCAGCTACACGACCGGCAACGGCGCCTTCACCATCGCCGGGCCGGTGACGCTGGCGGGGGCCGCGACGGTCAACGCCGGCAGCGGTGCCGTGACCTTCAGCGGCACGGTGGACGGCGCCCGGGCGCTGACCGTCAACGGCAGCGGCGCCACCCGGTTCGACGCCGCGGTCGGCGGCACGACGGCCCTGGCGAGCCTGACCACCGACGCGGACGGCACGACGAGCCTGAAGTCGGTGACCACCACGGGTGCGCAGACCTATAACGACGTCGTGACGCTGAACGGCGCCTATCAGTCCGGCGGGGCCTTCACGGCGGCGAAGGCGGTGACGCTGGACGGCGACAGCCGGATCACCGGCAACGGCGGGATCATCCTCGCCTCCACCCTCGACGGCGGGCGGGCGCTGACGCTGACCAGCGGCAGCGGCAACATCCTGCTCGGCGGCGCGGTCGGCGGCACCAGCCGTCTGGGCGCCCTGACCGTGAACGGCGGTGGGGCCACCATCGTCGCCGGTGCGGTGAAGGCGGCCTCGCTGACCACCGACGCCACCGGGATCACCATCCTGAACGGCGGCAGCGTGGACACCACCGGGGCGCAGAGCTACGCCGACGCGGTGACGCTGGGGGCCGGCACGGTGCTGACCGGCAGCCTCGTGTCGTTGTCCGGCGGCGTCGATGCGGCTGAGGCGGGCCGTCAGGGCCTGACCATCGCCGGCAACGCGGCGCTCTCCGGCGCGCTTGGCACCCGGCAGGCGCTGGCCGCGCTGACGGTGAACGGCGAGACGCTGCTGAACGGCGCCACGGCGGTCACCAGCGGGGCGCAGACCTACGGCGGCGCGGTCCGTCTGGCCGGTTCCCCGTCGGCCCTGACCGGCACCGGCGTCACCTTCGCCGGGACGCTGGACGGCGGGCAGGCCCTGACCGTCACCAGCGGGACCGCCGACGCCGTCTTCGCGGGCGCGGTCGGCGGGACCGAGCGGCTGGGCGCCCTGACGGTGAACAGCGCCGGCCAGACCCGCTTCGCCCAGTCGGTCCGCGCGGCCTCGGTCGTCACCGACGCGGCGGGCACGCTGGCCCTGAACGGCGGTTCGGTCGACACCACCGGCACCCAGACCTATGGGGAGCGGGCGGTTCTGGGGACCGACACCCGGCTGACCGGTGGCACGGTCGTTCTGGCCGGCGGCCTGGACGCCGCGACCCGCGGCGCGCAGGGGCTGACCATCACCGGCAACGCCGTGATCAACGGCACCGTCGGCGGCACGCAGGCGCTGAGCCGCCTGTCGGTGACCGGCACCGCCGCCCTCAACGGCGGCGCGGTCACCACCGTGGCGGAGCAGAGCTACGGCGGCGCGGTGACGCTGGGAGCCGACACCGTCCTGACGGGCGGGACCGTCTCCCTGCTGAACGGCGGCAACGCCGCCGGGGCCGGGGCGCAGGGGCTGACGGTCAACGGCGACGCCGTCCTGGCCGGGGTCTTCGGCGAAACCGGCGCGCTGCGGCAGATCGCCGTCAGCGGCGGCACCCGCCTGACCGGCGCCACCGTCGCAACCACCGGCGCGCAGAGCTTCGGCGGCGCCCTGGCGGTGGCCGGCGACAGCGTCCTGACCAGCACCGGCGGCGACCTCGTGTTCGGCGGGTCCATCGACAGCGCCGACCGCTCCTCGCTGTCGCTGAACGGCGCGGCGATCCGGGCGGCGGGCGACGTCGGCGCCTCGGGCCTGATGGGCGACGTCACGGTCCGGGCTTTGGGCGGCGTCTTCCACGACGGGGCGGTGACCGTGCGCTCGCTGACCCAGACGGCAGGCGGGGAGAGCCGCTTCGCCAAGGCGCTGACCGCAACCGGCACGGGCGGCCTCCGCCTGAGCGGTGCCGGCTTCACCTTCGGCGCGGCGGTGAACAGCGCGGGCTCCCTGGCCCTCGCCATGACCGACGGTGCGGGCCGGGTGGTGTTCGGGCGCGATGCCACGGTTGTCACGGAGGAAGGCTTTACCCAATCCGGTGGATCGGGCATTGTTCTGCCCGCCAGCATCACGGCCAAGAACGGCCCGATCACGCTGGGCGCCGTGGCGTCCCTGCCGGACGGGCAGGCGTCCATCACGGCGGGCGGCCCCATCACCATGGCGGGGCTCCAGGGCAAGGCCACGATGCTGACCATGGCGTCCGACGGCGGGGCGCTGATCGTCGGACAGGAGTCTGGGAGCGCCTTGCAGAAGATCGACGTGCTGAGCCTGACCGTTCCCAAGGCCGGTTCCGCCCGGATGTTCGGCACCGTGGCCGGCAAGACGGACGCGTTGGCCGCCAGCGCGATCGACAGCCCGCTGCGCGCCGCCCCCTACTTCATCAACAACACCCCCTGGGGGCCGACGCAGCAGGTCAGCCGGGTCGCCGCCACCGTCGTGGTGGAGGTTCCGGTTCCCAGCACCCCCGGCGTCACCAGCCTGTTCACCGGCACGATGACCGGCGCCGGCCTTACGCCGAACGCGCTGGCCGCCTACGCCGCGCCGCAGGTTCTGTCCCTGACCGGGGCGGGTGCCCAGCCGGAGGTTCTGTCCAACAACCCGGGGAATGGCGGCTCGGGGGCCGTCCCGACCACCACGCGTGCCGGCGCGCAGCCGGAGGTCCTGACCAACGGCGGCCCCGCGCCGTCCGCAACCGGCAACCAGCAGACGGAGAAGGAGGAGGCGCGCTGAGGCGCGCCTTCCCCACCGGCAGACCTTTACCCTTTGGATAGCGCACGATGACCGACCCGAACCTGCCCCTGTTCTACAAGAGCCCCCGTCCGCTGCAGGCTGCCCGCGACGCCGACCTGTCGCTGCGGGCCGAGCCGAACTACGCCTTCGCGGCCGGCACCAACTCCGTGCCGCTGATGGCGGCGGAGTTCGCGGCGGCCTGCAAGCAGTTCCCGATCCTGTTCTCCGACGGCCCGGTGGTGCAGCCGGTGGCGCTGCTCGGCCTGCGCACGGGCGAGAACCTGTTCGTCGATGCGGACGGCGTCTGGGAGGAGGGGGCCTACATCCCCGCCTATGTCCGCCGCTACCCCTTCATCTTCCTGGAGAGCGAAGACAAGTCCCAGCTCACCCTGTGCATCGACGAGGCGGCGGACGCCGTCGTTCCGGGCCGGGACAACCCCTTCTTCGTCGATGGGCAGCCGTCCGCGCTGACCAGCAACGCGCTGGAGTTCGTCAAGGAGGTCCAGGCCCAGAACGGCTACACCGCGGAGTTCGTCGCGGCGGTGACCGGCGCCGGCCTGCTGTCGGAGAAGCGCGCCGACATCACCCTGAACAACGGTGAGCGGCTGAGCCTCGCTGGCTTCAAGGTGATCGACGAGGCGGCCTTCAACCAGCTTCCCGCCGAGACGCTGGTGGAATGGCGCGACCGCGGCTGGCTGGGGCTGGTCTACGCCCACCTGATTTCGGTCAGCAGTTGGTCGGGCCTGGTGGACCGTCTCGCCCGCAAGGGCTGATGTTTTTTCCGGCCTGCCGGGAATGGAAAGGGCGGCACCACGACGGCGCCGCCCTTTTTCATGCCTGGATCGCTCGGAAAACTCGGATCAGAAGCCCTTTTCGATCTTGAACACGTCCGGCTCGTTCGGCTTCTCGATGTAGGAGAGCTGGAGCGACGGCGGCAGGGCGGGGGTATCGTCCGAGGGCTTCGGCGGGACGGAGAGGGTCAGCAGGGACATGCGCCCCTGGGCGTCGGTGCCGCGGAAGACGACCACCTGCGACCCGTCGCCGACGGGCGCGTTCAGCAGCATCCCTTCCTGCCGGTAGCCCTGCGCCACGAAGTAGTTGCGCAGCGCGTTGGCGGCGCCGACCAGGGCGTTGGGGTCGATCTTCGGGTTCACCGCGCCGCCCCACAGGATGTTGACCTGGAAGAGCTTCTGCGTCGAATGGCCGAGGATGTAGGCGATGGCCGCCGGACCGGCGCCGGTCTGGAGATCGTCCACCTTGACGATCAGGCTGGTCGTCCGCTCGGTCGCGTTGGTCTCGCGGCGGATGTCGTTGCCGGCGATCTTGAAATCCTTGGTGATGGCCTTCGTAACCTCATCGGCGGACATGCCGAATCGCGCGGAGCGGAAGCCCGTGACCTTCGCGGTGGGGGCCGCGGTGGGGGCCGCATCGGGAGCGGCGGCGGGAGCGGATTGGACCGTGCCTTGAGGCGCGGGCGACGGGTTGCGGTCCGCGGTCGCGGCGTGGGCGGCACCGGCGAGGGCGCCCACCATGGAGCCGGCCAGGACGAGGGCGGCGAGGGAGCGCGCGCGGGCCGGATGGTGAAACGGCATAATGGAGACTCCGGGGAACGCTGGTCTGAACAGCAAGGCGTGTCGGGCGGCAGTTTAGCAAAATCCAACCCTGTACCGGCGGGTGAATTTATGATCGCGGCCTTACGAGCTTCTGCCGCCGCGGAACCCATCGGCGAAGGTCCGGACCTTGCCCGACGATACCGACAGAAGGGCTTTCGTGATCGCCGCGGGGCGCCGGGCCTGGACCGACGCGATCTCCTCCACCAACCGTTCCGGGAGCGGGCTCACGCCGCGGTAGCGGAAGCGGCAGTTTTCCTCCATGGCGATCAGCCCAGCCTGCTCGAGATTCTCAAAGACTTCCTGGAGGATGAGCGTGCTGCTGCGCGATTCGCGAATGAGATCCTCCGAATTCCAGGCCCTGTCCGGATCACGCCGCAAGATCAGCAGGATCTCCAGAGTCCACACGGTCTTGATGGAATGTCGAAGAAAGATCAGGGCATCGTCCGAAAGCACGCCGCCAGTCCATTGTCTGTTCCAGTTTTCTGCGGGTCCCGACCGTCCGGGAAGGCTCGACGATTTGAGCCGGAAGCGGGGCGGAGTGTGCACAGGATACCCGCCGCCGTCTAGCCCCCCGCCGATTCCGACCGGGGGGAAACAGGTCCGATTCCCGACATCTTTCGGGGTACGGGCCGTTGATGGGGAGACGCGGGGGACGTCGCCGCGTCCAGAACCGCGCATGGGGCGGTTCCAATGAAAAAATTGCCCGGAAAAATGCCGAGGGACGCGGTTCGGGAATGCCGAACGGTCGCAATCGTGACAATTTAGGCCGCAATTCCGATTGGCCATGGCCTGTGCATGACTGTCATCGACACCCGCCCCGTCTTCTACATCATCGGCGCGCTTCTCAGCGTCCTGGCCGTCGCCATGCTGGTTCCGATGACCGTCGATCTGGCGGTCGGCAATCCGGACTGGATGGTGTTCGCCATCGCCTTCGCGCTGACCCTGTTCTTCGGCGTCCAGTTCATGCTGGCCAACCGGATGGACTGGATGTCGCTCAACCTGCGTCAGGCGTTCCTGCTGACGGCGCTGGCCTGGATCATCGTGTGCGCCTTCGCCGCGGTGCCCTTCATGGTGTCCCAGATCAAGCTGTCGGCGGCCGACGCCTATTTCGAGGCGATGTCGGCGCTCACCACCACCGGTTCGACGGTGATTTCCGGCCTGGACCGGTTGCCGCCGGGTTTGCTGCTGTGGCGGTCGCTGCTGCAATGGCTGGGCGGCATCGGCATCATCGGCATGGCCATCGCCATCCTGCCCTTCCTGCGGGTGGGCGGTATGCAGCTCTTCCGCTCCGAATCCTCCGACCGGTCGGACAAGGTGACGCCGCGCGCCAGCGACCTCGCCATCGCGGTCGGCTGGATCTATCTGTCCCTGACCGCGGTGTGCACGGTGACGCTCGCCTATGCGGGCATGACCTGGTTCGATGCCGTCAACCACGCGATGACGGCGGTGTCCACCGGTGGCTTCTCCACCCGCGACGCCTCGGTCGCCGCTTGGAACAGCCCGGCCATCGAATGGATTCTGGTGGTCTTCATGATGCTGGGCGGGATGCCCTTCGTCCGCTTCATCAGCCTTGCCCAGGGGCGGGCGGCCAGCTTCTGGCGGGACACGCAGATCCGCTGGTATGTCGGGTTCCTCGCGGCGGTCTCCTTCGGTCTTTCGGCCTGGCTGACGCTGACGCGGGACATGCCGTGGGACGAAGCCATCCGTCATTCGACGTTCAACGTCGTTTCGGTGGTCACCACCACCGGCTATGCCTCCATCGACTACGAGCGGTGGGGGCCGATGGCGTCGGTGACCTTCTTCATCCTGACCTTCGTCGGCGGCTGCACCGGATCGACCTCGGGCGGTCTGAAGATCTTCCGGTTCGAGATCCTGTTCATCGTGCTGCGCTCGCTCCAGCGCCGCCTCTACAGCCCGAGCTTGGTCATCCCGCTCAGCTACAACGACAAGCCGGTCAGCGCCGAGATCATGGTCTCGGTGATGAGCTTCGGCTTCGTCTATCTGACGACGGTGTTCATCCTCGCCTTCGTGCTGGCCTTCCTGGGGGTTGATCTGGTGTCGGCCCTGTCGGGGGCGGCGACGGCGGTCAGCAACGTCGGTCCCGGCCTGGGACCGGTCATCGGTCCGGTCGGCAATTTCGCGACTCTTCCGGAGGCGGCGAAATGGGCGCTGTCCATCGGGATGCTGCTCGGGCGGCTGGAGTTCTTCACGGTGCTGGTGGTGCTCAGTCCGTCCTTCTGGCGGCGGTGAGGGAGCGGGGGGCGGCCTCGTCCCGCCGGTCGCGGCTGGCCGCCGAGACCAGATGGACCAGCGCCGCGCCGAGTGCGATCACCCCCACCGCCACCGACGCCCGCAGGAAGCGGGAGGCGTCGCCGTGCAGGGTGAAGTGCCACCACAGCTCGTCGCTGAAGGCGACGTGCTTGTACGAGAACAGGCCCAGCCAGAAGGCGCTGGCCAGCGCCACGCCGGTGGCGATGAACCAGCTCGGCGTCAGGGGGTTGCGCAGGATGTTGCCGCGCCGGTGGAACTCCTTGCGGGCGGGCAGCAGGGCCAGGAAGATCAACCCCGGCACGATGGCCTCCTGCCAGTCGCCGCCCTTCAGCAGCGCCGAGGCGCAGCCGGTCGCCAGCAGCACCAGCGACAGCACCCAGGCGGCGTGCAGCCTGCGTTGCACCGCATGGGCCAGAAGGATCAGCAGGACCCCGGCCACGCTGCCCGTGAAATGCGACATCTCCATCAGGGGCAGGGCGGTGGCGTCGAAGGGCGAGGGCAGCGTCTCCTCCGGCGTGGCGCGGGAGAACAGCAGGAAGGCCCCGGTGATGAAGATGCAGGCGGCCAGCACCAGCGGCACCGCCGGGCTGACGGCGGCGGACAGGTCGCGCGACAGGCCGCCGATCCGGTGCCGGGCCTGGAAGGCTTCCAGCGCGCCGAACATCAGCCCGGCGATCACCAGCGGCGCCAGATAATAGATCAGCCGGAAGACCAGCAGCCCCGCCATCACGTCGTTGCCGGGCATGGCCGGGGTCAGGCTGACCAGGACGATGGCATCGAACACCCCCAGTCCGCCCGGCACATGGCTGATGATCCCGGCGACCAGCGCCAGCCCGAAGGCCACCAGAACGTCCGCGTAGCTCACCGCATCGCTCGGCGGCAGGCAGAGCCAGAGCACCAGCCCCGCCAGCGACAGATCGCACAGCCCCAGCAGCAGTTGCCGCAGCGCGATGGCCGGGCGGGGAAAGGCGACGGCGTGCCCGAACAGCCGCAGGGGGCGCCGCAGCCAGAATCCGCCCACCGCATAGGCCCCCAGTACCGCGAGCGCGGCCAGCCCCAGCAGAACGGCGCTTCCCGGCGGGACGTGCAGCGCCTTCAGGGCCGTGGGGTCGATCAGCATGACCACCGGCATCACGGTCGCCAGCCCCAGCATGAAGGTGGTGACGACGAACAGCGTGACCTGCGCCACCTCCACCCCGCTCAGCCCATGCGGGGCATAGAGGCGGTAGCGCACCGCGGCCCCGATGATGCTGGCGAAACCCAGGCTGTGGCTGAAGGCGTAGCTTGTGAAGGCGGTGAAGGCCACCCAGCGGTAGGGCAGGGGCCGCCGCAGATGGCGCAGGGCCAGCAGGTCGTAGAGCGTCAGCAGCCAGTAGCTGACCGCCGCCGCCCCCGCCGCCGCCAGAAGCTGTCCGCCCGTGATCCGCCCCAGCGCCCGCCGGATGTCGGCGACGCTGTACTGGTCCAGCCAGCGGTCCAGGATGACCAGCGCGCCGGCCAGCAGGGCCAGGATCAGCATCCCCGTGCCATAGCGCAAGAGGCGCTGGGCCCAGGTCGGGGACCCGGACGGCTGCTCGTCTTCGCTGGAATCCGGGGGCTGTGCGGTGTGGACCATGGCTGACAGGATCGCTCCGGGCGCCTAGGATGAGATGGCTTCGGACAAGAACAACACCGCGCAACGAAAAAACGCATGGCCGGGGAGGGCCATCGGGGGCAATCGATGCATCTCGTGCTTTATGCCGCCACCGGACTGTCGTCGGCCAACACGGTGATCCTGCTGCTCGCCTATCTCTGGGACAGCTCCGTGACGCTGTTCGGCGGTGCCACCGGCTATGGTCTGCGGCCGGACGGCGTGTCCTTCACCCTGTCGCTGTTCACCACGGTCCTGCTGCTCTGGTACGCGCTGATCCTGCGGCGGCGGCTCCGGACGGCAAAATCCTGCAATCCGGACCGGTAGCGCATTTTTCCGAAACTCCCGGCTTGACGGATCGTTGATCCGGCAGCGATGCCACGGCCTCGCTTCGGATAAGCTGCCCGGAACCGGAGAAGAACCATGAGCGGGATCAACAAAACGGTCTCCTTCACCGCCGGTGGCCTGATCCTGCTGTTCGTCGTCCTGGCGGCAACCTTCACCGAATCGTTCGGTGCCCGCGTCTCGGCTCTCCAGGCCACGATCGTCGGCAACTTCGGCTGGTTCTACATTCTGACCGTCGCGGGCTTTCTTTTGTTCTCTCTCTGGTTGTTCTTCAGCCCGTACGGATCGATCAAGCTCGGCAAGGACGGCGAGGAGCCGGAATTCAGCTACCCGTCATGGTTCGCCATGCTGTTCAGCGCGGGCATGGGGATCGGTCTCCTGTTCTACGGGGTGGCGGAGCCGATTCTGCATTTCTCCAACCCGCGGGTGGGGGAGGCGGGAACGCCCGACGCGGCGCGGGAGGCGATGAACCTGGCCTTCCTTCATTGGGGGCTGCACGCCTGGGGCATCTACATCGTGGTCGGGCTCTCGCTCGGCTATTTCGCCTACCGGCACGACCTGCCGCTCACCATCCGGTCGGCGCTCTACCCGCTGTTGGGCGACCGGCTGCGCGGCTGGCCCGGCCATCTGGTGGACATCGTGGCGATCTTCGGCACGCTGTTCGGGATCGCCACCTCGCTGGGGCTGGGGGTCATGCAGATCAACGCCGGCCTCGACTATCTGGGGCTGGTCGGCGTGGGAACGGTGCAGCAGATGGTGCTGATCGCGGTCATCACGGCGATCGCCACCGTCTCGGCGGTCAGCGGCGTCGGGCGCGGCATCCGCCGCCTGAGCGAGCTGAACATGCTGGCGGGGCTTCTTCTCCTGCTGTTCGTCTTCCTGCTCGGACCGTCGGTGTTCCTTCTGTCCACGCTCGTGGAGAGCATCGGGCGCTACCTGTGGACGCTGCCCTACACCAGCTTCCGCACGCTGCCCTATGCCGGGGCGGAATGGCAGGCGAGCTGGACGATGTTCTACTGGGGCTGGTGGATCTCCTGGGCGCCCTTCGTCGGCATGTTCATCGCGCGGGTATCGCGCGGGCGCACCATCCGCGAGTTCGTCGGCGGCGTGCTGTTCGCGCCGGTGGCCATGACCTTCGTCTGGTTCATCGTGTTCGGCGAGACGGCGATCCATATGGAGATGTTCGAGGGCGGCGGCATGGCGGACGCGGTGCGGAGCAGCGTGCCGACCGCCCTGTTCGTCATGCTGGACCGCCTGCCGCTCAGCGGCGTCACCTCGGCCATCGCGACGCTGATGGTGATTACCTTCTTCGTCACCTCCGCCGATTCCGGCGCCCTGGTGATCGACATCATCGGCTCCGGCGGCAACCAGGACCCGCCCATCGCCACGCGCATCTTCTGGGCGGTCCTGTCCGGCGTGGTGGCGGCGCTTCTTCTTCTGGTCGGCGGGTTGCAGGCGTTGCAGACGGCGGCGGTCACGACGGCGCTGCCCTTCGCGGTGGTCATGGTGCTGATGTGCGTCGGGCTGGTGACCAGCCTGCGGGCGGAGCGCCGGATGGGGCCGGACCGGCGGGTGGCGCGGGTGGCGACCCCCGCCGCGGGCGGCGCCCCGGCGGAGCCGGTGGGCGACGGCGACTGGCGCCAGCGGCTGGCCGCCATGGTCGGGCGCAAGGCGGCCATCGCGGTGGCGGCCCCGCCCGGCGCCGCCGGAGCGCGGCGGCAGGTGGCCCGCTTCATCGCGGAGACGGTGGAGCCGGCCTTCCGCGACATCGCGGCGGAGCTGGAGCGGCTGGGGCGCCGCGCCGAACTCGACGTCGGCCCCTTCAACGCTGGACTGGTCGTGCTGCGCGACGGGGAGGAGGAGTTCAGCTACGACATCCGGGCGCGGGCCTATCACCCCCTGACCTTCGCCTTTCCCGAGATGCAGGCGGGCGACGAGCGCTGGCAGATGCGCGTCGAGGTGATCCTGCGCGGCGGCCTGCACAAGCAGTTGCCGCCGGACCGCACCGGCCGCGAAGCCATCGTCCATGACTTCGTGCAGGAATACGGAAAGTGGATGGGCTGGTGATGGACAGAACGGCGGCTTCCGGTTCCGCGTGGTAGAAGGAGAAGGTTTCTTCAAAATATGATAGAAAGCCGTCCGGTGCACTCATCGTGCCGAGGCGGCAAACCCCACCATGCGTCATCAGGCAGATCCGAACCACTCCGGAGCCGGCGCCGCCGGTGCGGAGGCGCGCGCGCCGTCGGATGAGCCGATGACCCTTGGGCCGATGCCCCTTGAGCTGATGACCGCCGCCGAGCTTCCCCTGCTCGACCGCCTGTCGGCGCCGGTCTGGCTTTATGACGGCGGGCGCGGGCGGATGGTCTGGGGCAACCGCGCCGCTTTGGAGTTGTGGAACGCGGCTTCGCTGGCCGAATTCCAGACCCGCGACTTCGGTTCCCAGCCGGAGGGCGGTCCGCGGGCCGACGGGGAAACGGCGACGGGCCGCTGGACCTTCTATCCCAAGGGGCGTCCGGTCACGGCCTGGGTGCGCCGCAGCGGCATGGCGCTGGCGGACGGACGCCTGGGCATTCTGCACGAAGCGCAGATCGTCCCCCAGCCTGCCGAGTCGGACAAGGGCGGCGCCGACACGGAGGCGCTCCATCGCGAGCGCGCCATGCTGCAAAGCCTGATCGATTCGATGCCGGACATCGTCTTCTTCAAGGACGTGAACGGCACCTATCTGAAGGTCAACCGGGCGATGCTGGAGTACGCGGGACGCCCGCCGCTGGGGCTGACCGACCACCGGCTGTTCGACGCGGAGACGGCGGCGCGGCGGCGGCGGACCGACCAGATCGCCATGCAGAAGGGCTTCTCCCGCAGCGAGGAGTGGTTCATCCATCCGGACGGGCGCCGCGTGCTGATGGAGACCGCCAAGGCCGTCTGCCTCGACCGCAGCGGCAAGATGCTGGGCGTCGTCGGCATCGCCCGCGACATCACGGAGCGGCGGCAGACGGAGAAGCAGCTTCTGCGGCAGCACGCCCTGTTGCAGGGGATCATCGACACCATCCCCGACGCCGTGTTCTTCAAGGACCGCGACGGCGTGCTGCGCAAGGCCAACCGTGCCTTCGCCGGCTGGACCGGGCGGCCCCTGGAGCAGTTGATCGGGCTGGACAGCCACGGGATCTGGCCGCCGGAGATGGCGGACGGCATCCGGGCCGGCGACGCGCTGGTCTATGCCGGGGATGCGCCGCGCCGCAACGAGGAGACCATCCCGCTGCCCGACGGCGGGCAAATCTGGGTGGAGATCCTGAAGGCGCCGATTCGCGACGCGGGCAACGAACTGCTGGGGCTGGTCGGCGTCGGGCGGGACATCACGCTCCGCAAGGCCGCGGAGGAGACGTTGCGGCGCAGCGAGGCGGAAAAGGACCATCTCGCCAACCACGACGCCTTGACCGGCCTGCCCAACCGCCGTCTTCTCTTCGACCGGCTGGACGTGGCGCTGGCGCGGTCGCGGCGGTCCGGGCGGATGCTCGCCCTGCTGTTCATCGACCTGGACGGCTTCAAGGCGGTCAACGACCGGCTGGGCCACGACTGCGGGGACGAGGTGCTGCGCATCGCCGCCGCGCGCATCGCCGGCTGCCTGCGCCGCAGCGACACGGTGGCCCGCGTGGGCGGCGACGAGTTCACCGTCGTGCTGGAGGAACTGGGCTCCGCCGAGGACGCCGGGGGCGTGGCCGCCAAGATCGTGGAGGCCGTGGCGCTGCCGATACCGGTGCAGGGCCCGGCGGAGGAGAAGACCGCGTCCATCGGCGCCAGCGTCGGCATCGCCCTGTTCCCCGCCGACGGGGTGGACGCCCGCGCCCTGTTGGTCGCCGCCGACGGCGCCATGTACCGGGCCAAACAGGCGGGCCGGGGAACCTTCGTCTTTTGCGGCGATCCGCACTGACCCGGCGAACCGACCCGGAAACCGCTTGCAGAATCCGCTTGCAGGGAAAGAACAAAAGAAGAACAATACCCATCCAGCCGGTTTTGACGGGAAAGGATGGGATCATGTTCGTCTGCGTCGATGGTGACCGCACCACCCGCTTGCGCCAGTGGGCCTGGCTCGACATCGGTTCCGGAGAAGGCCCCGGCGAGCGCCGTCTCGTCGGCTGGAGCGTCACGGACGAGGCGTGGCTCGTCTCCGAACCCATCGGGGTGGTCGCGACCAGCCCGCTGGGCCGTCCGCCCGGCTGGGCGGTGACGGAGAACCGCCGGCAATATCTGCTCGAACAGCCCGGCCTTCCCCAGGGCGACGAGCCGCTGGCGGCCATCGACGTCCTGCGGGCCAACGGAAGCCTCGATCCCGCGCTTCCCATCAGCATCGTCCCCTGGCGCCCCGGCAAATCCACCGCCGAACGCATCTTCGAGCGCCGCACGGCCTGATCGCGCAAAGGTCCGGAGCGGCGTGACGGAACGGCCTTTTCCCCGTTGAAAGGCATGGTTGAGGCGGGAAAGGGTCGTTCATCATGCAGCAGCGTTGGCCGCAAAGGCTCTGGGTCGTCCGTCACGGGGAAAGTGCCGGGAACGTCGCGCGGGACGCCGCCTACGCCGCGGGGCTGGGGCGGATCGACATCGCGGAACGCGACGTGGACGTGCCGCTCAGCCGGCAGGGAGAGCAGCAGTCGGAAGCGCTGGCGCGCTGGTTCGCCTCCCTTCCGCCGGGGGAGCGGCCCGACGTCGTGCTGACCTCCCCCTATCTGCGCGCCCGGCGGACGGCGGAGATCATCCACGCCGGGGGCGGTCTGCCGGTCGAGCCCGCGGAGTTCGTGGTGGACGAGCGGCTGCGGGAGAAGGAATTCGGCATCCTCGACCGGCTGACCGCCGTGGGCATCGCCGAGGAGCATCCCGATCAGGCGGAGTTCCGCCGCGTCCTTGGCAAGTTCTACTTCCGCCCGCCCGCCGGGGAGAGCTGGTGCGACGTGATCCTGCGTCTGCGCAGCGCGCTCGACACGATCAGCCTGCACCATGGGGGGCAGCGCGTGCTGGTGGTCAGCCATCAGGTCGTCGTGCTGTGCCTGCGCTATCTGCTGGAGGGCATGACCGAGGATGAGATCCTCGCCATCGACCGGGAGGGCGACGTGGCGAACTGCGCGGTCACCGAATACGCCTTCGATCCCGCCCAGGGGCACAGCGGGCGGATGCGGTTGCAGCGTTACAACTTCGTTGCCCCGCTGGCGGAGGCCGGAGCACCGCTGACCTCCGAACCCGATGCCAATGTGGCCGCCCGATGAGCGGTTTCCATAAGAACGACGCGATCCCCGTCACGCGCGACCTGCTGCGCGCCATGCCGCTTCCCCATCCGGGTGAGGGCGCCGACAAGGACGGGCGGGGCCGGGTGCTGGTGATCGGCGGCAGCGTGGAGGTGCCGGGCGCCCTGCTGCTGGCCGGGACCGCGGCGTTGCGCGCCGGGGCGGGCAAGCTCCAGATGGCGACCTGCCGCAGCGTGGCCCCGCATCTCGGGCTGGCCGTTCCGGAAGCGCTGGTGCTCGGCCTGTCCGAGACGGCGGAGGGCGGCATCGCCCCGGATTGCGTGGGCATGCTGTGCGAACGGGCAGCCCGCTGCAACGCGGTGCTGATCGGCCCGGGCATGATGGACAAACGGGCCGTCGCCGACCTGACCGCCGCCCTGATCGCCGGGCTGGACGGGGAGGGCGGCCCCGCCCTGGTCATCGACGCGGAGGCCCTGATGGGCCTGGACGGTGCCAACGAGGCGCTGTGCCGGCGCGACGGGCGGACGATCATCACCCCGCACGCGGGGGAGATGGCCGGCCTGTCCGGGATCAGCCGGGAGGATGTGGAGGCCGATCCGCCCGCCGCCGCCCGCCGGGTCGCGGAACTGCATCGGGTGATCGTCGTGCTGAAGGGCGCCTGCACCCACATCGCCACGCCGGACGGGCGGATGTGGGCCTATGACGGCGGCAATGTGGGGCTCGCCACCTCGGGGTCCGGCGACACGCTGGCGGGAGTCATCGCCGGGCTGGCGGCGCGCGGCGCCGATCCGGCCCAGGCGGCGGTCTGGGGCGTCCATCTGCATGGAGAGGCCGGCAACCGTCTTGCCCGCCGCGGCCCGCTGGGCTTCCTGGCCCGCGAACTGCTGGCCCAGGTGCCGGAGATCATGGCGGAGTTGGCGGTATAGGGCGGGCCGCCCCACTCCGCCCGTGGCGCTCAGAACACCAGCTTGGCGGCCTGATAGAGGATGACCCAGGGAGCGGCGATCAGGCCGCCCCAGACGGCGACCAGGGGCAGGCCGCGCAGCTTCCGGGCCGGCTTCGGGAGAGGGAGGGGGAAGGCGACGGTTTCGGTGGAGCCGACAGCGGGAGTGTACTGGGACATGATGACCTGCCGATCTGTGTGTGAAGGCAGGATGCGCGCCGATCCCTTAACGGCGATTAAAGTCGGGGGTAGTCGCCGTAAGGGATTTCGGCGTACCGCGGTCGGGCGAGCTTGTGGGAAACGCTTCGGGGTGCGGCAGTGCCTTGACAAAGTTTGCCAATCGTCCCGAAATGCTTTTCAGACGACGAGGTGTCCCATGCCGACCATGAACATCAGCCTGCCTGAAGGCTTGGCCGCCTTTGTGGAACGGGAAGTGGCAAGCGGAGGCTACTCTTCGCAAAGCGAAGTCGTGCGTGAAGCGCTTCGCCTGCTCCATCGGGAAAAGGCGGTCGAGTTTGAGAAGCAGGAGATGCTTCGGCGCGCCATCATGGTTGGCGTCGACGATTGGAAGAATGGTCGCTTGGATGACCGCCCCATTGCCGACATCCTGAACGATATCGGGGACTGAGCGGTGGTTGCCTACCGCGTCACCGATGCGGCAAAGATGGACTTCAGGATGGTTCTGCGCGAAACCGGCGAGCGTTTTGGAGCGCAGCAAAGGGGCGCATACAAGGAACTGATCGCGAAAGCGGTCGAAATGGTTGCCGAAGATCCCGACCGGGGAGGTTCCTGGGACCGTGGGCGCATTGTTCCAGGTCTTCGCGCTTTTCACTTGGAACAGGCTGCCGGTCGGCGCGGTGCGGCGGCCCATACGCTTTATTACACGGTGGAGCGGCTGGCCGGAGAGCCGCAGGGCATCGTGATCCTGCGCCTTCTGCACGAAAGAATGGAACCGGACCGCCGCATTCCGCAAAGCGTATGAGGCTGGTCCGGCTCCCGATGCTCACTCAGTTTACTTCATCAGCTCACTTCGCCAGCGTCTTGTTGAGCCACAGGGCGAGCAGCGTGCAGACAGCGCCCGACAGCAGGTAGGCTCCCGCCGAGAAGAGGCCGAAGTTGCTGGACAGAACCAACGCCACCAGCGGCGCGAAGCCCGCCCCGAACAGCCAAGCGAGGTCGGAGGTGATGGCAGCACCGGTGTAGCGGTAGCGCAGGGTGAAGCCCGACGTCACCACGCCCGACGATTGGCCGAAGGACAGGCCCAGGATCACGAAGCCGACGATCATGAAGACCAGTTCGCCCACCGGCCCGCCGTTCAGCAGAAGGGGCGCCACGCCGCTGAACACGGCGATGGCCGCGGCGCAGCTTCCCAGCAGGGTGCGGCGTCCGACCCGGTCGGCGATCCATCCGGAGGCGACGATGGCTCCCAGGCCGAAGAAGGCGGCGACGACCTCGATCAGCAGGAAATCCGCCGGGGTGTCCTGCGTGTAGAGGAAGATCCAGGACAGCGGGAAGACCGTGACCATGTGGAACAGCGCGAAGCTGGCCAGCGGCGCGAAGGCCCCCAGCACCACGCGCATGCCCTCGTTGCGCAGCATCTCGGTCACCGGGACCGGTTGAAGTTCCCGGCTTTCGAACAGGCGCGTGTATTCCGGCGTGACCACGATGCGCAGCCGCGCGAACAGCGCCACCACGTTGATGGCGAAGGCCACGAAGAAGGGATAGCGCCAGCCCCAACTGAAGAAATCCTCCGCCGACAGGTTGCCGGCGAAATAGGCGAAGAGCGCGCTCGCCACGATCAGCCCGATGGGTGCGCCGAGCTGCGGGATCATCGCGTACCAGCCGCGGCGGTTCTGCGGCGCGTTCAATGCGAGAAGGGAGGCGAGGCCGTCCCAGGTGCCGCCCAGCGCCAGACCCTGCCCGATCCGGGCCGCCGCCAGCAGCCAGATCGCCGCCGCGCCGATCTGCTCGTAACCCGGCAGGAAGGCGATGGCGACCGTCGAGGTGCCCAGCAGGAACAGCGCCAGGGTCAGCTTCGCCCCTCGCCCATGCGCGCGGTCGATCGCCATGAACAACACGCTGCCCACCGGACGCGCGACGAAGGCCAGCGCGAAGATGGCGAAGGACCAGAGCGTTCCAGTCAGCGGGTCCAGATAAGGGAAGATGAGCTTCGGAAAGACGATCACCGAAGCGATGGCATACACGAAGAAATCGAAGAATTCGGACGTCCGTCCGATGATGACACCGATCGCGATTTCACCCGGATTCACCCGATGGTCGCGAGCGTTGACCAGCCTTGCGTCCCGTTCGGCCGCAGAGGACGCCGCCGTGGTCGATGATCCCATGATCCCCCCACCGTCTGGCAGTTGCGACAGAAGGAATGAAATAGGCACCGCAACGGCATCCTGCCACATCCAAGGACGTTTTGCCTTGATGTGCGTCAATGGGTGCGCGGAATCGCGGCGCATTGGACAAATTGTCCAATGTCCGACCGGCGCCCTGGGGGTTAGCTCTTCCCCCAAATCCAAAGCGAACCCCTGCCGACAGGTCCTGCCTTGACCCGTTTCCGCATTCTCGCCCTGCTGCCTTTGATGGCAGTGCTGAGTGGCTGCAACCTTGTGGTGATGAGCCCGTCCGGCGACGTGGCGAACCAACAAGCCAATCTCATCACCATTTCCACCCTGCTGATGCTTCTCATCATCGTGCCGGTGATGGTGCTGACGGTGCTGTTCGCGTGGCGCTACCGCCAGTCGAATAACACGGCCGAGTACGATCCGGACTGGGACCATTCGACGCAGCTCGAACTGGTCATCTGGGCGGCCCCGCTGCTCATCATCATCTGCCTGGGCGCCCTGACCTGGATGGCGACCCACCTGCTCGACCCCTACCGCCCGCTGGACCGCATCGCCGCCGGGCGCCCGGTCCCCGCCGACGCGAAGACGCTGGACGTCAACGTCGTGGCGCTGGACTGGAAGTGGCTGTTCATCTACCCGGAATACGGCATCGCCACGGTGAACGAGGCGGCGGCTCCGGTGGACCGCCCGATCCGCTTCAACATCACCTCCTCCACGGTGATGAACTCCTTCTACATCCCGGCGCTGGCGGGCCAGATCTACGCCATGGCCGGCATGGAGACGAAGCTGCACGCCGTCATCAACGAGCCGGGCAGCTACAAGGGATTCTCCGCCAACTACAGCGGCGCCGGCTTCTCGCACATGCGCTTCACCTTCCACGGTCTGGCCGACGACGGCTTCGACAAATGGGTGGCGGACATCAAGGCGGGCGGCGGCAAGCTGGACCGCGACGGCTACCTCCAGCTCGAACGGCCCAGCGAGAACGAGCCGGTGCGCCGCTACGGCACCGTCGATTCGGGCCTGTTCAAGGCCATCGTCGGGATGTGCGTGGAACCGGGCAAGATGTGCATGCACGACATGATGGCCATCGACGCCAAGGGCGGCCTCGGCCTGGCGGGCATCGACAACGTGATGCCGCTGATGCACGACAAGCTGGCCCGCCGCGGCACCGCGGTTCTCGGCCCGGCGCCGGTCTATGTGGCGGGCATCTGCTCGACCGAAGAGCTGACCGGCCGCGCCGTCGAGTCGTCGCTGGGCGTGCTGAACGCTCCCGCCGACGTGTCCCCGATTTCCGGCGCGGGTCTGCCGCGCTCCTCCATCACGCCGATCTCCGCGCCCGCCTCTGCGTTCGGGCCGCGGCTGACGGCCAATCCGTGAGCGGCCAACCGCCATGCCAAGTGCCATGATCGACACATCGACCGTCGTCACCCATCCGGTCTTCGGGCGTCTGACCCTGGAGTCCTTCCCCTATCACGAGCCCATCGTGGTCGCGACCTTCGTCGCGGTCGTGCTGGGCGGCATCGCGCTGGTCGCGGCGCTGAGCTATTTCCGGCTGTGGGGCTATCTCTGGAAAGAGTGGTTCACCACCGTCGACCACAAGCGCATCGGCATCATGTACATGGTGCTGGGCCTGATCATGCTGCTGCGCGGCTTCGCCGACGCGATCATGATGCGTCTCCAGCAGGCCATCGCCTTCGGCGGCAGCGAGGGCTACCTCAACGCGCACCATTACGACCAGATCTTCACCGCCCACGGCGTCATCATGATCTTCTTCGTGGCGATGCCCTTCGTCACGGGCCTGATGAACTACGTGGTGCCGCTGCAGATCGGCGCCCGCGACGTGTCCTTCCCGTTCCTGAACAACTTCAGCTTCTGGATGACGGTGGGCGGTGCGGTGCTGATCATGGTCTCGCTGTTCGTCGGCGAGTTCGCGCGCACCGGCTGGCTGGCCTATCCGCCGCTGTCCAACATCGCCTACAGTCCCGAGACGGGTGTGGACTACTACATCTGGGCGTTGCAGATCGCGGGTGTCGGAACGACACTGTCCGGCATCAACCTGATCTGCACGATCGTCAAGATGCGCGCCCCCGGCATGACCATGATGAAGATGCCGGTCTTCACCTGGACGTCGCTCTGCACCAACGTGCTGATCGTCGCCTCCTTCCCGATCCTGACCGCCACTCTGGTCCTGCTGTCGCTGGACCGCTATGTCGGCACGAACTTCTTCACGAACGATCTCGGCGGCAGCCCGATGATGTACGTGAACCTGATCTGGATCTGGGGCCATCCGGAAGTCTACATCCTGATCCTGCCGGTCTTCGGCATCTTCTCCGAAGTCACCTCGACCTTCTCGGGCAAGAAGCTGTTCGGCTACACCTCCATGGTCTACGCGACGGTGGTCATCACGATCCTGTCCTATCTGGTGTGGCTGCACCACTTCTTCACCATGGGGTCGGGCGCCAGCGTGAACTCCTTCTTCGGCATCACGACGATGATCATCTCGATCCCGACAGGTGCGAAGATCTTCAACTGGCTGTTCACCATGTACCGCGGCCGCATCCGGTACGAACTGCCGATGATGTGGACCGTCGCCTTCATGCTGACCTTCGTGATCGGCGGCATGACGGGCGTTCTGCTGGCCGTCCCGCCGGCGGACTTCGTCCTGCACAACAGCCTGTTCCTGATCGCCCACTTCCACAACGTCATCATCGGCGGCGTGCTGTTCGGGCTGTTCGCCGGCATCTACTACTGGTGGCCCAAGGCCTTCGGCTTCCGGCTGGAGCCGTTCTGGGGCAAAGTGTCCTTCTGGTGCTGGGTGATCGGCTTCTGGGTCGCCTTCATGCCGCTCTATGTCCTGGGCCTGATGGGCGTCACCCGCCGCCTGCGCGTGTTCGAGGACCCGTCGCTCCAGATCTGGTTCCAGATCGCGGCCTTCGGCGCCGTTCTGATCGCGGCGGGCATCGGCGCCTTCCTGGTCCAGATCGCCGTCAGCGTCTGGAAGCGCCGTGAACTGGTGGACCGCACGGGCGATCCGTGGGACGGTCGCACGCTGGAATGGGCGACCTCCTCGCCGCCGCCGGACTACAACTTCGCCTTCACGCCGATGATCCACGACAACGACGCGTGGTGGGACATGAAGAAGCGCGGCTACAAGCGCCCGATGGGCGGGTTCAAGGCGATCCACATGCCCAGCAACACCGGAACGGGGGTCATCCTCTCCGGGATCAGCGTGGTCCTCGGCTTCGCCCTGGTCTGGTACATCTGGTGGCTTGCGGCGGTGAGCTTCGTCGCCCTGCTGGCGGTCGCCATCCACCACACCTTCAACTACCACCGCGACTTCCACATCCCCGCGGACGTGGTCGTGCGGACCGAGAACGAGCGGACCCGTCTCCTCTCCGGGCAGGTGTAAAGCATGAGCACGACCCTGACAGCCGAACGGAGCCGCGCCCAACAGGCTCCCGTCTTCCACGTCGTGGAGGAGCATGCGCATCCCGAAGGCTCCAGCACCATGCTGGGCTTCTGGATCTACCTGATGAGCGACTGCCTCATCTTCGCGGTGCTGTTCGCGACCTACGGCGTGCTCGGCGGCAATTACGCCGCCGGGCCCGCGCCCAAGGACCTGTTCGACCTGCCGCTGGTGGCGCTGAACACCGCGATGCTGCTGTTCTCCTCCATCACCTATGGCTTCGCCATGCTGGCGATGGAGAAGGGGCGGGTGTCGCAGACCCAGCTCTGGCTGGGGGTGACCGGCCTGTTCGGCGCCGCCTTCCTGGCCATCGAGCTGTACGAGTTCGCCCACCTGATCCACATCGGGGCGACCCCGCAGCGCAGCGCCTTCCTGTCGTCCTTCTTCACGCTGGTCGGCACCCACGGCCTGCACGTCACCTTCGGCCTCGTCTGGCTGGTGACCCTGATGGTTCAGGTGAACAAGCGCGGTCTGGTCCCGGCCAACCGGCGCCGCCTGATGTGCCTCAGCCTGTTCTGGCACTTCCTGGACGTCATCTGGATCGGCGTCTTCACCTTCGTCTATCTGATGGGAATGCTGCGATGAGCTCTCACGCGGAACACCATGGCCATGGGGAGCATGACGGGCACGCCCACGGCTCGCTCGGCAGCTACGTGATCGGCTTCGTCCTGTCGGTGATCCTGACGGTCATTCCCTTCTGGCTGGTCATGGATGGGACGATCCTGGACAAGAACATGACCGCGATCGCGATCATGGCGCTCGCCGCGGTCCAGGTCGTCGTCCACATGATCTTCTTCCTGCACATGAACGGACGTGCGGAAGGGGGCTGGATCATGCTGTCGCTGATCTTCACGGTCATCGTCGTGGTCATCATGCTGGCCGGTTCGCTTTGGGTGATGTACCACCTGAACACCAACATGATGCCGATCCACGATCCGAGCCAGTTGCCGTGACCGGAACGGCGACCGCCCGCCCGCGCCGGGGGCTGATCCTTCTCGGCATCCTGGCGCTGGCGGGCGTCGCCCTCTTCACGTCGCTCGGCGTCTGGCAGGTCGAGCGGCTGTTCTGGAAGCTGGACCTGATCCAGCGGGTGGAGGAGCGGGCGCAGGCCGCGCCCGTTTCCGCCCCCGGCCCGGAGGACTGGCCCGCCGTCACGGCGGCCAGCCAGGAATACCGGCGGGTCAGCGTCACCGGGCGATTCCTGAACGACCGGGAAACCTTGGTCCAGGCGGTGACCGAGCGTGGCGGCGGCTTCTGGGTGCTCACCCCGTTGCGGACCGACCGGGGCTTCACCGTCCTGGTCAACCGCGGCTTCGTGCCGCCGGACCGACGTGCTCCGGACAGCCGCACCGCCGGGTTGGTCGCTTCGGACACCACCGTCACCGGCCTGCTGCGGGTGACGGAGCCGGGGGGCGGCTTCCTGCGCTCCAACGATCCCGCCGGGGAGCGCTGGTATTCGCGCGACGTGGCGGCCATCGCGGCGGCCCGCGGCGTGACGGAGGCGGCCCCCTATTTCATCGACGCGGAGGCCAGCCCGGAAGGCGGCTATCCGGTTGGCGGTCTGACCGTCCTGAAGTTCCGGAACAACCACCTCGTGTATGCGCTGACGTGGGTCGCGCTTGATCTGATGCTGATCGCCGCCGCCATCTATGTTGCGCGCAGTGAATGGAAGCGTCGGCGCTGAAGCGGGTACACGCTTTTTCTTCATGGTTTTTCGCCGGACGGAACAGGCTGCTTGCCGGTCTTTCCGTCCGGCTATTTTGTGCTATCGACAGGAACCGGTTCACATGACGAGGCTGCCAAGCCGGGGCGCCAAACCCATATAGGGTCTGACCGAACGAAGCCGGCGAAGGGCCAGACGTTTCCCGTGCGTGACACCACCGACAAGAAGAACCTGTTCCTGCTGGTGCAGTTGCGCTGGCTCGCCGTCGCCGGGCAGGTCGTGACGATCCTGATCGTGCACTATCCGATGGGCATCACCCTGCCGCTGGACCAGATGGGCGCGGTGATCCTGTTCCTGGTCGCGCTGAACATCGCCAGCATGCTGCATCTGCGCCGCCAGACCGCGGTGTCGAACACGCAGCTCTTCCTGGAATTGCTGATCGACGTGTCAGCGCTCACCGTTCAGCTCTACCTCAGCGGCGGGGCGTCCAATCCCTTCATCTCGCTCTATCTTCTCCAGATCACGCTGGGGGCGGTGCTGCTGGAGGCGTGGTCGGCCTGGGCGCTGGTCCTGGTCGCCACGGCCTGCTTCACGCTGCTGATCGGCGCCTACCGCCCGCTGGCCCTGCCGCCGGGGCGCGAGGGGCTTCTGCTGGGGCTGCACATCCAGGGCATGTTCCTGTGCTTCGTGCTGACGGCCAGCCTGATCGTCCCCTTCATCACGCAAATCACCCGCAACCTGCGCGCCCGCGACGCCCATCTGGCGGACCTGCGCCAGCGTTCCATGGAGGAGGACCACATCGTGCGGCTGGGCCTCCTGGCCTCCGGCGCCGCGCACGAGCTTGGGACGCCGCTCGCCACCCTGTCGGTGATCGTGAACGACTGGCGGCGGATGCCCGCCGTGAAGGCCGATCCGGACATGGCCGAGGACATCGCGGAGATGCAGAACCAGATCGACCGCTGCAAAGCCATCGTGTCGGGCATCCTGCTGTCCTCCGGCGAGGCGCGGGGGGAGGGAACGGTGCGCACCACCGTGACCGACTTCCTGGACGATCTGGTGGAGGAGTGGAAGGCCAGCCGTTCCCCGGCCTGCGTCGATTACGACAACAGCGTCCGCTCGCGGGAGGGGATCATCTCCGACCTCGCTCTGAAGCAGGTGATCTTCAACGTGCTGGACAACGCGCTGGAGGTCTCCCCCGCCTGGGTCGGCATCGCCGCCGGGCGGCAGGGGGACAGCCTCGTCCTGACGGTCAACGACGCCGGCCCCGGCTTCGCGGACGGCATGCTGGCGGAATTCGGCAAACCCTACCGGTCGAGCAAGGGGCGGCCCGGCGGCGGGCTGGGCCTGTTCCTGGTGGTCAACGTGGTGCGCAAGCTGGGCGGCACGGTCGCCGCGCGCAACCGCCCCGGTGGCGGCGCCTCCGTCACCATGACCCTGCCGCTCGCCGCCCTGTCCGCGGGAGAGACCCATGGAGACTGACCGCTCGCTCGTCCTGGTGGAGGACGACGCCGCCTTCGCCAAGGTCCTGCGCCGCTCCTTCGAGCGCCGGGGCTACCGCGTCCACTGGTGCGACAGCCTGGACGGCCTGCGGGCTCTGCTGGAGACGGTGCCGCCGGCCTACGCGGTGGTGGACCTGAAGCTGGGCAGCGGGTCCGGCCTGGAATGCGTGAAGGAGCTGCACGCCCACGACCCGGAGACGCGGATCGTCGTGCTGACCGGCTTCGCCAGCATCGCCACGGCGGTGGAGGCGATCAAGCTGGGCGCCTGCCATTACCTCGCCAAGCCGTCCAACACCGACGACATCGAGGCGGCCTTCGAACGGACCGAGGGCGACCCCTCCATCGCGCTGGCCGCCCGGACGACCTCGCTGAAGACGCTGGAGTGGGAACGCATCCACGAAACCCTGGCGGAGACCGGTTTCAACATCTCCGAAACCGCCCGCCGCCTGGGCATGCACCGTCGCACCCTGGCCCGCAAGCTGGAGAAGAAGCAGGTGCCCTGAACCGGGCGCCCCCTGTCCAGTCGGTCGAAGGTGCGCATGGCCGCTGGACAACGGCGCCCGCTCCGCCCATTTTCGACGGCTTGTTACAGTCGTGTGTCACACGCAGCATTCGCAGCATTCAAGGAGCAGAGTGAAGTGTCTCTTTCCACGTCGAGCAGCAGCCCCGCCGATCCCCGGACCGAGGCCCGCCGTCTTCTGACGGACGCCATCTCCACGTACCTTCAGTCGTGCAAGGACTTGGCTGCTGCGACCGAGCGCGCGACCGAGACGAGCGGCAGCATCGACACCCAGGCCCGCCGCAAGGCCTACCAGACGCTCACCGAACTGGGCGATCAGGTGCGTCTGGCGCAGCGCCGCCTCGTCACCGCGGCCAAGCAGGCCCGCCGCGTCATGCCCGTGGCCGATATCGAGGAGGTCGCCAAGAAACTGGACAAGCGCGACACCACGGAGAGCGCCGCCGTGCTGGTCAAGGCCGCCCTGGTCGGCTGATTCCGGCGAAATTCCGGCGGATTGACGTTTTTTTGCGGGTCACAGCGTCGCGCCCGGTCGATTCCGGGCGAGAGCATCTTGCGCGCGGGCGCCGGGCAGGGTAGGTCAGAAGCGCCTGGAGCCCTGGAGGATGCTGGGGTTCCGCCACGAACAAGGGGAATTGGGAATGACGAAGGCCGATCTCATCGACGCGATCGCCGGCAAGCTGGGCGGCACCAAGGCGGATGCCGGCAAGGCGCTGGACGCGGTTCTGGAGAGCCTGCAGGACGCGCTGGTCAAGGGGGAGACGGTCAAGCTGCCGGGCTTCGGCCAGTTCGAGATCGCCGAGCGCGGCGAGCGCACGGGCCGCAACCCGCAGACCGGTGCGGAGATCAAGATCGCCGCCTCCAAGGCGCCGAAGTTCTCCGCCGGCAAGGCCCTCAAGGACGCCGTCAACGGCAAGGCCGAGTAACCACCTGTCGGCAGCCCCTCTCCCACAAGGGGAGAGGGGCTTTACGGCATTCCTCAGTGCGGGTTCGCAGGCCCCGGGGTGGCGTCGGCCAGCCAGCGGCGGAGCGGGTCGTCGCTTTCGATCGAGGCCTCGCTCCAGCCCGGCGGAACGCCCTCCATGTTCGGCAGTTGATGCGCGATGCCCTTGTGGCAATCGATGCAGGTGCGCTGCCCGGTGAACAGATATTGCTGGTGGATGCGCGCCGCCCGCGCCCCCTGCTTGGTGATGTCCATCGATTCCGCGGTGTGGCAGTTGCGGCATTCCAGGGAATTGTTGGCCTTCAGCCGCGCCCATTCATGCTCGGCCAGTTCGCGCCGCTTCTCCTGGAACTTGTCGCGCGTGTCGATGGTGCCGAAGATCTTGCCCCAGACCTCCTTCGAGGCCTGCATCTTGCGGGCGATCTTGTCGGTCCAGTTGTGGGGGACGTGGCAGTCCGGGCAGGTCGCCCGCACGCCGGAGCGGTTGGTGAAGTGGATGGTGGTCTTCAACTCCTCGAAGACGTTGTCCCGCATCTCGTGGCAGCTCGTGCAGAATTTCTCGGTGTTGGTCACCTCCAGCGCGGTGTTGAAGCCGCCCCAGAACATGACGCCGGCCAGGAAGCCGCCCAGCGTCAGGAAGCCAAGGCTGAGATAGCGGCTGGGGCCCGCGATGATCCGCCAGGGCCGCAGCAGGAAGTCGGGCAGCTTCATCGCCGGTCACCCCCGTCCGACGGGCGGCTGATGAGGCTGTCCATGTCCTTGAAGGTGTTCGGGACGATGGGCTGGGCCATGGTCTGGGGGACGTGGCACTGCGTGCAGAAATAGCGGCGCGGCGCCACCGCACCCAGGGTCTGCCCGTCGCGGTCCACGTAATGGGTGATGCTGATCATCGGCGCCTGGGTGGCCCCGGTGAACTGGCGGCTGTGGCAGGTCAGGCACTGGTTGTTGTTCAGGCTGACCTGATAGTCGCGTATGTTGTGCGGGATGACCGGCGGCTGCTCCGGATAGTTGCGGGCGACCCGCCGGTCGTCGGTGACGTCGGCGGGGACCGGCGGGGTCGGGTTCTCATCCGTGAACTGGATCGGCGGGCGGAAGGGCTCCTTCACCTGCCCGGTTCCCTGGGCGGCGAGGAGGGCGGGCACGAGGCAGGGCAGGGCCGCGGCCAGCGCGAGCATGAGATGGCGTCGCATGGGTCCGGTCCTCCCTCAGACGGCCACGATCTTGACGGCGCACTTCTTGAAGTCCGTCTGCTTGCTGATCGGGTCGGTGGCGTCCAGCGTGCATTTGTTGATGAGGCGCGCCGAATCGAACCAGGGAACGAAGACCACCCCGCGCGGCGGCCGGTTGCGCCCGCGCGTCTCCACCCGCGTGCGCATCTCGCCGCGCCGGGACATCACCTTGACCTCCGATCCGCGGCGCAAACCCCGCGCCTGGGCGTCGTCGGGATGCATGTAGACCAGGGCCATCGGCATGGCCTTGTAGAGTTCGGGGACCCGCATGGTCATGGAGCCGGAATGCCAGTGCTCCAGCACGCGCCCCGTGACCAGCCACAGGTCGAAGTCCTTGTCCGGCGATTCCGCCGGGGGTTCGTAGGGGAAGGCGAACAGGTTGGCCTTGCCGTCGGGATTGCCGTAGAAGCGCACGCCCTCGCCCTTCGGAACATAGGGGTCGAGCCCTTCCCGGTAGCGCCACTTGGTCTCCTTGCCCTCCACCACGGGCCAGCGCAGCCCGCGCACCTCGTGATAGGTGTCGAAGGGCGCCAGATCGTGGCCGTGGCCGCGCCCGAAGGCGGCGTATTCCTCGAACAGACCCTTCTGGACATAGAAGCCGAACGCCTTCGACTCGTGGTTGCCATAGGCGGGGTTCAGCTCCGCCAGGGGGAAGCGGTCCACATTGCCGTTGCGGAACAGCACGTCGAACAGGCTCTTGCCGCGGAAGCCGGGGTTGGCGTCCAGGATCTCCTTCGGCCACACCTCGTCGGTGGTGAAGCGCTTGGAGAATTCCATGAGCTGCCACAGGTCGGACCGGGACTCACCCGGCGCGTCGACGAGCTGGTGCCAGAAATGGGTCCGCCGCTCCGCGTTGCCGTACCCGCCCTCCTTCTCCACCCACATGGCGGCGGGCAGGATCAGGTCGGCGGCGGCGGCGGTCACCGTCGGGTAGGCTTCCGACACGACGATGAAGTTGTTCGGGTTGCGGTAGCCGGGATAGGTCTCCTGGTCGGTGTTGGGCGCCGCCTGGAGGTTGTTGTTCACCATGATCCAGTAGGCGTTGAGCTTCCCGTCCTTCAGCATCCGGTCCATCAGCACCGCGTGGTAACCGACCTTGCCCGGCAGCAGGCCCTTGGGGATCTTCCAGCCGTCCTCCACGTAGGAGCGGTGGGTGGGGTTGGTCACCTGCATGTCGGCGGGCAGGCGGTGGGCGAAGGTGCCGACCTCGCGCGCCGTGCCGCAGGCCGAGGGCTGGCCGGTCAGCGAGAAGGGGCTGTTCCCCGGCTCCGAGATTTTGCCGGTCAGCAGGTGGATGTTGTAGACCATATGGTTCACCCACACGCCGCGGACGTGCTGGTTGAACCCCATGGTCCACAGCGACATGACCTTGACCTTCGGGTCGGCGTACATCTCGGCGAGCGCCAGCAGCCGCTCCTTCGGCACCTTGCTCAGCTCCGAGGCCTTCTCCAGCGTGTATTCGCTGACGAACGCGGCGAATTCGTCGAAGCTCATGGGCTTGGAATCGGTCGGGTCCTTGGCGTTCGCCGCGCGCACCTCCAGCACGCTCTCGGGGCGCAGGCCGTAGCCGATGTCCTTCTGCCCCAGGCGGAAGTTGCAGTGCTTCTCGACGAATTCCTTGTTCACCCGCCCGGTCTGGATGATGTGGTTGGCGATGTAGTTCAGGATGGCCAGATCGGTCCCCGGCTCGAAGATCATGGGGATGTCGGCCAGCTCGAAGCTGCGGTGTTCGAAGGTGGAGAGGACGGCGACCTTCACATGGTTGTGGGCCAGCCGGCGATCGGTGATGCGCGTCCACAGGATGGGGTGCATCTCCGCCATGTTGGAGCCCCAGAGGACGAAGGCGTCGGCGTGCTCCATATCGTCATAGCAGCCCATCGGCTCGTCCATGCCGAAGGTGCG
Organism: Roseomonas genomospecies 6; assembly: GCF_008365375.1. Lineage (GTDB taxonomy): Bacteria > Pseudomonadota > Alphaproteobacteria > Azospirillales > Azospirillaceae > Azospirillum. Next base: position 36,220 of record NZ_QOKW01000011.1, on the reverse strand, counting down.
GATGAAGGCCACGGCGGCGGACGCCATGCAGTGGCGGGCGTTGGGGTCCAGGTTGTTGGTGCGGAAGCCGGCGCGCATCAGCTTGGACGCGGCGTAGCCCTCCCAAATCGTCCATTGGCCGGAGCCGAACATGCCCACGGCCTCCGGCCCCTTCTCCTTCAGCACCCGCTTCCACTGGCGGGCCATCTCGTCGAAGGCCTCGTCCCAGGTGACCGGGCGGAATTCCCCGTCCTTATGGTACTTGCCGTCGCGCATGCGCAGCAGCGGCTGGGTCAGCCGGTCCTGCCCGTACATGATCTTGGACAGGAAATAGCCCTTCACGCAGTTCAGGCCGCGGTTGACCTCCGCCTGCATGTCGCCGTGGGTGGCGACGACGCGGTTGTCCTTGGTGGCGACCATGACGCTGCATCCGGTGCCGCAGAAGCGGCAAGGCGCCTTGGACCAGGTGAGCTGGGCGTCCTCGCCCGCCACCATGGAAGGCTGGGCCATGGCGGGCAGGCTGATGCCCCCCGCCGCCGCGGCGGTTGCCACCGCCTGCGCCTTGATGAAATCCCGCCGGTCGAGCATGGGTTCTCTCCCCCCTTATTCTTCACGTAATCAACTGTTCCGAGGCGCGACGGCTTCGGCGTGGTGGAAGACCATGACCGCCGACAGCACGCCGTCCATCAGGTGGATGGCGGTCATGCGGTCGGCGATGCGGCCCTCATGGGGGCCTTCGACGGTCACCACCATCCGGCCCCGCTCCTCCACATGCACATCCACATCGCCCAGCGCGGCGATGGAGGCCCGCACGTCGGCGCTGCGCTCCGGGCGCAGATGGACCAGGATGGAGGCGATGTGCCATTCCGCCGGCCTGTCCACCGGTGGAGCGGCCAGACGGCCGGCCAGACGGTCTGGGACGTCAGGAGGCATGGGCGTTCTCCGGTTCGGCTCGCAGGGAGCCGGGTTGCAGGGTGACGGCGTCGGCGGGGCAGGCGGCCTGGCAGGCGCCGCAGCCGGTGCAGGCGTCCCCGTCCACGGCGGGAACCGCCACGCCGCCGGGAGCCAGAGCGAAGCGGATGGCGGCCTCCGGGCAGGCGTCGCGGCAGCTCCGGCAGACGATGCGGTTGACGGCGAGGCAGGACGGGCCGATCCGCACCGCCAGCGCCCAGGGACGGGCGGCGGTGCGGTCGAAGACCGGCTCCGGGCAGGCGTCGGCGCAGGCGGCGCAGAAGCTGCACTCGCCCCGTCGGAAGTCGATTTCCGGAAAGCCGCCGTCTCCGGCACGGATGATCCCTTCCGGGCAGGCGTCGGCGCAGGCGCCGCAGCGGCTGCACAGGTCGGTGAAGCGTTCGGTGCGCGACCAGGGCGGACGCAGCGCGGCGGGCGCGGCGCGTGTCCGGCCACGCAGGAAGCCACGCCTTCCCAGATCGACCGAGTCTTCGGCCATGGCGCGCCTCCGTTCAGACCGGCGGCGGTCCCGGCGGCCCCATGATGAGCTGCGACATCCAGACCAGGAAGCCATAGCCGCCGACGATGGCGATGGACAGGATCGGCCAGATCACCACCGCCAAAAGGACGAACATGGCGATTTCCCGCCGCTTCGCACCCGGGTCGGGCAAGGCGGGATCGGCCGCGGGCTGGCTGGCGGCGGCACGGGACGGAAAGCGGGCGGGTTCCCGTTGCGAACCCTGGGACTGAAGGCGGCTCATGAAGGCTCCCGTTTTCGGCGGGCGGTCGGACGGTCCAACAACAGGTTGAGCGCCCTTCCGGTTCCTTGCTGCACTGCGAGTGACCGGACGAGCGTCCATGCGGCACCGGCAGCGCCTCTCCAACGATACGCAAAACGGACGATTCGCCAACCGAACTTTTTTTGAGGGAGCGCGGATTAAGCGCTCTTCCGGTTCGTAAACTGTGTGATGAGGGAATAAGGAGGTCGGCGGGCTCCGGTGTGATTTGGCCCGGCCGAATGATTTATTTCTAAGTCACGGTGAACGTCCAGAGCAGTCCAAATATGAGGTTGCCGATGGTCTGAAGCTGTGTAAGATAGAGACAGCCGTTTTTGGTGTAACGGCTTCTCCACTGTTGTGATCGTAAGTGAAGCGAACTCTTTTCGAGGCCGCGCCTGCTTTGGCGCGGCCTTTTTTTCGTGCTTGCGAGGTATAGTACGGAAGTCGGGTGTCGCCCGATAGTTCGGATGATGTGTCCTATCCAGAACTTTTTGTGCGCTGGAAGGGATTATCGTGCTCTGATTCCCGAATATGGCATCTTGCGTTTCGCGGATTGTGTGGTATACCAAGTACTGAATGCGAAACACCAAGCCTCCCCAAGAGGCGGCGCCGGTGGCTTCGCCAAGACGCGAAGGGCACGCAAGCCCCCAAAAAAAGGCAATGCGAACAACGACCATCGGCCCCGCCCGGCTGAAACGAAACGTTCGATCACCGCATTGGGGAGGAAGAGTAATGAGTCAGTCCATCGCCGCACCGCCTGGCGGCTCGAAGGCGCCCATTTCCGAGGGCGCGCGCTGGATGCAGATCGTCGTCGGCATCGTCTGCATGGTGGCGGCGGCGAACATCCAGTATGCCTGGACGCTGTTCGTCCCGGAGATCCAGGCCACGCATGGCTGGACCCGCGCCTCGATCCAGACCGCCTTCACCGTCTTCGTCGTCGTCCAGACTTGGCTGACCCCCATCGAAGGCTACTTCATCGACCGTTACGGCCCCCGCGTCATCGTCGCCTTCGGCGGCGTGATGACCGGGCTGTCCTGGATCATCGACAGCTACGCCGGCTCGCTCGGCATGCTCTATTTCGGTTCGGCCATCGGCGGCGTCGGCGTCGGCTGCGTCTACGCCACCTGCGTCAACAGCGCCCTGAAGTGGTTCCCCGACAAGCGCGGCCTGGCCGTCGGCCTGACCGCGGGCGGCTACGGCGCCGGCTCGGCCCTGACCATCCTGCCGATCGCCAACATGATCCACTCCTCGGGCTATCAGGCGACCTTCTTCTGGTTCGGCCTGCTGCAGGGCGCGATCATCCTGTGCGCCGCCTTCTTCCTGCGCGCCCCGCAAAAGGATCAGGTCAAGGCCTCGACCAAGGTCCTGCAGTCCCGCCGCGACTACACGCTGAAGGAAGCCCTGCAGACCCCGGTGTTCTGGGTCATGATGGTGATGTTCATCTGCACGGTGTCGGGCGGCCTGATGGCGGTGGCCCAGCTCGGCGTGATCGCCCACGATCTGGGCGTCAAGGAAGCCCCGATCAGCCTGTTCGGCATCACCATGGCGGCTCTGCCCTTCGCGCTGATGCTCGACCGCGTGATGAACGGCATCTCCCGTCCGCTGTTCGGCTTCATCTCCGACCACATCGGCCGTGAAGCGACGATGTTCATCGCCTTCACCTTCGAAGGCATCGGCATCCTGATGCTCAGCCGCTTCGGCCACGACCCGATCATGTTCCTGATCCTGTCGGGCCTGGTGTTCCTGGCCTGGGGCGAAGTGTACAGCCTGTTCAGCGCGACCTCGGCCGACACCTTCGGCACCAAGCATGCGGCCAAGATCTACGGCGTGCTGTACTGCGCCAAGGGCATCGCGGCCCTGCTGGTCCCGCTGGGCAACCTGCTGATGGAAGCCACCGGCACCTGGGCGACCGTGCTCTACATCTGCGCCACCATGGACTTGATCGCCGCCTTCTGCGCCATCGCGGTCCTGAAACCCATGCTGCGCAAGCACCATGCCCGCAACGCCGAACTCCTCGCCGCCCAGCAGGGCAGCACGGGTCCGGCCACCGCGGCAGCCAGCCCGTAACCTCCGCTCCGGCGGAACCGACCGAAGGGGGGCCACGCGCGTGGCCCCCTTTTCGCCGTTGCGGGCGGTCCTGCGGTCAAGGCACGGTTCTGGATCATGCGGTGGAGGGGGCATGGACGATCGAAGGATTGGGCGGCGCATGGAGAAGGACGACGGCAGTTTCCGGCTGGTGGCCGCCTGCTCGCTGGGCGGCGTGGCGGTCAGCGTGCTCCTGGGCTCGCTTCTCCTGTCCCGATGGACGCCGCGGGCGGAGAATGCGGTGGTCGAGCGGGCCATCCACAACATGGACCGGCAGACCTGCGAGCGCATTCTGTACTCCTTCACGCAGCCGCAGCCGGCGGGGACCCGCGTGCTGTGGCTGTGGGCGGAGGAATCGACCCCGGGGGTCTTCACGGGGGCGCCCTGGACGTCGCGGGTGACGGGGCCGGGCATCGAGGCGGCCTGGGCCGGGACGGGGAGCGGCCGTTCGCCGCGGCCCTACGCCTTCGACCCGGCCTTGCAGGCGGCACCGGAGGCGGCCTGCTCCTTCCTCAACAACTCCCTGCACATCGTCTCGGTCGAGCAGGCGCCCAAGGCGGGCGAAGCGGGCAAGCCCTAAAAACGAAAGCCTGAAACGAAAAGGGCCGGCCGCGTGACGCGGCCGGCCCCATGACGGCAATGCGGATAACGGTGCCGCCCTTACTCCTCGCGCTGCCCCATGAGCTGCATGAGCATCTGGAAGAGGTTGATGAAGTTCAGGTAGAGCGAGAGGGCGCCCATGACGGCGAGCTTGGTGTTGCCCTCGTGGCCGTAGCCCTCGGCGTACTCTTCCTTGATGCGCTGGGTGTCGTAGGCGGTCAGGCCGGTGAAGATCACCACGCCGATCACCGAGATGGCGAACTGCAGCGCGCTGGAGCCGACGAAGATGTTGACCAGGCTGGCGATGACGATGCCGATCAGGCCCATCATCAGGAACGAGCCCATCTTCGACAGGTCGGCCTTGGTGGTGTAGCCCCACAGGCTCATCGCCGCGAACATCGCCGCGGTGATGAAGAACACCCGCGCCACGCTGGCCCCGGTGAAGACCAGGAAGATCGACGCCATCGACACGCCCATCACCGCGCAGAAGGCCCAGAACAGCCCCTGCAGGGCGCTGGCCGACATCGCGTGGAAGCGCCAGGACAGAACCATGATGAAGGCCAGCGGCGCCAGCATCACCACCCACTTCAGCGGCGTGGTGAAGATCGGCACGTACAGCGCCGGCGTGCTCGCCACGAAGAACGCCACGAGGCCGGTCACGCCCAGCCCAAGCATCATGAAGTTGTAGACCCGCAGCATGTGCTTGCGCAGGCCCTCGTCGAACGCCGCGCCATAGGCCGGCGCGGCGGTGCCGAATTGGTTGCCGTAGAAGGGTCCGCTCATTGTCTCACCATGTCCTTCGGATGCTTCAATAATCAAAATGCTTGGTTCAGAACCACGCCATGCGGGCGTCGCGGGCGTGGGCCAGGATTTCCTTTTCCGGCTGTTCGCCGCACAGCGCGTAGACCGTCGTCCCGACCTGCCAGTAGGCGACCGAGACGTTGCCGATCCGCTCCGCCTGGGGTTCGGTCACGGCGAAGCGGTCCACTTCGCTGGCGAACAGCGTGATGAGGCCGGGTCCGCCGTGGCGATAGGCCGCCTGCACCGCGACCCCGCCGTCCCACGCCACCGTGCGCAGCCCGTCCGGCGATTGCCCGATGTCGAGCTGCGGGATGGGCACCGCCACCTCCGGATTGTGGGAGGACAGGCGGTTCACCAGGGAACTGGCCGCTTCGGCGAAGGGCTTGAAGTCGATCCCGCTGTGCAGCGCCTGCTGGTGGGTTTGCGCCGCGATGGTGATGTAGTGGGTGGCCGCGTGGGCGGTCGCGACGGGGTTGACGGAAATGGAGGACACCGCGCCATGCGCCGTCCAGCCGAGCCCGACGAGGCACAGCGCCGCCACCGTCTGCCGCCCGCGGCCGGACCCCGATGCAGCGCGCGCCCGCGCCCGGTTCATCAGCTCCGCCGCCGGACGGCGCCACAGGGCACCCCACTGCTTGCGCCGCGGCAGCGGCCCGTTGACGCCCACCGCCGGCTGGGGGGAGGCCACCGGTTCGGGGGAGGCCATTCCCGGTGCCGCCTTCTCCACGGCCGGGCCGGACATGAACAGCCGGATTTCGTCACGCACACGCATGTCGTGCATGACGCGCGCGGCAACTCCCGGATTCGACTCCAGGTAGGCCTCGACCTCGATGCGGCGCTGCGCGTCGAGTTCGCCATCCACATAGGCGTTCAGGTCGATGTCGCTGATCGGTTCGTTCATCGCTATTTCACCACGCGCAACGGGGGGCGCTGATCCCGGTCCGATTGATCTGATGCGGGCTGCCGTCCGCCGCCCGTCTTGGCCCGCAGCGCGTCGCGCGCGCGGCCCAGGCGGGACATCAGCGTGCCCACGGGGATTCCCAGGCATTCGGCGGCGTCCCGGTAGGACATGCCGTCGAGCGCCACGAGCACCAGCGCCTCCCGCTGTTCGACCGGCAGGGTCATCAGGGCCGCGATGGTCTGGCCCAGATGGACGTGACTCATCTGCGCCGGCGGAGAGCCTTCCTCCGCCATGGAGATGAGTTCGCCGGTCGCCTGGCGTTCGGCCTGCTGGCGCCGCCAGCGGTCCACGAAGGTGTTGTGGACGATGGCGAGCAGCCACTTTCGCAGGTCGCGCCCATCCGTGAAGGAGGACGCCCCTTCGATGGCCTTGACGAGCGCCTCCTGGACAAGATCCTCGGCTTGGTCGGGGTCGCGCATCAGGACCAGGGCGTAGCGTCGCAGAACGTCCAAATGCTGTCCCAGCTCGTCTCTCATCACCGTCCCTGATTGGTTCCTAACATCCTGGCATACGGATCATGCTCCGGCTTAATCCGTGCCGGGGGAAAAATTCGGCGCGGGATGGGCTTGCGCACGGACGCAGGGCGGAGTAGGTCAGAAGCGCCTGGAGCCCTGGAGGATGCTGGGGTTCCGCCATGAACAAGGGGAGTAGGGAATGACGAAGGCCGATCTCATCGACGCGATCGCCGGCAAGCTGGGCGGCACCAAGGCGGATGCCGGCAAGGCGCTGGACGCGGTTCTGGAGAGCCTGCAGGACGCGCTGGTCAAGGGGGAGACGGTCAAGCTGCCGGGCTTCGGCCAATTCGAGATCGCCGAGCGCGGCGAGCGCACGGGCCGCAACCCGCAGACCGGTGCGGAGATCAAGATCGCCGCCTCCAAGGCGCCGAAGTTCTCCGCCGGCAAGGCCCTCAAGGACGCCGTCAACGGCAAGGCCGAGTGAGCCTGCCGCAAGGGCCGATCCTGCAAGGGATGGAGGGGCGGCGGTAACGCCGCCCCTTTCCTTTTCCTATCCTTTTGGTGAATTCATGAGCAACAGCAGCGTTTATCGCTGGATCAAGGTCGATGGGCGGTGGGAACCGGCGCAGCAATTGGCCGACGGGTCCTTCATGCCGATCGGGGACATCGTGCCTCTGTCCGCCCGCAGCGTGAAGGTCGGGCCGGTGATCGAGCCCCCGCCCCGCAACGCCGGTCCCAAGGACGAAGGCTGACCCGGCCCCTAATCGGGTTTTTGGGCGCGGTCGAGCATGGCGCGGATGGCGCCGACCGCGGCGTGGAGGCTGAACGGCTTGTGCAGCACCCGCAGCCGGTCCGATTCCGGATGGCGCAGGGCGCCGCTGTCGGCGGTCATGACGATCACGGGCAGGGTGGGCCGCTGTGCCCGCGTCCGGCGAATCAGTTCGTTCCCATCCATCACCGGCATCCGCAGGTCGGTCATCAGCAGCGACGCCGGGCTGCGATCCAGGGCGGTGACGGCTTCCAGCCCATCGTGGGCGAGCGTGACGCGAAGCCCCTGGCCTTCCAGCGTGTCGGCCAGGGCCAGGGCTTCGAGGCGTTCATCCTCGGCGATGAGGATGTGGGGAACGGACTCCATGGGTCGGCCTGCAAATGCAACGCAAAGGAAGTATGGATACGTTGCGGACGGCCGGATGGATTTCCCTGGTCAGGGCTGTGATCGGGGGGCTGTGATCGGGATCAGGCGCAGTCGGCCAGATCGGCCAGGGCTTCGGCGTCCAGCAGCTCGACCCGGCCGCCGTCCAGGATGCGGATCAGGCGCGAGGTCTTCAGCTTGGTGAAGCCGCGGGACACGGTTTCCGTGGTCAGGCCCAGATGGTCGGCGATGTCGCAACGGCTCATCGGCAGGGCGATGGCCCGGCCCGCGCCGGCCCGGCGGCCGAGCGCCAGCAGGAAGCTGGCCAGCTTCTCCAGCGCCGACTTGCGGCCCAGCAGCAGCATCTGGTCCTGCGCCGCCACCAGTTCGGAGGTGGTCACCGACAGCAGCCGGCGGGCCAGCGCGGGCTGGGCGTCCAGCAGCGCGTCGAGCTGGCTGCGCGCGATGCGCTGGACGGTGGAGGCGGTGATCGCCTCGGCGGAATAGAGGTAGCGGTCGGCGAAGGCCAGCCCGACCATGTCGCCCGCCTGAAGAAAGCCGATGATCTGACGGCGCCCGTCCGGCAGCAGCTTGTAGAGGCGGATCATGCCGTCCACCACGCGGAACACGGCGTCGGCGGCCTCGCCCTCGGCGAAGATGGCCTGCTCGCGGTCGAACACCCGGAGCTGGGCGATGGTGGCCAGCGGATCGATGTCGTTGGTGGTGGTAGGGGTGCGGGACGGGGCGACACGCGGCATCGGCATCGCGGAGGCCAAGGGACCGGGCAGAACGCGCGTCGGCTGGGCGGCGATGGCGGTGTGAGCGAGCATGTCGGAACCCTCGGCTTTCGTGGAAGCGGCCCGCCCACCGTGGGGCAACCGCTTGATGAGCCGAAGTTATGCGCTCCGAGGTACCCTGTGCAGTTCGGTCTTGTACCTAAGGGGCTTTGCGTACGTAAGACTACCTACGGGGCTTTGCGTAGGGGGCGGGGCTTTGCGTAGGGGCTGCGCCGGAGACCTTACGCCGCGGACGGCAGCAGGCGCTGAACGGCGTCGAGGAGTTGGTCCTCTTCGAACGGCTTCTCCAGGAAAGCGGTCACGCCGGCTTCCCGGGCGCGGGCGAAAGTCGCGGGATCGCCGCGCCCCGACACCATGATGACCGGCAGGCCGTGGAGGCTCTCTCCGAAGCGCTCGATGAACTCCAGACCGCTCATGACGGGCAGATGCAAGTCGAGCACGAGGCAGCCCGCCGGCCTCCCGTCGTACTGATCGATGAAACTCTGGCACGACGCGTAGTCGCGCACTTCGAAGGCACAGGCTTCAAGCAGCGCCTTCATCGAGTCCCGCACCGGCTCATCGTCGTCGACGATGTAGACGATGCCATCGCCCGGCTCGGCCAAGACTGCCTCCAGCATAGGGAATCACGCGGAACCACGCCCGTTCCGGGGCGCTTCAGGGAAGATAGAAGGCCCCCGGCGGTGCCGGAATACGGAGTTCCCCTTATCGGACGCGGTTTTGATGTGGATCACTCGCCGCTTTCATCACCCGCCGTCTTCACTCGCTGGGGGGAGCGATGCCGGCGGACAGGGCCATGCGGACCAGGGTGGGCAGGCTGTCGGCGCGCATCTTCTCCATCACCCGGGCGCGGTGGATCTCGACCGTGCGCGGACTGATGGACAGCTCGAAGGCGATGACCTTGTTCGACTTGCCCTGGACCAGCCATTGCAGCACGTCGCGTTCCCGCGGCGTCAGGCTGGACAGCCGTTCCATCACCTCCGGAGAGGCGGTGGGCGCGGGCGCTGCGGCGGGAGACGGCGCCGGGGCGGCCGGGGGAGCCGGCGCAGGGACGGCGCGGGCAAGGGCGGCTTTCACGCTGCCGATCAGGGCGTGCTCGTCGAAGGGCTTCTCCACGAAATCGACCGCTCCGGCCTTCATGGCCCGCACCGCCAGCGGCACGTCGGCGTGGCCGGTCATGACGATCACCGGCAGGGCGCGCCCGTCCCGGGCCAGCCGCTCCTGGACGTCCAGCCCGCTCATCTGCGGCATCCGCACATCGACCAGCAGGCAACCGCGGCGCGACGGCGCGTCCGATTCCAGAAAGGCGACGGGTGACGCGAAGCTTTCCACCCGGAACCCCTCGCATTCCAGAAGGATCACGACCGAATCGCGCACCGCCTCGTCGTCGTCCAGGACGAAGACCGTTATGTCCGACGGGGGCATGTTCGACGGGGACAGGTCGGGCGTTGGCGGGTCAGGGTGCATCATCCTCTCCGGCAACCGGCACGGTGAAGGCAAAGGTGGCCCCTCCGTCCCCCGGTTCCAACCACAGGCGGCCGCCATGGGCCTCGATGATCGACCGGCAGATGGACAGGCCGAGCCCCATGCCCTTCTCCTTGGTGGTGACGAAGGGCTGGAAGAGCTGGGCCAGCACGCTCCCGTCCAGCCCGGGGCCGGTGTCCCGCACGGTGACGCGCATCAGCGCCGCGGAATCCGGGTCGGGGCCGGTGGCGACCGTCAGTTCCCGAACCTCCGACTCGGCCATGGCCTCGATGGCGTTGCGGACGAGGTTCAGGACGACCTGCTGGATCTGGATCTTGTCGATCAGCACGGGCCGCTCGTCGCCGCTCATCTCCAGCCGGACATGGACGCTGCGCTCCTTGGCGCCGACCAGGGCGAGGGCGCTGGCTTCCTCCACGACCTTGCCGATGCTTTCCACCGTGTGTTCGGTCTGGCCCTTCTCGATGAAGTTGCGCAGGCGGCGGATGATCTGGCCGGCGCGGGCGGCCTGGGCGGTGGCCTTGTCCATCGTCTCCCGCGCCTTGTCCGCCCCGTCCGGGCGGTCCAGCAGGCGCTTCACCGCCTTGGCGTAGTTGATGACGGCGGTCAGCGGCTGGTTCAGCTCGTGCGCCAGGGTCGAGGCCATCTGGCCCATGGCGCTGACCCGGCTGACGTGGAGAAGCTCCGCCTGAAGCTCCTGAAGGCGCTTCTCGGTCGCCTGCCGCTCGGTCAGGTCGCGGATGAAGCCGGTGAAGCAGCGGTGCCCGGCCAACTGCACCTCGCCGACCGCCAGCTCCATGGGGAAGACGGAACCGTCGCGGCGCAGGCCGGAAACCACCCGCCCGATGCCGATGATCCGCCGTTCGCCCGTGGTCAGGTAATGGTCCATGTAGCGGTCGTGCTGCTCCCGGTAGGGGGAGGGCATCAGCATGCTGACGTTCCGCCCCTTCACCTCCGCGGCGCCGTAGCCGAACAGCCGCTCCGCCGCCGGGCTGAAGGACTCGATCAGCCCCTGCTCGCTGATGACGATGATCGCCTCGGGCACGGTTTCCAGGATGGAGGTCAGACGGGCCTCCCGCTCCCGCAGGGCGGTCTCGGCCCGCTTGCGCTCGCTGATGTCGCGGATGATGCCGATGTAGACCCCGCCTCCGCCCTCGGTCTCCCGGCAGGCTTCGCCCACCGACAGCTCCATGGGGAAGGTGGTGCCGTCGCGGCGCAGGCCGGTCACCTCCCGCCCGATGCCGATGATCCGGCGCTCCCCGGTCCGGTGGTAGCGCTCCAGATAGCCGTCATGCTCCTCCCGGTAGGGGGGCGGCATCAGCATCTTGACGTTCCGCCCGACGACCTCCGCCGCGGTCCAGCCGAACAGCCGCTCGCAGGCCGGGTTGAAGGTCTGGACCAGCCCTTGGGAATCGATGATGACGATCCCGTCCGGCACCGTGTCCAGCATGGCCTGGAATCGCAGCAAGAGGTCCGGGCTTCCCGTTCCGATATCGTCCGCCATACCCGTCCCCAACTTCTCTTGTCCTTTGGACCCAATCTGGTTCAAGAGTAGTTGAGCTGATTTCTTGGTCAATGGGGATTGGGGTTGAGGAGGCCGCCGGTTCCCGTTTGGGCGGCTCCCGTTCAGGCGGCTCCCGTTCAGGCGGCCTGCTGGTCCTCCACGGTGACGGCGCGGTCGTGCTGCAGGCGGGCCGACATCTCCTCGGCCAGCCGGAAGGCCAGAGCCACGAGGTTGATGGTCGGATGGTCGCAGCCCATGCTGGGGAAGACGGAGCTGCCGCCGATGTAGAGGTTGTGCACCCCGTGCACCTTGCAGCGCGCGTCCACCACGCCCTGTTTCGGGTCATCGTGCATGCGGGTCGTGCCCATATGGTGCCAGCACCAGGAGATGCGCTCCGCCCAGGCGCGCTCGGCGGCCTCCTGCGGGTCGGCTTCCGTCACCGTGATCAGGCCGTGGCGGGTCAGCTCCGTCCGCACCAGCTCGTGGGTGCGCAGGAAGTTGTCGCGGTCCTGCGCGGTCAGCCGCCAGATGGTGTCGGCCCGGTTCAGGCCCAGCGCGTCGCGCTCCGCCGCCAGGGTCACGCGGCTGTCGGGGTTGGGTACCGGCTCCACGATGGTTTCCAGAAGGAAGCTGCGCGCCACCCAGGCCGGGTTCACCACATTGTCGAACAGCGCGTAGGCGAGGTTCGGCAGATGCAGCGCGATCTGCGGCATCGCCTCGCGCAGCAGGGCGCGCAGGTCGCCCTCGGCGTGGCCGAACTTGCGCCGGTCGGACATCAGCATGCGCAGGTCGTGCAGCGCCCGCACCCCGGCGGTCGCCTCGCCATGGTACTGCGCCACCAGATAGCTGCGGGAGTTCAGCAGCCCCAGCCGGCGCTGCGCCTCCGCCGTCGGGGAGAGCGAGGCGGCGATGGGCAGATGCTTGGCGTTCAGCCGGCGGCGCGACAGGGTCAGCGTCATGTCGTAAAGGCGGCGATGGCGCGCCTGATCGGTCAGACGGACGGAGCTGGCCTTGATGCGCGGGTGATCCGTGAAGTAGCGCCCGACCAGATCGTGGGTGTTGCCCAGCCCGGCGCTCTGCACCCGGTTGGAGAGCAGCAGCAGGCGGGCGTTCTCGATGCCGCCGCAGCACAGGACGAACTGCCGGGCGCTGACGGTGAAGCGGGCGCCGTTCAGGGCGGCGCAGCGGACCCGCTCCACCACCGTGGCGGTGTCGTTGGTCTCGAACTCGGTGACGTTGGCGTTCAGGTAGCAGGCGATGTTGGTGGCCTGGACGATCTCGTCCACGGAGGAGACGCCGACGCGCGGTTGGTCGCTGATCTGGGCGACGCGGTTCTCCAGGGCGCCGCCCTCCACGGGCAGGAAGCCGATCCCCTCGGGGGCGAGGGCCTTTTCCCAATGGGCGTTGTCGTAGATGCGCGACGGCAGGTTCAGATGGGTGTGGGCGCGGGCGTGGTAGGGGGCCAGCATCTCCGGCCCGAAGGGCCAGCCGCTGTTCGGCACCCAGGGCCGCGCCTCCATGTCGATCGGCTCGAAGGGCCGGCAGAAGCCGCCCCAGCAATTGGTGCTGCCGCCGAAATAGCGGCTGCGCGCGGTGGCGAGGCGCTCGTAGGGCAGGCCGAGATTCTCCCCGGCGTAGAGCGACTGGGTGTGGCCGTCGGGGTCGAGCCCGCCGCTTTCCAGAAGAACGATCTTCCAGCGGGAACCGGCCAGCGCACGGGCTATGGCAAGCCCCGCGGCGCCGGCGCCAACGATGCAGAGGTCGGCGTCTAGTTTGGTGTCGGACGACACCGAGCGAGCATCGAGGATCATGCTACGCCTGCTCTTCTTGGGGGTTGAATGCACGGGACTCAGATAAATCGCAAGTTCCCGCCCCCGTTACTGAAATTGCGGGCTAGCCCGTCCAGCCGGATGACCCCGGCGCCGCCTCCCTCCGTCGCAAAAGCGTGGATTTCATCAGTTTTTCCAAGGAATTGGCCGGACCGCCGCCGCACCCCTTCCGACGCCGAATCCGAAGGGGTAGTCCAGCCTATATCCGGATTAAAAATCCGGCGTACCGCCCAGCGCCTGGAGGAGAGCCACGGCGGCCAGAAGGCGGCTCTGCCGGACGGACAAGGCGCTCTCCTCGTCCGACAACGCGGCGGTCTGGGCGGTCAGGACGCTGCTGTAGGGCAGGGTGCCGGCCCGGTACTGGTTCAGGGTCAGCCGCTCGGCCTCCCGCGCCAGCCGCACGGCGTCGTCCTGGACGGTGGCCTGCTGCGCCAGGATGCGCTGCGCGGCGAGCTGGTCCTCCACCTCCTGGAAGGCGGTCAGCACTGTCTGGCGGTACTGCGCCACGCTCTGGTCGAAGACGGCGCGGCGCAGCGCCACCTCCGACTCCCGCGTGCCGCCGTCGAACAGGGTCTGCGCGATCTGCGCCCCGACCGCCCAGATCGCGGTCGGCGCCTGGAACAGCCGCGGCAGGATCGTCGCGCTGTTGGAGAGGGAGCCGGTCAGCACCACGTCGGGATACCAGGCCGACTCCGCGATGCCGATCTGGGCGTTGGCCTGGGCCATCTGCCGCTCCGCCGCGGCGATGTCCGGGCGGCGCTCCAGCAGGGCCGAGGGCACGCCGGGCGGGACCGCCGGAACCGTGGCGGTCAGCGGCGCCGGGGCCAGCGCGAAGGCGGCGGGCGCCTGCCCGACCAGCACCGCCATGGCGTGTTCGAACTGGGCGCGCTGCACCCCCAGCGCCACGAGTTGCGACTCGGTGGAGCGGACCTGCGTTTCCGCCGTGAAGACGTCGGCCAGCGTCGCCGTGCCCACGGCGTGGCGGTTGCGGGCGATCTCCAGCGACTGACGGTAGGCGGCGATGGCCCGCTCCAGCAGCGCCTTGCGCTCGTCCGCCACGCGGAACTGGAAATAGGCCGAGGCCAACTGCGCCTGCGCCGACAGGCGGGCGGCGGCGAGGTCGGCGGCGCTGGCCTGGAGGTTGGCGTCGTTGCTCTCCACCGAGCGGCGGATGCGGCCCCACAGGTCCGGCGCCCAGCTCGCTCCCAGTCCGGCGTCGTAGGTGGTCACCGGGTTGCCGATCCGGCCGCCGGTGATGCCGGAGCTGTTGCGGTTGCCCGATCCCACGGTGCCCGCCCGGTCCGCCCCGCCGCTGGCCGACAGGATGGGGAAGTAGCCGGAGCGGGCCTGGTCCGCCAGCGCCTTCGCCTGCCGGTAGGCGGCCTCCGCCGCCTTCAGGCTCTGATTGTCCACCTCCACCCGCTGCATCAGCCCGTCCAGCACCGGATCGCGGAAGACGGTCCACCAGGGACCGGCCTCCGTCTGTCCGGGTGCGGCGGGGCGCCAGCCGTCCTCCCGTGGGATGGCGGGGGCGAAGGCCACGGGGGTGACGCCGCCCTCCTTGTAGGCGGGCGGCACGGGGGCGGAGGGCCGCTCGTAATCCGGCCCCACCGCGCAGGCCGACAGCAGGGTGAGGGCGCCGAGCGCCGTGCCCAGGAGACGGGCGCGCCGCCCGAACGTCGTCGTCATGTCAGGTCCATCCACGGTCAATCCCCTCTCCCGCCCCGGGAGAGGGAAGGGGCCCGCGCCGCAGGCGTGGGAAGGGTGAGGGTGCCGCCGAGGATCAGCGCCTCGATCCTCGCACGACCCTCACCCGCCCGCTGTCGCGGGCACCCTCTCCCGGGGCGGGAGAGGGATTGGTCGGCGAACGCCGCCATCATACCGCGACACTCGCGCCGGGCCGCTGCCGCCGCCGGCACCACAGCCGGAAGCGGTCGAGGTACAGGTAGGTGACCGGCGTCGTGTAGAGGGTCAGCATCTGGCTGACGACCAGACCGCCGACGATGGCGATGCCCAGCGGCTGGCGCAGTTCCGCCCCGTCGCCGCTGCCCATGGCGAGCGGCAGGGCGCCCAGAAGGGCGGCGACGGTGGTCATCATGATCGGGCGGAAGCGCAGCAGGCAGGCGCGGTGGATCGCGGTGCGCGGGTCCAGCCCCTCGCTCCGCTCCGCCTCCAGGGCCACGTCGATCATCATGATCGCGTTCTTCTTGACGATGCCGATCAGCAGGATGACGCCGATCAGCGCGATGATGCTCAACTCCTTGTTGAACGCCATCAGCGCGACCAGCGCTCCCACCCCGGCGGAGGGCAGGGTGGACAGGATCGTCAGCGGGTGGATGTAGCTCTCGTACAGCACGCCCAGCACGATGTAGACGGCCAGGAGCGCGGCCAGGATCAGCACCGGCTGATCGCCGATGGACTGCTGGAACACCCGCGCGGTGCCCTGGAAGCTGCCCTGGATGGTGGTCGGCACGCTGATGCGGTCCATGGTGTGGCGGATGACGGCCAGCCCCTCCCCCAGCGAGACGCCGGGGGCGAGGTTGAAGGAGAGGGTGGTCGCGACGAACGGTCCCTGGTGGTTCACCGACAGCGGCGTGTTCTCCAGCGAGACGCGGGCGAAGGCCGAGAGCGGGATCATCGTCTCCACCCCCGTGCTGAGCGCCGATCCGGTGGAGGCGGCGGTGCGCCCGGTGCTGGCGATCTGGTTGATGCGCTGGTTGCGCGCGGCCTCGGTGTCGGCCGTGGCCGCCCCGGCGATGCCGCTGGTCGCCTGCGTCCCACTGACCGCCCCGCCCGAGGTGCTGATGAGGAGGTCCTTCATCATCTCCGGGTCCTCACGGTATTGGGGAGCGACCTCCATGATGACGCGGTACTGGTTCAGAGGGTTGAAGATGGTCGAGACGGAGCGCTGGCCGAAGGCGTCGTAGAGCGTGTTGTTGATCTGGCTGTAGGACAGGCCCAGCCGCGCCGCGGCGTCGCGGTCCACCGTGACCTCCAGCGCCAGCCCGCGCTGCTGCTGGTCGGAGTTCACCTCCGTCAGTTCCGGGACCTGCTGAAGCGCCTGGGTCAGGCGGGGCGCCCAGGTCTGCAACTCGTCCAGCGTGTCGCCCTGAAGGGTGAACTGGTAATTGGCGTTGGCCTGTCTGGCCCCCGCCCTCAGATCCTGCATGGCCGACAGATACAGGTTGGCGCCGGGCACTTGGGAAAGCTGGGTGCGCAGCCGGGCGATCACCTCGTCCGCCGTCACGCCGCGCTCCGCCAATGGCTTCAGCGAGACGGCCATGTAACCGCTGTTGGTCCGGCTGCCGCCGGTGTAGCCCACCACCGTGTCCACCGCCGGGTCGGCCTGCACCAGC
The DNA here is from genome assembly GCF_008365375.1 of Roseomonas genomospecies 6. GTDB lineage: Bacteria > Pseudomonadota > Alphaproteobacteria > Azospirillales > Azospirillaceae > Azospirillum. The sequence continues at coordinate 19,512 of NZ_QOKW01000011.1, read as the reverse complement.
GCCACGAAGCGCTCCATCTTCTCCTTCATCAGGGCGAAGGAGGTGCTCTGGTCCGCCACGACGAAGCCGTTCAGGCGGCCCGTGTCCTGCTGCGGGAAGAAGCCCTTTGGAATGATCGTGAAGAGATGGACGGAGAGCACCACGGTCGCCGCGAAGACCACCATGGTCAGCAGGCTGTTGTCGAGCGCCGCCGTCAGCGTCCGGTCGTAGAGGCGCAGCGTGCCGCCGCCGATCCGGGCACCGAAGCGCCGCAACGCGCCGACGACGCGGCCCGGCTCCCTGGACTTGCGCGGCTCCCGCAGCAGGACGGCGCACATCATCGGCGTGGTGGTCAGGCTGACGACCATCGAGACGAGGATGGCGATGGACAGCGTGAGAGCGAATTCGCGGAACAGCCGCCCGACGATTCCGCCCATCAGCAGGATCGGGATGAAGACGGCGACCAGCGACACGCTCATCGACAGGACGGTGAACCCCACCTCCCGCGCGCCGCGCAGCGCGGCCTGGGTGCGGGACATGCCGTTCTCGATGTGGCGGGCGATGTTCTCCAGCACGACGATGGCATCGTCCACCACGAAGCCCGTGGCGATGGTCAGCGCCATCAGCGACAGGTTGTTCAGGCTGTAGCCGAGCAGATACATGGCGCCGAAGGTGGCGACCAGCGACACCGGCACGACCACGCTGGGGATCAGGGCGGCCCGCGCGTTGCGCAGGAACAGGAACACCACCATCACCACCAGCCCGACGGCGATGATCAAAGTGTGCTCCACCTCCGCCAGCGAGGCGCGGATGGTCGTGGTGCGGTCGCTGGAAACCGACAGGTCGATGTCGGCGGGGATGGAGGCCCGAAGCTCCGGCAGCATGGCCTTCACCCGGTCCACCGTCTCGATGATGTTCGCCCCCGGCTGGCGGTTCAGGATCAGAAGGACGGAGGGCTTGCCGTTGGTGATGCCGGCGTGGCGCAGATCCTCCACGCTGTCCGACACCTCGGCCACGTCGGACAGGCGGACCGCGGCCCCGTTGCGGTAGGCGATGATGAGGGAGCGGTATTCTTCCGCCTTGCGGGCCTGATCGTTGGTGTAGATCTGGAACCGCAGATCCCCGTCCTCGACGGCGCCCTTGGGGGCGTTGGCGTTGGCCGACGCGATGGCCGCCCGCACGTCCTCCAGCCCGATGCCGTACTGGAACAGCGCGCGGGGGTTCAGCGCCACCCGCACGGCGGGAAGCGAGCTGCCGCCGATGGTGACCTGCCCGATGCCCTCCACCTGCGACAGCTTCTGCTGGAGCACCGTCGCGGCGGAATCGTAAAGCTGACCCTGGCTGAGCGTGGCCGAGGTCATGGTCAGGATCATGATCGGCGCGTCGGCGGGGTTGACCTTGCGGTAGGTCGGGTTGCTCCGCAGGCTGGACGGCAGGTCGGCGCGGGCGGCGTTGATGGCCGCCTGCACCTCGCGGCCCGCGGCGTCGATGTCGCGGCTCAACCCGAACTGGAGCGTGATGCGCGTCGATCCGGCGGAACTGGAGGAGGTCATCTCCGTCACGTCGGCGATCTGCGCCAGATGCCGTTCCAGCGGTGTGGCGACGCTGGCCGCCATCGTCTCCGGGCTGGCGCCGGGCATCGAGGCGCTGACCGAGATGGTCGGGAAATCCACCTGCGGCAGCGGCGACACCGGCAGCCCGAGGAAGCCCAGCGCCCCGGCCAGCGCCAGCCCCAGCGTCAGCAGGGTGGTGGCGACGGGCCGCCGGATGAAGGGCGCGGACAGGTTGGCCGCCCAGCTCATCGTGCGGCCCCTTCCGTCTGCCCGTCGGGGCGCCCGCGCAAACGCGCGGCCAGCCGGTCGAAGGCCAGATAGATCACCGGCGTGGTGTAGAGGGTCAGAAGCTGGCTGAGGATCAGCCCGCCGACGATGGACACGCCCATGGGCTGGCGAAGCTCCGACCCCGTGCCGGTGCCGAGCATCAGCGGCAGGGCGCCCAGCAGCGCCGCCATGGTCGTCATCAGGATCGGGCGGAAGCGCAGCAGGCAGGCCTGATAGATCGCCTCGCGCGGGGGCTTGCCCTCCTCCCGTTCGGCGTCGAGCGCGAAGTCGATCATCATGATCGCGTTCTTCTTCACGATGCCGATCAGCAGGATGATGCCGATGATGGCGATGATGTCCAGATCGTGCCCGGCCAGCATCAGCGCGATCAGCGCCCCGACGCCCGCCGAGGGCAGGGTGGACAGGATCGTGATCGGGTGGATGTAGCTCTCGTAGAGGACGCCCAGCACGATGTACATCGTGACGATGGCCGCCAGGATCAGCAGAAGCTGGTTGCCCAGCGACGCCTGGAAGGCCAGCGCGGCGCCCTGGAAGCGGGTCAGCACGCTGGCCGGCAGGCCGAGTTCCCGCTCCGCCGCCTCGATGGCCTCGACCGCGGCGCCCAGCGACACCCCCGGCGCGAGGTTGAAGGAGACGGTGACCGCCGGGAACTGGCCGTAATGGTTGATCTGGAGCGGCGCGTTGCGCACCTCCATCCGCGCGAAGGCGGCCAGCGGCACCTGCCCGCCGCCCGCCGAGGGCAGGTGGATGGAGGTCAGCAGCTCGTCCACCGACATGCGGTCCGGGTCGGCCTCCAGGATCACGCGGAACTGGTTGGCCTGGGTGAAGATGGTGGAGACGATGCGCTGGCCGAAGGCGTCGTAGAGCGCGTTGTCGATGGCCGCCGTGGTGACGCCATAGCGCGCGGCGGTGTCGCGGTCGATGGTGATGGCGGCCGACAGGCCCTTTTCCTGAAGGTTGCTGGTGACGTCGGTGATCTCCGGCAGTTCGGCCAGCCGGCCGAGCAGCCTCGGCGCCCAGACGCGCAGTTCGTCGGGGTTCGCGTCCTCAAGGACGAACTGGTACTGGGTGCGGCTGACCGTGGCGTCGATGGTCAGGTCCTGCACCGGCTGCATGAACAGCTCGATCCCGGGAACCTGGGCGGTGTTGTGGCGGATGCGGCGGATGATGTCGGCCACATGGTCCGTCCGCTCCTCCTTCGGCTTCAGGTTGATGAGGAAGCGCCCGCTGTTCATGGTGGTGTTCGTGCCGTCCACCCCGATGAAGGAGGACAGGCTGACCACGTCGGGGTCCTTCAGCACCTCCACCGCCAGCGCCCGCTGCCGCTCCGCCATGGCGGCGTAGGAGACGGACTGGGTGGCCTCCGTCACGCCCTGGATCAGGCCGGTGTCCTGCGCCGGGAAGAAGCCCTTGGGGATGGCGGCGTAGAGCACCACCGTCAGCGCCAGCGTCCCGGCAGCTACCAGCAGCGTCGCCCCCTGACGGTCCAGCACCCAGCGCAAAGTGCGGCCATAGCCGGCGATCACCGCGTCGAACCACGCCTCGCTGCGCCGGGCGATGGCGGACATTTCCCGCGGCTCGCGGTGGCGCAGCAGCTTGGCGCAGAGCATCGGCACCAGCGTCAGCGAGACGACGGCGGAGATCAGGATGGTGACGGCCAACGTGATGGCGAATTCGCGGAACAGCCGGCCCACCACGTCGCCCATGAACAGCAGCGGGATCAGCACCGCGATCAGCGAGACGGTCAGCGACACGATGGTGAAGCCGATCTGCTTCGATCCCTTCAGCGCGGCCTGGAGCGGAGATTCGCCGCGTTCCACATGGCGGGCGATGTTCTCGATCATCACGATGGCGTCGTCCACGACGAAGCCGGTCGCGACGGTCAGCGCCATCAGCGACAGGTTGTTCAGGCTGAAGCCCGCCAGATACATCACCGCGAAGGTGCCGACCAGCGACAGCGGCACCGACAGGCTGGGAATCACCGTCGCCGGGATGTTGCGCAGGAACAGGAAGATCACCAGGACCACCAGCCCCATGGCCACCATCATCTCCGTCTGCACATCCTCGACGGAGGCGCGGATGGTCACGGTGCGGTCGGTCAGGACGGCGACCTCGACGGAGCCCGGCAGGGCGGCGGTCAGGTTGGGCAGCATCTCCTTCACCCGGTCCACCACCTCGATCACGTTGGCGCCGGGCTGGCGCTGGATGTTCAGGAGGATGGCGGGCGTGTCGTTCATCCAGGCGCCCAGCCGGGTGTTCTCGGCGCTGTCCAGCACGTCGGCCACGTCGGACAGGCGCACAGGGGCGCCGCTGCGGTAGGCGATGACGAGGTCCTTGTACTCGTCGGCCCGGCGGAGCTGGTCGTTGGCGTTGATGGTGTAGTTGCGGGTCGGCCCGTCGATGGTGCCCTTCGGCGAATTGACGTTGGCCGTGTTGATGGTGCTGCGCAGGTCGTCGATGTTCAGGCCATAGGCGGCCAGCGCCTGGACATTGGCGCGGATGCGCACCGCGGGCCGGTGCCCGCCGCTGAGGCTGACCAGACCGACGCCGGGAAGCTGCGAGAGTTTCTGGGCGAAGCGGCTGTCCGCCAGATCCTGCACCTGGGTCAGCGGCAGGGTCTTGGAGGTCAGCGCCAGCGTCAGGATCGGCGCGTCCGCCGGGTTGACCTTGGCGTAGATCGGCGGGGCCGGCAGGTCGGAGGGCAGCAGGTTGCCGGCGGCGTTGATGGCCGCCTGCACCTCCTGCTCCGCGATGTCGATGCTGAGTTCCAGCCCGAACTGGAGCGTGATGACCGACGCCCCGGCGGCGCTGACCGAGGACATCTGGACCAGCCCCGGCATCTGGCCGAGCTGGCGTTCCAGCGGGGCGGTGACGGAGGACGTCATCACCTCCGGGCTGGCGCCGGGGAAGAAGGTCTGGACCTGGATCGTCGGGTATTCCACCGCCGGCAGCGCCGACAGCGGCAGAAAGCGGTAGGACACCGCCCCGACCAGCAGGATCGCCAGCATCAGCAGCGAGGTGGCGACCGGGCGGACGACGAAGGGGTGGGAAATGTTCATGGGGAAGGTCCGCCGCGCTGCGCCGCCGTCACGATGCGTTGCGCTGGGGGCGGCGTTGCGGGCGCGGCCCCTCGCTGGACGGTGCGGGGGCCGCCGGCTGGGCCGAACCATCGGTCGCCGCGACCTTCGCGCCCTCGCGCAGCCGGTCGGCACCCTGCGTCACCACCGTCTCGCCGGGGCGCAGGCCCTTGGTGATCACGGTCTTCGCCCCGTCGCTGGGACCGAGCGTCACCGGGCGGACCGAAGCCGTGCTGTCCTCGCGGTTCACCACATAGACGTAGGTGCCGGGCGCGCCGCGCTGCACCGCGGCCACCGGGACCATCGGCACACCGGCCAGCGTGTCCACCAGAAGCTGGACGTTGACGAACTGGTTGGGGAACAGCGACTGGTCGGCGTTGTCGAACTGGGCGCGCAGCTTGACCGTGCCGGTGGTCACGTCGATCTGGTTGTCCACCGTGGTCAGGGTGCCGGTCGCCAGCACGCGGTCGCGCGTCCGGTCGTAGGCGGTCACCGGCAGGTGCGCCCCGTCGCGCAGCCGCTTCATGATGGCCGGGATGTTGTCCTCCGGCAGGGTGAACAGGACGGAGATCGGCTGCACTTGCGTGATGACGACGATGCCGCCGGCCTCCCCCGCCGTGACGTAGTTGCCGGGATCGACCAACCGCAGCCCGGCGCGGCCCGAGACGGGTGCGGTGATGCGGGTGTAGGACAGGTTCAGCTTGGCGTTCTCCACCGCGACCTGATCGGCCTTCACCGTGCCTTCATACTGCTGGACCAGCGATTCCTGGGTGTCGCGCTGCTGCTTGGCGATGGAGTCCTGCTTGACCAGCAGCCGGTAGCGCTCCAGGTCCAGCCGGGCGTTCTTCAGAAGCGCCTGATCGCGCAGAAGCTGGGCCTCCGCCTGCTCGACGGCGAGTTGAAAGGGGCGCGGGTCCACCTCCGCCAGGAAGTCGCCCTTCTGCACGGTCTGCCCTTCGGTGAAGGCGACCTGGGTGAGCTGCCCGCCGACCTGCGGGCGCACCGTGACGGTGGCGAGCGACGAGACGGTGCCCAGCCCGTTCAGCCGGATCGGCATGTCGCCCTTCTCCACCGTGGCGGTCACCACCGGCGAGGCGGTCGGCATGCCGGGCCGGAAGCCGCCGGGGCCGCCGCGCGCCGCCATCTCCGGCGCCGGGCGGAAGGCGAACCACCACACCCCGCCGCCGATCAGGGACAGCACCACAAGCCACGCCACCACCCGGCCCAGGATCGAGCGGCGCTTCGGCGCGCCGGTCCGCTGGTCCCTGCGGGACTCCGGTGCTGCCGTGGCGGGGTTGTCCGTCCCGGGCGCGGGGGGCGGTTTGAGGGGCGTATCCAAATCCATCGGGTCCTTCATCGCCTGCGGGCGTCGTCCGGAAAGTCGCGTCGGGAGGGAGGCCGGCGGCCCAGCTCCGATCCCGGGCCCCGATCCCGGCGGGACGCTATCACGGCGCCGCGCGCGGAATATGTCCAGAAGGGGTTAGATTTGTAACGCTCGGTAACAGAGTCGAGGGGGCGTCGAGAGTCCCCTCTCCCCTCCGGGGAGAGGGCTATGTCATCAGAGCACCCCCTCCAACCCCGTCACGAAGGCGGCGATGCGGCGGCAGGCTTCGGCAAGCTCGGCCTCGCCGACCGCGAAGGACAGGCGGACGCAGCCCGCCGCCGCCGGGCCGAAGGCGCCGGCGTCCAGCACCGACACGCCGGTCTCGCGGAACAGCCGCCACGCGAACTCCATGGTCGGAAGGCCGGTGCCGCGCACGTCCACCAGCATGAACATGCCCGCCTCCGGCTTCAGGCAGCGCAGGCCGGGAACGGAGCCGAGCGCCTCCAGCGCGATGTCGCGGCGGCGGCGGTAGCCCTCGCGCATCGCCGCCACCGCCTCGTCGCCCTGCTCGACGGCGACCAGCGCCGCCTGCTGCACGAAGCCCGGCAGTCCGTAGAGCATGCACAGCGCCAGCGTGCCCATATGGGCGACCAGCGGTGCCGGGGCGACCACCCAGCCGGCGCGCCAGCCGGTCATGGCGTGCGACTTGGACAGGCTGTTGATGGTCACGGTGCGCTCCGCCATGCCGGGCAGGGTGGCGATGCTTATGTGCGGACGGTCGAAGGTCAGGCTGGCGTAGACCTCGTCGGCGACCACCCACAGGTCGTGGCGGCGGGCGAGGTCGGCCACGGCCTCCAGTTCCTCCATGGACATCACGATGCCGGTGGGGTTGGCGGGGGTCGCCAGGAAGATGGCGCGGGTGCGCGGGGTGACCGCGGCGGCCAGCGCCGCCGGGTCCAGCCGCAGCGTGGCGGCGTCCGGGGCCACCGGGACCAGCGCGGCGCCCGACGCGCGGACGCAGGCTTCGTAGGTCAGGTACATCGGCTCCGGCACCAGCACCTCGTCCCCCGCCTCGACGAGGCAGAGGGTGGCGTTGAACAGGCCGTTCTGCGCCCCGGCGCAGACGATGACGTTCTCCGGCTCGACCGGCAGGCCGGTGCGGCGGGCGACGTCGCGGGCGAGTGCGGCGCGCAGCTCCGGCCGGCCCGGAATGGGGGTGTAGTGGGTGTCCCCGGCGTGCAGGGCGGCGATGGCGGCGTCCCGCACCGGGGCCGGCGTGTCGAAATCCGGGTCGCCGACGCTCAGCACGATCACGTCCTCGCCGCGCCCCTTGGCGGCCCAGGCGGCGAAATGGATGTCCCAGGCCGCGACGCGGTCGCCGCGGATGCGGTCGGTGAGGGACGAGAAACGCATCGGCGGAAACTCCCTGAATGGACTTCTCATTGGCCGCAAACGGCTCGCGGCGGGAAGACTCATCCATATGCCCCAGGGCGGTGCCGGGGCACAACCGGGCGTTCGGAAGCGGCGGCGCAGGGCGGCCATTCATGCCCATTAGGTCGCCCTGATATGTTGGACGGGCAATTGCAGCGCTGCGAAACGGGGTCTTATGACTGCCTGCAACGACAAAACGAGCGGATCATCCGCCGCAAACGCCGCCGCAAACGCCCGAGAATGTTCAAAGGACAACCATGTACCGCGACCGTATTCGCCTGAAGTCCCTGTGGGGAAAGGTGGTGACGCCGGAAGAGGCGGCTCTGCTGATCCGCGACGGCATGACCATCGGCATGAGCGGCTTCACCCGCGCCGGGGACGCCAAGGCGGTTCCGCTGGCGCTGGCCGAACGCGCCGCGACGGAGCGCCTGAAGATCACGCTGATGACCGGCGCCTCGCTCGGCAACGACGTGGACCGGATTTTGACGGAGGCCGGGGTGCTGGCCCGCCGCCTGCCGTTCCAGGCCGACCCGGTGCTGCGCAAGGCGATCAACCGCGGCGAGGTGATGTTCGTCGATCAGCACCTGTCGGAGACGGTGGAGCTTCTGCGCTCCCGCCAGATGGGTCCGGTGGACGTGGCGGTGATCGAGGCCTGCGCGATCACGGAGACGGGCGGGATCGTCCCGACCACCTCCATCGGCAACTCCGCGACCTTCGCCATCCTGGCGGAGAAGGTCATCGTCGAATTGAACCTGACCCAGCCGCTCGACCTGGAGGGGATGCACGACGTCTACATCCCGACGCGCCGCCCCTTCCGCGAGCCGATCCCGGTGGTGACGGCGGAAAGCCGCGCCGGGCTGCCCTACATCCCCATCGACCCGTCGAGGATCGCGGCCATCGTGGTGACGCGCAAGCAGGACAGCAGCGCCACCATCCTGCCGCCGGACGGGGAGACGAAGGACATCGCCGGCCACCTGATCGAGTTCCTCGACCGCGAGGTGCGGCAGGGCCGGCTGGGCCGCTCGCTGAATCCGCTCCAGGCCGGGATCGGGACCATTGCCAACGCCGTGCTGCACGGCATGATCGACAGCCCGTTCCACGACCTGACCATGTACAGCGAGGTCCTCCAGGACAGCACCTTCGAACTGTTCGACGCGGGCAAGCTGACCTTCGCGTCGGGCTCCTCCATCACGCTGAGCGCCGGGAAATACGCAGAGGTCCTGCCAAGGATCGGGAGCTACAAGGGACGGCTGCTGCTGCGCCCGCAGGAAATCTCCAACCATCCGGAGGTCATCCGCCGGCTGGGCGTGATCGGCATCAACACGGCGCTGGAGTGCGACATCTACGGCAACGTGAACTCCACCCACGTCAACGGCACGCAGATGATGAACGGCATCGGCGGGTCCGGCGACTTCGCGCGCAACGCCCACCTCGCCATCTTCGTCACCAAGTCTTTGGCGAAGGATGGGAAAATTTCCAGCGTCGTGCCGATGGTCACCCACACCGACCACAACGAGCATGACGTGGACGTTCTGGTGACGGAAACCGGTCTGGCCGACCTGCGCGGCCTCGCCCCGCGGGAGCGGGCGGAGACGATCATCCGCAACTGCGTCCATCCCAGCTACCGCGAGCTGGCGATGGATTATCACCGCCGTGCGCTCCAGCGCGGCGGCCACACGCCGCACCTGCTGGAGGAGGCCTTCTCCTGGCACCTGCGCTTCCAGCAGACGGGCAGCATGCAGCCCGCCTGAGGTCCCAATGCCCTCCCCCGCGAAGTGGGGGAGGGTTGGGTGGGCGCCCAACGCGAGGACTGTTGCGCCGGATCAGGGGCAGACGGCCTCGACGATCCGGCACACGTCCCCGGCGGTGCGCGGGGTGAAGCGGGCGAGCAGCCCGCCGCGCAGCTCGGGCACGACCAGCGACACCGGCTGTTCGGCGGGAACCGTCAGGTCGTGGTCGAGGTCGCAGACGCTGACGTAATCCAGCCCGGTCAGGGCGACCAGAAGCGACTGCCGCCCCCGCCCGTCGACGGCGTGCGCGATGGCCCGCCCGTTGACGGCGGCGTAGGCGGCGGCCTGATCCTGGGTGTAGCGGGACACCGGCAGCACCCGCAGCGACGGGTGGCTGCGCAGGACCGTGGCGATGAGGGCGTTGAGGCCGCTGGACAGGCTCGACATGGGTTCCAAAGGCTTCCGACTGTGGACCGCCATCCTACCACGAAATCCGCCGTCGGGGGCGCTGCCCCCGCGTGGCGCAAAAATGGTCACGCGGGAGCCACGCATTTGCCCAGACGTCAGCCGGCGCGGACGCGGGCGATGAAGCCCTGGATCTCGTCGCGCAGCAGGTCGGAATCGCGGGACAGGCCGGTCGCGGCGTCCAGCACCTCCGCGGCGGCCGCGCGCACGTCGGTGGCCGACTGGCTGACGCCGCCGATGTTGCCGGAGACCAGCCGGGTGCCCTGGGCCGCCTGCTGGATGTTGCGGCCGATCTCGTGCGTTGCGGCGGTCTGCTCCTCCACCGCGGCGGCGATGGCACCGGCGATGGCGTCCACGTCGGCGATGGTCCGGGCGATCTTGCGGATGGCCGTCACGGTGCCTTCGGTGATCGCCTGGATCTCGGTGATCTGGCTGGCGATCTCCTCGGTCGCCTGCGAGGTCTGGGTGGCCAGCGCCTTCACCTCGCCCGCCACCACGGCGAAGCCCTTGCCGGACTCGCCCGCGCGCGCCGCCTCGATGGTGGCGTTCAACGCCAGCAGGTTGGTCTGGGAGGCGATGTTCTGGATCAGGTTGACGACGTCGCCGATCTTCTGGGCGGCGGTGGACAACCGCTCCACCAGCGCGTTGGTCCGTTCCCCCTCGGCCACCGCGTCGCGGGCGACCGTCGCCGCGCCGTTCACCTGACGCCCGATCTCGCCGATGGAGCTTCCCAACTGCTCCGACGCCGCGGCGACGGTCGCGACGTTCGCCGACGCCTGCTCCGTCGCGGCGGCGACCGAGGAGGCCTGTTCCGTCGTCGTCTCGGCGGCGCCGGTCATCGTCTGCGCGTTGCTCTGAAGCTGGCGGGCGGCCAGCGCCACGGCCTGAACCACACCCTGCACGTTCGCGTCGAACTGGTCGGCCAGGGCGAGCATGGCGGCCCGGCGGTCGTCCTCCATCCGGCGCTTCTGTGCGTCGCTCTCCTCCTGGAGGCGCCGCATGTCCAGCCCGTTGCTCTTGAAGACCTGAAGCGCGCGGGCGAGCAGGCCGACCTCGTCCGAGCGCTCCGTGCCCTGGATGGCGACGGTCAGGTCCCCGGCGGCGATGGAGGTCATCTCCGACGTCAGGCGGTTCAACGGACGCACGACGAAGATCAGGACGATGGACCCCAGCAGGCCGAAGGCGAACAGCAATCCGGCGCCCGCGACCATGTAGAGCCGCGTCATGACCTGTTCGGACAGGGCGGTGGCGCGCCGCTCGGCCTCCCGCGTTTCCGCCATGCTCTGCTCGACCCGCTCGCCCAGCGCCGCGGTCAGCTTCTGCCGGACTGGGCGGCCCACGTCGATGGACACGCGGATGGCGCCGTCGGTGTCGAAGATGCGGGCCAGTTCCACGGTCGTCCGGGCGACGCGCTCATACTCCGCGACGATGGACTTGATGGCCTGGATGCTCTCGCGCTGCGCCGGATCGTCGTAGGCCGCCGCCAGCGTGTCGATGGCGGCGGTCGCCTTGGCGATGTTGGCCTTGAGCTGCGCGTCGGCGGCGTCGATGGCTTCGCGGGACGGGGCGACGATGGCGTTCGCTTCGGTGTCCATCGCGTCGCCGAGGGCCGACTGGACGGCGATCGCCGCGCCGAGCCGGTCGGCGACCAGATCGGTGATGCGGGCGGTGGAACCGGTCAGTTCGGAGATCGCGCTCCGGGCGGTCCAGACGACGCTGCCCATGACGATCATCAGGAGGAGAACCGGAACCAGAATCTTGTGCAATAACTTGCGGTTCGAGAACCAGCGGTGCAGCGGCATGTCCAGGGCTTTCAGTCAGGCAGGCTCGATCAAAGGAGCGGCAGGAGCGGAACCGGCCCCAAAAAAAGCCCCCGCGGGCCGGGTTGGCTCGCGGGGGAAGTTGGGACGCACCGTCAGTGGGCCAGCCGGTCCCAGCAGCCGTCCAAGGCCGGGGACAGCTTGTGTTTCATGATGCGCTGGCTGGGGGTCCGCTCGAACTCCTCCACCACCGCGATGTAACGGGGGTTCTGATAGGGGGCGAGTTGCCGTCCGAGCCAGCCGGACAGGGACGGGATGTCCAGCGTCGCCCCGGCCTTTGGCTTCACGAACAGCTTGATGTCCTGCTCGCCGACATCGGCGGCGACGCCGATGATGGCGCAGTCCTCGACGGAGGGGTGGGTGGCCGCGACATGCTCCACCTCCCAGGCCGAGACGTTCTCGCCCTTGCACCGCACGCTGTCGGTCATCCGCCCGTGGAACAGCAGCGTGCCGCTGTCGTCGAGCGAACCGAGGTCGCCGGTGTGCAGGGCGCCGTCCTTCAGCGCGCGGGCCGTCGCCTCCGGGTTGCGGAAGTAGCCGGCGAAGATGGCGCCGGGCCGGTCAGTGCGGACGACGATCTCGCCCCGCTCGCCCTTCGGCACCGGCTTGCCTTCGCCGTCCAGCAGTTCCACGGTGAACCAGGGCATCGGGCGGCCCACCGCGCCGACCACGCCCTCGTCGTTGCAGGTGGTGATGCTCGACGCCTCGGTCATGCCGTAGCATTCGCGGATCTGCACGCCGAACCGCTCCTCGAAGGGCGTCCAGGTCTCCTTGGGGCAACCGCCGCCCCAGGCGATGCGCACGGGGTGGTCGCGGTCGCGCGGGGAGACGGGCTGCTTCAGCAGGATCTGCAGGATTCCGCCCAGATAGTGGATGTGGGTCGCCCCATACTCCCGCACCTGATCCCAGAAGCGGCTGGCGCTGAAACGGTCCACCATGGCGAGCGACACGGCGCGGATCAGCGGCATGACGATCATCTGGGCGCCGCCGATGTGGTACAGCGGCTCCCACACGAACAGCACGTCGCCGTCGCGGGCGGCGGAGACGCGGGCCACCGCCTCGCCGGCCAGCCGCATCATGCGGTGCGACACCAGCACGCCCTTGGGCCGCCCCGTGGTGCCGGAGGTGTACATGATGGCGAAGACGTCGTCGGGGGCGGGCGGAGCCTCCTCGAAGGCCGCGCCGGATTCCAGCAGGGTCTCCAGCCGCAGCGCCGCCGCCGGATCGCCCTGGACGATCAGCGGCGTGCCCGCGGGCACCGCCCCGGTCTCCGCGATCACCGGCAGGAACTCGGCCTCGGCGATGATGGCGCCGGGTTCCGAATGCTCGATGATGTAGCGCAGGCCCTCGCCGCGCTGCTGGGCGTTGATCGGCACCCAGACCAGCCCCGCCTTGGCGAGGCCGAACAGGGTGGACAGCACCAGCGGGCTGTTGCGCAGCATCAGCGCCACGCGGTCGCCGGGCTTCAGCCCCAGCCGCCGCAGCTCCGCCGCCACGCCGTCGGATTGGCGGTCGAGCGTGGCGAAGCTCAGCGCCTCGCCGTTGAAGCGGGCGAACAGGCGGGCGCGTCCGGTCCGGGCCGCCTGCGTGAACAGGCGGACGAACCCTTCTTCGAAATCGGACATGATGCGTGGTCTCGAATGCGTTTGGTCGGTTGGTTACGGCCGAAAGGGGTTGCCGCGGATCACCGCGCCGGACGGCGCAGCCATTCCGCGATCAGCAGCAGGGCCATCACGATCGCGAAGACCACGACGGACACGGCGGCCAGCGTCGGGTTCAATTGCAGGATCATGTCGTCCCACATCTGCTTGGGCAGCGTGGTCTTGACGCCGCCGCTGACGAAGATCGCCACGGTCAGCTCGTCGAAGGAGGTGATGAAGGCGAACAGGAACGCCGCCACCAGACCGCCGCGGATCAGCGGAACGGTGACCAGCATCAGCGTCTTGAAGCGGTTCGCCCCCAGCGTCGCCGCCGCCTGGTCCAGCCGCCAGTCGTGCCCCTTGACCACCGCGGAGATGGCAACGAAGGCGAAGGGCAGGGCCAGCACCGTGTGGCCGATGATGAGGCCGAGGTCGGTGGCGACCAGCCCGATCTGGGCGAACAGGTAGAACAGCCCGACCGCGATGACGATGCGCGGCACGATCATCGGCGCCAGGAAGAAGGCGAAGATCGCCCCCCGCCAGCGCGAGGAGGAGCGGGCGAGCGCCAGCGCGGCCAGACCGGCCACCAGCGTCGCCAGGATCGCCGTGGCGAAGGCCACCACGAACGACCGGATCGTCGCCGACACCCACAGGTCGGAGTTGAAGTAGACCCGGAACCACTCCAGCCCATAGCCCGGCGGCGGGAAGTCGAGGAAGGGCGAGGTGGTGAAGGCGATGGGAACAACGACCAGCGCCGGGGCGACCAGGAAGACGATCACCAGGGCGGAGTAGAGCGGCAGCAGCCGGTCCATCATCTTCGGCCCCAGCAGGCGCCCCACCGGACCGCCCACCGCGTTCGACGCCTTGGCGAGCGCCGACAGGACGGTCATCCCGGCGCCGCGCAGACGGCCCTGGCCGCCGCCGGCCCGCCCGGAGCTTTCTCCCGACAGGGAGGACAGGCCGAACAGCCGGTCGTAGACCCAGCAGGTGACCAGAGCCGCGACCAGCATGAAGGTGGCGAGCGCCCCCGCGAAGGCCCAGTTCAGCATCTCCTGGATCTGGGTGATGATGAGCTGCGCCAGCATGGTCTGCTGCGGCCCGCCGAGCAGAGCCGGCACGATGAAGAAGCCCAGCGAGGAGATGAAGGTCAGCAGCCCCGCCGCCGCCACGCCGGGCAAGGAGAGCTGGAAGTAGACGAGCCAGAAGGCGTTGGCCGGCGGCGCGCCCAAGGTTTCCGCCGCCTGGACCAGACGGCGGTCGATGGTGGTCATCACCGGCAGCATGGTCAGCACGGCCAGCGGCAGCATGGCGTGGACCATGCCGGCCATCACGCCGAACTCGTTGTGCAGCAGCGGCAGGGGCGGCATTCCCGTGCCGGACAGGATCTGGTTGATGACGCCGGTCCGCCCCAGGATGACCATCCAGGCGAAGGTCTTCACCAGATAGCTGGTCCAGAAGGGCACCATCACCGCCAGGATCGCCAGCCCGCGCTGACGCTCCGGCAACTGCGCCAGCCAATAGGCCAGCGGGTAGCCGAACAGCAGCGACAGCAGGGCGGTCAGCCCGGCGATGCGGAAGGTGCTCATCAGGACGCGGAAATAGACGTCCGTGGCGACGATGCGGGCGTAATGGTCGCCGGTCCAGGCCGAGGTCTCCAGGTCCTGGACGCTGAGGCCGAGCAGCCGCAGCACCGGGAACAGGAAGAAGATGGCGAGGAAGGCGAGGCCGGGGGCCGCCAGCCACAGCGGGCCGAAGCGCAGCTTCCGCCGCGCCGCCGCGAAGGCGCCGTCGTGATGCAGGGTCGCGGCGCTCATGACACCAGCACCCCGGCGTCGGCCCGCCAGCGCACCGCGACCACCTCGCCCAGCCGCGGCGGAGCGGTGCCGCGGCGCAAGCGGACGGTGATCGTCTCCTCGCCGCCCAGCGACACCAGCACCCGGGTCTCGGACCCGGCATAGACGGTGTCCACCACCTCGCCCCGCACCTCGTTGTCGCCCTCGCCGTCGATGTCGAGCTGCTCGGGACGGACGACCAGCGCGCCGTCCGGACGGTCCGGCGTGTCGGCGGACAGGAGGAAGCTGCCGTTGCCGGTCACCAGCATCGGCGCTCCGGTCCCGTCGCGCCGGACCTGACCGCGGAAGATGTTCGACACGCCGATGAAGTCCGCCGCGAAGGCGGTCTTCGGGCGGGCGTAGATGTCGTGCGGGGTGCCGATCTGCTCGATCCGCGCGTGGTTCATCAGGCAGATGCGGTCCGACATGGCCAGGGCTTCCTCCTGGTCATGGGTAACATAGATGATCGTCGCGCCCGTCTCACGGTGCAGGCGCTTGATCTCGTACTGCATGTGCTCGCGCAGCTTCTTGTCGAGCGCGCCCAGCGGCTCGTCCATCAGGATGACCGAGGGCTGGTAGACGAAGCAGCGCGCCAGCGCGACGCGCTGCTGCTGCCCGCCGGACAGCTCCTTCGGGAAGCGCCCGGCGAGATGGCCGAGATGGACCATCTCCAGCGCCTCCTTGACGCGCCGCTCCAGGTCGGACGCGGCGACGCCGCGCATGCGCAGGGGAAAGCCGATGTTCTCGGCCACCGTCAGATGCGGGAACAGGGCGTAATGCTGGAAGACGAGGCCGATGTCCCGCTTGTGAACGGGGGTCCGGGTCTCGTCCTGCCCGTCGATCAGGATGCGCCCGCCGCTCGGCTCCACCAGCCCGCAGATCATCTGAAGAAGCGTGGTCTTGCCGGAGCCGGACGGGCCGAGCAGCGTCAGGAACTCGCCCGCCGGAACCTCCAGGCGGGTGGGTTCCAGCGCGGTGATGGCGCCGTACCGTTTGGTCAGGCCATCGACCAGCAGTTTCGGCGTGGCGGCGGCCCCGGCCTGAACCGGCGCGGTGCGCGCCCGTGCGAGCGGTGAGAGCATGGCGGCGGGTCTCCTTTCCGTCGGGCGGGCTTAGCCGAGAATCCAGGCGTTGAAGCGCTCGTTCATCTTCGACCGGTTGGCGCCCCACCAATCCTCCTTCGCGATGGTCATCACCTTCAGGTTCTCTTCATAGGTGGGCAGCGCCTGGGCGCGCTCCTTCGGGATGCTCTTGTAGGCGTCGAGGTTGGTTGGGCCGTAGGCCAGCACCTCGGTGAAGACGGCCTGACGGGACGGGTCGGCGCAGAACTTGATGAACTGGCGCGCGGCGTCGGCACGCGGGTTGCCGCGCGGGATGCCCCAGCCTTCGATCGAGTAGAGGCCCTGGTTCCAGTTGATCTTCACCGGGGCGCCGCCGTCGATCACCGCCTGGGCGCGGGCGTTCCACAGGGCGATCATGTCCACCTCGCCGCTCTGGATGAGCTGGCTGGACTGGGCGCCGCCGGTCCACCAGACGGCGATGTGCGGCTTGATGCGGTCCAGCGCCTTGAAGGCGCGGTCGACGTCGAGCGGGTAGAGCTGGTCGAGCGGCACGCCGTCGGCCAGAAGCGCCTGCTCCAGCGTGTCGATGGGGTTCTTGCGCAGCGAGCGGCGGCCGGGGAACTTCTCGACGTTCCAGAAATCGGCCCAGCTCTGCGGCGCGTTGGAGGCGAACTTGTCGGCGCGGTAGCCGAGAATGGTCGAATAGACGTCGGTGCCCATCCAATGGCTGGTCAGCGAGTCCGGCATCAGGCCGGGCACGTCCGCCGCCGCGAAGTTCAGCGGCTCCAGAAGGTTTTGCTTCATCAGGATGTCGCGGGCCGAGAGGGTCAGCGTGCAGACGTCCCAGGTGTAGGACTTGGTTTCCACGATGGCCTTGAACTGGGCGGTCGGCTCGGCCTCGCGGGCGACGTTGACGACCTTGATGCCGGTGGCCTTCTCGAACGGGTCGTAGAAGGCCTTGCGGAAGGCCGGGCTGTAGGGGCCGCCGGGATCGGCGACGGTGATCTGGGTCGCGGCGATGGCCGGGCGGAGCAGCCCGGCGGGCAGGGTGGCGCCCAGCGCCACGCCGGCGGCTCCCTTCATCAGGCTGCGGCGGTCCATGGAGAAGCCGGAGGTCTTACGCATGTGAAACTCCCTGTTCTTTGGCCGGGCTGTCTCTTCTATCCCGGCGGGTGGGCGCGCTTTATGCGGCATGGTCGGGCGGTTCGTTGCGCCCCTGGAATAACGTCTGGGAATTAAGCCGCGATTACGCGCGCTTCGCGGCGCGCTTGGCGAGGAACTCCTCCATCATCCGGGCCGGTTCGCCGGAGGCGTAGGCCTCGCGCTGGATGCGCACCCCGGCGGCCAGGGCGTCGCGGAAGCCGGCCTCGGTCATCTCGCGGAAGCGCTGCTTGTCCAGCCGCATGGCGACCGGCGGCTTGGCAGCCAGCTCCTCGGCCAGGGCCAGGGATTCGGCCATCACGCGGTCCTGCGGGACGATGCGGTTGATGAGGCCGATGCGGTGGCATTCCTCCGCGTCCATCAGCCGGCCCGATAGGGTCAGATCGATGGTGCGGGCCAGACCGATCATCTCCTTCATGATCCAGGGACCGGTGGTGCTGGCGATGCCGGAGTTGATTTCCGGCTGGCCCATGCGCACACCGGCATGGCCGACGCGGAAGTCGCCGAGCAGAGCGACCTGGAAGGCGGAGCCGGCGGCGACGCCGTTCAGCGCGACGATCAACGGCTTCGAGAGGGTGCGCATGCGGTGGTAGAGCCGCTCCCACTCCGCCACCCATTCCTCGGCGCGGTCGGCGTCGAAGGTCTTGGTCTCGTTCAGGTCCTGCCCGGCGCCGAAGGCACGGTCGCCCGCCCCGGTGAGGATGATCGCGCGGACGCCGTCCTGACCCTCGAACTGGTCGAAGGCGACGATCAGCTCGTCGCGCATCGCGCTGTTCCAGGCGTTCAGGATCTCCGGGCGGTTCAGCGTGATGATGCCGACCGGACCCCGAACCTCGGTGAGGATGAATTTGAACACAGGTCTACTCCTGTAAGCGGGTCTTCCGCGCGCCTTGTGCTGGCGATCCGTCGCCTCGTCGGGCTGCGCGTCGTATTGATATGCGATACGATGTATTGAATAGCTTGGCTTGCTTTGTTAGGGCTGTCAACGGTATCTCTCGCACACGAACCACAGGACCGATCGCCATGGCCCCGCGCCGTCCGTCTTCCCGACCGTCCGACACGGATTTCCCCCCCGGCGACGCGCCTTCCGGCGACGCCCCGGTGAAGGAGGAAGGCGCCGCCCGCAGTGGCGATCCCCTGATGGTGATGTCCGTGGAAAAGGCGTTCCGTGTCCTGAACGCGTTCGACGCCGCGCGCCCGGCGATGAGTCTGACCCAGATCGCGACCATCGTCGGCATGGACAAAAGCGCGGCGCAGCGTTTCACCCACACGTTGGAAAGGCTGGGCTACCTGCGCAAGGACCCGGAGACGAAGCGGTTCGAACTGACGGTCAAGACGCTGGACCTCGGCCACCACTATCTGCGCGGCAACGGGCTGCTCGAACGCTCGATGCCGTATCTGATGCACCTCAGCAAGACGACCGAGGAAACCATCAACCTGACGGAGTTGGACGACACGGAGATCGTCTTCGTGTCGCGCTTCATGAGCCGCCATGTGCTCAACACCGACGTCGTCATCGGCATGCGGATGCCGGCCTACTGCACGGCGCCGGGGGTGGCGATGCTGTCGCGGATGCCGATGGAGGAGGTTTGCGACCGGCTCGACCGCATGGACCTGCACCCCTACACGCCGAACACCACCTGGCGGCGGGAGGATTTGCTGGCGAAGATCGAGCGGAGCGCCGGTCTCGGCTACGCCACCGCCTTCGAGGAATACTACCACGGCGACCTGTCGCTGGCGGCGGCCATCGTCAATCCGGCGGGGGCGCCCATCGGGGCGATCAACATCGCCGTTTCACGCTCCCGCTTCACCCCGCAGGAGGCGGAGGAGCGCTTTGCTCCCCTAGTCGTCGCCGCCGCCGCGTCGATCTCCACCATCGGCCGCCCGGCCCCGCCGAGAAAAATCGCTCATCGCTGAAAAAAGCGCTTGCCGGGCTCGGCCGAGCGGCCTATAACCCGGCTCCCACGACGCCGGGGCCGCTGAGAAGCGGGACGGCGGCAAGGGAACGGCAGAAGTGCCGAAGGTGAGACGAAGTAAAGTTTGGCCGGCGTGAAAACAAAGGCTTGACAGAGCAAGTCGAAGCTTCTAGATACAGCGCCCCGACGCGCCGCACCGGACCCCGGTAGCGCAGCGCGGAACGGGCAGCGGTCC
>NZ_QOKW01000010.1 GCF_008365375.1 Roseomonas genomospecies 6 | reverse complement strand
CATTGCCATCCAAAC
Organism: Roseomonas genomospecies 6; assembly: GCF_008365375.1. Lineage (GTDB taxonomy): Bacteria > Pseudomonadota > Alphaproteobacteria > Azospirillales > Azospirillaceae > Azospirillum. The sequence continues at coordinate 214,052 of NZ_QOKW01000010.1, read as the reverse complement.
AGGAAAGCCCCTGCATCACCATCTCCATGCACTATTTCTAATTCTTTGTAGAGGTTTAGTATTTCGGCTGTTGATAGTGTATTTTGGTTACTCATGATAATTCCTAGTTATCCATATTGAAATGATACGCATACTGATTGTATGGAGAACGTACAGTTCTGAAGGCTGGAGCAGTTCTCAGTGGGGATCATAAAATATCTTTCTGAGGCGGTGAAGATAAAAATCACCGATCCGAAGCGCATATTCAAGTGCATACGTGGGTATGGATTTTTCTATGCTTCCAAGCTGCCGTCTGCTGTCAATGTGCCTTTCTTAGAAACTTCCGCACACACCCTATCCCCCCAACTTTCCTGCAAATTTCTGTGGGGCACAGATGGAGACGCCGTGTGGCTCGCATGCGGTGGCTTGACCCAGCCGATCATTACCCACGCTCCGTCCGAAACGGCCCGCTGATAACGCGCCGCAACCCCGCGAACAGCGTCAGGCCGCCCGACACCACCCCGACATAGACGAACAGCGCGTCGTGCCCGAACCACTCCATGGCCGCCGTCGCCAGCAGCGGACCGAGCGCCGCGCCCAGCGCCCAGGCGAGCAGGAGCGCGCTGGCCAGGGGGACCGTCTCCTCCGCCGTCACATGGTCGTTGGCATGGGCCACGCAGATCGCGTAGAGCGACAGCGCGGCGCTTCCCCACAGGGTGAACAGCCCCAGCAGCACGGTCTGCGGCGCCGCTCCGCCGGGCGGGTCGGCGAAGGCGGCGATCAGGAAGGCGGCGACCATCGCCACGGCGGACACCGCGAAGATCACCAGCCGCCGGTCGTGGCGGTCCGAAAAGCGTCCGATCGGCCATTGCAGCACCACGCTGCCGACCTGGATGCCCGACATGATGAGGGCCACCCCCGCGGCGGGCAGGTCCAGCCCGGCGAGCCAAGCCGGGCCGATGCCGGTGACCGCGGTGTTGCACAGGCCCACCATCAGGCACCCCGCAAAGGCCACCGGCGCCCGTCGCACATAGTGCCAAGGGGAGGGCGCCGGACCCTTCGGCGCGGCGCTGGCCGGCGGGCGGATCGCCGCCACCGGCACCAGGGACAGGCCGTAGCAGCCCGCTGCCAGGACGGTCAGCCACAGGGCCGACAGGTTCGGGCTGGCGAGCAGCATCTGCCCGCCGATCATCGCCACCTTGCAGGCGATCATATAAAGAGAGAAGACGCTGCCCCGCGATCCCGGCGGGGTCAGGGTGGCCAGCCCGCTTTCCGCGACGGTCAGCATGCCGACGTAGGACACCCCCATCAGCACCCGCAATCCCACCCAGGCCCGCGCGTCGGGCAGCAGGTTCAGCAGCAGCGTGGCGGCGGCGGCGAGCAGCCCGAAGGCCGCGAAGGACCACACCCCGCCCACCCGACGGATCATCCAGGGGGCGGCCCAGCAGCCCAGCACGAAGCCGACCGAATAGGCCGACGCCACCGCCCCGACCACCAGCGGAGGGGCCGCCGCCTCGGCGAGGCGGAGCGGCAGCAGGATTTGCAGGATGCCGTTGGCGATCTGGATGACGCAGACGCCGGCGATCAGCGCGGCCAGCACCATGAGAGGCGAGGCGGGCGCCCGATGGGAGTTGGGCAAGATCGCGGAAGCGTCAATGGTCGTCGGGCAGGGCGCTCAGCGGATCGTCCGCCACCGGCTGCGGGCGGGCGCCGGCCAGATGGCCGTCCACCAGGGCGCGCAGGAATCCGCGCGTGCGCTCCTGGGTCGGGTTGGTGAAGATCTGCTCCGGAGAGCCGGATTCGACGATGCGCCCGTCGGCCATGACGACCACCGTGTCGGCGACCTCGCGGGCGAAGCCCATTTCGTGGGTCACGACCATCATGGTCATGCCTTCCTCCGCCAGCGTCTTCATGACCTGAAGCACCTCGCCCACCAGTTCGGGGTCGAGCGCGGAGGTCGGCTCGTCGAACAGCATCACCTTCGGCTTCATGGCCAGCGCGCGGGCGATGGCGGCGCGCTGTTTCTGCCCGCCCGACAGGGTGGACGGATAGACGTCGGCCTTGTCGTCCAGGCCCACCTTGCGCAGCAGCCCCATCGCCAGCTCCCGCGCTTCCGCCTTGGCCGTGCCGCGCACCACGACGGGGGCGCGCATGACGTTCTCGACGGTGGTCATGTGCGGGAACAGATTGAAGGACTGGAAGACCATGCCGGTCTCGGCGCGCAGCGCGTTCAGTTCCTTGTCGGGCAGCGGCTTGCCGTCGGCGATGATGGTGCGGTGGTTGATGCGGATCTCGCCGCGGTCGGCGATCTCCAGGCAGTTGCAGCAGCGCAGCAGCGTGCTCTTGCCCGAGCCGGACGGGCCGATGACCACGGTGGTGCGCGACGGCTGCACGGTCAGGCTGACGTCCTTCAGCACCTCGGTGCTGCCGAAGCTCTTGTAGACGTTGCGGATCTCGATCACCGGCTTACCCTCTTTCCACGGTCATGCGCTTTTCGATCTGGCGCAGAATCCAGGTGGCCGCGTTGGTCAGGATGAAATAGATCAGCGCCACCGCGATGTAGACCTCCAGCGCGCGGAAGCTGGTGGAGATGATCCGCTGGCCCTCGCGCATCACGTCGTCGATGGTCAGAAGCGACACCAGGGCCGAGTTCTTGATCAGCGCGATGGTCTCGTTGCCCAGCGGCGGCAGCATGCGGCGGAACGCCTGGGGCAGAACCACCTCCCACATCGCCTCGCGGTAGGACATGCCGAGCGAGCGGGCGGCCTCCATCTGGCCGCGGTCGATGGATTGGATGGCGCCGCGCACCACCTCCGACACGTAGGAGCCGCTGTAGATGCCGAGCCCGATCACGCCGCACAGCCACGCCGGCAGCAGGATGCCGAACTGCGGCAGGCCGAAGAACAGCAGGAAAAGCTGCACCAGCAGCGGCGTGCCGCGGATGAAGGCGACGTAGGCCGACGCGATGCCGTACAGCACGCGCCGCGCCGGGTTGAGCCGGATGATGCCGACGAGCAGCCCAAGCACGGCGCTGAGCACAAAGGCAGCCGCGGTCACCTCGATGGTGACCACGGTGCCTTTCAGAAGCTCCGGCAACCCTCCCCAGACGGGGGCGAAGTCGAGCGTCACGGGAGGGGTCCTCCGTTTACGAAAATGTCGATCACTTCTTGGCTTCGAACCACTTGTCCACGAGCTTCTGATAGGTGCCGTCGGCCTTCAGCTTCGTGATGGCGGCGTTCACCTTGGTCACCAGCTCGGTGTTTTCCTTGCGCATGGCGAAGCCGTAGTCCTCGGTGGTGAGCTGGTCGTCCAGCACCTTCACGGTCGGGTGCGTCTGGGCGTAGAGCTTGGCGGCGGGCTTGCCGGTCACCGCGACGTCGGTGCGGCCGGTTTCGACCTGCCCGAACATCTCGGCGTTGGTCTCCACCTCGACGATCTTCGTCTTCGGGAAATGTTCCTTCAGATGGACGACCGACTTGGTGCCGATCTGCACGGCGGCGGTCTTGCCTTCGAGGTCGGCCGGACCCTTCACGGCGGTGTTGTCCGCCTTGACCATGATGACGAGGCCGCCCGGATAATAGGTGTCGGAGAAGGCGACGACCTTGCGGCGCTCGTCGGTGATGTACATGGCCGAGGCGATCATGTCGAAGCGCTTGGCCATCAGGCCGGGGATCAGGCCCTTGAAGTCGATGTCCACCCACTCGACGCCCTTGGTGGCGCCCAGCTCCTTGGCGATGGCCTCCACCAGTTCGATGTCGAAGCCGGTCTTCTTGCCGTCCTGCGAGAATTCGAAGGGCGCGAAGGTGGCGTCCACGCCGACGCGGAAGGTGCCGCTCTGCTTGATGGACTCCATCACCGCGTCCTGGGCGCGCGCCGGGGCGGAGCCGGCGCCGACCACCGTGACGACCGCGGCGGCGGCGAAGGAGGCGGCGGCGAGAAACTTGCCAATGGACTTCATGGATCAGCTTTTCCCTGTTCGTTGCGCCTGCGTTGCCAATGTCGAAGGCCGGGGGGAAGCCCCCTGCGCAGCGACCGGCTTGGCAGCGCCATGTTTTGCCTATAAAACATATGTTGCCCAGGGAAAACAGCCGCGTCAACGCCGTTTGTCATACTGGAGCATGACGGACGCCTTATGGCAACGCTGGTGTTGCGGTTGCGTACCGCAAAGGCGGCGGAGGCCGGGGGCGCCACAACAGGGATGCTAAAAGTTTTGCTGACAAAACAGATGTCGCAGGGGAGAGAGGGTATGGAGGTCTTCGGGTTTCGCGCCGCGCGCCGTCCGGTGCTGGTCAGCCTGCCCCATGTCGGCACCGCGCTGCCGGACGGATTCATCGGCCGGCTGGTGCCGGAGGCGCAGGGCCTGCCCGACACGGACTGGCACCTGCCGCGCCTCTACGACTTCCTGGAGGAGCTTGGCGTCGGGGTGATCCAGGCGCGTTTCTCGCGCTACGTCGTCGATCTGAACCGCCCCAGCAACGACACGCCGCTCTACAGCGGAGCCACCACGGGCCTGTGCCCGACCACCCTGTTCGACGGGGCGCCGCTGTACCAGCCGGGCGCCGAGCCGGACGCGGCGGAGGTGACGGAGCGCATCGCCCGCTATTGGGCGCCCTATCACGAGACCATCACGGCGGAGATGACCCGGCTGCGCGAGCAATTCGGGCGCGCGGTGCTGTTCGACGCCCATTCCATCCGTTCCACCGTGCCGCGCCTGTTCGACGGGCGGCTGCCGGACCTGAACATCGGCACCAACGAGGGGCGCAGCCTCGATCCCGTTCTGAGCGACCGCTTGCTGGCGGTCTGCGCGGACGCCGGGGCAGACGGCTTCACCCATGTGCGCGACGGTCGCTTCAAGGGCGGTCACATCACCCGCCATTTCGGGCGTCCGGCGGAGGGCTGGCACGCCGTGCAGCTTGAGATGGCGCAGGTGACCTACATGGAGGAGGATGCGCCCTTCGCCTTCGACGAGGAACGCGCCGCGCGGGTCCGCCCGCATCTGCGGCGGTTCATCGAAACGATGGCCGATTGGGCGGAGGGCCGGGCGTGATGGAGGCGAGCATGGACGGGCTTTTCTGCGGACGGGCGCTGCTTCCCGAGGGCTGGGCCTCGAACGTGGCGCTGCGCTTCGACGCGCAGGGGACGCTGACGGCGGTGGAGCGGGATGCGGCTGCGGATGGTCTGCCCCAGGCCGCCGGGCCGGTGATCCCCGGCATGCCGAACCTGCACAGCCACGCCTTCCAGCGCGCCATGGCCGGGCTGACCGAACACGCCGGCCCGTCGGAGGACAGCTTCTGGACGTGGCGGGAGGCCATGTACGGTTTCGTCCGCCGCATGACTCCGGAGGCGGCGGAGGCCGTCGCGGCGCTGCTCTACATGGAGATGGCGAAGCAGGGCTATACGGCGGTGGCGGAGTTCCATTACCTGCACCACGACGCCGATGGGCGGCCCTACGCCGACCGGGCGGAGATGTCGCGCCGCATCCTGACCGCCGCCGACACGGCGGGGATCGGGCTGACCCATCTGCCGGTGCTCTACGCCCACAGCGGCTTCGGCGGCAAGCCGCCGTCCGACGGGCAGAAGCGCTTCATCAACGACGTGGACGGGCTGCTGTCCATCGTCTCCACGATGCAGGGGGCCATGGGTGCTGATCGGGCGGGCCGCCGCGTCGGCCTCGCCCTGCATTCCTTGCGCGCCGTGACTCCGGAGGAGATGCGCGACGCGCTGGCCGGCCTCGACTCGCTCGACCCCGGCGCGCCCATCCACATCCACATCGCCGAGCAGACGGCGGAGGTGGACGATTGCGTCGCCTGGAGCGGCAAGCGTCCGGTGGAATGGCTGTTGGAGAACGCGCCGGTCGGGCCGCGCTGGTGCCTCGTCCACGCCACGCACCTGACCCCGGCGGAGGTGGACGGGCTGGCGGCGAGCGGCGCGGTGGCCGGGCTCTGCCCGACGACGGAGGCCAATCTGGGCGACGGGCTGTTCCCCGCCATTCCCTATCTGGCGCAGGGCGGGCGGTTCGGCGTCGGGTCGGACAGCCACATCAGCGTCTCGGCGGTGGAGGAGTTGCGCGTCCTGGAATACGGCCAGCGGCTGGTGCAGCGGCGGCGCAACGTGCTGCGCGCCGGGGACGGCCCGTCCATCGGCGGTGGTCTTTATCGTGCGGCGGTGTCCGGCGGCGCGCAAGCGCTGGCTCAACCGGTTGCGGGCGGCGGTATCCGGGTGGGCCAGCCCGCCGATCTGGTTGTGCTTGACGCCGACAACCCGAAACTGCTTTCTCGCGCGGACGACAGCCTTCTGGACGCCTATGTCTTCGCCAGCGACGGGCACGCTGTGCGCGACGTGGTCGCCGCGGGGCGGACCGTGGTGCGCGAGGGCCGCCACGTCCGGGAGGACGCCATCCTGGCCGCCTACCGGCGTGCCATCGAGGGGTTGCGCCGGGACATATGAGCGAGACCGATCCGAACACCTACATCGCCCCGGCGCTGCAACGCGGGCTGGCCATCCTGGAGCTGTTCACGCCGCAGCGCCGGACGCTGTCCCTGACCGACATCGCCAAGGCGCTGGGGATCGGGCGGGCCTCGGCCTACCGGCTGGTCTTCACGCTGGAGCATCTCGGCTACATCGGTCGGGCGGGGGACGGCAAGTCCTACCGCCTGGCGCCGCGGTCGATGCAGCTCGGCTACCATTACCTGTCGGGGCTGGACGGGATCGAGGTGGCGATCCCCTACATCGACGGGCTGCGGGACAGCACGCAGATTTCCGCCCACATGGCGGTGCGCGACGGGACGGAGATCGTCTACGTCTACCGCGCGCATTCGCACATGACGCTGTCCAGCAACATCGCGGTCGGCTACCGCCTGCCGGCCCACGCCACCGCGATGGGCCGCATGCTGCTGAGCGGCCTTAGCGACGAGGCCATCGCGCAGCTCTACACGGGGGTGCGGCTGGACCGTTACAGCGACACCACGGCGGTCACGCTGACTTCGCTGATCCAGGAGGTGGCGGAGGACCGCAAGCGCGGCTGGACGATGAACCGCTCCTCCTTCGTGTCGGGGATCGTCGCCATCGCGGCGGCGATCCGCGACCACCGAGGGGAGGTCATCGCCGCCATCAACCTGTCCGGCCCCAGCGCCGTGATGGACCAGCCCGCCACGCTCGACCATCTGCGGGCCAAGGTGGTGGAGACGGCGGACGCCATCTCGCACCAGCTCGGCTACCTGCCGCGGGGGTGAGGGGCAGCGACCCCTACCCGCGCACCGCGATGCGGGCGAGCACGGCGCAGGCGCCCGGTCCGGTTTCCAGTGTGGCGGCGGTGTCGTCCAGCCGGGCGGTCCAGCCCGGGGATACCCGCGCCACGCTGTCCCCCGTGTGCAGGATCACATCCCCCTCCAGCGCGTGGACCAGGGCCACGCCGCCCGCCGGGATGTCCGCCGCCTTGTCCGCCGGCAGGATGTCGAGCCGCGCGTCGGCCCGCTCGCGGTCGAAGATCAGGTTGAAGTCGCGGATCGCCCCGTCCAGCAGGGCGCAATCCACCACGGCGTCGCCGGAAAAGCGGAAGGGCGCGGCGCGGTTGGTCACGGTCGCCGGAACGCCGTCCACGGTCAGCCGCATGCCGGCACCCTCCACCACGGCGATCAGCCGCTCGTAGCCGGTGAAGGCGGAGAAGGGACCGGCCTCCGCCACGTCGGCGATGCTGACCCGCCACAGGAAGCGGCCCGCGTCGCCGGGCAACTCCTGGAGGGCGATTTCGGTGGTCGTCCCGCCGCCGTTCTTCCAGGGCATGCGGCGGTAGCGGGCGGGGTCGAGAAGAGAAACAGCCATCAGAATCCTCACGGGACGGGGGAGGGCGTCCGGCCCGTCCCCCGTCCCTTATCCTCGTAAATATCGCTGCGGCGCCGATGGGCGGTGCGTCAGGCGTCCCCAAGCGATTGGGTCAGGCCCCGGTGCTTGAGAAGCGCCTCGATGCGCGGTTCGCGTCCGCGGAAGGCGGTGTACAGCTCCATCGGGTCGCGGGTGTCGCCCGACGAATAGATCGTCTTCAGCTTCGCCGCAAGCTCCGGATCGAAGGGGTTGCCCGTCTCCAGGAACGCCTCGAACCCGTCCGCGTCCAGCACCTCCGCCCACAGATAGGCGTAATAGCCCGCGGCGTAGCCGCTGCCGGCGAACAGATGCTGGAAATGGGTCGGGCGATGGCGCACGGCGATCTCCGCCGGCATGCCGATCTTGTCCAGCACCGACCGCTCGAAGGCGGCCACGTCCGTGTCGGCGGCGTCGCTCCGGGTGTGGAACTCCAGATCGAGAAGCGCCGCCGCGGTGTACTCCACCGTGCCGAAGCCCTGGTTGAAATTGCGGGCGGCCAGCAGACGGCGCAGCAGATCCTGCGGGATCGGCTCTCCGGTCCGGTAATGGCGGGCGTAGGTGGACAGCGTTTCCGGAACCGCCAGCCAGTGTTCGTAGATCTGCGACGGCAGCTCCACGAAGTCGCGGCGGACCGAGGTGCCGGACTGGCTCGGGTAACGCACGTTGCTGAGGCAGCCGTGCAGGAAATGGCCGAACTCGTGGAACAGCGTCTCGGCGTCGTCGAAGCTGAGGAGCGTCGGCTCGCCCTTCGAGAAGTTGTTGTTGTTGACGATGATCGGCGACACCGCCCCGTCGAAATTCTCCTGGTTGCGGTAGCTGCTCATCCAGGCGCCGGAACGCTTGCTGGAGCGGGCGAAATTGTCGTGCAGGAAGATGCCGACATGCCGACCGTCCTTCTCCGTCACCTCATAGACACGGACGTCGGGATGGTAGACGGGCAGGTCGGGGCGCTCGGTGAAGGTCAGCCCGAACAGGCGGCCGGCGGTGTCGAAGGCCGCGCGCACCATGTTTTCCAGAACGAAGTAAGGCTTCACCTCCGCTTCGTCGATGTCGTACTTGGCCTGCCGCACCTTCTCCGCGTAATAGCGCCAGTCCCAGGGGGCGATGGGCTCGTTCATGCCCTCCGCACGGGCGCAGTCCTGAAGCTCCGCGCGCTCGGCGGCGGCCTTCTCCTTGGCCGGACCCCAAACCTGCAACAGCAGCCGTTCGACGGCGGAGGTGTCCTTCGCCATGCTGTCGTCCAGCTTGAAGTCGGCGTAGCTGGCGTAGCCCATCAGCTTGGCCTGCTCGGTGCGCAGCGCGACGATCTCCCGGATCAGCGGGCGGTTGTCGTGCTCGCCCTCATGCTCGCCGCGGCGAATCCAGGCCTCGTAAGCCACCTGCCGCAGGTCGCGGCGGGCCGAGAAGGTCAGGAACGGCTCCACCGAGGAGCGGGCGAGCGTGATGACGTACTTTCCATCCTGCCCGCGCTCCTTGGCGGCCTGGGCGGCGGCGCTGCGCGCGAAGTCCGGAAGGCCGTCGAGGTCGCTCTCCTCCAGCACGAGCTGCCAGTCCTTCTCGTCGTGCAGCACATTCTGGCCGAACAGCGTGTGCAGGGTCGCCAGCCGCTCGGTGATCGCGCTCATGCGGGCCTTGGCGTCCGGCGGCAGCAGCGCGCCGCTGCGCACGAAGCCCAGATGCTGGCGTTCCAGCAGGCGCAACTGGTCGGGGGCGAGGTCCAGCGTCGCGCGCCGCTCGTACAGGTCGGCGACGCGGGCGAACAGCGCCGGGTCCAGCGCGATGCGCATGGAATGCTGGGCGAATTTCGGCGCGTAGTCGCGCGCGATGGTCTCCAGCGCGTCGGTGGTGTTGCTGGAGTTCAGGTTCCAGAACACGCCGCCGACCCGGTCCAGGAACCGCCCGCCGCGCTCCATCGCCTCGATGGTGTTGGCGAAGGTGGGGGCGTCGGGGTTTCCGGTGATCGCCTCGATCTCCGCGATGCTCTCCGCCATGCCATGGTCGAAGGCGGGCGGAAAATGCTCGGCCTGGATGCGGTCGAAGGGCGGCAGGCCGAAGGGCGTGGTCCAGGTTTCGAAGAACGGGTTGCTCATCAAGGCCCCTTGCTGACCGGAGACGGAAGACAGGCGGATATGGTGCCGCAACCGGTCCTTCGCCACAACACGCTGGTCGCCGCAGGGCATATCGCGGAGCGGCGGATTGCAAGAAGCAGCGGTGCGGTAATAGGAAAAATAGCATATCGATTCGAGTTTTAACGACATTGATCCAGCGCCATATCCAACCGAGACACAAAAAGGCTTCAAATCTCTCCTAAAGTTTGTTAGCCTCTTGTCAGTGGCGGCCAGGAATTGCTCTCTTGAACGCGCTTCAGGGGCGCAATTTCGTGCGCACATATCCCTACAAACCCAGTATGTTTCAGAGGTGAAATCGGCATGCATGCATAGATGAATCTGTTTTCTTGTTTCTTTAGCCTTCGATTTCATGAGTCTTCGCTGTTTTTGCGTTTTCTCATGTAGTTTTACTTTCCCTGTGGTTGGCGGGAGGCAGTCGCCCTGCGGCTGTCAGAAATGTTGGCGTGCGGACGAAAGTCCTTGCCTTGCGTGCCTCTCCACCCCGGCACGCCCCTGCTTCCCCCTGCTTCCAATGAAGGCTGCAAGACGGACCGGTCCCTTTCGGGGTCCGGAACCACACGCATTTTGCCAAGAGCGGAGGCATCAGCGGATGACCGCGAAAATTGCCGTAAACGGCGTCACCCGGATTTTCGGGCGCCACCCCCGTCAGGCGCTCGACCTGCTGAAGGCGGGTCTTTCCAAGGAAGAGATCTTCAAACGCACCGGCCAGACCGTCGGCGTCCAGGACGCCAGCTTCGAGGTCGAGGCGGGCGAAATCTTCGTCATCATGGGCCTGTCGGGCTCCGGCAAATCGACGCTGGTTCGGATGCTCAACCGGCTGATCGACCCGACCGCCGGAGAGATTCTGATCGACGGGCGGGACATCACCAAGCTGTCGCGCGCCGACCTGACCGAGTTGCGGCGGCGCGACCTGGGCATGGTGTTCCAGTCCTTCGCCCTGCTGCCGCATCTGCGGGTGTGGGAGAACGCCGCCTTCGGGCTGGAGATCGCCGGGGAAAGCCTGAAGGCGCGGCGCGACAAGGCGCAGCAGGCGCTGGACGCGGTCGGCCTCGGCGCCTACGCGGAAAGCTTCCCGCGGGAGCTGTCGGGCGGCATGCAGCAGCGCGTCGGGCTGGCCCGCGCGCTCGCCAACGAGCCGTCCGTCCTGCTGATGGACGAAGCCTTCTCGGCCCTCGATCCGCTGATCCGGACGGAAATGCAGGACGAATTGCTGCGCCTTCAGACCGAACGGCAGCGCACCATCGTCTTCATCAGCCACGATCTGGACGAGGCGATCCGCATCGGCGACCGGCTGGCCATCATGGAGGGCGGCCGGATCATCCAGGTCGGGCGCCCCGATGAAATCCTGAAGCAGCCGGCCAACGATTACGTCCGCTCCTTCTTCCGCAACATCGACGTCACCAAGATCCTGACGGCGGGCGACATCGCCCGGCGCGATCAGGTGACGCTGATCCGGCACACGGGCGAAGGCCCGCGCGCCGCCGTCCGCCAGTTGCGGGAGCGCGACCGCGAGTTCGGCTATGTCCAGGACGGGCGCCGCCGCTTCCACGGCGTGGTGTCGGTGGAAACGCTGGTCACCGCCATCGAGCGGCACAACGGTTCCGCCACGCTGGACGAGGCTCTGCTGCCGGGCATCGAGCCGGTGCCCGCCGATCTGCCGATGGACGAGGTGCTGCCGCTGATCGCGTCGGCCCCGTGCCCGCTGCCGGTGGTGGACGGGCAGGGCGCCTATGTCGGGGCGATCTCCAAGACCGCCTATCTGGAAACCCTTGGACGGACGCGCTGACCATGGACTTCAAGCTTCCCATCGGCGATTGGGCCGACGCCGCGGTGATGTTCCTCCTGGACCACGCCCAATGGCTGTTCGACGGCATCGACCTCGTGGTCGGGGCGGTCGCGGACGGCGTTCAGGCCGCTCTGACCTTTCTGCCCGGCGCGGGGCTGGCCGCCATCGTGGTGCTGATCGGGCTGTGGCGGAACGGCTGGCGCTTCGCGCTGTTCGCGGCGGCCTCGCTGCTGGTCGTCGCCGGGCTGGGCATGTGGCACCAGACGGTGGACACGCTGGCGCTGGTTCTGACGGCGACCGCCATCGCTCTCGTCGTCGGCGTTCCGCTGGGCATCGTCGCGGCGCGCAACGACCGCGTGGAGGCGGTGGTGCGACCGGCGCTGGACCTGATGCAGACCATGCCGGCCTTCGTCTATCTGATCCCGGCGGCGATGCTGTTCGGGCTGGGCCGGGTGCCGGGGATCATCGCGACGATCATCTTCGCCATGCCGCCGGTCGTCCGGCTTACCAGCCTGGGCATCCGGCAGGTCCCGCACGAATTGGTGGAGGCCGGCCTCGCCTTCGGCTGCACGCCGCGCCAGCTCCTGTTCAAGGTGCAGATGCCGACCGCGCTGCCGTCGATCATGGCGGGCATCAACCAGACCATCATGCTGTCGCTGTCGATGGTCGTCATCGCCTCGATGATCGGGGCGGGCGGCGTCGGCAACGAGGTGCTGCGCGGCATCCAGCGGCTGGACATCGGCCTGGGCGTCGAAGGCGGGCTGGCCGTGGTGATCCTGGCGATCCTGCTCGACCGCATCACCCAGAGCTTCGGAACCACGGACGCGGGGGGCCGCAGCCCCCGGTCCGTCCTGCGCTCCCTGCTGAACCGCCGCAGCGCGGAACGGCCAAGGGACGACGCGCACACGTCTCCCACGCACGGAGTCACGGAAGCGGGATGAACCGCCATCCCCAAAGCCATACCAGACAAAGGATTTTTTGCATGAGACGCACGTTTCTGAAGATGATGGCCCTTGGCGTCGCCGCCGTGATCGGCAGCACCGCCCTGTCCTCCGCCAGCGTCGCCGCCGAGGAGAAGAAGCCGGTCCGCATCGGCTGGACCGCCTGGTCCGACGCCGAGGCGGTGACCAAGCTCGCTGAACGCCTCATCCAGGAACGGCTGGATCAGCCGGTGGAGCTGGTGCTGGCCGACATCGGCCTGCAGTATCAGGGGCTTGCCAAGGGCGATCTGGACTTCATGATGATGTCCTGGCTGCCGACCACCCACGCCTCCTACCTGGACAAGGTGGGCAAGGACATCGTCCCGCTGGGCATGCTCTACACCCGCGCCCGTCTGGGCTGGGCCGTGCCGGACTATGTGCCGGAGGATCAGGTGAAGACCATCGCCGACCTCGCCAAGCCGGAGGTGCGGGAGAAGCTGAAGGGGAAGATCCAGGGCATCGACCCCGGTTCGGGCCTGATGCAGGTGTCGGAGAAGGCGCTGAAGGACTACGGCCTGAAGGATTACGAGCTGGTGTCCTCCAGCGGCGCCGCGATGGCCGCCGCCCTGGGCCGGGCCGAGAAGCGCGAGGATTGGATCGCCGTCACCGCCTGGAGCCCGCATTGGAAGTTCGCCAAGTGGAAGCTGCGCTACCTGGAGGACCCGAAGGGCTCGCTGGGCGGCCTGGAGCGCATCCACGTCATGGCCCGCAAGACCTTCTACCAGGACCATCCGAAGGTGGCCGAGTTCCTGACCCGCATGTATCTGCCGCTGGAGGATCTGGAGGCGATCATGCTGGAGGCCGACAACAGCTCCTATGAGAAGGCGATCGACAACTACATCGCCAACAACAAGCAGCGCGTGGACTATTGGGTGACCGGCGAGATGCCGGCCTCGTGACGGGAGGCGATGGGCGGCGCGGGGCGCCGCCCATCGGCATCATCGTCCGGAAGAGTTCGCCTCGCGCGGCTTCGCCGTGACTGGGGCGGGCGAGGGAGCGGGCCGCTTGTCACGGACCATCACGACCAGCAGGACGGCGCAGAGGATCAGCGCCAGCGCGGCGTAGGTGCGCAGCGGCGGTGTCTCGCCCAGCACGACGATGGCGCCGGTCACGCCGATCACCGGCACGATCAGCGAACTGACCGACGCCTGCGCGACGCTCAGCCGCCGCACGATGGCGAACCACAGCAGATAGCCGCCGACCATCGCCACCAGGATATGGAACACCAGCGCCACCGCCACTTGCGGCTCCAGCGCCAGCGTCGGGGCGGGGTCCAGCGCCAGGGCGAAGGGCAGCACCACCGGCAGGGAGATGGCGAACTGCCAGCCGGTGATGGCGTTCGGCCCCATGGTCCAGGCCGTCCGTTTGATCAGGACATTGCCCATCGCCCAGCACAGCGCGCCGGTCAGCATGAAGGCGGGGCCGAGCGGCAGGGCGCCCAGCCGCAGCAGATCGGGGCCGAGCAGAACGGCCAGGCCCGTCAGCCCGCAGGCCAGCCCCATCCACTGGCGCGGCCCCGGACGCTCGCCCAGGATCGGGATGGCCAGCAGCGTCGCCCAGGCCGGCATGGTGTAGGCGATGATGGCCGCGCCCGAGGTCGCCATGTTCATCTGCCCGAAGGCGGAGCAGATGTTGAAGCCCGCCATGTTCAGCAGGGCGACGGCGACCAGCGGCCAGCGCTGCCCACGCGGCACGGCCAGCGATTCTCCGCGCGACCGCGCGTAGGCGAACAGCACCACCGCCCCGATGGCGAAACCCAGGCTGCGCAGCGTCCAGGGCTGGATCTGGGTGAGGATGATCTTGACGGCGGGCCAGTTCAGGCCCCAGCAGAGGCTGATGAGGCCCACCAGCGACAGATCCAGCGCCCGAGCGCGGCTTATCATGGCATGGGATTCCGGGTGTGGGGTGATCAGGGGGATCGCACGTTCAGTTCCCTCTCCCCTCCGGGGAGAGGGAGGGGACCCGCCGCGAGAGCGGGGGGGAGGGTGAGGGGGACGGTGCGCCAACGGCGCACCGCCAAGGGGCATGCTGCCCCTTGGCAATCCCCTGGCGTGGGCTCGTGGCCCACTCTGCCCCCTCACCCAAACCCTCTCCCCGGAGGGGAGAGGGAATTCCATATGCCCTAGAACTTCACCGCGTCGCCGCCCTTCAGGGAGAGCATGGCGCGGGCCTCGTCCGGCGTGGCGACCTCAAGGGCCAGCCCCTCGATCAGCTTGCGGACCATCGTGACCTGCTCGGCGTTGGAGGTGGCGAGGCGACCCGGCCCGGCCCAGAGATTGTCCTCCAGCCCGACGCGCACGTTGCCCCCCAGCGCCAGCGACTGCGTGGCGATGGGCATCTGGTTGCGCCCGGCGCCCAGCACCGACCACACATACTGGTCGCCGAACAGCCGGTCGGCGGTGCGCTTCATGTGCATCACGTCTTCCGGATGCGGACCGATGCCGCCCAGGATGCCGAACACCGACTGCACGAACAGCGGCGGCGTCACCAGCTTGCGGTCCAGGAAATGGGCCAGCGTGTAGAGGTGGGAGATGTCGTAGCACTCGAACTCGAAGCGCGTGCCATTGCCGGAGCAGGTCTTCAGGATGTGCTCGATGTCCTTGAAGGTGTTCTTGAAGACGAGATCGCGGCTGTTCTCCAGATAAGGGCGCTCCCAATCGTGCTGGAATTCGGTGAAGCGGTTCAGCATGGGGAACAGGCCGAAATTCATCGTGCCCATGTTGAGCGACGCGACTTCCGGCTGGAAATGCGCGGCGGGGCGCAGCCGGTCCTCGACCGTCATGGCGGCGCTGCCGCCGGTGGTGATGTTCACCACGGCTTTCGTCGCCTGCTTGATGCGCGGCAGGAAGCGCTGGAACAGTTCCGGGTCCTGGGTGGGACGTCCGGTGTCCGGGTCGCGGGCGTGCAGATGGACGATGGCCGCCCCGGCCTCCACCGCGGCGATGGCCTCCGCCGCGATCTGGTCGGGCGTCACCGGCAGGTGCGGCGACATGCTGGGCGTGTGGATGGAGCCGGTGACCGCGCAGGTGATGATGACTTTGCGCGCGCTCGTCTTGGGCGTCGTCATGCTGTCCTCCCGTAGTTTCTTCCTCGCCCCGATCCCCTCTCCCGCCCCGGGAGAGGGTGCCCGCGTCAGCGGGCGGGTGAGGGTCAATCCAAGAATCAATGCCGTCTTCGTGCCGGACCCTCACCCTCCCCATGGCTGCGCCATGGGTCCCCTCCCTCTCCCGGGGCGGGAGAGGGCCTGTTCAGATCACCGCTTCGATCAGGAAGGGTCCCTTGCGGGCGAAGGCGGCGGTCAGCAGGCGGTTGAAGCTCTCCGCGTCCGTGGCCTGCCCGCCTTCCACCCCCATGCCGCGCGCGAGCGCCACCCAGTCGAGGTCCGGACGGCCCAGCTCCGTGCAGTTGCGGGCGTTCGGACCCATGTCCCGGAAGCCCAGGTTGCCCAGCTCCCATTGCAGGATGCCGTAGCGGCGGTTGGCGAAGACGATGGTCACGACGTCGGCCTGCTCGCGCGCCTGGCTCCACAGGGCCTGGAGCGTGTACATGCCGCTGCCGTCCGCCTGGACGTTCACGACCTTGCGGTCGGGACAGGCGATGGCGGCACCAAGCGCCAGCGGCATGCCGATGCCGATGGCGCCACCGGTGATGGTCAGCCAGTCGTGCGGACGCGCCCCGGCGCACGCCGTGTAGACCATGGGGCTGGAGGAAATCCCCTCGTCCAACACGATGGCGCCCTCCGGCAGCAGGGCCGCGAGGGACTGCCCGACGCTGTCGGCGGTCAATGCGCCGGTCGCCGGGGCGGGCAGGGCGAGCGCCTGCGCCGGAACGGGCGTTCCGGCGGCACCCACCGCCTCGACCAGCCAGCGCAGCGCGGCCAGGGCGTCGGCACCCGGCGGGGCGACGGTGTGGATGCGGCAATCCTCCGGCGCCAGACGGCTGGGCTTGTTCGGGTAGCCGAAGAAGCCGACCGGCTCCCCCGAACCGATCAGGATGACGTGCTTCGCCCCGGCCAGCGCGGCGATGCCCAGGTCGATGGGGTAGGGGAAGCGCTCCACCATCACGCGGCCCGCCCCACGCTCGATGCGGGTGGCTCCGGTGTGGGCGTAGAGCTTGGCGCCGGTCGCCGTGGCGATCCGACCGGCCAGGGCCAGCCCCTCCGCCCGCGTGGCGCGGCCGTTCAGAATGACCACCACCCGCTCTCCGCCGCGCAGGGCGTCGGCGGCGGCGCGCAGGGCGTCGTCGTCCGGAACGGTGGGGGCGGGCGGTTCCACGACGATCGGCTCAACCGCCGCCGTGTCGTCCCAGGAGGAGTCCGACGGCAGGATCAGGGTCGCCACGCCCCCCGGCGGCGTCAGGGCGGCGCGGATGGCCTCCGCCGTGTCGGTAGCGACGGAGGCCGCGTCCGGCACCGTGCGCACCCAGGCCGACATGGGCCTCGCCAGCCCCTCCACGTCGGAGGTCAGCGGCGCGTCGACGCCGCGGTGCCACGTCGCGTGGTCGCCGACGATGTTGACCATCGGCACGCAGGCGCGCCGGGCGTTGTGCAGGTTGGCCAGCCCGTTCGCCAGCCCCGGCCCGAGATGCAGCAGCGTGGCCGCCGGGCGGTCGGTCATGCGGGCGTAGCCGTCCGCCGCCCCCGTCGCCACCCCTTCGAACAGCGTCGGGACGCAACGCGCGCCGGGCATGCTGTCGAAGGCGGCGAGGGCATGAAGCTCCGACGTGCCGGGGTTGGCGAAGCAGGTGTCGACGCCGTTCGCCACCAGCGTCCGAACCAGTATTTCCGCGCCGATCATCGCCCCGCCTCCGCAAGCCCGCCTTCGAAACCGTCCAGGAAGCTGGCGAGATTCACCGCCAGCGCGCCGCAGTCGTAGCCGCCCTCCTGCACCAGCACGGTCGGCAGGCCGGCGCCCGCGATCTTGCGGCCCAGCGTTGCGAAGCCCGGCGTCGTCACCTTGAAGAAGGCCAGCGGGTCGCCCGCGTAGGTGTCGAAGCCCAGCGACAGCACCAGCGCCTCCGGCCCGAAGGCGGCGATCTGGGCCAGAGCCTCGTCCACCGCGTTCAGGAAGGTGGACTCCTCCGTGCCCATGGGCAGGGGGATGTTCAGGTTGCTTCCCAGTCCCCGGCCCTTGCCGCGCTCGTGCGCGTAGCCGGCGAACCAGGGGTAGAAGTTGTTGGGATCGCCGTGGATCGACACGAACAGCACGTCGTCGCGGTCGTAGAAGATCGCCTGCGTGCCGTTGCCGTGATGGACGTCCACGTCGAAGACGGCGACGCGCGGCGCGCGGCCCCGCTGCCCCAGCACCGGCAGCATCGCCTGGGCGGCGACGGCGGCGTTGTTGATGTAGCAGAAACCCCCGGCCATATCGCGGGACGCGTGGTGCCCCGGCGGGCGGCACAAGGCGTAGGCCGCGCGCTCCTGCCCGCTCGCCACCATCAGCGCGGCGTGGGCCGCGGTGTCGGCGCCGCCGCAGACGGCCTCCCAGGTGCCGGCGCCGATCGGGCAGGCGGTGTCCGACATGTGCCAGCCCGCCTGACCGACGATGCCCGTCGGATACTCGGCCATGTCGGTGTTGCGGTGGATGTTGGGAACGATGACCTCCGACGCGTCGGGCAGGGCCGACCAGCGGGCGTAGGCGGTTTCCAGGAAGCGCAGGTAATCGGCGGAATGGACCGCCGCGCGCGGGCCGGCGCCGTAGGACGGCGGCTCCTCCACCGTCACGCCGCGCGCCCGCAGGGAGCCGACGAGCGCCTCCGCCCGTTCCGCCTTCTCCGGCGAGGGCTTCGGCTGGCCGCGCACCAGGAAGGTGGGCGGACGGTGGCGCAACTGGGCCTCGGCAAAGACGTAGCGCATGGAAAGGCTCCCGGAATGAATTGATCCCCTCTCCCCAGAGGGGAGAGGGGGAAAAGATGAATGTTACCCCGCGGTCGCCAACACCGCGTCGGCCAGGACCGCGCAGCCGGACGCCGCATGCTCGGGCTTGATGTTCTCCGCCTCGTTGTGGCTGAGACCGCCCTCGCAGGGGATGAAGATCATCGCCGTCGGCACCTTGCGCGCGACATAGACCGCGTCATGGCCCGCCCCGGACACGATGTCGCGGTGGCTGAGGCCGCGCCGTTCCACCGACCGGCGCACGTGGCCGACCAGTTCCGGCGCGAAGGGCGTGGTCGGGAAGGCCCAGAAGTCGGTCAGGTCCAGCGTCAGGCCGCGCTTGTCCGCGATGGCGGCCAGCCGCTCGCGCAGCAGCGCGTCCATGCGGGCGAGCGCGTCGGGGTCGGGGTTGCGCAGGTCGATGGTGAACCAGACGCGGCCCGGAATGACGTTGCGGGAGTCCGGGTGGACCTGGACGCGCCCGATGGTGGAGCAGGCGTCGCCGCCGACCTCCAGCGCGATGGCCTCCACGGCCTCCATCATCACGGCAGCGCCGGCCAGCGCGTCGCGGCGCAGGCGCATGGGCGTCGGCCCGGCGTGGGATTCGCGGCCCGTCACCGTCGCCTCGTACCAGCGCTGGCCCTGCGCGCCGGTCACCACGCCGATCTCGACATCCTCGGCCTCCAGCACCGGACCCTGCTCGATGTGCGCCTCGAAATAGGCGCCCATGGCGTGGCCGGTGACCGGGACGTCGCCCTTGTAGCCGATGCGCGCCAGCTCGTCGCCCAGGCGGACGCCGTCGGTGTCGCGGATGTCCAGCACCTGGTCGAGCGTGAAGACGCCCATCGCCACGCCGGAGCCCAGCATCGGCGGGGAGAAGCGCGCTCCCTCCTCGTTGGTCCAGACGATCAGGTCGATGGGGGCGTCCGTCTCGATGCCCTGGTCGTTGAAGCTGCGGATGACCTCCAGCCCGGCCAGCACGCCGTAGATGCCGTCGAACCGCCCGCCGGTCGGCTGGGTGTCCAGGTGGCTGCCCATGCAGACGGCGGGGCGGTCGGGGTTGCGGCCCGGGCGGCGGGCGAAGATGTTGCCCACCTCGTCCACCGTCACGGTGCAGCCGGCTTCCTCGCACCAGCGCACGAAGAGGTCGCGGCCTTCCTTGTCGAGGTCGGTCAACGCCAGCCGGCACAGGCCGCCCTTCGGCGTCGCGCCGATCTTCGCCAGGTCCATCAGGGTCCGCCACAGGCGGTCGCCGTCGATGCGCAGGTCAGACATGGTCCCTATCCCGATCCCAATTCCAAATCATTGCCGAGTCCCGGTGCGGACCGCGGTCAGCAGTCCGGTCACCGTGGGCAGGCTCAGCCCCGCCCTGTTTGCCAGTTCCAGCGGCGCGTCCAGCACCGCCTCGATCTCCGCCCGCCGGCCCGCCGCCACATCGGCGCGCAGCGCCGGACGGATGCGGCCCGGATGCTGGGCCATGGTCCACACATCCTCGACCTTCGCCGGCGCCGGATGGCCGAGCGCCGCCGACAGTCCCAGCAGTTCCTCCACCACCGCGGCGAAGGTCGGCTGGAGCGCGCCGTCATGGGCGATCTCCTGCGCCGTCTTGCCTGTGGCGAGGCCCAGCAGGCCGAAGGCGAAGGGCGCCAGAAGCGCCGTCCAGACCTCTGCCCGGATGTCCGGCACGACCGGCGCGTTGAAGCCGCCCGCCCCGAACAGGGCCGCCAGATCCTTGACGTCCTCCTGTCCCGCCACCGGGCCGAGGGCTAGCCGCAGCCCGCCCAGATGCCGCAGGTAGCCGGGGGTCCGCCGCTCCACCGCCACGCGGGCGACGGCGCCGACGATGCGGTCCGCCGGGATGGCGTCCGACAGCAGCCCCTTCGGATCGACCGCCTTCAGGGGGCCTCCGAGAGACCCGTCCGCCGGGTACCACCAGGGGATTCCGCCGACCACCGGCACCAGCCGCGTCTCCGGCCCCAGCAGGGGAAGAAGAAGGTCCAGAACGTCGGTCAGCAGCGGGGCGGGCACCGCCAGCACCACCACGTCCTGCGGGCCGAGGGACAGCGTGTCGTCGGTCACCAGGGGCCGCACCGTCACCGGACGGCCCGAGGGGCCTTCGACCGTCAGCCCGTCCCGCCGCAGCGTGTCCAGCGTCCGCCGCCGGGCGACCAGCGAGGCGGGCAGCCCGGCGGTGGTCAGCCGCGCGGCGATCAAGCCGCCGACCGCCCCGGCCCCGATGACGGCGACCTTCATGCCCGCCCCGTCAGGCGCTGTTGCGCAGGGCGGCCGACCGCCGCGTCACCGGAACCACGTCCTCCGGGATGGTCCAGCCCTTGCCGGGGATGGCATCCAGCAGGGTGCGGGTGTAGCTGTGCTGCGGGTTGCCGAACACCTCCTTCGCCGGGCCGATCTCGACGATGCGGCCCTTCTGCATGACCGCGATGGTGTCGCAGATCTGCGCGGCGATGCGCAGGTCGTGGGTGATGAACAGCATCGACAGGTTCAGCCGGTGCCGCAGATCCTCCAGCAGGTCCAGCACCTGCGCCTGCACCGACACGTCCAGCGCCGACACTGGCTCGTCCGCGATCAGCAGCTTCGGCTCCAGCGCCAGGGCGCGGGCGATGGAGATGCGCTGCCGCTGCCCGCCGGAGAACTCGTGCGGGAAACGATCCGCCGCCGAGGCGTCGAGCCCGACGAGCTTCAGCAGGTCCTTCGCCTTCTCCAGCGCCTTGCGGCGGTCCTCGCCGAAGGCCACCGGCCCCTGGGTGATGATGTCGCCCACGGTGTGGCGCGGGTTCAGCGAGGCGTAGGGGTCCTGGAAGACCATCTGCACGTGCCGCCGGTAGGGCCGGAAGGCCGGGCGCGACAGCGACAGCAGATCGACCCCCTCGAACAGGATCTTGCCCGAATCCGGCTTGATGAGGCCGACGATGGAGCGGCCCAGCGTGGACTTGCCGGAGCCGGATTCGCCGACCAGCCCGACCGTCTCGCCCTGGTGGATGGTCAGCGACAGGTCGTCGCCCGCCACCACCTTGCGCCCCGGCGTGAAGAAGCCGCCGCCGATGTGGAAGGTCTTGCACACCTTCTCCGCCGTCAGCACCGGCTGGCGCGCGCGGGTGAAGTCCTCGCGGTGCTCGATCAGGTGCGGGACGGCGGCGATGAGCTGGCGGGTGTAGGGGTGCTGCGGACGGTTCAGAACCTCCTCCGCGGCGCCGATCTCCACCAGTTTGCCCTTCTGCATCACCGCCACGCGGTGGGCGATCTCCGCCACCACGCCGAAGTCGTGGGTGATGAACATCACGCCCATGTGGCGCTTGGCCTGGATGTCCCGGATCAGCTCCAGAATCTGCTTCTGGGTGGTGACGTCGAGCGCGGTCGTCGGCTCGTCGGCGATCAGGATGTCCGGCTCCACGGCCAGCGCCATGGCGATCATCACGCGCTGGCGCTGGCCGCCCGACAGGCGGAACGGATAGCTGCGGCGCAGATGGTCCGGCTCCGGCAGGCCGACGGAGGCGAGAAGCTCCACCACGCGCGCCCGGCGGGCGGCGCGGTCGAGCGCGGTGTGGTAGCGCAGCACCTCGTCGATCTGGTCGCCGACCCGCATCAGCGGGTTCAGCGCCGTCATCGGCTCCTGGAAGATCATGGCGATGCGGCCGCCGCGAAGCGCGCGCTGGTCGCGCTCCGGCAGGCTCAGCACGTCGGTGCCCTGGTGGCGGATGCCGCCGGACGACACCGTCACGGCCTTGGGCAGCAGGCCCATCACGGCGTGCGCGGTCATCGACTTGCCCGACCCGGACTCGCCGACCACGCAGAGGATTTCCCCGCTCTGAAGCGTGAAGGTCAGGTCCTCCACCGCGTGCGGGCGGTCGGCGCCGCGCGGCAGGTCGATGGTCAGGTTGCGGACGTCGAGGAGAGGCGTCTCGGTCATCAGGAACGGCCCTTTCGCGCCAGCTTGGGATTCAGCGCGTCGTTCAGCCCCTCACCCACGAGGTTGAGGGCAAGCACGGTCAGAAGGATCGCGATGCCGGGGAAGAAGCTCATCCACCAGGCCTGACGGATCACCGTGCGGGCCGCACCCACCATGTAGCCCCAGCTCATCAGGTTCGGATCGCCGAGCCCGAGGAAGGAGAGGGAGCTTTCCAGCAGGATCGCCGTCGCCACCATCAGCGAGGCCGACACGATGATCGGCGACAGGCTGTTCGGCAGGATCTGGCGCCAGATGATCGTCAGGTTCGACTGGCCGGTGGTCACCGCGGCGTGCACGAACTCGCGGCTCCGCAGGCTCATGAACTCGCCGCGCGCCAGCCGCGCCAGCGGCGGCCAGGAGACGATGGCGATGGCCAGCACGATGGAGGTCAGCGAGGGGGTGAAGATCGCCACCAGCACCACGGCCAGGACGAAGTTCGGGATGGTCTGGAACAGCTCGGTGAAGCGCATGACCAGATCGTCCACGCGCCCGCCGTAGAAGCCGGAGACGGCCCCCAGGAACACGCCGATCAGCACGGCGACGGCGGTGGAGGTCAGCCCGATCAGCAGCGACACCCGCGCGCCGTGGGCGATGCCCGCCGCGATGTCGCGGCCCAGCGTGTCGGAGCCGAGCAGCGCGTCCTCCGACAGCGGCGGCTGGAAGGGCATCGCGGTCATGTCCCACGGGCTGTCCGGGTAGAGCACGTTGGCGAAGACCGCCATCAGGACGATCAGGGCCAGGAAGACCAGCCCGATCACCGCGCCCTTGTTGCGCGCGAAGGCGCTCCAGAAGCCGGACCCCTTGCGGGCGGGGGTGATGGCCGCGGCGGTCATGGCGCCACCTCGATGCGCGGATCGACGAGGGAATAGATCAGGTCGGTCAGCAGGTTGAAGATCACCACCACCACCGAGGTCAGAAGGAAGATGCCGAGAAGGACCTGATAGTCGCGCTGCAACACGGCCTCGAAGGCGAGGCGCCCGATGCCGGGGAGCGCGAAGACGGTCTCGATTAGGATGGAGCCGCCGATCAGGTGCCCCGCCTGGAACCCCGCCACCGTGATGACGGGCAGGATGGCGTTGCGCAGGATGTGGACCGACACGATGCGCCATTCCGGCAGGCCCTTGGCCCGCGCCGTCTTGACGAAATCCATGTCGCGCACCTCCAGGATCGAGGCGCGGGTCAGCCGGGTGTAGACGGCCATGTAGAAGAGGCCGAGCGTGGTCACCGGCAGCACGAGGTGCTTGGCCTTGTCGACGAAGGCGTCCCAGCCGGTGTAGCCGGCGCCGATGGTCTCGGTGCCGAAGGCGGGCAGCCAGCCGAGATTGACCGAGAAGAGAAGGATCAGCATCAGCCCGATCCAGAAGATCGGCGTCGCGTAGGCGGTCAGGCCCACCACGGTGATGGCGGTGTCCGACCAGGTGCCGGCGCGCATCGCCGCCAGCGTGCCCAGCGCCACGCCGCCCAGCAGGGCCAGGACGAAGGCGGTCAGCGTCAGCGACAGGGTGACGGGCAGGCGGTCCATCAGCAGGTCGAAGACGGGGCGCTGCTGGCGGTAGGAATAGCCGAGGTCGGCCTGCACGACCTTGGCCATATAGGTGCCGAGCTGCTCGTACAGGGGCCGGTCGAGGCCGAACTGCTGGCGGAGCTGCTCGACGAACTGGGCATCGGCGGCCCCGGCCTCGCCCGCCATCACCGCGGCGGGGTCGCCGGGTGCTGCGTGGACCAGGAAGAAGTTGAACACGGCGATCGCCAGAACGACGAAGACCGCCTTCACCAGCCTCTGTGAGATGAATAGGGCGATGCGGGGCATGTTGTCACTCCCGGGATGCGTTTTGCCCCCTCCCTTAACCCTCCCCTGCGAGAGCGGGGGAGGGAAGGGGCCCGCGGCGCGAGCCGTGGGAAGGGTGGGGGCAACCGCTCCCTTTTCTTACTTCTTGACCATGTAGACGCTGTCGTAGCTCTCGTTCACGCCGATGGCGGTCGTGATGGCGTTCTTGAAGCGCTTGTCGAGGAAGGTCGGGAACTCCATCTCCAGGAGCCAGGCGACCGGGACGTCCTCGACCAGGATCTTCTGGGCGGCGGAGTAGAGCTGCCGGCGCTCCTCGTCGTTGTTGGTCTGGGCGGCCTGGGCGAACAGCTTGTCGACCTCGGGGTTGGCGTAGCCCATGGTGTTGGAGAACATCACGCCCTTGCGGATGTTTTCCGACACGTAGGTACGCGACACGCCCAGCGCCGGGTCGCCGTACTGGTAGACGAAGTTGAAGCTCAGGTCGTAGTCCCAGTTGGACACGCGGTTGACCCAGCCGGCGGCGTCGGTGGTCTCCAGCGTCACGTCGACGCCGACGCGCTTCATCGCCTGCTTCACATATTCACCCAGACGGGTCCAGGTTTCGCCGTAGGGCATCACGAGCAGACGGACCTTGGCGCGCGTGCCGTCGGCGCCCTTCTTGTAGCCGGCCTCCTCGAGCAGAGCCTCGGCCTTCTTCGGGTCGTAGTCGTACTTGCGGACGTCCGGCTCGTGGAAGCGGGTGACCGAGTTCACCGGGCCGGTGGCCGGACGGCCCAGGCCGAACCAGATCTTGTCGCGGATGAACTTGCGGTCGATGGCGTGCATCATCGCCTGCCGGAAGCGCTTGTCGTCCAGCGGCTTGTTGCGGGTGTTGATCTCGATCCAGGACAGCGGCGCGAAGAATTCGTAGCCCTTGGTCGTCATCTCGACGTTGGGCAGGCCCTTCAGGCGCGGGACGTCGAAGGTCTCGATGTCATTGAACTGGGTCTGCTGGACGGTGCCCTGCTCCACGGCGACGGCGCGCGAGGCGGCGTCGGGGATCACGCGGAAATAGATGTCGTCCAGATACGGCTTGCCGGGCTTCCAGTACTCGTCGAAGCGGACGAGATGAATGTAGGAGCCCTTGACCCATTCCTTGAACTTGAAGGGGCCGGTGCCGATGGGGGTGGCGTTGGCCGGGGCGGTCTTGAAATCGGTGCCTTCATAGATGTGCTTCGGGATCATCGGGGCCGAAGACACTTCGAAGGACTGGAGGAACGGGCCGAACGGCTCCTTCAGCGTGAAGCGGACCGTGTGGTCGTCCAGCGCCTCGATCTTCTCGCACTTGGAGAAGGTGGCGCGGGCGCGCGGGTGCACCTCCATCAGGAACTTGGAGGTGGAGAACACCACGTCATGGGCGGTGAAGGGCTTGCCGTCGTGCCACTTGGCGTTCTTCACCAGCTTGAAGGTGTAGACCTTGCCATCCGGGGACACGTCCCAGCTCTCCGCCAGTTCCGGCTGCGGCTTCAGATCGAAGCTGAAGGTCAGAAGGCCCTGGTAGATCTTGCCGGCGACCGTCTGCGTCGGCGCCTGCTGGTTGAGGCCCAGCACGAGGATCGGCGGTTCCGGCTGGACGATGATGTTCATCGTGCCGCCGCGCTCCTGCGCGACGGCGACGCCGGGCGCGGACAGCGCCACCGGTGCCGCAAGCGCGGCGGCCAACGCCGCGGCGGTCAGGGTTTGTCGAAAGTGACGCAAACGATTGCTCATGTCTGAAGCCCCCTTATTGTTGATTCACTTCACGCAATGGATTCCAGGCCGCACCAGTCGGCCATGAACAGGGCGAGCACGGCGGTCACCTTCGCCATGCTGTCGAGCGAGACGGACTCGTCGATCCCGTGGATGCGCTCCGCCTCCGGGCCGTAGCAGGTGGCCGGCGTGTCGCCGTAGAGCAGGAAATTGCGGACGTCGGTGGTGCAGGTCTGGGCCAGCTTCGGCGCCGGAGTCCCGAAGATCGACCGGTGCGCGGCGTCCAGCGCCTCCAGCATCGGGTGGTCGGGGTCCAGCGTGCAGCCTTCCGCCTGGAACCCGCGGAAGATGACGCGGGCGTCGATCCCCTTGAGGTCGGAGTCGGTGCGGCAGGCCTCGGCCACCGCGCGCTCGATCTCCGCGCTGACCTCGGCGGCGGCCCGGCCCGGCGGGAAGCCGAAGCGCAGCTCCATCCGGCAGCGGGTGGGGACCGAGGACGCCCATTCGCCGCCGTCGATGTGCCCGACGTTCAGATTGTAGGGGTGATGGTGGTGCGCGTAGGCCGGATGGCGCCCGTCGGGATGGTTCCAGGCCGATTCCAGCGCCTTAAGATGCTTCAGCAGGCGGAAGGCCGCCTCGATGGCGTTCAGCCCGGCCCCGGTGTCCAGCACATGGGCGGGGCGGCCCGTCACCTCCAGTTCGCAGCGGATCACGCCGATCTGGGCGATCTGAAGCGTGTGGTTGAAGGGTTCCGGGATCACCGCGGCGTCGGCCTTGTAGCCGCGGGCGACGCAGGCGAGCGCGCCGTTGCCGGTGCATTCCTCCTCGACCACGGACTGGAGATAGACCGGGGCGGCAGGCTGGACGCCCAGGCTCCGCAGCGCCTTGAAGGCCATGACGTAGGCGGCGATGCCCGCCTTCATGTCGCCGGCGCCGCGCCCGTAGAGGCGGCCGTCGCGGACCACCGGCTCGAAGGGCGGGGCGGACCACAGCTCTTCCGGCCCGGTCGGCACCACGTCGATGTGACCGTTCAGGATCAGCGACTTGCCGGTCGCCCGCCGGGGCCTGTGGACGCCGACGACGTTCTCGCGCCCCTCGTAGGAGATCAGCGAGGGCGACCAGCCGGGCTGGGCCTTCAGCGCCTCCTCGTCGATGGCGAAGCGATCCACCTCCAGGCCCATGTCCCGGAAGATCCGTTCCATCAGATCCTGCGCCGGGCCTTCCTGCCCCAGCAGGCTGGGGCTCCGGACCAGATCGGACAGCAGGCGCACTCCATCCTCGCGCAGCACCGCCACCGCGTCCAGGATCGCGTCCCGGTCCACGGCTGCAATGCTCCGCTCACCCTCGTGGGATGCGGGCATGACGACTCCGTTCTTACCACTTCGCCGCGCAGTCGTCCGTGTGTGTCCGCAAATCTCCGGAAAGACACCGTGGCGATTTCGACTTTCGGACTATGACCCCGGTTTTTCCCTTGCGGGCCTCACCGGGGATCGACCGCTGACTACCGGCGTATTACAATTCAGCTTCTCATTCCCCGCCAAATCGATAATCCTCATTGCCGACATAAGCAGGATTTATGGCGATGGGTTTTCCCCCGATGACGGCGCGCGATCTGGAGCGGCTCGGCCACCAGTTGGACTGGAACCTGCTGCGCACCTTCATGGTGATCGTGCAGGAGCAGGGCTTGACCCGCGCGGCGCAGCGCCTCGGCCTGACCCAGCCGGCGGTGTCCCAGGCGCTGAAGCGGCTGGAGGACCAGATGGGCCGCTGCCTGATCGAGCGCGGTCAGGGCCGCTTCCGGGTGACCGAGGCGGGCGCGATCATCTATGCCGAGGTGCTGGAGATCTACGGCAACATCTCCCGCTTCGCCGTCCTGATGCGCGACATCCGCGAGGAGATTTCCGGCCACATCCGAATCCTGCTGGCCAGCCGAATCCAGTCGCTCCTGTTCGACGCCCTTCTGGAGCGGTTCCACGCCACCCACCCGCAGGTGACCTTCCGGCTGGACGTGATGGCCAGCGCCGACGTCCACATGGCGATCCAGCAGAAGACCGGTTCGCTCGGCCTCTGCCTGATGCGGGAGCCGCCGCCGCTGGTCGAGCACGCGCTGTTCGCCCGCCAGATCTACGGCCTGTACTGCGGGCCGCGCCATCCGCTGTTCGGACGCACCGGCCTGACGCTGAGCGACCTGCGCAGCGAGGGTTTCGTCTCCTTCACCTCCGACCAGATCGGCGGGGTGCTGTCGCCGCTGGCCGTCTTCCGCGCGCAGGAGGGAATCGAGAGCCGGATCGTCGGCGCCTCGGTCAATCTGGACGAGGTGCGCCGGATGATCTCCGTGGGGCTGGGAATCGGGCCGCTGCCCCGGCATGTCGCGGAACGGGACGTTCGCGACGGTCTGCTCTGGCCCTTGCCGCCGGAGGAGGGGGTGGCCCCGGTGGACATCCATCTGCTGTGGAATCCCGCTTCCAAGATGAACCGGGCGGAGCGCGCCTTCATCGAGCATTGCCGCGCCGCCGTTGCCGCCATCCCGCTCGACCGCCGCTTCGATCAGGCGGCGGTGGACGCCTGGATCGCGACCCAGTTCGGCGACGACTGAATCCGTCCTCCCGATGACGCTTTCTGTCCGAAGCGGATGCGCTCCGGAAAGGGATATGCGCAGGAGGCGACAGGAATGTTCCCGCTGCCGTTTCGATACTTTTGCAAGCACAGGAAGGGTGTTGCGCAAGAAAAGAGTGTGACAATTTGCCGATGGACCCATGCGGGTTGCGATGTAGTGTCGCCCGGCAACTGGCGGCGGCTGCGGTTTTCCGTGTGTCCGGCGTTCCGCCGGTCGATGCATTACCGGCGTTCCGCCGGTCGATGCGTTGCAACGGCAACCGGCTCAACGGACATCCAGGCGGCAATGAACATGGCGAGGGCTCTACGCCGGACATCGTATCGGAACCGGTCCACCGGCCGGCTTGCGAAAGCGGGTCGGGGTTTATCCGGCGGACCCGTGGGGCTGGACGCGCTGCGTTCGCCCGTCTGGCTGTTCGGGATGGACGACGGTGGCCTGCGCTGGGCCAACCGCAGCGCCCGCGACCTGTGCGGGACGGCGGACGGGCAGCCGTTGCCGGAGGATGCGCGGGCGCGTCTCGCGCTCCACCGGGCGGCCTTCGCGCGGGGGAAGGCGGTGCGGGAACGGCTGACCTTCCGGACCCGCCGCGGGCCGGTGGCGGTGGACTGCCTGTGCTCCGGCTGGGACGAGGGCGGGCGGGCCGGTCTGCTCGTCGAGGGGCGTCTCATCGAAGGGCGTCTGGCGTCCGAGGCCCCGCCGCCCCGGCCGGACGCCGACGTGGCCGACGTAACCGAGGTGGACGATTCCCGCGCGCGGCTGGACGCCATTCTGGCCAACGCGCCGGTCGGCATCCTCATCGTGGACGGCCAGCGCCGCATCCTGCGCACCAACGAGGCCATGGGCTCCATCGTGCAGCGGCCCATGGCGGCGATGGCCGGGGCGAGCGTCCGCATCATCTACGGCGACGACGCGGTCTTCGAGGACATCGGGCGCCGGGCCTATCCGGTGATGGCGCGGGGCGAAACCTTCGACGACACGATCCCGATGCGCCGCGGCGACGGGTGCGAAATCTGGTGCCGCATCATCGGCCGCCGCATTCACAAGGATCTTCCCGCGCTCGGCTATGTCTGGATCGTCGAGGACGTGACGGTTCGCCGCCGCGCCGAACAGACGGTCAACGACAGAATCGCCTTTCAGCGCGTCCTGCTGGACACGGTGCCGGTTCCGATCTTCATCCAGGACGTGTCGGGCTTCTACACCGACGCCAACGCGACGCTGGAGGATTGGCTGGGGCTGGACCGGCTGGCGCTGTTCGGCAAGATGGTGTCGGACCTCGCCCCGCAGGAACTGGCCGACCAGGATCACGCCGCAAACGAGGCGCTGCTGTCCACCGGCCGGACCCAGACCTTCGAGACGCAGGTGCGCTGCGCCGACGGCGCGCTGCGCGACGTGGTGGTTTCCAAGGCGGTCTATTGCCGGAACGGCGGGCGGCCCGCGGGCATCGTCGGTGCGATGGTCGACATCAGCGAGCGCAAGCGCGCCGAGCAGGCCCTGCTGGAGCGCCACGCCCTGTTCGAGCAGATGTTCGTCGCTAGCCGCGCGGTCAAGCTGCTGATCGATCCGGCCAGCGGCGTGATCGAGGACGCCAACCCGGCGGCGGCGGCCTATTACGGCCACCCGCTGGAGACGCTGCGCGGGTTGCCGCTCGACGCCATCAGCGTTCCGCCGGAGGAGGGCGCGCCGGAAGGGCTGGTGTCCGGCACCGGCTGGGTCCGGCACGAGGGCAGCCTGACGGCGCTGAGCCGCCACCGCCTGTCGTCCGGCGAGGTCCGCGACGTGGAGATCTACGGCAGCCCGGTGCGGGTCAACGGGCGCCGCCTGCTGCTGTCTCTGGTCCACGACATCACGGAACGCCGCCGGGCGGAGGCCGCGCTGCACGGCAAGACGGCGGAGCTGGAACGCTCCAACGCGGAGCTGGAGGCCTTCGCCTATGTCGCCTCCCACGACCTGCGTCAGCCGCTGCGCACCATCAACAGCTACCTGACGCTGATCCAGAGCGATCTGGCCGGCACGCTGGACGCGGAGACCGAGGAGTACATGCGCTTCGCCCGCGACGGCGCCCAGCGCATGGACCGGCTGATCGTGGACCTGCTGGAATACAGCCGGGTCGGACGCCGCACCCGTGGCTTCAACCCGGTGGACCTCGACGGCGTGGTGGGCACGGCGCTGCAGAACCTTCAGGCCGCGATGGCCGAGGCGTCGGCGTCCGTCACCGTGGAGGGAGCGCTTCCCAACGTGGCGGGCGACGAGAACGAGCTGGTGCGGCTGTTCCAGAACCTGATCGGCAACGCGGTGAAGTACCGCCGGCCGGACACGGCCCCCGTCGTGCGCATCACCTGCCGGCGCGACGGGGCGCATTGGGTGTTCGGCGTGCGGGACAACGGCATCGGCATCGCGCCGGAGCATCGGGAGCGCGTGTTCGGCATCTTCCAGCGCCTGCACCGCCGCGAGGAGTATGAGGGCACCGGGGTGGGGCTGGCCGTCTGCAAGAAGATCGTCGAGCATCACGGCGGCCACATCCGGGTGGAAGCGGCGGAGGGCGAAGGCAGCCTCTTCCGCTTCACCCTGCCTGTCGAACGGCCGGGCGAACGGCTTGGCGAACGGAGGGGCGAGCCGTCGGCGGGAGGGCACGAATGACCGAGCCGCCGGACCCGGCGCGCCCGGACGGCCCGTTGCGCCGCTACGGCTGGCTGGCCGCCGGCCAGCTCGTGGTGACGGTCCTTCTGGTGGGCGCCTTTCTTTGGGCCGACAGCCTCTACACCCGCTACCTGATCGCCGAACGGCGCGCCGCGGCGGCCCTGACCGCGGTCAGCGCCGCCAGCGCCCTGTCCAGCGCGGTGAACGAACGGCTGGCGCTCGTGCGCGGCCTGACCGCCTTCGTCGGGGTGGAGTCCCACGTCGGCGCGCTGGACGCGCAGTTCGTGCCCTTCGCGGAGGGGTTGCGCCGCTCGGTGACCGGCGTGCGCGGGGTGTCCGCCGCCCCGGGCTTCGTCGTCCGCCACATCCACCCGATGGACGGCAACCAACGCGTCTTCGGCAGCGCGCTTCTGTCCGACCCGCGCCCGGGCTATGCCGAGACGGTGCAGCGGGCTCTGGTGACCGGCGACGTCACGGTCCACGGCCCGATGGAGCTGGCGCAGGGCGGGCGCGGGCTGATCGCGCGGCAGATCGTTTTCGGAAAGGACCGGCCCTGGGGCGCCGTCGGCATGGTCTTCGACCTGAAGCCCATCCTGGATCAGGCGCGGCTGGACGCCATGCCGCAGGATCTGGCCTTCCTGCTGCGCGCCGAGAACGGGGTCGTGGTGGCGGGGGAGGGCGCGGTGCTGCGCCTGTCGCCCATCGTCGAATCGATCACCCTGACCGACGGCACCTGGGAATTCGCCCTGGCCCCGCGCGCCGGCTGGCTGGGGGCCGCCCACGCCGACCCGGCCTACACCGCCTTCCTGGCGGTCTTCGCCCTGCTGGCCCTGCTGACCGAGGCGCTGGCCTATCTGATGCTGAGCCGGCGCCACACGCTGGAGCGGCTGGTGGAGCGGCGCACCGGCGAGCTGGACGGCCTGAACCGCGAACTGGAGCGCTTCGCCTACGTCACGGCCCACGACCTGCAGGAGCCGCTGCGCGCCATCGCCAGCTACACCCAGCTTCTGGAGCGCCATTTCCAGGGCCGGCTGGACGAGGAGGGGGCGGAGTTCATCCGCCAGATCGTGGACGGCGCGTCGCGGCTGAAGATGCTTCTGCGCGACGTGCAGCTCTTCCTGGCCGAGGACCGCGTCCCGCTGCGCATCCGTCAGACCGACGCGGGCGAGGCGCTGGACAGCGCGCTGGCGATCCTGGACCAGCGCGTCCGCGAGACCGGGGCCGTCGTGACCGCCGAGGGGCTGGGCGCGGTGATGGCCGACGAACGACGCCTGCGCGAGATTCTCGTCGTCCTGCTCGGCAACGCGGTGGAATACCGTCACCCCTACCGGGCCGCCGAGATCGCCGTCGTGCAGCGGCGCGACGGCAGGCAGGACGTGATCGACGTCCGCGACAACGGGATCGGGATCGAGCCCCAGTACCGCGAACAGATCTTCGAGGTCTTCCGCCGCCTGCATTCGCGCGAGGAGCATCCCGGCACCGGCATGGGGCTGGCCATCGCGCGCAAGATGGCGGAGCGGATGGGAGGCCGGATCACGTTGGAGTCGGCGCCCGGCGTCGGCAGCACCTTCTCCCTCCATCTTCCGCACGCCCGCCCGAGAGGACCGTCATGAACCAGAACACCGTCACGATTCTTCTGGTCGAGGACGACGACGCGGACGCCGGGCTGGTCATCCGGACCCTGCGCCCCTATGCCCGCCGCTTCACGCTCACCCGCGCCACATCGCTCCAGGAGGCGCGGGCCTTCCTGCTGCGCAACGCCTGCGACGTGGTTCTGCTCGACCTGTCGCTTCCGGACAGCTTCGGCTTCGACACGGTGCGGCGGATGCGCGGCGACGTGCCGTCGCTGCCTCTGGTCGTGCTGACCGGTCTGGACGACGAGGATTTCGCGCTCCAGGCGCTGGCCGCCGGCACCCAGGACTATCTGGTGAAGGGGCAGGCCGACGGGCCGCTGGTCTGGCGCGCCATCCAGCACGCCATCGCCCGCAAACGGCTGGAGGAGCAGCTCCGCCTGTCGGAGGAACGGCTGGCCGGCATCATCGAACTGGCTCAGGACGCCATCCTGACGACCGACGAGAATCTGAACATCACCCTGTTCAACCCGGCGGCGGAGCGGCTGTTCGGCTACGCGTCGGACCAGATCGTCGGGCGCCCGGTGAGCCTGCTGATCCCGGAGCGGGTGCGGCACAGCCACGCGATGTTCGTGACGACCTTCGCCGGGTCCGACGTCTCCACCCGGGCCATGTCGGACCGCGGGGAGGTGACCGGCCTGACCTTCGACGGGCGCGAATTCCCGGCGGAGGTCTCCATCGCCAAGCTGCAGCACCCCAACGGCATGCTCTACACCGCGGTCGTCCGCGACATCTCCGAACGCAAGCGCGTGGAGCAGG
The DNA here is from genome assembly GCF_008365375.1 of Roseomonas genomospecies 6. Classification (GTDB taxonomy): domain Bacteria; phylum Pseudomonadota; class Alphaproteobacteria; order Azospirillales; family Azospirillaceae; genus Azospirillum. The sequence continues at coordinate 180,318 of NZ_QOKW01000010.1, read as the reverse complement.
AACTCCGGCGCATGGCCACCACCGACCCGCTGACCGGCCTGTGGAACCGCCGCCGCTTCATGGAGCTGTCGGAGGGCGAGCTGTCGCGGATGCGCCGCTACGGCCGGCCCGTGTCGGTGCTGATGCTCGACATCGACCACTTCAAGTCCATCAACGACACCCACGGCCACGCCGCGGGCGACGAGGCTCTGTGCCAACTGGCCGAGCTTTGCCGGTCCGCGCTGCGCGAGACGGACCATCTGGGCCGGCTGGGCGGCGAGGAGTTCGCCATCCTGCTTCCCGAAACCGGGCTGGACGAGGCGGCGGACGTGGCCGAACGGCTGCGCCGGCGCCTTGCCGACAGCGCGTTCCCGCTGTCCTGCGGCGTCACGCTGCGCATGACCGCGAGCATCGGGGTGGCGTCCTGCACCGCCGACGACACGGCCATCGACCGGGCGCTGGGGCGGGCGGACCACGCCCTGTACCGGGCCAAGAACAATGGGCGGAACCAGGTCGTCACGGAGGCGGTCCAGCCGGGCTGAACCAACCGGGCTGAACCAACCGGGCTGATTGGGCGCCGCCGCTCCGGTTTCGTCGCGGCGGAGGCTGTGCCCTTACCGTCATTGTGGAAATCCACCGGGGTTCCGCTATCATTGCGTCGTGTTCGGGATCGCCCGGAAGCGGCCAAAGCAGGAATCCGTGACATGAGCAGCGCCCCCTTCCACATCCTTCTGGTCGAAGACGATCCCGCCGATGCCGGGTTGGCGAAGCGGGCGATCCGGCAAGGGCGCATCCTGTGCGATGTGCATCATGCCGTCGATGGGGTGGAGGCCCTGGCCTATCTGCGCCGCGAGGGGGAGCGCTACGCCAACGCGCGGCGCCCGGACCTGATCCTGCTGGATCTGAACATGCCGCGGCTCGACGGGCGCGGCGTCCTGACGGCCATCAAGCAGGATGTGGAGCTGCGCGGCATCCCGGTGGTGGTCCTGACCACCTCCGACGTGGACCGCGACGTGGAAGCGATGTACCAGCTCGGCGCCAACAGCTTCGTGACGAAGCCGCTGGACCTGCAGGACTTCTTCTCAGTCATCAGCGGGCTGGAGAACTACTGGTTCGAGATCGTCAAGCTTCCGGCGAAATAGCGGGGCCTCACCGCGCTCCCCTTTTCAGGGTCATCAGATAGGCCACGATGTCGTCCGTCTCGTCCGTAGTCAGCCGGATGTTCGGCATGAGCGGGTGCGAGGTCCGCAGGTAGCTGCGCAACGCCAGTTCGGTCATTGCCGGGTCGGTCATCCGCTCGGTCAGGTCGGGCGCTGTGGCGTCCTCCTCCATCGGGGGCGGCTTGGCGGGCTTGCCCGCCGTCACCCGGTGGCATTCCCCGCAAATCTCCTCCGCCAGCCGCCGGCCATAGCCGACGCTGCCCGGTCCATCCGACATGGCCCCCTGCGGGACGGCCTGCGCCGTGGTCGCGGTCGGCAACAGAAGCGTCGCGGCGGAGACGATCAGTATGGCGGCCCGCATGACGGCGCCTCCCTCCGGATGCTGCGGGAACCATCAGAAAACACTGATAATCAGGTAGGGTAGGACAATACCGGCGGTGTTGTCCATTCTTCGGACGGGATAGGACAGAACTCACAAACGTACGCTATGCGCCCGATGATGCGGTTCTTGATGTTGAAAAGATTTCCTTTTGAAAAACAAAGACCTCCCGGAGTCTTCGCAAAAGAATCACGGAATCTCACAAAAATGCCCCGCCAGAGACGCGGCGCGAATTGGTAGGAGGGGCATATGCCAAAGGGCGAAAACGCCAAAAACTCATACCAGAAGCTGAGACCTAAAGAGAGTATTGACACATGGCCAATCTGTACGGACCGAAGACGCTGACGGCTCCCGCTGGTGCGATCGTCATCGCACCGGGCGCCAACATCCAGTCCATCGTCAACAGCGCTCCCACCGGCGCCAACTTCTGGCTTCAGCCGGGCGAGTACCGCCTCCAGTCGATCACTCCCAAGGACAATCAGACCTTCATCGGGGCCGAGGGCGCCGTGCTGAACGGGTCGAAGCTGCTGACCGGCTTCACCCAGGAGAGCGCCGGGCGCTGGGTGATCGGCGGGCAGACCCAGCAGGGCGAGCGCCGCGAAACGGACAAGGCCAGCCCTGACGCGATGCGCGGCGGCTATCCGGACACCGTCTACATCGACAACAAGGCTCTGACCCCGGTGGATGCGCTGTCGAAGCTGAAGGCGGGGACCTTCTACTTCGACTACAACGCCGACAAGATCTACATCGGCGACAACCCGGCGGGGCACAAGGTCGAGGCCGGAGTGACGGCTCATGCCTTCAGCGGCACCGCCGACAATGTGACCATCAAGAACCTCGTCATCGAGAAGTACGCACCGCCGGTGCAGCACGGCGCCATCCAGGGCGACGTCGGCTGGACCATCCAGGACAACGAGATCCGGCTGAACTACGCGGTCGGTGCCACGTCGCAGGACGGCAGCAAGTTCATCGGCAACTACGTCCACGACAACGGCGAGATGGGCCTGGGCGGGGCCGGGGCCAAGATCCTGGTCGAAGGGAACGAGATCGCCCGCAACGGCGCTTGGTCCGGCATCGACGTGTTCTGGGAAGGCGGCGGCACCAAGTTCGCCTACACCACCGACCTCGTGGTTCGCGGCAACTATTCGCACGACAACACCGGCTTCGGGATGTGGACCGACATCGACAACGTCGGCGCGCTGTATGAGAACAACCTGCTGGTCGGCAACAGCGGCGGCGGCATCACGCACGAGATCAGCTACGACGCCGTCATCCGCAACAACGTGCTGATCGGGAACGGCGCCAAGCCGCAGGCCGAAGGCTGGCTGTGGGGCGGGTCCATCCAGATCCAGAACTCCCAGAAGGTCGAGGCCTACGGCAACAAGATCGACATCACCGGGGTCAAGGGCGCCAACGGCATCGTGATGATCCAGCAGGATCGCGGCGGCGGGGAGTTCGGCACCTACACCACGACCAACAACAAGATCCACGACAACATCACCGTTTCCAGGGACGGCAACGGCCAGTCGGGCGGCGTGGCCGATTTCAATGAAGCCGGCATGCTGAACGGCGGCAACCAGTGGGACAACAACACCTACTACATGCCGGACGGCGACCGTTGGCGCTGGGGCGATTTCCCGGAAGGCGACACCTGGTCCGCCTACATGAACGCGACCACGCAGGATGAGCATTCCACCCTGTCGCAGGCCTATCCGTCCACCGCCGGCTGGTCGTCGGTCCTTCCCACCACGCCGACCAACCCGCCGGCCCCTCCGGCCCCCCCGGCCCCAACCCCGGGCGACACCACGCCCCCCACGGTCAAGGTGACCATCGCCGACACCAGCGTGACCAAGGGCGAGGCGCCGCTCGTCACCTTCGCCTTCAGCGAGGCGGTGAAGGACTTCGCCCTGACGGACACGACGGTGAAGGGCGGCGCGCTGAGCGGCCTCAAGGCTGTGAACGCCTCCACCTACACCGCCGTCTTCACGCCCTCCGCCAGCACGAAGATCACCGACGCCAACGTGGCGGTGAAGGCCGGCAGCTACGCCGACCTCGCCGGCAACGCGGGCAAGGCGGGGTCCGCCGGTTTCGCCGTGGACACGGTGACCACGACGCCGACCGTCCCGACGACTCCCACGGCCAGCGTCACGACGATCAAGGTCAACGCCTCCGGCTCCGCCGCGGGTGGGGTGAACGCCCACTTCAAGCTGCTGGTGGACGGCAAGGCCATCGGTGACGCCACGGTCGGCACGACGGCGAAGGACTACAGCTTCACCACCAACCTGACCGCCGGGCAGCCGCACAAGGTGCAGATCCAGTACGACAACGACGGCTTCGTCAACGGCCAGGACCGCAACCTGTTCGTCAACAAGATCACCATCAACGGCACCGCCCACAACCCGACCGACGGCATCGTCACCTACGACAAGGGCGCGCTGGACGGCAAGGACGTGGTGAAGGGGCAGTCGTCCCTGTGGTGGGGCGGCACGCTGGTGGTGGACGCTCCCGCCAAAGAATTCCCCGCGGGCAGCACCCAGCCGCAGAGCGGTCCCAGCACCACGACGATTACCGTCAACGCCTCCGGCGCCGCCGCGGCCGGGGTGAACGCCCACTTCAACCTGCTGGTGGACGGCCAGAAGATCGGGGAGGGGGTGGCCGGCACCACGGCCAAGGATTACAGCTTCTCCACCAGCCTGACCGCCGATCAGGCGCACAAGGTGCAGATCCAGTACGACAACGACGCCGTCGTGAACGGGCAGGACCGCTCCCTGTTCGTGAACAAGGTCACCATCAACGGCAAGTCCGTCACGCCCACCGACGGCATCGTCACCTACGACAAGGGTGCGCTGGACGGGAAGGACGTGGTCAAGGGGCAGACGTCGATGTGGTGGGGCGGCACGCTGGTGGTGGACGCCGACAAGAGCTTCTTCCCCTCCGCCACCCCGGCCGGGGACGCCACCGCCCTGGCGCAGGACGCCGGAACGGACAGCGTGTGGAGCCACGTTGCGGCCCAGCAGGCGGCCACCGCCCCGGCGGCTCTGGCCGAGGCGGCGGCAACGGCCGGCAACCTCTACGGCGCTACCCTGAGCGACGTGGGCTATGACCCGCTGCTCGACCATGCCGATCCGTCGCTGTTGAGCCATGCGGCGTAAGGCGGCGTCGTAAGGATACGGTCGCGAAGGGCGGGGGCCGCAAGCTCCCGCCCTTTCCGTGTCGGCGGGCGTCAGGGTGCCGCCTGGCGGAGCGGGCGCCTTCGGTCCGCGATCTCCGAGCGGTGGATCAGGCCGGCGGCGATGCCCGTCCCGAACAGGACCCAGAACCAGATGCCCAGCATCGGACCTTCCAGAGCCACGTCGAACGAGGCGTTGATGACGATGGACAGCCAGTAGCAGAGCAGGAAGACGAACAGCCGGGCCCAGGCGCGGTCGCCGTGCCGGCGGGCCAGCAGGAAGGCGCGGACCATGAAGGCCACCCAGCTTCCCAGCAGGGCCACCCACAGCAGGAAGCCGGGAACGCCGGCGCGGGCCAGGATCGTCATGTGCGCGTTGTGCGGGCTGCGCAGCACCTGCGCCTCCTCGGCGTCGATGACCTGGAAGCCGTCGTCGTCCGCCAGATTGATGCCGAACCCCTTGCCGTTCCAGAAATAGTCGCCGTGGACGGTGTAGCCGACGATCTTGTCCCACCACATGATCCGCCATTGCTTGGTGCCGTCCAGGCTGGCGGTCTCGGCGGAGCCGGCGATGCTCATCAGGTTGGTTGCGATCTGGTCGACGGACAGCTTCCGCGACGACACCTCGATCTCCAGGTTCAGCAGGGCCGCGATGACCACGGTGACCACGCCGATCATCAGCAGCGGGGCGAGTTGCCGGCTGCGCGGCACCATGGCCAGCGCGATGCACAGCGGCACGACGATGGCGAGTGTCCCGCCGCGGCTGTGCGCGGCGACCATCGCCATGCCGACCACCAGCAACCCCAGTTGCAGCAGGTTGAGGCGGCGGAACCCCAGCAAAACGAACAGCGCTATTCCGGCGAAGTGCACGCCGACCTCGCCCGGGCGCAGGCTGATCATGGGGACGTTGTAGCGCGGCCATACGGGAAGCTGGGATTGGAGAAGCTGAAAGCCCGGATAGAGGATCGGCATGACCGTCACGAACAGAACCGCGAAGCCGCCATAGGCCAGGACGAGGCGGCGCAGCCGCTCGGGGTCGTCGTACAGCACGGCGATGATGATGAAGGCGAACAGGCCATACATGACGATCACGCTGTCGCGCAAGGCGTCGAAGCTGTAGAGGCCGAAGAAGGGAATGGTTCGCGCCAGGACCCAGACGATCAGGATCGCCAGCAGCGTCCCCGGCAGGCTGGACAGCGTCGCCACGATGCCGCCGGTCCGCAGCATGACGAGAAGGCCGGACAGCAGAAGGATTTCCCCGATGAAGAAGGGCGGAATCCCGATGTAGGCGAAGCCGCGCCCGGCCAGCGTGTAGCCCAGCAGGACCGCCATCAGGAATCCCAGATAGAGGTCCGCCGCCCGTGCCCGGCTGCGCTTGGGTGTGGAGAGGACCGCGCTCATGACGGGCGTCCATAGGCCGCGGCGCGCAGCCGCGCGGCGATCCGCCCCCAGTCGCCGATCCCCGCCACCATGCGGTGCGCGTTGGCCGCCATCTCCCGCCAGCCGCCGGGGCCGGTCCTCTCGGCCCGCGCCAGCGCGTCGGCCACCGCCTCCGCCGTCAGGGCGGGCACGCCGAAACCGGCGCCGTGGGTCTCCACATAGGGGACGAGCCCGGTCTCCCGCGTCACGATCAACGGCAGGCCGGACAGCGCGGCCTCCAGGCAGCCGGTCGGCATCACGTCGAACCGGGACGTCAGGGCGAAGTAATGCCAGCCCGCCATCATCGCCGCCTTCTCCGCGCCGAAGACCGGGCCATGCACGCGGATGCCGGTGCCGAGCCCGTGGGCATCGGCGAGCCGTTCGATGTCGGCGCGGGCGGGACCGGACCCGGCCAACTCCAGAACCCCGCGCCCGCCGGCCCGGCGGTAGGCGGCGAAGCCCTCGATCAGCAGGTCCACGCCCTTGTGCTCGATCTCGTAGCGCGCGCAATAGCCGAAGGTCAGCCGGTCGGCGTCCGGCGCCGTTCGCGGAACCGGCGCGGGAAGGCCGCCGCGCAGCGCCGACCAGGCGGTGTTGGGCAGCAGGCGGACGGCGGCGGTGGGGGCCACCCTGCGGACGAGGGCGGCCTCGTCCTCGGTGATGGCGTGGACGAAACGGGCGCGGGCGAAGGCCGGACCGTCGACGAAGCGCATCCAGGCGGCGGGCAGGCGGCGGCGCACCCGACCCGAGAGGTCGTAGATGTGGGAACACTGGCCGTGCAGCGTCACGCCATAGGCGACGCCGCGCCGGTGGAGCCCGCGGGCGAGCGCCGCGAACAGCGGCTTCACCGCGCCGTGGATGTGCACCACCGTGTCCGGCCCGGCGCCGTCCAGCAGATGGTCCAGCGTCGCGTCCGCGATGGTCAGCGACCGTCCGGAAAGCCGCGGCCCGCCGAGGGAAAAGCGCTGCGCCGGGCAGTCCGCCGGAATGCCGGTCAGGGCGCCGGGATCGTCGGAGAACAGGAACAGCCGCGCGTCGTCGCCCATGGCGCGCTGCTCCGCGATCAGGCAGCGCACCACGTTGTGCAGCCCGTTCGCGGAGGAGGGGTGGGCGATGGCCGGCTGGATCACGACGTGCCGGAGGTCGAGCGGGCGCAGCCCGGCGCCCTTCATAGCAAGGTTGGCCGCAGCGAAGTTGGCCACAGCGAAGGCGGCGCTGCCATCAGCGGGCGACATGGGCGGTCCTCGTCTTGGAAAGATAGTATTGGGCGGCGCCGACGCGCAGCACGCTGGAGAAGAGCAACGCCATGCACACCCCGGCGACTCCGTACATCGCCGCCAGCGGACCGACCGCCGCGAACACCGCGAGCGTGCCGACGACGTTCACCACGAGCGCGAACTGGCTGCGCTGCACGCCGTAGAAATAGGAGCAGACCATCTCCGCCAGATAGCCGGTCAGCGCCCCGATGGAGAGCAGGCGCAGCGCCAGCTCCTGGTTCGCGTAGGGCGACATCGTGCCGTAGACGATGTGCAGCACCTGATCGGGGACCAGCAGCGCGAGGCTGTAATAGACCAGCAGCGGCGCGCCGCCGATGACGACGTAGCCGCGGATCGCCAGCCACGCCTGCTCGTCCGGATGAAGCGCTCCGGCGCCCTCGGACACGGCGCTGCGCCCCCGCGCGGCGAGTTGCGGGACGAGGTTGCCCATGCCGATGATGATCGGGTTGGCGATGTTCACCAGATTGAGCACGGCCTGGAACGCCGCCGTCGAGGCCATGCCGTCCATTGCCGCCATCAGCCAGACGAGGCTCTGCACCCGCAGCATCAGAAACAGGTTGTTGGCGAGCGCCCAATGGCCGATGGACCAGAAGCGGCGGCAGACGCCGGGCAGTTCCGACAGGCCGCCGAAGCCGGGGCGCAGTATGGCGAAATGGATGACCGCCCCAGCCAGCGCCGGACCGGTCATGGCGACGAACACCCGCTCCAGCGTCAGGTGGCCCCCCAGCGCCATCAGGTGCAGCACCGCGACCTGGCCCAGATAGGTGACGCTGTCCCCCCACAGCGCCTTGTCGTGCTTCAGGCCGGACATCAGCCCGCGCCGCCCGATCTCCTGCGCCTGCCAGACGACGAAGTAGAGCACGGCGGGACCCACCAGCTCCGGCATGCCGAGCCCGTAGCCGACCAGAGACAGGATGCCGGACAGCGGCAGCAGCGATCCGGCGGTCAGGACGACGGCGCGGCCCGCCAGGGTCCGGCGTTTCGCCTGGTCCAGCACCGCGCCTTCCACCGACAGCGGGTACTGGATCAGGCTGACATTGACGACCTGGAGCGCCAGCAGGACCGACAGGAAGAACACGAAGGTCCCGTATTCCTGCGACGGGAAGGTCCGGGCGAGCAGGATGTTGATGGCGAACATGCCCAGGCTGACCACGCCCTGGTCGGCGAGGGTCCAGAAACTGCGGGTGAGGGACGCTGGCAGGGACGCCGGGATCATCTTCATGCGCTGCCGACCCGCGTCGTCTCGGTTGGCAGGGGGGTGGGCAGGGAGGAGGGGAGACGATCCTCGTTGGCGGGCCGGGACGCGGGGGCGGTGCGCGGCACGTCCCGGTAGGCCCAGCGCAGATACTCGGCGGTCAGCGCCATGCCGTCCTCGAAGGTGAAGCGCGGCTCGTAGCCCAGCAGGCGCCGCGCCTTGCCCAGATCGATGATCGCCTTGGCCTGATAGAGCGCCAGCTTTTGCGCGTCGGGCAGCCAGAGCTGGTTGCGGCCGGCCTTCTTCTTCAGGAAGTAGTGGACCATCACAAGATGGCGCAGCCGCGGCGGCAGGTTGTCGAACCCGGCCTGGAGCACCCGGCGGGCCGGGCGCCAGCGCACGATGATCTGGATGATCTTCTTCGGGTCCTGAAGCACCATGGCGATGTCGCGCCGCAGGCTCTTCATCTCCTTCCGGATCGCCTCCGCGGGCTGGAAGCGCAGGCTGTCCACGCCCAACGCCTCCTGGAAGCGCCCGAAGACGGCGGCCCAGGGGGGAGCGTCGGGGCCGGAGATGACGAAGCGCTCGCCCACGGCCTGCGGGCTGCGGGTCGCCGCGATCATCGCGTCCACCAGATCGTCGATGTAGACGGCGTTGCACAGCCCGCTCTCCTGCGGCAGCACCACGGTGCCGCTCAGCAGCATCTCGGCGGGGGCGTTCGTCCAGGGTTTGCAGAAGGGGCCGTAGACGATGGAGGGCTGAAGCACCACCCCCGGCAGGCCGCGCTCCCGCGCCGCGTCGAGGACCATCCTTTCCAGGTCCAGCTTGTTCTGCACGTAGCTCCAGGCCCGGTCGCCGTCGCGCGTCTCCTCCGACAAGGGGCCATCGGGCAGCGGTTCGTAGACGGAGAAGGTGCTGAGATGGACGAAGCTCTTCACCCCATGGGCGAGGCTGGCGTCGATCAGCGCCGACATCCCGTCCATGTTCTGGCGGCGCGACCGCACGTCGTAGGCGCAGTGGAAAACCCAGTCGGCGCCGGCCACCGCCTTGCCGATGGCCTCGCGGTCCAGCAGGTCGGCCCGGACAATCTCCACCGGGAAGCGGGCCAGACGCACCGCCTGCGCGATGTCGCGCACGATGCAGCGGACCTTGGCCCCGTGCTCCAGGCACAGCCGCTCGACCAGCCGCCCGCCGATGAAGCCCGCGGCGCCCGTCACCACGACGGTCGGGCCATCTTTTTGGGGAGATGCCGTATGGGATGAGGGTGCCACGGTTCCTTCCACCCAGGGCAGGGCGAGCGGCTTGCGGTCGGCGTAGCAGCGTTCGATCAGCGCGGTGGAGGACAGGGCGTCGCGCCCGCCGACGGTGGCCTCGCGCCCCTCGCGGATCGCGTCGGCGAAATCCTTCAGTTCCGCCTGGAACAGGTCGCCGAAGATCTGCGGCGGGATGTGGTTGGCCGAGAAGCCGTCATGGACGAAATCCAGGATCTGTGGCACGTCCGAGGCGATCTGGTTCTCGTAGAGATGGGCCTCGACGCTGCCCTTGGTGCCGAAGACGCGGATGGTGTTGCGCAGGGCGCGGGTGCGGCTCAGCTCCAGCGTGCCGGTGGCGCCGGACGCCATGGTCAGGGACAGCCGGCAATCGGACTCCAGCCCGCCGTAGCTGTCGTCGCGGTATTCGACCTCCGCAGCCTCCCCGAACCACCACAGCAGAAGGTCCAGCGTGTGCGAACCGGTGTCCAGCAGCACGCCGCCGCCTGCACCGTCCCGGCGCAGCATCGAAGGCGAGCTGATGCCCCAGTTGTAGACGAAGCCCTCCCGGGCCTCGAACCGCAGAATGCGGCCGAGCTGGCCGGACTCGATCAGCGCCTTCAGCCAGCGGATGCCGTTCACGTAGCGGCGCATCAGCCCGACCGCCAGAACCGCCTTGCGCTCCTCCGCCGTCCGCACCATGCGCTCGGCGTCGGCCAGGGTGACGGCCAGCGGCTTTTCCATGAAGACGTGCTTCCCGGCCTCCAGCAGGCTCTGGCCGATCGGCGCGTGGAACATCGGCGGGGCGGCGACCAGCGCCGCGTCGAACCGGTCCGCCGCCTCCCGCCAGTCCGCCACGGCGACGGGAGCGCGGTTGCGGCCCAGCATGGCCTGCACCGCTTCCAGCCGGTCCGGCGAGGGATCGACGAGCACGCTCGGCCGCCAGCCCAGGCGGAGCAGCGCCGGCAACAGGTGATGACTCACGATGCTGCCGCAGCCGATGATGGCGAGCCGCGGGAACTCGGCGTTGGTCATGGAATCCTCGCTTTTCTTGATACCCCCTCTCCCCTCCGGGGAGAGGGTTGGGGTGAGGGGGATGCGCATGTGCCGGACGTAGCGCCCCGGCAGGACCCCCTCACCGGCCCTGGGAGGGGAGGAGGGCCTAGGTGTGGCGCGCGGGCGCGTGCAGGGCGTAGTAGTAGGCCTCGTCCTTGTGGCCGTACTTGACGTGTTTGGACGCGACGACCCGCGACAGCACGACGCCGCCGACCGGGGTGTCGACCGATTTCAGCTTGTTGAAGCCGGCCATGACGGTGTCCAGCGGGGTGTGCTGCCAGCGGACGACGTAGATCACGCTGTCGGCCAGGAAGGACAGGGCCAGCGCGTCGGAGAACAGCATCACCGGGGCGCTGTCGATCACCACCACGTCGAAGTTGTGGCGCGACCATCCGATCAGGTCGCTCATCGCCTGCGAGCTGATGCGGTCGTGGGCGTCGGCGGCCCCGGCGATGTTGCCCAGAACGCTGAGGTTGGGGGACTCCTGGTGGAGCAGGTCGTCGATTCCGACGCGCCCGTCCAGCAGGTCGGCGACGCTGCCTTGCGGCTGGTAGCCCATCATCTTGGCGATGGAGGGGCGCCGGAAATCCGCGTCGATCAGCAGCGTGTTCAGCCCCAGCCCGGCCAGCGACCGCGCCAGATTGGCGGCAAGCACCGACTTGCCTTCCTTGGGAAGGGAGGAGGTGACCAGCAGCACCTTGGGCGGCGTTCCCCGCTTGCGCGGCATGCAGGCCATGGTCCGCACCGTCTGGATCGCTTCGCGGAAGGCGCCGATCTCGCGCGCGCGGCGGCTGTCGGGGTGCAGGGCCAGGCTCCAGGCCGCCTCGTTGCGGGGAAGCGACGGAACCATGCCGAGGCAGGGAACGCCGGTCGCCCGCTCCACCTGGGTCGGCGTGCGCAGGCCGGAGCTGAGCCGCTCCAGCAGCAGAACCAAGGCCACCGCCAGCGCCGTGGAACCGACCATGCCGACGCCCAGCGACATGCGGAGCTGCGGGAAGGCCGGGCGGATCGGCGGCAGGGCCGGGGCGCTGAGATGCGCGTCGAGCGCTCCGGTGTTCCTCAGCGCCAGCGTCTGCTCGTAACGCTCGGCGAGGCTGCGTTGCAGCGTGCGGTGCGCATCGGCGGCGCGTTCGAGGTCGCGGAGCTGGATGCCGGTGGCCTCGATGTCCTTCTGCTTCTCCTGAAGCTCGGCGATGCTCTTCAGCAGGGTGGCCTCGCGGATGCGCGCGACCTCAAGGTCGGCGTCCAGACCCTTCTGGATCTTGCCCATCTCGTCGCGGATGCGGGCCTTCAGTTCACCGATGCCACGACGCAGATTCACGATGTCCTGGTGCTTGTCGCCGTAGACCTGCTGAAGTTCGGCCAGCCGGCGCTCCAGCATCGCCTCCGCCTCGCGCAGCTTCTGGATCAGCGGGGAGGCGAGAACCTCCGGGATCGCCGCGGTGTCGTTGGCGGCGGTCTGGTCGCGGGCCTGACGCACGCGCGCCTCCGCCGCCGCCTTCTGCGCCTGCGCGGCGGTCAGTTGGGTGCTGATCTCGTTCATCTGCTGCTGGACCATGTTGCGCCCGTCCGGGGGCAGTTCCAGCAGGCCGTTTTCCTTGCGGAAGCTGCGGATGGCCTCCTCCGCGCCGCGCACGGCCTCGCGTGCCTGGACCAGCCGCTCGCCGAGCCACCGGTTGACCTGCTCCGTCAGGTCGCGGTTCATCTCCGTCCGGTAATCCAGATAGGCTTGGCCGAAGGCGTTGGCGATGGCCGCGGCCTTGACGGGATCGACCGAGGACGCCTCGATGATGATGGTGTAGGAGCGGTCGTCGTTGCGCGCCTCGATCCGGCGCAGCAGCGTGTCGATGGTCATCAGGCGGGCCTGATCGGCGTCCTGGGCGACGGGGACGTCCTCCGCGCGGAACAGGGCGGTCATCTCCTGCACGAACCGGCGCAGGACGTCGTTGCCCTCCGGCGGCAGGGCGCCGATGCCGGCCTTGGTGACGCGCTTCAGCCAGTGCTCGTCGGTGCCGTCGGACGCCTTGAGCATCGGGTTGAATTCGGGATCGCGCAGCAGGTCGAGCTTCTCCACCACCCGCTCCGCCAGCGCACGGGAGCCGACGATGGACACCTCGCTGCGGACGACCGGCGCCTCGGGCGTCAGGTTGGACACGACCGACTTGAATTCCGCCAGTTCGACGCGCCGGGAATCCAGTTGCACCATGGCGGTCGCCCGGTACATCGGCTTCAGCGACTGCATCACGTAGGTGATGGTCGCCGTTCCCAGAAGGACGATGGCGAGCATCAGCAGCTTGCGCCGCCACAGCACGGCCAGCGTGGCGAAGACGGTCGCCTCCTGCCGGCCGCGGACATCGGAGGACTCCCCGGCGCCGGATTGCAGAAGACTGTCCGGAAGGACGCTGGCGTGCGCCTCGTGGCCTGGAAGCGTCCCGCCTTTGCCGATCGAAGAATTCACGTCGTCGCCCCTTTCGTCTTGCTGGCTGGAGGCCCGGCTAAGGATGGGTGTAAACGATGCGCTTCGGCCTCTTGGTTTTCCTTGCAGATAACCGGCAATTCCGGCGTCTTTTAAAGAAAAGGGCCGATCAGTGGCTGATCTTGAATCTGGTCTCCGGCCTGAGAAACCGTTGCCGGACAGAATCCGAGTACCGTGAATGGCGCCACGCAACAATTGAAAAAAAGAAGGGCACTCCGTCGCTGTGCTTACGACCGCCAACGTCAAAAATAATCATGTCCGCTACTCCGTCCGCGTGTTTGACCGTCAACACCGTGGCGGTCACAGTTTGCCGGGTGCAGCGGAGCCGGTTCATGCTCCGATAAACCGCACAATTCCGAACATAGACGTGCATTCCTGTGCAAAAGACCAAGTGCCGGTCCATTCCGCATAGCGTAATGCTGCGTTCCGTCATCGGATTTTAAAGTAATTTCAGGAGCGGCTCGGCGCCGAGAACTTCGTGCGGAGCCGCGGCCCGGTCGCATTCCCTGGTCAATCCCGGTCAATCCTCAAGGAGAGGCTCAATGACGTCCACGACCACGCGCGTTCTTGTGACAGGTGGCGCCGGCTTCATCGGATCGCACCTGTGCGAGCGTCTTCTGGCCGCCGGGAAAGAGGTCCTGTGCGTCGACAACTACTTCACGGGATCAAGGGCTAACATCGCGCATCTGCTGGACAACCCGAACTTCGAGGCGATGCGCCACGATATCACCTTCCCCCTCTATGTGGAGGTGGACGAGATCTACAATCTGGCCTGCCCGGCCTCTCCCGTGCATTACCAGTTCGACCCGGTGCAGACGACCAAGACGTCGGTGCACGGCACCATTAACATGCTGGGCCTCGCCAAGCGGGTGAAGGCGACGATCCTCCAGGCTTCGACCAGCGAGGTCTATGGCGACCCCTTCGTCCATCCGCAGCGCGAGGATTATTGGGGCAACGTGAATCCCATCGGCCCGCGCGCCTGCTACGACGAGGGCAAGCGCTGCGCCGAGACGTTGTTCTTCGACTACAACCGGCAGCACAAGGTCTCCATCAAGGTCGCACGCATCTTCAACACCTACGGTCCGCGCATGAATCCGAACGACGGGCGCGTGGTGTCGAACTTCATCGTGCAGGCGCTGAAGGGCGATCCCATCACGATCTACGGCGACGGGTCGCAGACGCGCTCCTTCTGCTACGTCGACGATCTGGTCGAGGGGCTGCACCGCCTTATGGAGACGGACGGGACGGTGACCGGTCCGATCAACCTCGGCAATCCCGGCGAGTTCACCATCCTGGAGCTGGCGGAGACCGTCGTCCGGATGACCGGCTCCCGCTCCCGGATCGAGCAGCGGCCACTGCCCCAGGATGACCCGCGGCAGCGCAAGCCGGACATCACGAAGGCCAACGCGTACCTGAAATGGATGCCGCACGTGCCGCTGGAAGAGGGGCTGGAGCGCACCATCGCCTATTTCTCCAAGACCTATTTCTGAGCGCGCCGCCGCCGCATCGCCGAAGGTGCGGCGGCTTGGGATGGGCCAACAGGGAACGACGGATGTTCGAACTCCCTTCACGAAACAGCTCGGCGAAGCCGGATTACGGCACGCGCATGGGGGGCACGCGCATGGGGGTGGCCTTCCAAAGACCCCGGGCGTCCGTATCGTCGGTCGCGGCGGCGGCCTCCGCCCCCGTCCTGCTGTGCGGGCTGGTGGCCGTGGATCTGTTGATGATCGTCGGGTCGGGGCTGGCGGCGGAGGGCATCTCCGCCCGCCTGCTGCGCACGGCGCCCGCCGAACCGGGCCTTCTCTCGGGCCTCGTCAGCACCGGGATCGGCCCGCTGGCGGTGCTGTCGCTGATGTGCTTCTACACGGCGGGCTGCTACCGGAACCTGTTCCCCAAGGGCGCGCGGCGGACCATCGGGTCCCATGCCGGGCCGCTGTTCGGGGCCTGGACGGCGGCCTTCCTGGTGCTCGTCCTCATGCTGGGCGTGACCGGCGATCTGCGGCGGCTGAACACGGCTGCCGCGGGAACGCTGTGGCTGTGGTACGCGCTCGGCCTGTTCGGGCTGACCGCGTCGCGCGGCCTGATCCTGCGCGCGGCGCGCGACTGGAATCTGGCGGGCGGTCTGCGGCGGAGAACCCTGCTGGTCGGCACCAACGATCTCGCCTTCGAGTGGCTGGACCGGCTCCAGCGGGCGGAAGGGGCGGGCTATCAGGTGGTCGGTGCGGTGTCCACCACGGCGGACCGGCCCTCTTCCCCTTCGTCTGCACCGCTGTCCACTTCGCCGCTGTCCACTGCCCGGCTGGCCGGTGTGCCGGTGCTGGGAGGCGTGAACGGTCTGGTCGAGCAGGTGCGCAAGAACCGCATCGACCTCGTGGTGGTGGCCCTGCCCTGGAGCGCCGAGGCCGAGATCAACGACATCCTGGAGCGTCTGCGCGTCCTCGCGGTGGACGTCCGCCTGCTGCCGCATCGGCTGATCGCCCGCACGGCGGGTCTGTCGGTCGATGCGACGGCGGGCATTCCGCTGCTGGGAGTCATCCATCACCCGCTGGCCGGCTGGCGCGGCGTGCTGAAGCGGTCGGAGGATCTGCTGATCGGTGGTGCGGCTCTCGCCGTGCTGGCGCCGGTGCTGCTGTTGGCCGCCGCGGCGATCCGTCTGGAAAGCCCGGGGCCGGTGCTGTTCCGCCAGAAGCGTTTCGGCTTCAACAACGAAGAGTTCGAGATCTGGAAGTTCCGCACGATGCACACCGACCGCGGCGACCAGTCGGGCGCGCAGCGGACCGTGCGCAACGACCCGCGGGTCACGCGCATCGGGCGCTTCCTGCGGCGCACGAGCATCGACGAGCTGCCGCAGCTCTTCAACGTGTTGCGCGGCGACATGTCCATCGTCGGGCCGCGGCCCCACCCCGTCGCCATGAAGGCCGGGGACGTGCTGTACCACGAGGCGGTGGAGAACTACGCCTGCCGCCACCGCGTGCGCCCCGGGATCACCGGCTGGGCGCAGGTGAACGGGCTGCGCGGCGAGATCGACAACCTCCACACCGCCGCCCGCCGCGTCGAGCACGACCTCTACTACGTCGACAACTGGTCCCTGGGGCTGGACGCCGAAATCATGGTGCGCACCGCCCTTCTCCTTTTCTGGGACCGCAACGCCTACTGACCAAAAAGCCCCTGCTGAACCAAGAAGCAACCGCTAAGGAGTTTGACGCCATGTCCGTCGCCCTTGTCACCGGTTCCTGCGGATTGATCGGGTCGGAGAGTTGCCTGCATTTCGGTGCGCTGGGAATGGACGTCGTCGGCATCGACAACGACATGCGGCGGACCTTCTTCGGCGACGAGGCCTCGACCGCGTGGCAGCGCCAGACCCTGGAGCAGACGCTGCGCCAGCGCTACCGCCACCACGCCATCGACATCCGCGACGCCGCGGCCATCGACGCGCTGTTCGAGCGGCACGGCTCGGCCATCTCGCTCATCATCCACACGGCGGCCCAGCCCTCGCACGATTGGGCGGCGCGCGATCCGCAGATGGATTTCTCGGTGAACGCCAACGGCACGCTGAACCTGCTGGAGGCGGCGCGGCGCCATTGCCCGGACGCGGTGTTCATCTTCACCTCGACCAACAAGGTCTACGGCGACACGCCGAACCGCCTGCCCCTGATCGAGACCGAAACCCGCTACGAGATCGACCCGGCGCACCGCTACGCCGGGGGCATCGCCGAGGACATGTCCATCGACGCCACCCTGCACAGCCTGTTCGGCGCCTCCAAGGTGGCCGCCGACGTGCTGGTGCAGGAGTATGGCCGCTATTTCGGCATGAAGACGGTGTGCTTCCGCGGCGGCTGCCTGACCGGGCCGAACCATTCGCCGACGCAGCTTCACGGCTTCCTGGCCTATCTGATGCGCTGCGCCGTCACCGGCACGCGCTACGACGTGATCGGCTACAAGGGCAAGCAGGTCCGCGACAACATCCACAGCAACGACCTGATCGCCGCCTTCCACGCCTTCCACGAGGCGCCGCGCAGCGCGGAGGTCTACAACATCGGCGGCGGGCGGGCGAGCAACTGCTCCATCCTGGAGGCGGTGGCGCTGTGCGAGGAGATCACCGGCCGCCCCATGTCCCTGGCCTTCAAGGAGGCCAACCGCATCGGCGACCACATCTGGTGGGTCAGTTCGCTCGACCGGTTCCGGTCCCACTACCCGTCCTGGGACATCCGGCACGACGTGCGCAACATCCTCACCGACATTCACGACAGCAATCGGCGCCGCTGGCGCGTGGAGGCCGTGGCATGATCGACCATGGAAAAAAGGAAGTGCTCGGCGTCTACGTCAACGCCGTCGATTACGAGGCCGGCGTGCGCGCCATCATCGACGCGGCGGAACAGCAGAAGCCCTTCGCGGTCAGCGCGCTCGCCGTGCACGGGGTGATGACCGGGGCGCTCGACCCCGAGCACCGCTACCGCCTGAACGCCATCGACCTCGTGACACCGGACGGCCAGCCGGTGCGCTGGGCGCTGAACCGGCTGCACGGCGCCGCCCTGCCGGACCGGGTCTACGGCCCGAACCTGATGCTGCGCACCTGCGCGGCGGCGGCGGCCAAGGGGCTTCCCATCTACCTCTACGGCGCCACGGCGGGTCTGCTCGACACGCTGACCACGGCGCTGACGGAGCGCTTTCCGGGCTTGATCATCGCCGGCGCCCGCCCCTCCGCCTTCCGCACCCTGAGCGCCGAGGAGCGCGAGGCGGTGGACCGCGAAATCATGGAGTCCGGCGCCCGGATCGTCTTCGTCGGGCTGGGCTGCCCGCGCCAGGAGACCTGGGTCTACGAGCACAAGGCCGCGCTGTCCATGCCGCTGATCGCGGTGGGCGCCGCCTTCGACTTCATCGCCGGGAAGCAGCCTCAGGCGCCGATGTGGATGCAGAACGCCGGGCTGGAATGGCTGTTCCGACTGTCCACCGAGCCGCGGCGGCTGTGGCGGCGCTACGTCATGCTGAACCCGGCCTTCCTGTTCCTGCTGGCCTGCCAGGCGGTGCGGATGCCGCTGGTCCGCAGCGGCGAGGCGCGTCGTCCGAAAGGAGAGCTTCGATTTGGCTAGATGATGGCCGTTTCTTCGCAGTTGCCAAAGAGAAGTGGCGTTTTTATAAATGAAAAACCAGCCGATGCTGTGAGCATGTTTGCCGTTTTTAAAATGAAACGGTCCGACATCGGCGGATGTACCTGAGCGATCCCAGAACATCGACATGAGCCGCGGCCAAGACGGTCCGCGATTCCATGACAGTCGAGGATTCCTGCGATGAGCCTGAAGATCCTGTCGGCGATCGTCGTCCCGCCGCATCTGGCGGTCAGCGGCGCCAGCAAGGCGGCGGAGAAGCTGAGCGTCGCGTTGCAGGCGCACGACCACATCGACATCGCGAACATGGGCATGGCGAGCCGGGTTCCGATGGACCTCGGCAAGCCGGGCGAACGGATCGAGGTGCCGACCTCCACCCCCTTTGCCACCCCCTTCATCGGGCTCGATTCCGTCCTGCCCAACCGCGCGAAGACCCTGTTCTACCGGTCCGGCATTCCGGCGCTGATCCGCGACGGGTCCTATGATCTGGTCCACATCCACAACCCGATCCCGGCGCTGGAGATGATGCGGGTGGCCCGCGCCTGCGTGGCGAAGGGCGTGCCCTATGTGGTGTCCACCCACGGCTTCGTGGAAATCAGCAACCCGACGGCCTTCCGGCGCATGGACGCGGCACGGCGGCTGGCGTGGGACCTGCTGATCGACCGCCCGGTCCGCTACGTGGTGCGCAACGCCGCGGCGATCTGCGCGATCTCCCCGGTGGACCTGCCCATCGTCCGCGATTTCGGCTTTACGGGGGAGGACATCGCGGTCGTCCCCTACGGCGTGGACCGCCCGCAGGATTGGGGGGCGCCGACCCCGGCGGACCGGGACATCCACCGCAAATTCGGCATTCCGGAGCGCGAGGAGGGCGGCGGCCCCTTCACGGCCTTCTTCCTGGCCAACCACACGGCCAACAAGGGGCTGGGCGTGCTGCTCGACGCCTTCGTGGGGCTGCCCATCCCCTTCACGCTGATCGTCGGCGGAGAGAAGCGGGACTTCGTCGATTACGAGGGCTACCGGCGCCGCTGCGGCCCGGGCCAGACCATCCACTTCACCGGCAATCTGGCCGAGGCGGAGGTGGCCGCCATGTTCCGCCGCTCCGACCTGTTCGTCTTCCCGACCCTGGCCGACACCTTCCCCAACGTGATCCTGGAGGCGATGGCCTTCGGGGTTCCGGTGGTGGCGAGCCGGGTAGGCGGCATCCCGCACCAGGTCGACGAAGACTGCGCGGTCATCGTCGAGCCCGGCGACCCGCAGGCCCTGCGCGCCGCCGTCGAACGGCTGGCCGCGGACCCCGAGCGGCGGGTGCGGATGGGCCGCCATGGCCGCCAGCGCGCCACGCAGCGCTTCGATTGGACAGTCGCCGCCGCCGACACGCACCGGCTGTACGAGGCGGTGATCCGCCGCCCCGCGGGCGCCGCCGTCCTGAAGGCCGCCTGAAACAAGGCCGCTTCAAACCCTGCCCACCCGCTAAAAGCCGCAGAAATGGAGAAGAACACGATGGAAGGCAAGACGCTCGTGACCGGCGGGGCCGGCTTCGTCGGCTGCAATCTGGTCAGGAACCTGCTGGAGGACGGGCGCGACGTCGTCGTCCTGGACGCCCTGCTGCGCCCGGGCAGCGAGCGGAACGCGGCGTGGCTGCAAAGCCTGAACGCCGGGGCCCGCCTGACCTTCATGAAGGCGGACGTGCGCGACTACGCCGCCGTCAAATCCTGCATGGCCGGGGCGGAGGAGGTCTATCACCTCGCCGGGCAGGTGGCGGTCACCTCGTCGCTGGACGATCCCCGCACCGACTTCGACATCAACGCGCTCGGCACCTTCAACGTGCTGGAGGCGGCGCGCCGGATGAAGAACCCGCCGAAGGTGGTCTTCACCTCGACCAACAAGGTCTATGGCGGGCTGGAGCATGTGGCGGTGGAGCAGACCGGCAGCCGCTACCGCTTCGTGGACCGCCCGCTCGGCGTTTCGGAGACGGAGCCGCTGGATTTCCATTCGCCCTACGGCTGTTCCAAGGGGGCGGCGGACCAGTATGTGCGCGACTACGCCCGCATCTACGACCTGCCGACCGTGGTCTTCCGCATGAGCTGCATCTACGGCCCGCGCCAGTTCGGCAACGAGGATCAGGGCTGGGTCGCGCATTTCATCATCTCGGCGCTGGCCGGGCGGCCCATCCACATCTACGGCGACGGCATGCAGGTGCGCGACGTGCTGTTCGTGGAGGATCTGGTGCGCGCCTTCCGCCTCGCCACCGAGAAGATCGACGTCAGCCGCGGGCAGGTCTTTAACATCGGCGGCGGGCCGGAAAACACCATCTCGGTCTGGCGCGAGTTCGGGGAGATGCTGTCCACCCTGCGCGGCGAGCCGGTCGAGGCCGATTTCTCCGACTGGCGGCCCGGCGACCAGCCCTGCTACGTCAGCGACATCCGCAAGGCGGAGGAGGTCCTCGGCTGGCGCCCGCAGGTGGACCGCGACACCGGCATCCGCCGGCTGTGGGATTGGGCGGAAGGCTACCTCGCCCAGAACAGCCTGCCCACCGATCAGAGCCAGGTGGAAGCGGGCCGCATCGCCCTCAGCGCGTAACCCGAACCCTGTGCGGTGGAGAAACCAATGAACGTTCTTGTAACGGGCGGGGCCGGATTCATCGGGTCCCACATCACGCACCGGCTCGTGTCGCTCGGCCACCGGGTGTCGGTGATCGACAACGAGTCCACCGGGCTGCGTTCCAACGTGCCGGCGGAGGTGCGCTACATCCGCGGCGACGTGACGAACCCCGCCGACCTGGACCGGGCGTTCGAGGAGCTGCCCGACGCGGTGATCCACATCGCCGGGCAGGTGTCGATCATCCGCGCCTTCAGCAACCCGGTCGGCGACCTGCGCACCAACGTGGAAGGGACGGTGAACGTCCTCCAGCAGTGCGTGGAGCGCGGGGTGAAGCGTCTTCTCTACGCCAGTTCGATGAGCGCTTACGGCAACGCGGAGGTGGTGCCGACCCCGGAGGAGACGCCCTGTTCCCCGGTGTCCTACTACGGCGTGACGAAGTACGCGGGCGAGCGCTACGTGCATCTGACCGCGGCGCGGCCCGACCTGCCGGGCGGATTGGCCGTCACGTCCTTCCGCATGTACAACGTCTACGGACCGCGGCAGGCGGTGGACAACCCCTACCAGGGCGTGCTGGGCATCTTCCTGGGCAACATCATCCGGGGCGAGCCGATCCGCATCTACGGCGACGGCAGGCAGACCCGCGATTTCGTCTTCATCGACGACGTGGTGGACGCCTGGGTCGGCGCGCTCGACAACCCGGACAGCCACGGGAAGATCTTCAACCTGGGCAGCGGGCGGCAGACCAGCATCAGCGAGCTGGCGGACCTCGCGCTGGAGGCGCTGGGGCGGACGCGGGCGGACCATCCCGTGCTCCATCACCCCGAACGTCCGGGCGAACAGCGGAGCGTGCAGGCGGACGTATCCTACGCCGGGGCGGTGCTCGGCTGGACGCCGCGCACGCCGCTGGAGCAGGGGTTGGCGGAGACCGTGCGCTGGGCGCTGCGCGAGAACGGCCTGGACAATGGAATGGCGGAGCGCGCCGTGGCCTGACGGCCCTAGCGCCGAGCCGGCCCGGGACGGGGTCGGAAACGCCATCAAGGAATAGGAGCGGAACCATGCGGATCGCGGTTGTGGGGACCGGCTATGTCGGCCTCGTGTCCGGCGCCTGCTTTGCCGAATTCGGCATCGAGGTGTGCTGCGTCGACAAGGACGAAACGAAGATCCGGCGCCTGACGGGCGGCGAGATTCCCATCTACGAACCCGGCCTCGACGTCCTGGTGGCGCGCAACATGGCGGCGGACCGGCTGTCCTTCACCTCCGACCTCGCGGTCGCGATGCAGGGGGCGGACGTCGTTCTGATCGCGGTCGGCACCCCCTCCCGTCCCGGCGACGGCGGGGCGGACCTGACCTACGTCTTCGCGGCGGCGGCGGAGATCGCGCGGACCATGTCCCGCTACACCGTCATCGTCACCAAATCGACCGTGCCGGTCGGCACCGGGCGCCAGATCGCCGCGCTGGTGCGGGACGTCAACCCGCGCGCCGAGTTCGACGTGGTGTCCAACCCGGAATTCCTGCGCGAAGGCTCCGCCATCGGCGATTTCATGCAGCCGGACCGCGTGGTGATCGGCGCCGAGTCCGACCGCGCGCGATCGGTCATGGAGACGCTCTACCAGCCGCTGATCCGCGCCGGGACGCCCTTCGTGCGCACCGGGATCGAAACGGCGGAGCTGACGAAATACTCGGCGAACGCCTTCCTGGCCTTCAAGATCACCTTCATCAACGAAGTGGCTGACCTGTGCGAGCGGGTGGGGGCGGACGTGCAGGACGTGGCGGCGGGCATGGGGCTGGACGGCCGCATCGGGCGCCCCTTCCTGAACGCCGGGCCGGGCTTCGGCGGCTCCTGCTTCCCCAAGGACACGGAAGCGCTGGTCCGCACCGGGCGGCAGCACGACTCGCCGGTGCGGCTGATCGAAACGGTGGTGGACGTGAACCGGGCGCGCAAGCGGCAGATGGCCGCGCGGATTCTCCAGGCCTGCGGCCCCGACGCGGCGGGCAGGAGGATCGCGGTGCTTGGCATCACCTTCAAGCCCGACACCAACGACATGCGCGAGGCGGCGAGCCTGGAGATCATCCCGCTGCTCCAGGAGGCCGGCGCCACGGTCCATGTCTACGACCCCGCCGGCATGGAGGAGGGCCGCCATCTGCTGCCCGGCGTGGTCTGGCACGAAGACGCCTACGCCCCGCTGGCGGAGGCGGACTGCGTGACCATCCTGACGGAATGGAACGAGTTCCGCGCGTTGGACCTGGGCCGCGTGCGCAGCCTGATGCGGCGCCCGGTGATGGTCGATCTGCGCAACGTCTACGACCCGGCGGCCATGGCGGCGGAGGGGTTCCACTACTGCTCCGTCGGGCGGCGCGATGTCTGGCCCGAGAGCCTGCGCCCGGATACGGCGAAGCGGCGCAAGGCGGCGGAGGCCATGCTGCTCAGCAACAGCTTCGCGGGCGACGCCTGTGTGCTTCCCTTCTCCGGACGCCTTGCGGAGGCCGCTTCCGATCTGGCTGATTGACGCGGGCTCGATGCCCGCGGACGCCGGCCACGCACCGGTCCCCTGAACGGGCCGTCCCTGCTTCGGCGGCGGCGGCCCGGCGCGGGGATCGGCTGGGATCTCTCGATTCCGAAAGACACAGCCATGCTTGGCTTGGACGCGCCGGCCGGCAACCGCCGAGAGTTCATGCCCCGTGTGCCCCCCGGCGCGCGGGGCGGTCCCCATTCACCCCGTCCGGAGGTGCGGACCGGCGGGCGGGCGCCGATCGCCGTCCTGCTGATCGATGACCGGTCCCTGTTCGGCGAAAGCCTCGCCGCCGCCATCAACGCTTCGGCTCCCGATGTCGCGGTCAGCCACCGGCGCAGCGCCGCGGCGCTGGCCGACCTGCCCGCCGCGTTGCGCGGTTCCGACGTGGTGCTGGTGAACATCGGGCGCGCCGATCCGGCCAAGGGCGACATCGGCCAGCTTCTGGGCGCGCTGACGGGCGGCACCACCCATCCCCCCGTTGCCTTGCTGGCCGACCGGCCCGGCCCCACGGTGACCGACGCGGCGGCGCGTCTCGGCCTGCGTGGAGTGCTGAGCGGGCGGATGCCGCTGGCTGAGGTCATCGCCGCCCTGCGTCTGATCCACGACGGCGGTACGGTCAGCCCCGATCCCGGCTGAGTGTTTTATGAGCGGCCGGCTCGGCCGGTTGCCAGGCCTTGCGCACGGCGTCGGCCCTGTTGGCCGCGCCCAGCTTGCGGAGGATGCCGCGCACATGGACCTTCGCCGTGTTCTCGCTGATCCCAAGCTCCTGTGCGATGACGCGGTTCGTCTTTCCTTCCCGAAGCCGTTGCAGAACGCCGCGCTGGCGCGCGGTCAGCGCCGCCCCGCAGGGCGGTGCCGGCGGGTCCTCCGGCACAGCCTCGCACTGTTGCAGGAGGCGATGCAGGAAGGGTGAGGGAAAGAACGTCCCGCCGCTCGCCACCAGCCGCACGGCCTCCTGAGCGACGGCGAGGCCGACGCTGGTCGGCAGACAGCCCCGCACACCGAGCCGGCAAGCCTCCAGCGGCAGGTCGGCCTCTTCTCCTTCGGACAGGACGACCAGCGGGGTGTCGCCGAAAGCGCCGGCGAGGACGCGCAGCGTCGCCAGGGCGCTGCCGTCCGGCGGGGTCAGGCTGACGAGGTTGCACAGCACCACGGCGGGCGCGGCCCCGGTCGCGAGCATCGCCTTCGCCTCCTCCAGCGACGCCGCGGTGGTCACCTGCAGGGACGGGTCGCGCAGGCTGAGGCCGGCGGACAGGCATTCACGGGTCAGCGGCGTTTCGTCCAGAAGAAGGGCCGCGATGCTCCGGTGCCCGTTCGCCGGCCCGGGGCCGCAGGGCGATGGAGCCGCCATTGCGTTCGATGCCATGAACGATGTCTCCCGGCCCGTTTTCCCGCTACGCCCCCCGCTCCGCCGGCGGGCGGCGCCGTCGTCCCTGATATTGCTGCATTGCACCCGCGAGTCCGTCAACGTCAATCCCGCGCAGAATTAACTATGTCGGCCCCTCCCGTTACCCCCTAATTGAACCATATCCGAACGAATTCCGTGTATTCCGGGGAGGTCCCGGCTCTCGACATCCGGAAGCGCAACGCCATCTCACAGCCGCTCTTCCAATGGTCAGAGCATTCCTGGCCGTGTCTTGTGCCGTTCGGACCTGTTCTTTCGGGCGCAAGGAGAGGGCGACGCATCGGCGCGACCAACCGATCCGGCGCCGGGATGACCGCCTTACGCCGCTCCCCTCCTCACAAAGGCGTACAAATGGCCGGAAAAGGCCGTGCTCCAGGCGCCGGAGTGGGTACGGGAGTAGGCATGGAACCGGCGCAACCTTGCATCGAAGTGCGTATTTACGGACCGCGCTGTTCTGGTAACGTTGAAAACATCAAATGCAAGACGCCCAAGCATTCCTGATGATCTTTTAACAGAAACAAACCATGTGGTCGGCAGGGAAAGGCGCTGAAAATGAAAAAGCTGAAATCTTTCCGAGTATCCGCAGGCGGACGTGCTCACCCGAGAATTGAATGCTCATCCGCATCCGGGGATGGATGAAGATCCGCAACCCCGGCGTGAGGAGATGGGCAATGTCGTTTGAGCAGAAGGGGGAGCGGATGATGACGGAAAATACGCAGCAATCCGGAGTGGCGGTGGTCCTGGTCGATCCGAACAGCCTGACGCGGGACTGCTTCGCGCTCGGCCTCGGCACGCTGTGCCAGGACATGACCGTGCGGTCGGTCGCGTCGCTGAAGGACGCCGCCGGTACGTTGGTGCGGGACGGACGGGCGGAGGTCGTACTGTGCAACATCGGCGCGCAGATGGGACTGAACGACGTGCTGTGCGCCGCGATCCGCGACGCCGTATCGGCCTGCCTGCCGGTGCCTCTGGTCATCATCTCCGACCGCGATGACGGCGGGATGATCCTGGAGAGCCTGCGCCTCGGCGTGCGCGGCTACATCGTTCCCAGCCTGGGTCTGGGCGTCATGCTGGAGGCGATCCGGCTGGTTGCCGCCGGTGGCACCTTCGTGCCCGCCACGTCGCTGCAATCGCTCATCGCCCCGATGCCGGGAGGCATCGCGGTGCCGCAGACCCCGCCGCCGGGCGCGGCGGTGCCGGTGATGGACCGCATCGGCGGCCTGACGCCACGGGAAATGGCCGTGCTGACCTGCATGCGCGAAGGCAAGTCGAACAAGATCATCGCGTACATGCTGGGCATGTGCGAGAACACCGCCAAGGCGCATGTGCGCAACGTGCTGAAGAAGCTGGGCGCCACCAACCGGACGGAGGCCGCCTTCATGGCGCACGCCCATCTGTCCCGCAGCGCGGCCATGCAATCGAACCAGCCCTGAGCGGGCCGGTCGGCTGGAGACGGGGTTTGCGACGGAGGAACGGTGCGGGGCGGGACCCGCGCCGTCGTTCGCGTCCCGTCACTCTCCCTCGCGCCACTCCTCCTCGCGCATGACGCGGCAGACCGCTTCCGTCCGGTTGGTGGCGCCGAGCCGCCGCAGGATGTTCCGCACATGCACTTTGACGGTGCTTTCCCGCATTCCCAACTCGTGAGCGATGACCTTGTTCGGCTTGCCTTCCTGAAGGCATTCCAGGACGGCGATCTGGCGCGGGGTCAATTGGGTCAGCCGGGGGTTGCCGTTGACCGTGGGCGTGGCCGCGGCCAAGGGAGCATGGAGCACGGGGGCCGGTCCCTGGTCCAGGATCAGCCGGTGCAGGATGGTCGCCGGAACGAAGATGCCCCCGGCGGCGACGAGGCGGATCGCCTCCAGCGCCATGGTCAGGCCGATGGTGGTGGAGATGTAGCCGTGCGCCCCCTGGCGGATGGCCTCCAGCGCGGTGGCCGTCTCATCGGAGTCCGACAGCATGATGAGCGGGATGCCGTCCAGCACGGCCAGCAGTTCCGCCAGCTTCGGGTGGAACTCCGGGTCGGTGGCGAGCCGCCCGCTGAAGTTGGCCAGCGCCACGTTGGGTGGGCCGTCCCGCCGCACGGCGCTTTCCAGATCGGCCACGGACGCCGCCGTCAGCACCCGCACCCCCCGTCCGCACAGATTCAGGCTGGTGGACAGGCTCTCGCGCGTCAGTGGTGTTTCGTCGTGCAGGATGGCCGTGACGATCTGATCCTCCCCCAGGGGTCTCGCGCCCCCGGAAATCCGGTAATAGGACGCGAACGGGCCGGAGTCGTTGACCGACGCCGCGGCCTGGGATGCCGCGCCGGAGAATGCTGCGTTCGGCTGTGTGGATGCGTTCATCGGGAAGACGTTCACGGACGCGCCGGTCATGGAACTGGTGGCCAGGATACGGTCAGGCGTGAGGAACATGGCCGAAGGGGCGCGGCGGAAGGCGTTTTGCAAGCGCTCTCCGTCTTTGCACGGCAACATCCAGTGACTCCTTCTGCCACACGCCCCGAACCGTCCCTCCATACGAAACCGCTTGCTGAACCGCCCAGGATCGCCGCCCCCAGGATCGCCGCCAAGATCGCGTCTTTCGCGAAGGCTTTGGCCTTTTCGATCAAGTGAACAGGATCAGGCGAAGATGCGATGTCCCAGGAGGTTTCTTGCGACCGCCGCTCAGTCCATAACATCGCAGGTGTTTTGGAGCGTCAATCGCAAACAAGATCATAAGACTGTGCGCAGATAACCGCAAAGTACCCCCAAATTAGAGATTTTTTCAAAATTGTAACGGTCTCGACAAAACTTCTCCTTGCCGGTGCGCGCCGGGTTTTCTCCTTGCGGAAGAAATGGCAAGAGAAAGTCATCGGCTCCTGTCCGCGGCCGCAATGGAAGAACAGCTTGGCGGAGTCTTTTGTGGAAGGTCGGCGTCGAGGGCGCTTCCCGTCTCCTGCCCCAGGGCGCGGATGGCGTTCCAGTCGGCATCCGCGTCGTTCCAGAACCAGACGCGCTTGCCCAGATCCGCCAGATGATAGCTGTTGCCGTACAGCCGGTTTCCGGTGGCGACCGCGGCGTTGTCGGCGTCCACGTCGGTGACGGCGCCGACGCGCGCATCGGCGTTGCGGATGACGATGCGGTTGGCGAAGATCTCGTTGCCGACGGCGGGGGTGTAGGGCGCGCGGTCCTGGGACACCACCATCACCGCGTTGCCATAGCCGCCCGGCACGTCGATGTCGTTCCCGTAGACCTTCACGCCCTGCGCGCTGGAAATCAGGATCTGGGCGCCCCAGAACCAGCCCTGGCCCTGCTTCCCGTTGTCGGCGACGCGGTTGTTGCGGATCACGCCGTCGTAGCTGATTTCGTAGGTGATGCCGTTGTCGGCGTTGCCGAAGACCACATTGTCCTCGATCACGAGCCCATACACGTCGATGTCGGCCCAGAGCCCGGCGCCCACATTGCCATGCACGCAATTGCGGCGGATGACTCCGCCGCCGGGGGATTCCGTGATCTTGCCGCCGCCGCCTTCCCAATAGAAATCGACGCCGGCATAGCCGTTCCGCGTGATCTCGTTCCCGGCGATCAGGAAATCCGTTCCGGACCCGGAAAAGCCGGCATGGCCGTTGTCCTGGATGCGGTTGTCCAGAATCCGGCTCCCCGTGCCGGCGTTGACGCCGACGCCGTGGTTCAGGCGCACGACGCTGTTCCGGACGGTCCAGGCGCGGCCGAACTCCGCGTCGATGGCGGCGGCCTGGACGGGGGAGGCGTATTTCTCGATGGTCAGGTCCTGAATGACGACGCCGGTCGCCTTGCCGCCGAAGGCGCGGGGGGTGACGCTGGTTTCCACCGTCCGCCCCGTGGGATCGTCGCCCATCACGATCTCGTCGGCGTCGTAGTCGAAGAACCAGCGCCCCGGCCCGACGGCGGACCGGCTGCCGACATGCAGCATCGGCGCGTCGTCGATGAACAGGTCCTCCGGATGGGCGCAGCGGGGAAAGCCGGCGCGGCAGAATTCCGCGGCGTTGACCCAGCCCTCCTGCGTCTGCCCGCGGGCGACCCAGACCGGGCCACGGCGGATGAAGGAGGTCAGCCGCCGCGCCCCGCTCAGCACCGCGCCGGGGGCGCCTTCGAAGATGGTCTGATCCTTGGGATCGATCGACTGCAGCCGGTGGACGCCCGCCTCCAGCCGGAAGCGCGTGCCGGGGGGATGGCGGTCCACCGCCGCCTGGATGTCGCTGCCGGGCCGCAGGGAGACGGTGGCGGGCTCCGCGTCCGCCGCCATCGGCAGACCCGCGAGAAGAACGGCGGCCGCCGCCAGCCGGGTCGTGGTGCGTCCTGCTCTCATGGCGGTCCCCATGCGTTTTCCGCGGCGATGCGCTTGCGGCCGGCTGACGGGCGCAAACGCTACCACGCGGGTCCGGGGGCCAGAATCGTCAAACCGGACGTCTGACCTTCGTCGTGACCGTGGCACCTCCGGCGGGAACCCGGGGCGACCATGGTCCGTTGCCCATCGGCACCCCTTGCCATCGTCCGAGACCGTGCCATGGCCTCCCGCATCGAGGATTACGCTCTTCTGGGGGACTGCGAAACCGCAGCCCTCCTGTCCGTCGAAGGCTCCATCGACTGGCTGTGCTGGCCGCGTTTCGATTCCGACGCCTGTTTCGCCGCTCTGCTGGGCACCCCGGAGAACGGGCGCTGGCTGCTGCGCCCGCGCGATCCCGAGGCGCGGACGGCCCGGCGCTACCGCGGCGACAGCCTGATCGTGGAGACGGAGTTCGAGACGGCGGAGGGAGCCGTCACCATGATCGACTTCATGCCTCCGCGCGGCGAGGCGTCGGACATCGTCCGCATCCTGCGCGGGCGGCGCGGGCGCGTCGCCATGCGGATGGACCTGACCCTGCGGTTCGGTTACGGGCACATCGTGCCATGGGTGACGCGCATCGGCCCGCAGACCCTGCGCGCCATCGCCGGGCCGGACATGGTGGTGCTGCACACCAGCGCCCCGATCCACGGGGAGGATCTGAGCACCGTCGCCGACTTCACCGTGGCGGCGGGGGAAAGCGTCTGCTTCGTGATGACCTACTCCGCCTCGCATCTGCCGCTGCCGGAGCCGGTCGACGCCGAACAGGCCCTGACCGAGACCGAGCATTACTGGGAGGAGTGGAGCGGGCGCTGCACCCACCGCGGTCCCTGGCGCGACGCCGTGCTGCGGTCGCTGGTCACGCTGAAGGCGCTCACCTACCGCCCGACCGGGGGCATCGTCGCCGCCCCGACCACCTCGCTTCCCGAACAGCTCGGCGGGGTGCGGAACTGGGACTACCGCTATTGCTGGCTGCGCGACGCCACCCTGACCCTGCTGGCGCTGATGAACGCCGGCTATCTGCAGGAGGCGATGGACTGGCGCGATTGGGGCCTGCGCACCATCGCGGGCAGCCCGCAGCAAATCCAGATCATGTACGGCATCGCCGGGGAGCGGCGCCTGCTGGAATGGGAGGTGCCCTGGCTGCCGGGCTACGAGGGCGCCGGCCCGGTGCGCGTCGGCAACGCCGCGGCTCCACAGCTCCAGCTCGACGTCTATGGCGAGATGATGGACGCGGCCCACCAGGCGCGGTTGCGCGGCATCACCATCAAGCCGGAGGCCTGGAGTGTGCAGCGCGCGCTGCTCGACCACATGGAATCGGTGTGGGACCAGCCCGACGAAGGCATTTGGGAGGTGCGCGGCGGCGCGCGGCACTTCACCCATTCCAAGGTGATGGCCTGGGTCGCGGTGGACCGCATGGTGAAGAGCGCCGAGAAATTCGGTCTGGAGGCGCCGCTCGACCGCTGGAAGGCGCTGCGGCGGGCGATCTTCGAGGATGTCTGCGCCAACGGCTATTCGGAGAAACGGCGGAGCTTCGTCCAGCATTACGGCGCCGAACACGTCGACGCCGCCCTTCTGATGCTGCCGATGGTCGGATTCCTGCCGGTGGGCGACCCCCGCATCCAGGGCACGGTCGCCGCCATCGAACGGGAACTGATCCAGGACGGCCTCGTCATGCGCTACCGGACGGAGAGGACCGACGACGGGCTTCCCGACGGGGAGGGGGTGTTCCTCGCCTGCTCCTTCTGGCTGGCGGACGTCTATGTGCTTCAGGGGCGTCAGGCGGAGGCGGAGGCGCTGTTCGGGCGGCTGCTCGCCCTGCGCAACGATCTGGGCCTCCTGTCGGAGGAATACGACACGAAGGCGAAGCGGCTGGTCGGCAATTTTCCGCAGGCCTTCTCCCACATCGCGCTGATCAACACCGCGTTCAACCTGACCCGCGCGGAAAAGCCGGCGGAGCAGCGCCAGGACGGCGACTGACGGAAGGTTGGCCGGCGGAGGAGGCGCCCCTCCCACCCGTGGAGGCGGGAGGGGCGCGGTTGGGACGGGATCGGACGGAATCGGACGGAATCAGCGGACGGTGCGGCTGGTGCCGGACACGGTGCTGCCCGTGGTGCCGGCGGTCCCGCTCGTGCCGGTGCTGCCGGTGCCGGTCATTCCGGTTCCCGAAGTGCCGGTTCCGGACGTGCCCATACCGGTGGTGCCCATGCCGGTCGATCCAAGCCCGGCCATGGCCGACGCGCCGGCGGTGGTGCCACCGCTGCCGTGGGTATGCTGGCGGACGCGCAGGTTGTTCTGCACATGGCGGACGCCGGAGATCGTCTCCGCCATGTCCTCGGCGCGGCGCTTGGTCCGGCGGTCGTCCACCGTGCCGCTCAGCGTGACTTCGCAGTTGCTGACGGTCACGTCGATCTCCGACGCGTCGATGTAGGGATCGTCGGTCAGACGGTCGTTCACGTCCTCGCGGATGCGGTCGTCGGAGCGGGTGTAGCCGCGCGGCCCGCGGCCCCGGTGGTGCTGGGCGCCCGAATCGTCATGACGGGCATCCATGCGGCGGCGGCGTTCCGCGTCCTCGTCGCCGAACCAGGAGGCCACCTCGTCGCCGGCCCGTTCGAAGAAGCCGCGGTCCTCGTTGCGGCCATAGCCGCCGCTCCCGCCGCCATAGCCTCCGCCACTGTAGCCCATGCGGCCGTAGTCCCGGCTTCCCTGGTCCCGGCTTCCATAGCCGCGCGAACCGTAGTCGCTGCCTTGGCTGCGGCTGCCGTAATCACGGCTGCTGAAACCTCCGCTGCCGTAATCGGAACGCCCATAGTCGGAACGCCCATAGTCGGAGCGCCCGAAACCGCCGCGGTAGCCGAAGTCCTGGCCGTAGTCGCCGCGGTCGTCATAGTTCTGACGCTCGTCGCGCCCGCGCCAGTCGCGCTGGCCCTGGCCGAAGGAGCCGCGGGACCCGTAATCGCCGGAGCCGGAGCCCTGGCCGTAATCGCCGCGGCCTTCCTGCTGGCGCCAATAGTCCCGGCCATAGTCGTAGCCTTCGCGGCCCTGGCCCTCATAGCCGTAGCCGGGCTGGCGTCCACCGCCGCCCATCATGCTCGAACGGCCGGATTGGCCCCAGCTTGAACCGGATTGGCCGAACTCGTCGCGGCCCCGGTTCTGGTACGGGCTGCCGCTCCATTCGCGGCCTTCGCCGCGTCCACGATCACGCTCCCACCGGTCGTCGTCGCGGCGGTAGCCCTGGTCGCTCCTCCACCTGGATTCATAGTCGGACATGGGATGCTCCCCATTTGAACGGTGCCCGTTCACCGGGCGTCCGAATTCAACAGAGGAAGCGGCGAAGGATCGCGGACCGGCGGCGCTGCCATGCGCGCCGCACAGCCCAGCCAACCGCGGCCCCGCCAGAATGCCCGCAGTCGCAGGCCCGGCGCCGCCCGCCGCCAAGCCTCGGAAAATCAGCGCACGCAGCCCCTTGAACGCGGCGGCGGAGGAAACATATGTGTAACACCGCCGGAAAATGGCCGTGACCTTCGGGTGACCGACCGGCGAACCCCTTTCCGGGCCGTGATTCAGCGGTTGACCTGCGCCGCCATCTGGATTACTGGCTCGAACACCCCTCTCCCTGGCCGCTCCGGCCGGCTGCCTCGACCCATCCCCACGGTCCTGGCGCCGCCGGTATGGCCGGGGAGACCCCGAGATCCGCATCGACCCGCGATGCACGCCCGTCCGGCAGCGTTGAATGCCGGCTGAGATGTCGTAAAGCTGAAGGACGAATGACGTTTGATTCCAAGCGCCGCCGCGCGGCGCCCAAGGGCGGCAACCGCCCGAACTCGAATTTTGGCGGCAACCGCCCGAACACGATTGTTGGCGATGTGCGCAGCGGCAAGTCCGGCGGCCCGCGTTTCCAGAAGAACCAGAACCCCAAGCCTTACGAGCGTCCGCGGGCGACCCGTCCGCCGGGCGCGCCGGTTCCCGGCCCGGTGCCGGGCAACGACGAAATCCTGTTCATTCCGATGGGCGGCTGCTCGCGCATCGGCATGAACATGGCGCTCTACGGCCATGCCGGGAAATGGCTGATCGTTGACGCCGGGGTCGCCTTCATGGGTGACGAGGCGCCGGGCATCGACAGCCTGATGGCCGATCCCTCCTTCATCGAGGAGCGGATGGACGAGGTGGTCGGGTTGGTCGTCACCCACGCGCACGAGGACCACATCGGCGCCATCCACCATCTGTGGCCGGGGCTGGAATGCCCGATCTACGCCACCCCCTTCGCCGCGCACGTCATCCGCGACCGGCTGAAGGAGTCCGGGGGCCTGCGCCACGCCCGAATCCGCGTGTTCGAGCCGGGCGCCTCCTTCGAGATCGGCCCCTTCGGCATCGAGACCATCACCGTCACCCACTCGATCCCCGAGCCGGTGTCGGTGGCGATCCACACCAAGGCCGGCACGGTCCTGCACACCGGCGACTGGAAGTTCGACCCGCACCCGCTGGTCGGCCCGACCATGGACCTGGACGCGCTGAAGCGGCTGGGCGACCGCGGCGTGCTGGCGATGATGTGCGACAGCACCAACGCCAACGTTGACGGCACCACGGGGTCGGAGGCGGACGCCCGCGCCGGCCTGATCGAGGCCTTCGCCGGGCGCAAGGGCGCCATCGCGGTGACCGGCTTCGCGTCCAACGTCGCCCGCATGCAGGCGGTGGCGGAAGCCGCGGCGGCCCACGACCGCAAGGTGGTTCTGGTCGGCCGGTCGATGCTGCGCATGGAGAAGGCGGCCCGCGCCAGCGGCTATCTGGAGAAGGCTCCGGAGTTCATCTCCATCATGGAAGCCTCCTGGACGCCGCGCCGGAACCTCGTTTTCCTGTGCACCGGCAGCCAGGGTGAAGAGCGCGCGGCGCTCAGCCGGCTGGCCCGTGACGGCCACCGCGAGTTGTGGCTGGAGGGCGGCGACACGGTGATCTTCTCCGCCCGCGCCATCCCCGGCAACGAGGTGGTGCTGGCCGACGTGCAGGACCATCTGAAGGCCAAGGGCGTGGAGGTGGTGACCCCCGCCGACGCGCCGGTGCATGTGTCGGGCCACCCGAAGCGGGACGACCTGATCCGCATGTACGACCTGATCCGCCCGCGCTTCTCGGTTCCGGTGCACGGCACGATGGAGCATCTGGAGGCCCACGCCCGCCTCGCCCGCGCCTGCGGCGTGGAGCGTGCGCTGGTTCCGGAGGACGGCGACATCCTGCGGATCGCGCGGGAAGGCACGGCGGTGATCGGCCACATGGAGCCCAAGCGCCTCGCCAACACCGGACGGGAGCTGATCCCCTGGGCGGGCCTTCCCGTCGCGGAGGACGCCGACGCCCTGGCCGGAACCCCCACGGCCGAAACTTCCCTAGCCGATACCCTGGAGCAGATGGCCGCCTGACGCGGCCATCGGCATCAGCGGGCACCGCAAACCACGAGAAGGGGGAGTTCGCCCTCCATTCGCGCGCATCAGGGGCCGGTCCAGCGGCCCCGTTTTCTTTCGGAGAGTTGCCCCATGGCTGGCTATCCCGCCGACCGGCTTTCCTTTCCCGACATCCTCGACCCGGTGCTGGAAGCGCCGGATGGGGACGACGCAGCGCTTGACCGGGCCATCAACGAGGTGGCCGAGGCGCTGGCCGACAGCGGGACCCTGATCGTCGACGCCCTGGGCCAGGCGGCCTACGGCGTGACCGACGAGGAGGCCGTTCTCGGCCTGATCGACACCTACATCCGCGTCCTCCTGCATCTCGGCGAGGTGGAGGAGGCGGCGGAAATGGGCGAGGTGATCGAGCGCATCCAGAGCTTCCAGCGCCGCCGCAAGCGCCGCGGCTCGCGCGCCTCCTGACCCGCCTTCCTCCTTTACGCCAACACCGTCATACCGGCGGGACCGTTTCGCCCGTCAGCCAGCGGGTCGCCAGGGCGCGCAGCCTTGCGGTCTGCTGCCGCTGGCGGCGGACGGAAACCGCGTAGCCGATCCCGGTGAAGCCGACGATCACCACCCAGAATCCCAGAAGGTAGCGCCAGTCGGCTCCGGCGATCAGCAGCACGAGCAGGACCAGCGTCACCACTCCCGCCACAACCCAACTGATGATGCGCATCCGCAGGAAGGCGGCCTCGTCGCTTTGTTCGAAATCCTCGGCCAGTGCCTGGATTTCCAGTCCGGCCTGACGGCGGGCCTCCGCCGCCCGGTTCAGCGCATCCATGCCACCTCCAATCCGTTTCCAGGCTTTGAACGCCGGGCACGATGGTCCGTCATATTCGCCTGCCATGGAAGGAAGAACAGACGAGACGCGCTTCCGGCCACCCGTGCCCGGGCCTTTCCCTCACCCGGTCAGCCGGCGCGCCGCTGCTCGTGCGCCGGGCCGCCGCCGAAATGGTCGAGCGCCTGGGCCAGGGCG
Organism: Roseomonas genomospecies 6; assembly: GCF_008365375.1. Taxonomy (GTDB): domain Bacteria; phylum Pseudomonadota; class Alphaproteobacteria; order Azospirillales; family Azospirillaceae; genus Azospirillum. The sequence continues at coordinate 144,591 of NZ_QOKW01000010.1, read as the reverse complement.
TCGTCGAACACCTCCGCCTTTTCGGTGAAGTAGTCGAAGTATCCGTAGTGGCGGCGCAGCGGCAGCTCGGTCAGGGAGCGGATGCGGTAGGCCGGATCGTTCAGCGTGCCGCGCTCCATCAGCTCGATCACCCGGCGCAGGCGCGCGACCTCCGCCTTGTAGGAGTTGGCGAACCACTGGCGGATCTTCCAGTTCTCCACTTCGAGCTGGTTGCGCGGCACCGGCCCGATCCAGGAGACGGGGAAGGGCGCGGCCACCGTCACCTCGTCGAAGCCGTGCAGTTCCGACAGGACGATGCTTCGGTGATAGGCGCCGTCGATCAGCCCGCCCGGGGCTTCCTCGAAGCCGTAGAGATAGAGCCACAGGGCGCTTTCCACCGCCTCCGCGGTGATGTCCTCCAGCCCGACCTCGCCGGCCATCAGGCGGCGGGCCGCGGCGTTGCCGTGGAGCAGCCCGTTGCCGGACCGGAAATCGTAGGTGTTGAAGACGACCCCGACCTCGGCCTCGTTCAAGGTGCGGGCGATCTCGGCCACCGTGTCGCGGTCGCGCACCGGGGCGTATTGCCGGGCCGGCATCAGCCGCTCCAGCACGGCTGAGGGCGACAGCGGCACGTCCAGCCAGCGGCGCGCATGTTCGCCCAGCACGGGGCGGAACACGCCCTTGTGCCCGAACATCGCGGTCTGCCAGGTCTGGATCAGTCCGCCGGACGCCCCCTTGTGTTCGATGAGCAGGCGGCGGACGTCCTCGCCGCGCAGCCACGCGGCCAGCACGACGATTTGCCCGGAGGTCACCGTGAACAGGTCGGGCATCCGCTCCAGGCGGTCGAGCGCCGTCAGCACGCCCGCGCCGTGCAGGTTGAATCCACCGAAGCCGCCCAGGGCGACCGCTCGTTTCAGCATCTTACAACTCCAACCGAAGAACAACCGGCCCGCGCGGTGCCGCTTTCGCGGATCGCCGCCGGGCAGACCCTGAATCCGCGCGTTAACGCCGATGTGTCAGGGGCGATGCGTCAGGAATGAAAGGGGGCGCTCGTCCACCCTCAACCCGCGACCCGTCAGCGCCGTGGCCAGCCGGTTCAGCAGGGACCGGACATGATCCGCACGCAGTCTCGCGGCCTTGCGGCGGATGAGTTGCATGTCGCGTTCGGAGGGAAGGGCGGAAGCGAAGAGCGAAAGCGTGTTCATAAGGGACCTCCTCAAAGGATTGAGAAGGCGTCTCCCCCTCGGGAAAGGGCTTATTGTTATGTTGCAGTGCACAAGATGGGGCAGCGCCACTGCCCCGTCAAGGCTGATCCGCTTTTTGTCCACCGTGGCAGCCTTCCGGTGGCGGAGCGCTCAGTCCCCGGCCTGGTTCAACAGGGGCTGGCTCAGAACGTCCTGGACGGCGCTTTGAAGCTGGCGCGGCGTGATCGGCTTGCGCACCACGGCCAGCCCGAGTTCCGCCGCGTCATGGTCGCAATCGGTGCCGATCTCGCCGGTCAGGACGATGGCGGGAACCGGCGATCCCACCAGCTCGCGGATCTGCGTGATGGCTTCCGTCCCCACCCGCCCGTTGCGCAGGCGGTAATCGGCGACGATCAGGTCCGGGCGGCGGCCCGATCCGCGCAGCCGTTCCAGCGCCTGTTCGGCGGAACCGGCGATCACCACCTGATACCCCCACTCCTGAAAGGTCGTCCGCAGACCCATCAGGACGATCACGTCGTCCTCGACCAGCACGGCCAGCCGCCCGTCGCCGGACGGCTCGGCGGCGGGCTCGGGAGCCGACAGGGAGGGCTCCGGTGCGGCGGCGCGCGGCGCGTCGATGGAGAAGACCGACCCCTCGGCCGGTTCGGAGCGGACCATCACCGGGTGGCCGAGCAGCCGGGACAGGCGCTGCACGATCGCCAGCCCGAGGCCGAGGCCCTGGCTGCGGTCGCGCTCCGGGTTGCCGACCTGATGGAACTCCTCGAAGACCTTGGTCAGATGCTCGGTCGAGATGCCGATGCCGCTGTCCCGCACCGCGATGCGGACGACGCCGTCCGGCGCCTCGCAGGACACGCGGACATGGCCTTCCTCGGTGTAGCGGATGGCGTTCTCCACGAGGTTGCGGAGCATCCGGCCCAACAGCAGCCTATCGCTGCGCACGGCCAGATCCACGGCGGGCAGGTCGACGGCGAACTCCAGGCCCTTGCTGGAGGCGATGGGGGCATAGGCCGCCTCGATCTCCTCCAGCAGCGGGCGGAGGGGCAGCGCGGCGATCTGGGGAGTGATGACTCCGGCATCCAGGCGCGACACGTCCAGCAGACTGTCCAGCAGGTTCTTCAGCGTCTCCAGCGCGCGCTCCAGCGAGGCGAGAGGGCTGAGACCCTTGTCGGGATCGATGTGGCGGTGCAGGACCCCGGCGAACAGCAGGGCGGATTGCAGCGGCTGACGCAGGTCGTGGCTGGCCGCGGCCAGGAACTTCGATTTGGAGATGTTGGCCTCGTCGGCCTTGGCCTTGGCATCACGCAGGGCCTGCTCCATCGCCTTGCGCGCGGTGATGTCGATGTTCAGGCCGCTCAGCCGGACGAGGCGCCTGTTCTCGTAGACGGGGCGACCGATCGCCATGATCCAGCGGACGCCGTCGCGCGGGTGCAGAATGCGGAATTCCCCGCGGTAGTCGGACCGCCGGGCCTCCAGAACGTCGTTGGTGAAGCGGCGCACCGCGTCCCGGTCCTCCGGATGGATCAGGTCGTAGAAGCTGCTCTCGCCGGGGGTGAAGCTGTCCGGGTTGACGCCGTACAGGCGGTACATTCCCTCCGACCAGGCCAGCGTCCGGTCGCGAAGGTCGAAATCCCAGATGCCGGCTTCCGATGCGGTCAGCGCGATGGTCAGCCGCTCCTCGCTGCGGCGCAGGGCTTCCTCGAGCGCCTTGCGTTCGGTGATGTCCAGGTTCAGGCCGCTGAAATGCAGGGGCGTGCCGTCGACGCCATAGACGACGCGCCCGATCGACGAGACCCAGCGGATGGCGCCGCCGGGCTGGATGATCCGGTATTCCAGCCGGACGTGGGAGCGCCGTTCGGTGATCATGTCCGACTGCGCCCTCAAGGTGGCGAGGTCGAAGTCGTCGGGATGGACGACCGATTGCCAGAGCGTGCTGCTCGCTTCGTGCGCGGCGGGGTCGAGGCCGAAGATGCGGTAGGTTTCCTCCGACCAGTGGCCCTGATCCTTCGTCAGATCCCAGTCGAAGGTGCCGGCCATGGCGGATTCCAGCGCAAGGCTCAGCCGGTCCTTGCTCTTGCGCAGATCGTCCTCGGCCTGCCGCCGCCGGGTGATGTCCAACAGGTAGACGGAAAGCCCGTCCGCCTTGGGAAAGGCCCGCATCCAGAACCACCGCCCGGTGCGCGCGCCGCGGAATTCGGCGTCGGTGGGCATCTGCTCGGCCATCGCCCGGTGGGCCTTCTGCCACAGCGGCGTGTCCACCAGCTCCGGAAAGGCGTCCCACAGGGACTGCCCGCGCAGGTCGCGGCCCTGGGCGATCAGGCTGACCGCCTTGTCGTTCAGGTAGGTGAAGCGCCAGTCGCGGTCCAGCTCGATCACGCCGTCCACCGTGCTGCCGAGCACCGCCGCCATGCGCAGGGCGTTGCTCCGCGCCTGTTCATGGGCGCGCAGGAAGCGCCACAGGCTCCATCCCGCGACCATCCCGGCGATCAGCAGAAGCCCGGCGAAGATGAAGAGCGTGCGCTGCGTCGCCGCGTTGACGGATTGCATGGCCCGGTCCTTGTCCAGGCTGACCTGGACATACAGGCTGGAGACCCCGGCGGCCAGCGGCGACACCGCGGTGATCCGCATCCGCCCATCGGGACCCGGCCCCTCGGCCACCCGGCGTTCGCCGTGCTCCAGAAGCGACCGGTAGGGTTCGGGCAGTGGACCGCCAATGGCTTCCGGAGCTTCGGGCTGGTGCGCCAGGACGATGCCCGACCGGTCGGCGATCAGCACCTCCGCGTCGTCCGGCAGGCTCTTCGCGCTCAGGAACAGGTTCAGCCATGTGGTGTCGAGCAACACCGTCATGACCCCCGCCGTTCTTCCCGTTTCGTCCGGGTAGGCCAGCGCGAAGGGAATGGAGGGGCGTCCGGTGGTGCGGGACATCAGGGTGGCCCCGTTGGTGTGCTGCCCGGTGGCCAGAGCCTTCTGCCAATACTCGCGGTCGGCGACCGACTGGCCGTGCGCCTGCGGTTCGGTGGAGCACCATATGATTCCGCTGCGGTCACTGACGCTCAGGGCCAGATACGGGGGAAACTTCGCCTTGATCCGGGAAAGCGTGTCCCTGCAGGCTTCCGGGGAAAGCCGTCCGGCGCCCATCTCGGTAAGAGCAATCAGAACGTGTTCGATGTCTTCAGCGATGCGCTGTTGTTCGGATTCGACTTGATCCAAAAGCTGCATCGACTCCTGGCGAATTTCCGCTTCACGGGACTTTCTCAATTCCAGGATGCTGTATATCTCGAAAGCGATCAGCGGTACTGCAACCAAAAGGAAAAGAATCGACAACCGACGCGCCGACCATCCAGGCCGCTGGTCCGGCTCGTTGGTCTTCACCCTTATCTCCTTACTCGGCACTTCAGCGGGCGAAGATTGCCAGAATACGTTGGTGAGTGGAACAGGCTGTCCGATCTATCCCAATCGCCGGTCCCCGGCCTCTACAGAAAAGCTGTCACAGGGTTGGGGCCGTGTAACCACAGGTGGCCTCATGGCGTGTCCTCGGCGGCGGCGGCGATTACGCGGGGAAGGGGGATGACCAGGGCGGCGGTCCCGGCCAGCGTGGCTGCGGCGACGGTCAGGTAACCGGCGGGATAGCCGAAGCCTCCGGCGACCAGAAGGCTGAACAGGGCCGGACCGGCGACCAGCCCGGCGTAGGCGATGGCAAGCATGCCGCCTGTGGCCTCGCCCGCCCGGCCCGGCGGGGCGAGGCGGGCGACCTCCGCCACGAACAGGCCGTTCCAGCCGCTGGCCGACAGGCCGAAGGCGGCGCAGACCGCCAGGACGGCGGGCACCGGCCAGCCGGGAGAGGCCAGCGCGATCAGGGCGGCGGCGGCGCTCATGGCGATGCCCAATGCGGCCAGGATCACGCGCGGCGGTGCCCAGCGGGTCGCCACGAGGCCCCAGCCGATCCGTCCCGCCAGCCCGAATCCCTGCGCCACCGCCAGCGCCGTCCCGGCCAGCGGCAAGCTCCAGCCCAGGCCGGTTACCGCGAAACTGACCAGGAAGCCGTTCAGGCAAAGCTGCATGGCCGAGAAGGCGCAGACCGCCATGGCAAGCCGCCGCAGCGCCGGCTCCCCGGCGACCAGATCCAGCGCGGGTTTCAGCCCGCCGCGCCCCGCAGGCCGGGGGGCGGAGCGGTCGTCGCCATCGTGGCGGCGGGCCAGCGGCTCCAGCAGCAGCGCCAGAACGGCGGTGGCCCCGGCCACGGCCAGCAGGCTGGCCTGCCAGCCGAAGGACAGAACCAGCAGCGGCACCACGAAGCCCGCCGCCATGCCGCCATACTGGTTGCCGGTCTGGCGCAGGGAGAAGACCAGCGGGCGCTTTTCCGGAGGCGTGAGCCGGGACAGGAGCTGCGTGCTGGCCGGCGTCTCCGGCCCGAAGGCGAAGCCCAGCGCCAGCGCGCCCAGCAGGAAGGCGGCGGGAACGGCGGTGGCGGACAGCAGGGCGGCCGCGGCGGCGGCGAGCAGACAGACCTGACAGGTGCGGATCGCCCCCCAGCGCCGAATCAGACCGCCCGCCGCCAGCGACGCGGGGATGGCGGCGGTGAAGACGACAGCGGTGTAAAGCCCGAGAAGCCCCGGATCGACCCCAAGGTCGGGCGCCGCCTGCGGCGCGATCACCGGAATGGCGAACAGACACAGTCCGACGAACGCCTGAACCGCCGCCATGGCGATCAGAGGCAGCAACCAGACGTTCATACGGACTCCACAGGGAAAGGGACGGGCCGAGGGCCGGGGGGATTTCGTTGCATGCGGTGGACGTGGCGCCCGGGGTGCCCGCAAAGGGGATGCGGGTGGAAGGGGATGCGGGTGGAGCTTCATGCTTTGCGGGACGGACAGAGGGGCAGGCTAGCGGAAAGCCGTTCGCATGCCAATGGTGCGCTCGACCAGCCCGTGGTCGGCGGCGAGAGCGTTTCGGATGCTCGGCAGGGTCACCCGGCGGAAGGTGTGGAGGTGCCCGGCCCCGATTTCCCGCATAGCCTGCTGTTGGTCCGACCCTGGTGTTCGTCCGAAAGGCGTCTTGCGGGCGCGGCGCGTCACCGGGCCGGCTGCCCGCCGAATATGCCTAAGATTTCACCGCCGCACCGGCCTCGGTCATTCTGCCGAATGCGCAGGCAAAGGCATCAGGGTTTCCAGGGGACCTCGCGCCAGGACTGGCCGGGTCCTGTGACCGGCGGCAGGTTCGGCAGGGGGCAAGGGCGTCCTTCCGGCAGGCCCAGCAGATTCAGCGACACCACGTTGGGAAAGGCGTTGTATCGATTGCCCGCATAATTAGCGGGGTTGTAGATCGGCACGATGTGCCACCACAGCCGGTAGCCGGTGTCCTGGAGCATGGCGATCAGGTCGGCGGAATGCTCCTCCCGGTCGTTCTCCAGATAAAGCGCCGGGCGGAAGCGGGCGATGCTGTGGGCGGCGCCCTCGATGACCAGCGTTTCCATGCCCTCCACATCGGCCTTCAGCAGAGCCAGCCGATCCAGGCCGAGACCGTCGATGGTCTCGATCGGCACCGTCTCGCCGGTGATGGCTCCCATGGTGACGGCGCCGAAGTTGCCGGGCCGGCCATAGTCGGGGACCGGCACGGTGACTTGGCCGGGCGCGTTGCCGACCGCCGCCCGGTGCAGGACGACGTTGCCGAGCCCGTTGGCGGCGAGGTTGTGCGCCAGAAGCTCATGCACCGCGCGCTGCGGCTCGAAGGCGTGGACCAGCCCGGTGGGGCCGACCGTGCGGGCCAGCGGAACGGTGTGGGCGCCGATGTTGGACCCGGCCTCCACCACCACGTCGCCGGCCTTCACAAGCATCGCGGCGAGGCGATGCTCCTCGTCCGAATATTCGCCGTAGAGCGCCAGGGAGCGCCCGACATAGGCATCCTTCGGGAAGAAACGCATCAGCCCGTGGCGGCTGGGCCGTTCGGCCAGCATGGGCCGGTCGGGCCGGGCCGGCAGGAACACCACCGCCGGAGGGAAATCCGACGGCCCCGCCGCCGGATCGCCGCCATCGGTGTCCGGCGGCACGGCCTCGTCCTCGTCCTCGCGGAGGCCGGGAGGATTCAGCGCGAGGGCAAGGGCGTCGCGCGCGGCGGTGTGGCTGGAGTCGAGATGGGCGGCGCGGCGCAGGGCGGTCATCGCCTCCTCCGTCCGGCCGCTTCTGGTCAAGGCGACCCCCAGATTGTGCAGGGCGCGGTCCCCTGCCGGGTCGAGGCTCAGCGCCCGCCGGTACATGGCGACCGCCTCGCCGAAGCGGTTGGAATCGAGCAGCGCGGTGGCGAGCTGGAAGCGCAGCTCGGCGTCCGCCGGAAGCAGCGAGGAGGCGCGCCGGAAGTCCGCCAGGGCCAGGGTCTGGCGGGACTGCCGCAGATGGCCCTGCCCGCGCTGCTGGTAGAGCAGGGCAAGCCGCCCGCTCGTGTCGCTTCGCTCGGGGGCCAGGGCGCAGGCGTGCTCCAGCGCCGCGACGGCGGCATCCGTGCCGCCGGTGTGATGCTCGGCCAGGGCCAGGAGGTACCAGGGCTCGGCGGCGTCGGGGGCCAGCGCCAGGGCCGGGCGCGCCGCCGCCGCCGCGGCGCTCCACCGTTCGGCGGCGATCAGCGCCTTGGCGTGGTCGATGCGGTATGCGGCGGTCCCGGGAGCCTCCCCGACCGCAAGTCCCAGCCGGTCGAGCGCGGTGCCGAGGCGGTTCGTCTGGCAGGCCAGCACCCCCGCCAGATGCAGGGCCGGCGCGTTTCGCGGGTCGGCGTCGAGGATGCGGCTGTAGATGACCTCGGCCTCGGCCAGGCGACCGGATGCATGGTGATCGATCGCGATGCCGAGCGCTTCTTCGATTGTCGCCATCACGGTTCCTTCGCTTGGCCGGCTGCGGCGTGGTGCGGCAGAGGCAAAATCGGTTGTGCGGGTTCATAGCACAACACGTCGCCTTCCGCATGGGGCGTTCGCCCCGGTGCCCCGACGGTGCCCCTGTCGCCGAGCCGATTGCCAAGAGGGGGACGCCGTGCCACGGTGCGCCGCACGCGAAACCAGAGCGGGACAAGGCGGTGGCGGCGGGCGGAATGCGCGATCTTCGGTTGGACTTCTTCCGCGGGTTGGCCCTTTGGTTCATCTTCGTGGACCACATCCCGGGCAACCAGATCGCCTGGGTGACGATGCGCAATTTCGGTCTCAGCGACGCGACCGAGGTGTTCGTCTTCATCTCCGGCTACACGTCGGCGCTGGTCTATTCTCGGGTGCTGGACCAGCATGGCTGGCGGTTCGCGGCGGCGAAGGTTCTGGACCGCTGCTGGACGCTCTACATCGCCTATCTGTTCCTGTTCATCGCCTTCACGGCGCAGGTCGCCTACACCGCGCGGGTCTTCGACAACCCGCTGTTCACCGAGGAAATGGGAATCGCCGGCTTCTTCGCCGATCCCGCGGTGTCGCTGGTGCAGGCGCTGGCGCTGAAGTTCCGCCCGGCCAACCTGGACATCCTGCCGCTCTACATCGTGCTGCTGCTGTCCTTTCCGCTGCTGCTTCCGGTGCTGCGGCGCTGGCCGCTGGCGCTGCTGGCCGGGTCGGTCACGCTCTACGCCGCGGCGCGCGGCTTCCGCTGGAACCTGCCGACCTACCCGGACGGCGGCGTCTGGTTCTTCAACCCCTTCGCCTGGCAGCTCCTGTTCGTGCTGGGTGCCACCATGCAGCGGCTGCCCGGCGTGGCGGAGGCGCTGACCAGACCGCGGCCCGCCCTGCTGTGGTTGGCCGGGAGCTATCTCTTCGCGTCGCTTCTTCTGGTGATCTCCTGGCAGATCGCCCCGCTGGCCGCGCTGATGCCGATGGGACTGGCGGAGATCCTCTACCCGATCAGCAAGACCGACCTCGACCTGATGCGGCTGGCGCATTTCTGCGCGCTGGCCTATGTCGTGCTCCAGTTCGCGCGGTTCGACAGCGCGTGGCTGCGCTGGCGGGCGCTGGAGCCGGTGATCCTGTGCGGCCGGCAGTCGCTCCAGGTCTTCTGCCTGGGCATATTCCTGTCCTTCGCGGGCCAGACGGTGCTGAATCACTGGTCCGCCTCGCTTTTGGCCCAGTTTTCGGTCACACTCGCCGGCATCGCCGTGATGGTGGCCGCCGCGCGGGTGCTGACCTGGTATCAGTCCGCCGGACGGCCGCCGCGCCAAGCGGCGTCCGCCCCGACCGCGGCATCCGCCGCGCCGTTGACCCCAGCCAAGGACCCGAGCGCATGAAGCGCGCGACCGTCTTGACCCTGGCCGTCCTTGCGGGCCTGACCGGCGCCGCCACGACGGCGCGCGCGGCGGCGGAGCCCCCCGCCGATCCCTGCGCGGTTCCGGAAACCGTCTACACCGTCGACGGCACCCTGCCGCGGGCCTGGGAGCGGCTGAAGCGCGGCGGCGGCCTGCCCATCCTGGTGCTGAATTCGGCCGGTTCGCGGTCCGACGGCAGCTATCCCGTGCTGCTGGAGAAGGATTTGGCGGCCCGGCTGCCCGACAGTAAGGTGAGCGTGACGGTCCGCAACGCGCCGGGGGCCATCGCGCAGGAGATGCTGCCGATCCTGAACCGGGAACTGGCCTCCTCCTCCGCGTCCCTCCTGATCTGGCAGGTCGGGACGGCGGACGCCATGAGGAACATCGATCCGGACAGCTTCGGGGAGGCGCTGGACCGCGGCATCGCGGAGGCGCGGGGGCGCGGCGCCGACGTGATCCTGATGGACATGCAGTACAGCCCGCAGACGACACAACTTATCACTTTCCAGCCCTACCTGGATTATGTGGAATGGGTGTCGCAGAACAGCGGCGTGTTCCATTTCCCCCGTTTCGAGATGATGCGGCATTGGTTCGAGGACGGGCGCGTCGGCTTCGCCCCGGATTCGAAGGAGGAAAAGCTGCAAGCCTACCAGTTCGTACACCGCTGCCTGGGCGGCATCCTGGCCGGAACCGTGACCGCCATGCTGGACCGCGCCGGGAGACCCGCTCCGTGATCGGCAACCGAGCCCCCCGGACCCGTGGCCGGTGGGCCGCCGTTCCTTCCGCCGCTTTGTTCCTCCTCCTTCCCTTTCTCGCCGGCGTGGCGGCCAAGCCCGATCCGGTGAAGGCGGCGTCCTGCGCCGTGTCGGTGCAAACCGCGGACCTCACCGCGCCGCTGCCGCGCGCCGCGCGGGCGCTGGCCGCGGGCGGACCGCTCCGCATCGTCGCCATCGGCTCCTCCTCCACCGCCGGGGCGGGGGCCAGCGCGCCGGAGAGCAGCTATCCGGCGCGGCTGGCCGAGCATCTGGGCGCGCGCTATCCCGGCGTCGCCCTGACCGTCCTGAACAAGGGCGTCAACGGGGAAACCGGGGGCGACATGCTGAAGCGCTTCCGGCGCGACGTGCTGGATCACGCCCCCGATCTGGTGATCTGGCAGGTGGCGGCCAACACGGTGCTGCGCGGCGACGATCCCGGCGCGGCGGAGGACGTGATCCGAAGCGGCGTGCGGACCCTGAAGGACGCCGGTCTGGATGTGGTTCTGATGGACCTTCAGTACGCACCGGCCATGCTGGCCAAACCCCGGCACGAGGAGATGGAGGCCCGCATCGCCCGCGTGGCGGAGGAGGAGGGCGTGGGCCTGTTCCACCGCTACGCGGTCATGCGCCAGTGGGTGGAGACCCGGCAGTCCGCCCTAAGCGATCTGATCGGGCCGGACGGCATCCACCAGAACGACTTCGGCTACGACTGCGTGGCCCGCACGCTGGCCGCGTCGCTGCACGACGCGCTGGGTTTGCGGACCGCGGGGAAGCAGTTCGTGCGTCCGTGAGGGGCCTTGCCCTCCGCGGACGCCGGCCGGCGCGTCCTTGGGCCGCGACGGGGCGACCGTGCCGCTGCGGATGACCCGTCTGGGTGCTTGCAAGAGCAAGCGCGCCCTTTGTGTCCTTCGTGTCTTCGTGGTGAAAAATCCTTCACCCATCCAGCCCTTGCGTCAGCCGGCGGTTCTGGGGCGAGGGACGCCAACCGGAGCGGAGCCGATGGGCGCGGGATGAGTACCCCGATTGAGGCTTGAGTTATGCTGCGCTGCGGAATATATTAGTGTCACTGACGCCTTCTTGGCGTTTCCTCCCTAGACTTGTGGCCGCCGGAGCAATCCTGGCGGCCATTTTCTTGTTTGCGCCGCAACCGGGAAGCGCGCAATGTCTGGTGGAAACCGAGGCCCCAAAAGTGAAACACGCTGCCGCCGTCAAAGCCCTGCGGGGGTGCAGGGGCCTGAGGCATGCAGCGTGTTGCAATGACTGCGCGCCTTTGTTTTTGTGCGGCGCGCCCCTGCTTTCACGGACTACCGAGTCCTCCCTAGACTCCGGCCTGACGCTGTTCGCAGCGCTACGAAAGATAGACCATACGTACCCGCATGATGTCAATGGGCACGGCGGCGGGGGATGTATGTATTTTAGCCTATGACCTTGCGCTGGCGCCTCCGGGTTCCATGCGAATCGGGACATAGCCTCCCGCCGCCATAGGATCGGCCGGTGCCGACCGCGTACCATCGACGCCTTGGTTCACGTCGTGCCCGCCGGGCATCGGAACCGACCAACTGGAGGAACGCACCATGGCCGACGAACGGAACCCGAATCAGATGGGCAGCCAGGACGAGCGGAAGCAGGGGCAGCAGACCCAGGACAATCCGAAGAATCGGCAACAGGGGCAGGATCAGGCGAACCGGCAGCGGCAGGACATGGACCGCGACCAGGACGAGAAAGGCGGTCAGCAGCGCTGACCCTCGCGGCGCGCGGGGCGGGACATGATGTCCCGTTCCGTGCGACGGGTTTGCGGAATGCCGACTTATTCGGCATACAGTGGGGCGGCCGGCGAGCCGCCCTTTTTCGTGGGAGCGGGCCGGCTTCGCTGGGAGGGGAGAGGACGGGCCATGACCTATTGCGTCGCCCTGTATCTGAAGGACGGTCTGGTGATGCTGTCGGACACGCGCACCAACGCGGGCGTGGACCACATCTCCATCTTCAGCAAGATGCATGTCTTCGAGGAGCCGGGCGACCGCATGATCGCCCTGATGACCGCGGGCAACCTGTCGCTGACCCAGTCGGTGGTCGCGCTGATCCAGGAAGGCGTGGAGCTGGACGGGGAAATCCGGACCATCTCCAACGTGACCGGCATGTTCCAGGCGGCTCAGCTCGTCGGCGCCGCCGTCCGTCAGGTGTGGAAACGGGACGGCAACGCGCTGAAGGAACAGCGGGTGGATTTCGACCTGTCCATCATCCTGGGCGGCCAGATCCATGGGGACCGGGTGCGGCTGTTCCACGTCTACGCCGCCGGCAACTTCATCGAGGCGACCGCCGACACCGCCTTCTTCCAGATCGGGGAGCACAAGTACGGCAAGCCGATCCTCGACCGGGCGCTGAACTACGACACGCCGATCGAGGATGGGATGAAGCTGGTGCTGATCTCGATGGACAGCACGCTGCGCTCCAACCTGACGGTCGGGCTGCCGCTCGACCTGATCGCCTACCGCCGCGATTCGCTGAAGCTGGAGACGCGGCGGCGGATCGGCGAGGACGATCCCTGCTTCAAGGAGATCAGCGACGGCTGGTCCCAGGCGCTCCGCGAGGCCTTCCGCTCCCTTCCGCCGCCCAAATGGGCTGATTAATCGGAAGACGCCGCCTTCCGCACGCGCACATGGCTGTCGTGGAAGGCGGCGCCGCCGAAGGGGGCCACCGGGTCGGCGCCGGTCAGGCTGTTGATGCCGTGCCCGCCCTCGTGCGCGGCGTTGGGCCAGATGGATTCGGCGATGACCACGCCCCGGCGCACCCCGTCGAACAGACGGGCGTGCAGAAGGACGGAGCCGCGCCCGTTGGCGGCCTCCACCCGGTCGCCCTCCGCGATTCCCAGCGCCGCCGCGTCATCCGGGTGCAGCATCAGGCTCGGGCGGCGCTCCCGCCCCGCGGAGGTCGGGGTTTCGGTGAAGCTGCTGTTCAGGAAGTTGCGGGCCGGCGCGGTGACCAGCCGGAAGGGATGCGCCTCGTCGGCCTCCTCCGTCACCGCCCAATGGTCGGGGAAGCCGGGCATCGACTCCACCGGGCCGAAGGTGGACGGGGCGGCGTAGGGCACCTTGGGCCAGTCCGGCTTCAGCCGGAACTTGCCGTCCGGCCAGCGGAAGCCCTTCACGAAATGCGCCGTTTCGAAATCCGGCTGAACGTCGAGGAAGCGCGCCGCCTCCAGCGTGTCCAGCGTGCCGTGGCCGGACGCGCGCAGCGTGGCGTCGATCAGCTCCCGCTCGGTCATGGCGAAGCCGGGGTGGGAGTCGCTGCCCAGCCGCCGCGCCAATTCCCCGATGACCGCGTGGTTGGGGCGGCACGCGCCGGGCGGATCGACCAGCTTCGGGCCGAACAGGATGTGCTGGTTGCCGCCGGCCTGATAGAGATCGTCATGCTCCAGGAACATGGTGGCGGGCAGTACGATGTCGGCCATGCGCGCCGTCTCGGTCATGAACTGCTCGTGCACGCAAACGAACAGGTCGTCGCGGGCGAAGCCGCGCCGCACGCGGGCCTGATCGGGGGCGATGGTCACCGGGTTGGTGTTCTGGATCAGCAGCGCCGTCACCGGCGGGCCGCCGGCCAGCGCGTCCGGATCGCCCTCCAGGATCGGGCCGATCCGCGACTGGTCGAGCATCCGCACGGTCGGGTCGCGCAGGTCCAGCCCCTCGATCAGCGTCTTGTTCCAGCCGTAGATGCCGCTGTTGGAATGGAAGGCGCCGCCGCCCTCGACCTTCCAGGCGCCGCTGACCACCGGGATGCAGGAGGCGGCGTGCATGTTCACCGCCCCGTTGCGAGAGCGGGTGAAGCCGTAGCCCAGCCGGAAATAGCTGCGCGGCGTCCGCCCGACCAGCCGGGCGAAGGCCTCGATCTCCGCCGCCGGCAGGCCGGTGATGGATTCAGCCCACTCCGGCGTCCGGCTGGCGAGATGCGCCTCCAGCCCGGCGGGGTCATCGGCGTGGCTGGCGAGATAGGCGCGGTCGGCCAGACCGTCGCGGAACAGCACATGCATCACCGCGCAGGCCAGCGCCCCGTCGCTGCCCGGACGGATCAGCAGGGGGATGTCCGCCTGCTCCATGGTCGGGGTGCGGTAGACGTCCACCACGGCGATCTTCGCCCCGCGCTCCTTCCGGGCGCGGACCGCGTGGGTCATCACGTTGACTTGGGTGGACACCGCGTTGGTGCCCCAGATCACCACGAGGTCGGACTTCGCCATCTCCCGCGGGTCGGCCCCGGCCAGTTTGCCGGCGCCAGCGAGCCAGCCGGCCCAGGCCGGGTTGGTGCAGATGGTGGCGAAGAAGCCCGACCAGCGCCGGGCGTGGCGCAGCCGGTTGATGCCATCGCGCTGCACCAACCCCATGGTGCCCGCGTAGTAGTAAGGCCACACCGTCTCCGGACCGTGCCGCCGTTCCGCCTCCAGGAAGCGGTCGGCGACGATGTCCAGCGCCTCCTCCCAGGAGATCGGCTCGAACTGGCCGGAGCCCTTGGGGCCGGTGCGGCGCAGCGGTTGGGTCAGCCGGTCGGGATGGTGCACCCGCTCGGCGTAGCGGGCGACCTTCGCGCAGATCACCCCGGCGGTGTAGCTGTTGTCCGCGGCCCCGCGGATGCGCCCGATGCGGCGCTCATCCAGGACCTCGACCTCCAGCGCGCAGGTGGAGGGGCAATCGTGCGGGCAGGCCGAGGCGTGCAGACGGGGGGCGGTGCGGTTGGGCATGGCTTTGCAGATGGGGGCGTGAAGGGGGTCAGGGAAGTGCTGCGGTGCTGTGCAGCGTCACCCGCAGGCCGCCGTGCGACACCGACGGGCCGTTCGGCAGGAAAGGCAGGCCGGTGGCCTGGGCGAGCGACGCCTCGTTGGTGACCAGCCCGACCCGCCAGCCGGGAAAGCGCGACAGCAGGGTTTGCCCCAGCGCGCCGTAGAGGGCGAACAGCGGCTTCTTCTCGCCGATCCGCGCGCCGTAGGGCGGGTTGACGATGACGAGGCCCGGCGGTCCCTCCGGCGGCATCAGGTCGCTGACCGCGTGCTTCTGGAAATCCGTCAAAGCGGCGACGCCCGCGCGTTCCGCGTTGGCGCGGCTCATGGCGATGGCTCCGCCGTCGCGGTCGCTGCCGTGGAAGCGGACGGCGGGCGCGGCGCCCACACCACCCGCCGAACGCATCGCCTGCCACGCTGCGTCGTCGAAGGAGGCGAGCCGTTCGAAGGCGAAGCGGCGGCTGCGTCCGGGGTGCAGGCCAGCGGCGATCTCCGCCGCCTCGATCACGAAGGTGCCGGACCCGCACATCGGATCGACCACCGGCTCCGTCCCGTCGAAGCCGCAATGCCGCAGGAACAGGGCGGCCAGCGTCTCGCGCAGCGGGGCCTTGTGGATTTCCTCCTTGTGGCCGCGCTTGTGCAGGGACTCGCCCGACGCGTCGACGCTGATGGTGCACAGGTCGTCGTCGATGCGGGCCTTGATGGAGACCTCGGCCTCGGCGGAGATGGGGGCGCCGAGTTCTTCGGTGATGGCGCGCTCGATGCGCTGGGCGGTGGCCCCGGCATGGTAGATGCGCGAGCCCTTGCAGGACGCCTCGACGCGGACCGGCACATCGGGGCGCAGGAACTCGGCCCAGGGCACCCGGCGCGCCCGCTTGTCGAGTTGGGCGAGGTGGAAGGCGCGGAAGGAGGCGACGCGGGCCAACACGCGGGTCGCCCCGCGCAGCTCCAGGTTCGCCCGCCAGACCTCCGGCCAGCCGCCGCGGACGGTGACGCCGCCCTTGATGGCGGTGGCGTCGCGGAAGCCCTTGGCCTTCACCTCCTCGCAGAGCACCGATTCCAGGCCCGGCGCGGTGACGATGAAGATCTCGAAATCGGTGCCGGTACGGTCGGCGGCGGCGGTGTCGCTGGTCATGGCCCCTAGATATCCCGAAGCCCCGCCGGCTTCGACATCTTTCTGGCAACTTTCTAGCAGGCGGCCTTGCCGATGGCGGCGGTCAGCCGCTCGTAGCCCGCGCGCGTCGGATGCACCGGGTCCTTGTAGAGCGGGCAGGCGCCCTCCGCCGGACAGGCGTCGCGCAGCGGACCATGGGCGTCCACAACGCGCAGGCCGGGGCCGGCAAGGGCGGCCAGCCGCCAGTTCACCTCCGCGATGCGCTCGGCGAAGGCGGCGTTGCCGTCGCGCCGGGGGAGCAGGGTGAGCAGCGTGACGCAGGCGCCGGGGGCGAAGCGCCTCACGTCCGTTGCGATGGTCTCGATGGAAGCGGCGATCTCCACGGCGGAGCGCTTCGGCAGGTCGTTCGTTCCGATCAGGATCAGCGCGGACTCCAGCCCCATGCCCAGCCCGAAGGACTGCCGCACCCGCCAGAGCAGGTTTCCCGTCGTGTCCCCACCGGCCCCGAAATTCATCGGCTCGGCATCGAACAGACGGCGGGCAAGGTCGGGCGGCCAGCCGGCGATCAGGGAATCCCCCAGCAGCATCGCCTTCGGGTCCTGTTGCCGTAGCGTTTCCATGCGCCGCATCAGCCAGTCCGGATAGGGCGGCAGCGTGCGTGGCCCGATGGCCGCTTCGCCCTGCGCCGGGATGGCCAGGAATGCCAGCAGCGCGGCGACCCCGGCCCATCCCGCGCGGTGGAGCCGTTTCACGCGGCCTTCGCCGAAGCGGGCGGCAGGGTGACGGCGGGAACCTGCTCCGGGTGCAGGGCCGGCGGCGACAAGTCCAGCACGGCGCGCTCCCCCTCGGCCAGAGGACGCACGGCGTTCACGGTCAATTCGATGGCCAGGGCACTCTTCGCTGCGGGCGCGTCCAGCACGAGGTCGGTTGCCCGGCCGGGACGCACCTCGAACCGCTCCTCGGCCAACGTCGCCCCATCCACCGTGGCGATGGTCGCGACGACGCGGAGCGGGACGGAGTCGCGCAAGGGGCAGCGCAGGGTGGCACCGAGATGGAAGGGGCCGGGCGCGTGCACCCCCGTCCAGCGCAGCGTCGTGCCGGGATGTTCCGGATCGGGGCCGTGCAGGCGGAACAGGCCCTCATAGGGGCGGCACCAGTTGTTGCCGTTCAGCAGGCGGACGGTCCCGGCGCGCAGATCGCCCATGACGGGCTTGCTGATGTCCTGGTCCGGACCGAGGGGAAAGCGGAGCTGCACCAGCGCGTCCGGAGTGCCGATGCGCAGGGCGGCGTGGCGCTTCGCCCAGTCGCCGCAGGGGAACAGGCGCAGCGCGCCCTGGACGACGGAGAACCACGCCGCCGCGTCGATGTCGTCCGCCCGGTGATAGGGGGCGAAGCGGGTGACATAGCCGCGCATCAGGCCGGGCCGCCGCCATTCCACGCCGCCGATGCGGGCGGGGTCGTTCGTCGCCTGCACCTCCAGCAGGGCGAAGTCGTCGTGGCCCGCCAGGGCGGCCAGCGCGTCGTAAAGCCCGTCGATGGTGGCCGGGGCGATGCCGGGATTCGACTTCACGACGAAGATCACTCCCCCCATCGCCGCCCGTGCGGTGAACTTGGCCTGGAGATACTGGATCTTGCGGATCTCCCGGCGGTGCAGGGCGCGCCGTGTCGGCTCGTCGTCGCGGAAGACCAACCGCCCGCCGGTCACATCGGACTTCATGTCGCTGTGCCAGCCGATGCCGTAGGCGGAATCCAGCACCATGCCGGTGCGCAGCGGCGACAGGTTCTCGAACCGGTACATGCCCGCGAACCCCGCCCGCAGCTTCGCCAGAAGCTGGTCGGGCTTCATCGAGGCCCAGCGGAACAGGCTTCCCGCCTCGCAGGACAGCCGGCGCAGGACGAAGCCGAACTCGCAATTGTCGCCCAGACTTTCGAACCGCAGAAGGTCGTCCGCACCGATTCCATTGGTCATGCCGCTGTCCCGCCTTTTGCTGCCGAGCCGTGTTTCCGGCAAGCGTAGCGCGAGCCGGTCCGTGCGCGTCAACGGGGGGTGGCGGCGGCGCCGAAATGATCACCGCGAATTCGAGGTACTCTCAGACCGTTTTCGTCACCTTGCGCAAATGGCGGGGACGGTCGGGATCGAAGCCGCGCGCCACCGCGAACCGGGCCATGAAGGGGTAGAAGGCCTGGATCGCCGCGATGGGGTCCAGCGCCGGGTGCAGCGGCGGCGGCAGCGGCAGGGGCGTGTCGGCCAGATCGAGCGCCCGCTCGTCGGCGGAGGCGACCAGCAGATGGGCGCCGGCCCGCTTCAGCGCGCGGGCGCTGTCCAGCACGCCGTCCAGCGTCTCGTCCCGCACCGCCACGACCAGCACCGGAAAACCCGGCTCCACCAGGGCCATCGGGCCGTGCATCACCTCCGCCGCGCTGAAGGGTTCGGCGTGGGTGGCGGCGGTCTCCTTGAACTTCAGCGCCATTTCCTGCGCGATGGGATAGCTGCGGCCGCGCGCGACGATCAGCAGGCTCGGCACCTCCTCCAGCACCGGCTGCGCCGCCGACCAGTCCGCGGCGCCGGCCCGCTCCAGCCGCCCGGGCAGATGTGGAAGGGCGTCGAGAAGCGCCGCGTCGGCGGTCCAGACGGCGGTCAGGCGGGCGATGGCGGCGAGGCTGGCGACGAAGCTCTTGGTCGCGGCGACGCTCAATTCCGGCCCGGCGTGCAGAGGCAGGGGATGGGCGACCCGCTCCGCCAGCGGCGAGTCCGCCGCGTTGACCAGAGCCGCCGTCAGGGCGCCGCCCGCCCGCGCCGTCTCCGCGACCCGCAACAGGTCGGGGCTCTGGCCCGATTGGGAGATGGCGAGGACGAAGGCGTCCTTCACCCGCAGCTCCGCCCCGTAGGCCGTCACCACGGAGGGCGCCGCCGAGGCGGTGACCAGTCCCAGCGCCGTTTCGAACAGGTAGCGGGCGTAGCCGGCGGCGTGGTCGCTGCTGCCCCGCGCGATGGTCATCGCGAAGGGCGGCGGAACGGCCCGCAGCCGGTCGGCGAGGGCGGCCACCGCCCCGGCGTCGTGGTCCAGCAGGCGCCGCACCGCCGCGGGGGCGGTTGCGGCCTCCTGCATCATCAGGGGAATGCTGGTCATGGATCGGCCTCCGTTCCCGGCCGATCCTAGCACGGCGGTGGGGGCGGCTTCACGCCTGGCCGGTCGGCGCCTTGGCCAGAACGGCGGTTTCAGGAGCATCCAAGTCGTCAGCCGGGGCGGGAGCGGGCTGATCCGGCTTCCGATTGCGCAGCCGGTTCGCCATCTCGACGGCCTGCATCTTCCAGCGGACGGAAAGGGCGCGCATCGATTCGCCGCCATGGACCAGCAGGCGGCTGGGCAGGGGACCGGGCGTTTCGAAGGTGCCGATGTGGAGCGTCTCGACCGGCTTCTTACCGGCAAGGCCGCGCTTGAACTGGTAGACTCCGGGGTTGGTCTGGGCGTTCACCCCGTGCAGATCGTAGCGCAAGCCGCCGTTGGCCTTGATCCACAGCATCGCCCGCCATTGCAGCAGGTAGGCGGCGTTCACCCGCAGACCGGCCTCCAGCGTGGCGGAGTTCTGCATCTGCCCGGTGGTCCCGAACAGCGACACGACCACGCCGGCCACGGGCCGCCCCTCGTGCAGGGCAAGGAAGGCGCGCATCTTGTGCCGCGTCGGCAGCGCCTCGTTGATCCGGGTGAAGGTCCGGCTGTCGTAGGCCTTGAAGCCCTTGCGGCGCTGCGTCTCCACGAAGATGTCGTCGATGGTTTCCAGCAGGTCGGTGTGGGAGCCCTCGACGACTTCGATCCCCATCCGCTCGGCCTTGTTCAGCCCGCGCCGCCAATGGTGGGACAGGTTCGAACGCAGGCCCGGCTCGTCCGGCGTCAGGTCGGTGATGAAGGTGCGGTAGGGTGCCCGCTCCTGCGGCAGCATTCCCAGCGTGCCGAGCGCCGCCGTCACCGCCTCGCCATCCTCCTGGGAGACGTGGGGCAGCAGGCGCAGCAGCAGGCCGCGCCGGTCCGCGTATTCCGCCTTCAGCGCGTGGAGCGCGGTCGTCAGGGCGGCGTGGTCCGGCCCCTTGCCGCGCGGGTGCCACATCGGACCCCACATGACCAGCGCCAGGCCGCCGATTCCCGGCACGCGGCGCAGCAACACCTGGACCGCAGCCACCGGTTGCCCGTCGCGCCGCACGACGAGGTGGCTCAGCTCGCGCCCGGCGTGGGCGATTCGGCCATAATCCCAGGTCTGGAAGATGTTGGCGTCGTCGAAGCCATCCAGGATGGCGTACCAGCCGCTGCGGTCGACCCGGTCGATCTCGACGGACGACGTGGGGCACAGGACATCGCCGCCAAGCGCGTCGGTGTACATTGGGGATTCTCCACTGGAGTTCACGGCGATCGTTTTTTTGGAAGCGTTCTCGGTAACGGTCATACCGACCTCAGACGGTTCCGCCGGAGCGGTAGAGGGTGCTGAAGGCGGGCCGGCCGGAGAAGGCGGCCTGTGGGATGTCCAGCAGACGGCGCAGGCGGCCGCGCACCGCCGGTTCCAGAATGGCGGCGACCAGAAGGGCCACGGCGATGGAGATGGCTCCGCCCGTCACCGCCCCGGCCATGGACGAGGCTCCGGCCTCCATCGCCAGCGCTTTGACCGAACCGCCGACCACCTCGTGCAGCAGGTAGAGCGGGTAGGTGGCGAGCCCGATCAGACGCAGCAGGGACAGGACGGACGGCGGCAGCGTGGCGATGTCCGCCCGCCAGCGCACCGATGCGGCGATGGCGAGAATGGACAGGCCCCAGATCAGCAGCGGGTTCATCCACAGGTCGGCGAGGTTCAGCGGAACGGGCGAGCGCTCCACGAACTCCACCGACCGGGCGGTGATCTCCAGCGGTGCGGCGACCAGGGCCAGCAGGGCCGCGGCCATGCCCGTCCGCGTCAGCTTGCCGCGCGACCACAGCCAGAGGAAGATCCCCAGCGCGAAGAACACGCCGTGGCGCAGCAGCGTCATGTTCAGCATGCCGTATTCGAACTCCAGGAACGGCAGGCTGACGGCGCCGAAGACGTGCAGGCTGTAGACGGCTAGATAGGCCGAACTGGCGGCGGCCAGCGCCAGGGCGAACTGCGGCAGCCGGTGGAAGTTTCCGCTGAGCAGCAGGAGGAACACCGCGCCGTAGAAGGCGATTTCCACCGGCAGCGTCCAATAGGCCGACGCGATGTAAGGGCCGTCCGGCGCCAGCGCGAAGGAGGCGATGAAGCGCCGCGCGAGATTCGCGTCCGGCTCCGGCATCAGCAGAAGAACGACGAGACTCAGGATGGAGCAAACCCAGGCCGCCGGATAGAGCCGCAGCAGCCGCGACCGGATGAAGGCGATGGGTGTGGCGTTGTTGGCTGAATTCGCGATGACGAAGCCCGACACCACGAAGAAGACCTGCACCCCGGCCCAGCCCGACCACATCGCGTCGGCGACGGCGGGGTCGCGCCAGGTCAGGTGGAAGCCGGTGACCAGCAAGGCCGCGGCGAACCGCACCATGTCGATCCCATAGACGTAATCGGCCCCGGACATCCTGTCGGCATGGCCACCCACCGGCGGCGTGTTCCTTCGCGGGATTTCAGGCACGTTTCCTCCCTTCCTGCATGGGGCGACGCCCCGCGGCGCAGGTTCTCGACGTCTGTTGATTCCGGAAGACGAACGCTGCGTGCCCCCTGGACGCAACTTGCGTGTTGCCGGGGAGCATAGCCGCTGACGGGTGCGAATACAGGCGCCCGAATGGATTCAACAGCAAATCTGCGGGAGTATACTTTTCAGATGATTGCCCGTTACGGAAGCCCTGGCACGAAAGGGATGCGCGGGGCGCGAACGGTCCGCTCAACCTCCAGGCGTTTTACCGGAAAGGGGTATGTTCGAGGAGCGAAAGGCCCCGCTGGCCGTTTCGCCAGCCAAGGATGGCCGCAGCGCGCGGCGTGGCGAACAGCACCACGCCGCGCGGCGTATCGGCCTTTCCCGGGCGCGGGGACCGGGAAAGGGTAACGTCAGCCGACCCGGCGACTTACTGGTAGTGCAGGCCGCCGTTGATGTTCAGGGTCGAACCGGTGATGTAGCCGGCGATCTCCGACGCGAGGTAGGACACCGCGCCGCCGATCTCCTCCGGACGGCCCAGGCGCTTCATCGGAACGCTGTCGGTGATGGCCTGACGGATGTCCTCGCGGATCGCCATGACCATATCGGTGCCGATGTAGCCCGGCGCGATGGCGTTGACGGTGACGCCCTTGGTCGCCAGTTCGGCGGCCAGGGCCTTGGTGAAGCCGATCACGCCGGCCTTGGCGGCCGAGTAGTTGGTCTGGCCGGCCTGACCCTTCACGCCGTTCACCGAGGAGATGTTGATGATGCGGCCCCAGCCGCGCTCGGCCATCTTCGGCGACACCTGCTGGGTGACGTTGAACAGGCTGCTCAGGTTGGTGGCGATGACCGCCTCCCACTGGGCCTTGTCCATCTTGGCGAAGAACTTGTCGCGGGTGATGCCGGCGTTGTTCACCAGGATGTCCACCGGGCCCAGATCGGCCTCGATCTTGGCGACCATGGCCTTGCAGCTTTCGAAGTCGGAAACGTCGCCCTCGGCCACGTAGAACTTGAAGCCGAGGGCTTCCTGCTGGCCCAGCCAGGCGGCGGCCGGCTCGAAGCCCGGCAGGCAGTTGGCCGCCACGAGGTAGCCGTCCTTGGCCAGCGCCTGGCAGATGGCGGTGCCGAGACCGCCCATGGCACCGGTGACGAGCGCGATCTTCTGAGACATTACAAACGCTCCAGTATTTGAAACGGCCAGCTCCTGGAGAGGCAAGCCCGCTGATGAATTTCGGAAGCAAAAGGGTTGCTTCCGTTTGGGTGGGCTGTCGCGCCGATGGTCCTTTTGATGCGGCCATCAACTTCAACGGCAGGAGCAATATAGATCAAGTCCGGTGTCGGGCCAATGCGCTGCAACATCGCAGATGCGGGCAAACGCGATTTTTCACAGGAATGTCAATAAGAAATGAATTTTCAGGGCCTTACTGCATCGCACCAAGCCAGAGACCCCGCGCATTCGGGTCAAATCCGCGCGATTCGTTCGCCAGCCTTGAGCGCGAGCGGAAACAGCTTGGGCGCCACCGCCCCCAGAAGCCAGGGCCGCAGCTTGGCCAGCACGGCCGGCGCCGCCAGCAGGGCGAGCGTGACGCCGCTGTGCGCCCATTGGCCGGCGGACATCTCCTCGAACCCGTTCCACAGCAGAACGGCACCGCTGCACAGCCCGGTCACGGCGGCGGCGGCCTCGCCCAGCGCCTGGAGCGCGTCGATCCCCCACAGCGGGTTTGCGGTGGTGACCCGCTGCACCAGACGGCGCAACTGCGTGGTCAGATGGGCCGCGGACACGGCGTCGAACCGCCCGTCCTCCACATCCGCGCGGGGCAGGGCGACCAGGACGTCGCCGTCGGGCTGGATCGACACGCGGACCGGCACCGTGCGCAGGCAGCAGCCGCCGCTGCCGCTGCCGCTGCCGCCGGACGGCGGGGCGGTCACGGGCACGCGCAGGATGATCGTCCGCCCGCCCTGGACGAAGAACTGAAGCATCAGGGCGACGCCGTGCCCGCGCCGCGGGATCAGGCCGGCCTCGCCCCGGCGCAGCCGCCCCGCCATTTCGGCCAGGGCGTCACGCCGCCAGACGAAGCCGTGCGGAAGGTCGCCGAGAAGGCGCTGGCGCAGCCGGCTACCCCGTGTCTCCCACCAGGGAATTCACGGCCTTCCCGGCGAAGCGGCCCAGAGCGTCGATCAGGAAGCTCCAATAACGGAAGGAGACGTCCACCGCGTCCTTGTGAACGCCGATCATGACGGCGCTGCCGGCGGTGTCCCGTCCCTTCAGCAGGCGGGTGACCACGTCGCCGTCGATCTGGATCGTGGACTGCATGACCACCAGTTCGGTCCCGACGTCCCACGCCTTGCGGATGGTCACGACGTCCGCCGTCTTCAGAGCGGACATGCGCCGGACCTCGTCGTCCATGCCGCGCAGATAGCTGACGGTGTCCAGCCCGCGCCGCCGCAGGACGTCGTTGATCTGGTCGGAATTGCGCTGGATGCGCATCAGGATCGGCAGGGCGTCGCGGTCGACCACCGCCGCGGCGGAGACCACCTCGGCGCTTGCGCCGGGCATCCGCGCCGCGTCGTGGGTGCGGTCCATCATCTCGCGCAGCCAGCTCGCCACCTCGCGGATGTCGTCGAAGACCTTCAGCGTGGTGCCGCGCGCGGGGTCGTTGCCCGGCAGGTCGCGGCTGAAGAAGAACGGGTCGTACCGGTCGGGCCGGGTGGCGTCGGCGGGCGGCGCGAAGGGCGCCAGCCCCCAATGGAAGGTTTCCGACATCCGCGCCGCCCATGGGGCGAGGGTCGCGGTCTCGCGGCTGCCGAACACGTCCAGTTGGTCGCACAGGAAGATATAATATTCCTGCGCCAGATCGATCAGCGCATCCCCCGCCAGCGGCATCTTCTCCGCCGAGATGCCGGCTTTCAGAACGGTGTTGATTTCAAGCGCGAGAAGGTTGCGCGCCAGATCGACGAACTGGGACATCGGCCACCTTGCGGACACAGCGGGTTGCGGACATGAGGGGCGGTCGCCGGCAGGCGGGGCTGCCGCCCGCCGGCATCAGGCGTCGGGTGCTCAGCTCGGGCGGCCGGAGATCTGGACGGCCAGATCGCGGATCGCCTTCAGGTTGGAACTGACGATGTCGCTGCTCTTGGTGACCTGGGCCAGATGGAACTCGGTTAGGCTTTGGTAGGCGGTGTTGGTCGCGAAATCGCGGCTGATCAGGTTCTCGATGTCGCCGGTGACCAGATTGACCTGGGTCTGGAACGCCTCGATGGTGCTGCCGGACTTCGGACGGCAGGTGAAGCCGACCTGATTGGGGTCGTTCTGCACCACGTCGATGTCGGCGACCGCGGTCACCACCGTCAGCGTGACCAACCGGTCCAGCTTGTCCGCAATGGTGTTCAGCAGGGAATTCGCCTTGCCCTGCTCGTTCTGGATGACGGCGGCGCCGCTCGGCGGCGGGGCAGCCGTCTGAACCACGGGCGTCTGGATCGCAGGAGGCTGCGCGGCGGGCGGCTGATCGGTGGGAGCGGACGGATCGGCGACGGCGGTATCGGACATGGCTGCACCCTTCTGGAGACGGATGGCTTGGACATTACCAAGCATCGCGCAAAAGTCGAGTTTTGTCGTATGACGCCTACCGATACGCAAGTGTGCCAAAAAAAAACTATTTCACGGACCCATTCCGGCAGCCTTCAATTACGAAGAAGCGCGTCGATGGCGTCGCGCAGTTCGCGCAGTTCCCGCCGCTGTTCCTCGGCCAAGGCGTGGCCGGACGCTTTCAGGTTGTGCATTTTCCCGACGTTGCTGCGCAATGCGCGCAGAACGGGCGCTACGGAGGGGGTGTCCGGGCGGGCCGCCTTGCGTTCCTGCTTGGCGCCGCGCACCTCCTTCACGGTCAGGCCATGGCCCGCCCGCGCCCACAGGGCCAACTGCGCGTCCTCGTCGGGAAGCTCCGCCAGCTCCATCAGAAGGGAGACGGAGACGGCGGGCTGGTCCGGCGCCTCATCCAGGATGCGGGCGGGCAGGCGCAGGATTCCCAGCAGCCGGGCCACATACTCCTGCGACTTGCCGATCAGGACGGCGGCCTGATCCTGCGTCAGCCCCTTGTCCCCGATCAGCCGGGCGAGCGTCATGGCGAGGTCGATGGGGTGCAGATCGACGCGCTGGGCGTTCTCGATCAGGGCCAGCGCCTGCACGTCGTCGGTGTCGATGACGAGCGCCGGGATGGTTTCCCGCTCCAGCGAGCGATAGGCCCAGTAGCGCCGCTCCCCCGCCACGATCTGGAAGCGGTCGGGTGCCACCTCCCGCACGTTGATGGGTTGCAGAAGCCCCCGCTCGCCGATGGAGGCGGCAAGCGCCGCGATGTCCGCCCCGCGGGCGTTGCGCCGCGGCTGGTCGGGGTTGGGCTCCACCTGATCCAGCGGGATTTCGCGGTGGCGCATCTTGCCGGACAGGCCGAACAGGGCGGCGTTGCTGCCCCCGCCGCTGCCGGTGCGGCTGAGCGCGCGCTTGAACAGGCCGGCGTTGGAGGTGTCGAGCTTACGCGCCATGGCGCATCTCCTCCCCGGCGAGCGCCAGCAGGGCGTCCGCGATCTCGCGGAAGCTCTCCGCGCCCGCGGAGTTCGGGTTGTAGGCGAGGCCGGGCCGACCGGCCATCACGCTCTTGGAATAGTCGGCGGCCCTCTTCACCGGGGAGAAGAGGCGGAGCTGCTCCGCCGCGGCAAGCTCCCGCAACTCGCCCATCACCGTCTCGTCCTGGAGCCGGCGCGGGCTGTACATGGTCGGCAGGATGCCGAGGATCTGCAAACGCGGGTTCACCAGCTCCCGCACGCCGGCGATGGTCTCGAACAATTGCGGGATGCCCATCATGGACAGCATTTCCGTCTGCGTCGGAATCAGGAGTTGGTCGGCGGCGTTCAGCACCGAGACGGTCAGTTCGCCCAGATGCGGCGGGCAGTCCAGCACCACGAAATCATATTGCCCGGCAAGCTGGGCGATCTTGGCGCGCAGGATCAGCGTGCCGTTGGGCTGGCGCAGCAGCTCCCGGTCCGCCGCCGCCAGCGAGATGGAGGAGGGCAGCAGGTCGAACGCCCCGTCGCAGACCGGAGTCATGAACTCCATCATCGGGCGGCTGGCCTTCAGCGCGTGCGTCAGGGTCGCCTTGGCGAGTTCCCGCTCGTGCGGATCGACGCCCAGATGCACGGTGGCGTTGGCCTGGGGATCGCAGTCGATCAACAACACCCGGCGGCCCGAGCCTGCAAGCAGCCACGCGACGTTGACGCAGGTGGTCGTCTTGGCGACCCCGCCCTTCTGGTTGGCTGCGCAGAAGACCACCGGGGCCGCCCGGACAGCGGCGGCGGGGATGCCGACCGGCTCCGTCGCGGTCTTCAGGGCGCCCGCGACGATCTGCGGAATCCGCTCCGCCCCGGTTTCCCAGCGGGAGATCTTGGCGCGGTCGTAACGCCGGTTCAGCCGTTCGTTCAGCCAGCCGACCAGGGCCTGCTGGTTCATGCCGCGCTGTTCGCGGTAACGGCGCAGCTCCTCGCCGCTCATCTCGTGGGCCACGGGGCATCCCTTATTTCGGGTGATCGCGGCGGCACCATGAGTCATGTTGATGGTGGTGTCAACATCGGTGATGCACATTTGACGGCGCGGCGGAGCGGGCGGGCAAGCGCGGGGCGGCGTGGAACTCCGGCGCGCGCTGCGGCTTTTCTGTGTGACGAAAGGCCGCTATGGTCGCGGCCGAAAGAACCTGCGCCAGGAATCGTGAGGGAGACCCAATGGACGCCGACTCCATCCGCGCCGCCTACCGGCGCTACGCGCGTTTCTACGACCCCGTCTTCGGAAACCTGCTGGCGTCGGGCCGGCACGCCGCCGTGAAGTGGATCAACCGGCGGGGCGGACTGCGCGTTCTGGAGGTGGGCGTGGGCACGGGCATCTCCCTGTCCGACTACCGCAAGGACAACCGCGTCGTCGGAATCGACCTCTCCTCCGAGATGCTGCGCGTCGCGCAGGACCGGGTGGACCGCGAACGGCTGGAGAATGTGGAAGGTCTGCTGGAGATGGACGCCGGAAAGCTGGCCTTCGCCGACGGCAGCTTCGACCTCGTGGTCGCCATGTATGTGATGACGGTGGTCCCCGACCCGCAGGGCACGATGAACGAGCTGGAGCGCGTCTGCCGCCCCGGCGGCGACATCCTGATCGTCAATCATTTCGCCGCCGACAAGCCGGGCATCCGCCGCTCGGTGGAGAATTGGATGGCGCCCTTCTCCAAGAAGCTGGGCTGGCGGCCCGACTTCACGCTGGACACGCTGATGTCCGGCTCCCGCCTGAAGGTGGAGGAGTTGCAGACGGTGCCGCCCTTCGGCCTGTTCAGCCTGCTGCACTGCCGCCGCGAGGCCGCCGCGCCCGCCTGATGCCTGTTCCTTCTCCCCCCTGGGGAGAAGGTTAGGATGAGGGGGCGCCGAAGGCGATCCACTTCACTTCGCAATGCGAGAACTTTCCTCCGCCCAGCCGAGCGTAAATCCCCCTCACCCAACCCTCTCCCCAGGGGGGAGAGGGCTTTGTCATTCGGCTGCAATTCGCCCCTAGGGAACTCGACCGCGGCCATTGGAGTTTCCCAACCGGACCTGGATGAACCGGGAACGGATGGACTCCCATGGCGCGGCGGTGCGCGTTGCTCTTGGCCGGTGTGCTGACGGCCCTGCCGGCGCTTCCCGCCGCCGGGGCGACGGTGACGCTCGCCTGCAGCGGGCTCGGCATCGGCTTCGACCTGTGCCGCGACGGCGCGCAGGAATGGGCGCGGCGCAGCGGGAACGAGGTCCGATTCGTCTCCCCGCCCAAGGGGGCGAGCGAGCAGTTGGCGCTCTATCAGCAGCTTCTCGCCGCCGGGTCGCCGGACATCGACGTCTTCCAGATCGACGTGGTCTGGCCCGGCATCCTCGGCAACTACTTCGTCGATCTGACGGAGCGGGCCGGGCCGGACATCGTCCGCCAACACCTTCCGGCGATGATCGAGGCCGCGACGGTCAAGGGGCGGTTGGTCGCCCTGCCCTGGTTCGCCGACGCCGGAGTTCTCTATGCCCGCAAGGACCTGCTGGAGGCCCACGGGCGCCCGGTGCCGCAGACCTGGGAGGAGCTTCAGGACACCGCCGCCCTGATCCAGCGGGCGGAGCGCGCCGCCGGGCGCGACCGGATGTGGGGCTATGTCTGGCAGGGCCGCGCCTATGAGGGGCTGACGGTCAACGCGCTGGAGTGGATCGCCAGCCGCAACGGCGGCACCATCGTTGACCCGGACGGCGCCATCACCATCGACAACCCCCGCGCCGCGGCGGCGCTGGACATGGCCCATGGCTGGGTCGGTTCCATCAGCCCGCCCGGCGTGCTGAACTACATGGAGGAGGAGGCGCGCGGCGTCTTCCAATCCGGCAACGCCGTCTTCATGCGCAACTGGCCCTACGCCTGGACGCTGGTCAACGCGCCGGACAGCGCGGTCGGCGGCAAGGTGGCGGTGGTGCCTCTGCCCAAGGGCGGGCCGGACGGGCGCCACACGTCCACGCTGGGCGGACAGATGCTGGCGGTCAGCAAGTTCTCCGCCCATGCGGACGAGGCGGTGGGCTTGGCGCTGTACCTGACCGGTATGGCCGAGCAGAAGCGGCGGGCGATCCACGGCGCTTCCAACCCGACCATTCCGGCGCTCTACGAGGATGCGGAGGTGGTGGCCGCCAACCCCTTCTTCGCGGAGCTGGCCGACTCCATCGCCAACTCGGTCAACCGCCCGGCCCAGGCGACGGGCATGCGCTACAATCAAGTGTCGGCGGAGTTCTACGCCAACGTCCACGAGGTGCTGACCGGGCGGCAGGACGCCAAGGCTATGCTTCCGGAACTCAAGGAGGCCCTGGTCCGCGTCAGCCGGGGAGGGCGCTGGTGATCGGTCTTCCGCGATCCAGCCTGGAGCGGCAGAGGCGCCGGGCGGCGTGGCTGTTCCTTCTGCCGATGCTGGTCGTTCTGGCGGGGGTGGCGGGCTGGCCGCTGTTCCGCACCGTCTTCTTCTCCTTCACCGACGCGACGCTCGCCACGCTGGACGGCTTTCAGGGGGTGGGGCTGGACAATTACCTGTGGCTGGTGCGCGATCCCGTCTGGTGGCGGGCGGTGTGGAACACGCTGGTTTTCACCGTCGTCTCGGTGGGGATCGAGACGGCGCTCGGGCTGGGAATCGCGCTGATCCTGAACGCGCATCTGCCGGGGCGTGGGCTGCTGCGCGCCGCCGTGCTGATCCCCTGGGCGATCCCGACCGTGGTGTCGGCCCAGATGTGGGGGTGGATGTTCCACGACCTCTACGGCGTGGTGAACGCGATCCTGATGGGACTTGGCCTGATCGCCGAGCCGAGGGCCTGGACCGCCGATCCCGATCTGGCCCTGCCGGTGGTGATCGCGGTGGATGTGTGGAAGTCCACGCCCTTCATGGCGCTGCTGATCCTGGCCGCGCTTCAGATGCTTCCCCGCGATCTGTACGAGGCGGCGCGGGTGGACGGGGTTCATCCGGTGACGGTCTTCTTCCGAATCACCCTGCCGCTGATCCGCCCGGCGCTGATGGTGGCGGTGCTGTTCCGGACGCTGGACGCGTTGCGCGTGTTCGACCTGATGTATGTGCTGACCGGAAACAGCCGGTCCACCATGTCGATGTCGGTCTATGCCCGGCAATATCTGATCGATTTCCAGGACGTGGGCTACGGCTCCGCCGCGGCGACCCTGCTGGTCCTGGTGCTGGCGGCGGCGACGGTGGTCGCGGTGACGCTGGGCCGCGTGCGCGTCGATGCGGGGAGGTGAGGATATGGCCCTGAAACGCATCGCCTTGGGCCTGCTGGTTGTGGGAATCGTCGTCTGGGCGGTGTTTCCCTTCGCATGGGCCGTCATCACCTCGCTGAAGGCGGGGAGCGCGCTGTTCACGGTGGAGGCGTGGCCGTCGCAACCGTCCCTGGACAATTACACGGCCATCTTCCGGGAGCAGCCCTTCGGGCGGAACATCCTGAACTCCCTGCTGGCCGCATCGGCGGTGGTGGCCCTGTCGCTGGGGCTGGCGGTGCTGGCCGCCTACGCGCTGGGGCGGGTGCGGTTCCGCGGGCGGGGGCTTCTGCTGTTCGTGGTGCTGGGCGTGTCGATGTTCCCGCAGGTCGCCGTTCTGTCCGGCCTGTTCGAGCTGGTGCGCTGGCTCGGCCTCTACAACCGGATCGGGTCGCTGGTGCTGTCCTACCTGATCTTCACGCTGCCCTTCACCGTCTGGGTGCTGACCACCTTCATGCGCGAACTGCCGAAGGAACTGGAGGAGGCCGCCATGGTGGACGGAGCCGGTCCCTTCGTGATCGTGACGCGGGTGTTCCTGCCGCTGATGGGGCCGGCGCTGGCGGCGACCGGGCTGCTCGCCTTCATCGCCGCCTGGAACGAGTTCCTGTTCGCCCTGACCTTCACCCTGACCGACGACGCGCGCACCGTGCCGGTGGCCATCGCGCTGATGTCGGGGGCCAGCCAGTACGAGCTTCCCTGGGGCCGGATCATGGCGGCGTCGGTGGTGGTGACGGTGCCGCTGATCGGGCTGGTGCTGCTGTTCCAGCGGCGGATCGTCTCCGGCCTGACCGCTGGTGCTGTGAAGGGGTAGGGCGATGGCGGGCGTCACGCTGCGCGGGGTGCGCAAGAGCTTCGGGCGGATCGAGGTCATCCACGGCGTCGATCTGGAGGTCGCGGACGGCGAGTTCGTCGCCTTCGTCGGCCCGTCCGGCTGCGGCAAGTCCACCTTGCTGCGCCTGATCGCCGGGCTGGAGGAACCGGGCGCCGGGGACCTGTTCATCGGCGGGCAGCGGGTGAATGACCGGCCCCCCGCCGCGCGCGGCATCGCCATGGTCTTCCAGTCCTACGCGCTCTATCCCCACATGACGGCCTACGACAACATGGCCTTCGGCCTGACCCTGTCGCGGACGGACAAGAGGACCATCGCGGAGCGGGTGCGCGCCGCCGCCCGTCTGCTGCAAATCGAGGATCTGCTCGACCGCAAGCCGCGCGACCTGTCGGGCGGGCAGCGCCAGCGCGTGGCCATCGGGCGGGCCATCGTGCGCGAGCCGCAGGTCTTCCTGTTCGACGAGCCGCTGTCGAACCTCGACGCGGGCCTGCGCGTGCAGATGCGGCTGGAGATCGCCAAGCTGAAGGCGGACCTGCGCGCCACCATGATCTACGTGACCCACGATCAGGTGGAGGCGATGACCCTGGCCGACCGCATCGTGGTCCTGAACGCCGGGCGGGTGGAGCAGGCCGGCACGCCGCTGGAGCTGTACCACCACCCACGCAACCGCTTCGTCGCCGGCTTCATCGGCTCGCCCGCCATGAATTTCCTGGATGTGGTGTCGGAAGGGCGGGCGAGCGGCTCGGTGCGGGTGTGGTTGCCCGGCGGCGTGCCGCTGGAGATCCCGGTGGACGGCGCCGCGCCACCGGCGGGAACCTCCCTGACGCTCGGCGTCCGGCCGGAGCATGTGGGGCTGGCGGGCGAGGGAGCCGGGCTGGTCGCGGCGGTGATCGCCGTGGAGCGGCTGGGCGGCGAGACCCACTGCCACGCCGCGCTGGAGGACGGGCAGCGGGTCCTCGTCCGCCTCGACGGCGACCGGGCGGTGACGGCGGGTGAGCGCTTGCGCTTGAACCTGCGCGGCGAAACCGCGCATCTCTTCGGGTCCGACGGGCAAAGGCTCTGACGGCGGGGGAGGAGGACACCGATCCGCTTTCGAATGAACTTGCGGGCGAAGCGGCGGTCCGCTTGAATGCCGCCATGGACATCATGACTCCCCGGCAAACCGATATCCTGGCGCTCGCCCGCACGCAGGGGCGCGTGATCGTGGACGACCTGGCCGCCCGCTTCAACGTCACGCCGCAGACCATCCGCAAGGACCTGAACGAGTTGTGCGACCGCCGTCTGCTCCAGCGGGTGCATGGCGGTGCCGTCGCCGGGTCGGGGGTGGAGAATCTCGGCTACGAGGCGCGGCGGCTGATCGCCCAGGACGAGAAGCGCGCCATCGGGCGCCGCGCGGCGGAGCTGGTGCCCGACAGCTCCTCCCTCTTCATCAACATCGGCACGACGACGGAG
Source organism: Roseomonas genomospecies 6 (assembly GCF_008365375.1). Classification (GTDB taxonomy): domain Bacteria; phylum Pseudomonadota; class Alphaproteobacteria; order Azospirillales; family Azospirillaceae; genus Azospirillum. The sequence continues at coordinate 111,786 of NZ_QOKW01000010.1, read as the reverse complement.
GAGGTGGCACGCGCGCTTCAGGGACGGAGCGGGCTGGTGGTGATCACAAACAACATCAACGTCGCCAACCTGCTTCGTCCCGAACCGCACATCGAGGTGATCGTGGCCGGCGGCGTGGTGCGGCGGTCGGACGGCGGCATCGTGGGGGAGGCCGCCATCGACTTCTTCAACCAGTTCATGGCCGACTTCGCGGTGATCGGCGCCTCGGCCATCGACGAGAGCGGGGCGCTGCTCGATTTCGACTACCGCGAGGTGCGGGTGTCGCAGGCGATCATGGCGAACGCCCGCCACGTCATCCTGGTCGCCGACCGCGGCAAGCTGGAGCGCACCGCCCCGGTCCGCATCGGCCACATCTCGCAGGTCCACACCTTCGTGACCGACGTCCTGCCCTCCGACCGGCTGGCCCGCATCTGCCGGGAGTCGGGCGTGCGGGTGGAGGAGCTGTTCCCCGACCGCGCGGCGGAGCCGGAACCCCAGGACTGATCCCTACACCAGCCAGACCCAGAGCACGACGACGGCGAGCAGCGACGCCGTGGAGGCGAAGCCGATGGGCAGGGCCAGCCGGTAGATCGCCGATTCCGCCTTGGTCAGCCCCAGAAGGCTGGAAGCCAGCACGATCCGGCCCGGCGTCAGCAGGGTGCAGACGCTGCCCGCCACCACCTGGATGGCGGCGGCGGCGATCAGCGGCAGACTGCTGCCGGAGGCCAGATTGACCTGGATGTTCATCATCAGGGCGTTCGACGCGGTGTTGGAGCCGGTCAGCATGCCCGTCGCCGCCCCCAGGACCGGCACGGCCAGCACGGCGGCGGAGCCCGCCACCGCCTGCCACGCCTGCCCGAAGGCCGCGGCCCCGCCGGAAGCGGCCATGAAGGCGGCCAGTTCCACGAAGACCAGGGTCGCCGCCATCGGCACCAGCGCCGCGCGCAGGGCGGGACCCGCCACGCGCGGAGCGCGCCCGCGCGGCAAGCCCGCCAGCATGACCAGGGCAATGGCGACCAGCCACGTCGAGGGGTGGCGCAGCAGCGGCATCGGCGCCAGCCCCCCGAAGGGGTCGAGCACCAGCCGGTCCGCCGTCCAGTCCGACAGCGGCGGCACCAGCCGGGTCGCCATCAGCCCGCCGACCAGGACCACATAGGGCCACAGCAGGGCCAGCAGCCGGGACAGGCCGGCGAGGTCGCGCGGCAGCCGCCGTGCCTCCACCGCCACCAGAAGCACCGCCGTCGCCAACCCGCCGCCCAGTTCCGGGGCCACATACCGGTTGGTCAGCCAGAGCAGCCCGGCCAGAACCAGCATCAGGGCGACGTCCCGCGCCCGGTCCGTCAGGCTGGAGGTCAGCCCGGCACCATGGATCAGCCGCCAGAACACCGGCAGCAGGCAGGGCAGCACCACCACCATCAGGGCCGCGCTGGCGGTCCCCAGCTCCGCGAAGGGCACACCGATCAGCTCCGCCCCGACCCGCGTCCCCACGCCCAGCGCCCCCCAGGGGGCGAGCATCTGGCTGAACAGGCCCAGCGCCGCCGCGTGCGCCGGCGGCAGGTTCAACGGGCGCAGCATGGCGAGCGCGACGACCAGCCCGACGCCGAACCCCGTCACCGACTCCGCGAAGGGACCGGCCAGCAGGCAGGCGACGAAGACGGCGCGGCGTCGGTCCGCCGGGGTCTTCACCTCGCTTTGGACGTTGGCCTTGACGGCGCGCGCCTCGAAGGCGCGGTGGAACAGCAGGCCCGCCGCGATGATCGACATGGCGTGCCACGCCAACCATGCTCCTTCCCCGGCCTTCAGCGCCACGGCGGGAAGCAGCGTGGGCAGCCGGGCTGTCCAATCCGGAGCGGCGATTCCGCTGGGCTGCGCCGCGCTCAGCACCACCAAAAGCACCGCGGCGGCCAGGGCCATGCCCGCGGTTCCGGCGGTCAGCATGCTGACACGCCGCGACATCAACAGGGCGACGGTGGCGGCGAGCGGCAGCAGATGGAGGGTGAGGGGCATGATCGACACTGGGAACCGTGGATGAAGCGTGCTGATATACTAATATCTACCCGCTTGAGCCAGCCCCATCGGTCTTTGCGCGGCAGCCCCGCCCTTCCGGAAGGTTAGAAACCCTCCGCCCGTCGCAGAAGGGCAATCTCCGCCAGCAGGTCGTCGATGGCGGCCAGCGCGAAGTCCAGCGCGGCCCGGTCGGTCAGGCGGCCGTCCTTGATCTTCTCGTGCACCGTGCCGATGACCACCTGCGGGCGGGCGATGACCCGGCCCATCATGCCGGACAGCGTCTCGCGCATCTCGTGCTGGGCGCGCACGCCGCCGGTGAAGGCGGGGGAGGCGGTCATGATGAGGATCGGCTTTCCGCGCACCGGCGATCTCATGGCCGGTCGCGACGCCCAATCCAGCGCGTTCTTCAGCACGCCCGACATGCCGTAATTGTATTCGGGGGAGATGACGACCAGCCCGGCGGCGCCCGCGATGGCCTCGCGCAAGGCGGTGGCCGGCGCCGGTGTGTTCTCGGCGTCCAGGTCGGGATCGTAGGGCGGGATGTCGTTCAGCGGGAACAGCGTCATCTCCGCCTTGCCGCCCAGCGAGTCGGCGAGTGTGCTCAGCACCGCGGTGCAGTGGGACTGGCGGCGGATGCTGCCGGAAAGGCCGAGAAGACGGACGGGCTTTGCGGAGTCGGTCATCGGAACGGTCCTGCTGCGCTGTGAATGAGGTGCCCCTTCCAACGGCCCGAGGGGGGAATGGTGCCGCTTCCGCGGTCAGGCGGTTCCCCGCGGTCCGAGCAGGATGATGGCGGCTCCCACGCCGCAGACGGCGGCGCCGATCAGGTCCCAACGGTCGGGCGTCCGGCCCTCCGCGACCCACAGCCACAGCAGCGAGGCGGCGATGTAGACCCCGCCGTAGGCCGCGTAGGCGCGCCCGGCGAACTCCGCCTCCACCCGGGTCAGCAGCCAGGCGAAGGCCGTCAGGCAGAGCAGGCCCGGGAGAATCCACAAGGGCGATTTTTCCAGCCGCAACCACGCCCAGAAGGCGAAGCAACCGGCAATTTCTCCAACGGCGGCAGCGGCATAGAGGGCGAATGTGCTCATCGCGGGTCCCGGACCATGGTCGTGTATGGTGGGATAATACGGTGATGATTTTTTGCCATTAATACAGTAGAAATACCACTTAAGTAGTGTTCGGCAGGTGTTCTACGCGACGGGGTGCAGGCTTATGCGCGACAATGGACCGGTTACGAACCGCGAAATCGAGATGGCCGACGATGTGCTGCTGGTGTCGCGTACCGACACACGCGGCAAGATTACATTCGTCAATAAAGCATTTGTCGATATTAGCGGATTCTCAGAAACAGAATTGCTCGGCTCACCTCACAATCTTGTGCGGCACCCCGACATGCCTCCGGCGGCCTTCGCCAACCTGTGGGAAACCATCAAGGACGGGCGCCCGTGGGAGGGTCTCGTCAAGAACCGTTCGAAGTGCGGCGACCATTATTGGGTCAAGGCGAACGTCACCCCGATCACCGAGAAGGGCGTGGTGACGGAGTACATCTCCATCCGCTCCAAGCCCAGCCGCGAGGCGGTGGCGGAGGCGGAGCGCATCTATGCCGAGATCCGCGCCGGACGCGGCCAGCAGTATGCGCTGCTGGACGGCCAGATCGTCCGCCGCGGCTTCGGCGTCTGGCTGAGCGATCTGGCGTCCAGCATCGCCGGACGCATCCTTGCGACCACGGGCCTTCTGCTGCTGACCGTCATGATCCTCGGCTGGATGAGCCTGACCGGCACCGACAGCGTCGCGGCCTTCGCCGGGCTGATGCTGTTCGGTCTGCTGGTGGCGGGCATCGGCACGCTCAGCGTCCTGGGCACGGTGCGGCGCCCCCTCGGGCTGGTGGAAACGCATCTGGACGCCATCGCCCGCGGCGACCTGATGAGCAACATTCCCAGCTCCGGCGTGGCGGAATTCGCCCGCATCCGGTCGCAGATCCGCGCCGTGAAGGCGAAGCTGAACTACTCCACCCAGGAGCGCGCGGAGCGCCAGCGCCAGGCGGAGGAGGAGCGCATCGCCGCCCTCCAGGCCATGGCCGAGACGGTGGAGCGCGAGGCCAGCCACGCGGTGGAGCAGGTGGCCCTGCGCACCGGCGGCATGGCCCAGGACGCCGACGCCATGGCCAGCTCCGCCGAGCGGGTCAGCATCAACGCGCAGAACGTCGCGGCGGCGGCGGAAGAAGCGCTCGCCAACGCCCAGACCGTGGCGGCGGCGACCGAGGAGCTGGCGGCCTCGATCCGCGAGATCTCCTCCCAGATCGCCCATTCCAGCGCGGTGACCCGCCGCGCCGTGGAGAACGGCCAGCGCACCCAGGGCACCATCCAGTCGCTGTCCGAAGCGGTGGGGCGCATCGACGAGGTGGTGAAGCTCATCACCGACATCGCCAGCCAGACCAACCTTCTGGCGCTGAACGCGACCATCGAGGCGGCGCGCGCGGGCGAGGCCGGCAAGGGCTTCGCGGTGGTGGCGCAGGAGGTGAAGAACCTCGCCAACCAGACCGCCCGCTCGACCGAGGAGATCACCCGCCAGATCGCGGAGATCCAGGGGGTGACCAGCACCGCCGTGGGTGCGGTGGCGGAGATCGGCGACACCATCGGCGAGATCGACCAGATCTCCAGCGCCATCGCCGCCGCGATGGAGGAGCAGGCCGCCGCCACCCAGGAAATCAGCCGCAACGTGGTGGAGACCTCCAACGCCGCGCAGGAGGTGTCGGTGCGCATCGCCGCCGTGTCCAGCGACGCCGACCAGACCGGCGCCCAGGCGTCGGGCGTCCGGGCCGGTTCGGACGAGGTGGCGAACAGCATCGACGAGCTGCGCCGCGTGCTGGTGCGGGTCGTCCGCACCTCCACCAGCGACGCCGACCGCCGCCGCAGCCCGCGCTACCGCGTGAACGAGGCCTGCGGAGTCGTGGTGCAGGGGCGCGACCAGTCCGGCACGCTGACCGACCTGTCGAGCGGCGGCGCCATGTTGAAGGGGGTCACCGGCGTCGGAGTCGGCGAGCGCGGCACCCTGCGGCTGGACCGTTTCGGCCTGTCCATCGCCTTCGAGGTGCGGGCGGTCGACAAGGCGACCACCCATGTCCGCTTCGCCGACAGCGACGTCGCCCTGCCGCGTTTCCGCGATGCGTTCGGCCAGATGACGCGCGGTCTCCAACCGGTGACGACCGCCGCAGCCTGATAGGGCTCTGCCTGTGCCTGCTTGTCCAAAGCCCTTCTCCCACGGCGGGGAGAAGGGCTTTGCGTTTCAGCCTTCCGTCCTGTCCGCCGCCTTGATCCGGCGGCGCTGTTTCAAGAACCGTCAATGGGCGTGCCCGCCGAGATAGGCTTCGGCGATTCGCGGATCGTCGCGGAGCTGGGCGGCGGGTCCGGCCAGCACGATGCGCCCGTCCTCCATCACCGCGGCATGGTCGGCGACCCGCAACGCGGCGCGGGCGTTCTGCTCGACCAGCAGGATCGACACGCCCTCCGCCCGGATTCGCTGCACCAGATCGAAGATCTGCGCGACCACCATTGGGGCGAGCCCCAGAGACGGCTCGTCGAGCAGAAGCAGGGCGGGGCGGCGCATCAGGGCACGGGCGATGCACAGCATCTGCTGCTCGCCGCCCGACAGCGATCCGGCGTTCTGGCGCAACCGTTCCCGGAGAACCGGAAACATGTCGAGCATCCGGTCCAGTTCCCCCAGCCCGACGTCCCCGCCGCCGAGCACCAGATTCTCCCGCACGCTCATGTTGGAGAAGATCTGGCGGCCCTCCGGCGCCTGGGACAGGCCGAGCTTGACGATGCGGTGGGCGGGCAGGTTGGCGATGGGCTCACCGCGGAAGGCGATGCCGCCCCGGCTCGCCCGGTAGACGCCCGAGATCGCCCGCATCAGCGTCGTCTTGCCCACGCCGTTGGAGCCCAGAACGGCGACGATGGCGCCCTGCGCCACGGTCAGGTCGATGCCGTGCAGGATCTCCTGCGGCCCCATGGTGACGTGCAGGTTCCCGATCGCGAGGATCGGGCCGTTGGAATTCGGCCCATTGGAATTCGGCTGGGTCATGCGTCCACCCCCAGATAGGCTTCCAGAACCGCCGGGTCGCGGCGGATGGCGTCGGGCGGGCCGTCGGCGATCTTGCGTCCGGAGGCCAGCACCAGGATGCGCTGGCAGATGCTCATGACCAGGGTCATGTCGTGCTCCACCAGCATGATGGTCAGGCCGGTGCCGTGCAGCCGCTTGATGAAGTCGGCCAGCGCGCGGGTTTCCGTGTCGTTCAGGCCGGCGGCCGGCTCGTCCAGGATCAGGAATCGCGGCTGCATCGCCAGCGCGCGGGCGATCTCCAGATACTTGCGCTGGCCGTAGGGCAGGTTGGCCGCCAGTTCGCCCGCCACATGGGTCAGGCCGACGGCCTCCAGCGCCTCCCAGGTGCGGCGGCTGATCTCGGCGGAGCGGGCGCCGCCCCCCGCGAGGGAGCCGAGCAGGGCGCCGAGCGGCCCCTGCGGCAAAGCGCCAACCGCGCCGACCGACACGTTGTCGAAGACCGACATGTTCGGGAAGACGCGCAGGTTCTGGAAGGTGCGGCTGATGCCCAGCCGTGCCACCTGATTCGTCTTAAGGCCGCTGATGGTCCTGCCGTCAAAGGCGACGGTGCCCGACGACAGCGGCGTGAAGCCGGAAATCAGGTTGAACAGGGTGGTCTTGCCCGCCCCGTTCGGACCGATCAGCCCGACCAGCTCGCCCTCGTCCACATGGCCGGTCACGTCGTTCACCGCCAGCACGCCGCCGAAGCGGCGGCTGACGTTGCGGATGTCGAGAAGATGGGTCATCGCCAGCCGATCCCTTCGCCCTTCGCGGTGTTGCGCCACGCCGTCCCCAACTGGCGCCGCGCGAGCTGCAGCGCGGAGACCTCGCCCAGCAGGCCCTTCGGCAGCAGGAGGATCGACAGGAACATCACCAGACCGACCATGATGTTGCGGAAGTCGCCGAAGGCGCGCAGCCCCTCCGGCAGCAGGATCAGCAGAAGCGCGCCGATCACCGCTCCGGGCAGGCTGCCCAGACCGCCGACCACCACCATCGCCAGGATCAGGATGGATTCGGAGAATTTGAAGTCGCCCGGCGAGATGTAGCCGGTCATGTGCGCCCACAGGCTGCCCGCCACCCCGGCGAAGAAGGCCGACAGGGTGAAGGCCTCCATCTTCAGCCGCGCGGTCCGCACGCCCATGGCGTCGGCGCACTGGTCGTCCTCTCGGATCGAGCGCAGCGCGTTGCCGTAATAGGAATGGCTGAGCCGCCCGATCGCCAGGACGCACAGCGTCACCACCGTCGCCACCGTGTAATAGGTGGCAAGCCGGCCCGACAGGCTGAAGCCGAACAGTTCCAGCCCCTTGGTGACGATGATGCCGTTGGGACCCTTGGTGAACTCCACCCAGTTCAGCATGACCAGATAGATCATCTGCCCGATGGCGAGTGTGGCCACGGCGAAATAGATGCTGACCAGCCGCATGGTCGGCAGCGCCACCAGGAAGGCGATCAGCGCCGCCACCAGACCGGACAGCGGCAGGGTCACCGTGAAGCCCAGCCCGAACTTGGTCGAGAGCAGGGCGGCGGTGTAGGCGCCCACCCCGTAGAAGGCCGCGTGCCCCAGATGCAGCAGCCCGGCCACACCCGTGACCAGATGCATGGAGGCGGACAGCAGGATGAAGATCAGCGCCAGATTGGCGATCTGGTAGAAATAGCCGCGGTCGAAGCCGGCCAACAGGGCGGGTAGCCCGACGAAGACCAGCAGGGCGAGCAGGAGCGGAATCAGCGCGCCCTGCCCGCGGCGCGGCGCCGACAGGTCAGACACGTTCACGGCGCGCTCCGAACAGTCCGTTGGGGAAGAAGATCAGGGTCAGGATCAGGAAGCCGTAGGCCACCATGTCCGACCAGCCCGACGACACGAAGGTCGTCGCCATGCTCTCCGAGATGCCCAGGATCAGGGCGCAGATCACGGCACCCGGGATGGAGGACAGACCGCCCATCACCATGGCGACGAAGGCCTTGATGCCGGGCACGAAGCCCATGGAGGGGAAGATCGCCCCGTAATAGAGCCCCGTCAGGATGCCCGCCGCCGCGCCCATCATCGAGCCGACGACGAAGGTCATGATGATGGTGCGGTCTGTGTCGATGCCCACATACTTGGCGCCCAGCGGGTTGTTCGACACCGCCCGGATCGACAAGCCGATGCGGGTGCGGGTCAGCAGATACTGGAGACCGATCAGCATCGCGGCGGCCACGCCGAAGATGATGAAGTCGCCGGTCACCAGAATCACCGGCCCGATCCGCACCGGCGTGTTGATGAGATACTCGAACGGGACGGAGCGCATCTGCGACCCGAACACGATCTCCAGCCCCTCGCGCACCACGATGGACACGGCGAGCGAGGAGAGCAGGGTGGATTCGCGCATCGCCCGCGACTTCAGCGACGCCTCGTCGGTGAAGCGGCGGAAGGGCTTGAAGGCCACCCGCTCCAGCGAGAATCCGGCCAGCGCGCCGATCGCCAGGGCGATGAAGATCACCGCGAAGATCGGCGGGGCCGTCGCGGAGATCAGCACCAGCCCGGCGAAGGCGCCCAGCGTGTAGACCTCGCCATGGGCGAAGTTGACGACGTTCAGCACGCCGAAGATCAGCGTGAAGCCGATCGCCATCAGCGCGTAGGTCATCCCCAGCGACAGCCCGATGGCGAGCTGCTGGAGGTAGTATGGGTCGATCATGCGGGCCGTTCGCTGGAGATCGTTGGGCTATCGGGTCGGAAGCGGGCGTGCCGGTCAGTCGGCGACCGGCACGAAGGCGCCGCCCTTGACCTCGACCTTCACCAGTTCCTTTTCGGCCTCGCGGTCGGCGCTGAAGCTGGTCTTGCCGGTTACGCCGGGGAAGTCCTTGGTCTGGGCCAGGGCGTCGCGCACCTTTTCGCGGGTCGGGTTCGGATAGGCCTTCTCGACCGCGGCCAGCATGATGCGCACGGCGTCATAGGCCTGGGCCGGGAACTGGCCCGGAACCGCGCCATTGGAGGCGGCCTTCCACTCCGTCACGAAATGCTGGATGTGCGGGGCCGGATCGGTCGGCAGGAAGTTGGAGGTCAGGTGCACGCCCTCCGCCGCGTCGCCGGCCAGCTCGATCAGCTTCGGGCTGTAGGCGGCGGAGGTGGAGTAGACCGGCGTCTTGATGCCGAGCTGCTGAACCTGACGCAGGAACTGCGCGCCGTCCTCGTAGAAGAAGCCGGTGTAGATGGCGTCCGGCTTCGCGCGCTCCAGCTTGCTGATCAGCGAGCGATAGTCCTTCAGGCCACGGTTGAAGAATTCGGAGAAGACCACCGTGCCGCCGTTGGCCTTCACACCGTCGGTGAAGCCGGAGACGACGGACTGGCCCCAGTCGGTCTGCTCGGCGATGACGGCGATGTTCTTGTAGCCCTTGGACAGCATCCACTTGGCGTTGTAGGGGCCTTCCTGCGCCTGGGTGGCGATGTTGCGGAACTGGTACTTGGAGATCTTGGTGTAGTCGGGGTGCGAGGCCGTCTGCGAGAGCTGCGGCATCCCGGCGTCCTTGTAGACCTGCGCCGAGGCCATCGACACGCCCGACGTGAAGTCGCCCAGCACGCCGACGATCGCCTTGTCGTCCACGAACTTGCGGGCGATGTTGGTGCCTTCCTTGGCGTCGGAGCGGCTGTCCTCGAAGACGATCTCGGCCTTGAAGGGCTTGCCGGCGGCGTTGAACTCGGCCAGCGCGATCTCGGCGGCCTTGCGGAAGTCCTGACCGTACTGGGCGGTCTCGCCGGTCAACGGAAGCTGGTAGCCGATCTTCACGGTGTCGGCGGCCAGAGCGGTGCCGGCCAGCGCGGCCGTCATGAGGGCGGCGAGGGAGGCGGTCTTCAGGGCGGTCATCGTGGGTGAACCTTTCTTGCGAAGGCCGGCTTCGGTGCCGGAATTGGGCAGCGTCGTTCGGTGGGCGTGAATCAGGCGGCCTTGGGGCCGGGCAGGACCTTCAGGCGGCAACAGCCCTCGTCGCCGGGCTTCCAGGTCTCGCCGCGGAAGACGAAGCCCGCCGCCTCGAACAGGCCGCCGTCGATGGCGCCGGCCATGTTGCAGAGCAGTTCCAGATCCTCGTCGGACTTGCCCTGGGCCTGCCACGCCTCCTTCAGGGGGCAGCGGTGGAAATGGATCTCCAGCGCGTCGCCGTCGCAGCGCTTGATCTCCGGCGCGAACATGGAATCGCGGTTGGGGATGCCGTCGAGGAAGGCGTGGCACAGGCCGGCGAGGTCGTCCGGGCCGTGCGCGGCGTACTTCACGCCCATCGCCTCGCCCAGGCGGCGGGTCGCCTCGCGCCCGATGTCCAGCGCCGTGTCAGTGCCGTAGCGCTCGCGCAGCACGTCGAACATGTGGGCGTAGGACGCGGCCCGCATCGCGTAGGCGTTGCGGAGCTGCGTGGCGTGGTCCGGGGCGGCGCCAGCGGCGGGTGCAGAGGCGGACGCCTTGGTGTCTTCAGTCATCGTCAGATTTCCCGGATGTCGTTCCAGCGGTATTGCAGGAGTTTGAACGGACCGATGCGTTGCAGCAGGTCGTTGAAGGGCAGGGGGCGCGGTTCGGTCAACGGCAACGCCAGTTCCGCCGGATCGCGGCCCAGCGCGGCGTAGGCCAGTTCCCGCCCCAGCGAGACGGACAGGGCGACTCCGCGCCCGTTGCAGCCCGCCCAGGTGAAGGCGTTGGGGCCGAGCTGGTGGACCCGCGGGGTGTAGTCGGTGGTCATGGCGATCCGCCCGTTCCACACATGGTCGAACCGCAGGCCGCGCAGCGTCGGGAACATTGAGGCCAGCCGCAGCCCGACGATGCGCCGCAGCCGGTCCGCCCCGTCGATGGGGACCAGCAGCGCGCCGCCGCTGACCAGCCGGTTGTCGGCGGTGTAGCGCATGAAGCGCAGGTCGCCGTGGGTGTCCGACATGGCCTGACGGCCCGGCAGGATGCTGCGCCGCTGCGCCTCGTCCAGCGGCTGGGTCGCCATCTGCCAGGACAGGACGGGCACGACCTCCGTCCGGATTTCCGGGAAGACCGCGGCGGCGTAGCCGTTGGTGCCCAGCACCAGGGCATGGGCGGTCACCGTGCCGCCCGGCGTGCGCGCGACCCAGCGGTCGCCGGTCCGCTCCACCGACAGGACCGGAGAGTTGATGAAGACCGACGCGCCGGCCTCCACCGCCTTGCCGGCCAGCCCGCGGGCCAGGGCCAGCGGGTTGATGTGGCCGCCGCTGCGGTTCATCCAGCCGCCGTAATAGGCGTCGGTGCCCAGCAGGTCCGAAATGCCGGCGCGGTCGAGCAGCTCCACCGGAGCGCCCCGGCTGCCCCACTGCTTCGCCCGCCGCTCGGCGATGGCGATGCGGCCCGGTGAGTGAACCGGCTGCACCCATCCGGTCTGCTCCGCCGCGCAGTCGATTCCCAGGCGGCGAATCAGGGCGAACAGGGTCTCGGCGCTGTCGCGGATCAGCGCGACGAAGCGTTCGCCCCGCTCCGGCCCGAACCTAGCGACCAGATCCTCGGGGTCCGGACGCGTCAGGGTCGGGATGACCTGCCCGTTGTTGCGCCCGGACGCGCCGCGCCCGATCTCCGACGCTTCCAGGACGACGGCGCGCTTGCCCGACTCGGCGGCGTGCAGGGCCGCCGACAGGCCGGTGAAGCCGCCGCCGATGACCAGCAGGTCGGTCTCCACCGCGTCCTTGAGCGCCGGAAGGGCCGGCGGCGGCGGGGCCGTGGCTTCCCACAGGGAGTCGGGCCGCTGCCAGATGCCGCCGGTTCCAGGAACGCCGGTCTTGTTCTCTATCGCCTTCACCGTGCCTTGTCCCACATCTGTCGGGTGAAATCGGCCCGATCATGGGACAAATTGCATACCCGGGCAATTCCCATGGAGAGGACGCGGTAATTTTCCTGTTTCATACACAAGCCATAGGGAGATAGGGATGGTTTGTACAAGTCGCCCGGAATGAACGTGGTGGCCTTTGTAAACCCTCTCCCCTCTGGGGAGAGGGGATTTAAGGGTTGCCGTCACGCCGCGCGCGGCAGCACCGTCTCGGCCAGCCGCACCCAATAGCTGAGGCCGATGGGCAGGACCGCGTCGTTGAAGTCGTAATGCGGGCTGTGCAGGTTCCGCCCGCCGTCCGACGGACCGGCGCCGACCCAGACGTAGCAGCCGGGCCGCTGCTGGAGCATGAAGGCGAAATCCTCCGCGCCCATGCTGGGCATCGGGTCCAGGTCCAGCCCCGATTCGCCGACGACTCCGGCGGCGGCGCGGCGGGCCAGCTCGGTCGCGGCGGCCTCGTTCACCGTGGAGGGATAGCGGCGCTCGTAGCGCATCTCCGCCTCGACGCCGTAGCCCGTGGCGATGGCCTTCGCCAGTTCGCCCATGCGCCGCTCCACCATGTCCTGAACCTCCTTGCGGAAGGTGCGGGTGGTTCCACGCAGGACAGCGGTGGCCGGAAGGACGTTCCACGTATCGCCCGCGTGGAACTGCGTGACGCTGACCACGGCGGAATCGACCGGATGCACGCTGCGGCTGGCGATGGTCTGCCAGGCGTTGACGATCTGGGTCCCGGCCAGGATCGTGTCGGTGCCCAGATGCGGCATGGCGGCGTGGGTGCCCTTGCCGGTCAGGGTCAGTTCGAAGATGTCGTAGGCGGCCATGATCGGGCCGGGGCGCAGCGCGATCTTGCCGACCTCCAGGCCCGGCCAGTTGTGCATGCCGTAGACCTGATCGACGGGGAATTTCTCGAACAGCCCGTCCTCGACCATCACGCGCCCGCCACCCTCGTTCTCCTCCGCGGGCTGGAAGACGAAGGCGATGGTGCCCTGGAAGTTAGGATTCGCCGACAGGTGGCGCGCCGCACCCAGCAGCATCGCCGTGTGCCCGTCATGCCCGCAGGCGTGCATGCGCCCGGGATTGCGCGAGGCGTGGGGCAGGTTGGTCTGCTCGTGGATGTGCAGGGCGTCCATGTCGGCGCGGAAGGCGACCGCCGGCCCCTCGCCGTTGCGCAGCACGCCGACCACGCCGGTCTTGGCGAGGCCGCGGTGAACCTCCAGCCCGAAGGAGGCCAGCTTCTCCGCCACGAAATCGCTGGTCCGTTCTTCCTCGAACGCCGTTTCCGGGTGGGCGTGCAGGTCGCGCCGCCACGCGGTCATGTCGGCCGTCAGCGCCTCCGTCCCGTCGATCGTCCTCACCATGTCCCTGTTCCCCCGTGTTTCGAGCGTGTGTTTCGAGAATGTATGCGAACGATCCTGCCGCAAACCGCCGCCCCCGCAAAGCGCACGGTGGATGCGGTGCCGACACACCACCCTTGCATGGCCTGACAATTCCATGCAGGATGTGAGTGAACATTCACTCATGGTGCTGAACGGGAACTCCATGTCCAACGATGTCCGCAGCAAGGTCCGGGACGCCGCCATCGCGCTGTTCGCCCGGAAGGGGGTGAAGGCGACGACCATCAAGGACATCGCCCGCGCCGCCGGAGTGTCCGAAGGGGCGCTGTACCGGCATTGGGCCAGCAAGGAGGAGCTTGCCGCCGCCCTGTTCGCCGCCGAATACACCGCCCTGTCGCACAGCCTGCGCGAGGCGGCGGGAACCGGTCCGGCGCCGCAGCGGCTGCGCCGCGTCATCGCCTGGGCCTTCGGGCTGGCGGAGGAGGCACCGGACCGCGCGCGTTTCCTCCTGCTGTCGCAGCACGACGCGCTTCCCCTGGTTCCTGACGGGCTGGAGACCCCGGTGGACGTGGTCTGCGCCATCGTCGGGGACGGCATCGCGGAGGGAACCATCGTCGATGCCGACCGGGAGGCGCTGGCCCACACCGTCATCGGCGCCATTGTCCTGAACATCCAGTCGCACGTTTACGGACGGCAGACGGCTCCGCTCGGCACGCTGGCCGACACGGTCGCCGACGCGCTGTTGCGCGGCCTGTCCACCGAAAAGGGAGCCTGACGCATGAGCGAACTCGGCCTTCTCGCCACGCGGCGCTTCCTGCCGCTGTTCGTCACGCAATTCCTGGGCGCTTTCGGCGACAACGTGCTGCGCGGCGCCATCGCGGTCCTGGCCGTCTACGGCATGGCGGGGACGGCGGGCGACGGCGCGCTGATCTCGACGCTTGCCGCGGCGGCCTTCACCGTGCCCTTCCTGCTGTTCTCGGCGACCGCCGGGCAGTTGGCCGACCGGTTCGACCGCACGCTGATCGCCCGCGCGGTGAAGGTGGCGGAGATCGGCCTGATGGCCATCGCCGCCTGGGGCATCATGCGCGCCGACCTCGGCGTGCTGATCGTCGCGCTGGTCGGCATGGGCGCCCATTCCACCGTCTTCGGGCCGGTCAAGTACGGCCTTCTCCCCGACCTGCTGAAACCGGAGGAGCTGACCGCCGGAAACGGTCTGGTGGAGGCTGGGACCTTCGTGGCGATCCTGCTGGGCACCATCGCCGGGGGCTCGCTGGCTCTGGCCCATCCGCTGGCGCTTCCGGGGCTGCTGGGGGCGACGGCGCTGGGCGGGCTGGCGGCGTCGCTGCTGATCCCGCGGGCGGGCAACGCCGACCGGACGGTGCGCGTCGGGCTGAACCCGGTGTCGGTCACCCTGCGCGTGCTGCGCGCCACCGCGCGGGACCGCGTGTCGATGCTGGCGATCTACGGCATTTCGGTCTTCTGGGGTGTCGGGGCGGTCGTCATGGCCCAGTTCCCGGCCATCGCGCGGGAGACGCTGGGGACGGACAGCGCGGGGGCGACGCTGCTTCTGGCGGTCTTCGCGGTCGGCGTGGCGGTCGGCTCCGTGTATGCCGGGCTGGGGCACCGGGTGCCGTCGCGCTCCGACGCGCGCCGCGCCGCCCTGGCGGGCCTCGTCGCTGCCGTGGCCGGGGGCGCGCTGCCCTTCCTGACTCCCGACGTTCCGTCGGCGGAGCCGCTGTCGGCACTGGCGCTGCTGGCCCAGCCCTGGGCGATGCCGCTGCTGGCCGACCTGTTCCTGATCGCCGCGGCGGGCGGCGCCTTCGCCGTGCCCCTCTACGCGCTGATCCAGCACCGCGCGGCGGTCTCGGCCCGCGCGCGGGTGATCGCGGCGGCCAACGTGGTCAACGCGCTGTTCATGGTGGTCGGCTCGGGCATCGCCGCCGCCATGCTGGCGCTGGGCGTCACGCCGCTGACCGTCGCGGCCTGGGGCGGGGCGAGCATGCTGGCCGCCGTCGTCCTGGCGCTCGCCATCGACGCGGTGGGCATGGGACGGGCGCTGGCCCGCGCCTTCTTCCGGATCGCCTTCCGGGTGGAACTGCGCGGGGCGGAACATCTGGAGCGGCTGGAGGGGGCGGCGGTCGTCACGCCGAACCACCAGTCCTTCCTGGACGGCGCTCTGCTCGCCGCCTTCCTGCCGGGGATGCGCTTCGCGGTGGACAGCTTCATCGCGCAGCAGGCCTGGGCCAAGCCCTTCCTGGCGCTGGCCGACCATGTGACCATCGACCCGACCAAGCCGATGGGCACGCGCCTGCTCGCCCGCACCCTGGCCGAGGGGCACAAGATCTGCATCTTCCCGGAAGGGCGCATCACCGTCACCGGTTCGCTGATGAAGATCAACGGCGGACCCGGCATGCTGGCCGACAAGGCGGGCTGCCCCATCGTGCCGGTCTGCATCGAGGGGGCGCAACGCTCCATCCTGTCCCGCATGCACGGGCGGCTGCGGCTGGGCCTGTTCCCGCGCATCATCATCACGGTCATGCCGCCGGTCGCCACCCCGGACGTCACGGGTCTCGCCGGCAAGAAGCGGCGGGCGGCGCTGAAGTCCTGGCTGTCGCGCGTCATGACGGAGACCGTCTTCGCCGCCGGGCAGCGGCCCGACACGCTGGCGCTTGCCCTGTTGGAGGCCGGACGGAAGACCGGCTGGGGCAAGGCGGCGGTGCAGGACGGCGACTTCACGACGCTGTCCTACCGCGCGCTGACCGCGCGCTCCCTGGTGCTGGGCCGCATCCTGGCGCGCGGCACGGCGCCGGGCGAAGCGGTGGGCGTGCTGCTGCCGACCGCCTCGCCCACCGCGGCGGTGTTCTTCGGGCTGGCGGCTTACGGGCGGCCCGCGGCGATGCTGAACTTCACCGCCGGGGCCGAGGCCGTGAGGGCGGCCTGCCGCGCCGCCGGGCTGCGCCGGATCGTCACGTCGGCCCGCTTCGTGGAGATGGGACGGCTCGGTCCGCTGGTGGAGGCGCTGGCTGCCGACCATTCCATCATCTATCTGGAGGACGTGAAGCGCGGGCTGGGTGTCGGGGACACGCTGCGCGCGCTGGCTGCGTCGGTTGCCCCGGAACGCTTCCTGCCGGAGCAAGGGCGGCCGGACGACGTGGCGGCGATCCTCTTCACCTCGGGGTCGGAAGGGCCGCCCAAGGGCGTGGCGCTGACCCACGACAACCTGCTCGCCAACATGGCGCAGGTGGCCTCCGTCGTGGATTTCACGCGGCAGGACGTGGTGTTCAACTGCCTGCCGGTCTTCCATTCCTTCGGGCTGCTGGGCGGGATGCTGCTGCCGATCCTGAACGGGGTGAAGACGGTGCTCTACCCCAACCCGCGCCACGTCCGGCTGATCCCGGAACTGGTCTACCAGACGAACGCCACGGTGCTGTTCGGCACGGATTTCTTCCTAAACGCCTGGGCGCGGGCGGCGGACCCCTACGACTTCCGCTCGCTGCGGCTGGTCTTCGCCGGAGCCGAGCGGTTGCAGGAGGAGACCCGCCGCACCTACACGGAACGGCTGCGGGTGCATCTTCTGGAGGGTTATGGCACCACCGAGACCTCCCCGGTCATCGCGGTCAACACGCCGGCCCGCTTCCGCCCCGGCACGGTCGGCCAGGCCCTGCCCGGCATCGAGACGGAGCTGCTTCCGGTCCCCGGCGTGCCCGTCGGCGGGCGGCTGCGGGTGCGCGGGCCGAACGTGATGAAGGGCTACATGCGCGCCGACAACCCCGGTGTCGTGGAGCCGACTGAGGACGGCTGGCACGACACCGGCGACATCGTGGACATCGACGCGGACGGCTTCATCCGCATCGTCGGGCGCGTGAAGCGCTTCGCCAAGGTGGCCGGCGAGATGGTCCCGCTGGGGCTGGTCGAGGAGTTGGCCCTGCACGCCGCGCCGGAGGCCGCCCACGCCGCCATTGCCCTGCCGGATGCCCGGCGCGGCGAGCGGATCGTCCTGGTCACCGCCGGCACCGGCCCGACCCGCGACGCGCTGGCGGCGGCGGCAAAGTCCAGGGGGGCGCCGGAAATCGCCATTCCCCGCGACATCCTGAGGGTCGAGACCATTCCTCTGCTGGGCACCGGCAAGACCGACTATCCCGCGGTGGCGCGGCTGGCCGCGGAGATGCTGGCGAGCGAGACGGCGTAGCCGGGGACGGGGTCAGGGGCGGCAGGCGACGTGCAGCCCCTTTCCCACCGGAAACACGGTGGAGCCGAAGCCCGGCAGGGCCTCCACCGCCGCGATGTAGCCGGCGATCTCCTCCGGGTGGGACAGGGCGTTGTCGGCCAGCAGCAGGCAATCCGGCTCCAGTTTCGGCAGCAGCAGGCGAAGCTGCTCCGGGGCGGTCCAGCGGTCGGCGTCGAAGAACACGCAATCGAAGGGACCGTCCAGCCCCGCCACCGTCTCCGTCGCGTCGCCGACCAGCAGGGTCACGCGGCTGGCCAGACCGGCGCGCTCCAGGTTTGTGGCGGCCTGGGCGCTCTTGCCCGGATCGCGCTCGATGCTGGTCAGCGGCTCCGCCGCCCCGACGGCCTTCAGCGCCGCGGCGAGCCAGAGGGTGCTGACGCCGTTGGAGGTGCCGATCTCCAGGACCCGCCGCCGCCGCCCGCTGCGCACCAGAATGTGCAGAAGCTCCGCCGTCTCGCGCTCCAGATTCAGCATCTTGCGGGCACGGTCGCCCTCGCGCGCGTCGTTGTCGCGCCCGAAGCTCTCCAACTCGCGCAGCACGCGGTCGACGGCATCGTCCAGAAGCATGGCCCAAGTCCCGGCGGCGGAAGGTGGCCTGAAACTGCGCCGTCCGACCGGTTGCGGTCAACGGAATAACCCTCCCCCGCCGCGACGGCGGGAGAAGGCATCCCATGGGCATCGTCACGCCGCTTTGTTGAGCTGTTCGGCGCGCTGCGGGGCGATCTTCAGACGGGTGGCGAGGTAGCTCAGATAGGCGCGCTCCGCCTCATGCTCGCGGTCCACCGCCATCAGCGACGCCAGATAGACCTGCTCCGCCATGTCCGGATCGGTGACGGAGCGGACCAGCGCGTCGAGCGATTGGGGCTGGGCCAACTCCCGCTCGACGATCCGCCGCTCCTCCGGTCCGCCGCCGGCCTCGTCCAGGGCGGACAGGACGCGCTGGCGTTCCGCTGCGGAGATTTCGCCATCGGCGTTGGCGGCGGCGATCATGGCCCGGATCAGCAGCAGGGCGTGCTGGTCCTCCATGGCGAGTTCGGGAAAGGCGCCCTCTCCGGAGGACGGAGCGGCGTCGGGCGGTGGAGCGGTGCGCTGCTGGAACACCTGGGACAGCCGGTCGCCCAACGATCCGCCCCCGGTTGCCCCGGCCCCGCCGAGGATGCCGCCCGGCGCGTTGCCCGATCCGCCCTGGGTTCCTACCGGCGGAGCGCCCCACGGGCTGCCGCCCGGCTGGGCGGTCCGGTCGCGTCCCTGACCGGCCGGCGGCATGTTCTGCTGCCGCTCCTGATAGGCGCGGTAGGCGAGATAGGCCAGCGCGCCCAGCCCGGCCATGGGGCCGACGCCCATGCCGCCGCGCGCGTGCATCGCCGGCCCGGCCCCCATCCCGGACCCACCAATTCCGGCCCGGTTGAGGATCGAGCCCAAATCCTGGGCGCCCCTGCGGTTGTGTCCGCCCATGCCGGTCGCCAGAAGGGTGCCGAGGATGTTCTGCAGGTTTGCCATGACGCGCCTCTCTCCATGTCGATGCAGCCTTGTGCCCCATCAACAGGTGAGACGGGCCGGGATCACGGCGCAGCTAAGGGTGCTGATGGTGGGCCTGACCAGCCGATGCTATCCCTATGCCGGAGGTGGTGTGGCCTTAGTACAGGCTGTGCAGCGTGCCGACTTCCGCTATCGTGGCGGGCACCAGAGCGCAGCAAGCGCCGACGTCCGCCGCAAGGCGGGCGGCATTTTGGAGGAGACGCCCATGACCACCGACCGGATCGCGGAGCCGCCGCCCCTGTTCGTGCAACCGGCGCTGCCCCTGCCGGCCGAGTCCTGCGGGTCGCTGTGGAACGATTATCTGCACCGGTTGCTGGGTGCGGCGCATGGCTGCATGGCCGGTGGCGACGCCGCGAACGACGACGAGTCCGATCCGGAGCCGGCGTGCTGCTGCGCCGTCGGGTAATGCCGTGACGCGATGATGGGGACGGTCCGGGTGCTCGTCAGCGGGCGCCCGCCGCCTCGATGATGACCGCCGCCACCGCGTCGGGCCGGGAGGCGTGCGGGACGTGGCTGGCCCCGACTTCCACCGTGCGGGCGCCGATGCGCTCCGCGGTCGCCCGCAGGAAGGCCGGAGGCAGCATCCGGTCCTCGTTCGCCACGATGTACCAGGACGGTTTGTGCTCCCACGCCGCGGCGGTCACCCGCGTGCGGAAGCAGGAGGCGTGGACCGGTCCCTGGGTGGCGGCCAGCAGCGCCGCCTCCGCCGCCGGCACATCCTGGGCGAAGTTCGCCGACAGGCTCTCCAGCGACAAATGCAGATAGCCCGAGCGGTCCATGGTCACGCTGGACAGGCCGGGCGAGGGCGGGAAGGGCTTCAGCGTGTCGTTCGGCGATTGCCCGACGCCCGGCGCGAAGGCCGCCACATAGACCAGCGCCTTCACCTTCTCCTGATTGCCGATCTGGGTGATGACCGCCCCGCCCCAGGAGTGGCCGACCAGCACCACCGGCCCCTTGGCTCGGTCGATGGCGCGTTGGACGTGCGCCACATCCGCTTCCAGAGACGTCAGCGGATTCTGGACGGCGATCGCCTCGAGCCCCTGGGCCTGGAGCAGGGGGATCACACGGCTCCAGGTGGAGCCGTCCGCAAAGGCGCCGTGGACGAGGATGACGGAGGTGGCGACCGGGTCCATGGACCGATTCCCCTGGCAGTGACCGAGTGTCCACCTCTCAAACATGGGCGGCTTTTCCCTGTCCAGCGCGAAGTCACCGCTTTTCCTCCCTGCGGAAAAGCCGCTTAGCCCGTGGGGGTGGCCGGGGTTGCTGCGGAGCGGGATAATAATTTCGCGAAATGACCATTGAAGCTAAGATTGTTCTGGGATACGGTATACCAACAGTGCGGCGGGGCGATTGTCCGTCACCCCCGCCAGTCCAGACCGTCAACCCGAGCCGTCGAGGTGAGCCATGGCCAAGACCCTTTCCGCCGTCCTTCCGGGAAGCCGCCCGAACGCCGTCCGCGGCGGCGGCGACGCCGCGCCTGCCGGCGTGCCCGGTGGCGTCGTGGTCGCCCTGCGCCCCGATCACCGGCAACGGGCCGCCGTGCTGGCGGCGACCACCGGCGGGCGCGGGCCGCGCATGGACATGCTGACGATCACCCACAGCCGGGGACGCACGGATGACCGCGGGGCGGACATCATCCACATCGACGGCCCCTATGCGGATGTCCTGGCCTACATCGCCGACTCCCCGGACTGCGTCGTCTGCTTCGACACGCTTCACGGCGGAATGGCCCGCGCGCAACTGTCCGTGCCGTGATTCCGCGCAGGGTCTTGCTGGAGAGCAAACCGATGAACGACTGCATGACGACGCCCTTTTCCGGGCAGGAGCTGGCCTCCGCGATCATAGCCACGGCGCTGTCGCGCCCGTCCTCCGACGGCCGGCTGCGCCTGCCGAACGGCGCCGTGCTATGCGACCCGGCGGCGCTGGAGCGGGAATTCTCGCTGGCCGCGCAGGGGTTGTCCCACTGGCTGGCCCAGAACGGCCCGCACCTCGCCACGGCCTCGCGCGCCAGCCGTCTGAAGATCGGGGCCGGGGTCATCCGCGCCGCCGCCGCGACGCTGGAGCATGCCGGACGGTGCTGCGGCGAACTGCGCCGCCGCGGGCAGCGGGCGCTGTGCATCGACTTCAGCGCGGTCTGCGATCTGGTTCAGGAGCGTCCGGGCCTGCTCGCCCAGACGGTGGCCGCCGTCGCGGCCAACCACACCGATCGGGCCGTCGCGGCGTGAGGGGCGGCTTTTAAAGGAGCGTGTGCTCGACCAGGATCTTGGTGCCGATGGCCAGCAGACCCAGGCCGCCCACCAGCTCCGCGCGGCGGCCCAGAAGCGGTCCCGCGGCCCGGCCCAGCATCACGCCGCCGAAGCCCATCAGGAAGGTGACGGCGCCGATCAGGCTGGCGGTCACCGCGATGTCCACATCCGCCATGGCGAGGCCCACCCCGACCGCGCTGGCGTCGATGCTGGTCGCCACGGCGACGGTCAGAAGGGCCAGCCAGCCCGACCGCGTGGCCGCCGCGTCGTCGTCCTCTTCCCCGGCCAGCGCGTTGCGGATCATGGTACCACCGATCAGCAGGAGCAGGCCGAAGGCGATCCAGTGATCCACCGCCTGGACGAAGCCGGCGAAGGCGGTGCCCACCGCCCATCCAATGGAGGCCATGGACAATTGGCAGGCCCCGAAGGCGAAGCCGACGCGCAGCGCCTCGGACATGGCGGGGCGCTTCTGAACGGCACCGCGGCCCAGCGCAGCGGCGAAGCTGTCCATCGAAAGGCTGAGGGCAAGGGCAAGGGAAGTCGCACCGAACATGGAACACGGCTCCGGCCAAACGGACACGACAGCACGGCTGCACCCGGTTGGCCTTCGGGAGCGTCCGCACCATCGGTCTTGCCGAGCCTGCCGGACGTCGTCCGGCTGCCGCACGCGCCACGGGACGCCCTGTTGCAGGATGGTCCCGAGTCTGTTGGCGCGCGCCCCTCTCTCGCTGGAGGGTGGCTACTCCCCAATGACAGGGCGGACCCTAGCGCCGCGGCGCCTGCGCGTCAATCTATATGAACAGGTATTCATATGTTTTTGAATAACTCTAAACTGCGCCCTCGCCCTGCACCCTTGATGCGCGGAACGAATTCTTAACGGCCTGTGACGCCTTTAAGCTGGCGCAATCGGAGGTCCCCGCTCATGTTCCGCAACCCGCGCTCGCTGCTGTTCGTGTTCGTCGTCGCGTCCCTGGCGGCGCTGCTGCTGTTCAGCGGCGACCCCCCGGACGGCGGGCGGACCGACGCGAACCGCGACTTCCTGGCGGCTTGCGAAGCCAGCCCCTTCGCCGCGCAGAACACCGGCTCGACGGAGGCGGCGGTGCGGGTCTGCTCCTGTATCCTGTCCTGGCACCGCAAGGAGGGTGGGGCCACCGGCCAGACGCTGCCGGCCTCGCTCTACGGAGGGGAGGGGGCGGCCACCTCCTCCGCGGCGGCGGTGGACGCACGGGCGCGGGCGGCGTGCCTGTCCGGGCGCGTGACGCCGTGATTTCTTGAGAGCCGTGATTTTTTGAGAATTGTTCGCTGGGTGGCGCGGCGTGGGCTTTCTCTTCGGCACCGCAGCACCCATCCTATGGACGCTATGGACACCCGCAATCCCTGCACGAAGCTCTGCCGCTACGACGCGGCGGACCGTTGCCTCGGCTGCTTCCGCACCCGCGCGGAGGTGAAGCATTGGAAACGCCTGCCGGACGAGACGAAGGCGGCGATCAACGCCCGCATCGCCGCGCGCGGCGGCACCGTCTCCAAGAAGGACGGCAAGCGCGCGAAGAAGCTCGACAAGAAAATCCGCAAGCTGGAGGCGAAGCTCGCCGCCCTGCGCGCCCGCCGGTCCGATCTGGCGGGGCCGGTCGTCAAAGCGGCGGAGTGAAACCCACCGCTTTCCTGTCCCGCACATTGAAAACGCGCGGCTTCATCCGTTTCCGGCGTGCCGTTCCACATACAGCAGCAGCGCGGGGTAGTAGTGCTGCCGTGACTCTGTCAGTTCCCGACAATAACGGTGGGCGGTGCCGTTGGACAGCCAAGCATCAAGCTCACCGCTCTCGCGTTTCTGGGCGATGACGCGGTCGATCTTGTCCATGATCTTGTGGATCACGTCCGTTCCTTCTCCGATATGGATTTGTCATGAATGAGGCGGGCGCCACATCGGCGCCGCCGTCAACTGTCTGTCCAATATGGACGCAAAGACGACGATGAGCTGCGCATTATGGGCATGCCAGCGTACCGCACCGCACAAAAGGCACTTCTCATGGAGCACCGAGCCCTGGCGCGGGTCTGTTCTTCGCAGGCGTTCATCGACCGGTCTCGCGACGCCTCGCCAATCTGCACGCCGAAGGAGGACAATCGGGGGAGGACCTGCGGTGAGGCTGGCGGCAGCCGCGCCACCGCCTCCGGCACGCTCGTGCTGCTCCGGGGGCTTGCAGCAGGTCGCCAGCAAGGTCGCCATGACCGGATTCTCCCCGGTGCTCCAGGGCGGGGTGCGCTCGCTGGGGGTGCGTAAGAAGGGCGGGAACCGCCCCGGCCCGGATCGGTTGGCTCTGCAGTCCCAGCACAAGCAGCGGAGCCGGTTTGATCATGGACCTGAACGGAAAAGTCGCCCTCATCACCGGAGCCGGGTCGGGCATCGGCAAGGCATCGGCCACCCTGTTCGCCGGCGCCGGGGCCAGCGTCGGCGTTCTCAGCCGCACGGAGAGCGAGGTCCGCAAGACGGCGGAGGAGATCGCCGCGGCGGGCGGCAAGGCCATCCCCCTGGTCGCCGACGTCTCTGACAGCGACGCCGTGAAGCGGGCGGTGGACCGGCTGGTGCAGGAGTACGGGCGGCTGGACATCGTCTTCGCCAACGCGGGCATCAACGGCGTCTGGGCACCCATCGACGAGCTGACGCCGGAGGAGTGGGACCGCACCATCAACATCAACCTGCGCGGCACCTATCTGACGCTTCACCACGCGGTGCCGCATCTGAAGAAGGCGGGCGGCGGGTCGGTGCTGGTCACCGCCTCCATCAACGGCACGCGGGTCTTCAGCAACGCCGGGGCCACCGCCTATTCCTGCACCAAGGCGGCGCAGGTCGCCATGGTCCAGATGCTGGCGCTGGAGCTTGCCAAGCACCGCATCCGGGTCAACGCCATCTGCCCGGGCTTGATCGACACGGAGATCCAGGACAACACCCAGTCCCGCAACACCGAGAAGGCCGAGGAGCCCGCCGAATATCCCAACGGCGAGGTCCCGCTGACCCGCGGCAAGGCGGGCAGCAGCGCCGACGTGGCGGAGCTGGCGCTGTTCCTGGCGTCGGACCGGTCGAAGCACATCACCGGCACGCCCGTCTGGATCGACGGCGCCGAGTCCCTGCTGATCGGCTGAGGGCCCGCTCATGGCGGACGGCTTCATGGCGGAGGGATTCGCGTGGTGGCAGAGCGGGGTGATCTATCAGGTCTACCCGCGCTCCTTCCAGGATTCGAACGGCGACGGGGTGGGGGACCTTCCGGGAATAATGGCCCGGCTCGACCATCTCGAAGCGCTCGGGGTGGAGGCGGTCTGGGTGTCCCCGATCTACCCGTCGCCTATGGCCGATTTCGGCTACGACGTGTCGGATTACACGGGCGTCCACCCGCTGTTCGGGACCATGGAGGACTTCGACCGGCTGGTGGCGGAACTGCACCGGCGCGGCATGAAGCTGATCCTGGATTTCGTGCCCAACCACAGCTCCGACCGGCACCCGTGGTTCCAGGCCAGCCGGTCGTCCCGCACCAATCCCAAGCGCGACTGGTACATCTGGCACGACCCCGCCCCCGATGGAGGCCCTCCCAACAACTGGCTGTCGGAGTTCGGGGGCAGTGCCTGGGAATGGGACGCGGCGACCGGCCAATACTATTACCACGCCTACCTGAAGGAGCAGCCGGACCTCAACTGGCGCAACCCGGCGCTGCGGGAGGTCATGCTCGATGTGTTGCGAGTCTGGCTGGACCGAGGGGTGGACGGGTTCCGGGTGGACGCCATCCATCACCTCATCAAGGACGCACGCTTCCGCGACAACCCACCGAACCCGGGTTGGCAGGAGAGCATGTCGCCGGCCCATCGGCTGTTCCGCCGCCACACGGTGGACCAGCCGGAGGTGCATGACGCCATCGCCGCCATGCGCCGGGTGGTGGACGGTTATGGACCGGGCCGGCTGCTGATCGGGGAGGCCTATCTGCCCATCGACCAGCTCATGGCCTATTACGGCGCCGACCTGACGGGCTTCCAGCTTCCCTTCAACTTCCATCTGCTGTCCACCCCGTGGGAGGCGAAGGCGCTGGCCGCGCTGATCCACACCTACGAGGCCGCGCTGCCGTCCGGCGGGTGGCCGAACTGGGTGCTTGGCAACCACGACCGCTCCCGCGTGGCGAGTCGGTTGGGAGCCGGGCAGGCGCGGGTGGCGGCGATGCTCCTGCTGACCCTGCGCGGCACGCCGACGCTCTACCAGGGCGACGAGATCGGCATGACCGACGTGGCCGTCCCGCCCGACCGCGTGCAGGACCCGTGGGAAAGGAACGTCCCCGGCCTGGGGCTGGGCCGCGATCCGGTCCGCACCCCGATCCCCTGGGACGGCGGCCCGAAGGGCGGCTTCACGACCGGGGAGCCCTGGCTGCCGCTCGGGGCGGATCACGAGCGGGTGAACGTCGCGGCGCAGGAGGCCGACCCATCCTCCATGCTGTCGCTGCACCGCGCCCTGCTGGCGTTGCGGCGGGCGGAACCGGCCCTGTCGGTCGGTCGGTACGATCCCGTGTCGGCGGAGGACGAGGTTCTCGTCTATGAGCGTAACCACCGGGCCGGGCGTTTCCGCGTCCTGCTGAACCTGTCGGCGGAGGAGAGGGTGGTGGATTCGGTGCCGGAGGGTGCCCATATCCGGCTGTCCACCCATCTCGACCGCGGTGGGGAGCCGGTGACCGGCGCCCTTCGCCTGCGACCCGACGAGGGGGTGGTGCTCGCGTGCGAAGACTCGTACGAAGATTTGGGAAAGGGTGGGGAATGAGCGGGGATGTGAAGAACAACGCGGCCAGGAACCGCTACGAGCTGACCGTGGGCGACGCCACCGCGGTGGTGGAATACGAAACGCGCGACGGCACCATCGTCTTCACCCACACGGAGGTTCCCGAAAGCATGGCCGGGCAGGGCATCGGCTCCGCGCTCGCGCGCGGCGCGCTGGAGGACGCGCGCTCCAGCGGGCGGAAGGTCGTGCCGGTCTGCCCCTTCGTGGCCAAATACATCCAGCGCCACCCGGAGTACCAGGATCTGGTCGCCGAAGAGGGCGGGGCATCGGCATGAGGCTTGCGGCGTGAGGCTTCCGGTTCCGCTGGCCGCCGGCCTGCTGTGTCTGCTTCCGGCGGCAAGCCGTGGCGCGACTCTGGAGTTGGACTTCGCCGCCTATGGCGGCGGCGTCTCCCTGGCGCGCGGCAGCGTCGTGCTGACGGAGGAGACGGCGGGCACGGACAGCCGTTACCGCGCGGAACTCCAGGCGGAGGCGGCGCCCTGGCTCGGCGTCTTCACCAACTTCCGCTACCGGGCCGAGGCCGCCGGACGGCTGGAGGCGGGCGCGGCCCAGCCGGACCGCTTCCGCGGCGAGCGCCGGCTGCGCCGCAAACTGGACGTCATGGCCCTGTCCTACGGCCCGGATGGCGTGGAGGTGAAGGCCGACCCGCCGATCAGCCCCGACAAGGCCGCGCGCGTTCCGCCGGACAGCCGCCTGGGCAGCATCGATCCGTTGAGCGCCGGGGCCGCGGTGATCCTGGCCGCCGGGCGGGCGGGAGGCTGCGGCGGACGCTACCCGGTCTATGACGGGCGCCGCCGCTACGACATCGTCATGACGCCAAAGGGCAAGGGGGAGCTGCCGTCCTCGCGCTACCGCATCGCCACGGGAACGGCGGAGGTCTGCGCGGTCACCGTCCGCCCGGTGGCGGGTTTCCAGGGCGACCGCGATCCGGAGCGCTTCTTCGCCGAGGGGGTGGAGCGCAAGGCGACCGTCTGGTTCGCCCGCGCGCCGGAAAGCGGGCGCGTCGTTCCCGTGACGGTGGAGGTGCCGACCGACGCGATGACGGTGCTGGTCCACACGGTCGGCGTGAAGGCCGGCTCGTAATCCGGGTTACGGATTCGCGGCGAGGCGCCATTGCCCGTCGTCTCCGCGGCAGGCGGTGCCGGTCGCGGATTCCTGGCGGCCGTCGATGGTCACCTTGTGCTGGAACTCCTTGCACTCCCGCCCGGCGGAATCGCGCCCGGCGCGGATCGGGGTGATGCTGCCGCCGGTGTTGGCGCTGTCCGGGCTGTTCCAGCGGATGGTCTGCCCGACGGGCGCGTCGAGCGCACGGGTCTCCGCGCTCTGCGCCGCGTTGCGGCTGCCGGGGCTCAACTGTTCCATCAAATAGCCGCCGGCGAAGTAGCCGAGCAGGCCGCCGGCGCCAATGGCCAGCAGGTTGCCCGTGCCCTTGCCGATCTGCGACCCGGCGAGCGCTCCCACGGCGGCGCCGCCCAGCTTGCCCAGCAGATCGTTGTCGATGCCGAAGGTGGTGTTGCCGCCGTTGGCCTGCGGGTCGGCCTGCGGGGTGATCTGGGTCGGGGCGCCATAACCGCCCTGGTTGAACACCTGCGCCATCGCGGGCGCGGAGGTCAGGGGAAAGGCGACGGACAGGCCGAGACAAAGGACCGAGGCGAAGCGAATCCCGGACAGGCGGACAACGGGCACGTCGTCTACTCCTTTATTGCAACACGGTCGTCATCTGAACACCACGGCTCCGCTCAAGGTTGGGGCAAAAGGGCGACAACGACGCTTGGCGACAATGACGCTTGGCGACGAGGGCGACGGTCAGGCGCTCTTCAACTCGGGGAAGGCATCCGTCGCGCCGCCGAGCGCCTTGCGGACGGCGCGGGCGAGGTCGCGGTCGCGGTAGGGCTTGATCAGGAACTCGCCGCCCGGCCCCTCGCCGCTCAGGCCGCCCGCCACCCCATGGGCGTAGCCGGAGGCGTAGAGCACTTTCAAGGCCGGATGACGGTGCTGCGCCTCCTGGGCCAGTTCCAGGCCGTTCATGCCGCCGGGCATCACCACGTCGGTGAACAGCAGGTCCACCCGCGGCTCCCCGGCCAGCACGGCCAGCGCCTCCGGCCCGTTCTCCGCCTCGACCACCGTGTAGCCGAGATCCTGAAGCGTCAGAACGGCGACGTGGCGCACGTCGCGGTCGTCGTCCACCACCAGGATCACCTCGCCCTGGCCGGGCAGCGGACCGGCCTCGACGCTGTCCTCCGGCGCCTTCGCCTTGCGGGCGGCCTCCGGCGCGCAGGGGAGGTAGAGGTGGAAGGAGGTGCCGCGGCCCGGCTCGCTCTCGACCCGGATCAGCCCGCCCGACTGCTTCACGAAGCCGTGGATCATGCTGAGACCCAGGCCGGTGCCCTTGCCGATCTCCTTGGTGGTGAAGAAGGGCTCGAAGGCGCGGGCCAGAACGTCGGGGGGCATGCCGCAGCCGGTGTCCGCCACGGTCATCCGCACATACTGTCCAGGGCGCAGTTCCGCGCTTGCGTCATCGGCCTCCGCCATCGCCGTGGCGATGGTCAGCCGCCCGCCCGTGGGCATGGCGTCGCGGGCGTTGATGACGAGGTTCAGCAGGGCCGATTCCGCCTGGGTCCGGTCCACCAGCGCCGGGCACAGGTGCGGCGCGCTGTCGATCTCCACGGTGATCGTGGAGCCGAGCGTGCGCTCCATCAACTCGCCCATGTTGCGGACCAGCGCCTCCATGTCCACGCTCTCGGGGTGGAGCTGCTGGCGCCGCGCGAAGGCGAGAAGCCGCCGCGTCAGGTCGGAGCAGCGCAGCGACGCCTGCAAGGCCATGTCCACCCGCCGCGCCGCCCTCGGGTCGTCGAAGGCCATGCGGCCCAGCCGTTCCAGGCTGCCGATGACGACGGTCAGCATGTTGTTGAAGTCGTGGGCGATGCCGCCGGTCAACTGGCCGATGGTCTCCATCTTCTGCACGTGGGCGAGCTGCTGCTGAAGCTCCCGCGTGTCGGTGACGTCCAGCACGGTGCCGCAGAGTTCCGGCGGGGCGCCGTCCTCCCCCTCCAGCAGCATGGCCTGTTCCAGAAGCGTGCGGTACCGCCCGTCGGCGGCGCGCCAGCGGTACTCGACGGTGGACACGCCGCCCTGGCGCATCGCCTCGAACCGGGCGACGGCGCGGTCGCGGTCCTCCGGGTGCAGCCGCGATTCCCAGAAGTTGCCGTCGGTCAGGAAGCGTTCGGCGGGGAAGCCGAACAGAGCCTCCACATTCTCCGTGACGTAGCGGAAGGGCGTGCCCCGGTCCGGACCGGCGGTGTAGAGCAGGATGGGCAGGGAACGGGCGATCAGCGCCTGCCGCTCCTCCGACCGGCGGAGCGCCTGCTCGGCCTCCATCTTCTCCGTCCGCACGCGGAAATTCTCGGCCAGCAACCGCTCGCGCAAGGCCGCCTGGCGCTTCACCTCCTCCGTCTTGCGGTACAGCTCGACGAAGACGGTGACCTTGCTGCGCAGGATCACCGGGTCCACCGGCTTGAACATGTAGTCCACCGCCCCCGCGGAATAGCCGCGGAAGATGTGCACCTCGTCCTTGTTGATGGCGGTCAGGAACAGGATGGGGATGTGCCGCGACTTCCGGCGGTTGCGGATCAGCTCCGCCGTCTCGTAGCCGTCCATGCCCGGCATGTGGACATCCATCAGGATCGCCGCGAAGTCCTGGTCGAGCACCCGCTTCAGCGCCTCCTCGCCGGAGCGGGCGAGGATCACCGTGGCGTCCAGGTCGGCCAGCGTTTCCCGCATCGCCAGCAGGTTCCGCGGATCGTCGTCCACGACCAGCACACGAACCTCCGGCAGGAGCAGGGCATTGCCTTCGATGTCGGCGAAACCGGGGGGCGTTTGGGTGTGGGGCATCGGCCTCTCCTCACTCCGTCCCGGCGTCTGGGCCGACATCTGGGCCGGCGTCCTGCCGACGCCCTGCCCAGACCCGCAGCAGGGACAGCAGATGGTCGATGTCCACCGGCTTGGCGAGATAGTCGGTCGCCCCCGCCTCGATGCATTTCTCGCGGTCGCCCTTCATCGCCTTGGCGGTGACGGCGATCACCGGCAGGCCGCGCCCGGCCTCCGTCGCCCGGATTTCCCGGATGGTCTCATAGCCGTCCATCAGCGGCATCATGATGTCCACCAGCGCCACGTCCAGGTCGGGATGCGCCTTCAGCAGGTCCAGGCCCTCCGGCCCGCTTTCGGCGTGCAGCACCGTCATGTCGTGCGACTCCAGAACACTGGCGAGCGAGAAGATGTTGCGGAAATCGTCATCCACGATCAGCACCTTGCGTCCCGCCAGAACGGGGTCCCGCTGGCGGATCTGGTCGAGCGCGCTGCGCTTGTCGTCGGGCAGCCGGTCCACCGCCCGGTGCAGGAACAGCGCCGTCTCGTCGAGCAGCGAGTCCGGGGACTGCACGCTGCGCAGCACCACCGTTTCGGCCAGCCGGCGCAGCCGCGCCTCGTCCTCCGGCGCGATGCCGTCGCTGACATAGGCGACGACCGGCATCCAGGCGGTGGAGTCGCGGGTGCGCAGGCTGTCGATCAGCTCGAAATCGGCGGGCTGGGGGATGGTCAGGTCCAGCACCATGCAGTCGAACCGCTCCTTCGCCAGGACGGCGCGGGCGGCCTCGGCGGAGGTGACGGTGCTGATCTCAATGTCATCGTTGTCGATCAGGCCGGCGATCCCACCGGTGTGCGGATCGGGAACCTTCTCGACGATCAGCAGCCGGCGCTGGTGCCGCTCCACGAAGCCCTTCACCTTGGCGAGCGCCGCGAAGATCGCCTCGCGGTCCGCCGGCTTCTCCGTGTAGTCGAAGGCGCCCATGGCGAGGCCGCGGCGCCGCTCCTCCTTGGCGGAGATGACGTGGACCGGGATGTGGCGGGTGTGCGGATCGCGCTTCAGCAGGTCGAGCAGCGCCCAGCCGTCCAGGTCGGGCAGGCCGATGTCCAGCATGACCGCGTCCGGGCGGTATTTGCGCGCCATCGGCATGGCCGGGCTTCCGGCGTGGGACAAAATCGCCTTGAAGCCCTTCTCCCGCGCCAGATCGACCAGGATCGAGGCGAACTTCACGTCGTCCTCCACGATCAGCACCACGGGGTCGCCGGGCCGGATGCGCTCCCGGTCGTCGGCGACGGGGTGGCTCTGCGGCAGCGCGAGCCCTTCCTCCGGACCCGGCACCACGATGGGACGCGTCGGCGCGACGACCGGGGCGGGCTTCGGCGCCGGGTCGCCGTGGCGGGCGATGTCGAAGTCCATCGGCACGTAGAGCGTGAAGGTGCTCCCCGCCCCGGACTCGCTCTGCACGCGGATCTCGCCGCCCAGAAGGCGGGCGATCTCCCGGCTGATCGACAGGCCGAGCCCGGTGCCGCCGTATTTCCGGCTGGTGGTGCCGTCGGCCTGCTGGAACGCCTCGAAGATGATGCGCTGCTTGTTCTCGGGGATGCCGATGCCGGTGTCGACGACGGTGAAGGCCAGCACCCCGTCCGCCGCGTTCAGCGTGGGGTGGGCGGCGCTCCAGCCCTCCCGCGCCAGTTCCATCCGGAAGGTGACCCCGCCGGTCTCGGTGAACTTGAAGGCGTTGGACAGCAGGTTGTTCAGCACCTGCTCCAGCCGCTTCTGGTCGGTCTGGATGGCGGCGGGCAGGGTGGGGGCCATGTCGATGTCGAAGCGCAGCCCCTTCTCCTCGGCCAATTGGGCGAAGGTGCGCTCCACATGGCCGCGCAGGTCGTCCAGGACCACCGCCCCGATTTCCAGCGTGACCGTGCCGGATTCGATCTTCGACAGGTCCAGGATGTCGTTGATGAGGTTCAGCAGGTCGGACCCGGCGGCGTGGATGGTGCGGGCGAACTCCACCTGACGGGCGGTCAGGTTGCGGTCGCCGTTGTCGGACAGCAATTTCGACAGGATCAGCAGGCTGTTCAGCGGCGTGCGCAACTCGTGGCTCATGTTCGCCAGGAACTGCGACTTGTATTTGGAGGTGAGGGAGAGCTGCTCCGCCTTCTCCTCCAGCGCCTCGTTGGTCTGGCGCAGCTTTTCCTGCTGGGCCATCAGAAGCTCCTCCGACTGGCGGAGCGAGGCGGCCTGCTGCTCCAGCCGTTCGTTGGTGGTCTTCAGCTCCTCCTGCTGGCTCTGCAACTCGGCGGTCAGGCGCTGCGACTGCTTCAGCAGCCCCTCGGTCCGCATGTTGGTGGCGATGGTGTTCAGGACGATCCCGATGCTTTCCGTCAACTGCTCCAGGAAGGAGCGGTGCGTCTCGCTGAAATGGCCGAAGGAGGCCAGTTCCAGCACGGCGTTCACCTCGTTCTCGAACAGCACGGGCAGCACGATGATGTTCAGCGGCGGCGCCTCGCCCAGGCCGGAGCTGATGCGCACGTAATCCTTGGGCACGTTGGTCAGCAGGATCGGCTTCTTCTCGTGGGCGCACTGGCCGACCAGACCCTGCTTCAGCGCGAAGCGGGTGCCCAACCCGTTGCGCTCCTTCAGGGCGTAGCTGGCGACCAGATCGAGGACCGGCTCGTCGCCGTCGCGGGTGGTGACGTAGAAGACGCCGTGCTGGGCGTTCACCAGCGGCGCGATTTCCGACAGGATCATGTTGGAGACGGTGACGAGATCGCGTTCGCCCTGGAGCATCCGGGTGAATTTGGCGATGTTGGTCTTCAGCCAGTCCTGCTCCGCGTTCTTCTGCGTCGTGTCGCGCAGGTTGCGGATCATTTCGTTGATGTTGTCCTTCAGCGCCGCCACCTCGCCCGACGCCTCCACGGCGATGGAGCGGGTGAGGTCGCCCTTGGTCACGGCGGTCGCCACCTCGGCGATGGCGCGGACCTGGGTGGTCAGGTTGGCGGCGAGCTGGTTCACGTTGTCGGTCAGGTCGCCCCAGACGCCGGTGGCGCCGGGCACCTTCGCCTGTCCGCCCAGCTTTCCTTCGATGCCGACCTCGCGCGCCACGTTGGTGACCTGATCGGCGAAGATGGCCAGCGTCTCGATCACGCCGTTGATGGTGTCGGCCAGCGCCGCGATCTCGCCCCGCGCGGCCACGGTCAGCTTGCGCTTCAGGTTGCCTTCGGCGACCGCCGTCACGACCTCCGCGATGCCGCGCACCTGACCGGTCAGGTTGGCGGCCATCATGTTCACGTTGTCGGTCAGGTCCTTCCAGGTTCCGGCCACGCCCTTCACCTGGGCCTGCCCGCCCAGCTTGCCTTCGGTGCCGACCTCGCGCGCCACGCGGGTGACTTCCGAGGCGAAACTGTTGAGCTGGTCGACCATCGTGTTGATGGTGTCCTTCAGCTCCAGAATCTCGCCCTTCACATCGACGGTGATCTTGCGCGACAGGTCGCCGTTGGCGACGGCGGTGGTGACGTCGGCGATGTTGCGCACCTGATTGGTCAGGTTGCCGGTCAGCAGATTGACGTTGTCGGTCAGGTCCTTCCAGGTGCCGGCCACCCCCTTCACCTGGGCCTGTCCGCCGAGCTTGCCCTCGCTGCCGACCTCGCGCGCCACGCGGGTGACCTCGCTGGCAAAGCTGTTGAGCTGGTCCACCATCGTGTTGATGGTGTCCTTCAGCTCCAGAATTTCGCCTCGCACATCGACGGTGATCTTGCGCGACAGGTCGCCCTTCGCCACCGCCGTCGTGACCTCCGCGATGTTGCGGACCTGACTGGTCAGGTTGGTCGCCATCGCGTTGACGTTGTCGGTCAGGTCCTTCCAGGTTCCGGCCACGCCCTTCACCTGAGCCTGCCCGCCCAGCTTGCCTTCGGTGCCGACCTCGCGCGCCACGCGGGTGACCTCGCTGGCGAAGCTGTTGAGCTGGTCCACCATGGTGTTGATGGTGTCCTTCAGCTCACGGATTTCACCCTTCACGTCCACGGTGATCTTGCGCGACAGGTCGCCGTTGGCGACCGCCGTCGTCACGTCGGCGATGTTGCGGACCTGATTGGTCAGGTTGCCGGTCAGCAGGTTGACGTTGTCGGTCAGGTCCTTCCAGGTGCCGGCCACACCCTTCACCTGAGCCTGTCCGCCGAGCTTGCCCTCGCTGCCGACCTCGCGCGCCACGCGGGTGACTTCCGAGGCGAAGCTGTTGAGCTGGTCCACCATCGTGTTGATGGTGTCCTTCAACTCGCGGATCTCGCCCTTCACGTCCACGGTGATCTTGCGCGACAGGTCGCCCTTCGCCACGGCGGTGGTCACGTCGGCGATGTTGCGGACCTGGGCCGTCAGATTGGCGGCCATGAGGTTGACGTTGTCGGTCAGGTCCTTCCAGGTGCCGGCGACGTCCTTCACCTGGGCCTGCTCGCCGAGCTTGCCTTCGATGCCGACCTCGCGCGCGACGCGCGTCAGCTCCGCCGTCACGGTGACGAGCTGATCGACCATCCGGTTGACGGTCCGCGCGGTCACAAGGAATTCGCCCTGAAGGGGGCGCCCGTCGACCTCCAGCGGCATGGACTGGGACAGGTCGCCCTTGGCGACCGCGCCGATGACGCGGGCCATTTCCTGCGTCGGCCGGGTCAGGTCGGCGGCCATGGCGTTGACGCTGTCCACGCAATCGCCCCAGCGTCCCGATGCGGTGGGCAGGCGGACGCGCTGGCCGATGCGGCCCTCCTTTCCGATGGCGGTGCTGACCCGGCCCACCTCCTCCACCAGGGTCTCGTTCATCTCCACCACATCGTTGAAGGCGGCGGCGATCTCGCCGTCCAGCCCGTCCAGATCGAGCGGCAGGCGCACGGAGAAGTCGCCCTTCCGGAATTGCCGGAGAGCGCGCAGGAGAAGCTGCGGGGAAAGCCGGTCGTGAGCGTCCGTCATCGTCATGACGCGATGGTCCTTGCGAAGTCCCAACCCTGAGATTCTGCTTCCCTGTGAACCCGGCTTAACGCCGGAACGGCCGCGCGCCGGAGCGGCGCAGCCGGGGAACGGTGACCCGGACAGGGGAGCCGGGAGCTAATAGCGGGGTGCGGCGCTGTCCAGCAGGGTCTTCAACTGGCGCTCGTCATAGGGTTTCTGGATGAAGCCGTGGGGGCCGGCGGCGCGGGCGCGCTCCAGCAAAACGGGATCGCTGGCCCCGGACATGAAGATGCTGCCCACGGCGAAGCGTTCGCGCAACGCCCGTGCCGTCTCGATCCCGTCCTGGGGCCCGGCGAGGCCGATGTCCACCAGAGCCAGCGCGGGCCGTTCCCGCTCCGCGATCGTCAGCGCATCGGCGGCGTTGGCCGCCACGCCGCAGACCTCGTAGGCCAATTCCTCCAGCACGTCGGTCAGGTACATGGCGACGATCGTCTCATCCTCGACGACCAGGACCCGGACGGGAGCGGCGGCGGTGGGCGAGGCCCCGTCCATCCCGGCCTGTGGTGACCTGTTGATCGGGTTGGTCATCCCTTTTCCCTCATGTCGTTTTGCCGTCTGCGGCGCCCGGGCGGACGGCGCCGGATGCCGGCAAGCCTGACCGGCACGAGTAGCACGGAGGGGTGAGGCAATTAAGGGAGAAAAGGTCAAATACCTCCAACAGGTTATACCCGCCAGAGCGCATGCACCCCGAAAGATCTTGCGCATATTCCTTAGTCGCAATGTGGAATAGCGGCGTGATCGCAACGTGCACTGCTCATCGCTCGTGCCGGACGGAACGCGCCGGGCCGTCGTGAAATGTCAGTTTTTTAACAATTTTGTAAGTGATTCGGCTGGTAAGCTTGCCGTCCTCCACGAGTCGGACGTGGAACCGACCATATGGGCGCTGGGGACCGGGATGAGCGTTGCCCCGACAAACGGGCCGGGCGATGGGGCGGAGTTGAGCCTTGAGGATCTGGCACAGGCCATACGGGCCCACCGGCTCTATCTGGCGGCCCGCCCGAATGGCCTGCGCCTTCAGATGAAGGCGGCGGACCTGACGGGATTCGACCTGTCGGGACTCGTCCTGTCGGACGCCGTCCTGACCGGCGTGAATTTCCGGCGCAGCGTTCTGCGGCGCTGCAATTTCGATGGCGCCGACCTGTTCGGCTCCAGCTTCGTGTCGGCCGATCTGCGGGAAGCCTCGCTGGTCGGGGCCGACATGCGCGGCGCCAACTTCACGAAGGCGTGCCTGCGCAACACCCTGTTCGAGCGGGCCGACCTGCGCCCCGGTCAGCTCGTCCTGTGGAAGGACCGGCGAAAGGCCCGGCGGGAGGCCGCGCTGCGGGAAGCCTCGCTGGTCGGCGCCAATTTCACCGAGGCCGACCTGACCGGGGCCAACCTGACCCGGGCCAGCCTGGAAGGGGCGGATTTCACAAACGCCGCCCTGTTCGGCGCCAACCTCAGCGGTGCGGATCTGCGCGGCGCGGATTTCAGCATGGCGAAGCTGAAGGGGGCGATCCTGAACAACGCCGCCGTCGCCGGGGCCACCTTCCAGGGCGCCGACCTGCGCGACGCGGAACTGCGCAACGTCGCCATGGCCACCGCCGACTGGGCAGAGGCGCGCATGGGCGGCGCCATCTACAATCGTGCCCAGTCGGCCCTGCCGCCGGAAATCCGGGAGGGGCTGGATGGCCACGTCCTGTGGATCAACAGCAACGGCAAGCAAGGCAAGCGGTTCGACGTGTCGAACGGCGCCTTCGTCGGAACCGATTTCGACGGCTGCGACCTCAGCGGGGCGATCTTCCGCAATTGCGACTTCACGCGGGCGACCTTCCGGGACAGCAAGCTGCAGATCGTCCAGTTCCCCGGCTGCCTGATGCGCGAGGCCTGTTTCGAGAACGCGGAACTGTCCGGCGCCAGCTTCGAAGGCTGCGACATGACCCGCGCGATGATGCGCAACGCGGTGATGCGCTCCATCGAGCTTCTGTCGGCGGATGGCCGGTCCACCGGGCGCCTGTGGCCGACCAACTTCCGCAACGCGCAGCTTGCCGACGGCGACATCCGCGGCGCCGATCTTCGGGGGGCACGTCTGACCGGCGCGGACCTGACCAACTGCAACCTGTCGGGCGCCGACCTGCGGGACGCCGACATCGACAAGGCCAACACGACCGGGACGACCCTGGTCCATTGCCGGCTGAAATGACCCGTATCTTCCTCTTCCGGTAGCGTCCGCGGGCAGACGAGGGAGCATGTCCCTTCGGGGAATGCGTCCCTCCCTTCCACGACGAAGGTGGCAGGCCGTCACCGGTCAACCTGTCCTTGGGTGGAGGATCACCCGCAAATGCGACCCGCCCCCGGCACAAGGAGGCGAAGGGGCTGTTGGGGGACGGTTGCATCCCAGCACACGATTGCATCACCGGGAGGTCTGTATGTCCAAGCTACGGTCCGGCGCCTTGGCCGCTGTGTCCATCCTCGCGCTTGCCGCTTGTGCGGGCGAGCCGAACTTCGTGCCGCCGATGGGAAGTTCCGGAGCCACCTCTTCCCAGGCGGGAAGCGGCGGGACGGGGGCCTCCTCGACCCTGTCCGTGGCGGACCAGTCCTTCCTGGCACAGGCGGCCTACGGCGGGTTCGGCGAGGTTGCGCTGGGCACGCTGGCGCAGCGGCAGGGCTCCAGCTCGACCGTGCGCGAACTGGGCCGGCGCATCGCCGCCGATCACACCCAGGCCAATCAGGAGCTTGCCCGGCTCGCCCAATCGAAGGGCGTCAGCCCGCCCACCGCCCCGGACCCCGGCCGCCAAGCCGTCGCCGACGCGCTGGCATCGCTTCGGGGGGCCGAGTTCGACCGGCAGTACCTGCAACAGCAGCTCGCCGACCACGAGGTGTCGATCGCCCTGTTCAACGCGCAGGCGCAGGGTGGGACGGACCCCGACATCCGGGCCTTCGCCGCCAAATGGCTGCCCGGCTTGCAAATGCACGCGCGCGATCTTCGTGCGCTCGGCACCCCGCTCGCCCGCCTGCAATAGAGCGGACGCAAATCCGCGCCTGACAAGTCCGCCGCGCCGTCGCGGCTGGACCTGTCGGCGTCAGGCGACCGCGGGAAGAGGGTGCAGGCCCGCGGTGATGCGCTTGAAATCCGGCAGGAAGCGCTCGGCCATGTCCGGCGTCAGTTCGAACCGGACGTGCAGATCCTGGTCCTTGCCCCCCAGCACCGCAAAGGGGAGGGAGACGGAGCAGCCGGAGATGTTCAGGGCGCCCCGGCTTCCGACCTCCGACCGGTCCAGCCCACGGATGGTGGCGCCGCCTTCCGACAGGTTGGCGAGTTGCCCCTTCAGCGACCCGACGCCCGTCGTCCCGGTGATCGTGCAGGCCAGGTTGACCTCGAACCGCGGGGCGCGGCGGCGGTCCACCTCCGGCGTGGCGGTGCGGACGGCGCGGACCAGCATCTGGCGGAGATGGTCGATGCTTCCCGCCACGTCGGCAGCGACCCGGCGCACCTCCTCGGCACGGTTGCCGGTCACCGCCGCCTCCTCCGACACATGGGCGATGCGGGACGACACCTCCTTCGCGGCTGTGGCGGTCTGGCCGACGTTGCGGGATATCTCGCTGGTGGCCGCGCCCTGCTCGTCCATGGCGCTGGCGATGCTGCTGGCGACGCCGTCGATCTCGGTGATGGTCCGCCCGATGTCCTGCACCGCCTCGACGGCGCCGGCGGTCATGCTCTGCAGGTCGGTGATCTGGCGGGAGATCTCCTCCGCCGACTTGGAGGTCTGGGTGGCGAGGTTCTTCACCTCCTGCGCCACCACCGCGAAGCCCTTGCCAGCCTCGCCCGCCCGCGCGGCCTCGATGGTCGCGTTCAGCGCCAGAAGGTTGGTCTGGCTGGCGATGTCCTGGATGAAGGTGGCGACTTCACCGATATGGCCGATGGCCTCGGACAGAGACATCACCACGTCCTCGGTCTTCCGTCCGCTTTCGACGGCGCGGCGGGAGATCTGGCTGGCGAAGGTGACCTGTCCGGTGATCTCCGCGATGGAGGCGGTGAGCTGGTCGGTGGCCGCGGCCACGGCCTGGGCGTTGCCCAGAGCCTGCTCCGCCGCGACCGCCACGCTCTGCGCGTTGGTGGAGACGGTTTCCGCCGAGCTGGCCATGGCCTGGGCGGTGCTGTCCATCGAGACGGACCGTTCGGCAACGCGGTCCACGGCGGCGCGGGTTTCCTGCTCCACCGTGCGGGCCATGGATTCCAGGGCCGCGATCTTGGCGGCCTCGGCTTCGCGGCGCTCGCGCTCCTGCGTCTCGCGCAGGCGCTGGTTGTCGATTCCCTTCTGCCGGAAGATCTCGACGGTCTTCGCCATGGCGCCGATCTCGTCCCGGCGATCCAGGCCGGGCACCGTCACCTCGTACCGCTCGTCGGCCAACT
Source organism: Roseomonas genomospecies 6 (assembly GCF_008365375.1). Lineage (GTDB taxonomy): Bacteria > Pseudomonadota > Alphaproteobacteria > Azospirillales > Azospirillaceae > Azospirillum. The sequence continues at coordinate 72,499 of NZ_QOKW01000010.1, read as the reverse complement.
GGAACATGGTGGCGCGGATCTGGTCCAGCGTGCGGAACTGGCGTCGGACCACCAGCAGCATGACCACGGCCACGCCGATGGTGATGACCACGGCGACCTGCACGATGTTGGCGACCACCTCGTCCAGGACGCGCAGCGCGATGCTCTTCTTCAGGCCGACGAACAGGATGCCGATGACCTCGCCGTTCTGGTCGGTCAGCGGGTCGTAGGCGGTGAAATAGGCTTCGCCCAGGATATCGGCCTCGCCGCGGAAGGGCTCCTTCCGGTCGAAGATGGCGGTGTGGACGGGGCCGCGGGCCAGCTTCGTTCCGACGGCCCGGCTGCCGTCCGGGTTGTGGACGTTGGTCGCCACGCGGGTATCGCCGCGGAAAATGGTGGCCACGCCGCCGGTCACGCTGCGGACGGAGTCGACCACGTCGTTGGCGCCGTCCAGCTTGAAGTCGTCGATGTACAGGGCGCCGTTCCTGATGTGGTACTCCGACCCCTTCTGGTCGAGCAGCATCCGGAAGTTGGTGATCGCCTGCTCCCGCCGTTCCGCCGCGTCCTTGCTGATGCTGGAGGTGACCTTCATGACCGTCGCATAGGTCAGCGCCCCGGACAGGACGATCAGTCCGAGCGTGCAGAGTATGGTCAGCTTCGTGGCGAGGCTCAGCGTCCGGAGGGGATTCATCGGCGGTAGGCTCCCTGGATAACCGTCTTCCCGCCCCGGAGGCCCGGGGCGGCGCATTGTTAGCCTTTTGCGCGCATTTGAAACAAATGGTTTTATCAACCTTCGGACGCGCCGGCGCGATGCAGCGTGAAGGCGCCGCTGCGGTGCGGGATGCCAGTTTATGGGAAAGTGACTGTATTTCCAGGCATATTCTTTGCGCTCCTATTGTGCGTCGCGCAAAGTAAACCATCTGTTAATCATAATGTGGGACAGGATGTCGCACGCTAATTCCTTTTAGGGATACCTTCGGTGTAGCGGAAATGTTATCGGTTGATGCTCTTTCATTACAGAACATACACATTGACCATGCCGGATTCCCTTCGCGCTCTGGACGCCGCCAAGACCGCCTATTTCGACCTGGGACCCGAAGCGGTCGGCAGCCTCCAGCAGGCATTGCCGATCATTTCCAAAGCCCTGCCGGCGATTCTGGACCGCTTTTACGCCCGCACCATGGCGCAGCCGGATATGGCCGCGCTGTTCGCCGGCCCGGCGCAGGTCGAAAGTGCCAAGCGCGCCCAGATCGCTCATTGGACCCGGCTGTTCGAGGGCCGCTTCGACGACGGCTACAAGGAGTCGGTGCGCGCCGTCGGCATCGCCCATCACCGCATCGGGCTGAGCCCGAGCCGGTACGTCGGCGGCTACGCCTTCATCCTGGGCGAGATCATGGCGGCCCTGGCGGAGAGCCTGGGCGGGTCCTTCCTGACCGGCGGCCGGCTGAACTCCATCGTGACCATGCAGCGCGCCGTGGTGTCGGCGGTGCTGATGGATCTGGATGCCGCCCTGTCCGTCTATTGGGACCGGCTGATCGACGAGCGGCTCCAGGCCGTGGACGCGATGGTCGATTCGATCGACCACGAGGCGAACGACGTGGTGGACAGCGTCGCCAGCTACACCGAGGACCTGCGCCGCACCGTCGGCGAGCTGGACAGTGTCTGCTCCGTGGTGAAGGACAGCATCACCGGCACCTCCGCCGACACCGAAGCGGCGCTGGACGCCGCCCAGACCGTCGCCGCGGGGGCGGAGCAGCTCCAGGCCGCGGTCGGAGAGATCTCGGTCCAGGTCACCGGCGCGTCGCGCATCGCGGGCGAGGCGGTTGAGAAGAGCGGCGAGGCCCGCCAGATCATGGCGCAGCTCAGCACCGCCGCGCAGGAGATCGGCGGCATCCTGAACATCATCCGCGCCATCGCCGGGCAGACCAACCTGCTGGCGCTGAACGCCACCATCGAGGCCGCGCGGGCGGGCGAGGCCGGCAAGGGCTTCGCCGTCGTCGCCACGGAGGTGAAGAACCTCGCCGGGCAGTCGGCCAAGGCGGCGGACGAGATCTCCGCGAAGATCGGCGCCATCCAGGCGGTCGCGGAGCAGGCGATCACCGGCATGGACGGTGTGGCCACCACCATCAACACCATGCAGGAGATCAACTCCTCAATCGCCGCGGCGGTGGAGGAGCAGTCCTCCGCCTCGCGCGAGATCGCCCGCAACATCGGCGGCGTCGCGGGAATCTTCCGCGGCATCGCCACCCGCATGTCCGACGTGAGCGGCGAGACGCAGCGCGCCACCACCGTGGCCTACACGGTCGGCGAAAGCGCGAACCGCATGCAGGAGGCGCTGGACACCCTGCCGACGCTGCTGGCGCGGGCCATCCGCACCTCTTCCGATCTGGCGAACCGGCGCCACACGCGCCGCCGCCCGGTGCTTCTGGAAGGCAGCGTGGACCACACGCCGGCTCTGTTCCGTGACATCTCCGAATGCGGCTGCTCCGCCGAGACGAAGGGGGCGCCGCCCGCCGGCGGTCAGGTGACCGTGTCGCTTCCCACCTACAAGCTGTCCATGCGCGGATCGGTGGTGGCCCGGCACGACAACCGGCTGCACATCCGCTTCGACGAGCGGAAGATCGGCCGCGAGGAGGTGGACCGCATGAGCCGCGACGGCGTCGGCGAACTGGTCCGTCTGGCGAAGCAGGACCATCTGGCCTTCGTGGAGAAGATCGTGGAGGCGGTGAACGGCCAGCGCACGCTTCTGCCGGCGGATCTGTCCACCCACCATTCCTGCCGCCTGGGCCGCTGGTACGACAGCGTGAACGATCCCAAGACGATGCGCCTGGGCTCCTACCGGGGCATGGCCAATCCGCACCGGATCGTCCATGAATCGGGCCGCGAGACCCTGGTCGCCCTGCAGGCCGGCAACCGCATGGAGGCGGAGCGCCACGCCGCCGAGATGAAGCGGGCGTCGGCGGAGGTGGTCCGGCTGCTGGACGAGTTGGAGCGGGAATTCGCCCGCACCCTGGCCGAGGCCGAACCGGCCTTCTGACCGGTTTCCGCAACCCGCCGGGCGTCAGCGCCCGGCGGTGTCCGGCGGGGCTTCCCGCGCGGTGTTTTCCGTTGGCGGCGCGTCCAGGGTGGACAGGCGCGCGGTGATCTCGTCCGCTCCGTTCGCGGCCGGCTCCTTCGTGTGGGTTTCCTGCGACGCTGCGGCGGCTGTGCCCGTCCTGGCGTCGTCGCCGGTGTTGAGGATGACCGGCAGCCCGTCGCGCCCGCCGATGATGATCGTCTTGGCGTTCTGGGAGGTGGCGAAGGCCCGCGTCGCCTCGATGCCGCGCAGGCGCAGATATTCCGGCGTGATGTTGCGGGCCACGATGTCCTGGAAATCGCGGACGCCTTCCGCCTCGATCCGCTTGCGGTCGCGTTCCTTGATCTCGCGGGTGATGCGGAAGTCGTATTCCTCCATGATCTGCTGCTGCTCGATCTTGCGGTCGATGGCCTGCCGGACCAGCGGCGGGAAGCTGACCCCGGCGACCAGCACGTCCTCCACCCGGATCATCACGGAGGCGTAATCCTCCGCCGTCGCGCCGGGCGCCAGCTTCAGCGCTTGCATGTCGATCGGCGGAACGGGGAATTGCTGGCGGGCCTCCCGCAGCAGGAAGCCTTGGATGTCCGCCCGGTTGACCGAATAGAAGTTCTCCGGCTTGTGCTGCGACACGAATTCGTAGACGAGGCTGGCGATCTCCGGATGCACCAGCTTTTCCGCGTAATCGCTCCCGGCCAACTTGTGGACCAGACCGGCGGCGGGCGGGTTGATGCGGTAGCGCAGGGATACGTCCACCGTCATCGACATGCCGTTGGCCGCCACGGCTTCATAGGTGCGGGTGTCGGTGCGCAGGCGCACGTCGTACATCGTCACCCGGTCCCACGGGAAGATCAGGTGCGTGCCTTCGCTGTACACCCGGTCGGTGACCGTGCCGCCGAAGAAGCGCAGCCACAGCACGCCGACATGGCCGGAGGGCACCTCCACGAAGATGGCGGGGGCGATGGCGAGGAAGCCCAGGATCAGGGTCAGCGTCAGCGCGTAGATCGACACGCTGCGGCGCTTCATCCACAGCCGGGCGCGCTGCCACAGGGGGGCGCGGGCGACGCCGTCCCCGGCGGACTGGTCCAGCGTGGTCATCGCGGTCTCGTCGTCAGCATCTTCTCACGTTCCCGCGCGCTGGGGCGCCCCACCGCCTGGATCACGAAATTCACGAGCGGGGTCAGGAAGAGGGCCAGCAGGAAATGGCCGATGAAGCCGATCGTGGTGTTGCGCCCCATGACGCCGCACACCAGACAGGCGAGGAGATAGAGCGTGACGAGAAAGACGGGCATGCGCTTCCGGCCTTGGAATGGGAGGACGGCGGGAGGAGAGCGGGGATGTGCGGAACCTCCCCGCCCGTCCTTCCGGGTACGAAACGGACGCGGCGGTCAGGCCGCGGCCGGGGCCGCCTCCGGCGCCGCACCCTTGCGGCGGCGGGCCTCCTCGAACTTCTCGCGGAAATAGGTCTTCACCTTTTCCGGCTGGAAGGTCAGGAAGGTGCCGCCCGACGCGAAGTGCTGCTGGAAGACCTTGCCCAGCGCGTAGGTGAAGGCGCTGTTGAAGGCCGGCTGGGTCGCCAGCCGCGTGACCGTGCCGATCACCGGCACCGACCGCAGGGCCATGTTGAAGGCCATGGAGCCGAGCAGGCCGCCGGCCAGGGCGGTCGGGGCGACCGTGGCGAACAGCGTGCCGACCGCGGAACGGCCGATGTCGCCGCGGAAGTCGACGCCGTGCAGCTCCGACAGCTCCTTCAGCAGGCGGAGCTGCACGACGGCCAGGGCGGCGGTGTCAACGAAGTTCAGCGGGATGACGCCCGCGGCGGCGGACATCAGCACATGCTTGCGGATGATCTCCGCCGCGCGGGTTTCCGTGGAGGCCGGGGCGGCTTCGGACACGGCGGTTTCCGCAGCGGTCTCCGGGGCGGTTTCCGACGCGGTGGCGGAGGCCGTGGATTCGGCGGTGCTTTCGGGGGCGGTCTTCACGGCCTCCGGGGCCGGGGTGGGGGTGGCCGCCGTCTCCGGCTTGGCCTTGCCGCCCGGCGTTTCCTTCTCACTGACCATGCTGTGGTGCTCCAAAAATGGACGTTGTCGAGAGAAAATCAGCAATGAACGCCGCGCACCGGGATGGTCCGCGGCGAAGTCGGCCCCGAAGGGACGGCCCGCTCCGAAAACGCCGCCGGTGGTCGCCGGCGGCACCGTCATATGGGCTAACGAATCCGGTTGTTTCCGTCAAAGAAATTGCCATCGAAAGGTAAGCCGTCATGTTCGCTGATCTGAAAAAGCATTTTCATTCAACCGTGAGACAATCGAAGCGCGGTGCCCGTGCAGGAAAAAGTGACCGCCGGGAAGCGTGAGCCGCATGAAACCCGCCCCGGCCAGCCGCTCCCACCCGGCGACTTCCGCCTCCGTGACTTCGGCGTCTTCCGCTCCGGCGAAGGCCAGCAGCGGCACGGGCAGCGGCGGAGGATCGTCCTCCAGGAAGGCGTCCGACATGGCGAAATCGGCCCGCAGCATGGGAAGCATCAGCTCCATCAGGTCGTCGCAGGCCAGAACCTCCGGCGGGGTGCCACCCAGCGCGGCGAGGCGGACGAGGAAGGCCGCGTCGTCCAGGCCGTCGGACGGCGGCCGCCGCGACGGCAGGTGCGGCGCCCGGCGCCCCGAAACGGCCAGCAGAGCGGGCGGACGCCCCCGCGCCACCAGCGCGCGGGCGGTGGCGTAGGCCAGCGCCGCCCCCAGCGAATGGCCGAACAGGGTCAGGGGGCGGTCCGTCAGAGGCTCCAGCGCGGCCAGGATGCCGGGCACGGTGTCTTCCACCCGCCGGAACGGCGGTTCGGCGATGCGGTTCTCCCGCCCCGGCAGGCGCACGGCCAGAAGCTCCGTGTCCGGCCCGGCCTCGTGCGCCCAATCGCGGAAGACGGCGGCTCCGGCCCCGGCGTAGGGGAAGCAGACCAGGGTCCGGCGCGGCGCCGCCGGCGGGCGGAAGCCCTGAAGCCAGAGGGATGCGGACGGGGCTGTCATGCATCCTCCAGCGCGAAGAGGTGATGGTGGCCGTGCCCTTCCCCGATGCGTCCCTCGTTCATGTGATAGACGCGGTCGGCGAGGCCGAACCAGCGCTCGTCGTGGGTCACGCAGATGACGATCTTGCCCTTCGCCTTCAGCTCCGGCAGCAGCTCCTCGTAGAAGACGCGGCGGAAATGCGGGTCCTGGTCGGCGGCCCATTCGTCCAGGACGATGACCGGTTTGTCCTCCAACTGCGCGACCACGAGGGCGAGGCGCTTGCGCTGGCCGGTGGACAGGGCGACCGTGCTGAAACAGCCGTCCGCGACCGTCACCTTGTCCTGCATCTCCAGCCGCTCCAGCAGGGCGCGGACGCGCGCCGGCTCTGGGTCGGCCACGCCGTAGAGGCGGCGCGACAGGTGGTAGTCGGAGAAGATGGCGGAGATCATGTCGCGGTAGCTCTGCATCCGCTCCGCCGGCACCGGCTCCCCATCGGCCAGGAGCTGACCGCCGCTCAGCGGCATCAGCCCGGTCAGCAGGCGCAGCATGGTGGACTTGCCGGACCCGTTCCCGCCCGTGACGAAGGTGATCTCCCCCGCCCGGAACTCCGCCGCCAGCGGCCCGACCGCGAAGACCGGGGTCCCCTCGCCGTCGCGATAGGCGAAGGTGGCGTCGGCCAGGGCGATGCTGGCGGGCGGGCCGGGCAGCCGGTCGGCGCCCTCGTCCGGGGCGCTTCCGGCGGCGGCGCGCAGCCGCTCCTCCATCGCTTCGATGTTGGACAGGGCCATCTCGGTCTGGGTGACCAGCGGGGTGACGAAGGAGACGGTGCTGACCGGCCCGACGATGAACAGCGCCGCCGTGGTCGCCGGAACCACCACCTCGTGATAGCCGGTGGTGAAGAGCGGCACGGCGAAGACCATCATGCCGATCAGCGTGTAGAACATCGCCTCGACCAGGGCGAAGTTGCGCCCCCACTGCGCCTTCATGTCCACATTCACCGCCCGCGCCCGGGACGAGGCGTCGGCAAGGTTGCGGATCAGCCCGTCGCCGCGGGGGCGGTTCATCCGCACCTCCTTGAAGCCGCGCAGCAGATCGGTCAGCCCGTCGAAGACGCGCGCCTCCGCCGCCGCCGCGTCCATCATGTTGCGGCGCAGGCGCTGCACCCGCGCGACCTTCACGGCCACGGCGATCCCGGCGAAGGCGAAGGCCATCACACAGGCCAGCGGCGACAGCCAGGCCAGATAGACCGCCAGGAAGACCAGCATCACCGCCTGCTGCCCGCCGATCGCCAGAAGGGGCAGGGTCTGGGCCAGCGTCTGCGTGTCCTGGGTCAGCACGCCGTGCAGCGAAGCCCGCCCGATGCGGTCCACGGTCACGAGGTCGGCGCGGCGCACCAGATCGAACAGGCGCAGCCGGATTTTGTGGATCAGCCGTTCGGCGTCCTGGGACGCGGTGATCAGCGCGTAATTGTGGGTCACCCCGAACAGCGTCACCGTGACCGCGTACATCACCAGAAGGCGCGGGCTGACGATGCCCTGGGTGGCGTCCTTGGCGGCGGCGTCCACCAGCCACAGCAGCGCCGCCGTCGCGATCGCCGACAGGACGTTCATCAGGGCGAGCGTGCGCAGATTCTCCGGAATCTCGCGCAGGACGATGGCGGCCAGCCTCATGCCACGCCCCCCGCCGCCACCGTCAGCTCGGTCAGGCGGCCTTCCTCCATGTGCAGGCGGCGGTCGGCGACGTCGAAATAATGGTCGTCGTGGGTCACCGCCACGATGGTCAGGCCGCGCCGCTTCAGCTCCGGCACGACCTCCCGGTAGAACTTGAAGCGGAAATGCGGGTCCTGGTCGGCGGCCCATTCGTCCAGGATCAGGATCGGCGCCTTCTCCAGGATCGCGGCGACGAGGCCCAGCCGCTTGCGCTGCCCGGCGGACAGGTCGCGGCGCCCGAAGCGGTCGCCTTCCAGCGCGGTGACCTTTTCCATCTCCATCCAGCGCATCAGGTCGGCGGCTTCCAGAAGGTTGATGCGGTCCTGTCCATACAGGCGGGCGAACAGGTGGAAATCGGCGAAGACGGTGGCCATCAGCTCGCGGTAGGCGGCGACGCGCTGCGGCCCGACCGGCACGCCGTCCACCGTCAGCCGTCCGCGCAGCGGGTGGTAGAGGCCGGTCAGCAGCTTGATGAAGGTCGATTTGCCGGACCCGTTGCCGCCGGTGATGAACATCACCTCGCCGCGCCGGATGGTCAGGTCGAAGGGGCCGACCGCGAAGGGCGGCTCACCCGGCGGGGCGGGAAAGGCGAACTCCACCCCCTCCAGCCTGACCTCGGCGAAATTGACGGGCACCGGCAGGGTGGGGCCGTCGCTTCCGGCCTCCGCCAGTTCGGCGAGCCGGCCTTCCAGAGCCATCATGCGCCCGGCGGCGGCCTCCGCCGCGCTCATCACCGCCAGCGACTGCATCAGCCCGAAGACCGGGGCCGACATGAAGAAGATGGCGGCGGTGATCTTCACCAGTTCCGCCGAAATGGCGCTGGAATAGGTCGGCACGACGAAGACGACCACGCCCAGCATCAGGTTGAAGGCGCATTCGCCGAACACGAACTGCTGCCATGTGTGCAGATGCACCTCTCCGCGGGCCGCCGTCGTGCGGTCGGACACGGTGCCGAAGGTGGCGTTCAGGTCGTGGCTGCGGGCGCTGTTCAGGCGCTGTTCCTTGAAGCCGTCGAACAGGTCCGACACGCCTTCGAACAGAGTGGCCTCCTCCGCCATCATGGCGCGGTGCCGTTCCTCCAGCGCGCGGCCCAGCCGGATGTAGAACCACGTTCCGGTGCCCAGAAGCCCGCCGATCAGCAGGAAGGCGACCGGGGAGATGGTGGCGATGTAGAGCAGGATCGTCCCGGTCAGCAGGACCGAGCGCACGGTCAGCGCCAGGAACTGCGAATTCTGGGAGATGAGTTGGGTGCTCTGCGTCACGCTCTCAAACAGCGGGGTCTGGCCGAAGCGCTCCAGCTTCCACAGGTCGGCGCGGCGGATCTGGTCGAGCAGCCGCATGCGCAGCGTGTCCACCACCTCCTCCACATCCGCCGACAGATGGGCGACCATGCGGCCTTCCAGGAGCATGTAGAGGACGACGCTGACGACGAAGGCGACGGCGAGCGGCACGTTGACGAAGTCGGCCTTCTCCGCCGCGATCTCCTCGGCGCCGCGGTTGACCAGGGCGAGCACCAACGTGGAGGAGAGCGCCGAGCCCAGGGCGTAGAGGATCAGCCGGCGCAGCGGCGCCGGTCCCAGCCGTCCGAGCAGGCGGAGAAGATTCATCGGGCGGAATCCCGAGGCGCGCCTTCCTGCCGGGCGCCATCCTGCGGGGCGCCATCGTCGATGCGGATGCGCAGTGCGTGGCGCTCCGGGTCGGCGAAGGCGCCCCGCCCGTGAAGCGCCTCGTGGTTGTTGATCGCCAGCAGGGAGTCGGACTCCATGAAGGTCTCCAGCCGCCGGGCCGGGTCGTCCAGCTCCGCCTGGAGGATGGCGAGCGCGCGGCGGACCTCCGGCGTGTCGTGCTCCGGACAGGCGGCCAAGCCCCGGCGCAGCGTGTCGGTGCGGAAGCGGATGCTGGGCCGCTCGCCGAAGACGGTGGCGAAGGTCATCTCGACCGCGTCCCGCGATCCGGTGCTGGTGAAGGTGGCCGGGATGCGGAAGGGCAGCGCCCGCCGCGACAGCAGGTCGAGCGCCCAGCGCCCCTCCTCGCTGCGCTCCAGCGCCTCGCGGACGCAGCGCGCGTCGCGCAGGCTGGACCGCCCGCCGCCGCAGGCCGCGGCCTGTGCGAAGTAAAGCAGCATGTAGCGTTCGGGGTTCGGGAAATACTGGGTGTCGGTGTGGAAGTCGGCCTCGTCGGCGTGTTCGGAGAAGGTGGAGGCGCTGCCCGTGCGGACCATCTCGGGCCGGACCTTGATGTCCCACACCACCTTGCGGTCGATCCGGTCGGTGGCGGTCGGCGCGCCCATGCAGACCGCCAGTGCGTAGAGCAGGCGGCGCCGGGTGTCGAGATCGCGGTGGCCCAGATGGGCGCGGCGGATCAGCACGCCGCTGTGGCTGGTCTCCAGCCGGTCGCGGATCGCCGCGGCCAGGGCGGACAGACCGGGGGCGGCCTCCGCAAGCTCCCCGCGCAGGTCGGCTTCCCGACCGTCCGGGACGAGGGACGCGGCGTCCGTCTCCGCCCCGAGGCGGGCCGCCAGAACGTCCAGGACACGTCCCGCCTCGGTGTCGGACAGCGGCTCCACGGTGAATTCACCGGCGCGGAAGCCCAGGTCTTGGACGTGGTTCAGCATGTAGGGTCCCCAGGCGTTCATCGATAGAAAAGCTCAGCCGCGGCGCGCAGCATGTCGGCCTGCCCGGCGCGCGGAACCGGCGGCCAGCCGAAGCCCATGCGGGCCAGCAGCCGTTGCGTGCGTTCGGAGGTCAGTTCCTGCCGCCGCCCGCGCGCCTGCGGGGAGCGCCCGCCGTAGAGGCCGAAACCTTCCATCGTCTGGGTCAGGGCGGCGTCCATCTCCGGCTCCCCGATGGCGCGCTCCAGCCGGTCGAGCAGGGCTTCGAAGCCGACCGCCCGCACCGCTCCCTCCATCCCGCGGGCGGAGGTCACGAAGTCGGCCAGCGTGTCGCGGCGGTGGTTCTCCACATGGTGCGTCTCGTTGGCGAGCCCGGCGGCACCGGCCAGCAGCGCCACGGCGCGGGCCACGAGGTCCACATGGCAGAGCCAGACGTGCGAATCGTCGGGCACCACCCCCAGCCGCACGAAGGCGGCCAGTTGCCGGAAGAAGGCGTTGTCCCGCAGGTTCAACTGCAACGGCCCGCCTTCCGCCGCGAAGACGACGTTGCCGACGCGGTGGATGCTGGCGTTGCGCAGATCCCCGCGCGCTGCCGTGACCAGCCGTTCCGCCTCCTGCTTGCTGCGGACATAGTAGTTTTCGTCCAGCCGTTCCGGCACCGCGTCGTATTCGGTGACGAGTTGGAACCCCTCCTCCGGCGCCTTGCCGGTGACCGACAAGGTGGAGATCAGGTGGAAGTCCGCCGGATCGCTCCGCCGCTGCGCGGCGAGGTCGAGAAGCCGCCGCGTCGCCTCCACGTTGTCGGCGTGGAACTCCGCGTAATGGCCGAAGTGGTTGACGTTGGCGGCGCAGTGGAAGACCGCCCGCACCCCCTCCGCCAGTGCGCCATGGACAGTCGGGGCGAGGCCCAGCCCGTCGCGGCGCAGGTCGCCGGCCCGGACGGTCAGGCGCGGATCGGCGATCAGCGCCGCCCCGCCTTCCGCCCCGAAATAGCCGGCCAGCACGCGGCCCAGCCGGGCGCGGGCGGCTCCGTCGTCGCCCCCGCGGACCAGCGCCGTCACGCGCCGCTCCGGGTCGGCCAGAAGCTCACGCAGCAGATAGGCGCCGAGATAGCCGGTGGCCCCGGTCAGCAGGACGTCGCCGTAGTCCCGCCGCTCCGCCCCGTCGAAGGCGGCGTAGGCGGCGTTGCGCGCCTCGTAGGCCCGCTGCTGCTCGGCCAGCGCCCGGTCGCGGGCGGCGTCGAAGGCGGGCAGATCCGCCTGATAATCCCGCCAGTGGGCGCGGACGGAGGCGATGACGCGGTGCAGATGGTCCGGCTGGGGCCGCAGCCGCAGCGCGAAATCCGCCAGCACCGGGGCTTCATACAGATCGTTGATCCTGCAGGCGAACTCGCGGCGCAGCCGGTTGACCACGGCGATCGCCCGCAGGCTGTCGCCGCCCAGCTCGAAGAAGCTCGCCTCCCGCCCCGGAACGGGCCGTTGGAGCTGTTCGGCCCACAGGTCGGCCACCCGCTGCTCCACCGCGTTGCGCGGCGGGGTGAAGGCGCCGGAGGCGGCGGCGCCTTCGGACGGGACGGCGGCGGTGTGGTCGGCCAGGGCTTGCAGAAGCGCCCTGCGGTCCACCTTGCCGGCCACCGTCACCGGGATCGCCGGTACCCGGATCACCGCCGCCGGCACCATGTAGGCGGGCAGAGCGGCCGCCGCATGTGCGGCCCAGGCGGCTTGGCTCGGCTCCACCGCGTCCGGGGCGAGGCTGACGAAGGCCCACAGGGTCTGCGCGCCGCCCGGCGGCGTGTCCACCAGGGCGACGGCCTGCTGGACGCCGGGGTGGGATTCCAGCCGGTGTTCGATCTCCCCCAGTTCCACGCGCTGGCCGCGCAGCTTCACCTGACTGTCGGAGCGCCCGAGCACCAGCAGTTCCCCGTTGGGCAGCCAGCGGCCCAGATCGCCGGTGCGGTAGCGGAGTCCTTGCGGGGTTTCCACGAAGGCGGCGGCGGTCAGGTCGGGACGGTTCAGATAGCCGATGGCCAGCCCCATGCCGCTCAGCCAGACATGGCCGACGCTGCCGGGAGGCACCGGCTCCCCGTCCTCGTCCAGGATGTGGATGGCGGTGTTCGGCAGGGGGCGCCCGGCAGTCATGCGGGGGGAATCCGGCGTCAGAATCCCGATGCTGGCGGCGGCGGTGTTCTCGGTCGGGCCGTAGCCGTTGATGTAGCGCAGCCGGGCCGCGTAATGCAGGGCGTCGGCGGCGTTGGGCGGCTCGCCCACCGTCATCAGGATTCGCAGGGTCGGGAAATCCGCCTGCTCGAACAGCCGCAGGTAGGACGGCGGCAGGGTGGCGGAGGTGACCCCCAGCCGTTCGATCCTGGCGCGCAGGCCAGCGGTGTCGTCCATCTCCGCCCGCCGGATGGGAACGACGGCCCCGCCCGTCACCCAGGTCGTCACCGTGTCGGAAATCCAGGCGTCGAAGGAGGGGGAGGAGCTGAGGAGCGTCCGCTCGTCCGGCTGGACCCCCATCATGCGCGCCATCGACAGGCCGAGGTTCAGCGTGCCGCCATGATGCAGCATCACCCCCTTCGGCTTCCCGGTGGAGCCGGAGGTGTAGATGATGTAGGCCAGATCGCCGGGCGCGCCGCGCTCCCCGGCCTCCGGCTCGTGGGAATGGGCGGCGCGGAAATCGTCGGTCAGGGCTTCGGGGCGGAGAAGCGCGTAGCCGGCCTGTTCCAGCGTGTCGGGCAGGGGATGCCCGTCGAGCGCCACCACCACGCGGATACCGGCGTCGCGGGCGATGAAGGCCAGCCGGTCCGCCGGCAGGTCGCGGGTCAGCGGCAGATAGGCGGCCCCGGCCTTCCAGATCGCCAGAACCGTTTCGGGCAGGGCGGGCGAGCGCTCCGTCAGGACGCCGACCGGCTCGCCGTTCCGGACGCCGTGGGCCAGCAGCGCGTGAGCCAGCGCGTTGGCGCGGGCGTTCAGCGCGGCGTAGCCGATCTCCGCATCGTCGGTGACGAGGGCGGGACGGTCCGGCTGCGACCGCGCCAGGGCGGCGAACTGGTGATGGATGCAGGGGACGGGGTGCGGCATCGCCGGGCCGTTCTCCCACGCCGCGAGCTGGGCTTCCTCCTCCGGCAGAAGGGCGGGCAGAGGCGTGCCCGGCGCGCGTCCCGGATCGGCCAGCAGCCGCGCCCAGCCAGCCAACGCCGTGGTCCAGGCGCAGGCGGTCTCCCGCTCGTAGAGGGCGGCGTTGGCGTAGAGCTGGAGGACCAGCCCGCCGTCCGCCTGCCCCTCATGCACCAGAACGATGTCCTGGGCGGGGGCGTTGTGGCGCAACTCGTAGCGGATGTCCTCGCCGTCGAAGGACTCGACGGCGGCGAAGCGCAGCCCGTCCGCTCGGGGACCGGCGAGGACGGGATTCTCGGTCACCGCCAGATCGAACAGCGGGTAGCGGCCCGGATGGTGGGCCTGCGGCTGGTTGCTGCGGAACTCCTGGTAGATTCGGGCGAAGGGGTAGCGGCCATGGCGCAGCGCCTCCGCCAGACGGGCCTGCGTGGCCTTGACGGCCTGTTCCAGAGGCTCGGCGCGGTCCGCGCGGAAGGGCAGCGGCAGCATGTTGACGTAATAGCCGGCGACGCCCGCCTCCTCCGCCGTCTCGCGGGTGGAGGCGGCGGTGCCCATCAGGAACGCCGCCCGGCCCGTGCGGCGCCGCACCTCCCGCGCCATCAGCGTCATCATCAGGGCGTGCAGGCTGGCGCCGTTGTTCCGGGCGAAGGCGCGCAGCGATTCCGCGACGGGCGGGGCGAGGCGGACGCGGTGGCAGTGGCTCCCCTTCGCCGTTCCGGCGCTGCGCACGGACGGACGGGGCAGGTCGAGCGGCCATTCCTCGAAGGCGGCGGGGTCGATCCCGGCGAGCAGGCGCTGCCAATGCTCCGCATCCTCGCGGGCGGCCTCGCCGGCCAGATAGGCCTCCTCCCGCGCGGCGGAGCGGCCGAAGCCGGGGACGGGGGCTCCCGGTGCCCCGCCGCGCAGGAGGAGAGCGAGATCGTCGGCCAGCAGGGCGAGGGACAGGCCGTCGCCGATGGAATGGTGCAGGGCCATCCAGAACAGGTCGCCGTCGCCGTCCGCCACCCGGACCAGCCCGGCCCGCCACAGCGGCGGAACGGCCATGGCGAAGGGCGCCGTCTGGCGCGCCCGGATGTGGTCCAGCGCGGCGGCGCGGTCGGGGGCCGTGTCCATCTCCAGCCCGGCGGTCGTGGAATGGACGATGCGGCGGAGCGTGCCGTCCTCGTCCTCCCGGAAGCCGGTGCGCAGCGCCTCGTGCCGGTCGGCCAGGGCCGTCCAGGCGTCTTGCCAGCGGTCGTCGGGCCAGCGGTCGTCGGCGGGGGTGCCGCCCTCCACCGCCAGGGTCAGGGGGATGTTGAAGCCGCGCGTGTCCAGCCCGGCCTGCTCGGCCACCCAGAACTCCCGCTGGCCTTCCGTTGCGCGGTCGGATTCCACGTCAGGCGAGGTTTCGATGGGAGCGGCGGCGGCGAGACGGGCGGCGAAGCCGCGCAGGGTCGGCTCGGTGAACAGGTCGCGGGCGGAGACGGGGCGCCCAAGCTCCTTTTCCAGCGCGTGGGCGACGGCGATGGCGAGCAGGCTGTGGCCGCCGAGCGCGAAGAAATTGTCGTCGCGCCAGACCGGGCCTCGACCCAGCCGCTCCGCCCAGACGCGGGCGACGGCTTCCTCGATCCGGCCCTGCGGCGGCACCTGGGCGCCCTGCGGGGCGTGGCCCGCGATCAGCCCTTGCAGCGCCGCGCGGTCCACCTTGCCGGAGGCGGTGACCGGCACCGTCTCCACCGCGATCACCCCCGCCGGGATCATCACGGCGGGCAGCCGTTCGGCCAGCCAGCCGCGCCAGGAGTCTTCCGCCGGAACCGGCTTGCCGGGCACGGGGCGGACGAAGGCCCACAGGCTCTGCGCCGTTCCGGCCTTGCCCTGCACCAGGGCCACCGCCTGCGCGATGTCCGGATGGCCGCCCAGCGCCTGTTCGATCTCGCCAAGCTCGATCCGGATGCCGTTCAGCTTCACCTGATCGTCGATGCGGCCCAGCACCTCCAACTCGCCCCCGGCACGCCAGCGCCCGAGGTCGCCGGAGCGGTAGAGCCGCCCGGTGCCCGTCCCGACGAAGGCCGCCGCCTCCTGCTCCGGACGGTTCAGATAGCCCTGGGCGAGGTTCGCGCCGCCGAGCCAGATCTCCCCCACCGCCCCCGGCGGCACCGGCTGGCCCGCCGCGTCGCGGATGTGGACCGACGTGTTGGGCAGCGGACGCCCGACGGACAGGAAGCCCCGGTCCTCCGCGCTCAGCAGGCCCATGGCGCTGGTGATGGTGTTCTCGGTCGGACCGTAGGCGTTGTAGTAGCGCAGCCGCCCGGCATAGGCCCGCACGTCCGCCGCCAGCGGCGCCTCGCCACCCGTCACCAGGATGCGCAGGGACGGCAGCTCCGCCCCGTCGAGCAGGCGCAGATAGGTCGGGGTCAGGTCGGCGACGGTCACCCCCTGCTCCGCCAGGACGGCGATCAGGCGGGCCGGCGCGCTCAGCACCTCGTAGGGAACGGCGCAGAGCGCCGCACCGGCGGCCAGCGGCACGCCGATGTCCGACAGCGACACGTCGAAGGAGGGCGAGGCGAACATCAGCGTCCGGTCCTCGGCGGTCAGGCCGAAGACCTCGCCCGCGCCCAGCACCATGTTCACATAGGCGCCGTGGCTGACCGGCGTGCCCTTGGGCCGCCCGGTGGAGCCGGAGGTGTAGAGGATGTAGGCCGTGTCCTCCGGCCCGGTCGGGATGTGCGGACGGTGGGCGTGCGCGGTGAGGAAATCGGCGGACAGGTCCTTCGGGCGCAACAGTGGCAGGTTGGACAGCGCGTCGGGCACCGCAGCACCATCCAGCGCCAGCAGCAGGTCTGCCCCGGCGTCCCCGGCGACGAAGGCCAGCCGGTCGGCGGGCAGGTCGGCGGCCAGCGGCAGATACACCGCCCCCGCTTTCCACACGCCCAGCAGCGCGGCGGGCAGGTTGGGGGAGCGGCCCGTCAGGACGCCGACCACGGTCCCGCGCTCCACCCCGCGCTCCCGCAGGGCATGGGCGATGGCGTTGGCCTCCGCCTCCACCGCGCGGTAGGTCAGAACGCGGTCGGCGGTGATGACCGCCGGGCGCCCGCCCTGGCCGGTGCCGGGCCGGTCGATCAGCCGCTCGAACAGCGCGTGGAGGGGCAGGGCGGGGCGTTCCGCCGCCGGGCCATGCTCCCACGCCGCGAGGGTGGCTTCCTCCTCCGGCAGCAGGGCGGGCGGCGTCCTGTCGGCGCGGGCGGAGTCCGCCCCCAGCCAGCGCGCCCAGCCGGTCAGCCCCTCGAACCAGCGCTCCGCCGTGTCCTTGGCGTAGAGCGCCGCGTTGACGTGCCATTGCAGAAGCAGCCCACCATCGGCCAGCCCTTCGTGGATCAGCACCATGTCCTGGCCCGGCGAATGGCCGGTGCGCTCATAGGCCAAGCCTTCGCCATCGGGGCGGACGAAGCGCAGCGGGCCGGTGGCGGGGGCGGCTTGCGGATTCTCCGTCACCGCGATGTCGAACAGCGGGTAGCGGGCCGGGTCGCGGTGCTGCGGGTGCTCCGCCCAGAAGCCGTGATAGAGCCGCGCGAAAGGCAGGCGGGCGTGCTGCAGCGCTCCGGCCAGAGCCGCCTGGGTGGCGCGCAGCTCCGCCCCGAAGGGGGCCTCGGCGGCGGGGCGGACGGCCAGAGGCAGCATGTTGACGCCATAGCCGACGACCCGTGCGTCCCCGGCGGTTTCCCGGATGTCTCCGGTCGTGCCGATGGTGAAGGCGCCGCGCCCCGTGCGCCGCCGCACTTCGCGCGCCAGCAGGGTCAGGACGACGGCGTGCAGGCTGGCCTCGTGACGGCGGGCGACGGCCTTCAGCCCGGTGGCGGTGGCCGGGTCCAGCCGCAGTTCGAACCGGTGGCTGCCCGGCGTGGCCCCGGCGGCGCGCGGCGTGTCGAGCGGCCAGTCGTCGAAGGCGTCGGCGGGCAGGGCCGACAGCGCCTCCCGCCAATGGGCCTCGTCCGCCTTGCGGGCCGGACTGTCGAGATAGCGGCGCTCGCGGGCGGCCATGGCGGCGTAGCGCGCGGTCAGGGGCGGCAGGTCATGACCGGCCAGCAGCGCGGCCAGTTCCTCCAGAAGGATGCCGACCGAGCGCCCGTCGCCGATGGAATGATGGAGCGCCATCCAGAACAGCGGCGCGCCGCCGTCCTCCAAGGTCACCAGCCCGGCGCGCCACAGCGGCGCCGAAGCCATGGCGATGGGTTCCCCCTGCCGGGTGCGGATGTGGGCCAGCGCCGCGGCGCGGTCCGGCAGTGCCGCGATTTCCAGCGCGACGTCGAGGGTCGGGGCGATGCGGCGGCGCAGGAGCCCGTCCGCATCCTCCGCGAAGGCGGTGCGCAACGCCTCGTGCCGCGCGGCCAGCGCCGCCCAGGCGTCCGTCCAGCGGGCCGGGTCCGGCACCTCTCCTTCAATCGCGCGGATCACCGGGATGATGAAGGGGCGGGTGTCGAGCCCCGCCGCCTCGGCCACCCGGAATTCCCGCTCCCCTTCGGTGGCGAGGTCGGAGTGGGCCGTATCGGGCTGCGGTGCCTCCGTGTCGCGCAACTCCGCCACCTTGCGGGCGAAGCCGGCGAGGGTCGGAGCGGCGAACAGGGCGCGCGCCGGGACGGTCATGCCCAATTCCTGCGACAGCCGGTGCGCGATGGTCACCGCCAGCAGGCTGTTGCCGCCGAGCGCGAAGAAGTTGTCGGTTCGCGCGACCTCTTCGCCCAGCAGACCGCTCCACAGGTCGGCGATGCGGCGTTCCAACCCGTCCAGCGGCGCCTGCCGCTCCGCCGTGGCGGCATGGCCGTGGGCGTGTGAGAGGCGGAGCAGGGCGTCGCGGTCGATCTTGCCCGCGGGCGTCAGGGGAACGCTGTCCACCGCCGTCACGCTGGCCGGCACCATGAAGGCGGGCAGGCGGTCGGCCAGGAAGGCGCGCCAAGCGTCCTCGTCGGGCAGGGCAGCGCCGTCCTTGGCGCGGACGAAGGCGCGCAGTGCCTTGGTGCCCTGCGCCGCGGCGTCCACCAGAACGACGGCCTGGGCGGCTGCGGGGTGAGCCAGAAGGTCCTGCTCGATCTCGGCAAGCTCGACGCGCTGGCCGTGCAGCTTCACCTGATGGTCGATGCGCCCGCACAGGACCAGTTGCCCGTCCGGCGTCCAGCGCCCCAGGTCGCCGGTGCGGTAGAAGCGGCCCTCCGCCGTTTCCACGAAGGCGCGGCCGGTCAGGTCCGGGTTGTTGAGGTAACCACGGGCCAAGCCCACCCCGCCCAGCCACAATTCCCCCGACAGGCCCGGCGGAACCGGCGTGCCGTCCGGACGGCGCAGCGTGACGCGGCAGTTGGGCAGCGGGCGCCCGGCGGACACCGGGCCGCCGGTTCCGGATTCCGGCGTGATGCGGCCCATGGACACGAGGATGCTCGCCTCCGTGGGTCCGTAGGCGTTCCAGAAGGCGAGATCGGCTGCGTGGTGGCGGGCGTCGTCGGCGTTCGGCGCCTCCCCGCCGGTCAGCAGGACGCGCAGACCGCGGAACGGCTTCTCCTTGCTGACCCGCAGGTAGGAGGGCGCGTGGAAGGCCACGCTGACGCCGAGATCGGCATAGGCGTCCTTCAGCGCCCAGGGATCGTCGCGCAGCTCCGGCGGGACCGGCACCAGCGCCATGCCGTGCAGAAGCGCCAGCCCGAGTTCCCACAGCGAGGCGTCGAATCCCGGCGTCGCGGCCAGCGCCATGCGGTCGTCGGCCCGCAGCCCGACCGTCTCCCCGGTCGCCAGCGCCGCGTTGATGAAACCATCGTGCCGGACGGCGACGCCCTTCGGATGCCCCGTCGTGCCCGAGGTGTAGATGATGTAGGCGAGGTTCTCCGGCGCCCCGGCCACGGCGGGCTTGGCGGCAGAGCCTTCGAGGATCTCGGGACGGATCAGCGTGGGAACGGCCTCGGCCAGGGCCGGCGGGACGGGCTGGCCGTCCAGCGTGATCAGCAGACGGGCGCCCGCGTCGCGGACCATGTAGGCCATGCGCTCCGGCGGCAGGTCCTGGGCCAGCGGCAGATAGGCCGCCCCCGCCTTCCAGACGCCGAGCACCGCCGCAGGCAGGTCCGGCGAGCAGCCGGTCAGAACCGCCACCGGCTCCTCCCGCGACACGCCGCAGTGGATCAGGGTGGCGGCGATGCGGTCGGCGTCCCGGTTCAGATCGCCGTAACTCCGCACGGCGTCCCGGGTGACGACGGCGGGGCGGTCCGGCTGGCGGGCGGCGATCTCCTCGAACAGTTCATGGGCGCGGCGGGCCGGGCGGGGGCGCTCCTCGCCATGCTCCCAGCGGTCGAGAAGGGCCTGTTCCTCCGGCAGCAGGGCGGGCAGCGGGGAGTCCAGCCGCGCCGGGTCGGCGGCCAGCCAGCGCGCCCAGGCGGCGAAGCCGGCGAGCCAGGAGCGCGCCGTCGTCTCCGCGTAGACATCCGGATTCCACAAGAGGGCCAACTCCAGCCCCTCCCCGTCCTCCGCCGTCACCGGCTCGTGGCTGAAGGCGAGGTCGAGGCCGGCGGCGGGGTGGGCGAGCGCGCCCGGCAGGCGGCGCGGGGCCAGGGACAGGCCGCTGTCCGGGTCGGCGCTGGTGCGCGGCGGGTTGGCGGTCAGCGCGACGGCGAAGAGGTTCGGGCGGGCGGGCGGAAGCGCGTCCGGGCGGCGCTGGCGGAACTCCCGCTGGATCAGGTTGGCGGGCAGATCGGCATGGCCGACCGCCTCGGTCAGCGCGTCCTGGGCGGAGCGGATCTGCCCGGCCAAAGGCGCCCCGGCGCCGGACAGCACGACCGGCACGAGGTTGACGAAATGCCCGACCGCACCCTCGGCCCCCGCCGGGCGCAGGGAGACGCCGGTTCCCAGGATCAGGTCGGCCCGCCCGCCGCGCCGCCGCGTCTCCGCAGCCAGGACCGCCAGCAGCAGGCCGTGCAACCCCACGCCCTGTGCCTTCGCCATGGCGGCGAGGGCCGTGGTGGTCGCGGCGTCCAGCCGTTCCGCCAGGGGCGGGGCGGAGCGTCCGCCGGGCGTGGTGGGGCGCGGCTGGTCGAGCGGCAGTTCCTCGAACGCCTCCGGCGGCAGGGCGTCCAGCCTGGCTTGCCAGAAGGCGCGGTCCCGCTCCGCCCGGTCGGAGCGGAGGTGGCGAAGCTCGTCGCGCGCGGCCAGGGCGACGCCGTGGGGTGCCGGGGGCAGGGCGTGGCCCAGCAGCAGGGCGAGGAAATCCTCCTGCACCGTCCGGGCGGACTGGCCATCGACCACCGCGTGGTGCAGCACGAACCAGAACAGAGTCTCGTTGCCGGATTCGATGAACAGCAGCCCGGCGCGGGCCAGCGGCGCGTCGCTCAGGGCAAAGGGGGCTTCGGCGTAGCCGGCGATCAGCTCCCGCGCCTCCTCCGGCGCGTGGCAGCGGTCGAAGGACAGGCGGGCGGAGGGCGGCAGGTCGGCGGCAGCGGCGGTGCGCCAGCGCAGCCGCCCCTCGGCGTCGGTGTGGAAGGCGGTGCGCAGGGCCGGGTGGCGCTCCAGCAGGGTGGCCCAGGCGGCGCGCCAGCGCTCCGCCTCCGGGACCGGGCCGCGCACCGACAGGACGCGCACCACATGCGACCCGGCGGCGGCGAGGCCGAGCTTCGCGGCGACCCAAAAGTCCTCCTGCCCGGCGGTGGCGGAGCCTTCGGTCAGGTCCAGCGGAACGGCGTCGTCCTCGCCCTTCCGATCCGCGATGCGGCGGGCCAGGGACTCCACCGTCCGGGAGGCCAGGATGGCCGGCACCGGCACCGCGTGGCCGAGCGCGTGCAGGCGCTGCCCCACGGCGATGGCGAGCAGGCTGGTGCCGCCGATGGCGAAGAAATCGTCGTCCCGCATCACCGGGCGGACGTCCAGAACCTCTTCCCACACCGCGGCGACGGCCTGCTCCAGATCGCCCCGCGGCGGCGTTCCGCCCGTGCCGCGGGGCGCGGCCAGAGTCTCCTCGGCGAGCGCCAGAAGGGCGCGGCGGTCGGTCTTGCCGGCGGAACTGATCGGCATCTTCGGCACGGCCCTCACCCGCGCCGGCACCATGTAGGCGGGCAGGCTGCGGGTCAGGAAGGCGCGCCAGTCCTCGCCCTGCGCGGCCTCCGGGTCGGCGCTCTCCACGATGGCGGTCAGGCGGCCCTTGTGCTGAAGGGCGGCGGCGCGGCTGACCAGCGGGTGGCGCAGCAGCGTGCGCTCGATCTCGCCCAGCGACACCGACTGGCCGGACACCTTCACCACGTCGTCGGCGCGGCCCAGCGTCTCCAGATCGCCGTCCGGGGTCCAGCGGCCCAGATCGTGCGTGCGGTAGGCGCGCCCGAAGCGCGTCTCCACGAAATTCTCCGCCGTCAGCTCCGGCTGGTTCAGATAACCGCGCGAGACGCCCCGCCCGACGACGTGGATCTCCCCGACCTCGCCATAGGGGACCTCGTTGCCGTGACGATCCAGCAGATGGACGGCGTTGTTGGTGAAGGGCCGCCCGCTGGGCAGCGGGCCGTCGCCGTCCGGCGTCACCTTGTGCATGCAGATGGTGCCGCAGACCTCCGTGGCGCCGTGCATGTTCCAATAATCGATGTGCCGGGCGTAGTGCCGCGCGTCGTCGGGGTTGGGCCGCTCCCCGGCGGTCAGGATCATGCGCAGACCCGCCGGCACAGCCCCGCGCAGAAGCCGCAGGTAGGAGGGCGTGAACAGGGCGATCGTCACCCCCAGCCGGGCCATGTGGTCGAGCAGCCGCGCCGGATCGTCGATCAGCGCGCGCGAGGCCGGGACGTAGGCGGCGCCGGAGAGCAGCGGCAGGCACAGCTCCCGGAAGCCCAGGATGAAGCCGGGGGAGGTGGACAGCAGCACCCGGTCGCCCGGCCCGATGCCCTGCGCTTCCGCATGGCCGAGCGCCAGATTCACGCAGGCGTCGTGCCGGATCAGCACGCCCTTCGGTTGCCCGGTGGAGCCCGACGTGAAGAGGATGACCGCCAGCCCGTCCGCCGGGCCGGCGCGGTTCGGGCGCCGCGTGCTTCCGGCGAGGCTCTCCGCGTCCAGCGCTTCCGGCCGCAGGACGGCGTGGGGCCGTTCCGTCCGGGCGTCGGCGGACAGGGCATCGGTCAGAGCGTCCGGTGGCGTCAGCCCGTCCAACGCGATCAGCAGCCGCATGCCGGCCTGCCGCGCCATGTTGGCCAGACGGTCCGCCGGCAGGTCGGCGACCATCGGCACATAGACGCCGCCCGCCTTCAGAATCCCCAGAAAAGCCTGCGGCAGGAACCCCGACCGTTCCGCCAGCACGCCGACCGGCTCCTCCGTACCCAGCCCGAGCGCCAGCAGTGCGTGGGCAAGCGCGTTCGCCGCCGCGTCCAGCCCGGCGAAATCGAGGAATCCGTCCTCCGTCACCACCGCCGGTGCCGCGGGGTGCCGATCCGCGAGGCGCTCGAACCCCTCGTGCAGACGAAGGGCGGGCCAATCCTTCACAGGCCCGAAACCGCCGGGCAGTTGAAGACGGTCGCTGGGGAGGTAAGGCGTGGTGTCGGGCATCGAAGTCCCCGCAATTCCTTCGGCGTTACAATGTGTCCGACGGGAAAAAATCAGGCGGTTCTTTTACAGAAACGTCATATGCATCCCAAAAAGGGACTAGGCCGCAGAGAATACATCCTAACCGTTGTTTGTCAACAAGCGATACAACTCGGAGAAATTGTAACGATCTTGAAAAGCGCATTGCGATAAGGGAATGGCGGTTTCACACCAATGTGTGCGTGCTTCTTGCGCGACCGGAGCCGCGCCAGGGGTGGCCCGTCAGATTGGTTGTGGCCCATTACCGTTGGTTGTCCCTTCCGTCCGCTTGTCCCTTCCGTCCGCTTGTCCCTTCCGTCCGCGCGAACGGAATTCGCCCTGCCCTGTTGAGGGGGGATGACCCTGTCACCGCACGCGGAGGGATCGGATGAGCAAGGCGGAATCCAAGAAGCAGCAGATGGCCGCAGGCGCGGCGCTGTCCGCCAAGCGCGGGGAGCAGCCGGAATCCAGCCTGCGCGGCGCCTCGAAGGAGATGGCGCGGACGATGAGCGAGAAGGAGCTTCAGGACATGGCGTCCACGAAGCGCAAGGACCTGCCCACCAGCAGCTCAAAGGACGGCGCGAAGGATTGAACGCGCCGTGACGTGAGGAACTGACGGGGGCGGCCCCGTCAGTTCTGCTCCTTCGGGCGGAAGGTGGCGACGCGGTAGGCGTACCAGGCGGCGAAGGCGGCGATGACCAGCTTGGCCGCCGGGTCCATCCAGCCCGCCACCTTGTCGTACTGGCCCTCCAGCACGTAGCCGGCTCCGGCCAGCACCATCGACCACAGCGCCGTGCCGATGGTCGAATAGACCAGGAAGCGGGCCAGCCCCATTCCGGCGATGCCCGCGGGAACGGAAATCAGCGTGCGCACCGCCGGGATCAGGCGCCCGACGAGCACCGACGCCGCGCTGTGCCGGCGGAACCAGCCCGACGCCTCGTCCACCTGCGACGGCGCGACGGTCAGCCAGCGGCCATGCCGCGCCGCCAGCCTTTTCAACCGCTCGCCGCCGAGCCACAGCCCGGCATAGTACCAGAGCAGCGCTCCCGCCACCGACCCCGCGCCGCCCGCCAGCACGACCAGTGGCAGGCTGAGGTCCCCGCGGGCCGCGACGAATCCGGCCAGCGGCATGATGAGTTCCGACGGGATGGGCGGAAAGACGTTTTCCAGCAGCATCAGAAGCGCGATGCCGGCGTATCCGCCGCCTTCAACCATGTCTGCGATCCACTCGAACACGCGCTCCTCCGGTCTGGCCTGCCTGGATAACCCGCCGGCGCGGCGGGAGTTCACCGGCTCTCCCAACGAGGGAAGGGAATGGGTGCGGGGGCGCTTTCGCTTCACGTTCACTTTTTTCGTATTGCGGCCCGTTACGCCGTCAGTTACCGTTCGAAACGAAAACAAAAGCGCAGACCGCAAGGGGCGGCGCGCGTCGAAAGAGGAGGGATGGATGGCCGGGGTCTACGACCTTGCCATCGTCGGCGGCGGCATCAACGGCTGCGGGATCGCGCGGGACGCCGCGGGGCGCGGCTGTTCGGTCTATCTGTGCGAACAGAAGGATCTGGGGGCGGGCACCTCGTCGGCCTCGACGAAGCTGATCCACGGCGGCCTGCGCTATCTGGAATATTACGAATTCCGGCTGGTGCGGGAGGCGCTGCGGGAGCGGGAAGTGCTGTGGCGCATGGCACCGCACATCATCTGGCCGCTGCGCTTCGTGCTGCCCCATCTGCCCGGCCTGCGGCCTTCCTGGCTCCTGCGGACGGGCCTGTTCCTCTACGATCACCTCGGCGGGCGGGAAAAGCTGCCGGGCACGCGCGGGCTGGACCTGCGGACCGATCCGGCGGGGGCGCCGCTGAAACCCGGTTTCGCGCGCGCTTTCGAATATTCCGATTGCTGGGTCGACGACGCGCGTCTGGTGGTCCTGAACGCGCAGGACGCCGCCCGCATGGGCGCGGCGATCCGCACCCGCACCCGTTTCCTGGGCGCCGTCCGCGAGGACGGGCTGTGGACCGTGACGGTGGAGGACACGCGCAGCGGCCAGCGCAGCAGCATCCGGGCCCGCGCGCTGGTCAACGCCGCCGGACCCTGGGTGTCGGAGGTGATGCGAAAGGGTGCCCGCTCCACCGTGGACGCGCGCATCCGGCTGGTCCAGGGCTCGCACATCGTGGTGCCGAAGCTGTTCGACCACGACCGCTGCTACATCTTCCAGAACGCCGACAAGCGCATAGTCTTCGCCATCCCGTACGAGCGCGATTTCACCCTGATCGGCACCACCGACAACGATTACCAGGGCGATCCGGCGGACGTCCGCGCGTCCGAGGCGGAGATCGCCTATCTCTGCGCCGCCGCCGGCGAGTATTTCGCCAAGCCGGTGACCCCCGCCGATGTGGTGTGGACCTACTCCGGCGTGCGCCCGCTCTACGACGACGGCGCCTCCACGGCGCAGGCGGCGACCCGCGATTACGTGCTGGCGCTGGACGCGCCGGGCGAAGGGCAGCCGGCGCTTCTCAACATCTTCGGCGGCAAGATCACCACCTACCGCCGTCTGGCCGACGCGGCCATCGCCAAGTTGGCGCCCTTCCTGCCGAAGCTGGCCCCCGGCGCGTCGGGTTGGAGCAGCGCTGGCACCCTGCCCGGCGGCGACTTCCCGGTGGACGGCGGGGCGGCGCTGGCGGCGGAATTGCGCGGGCGGGCGCCCTTCCTGACGCAGCCGCATCTGGAACGGCTGGTGCGCACCTATGGCACCCGCGCCCGCATGATCCTGGACTCCGCCGCGCGCCCGGAGGATCTGGGCCGGGACTTCGGCGCGACCCTGACCGAGGCCGAGGTCCGCTACCTGATGGCGGAGGAATGGGCGGAGACCGCCGAGGACGTGCTGTGGCGCCGGACCAAGCTGGGCCTGCGGCTGGACGCCGGACAGGCGCAGGCTCTCGACGCTTTCATGACGGCCTTCATGACGGAGGAGTACCGCCGGAGGGAGAGGGCATCCGACGCCGCGGAGTGATGGGCGCGGAATAATAGGCTGGAAACACGGCGACAAGAACCATCTCAATAAAGAAAAAATGAATATTGGGGAGGAATGCCGGTGGGCTTGGTTCTGGACAAGGTCGGCAGGCATGTCGGCGGCCACGTTCACCTGGAGAACGTGTCACTGACCCTGGAGCGCGGGTCGCTGAACGTTCTTCTGGGTCCGACCCTGTCGGGCAAGACGTCGCTGATGCGGCTGATGGCCGGGCTGGACTTGCCCAGCGCCGGGCGCGTGCTGGTGGACGGGGTGGACGTGACGGGGCGGCACGTCCGCGAACGCTCCGTCGCCATGGTCTACCAGCAGTTCATCAACTACCCGTCCCTGACCGTCTACGAGAACATCGCCTCCCCCCTGCGGGTGGCCCGCCGCCCGAAGGACGAGATCGACCGCAAGGTGCGGGAGGCCGCGCGCCTTCTGAAGCTGGACCCCTATCTGGAGCGCACGCCGCAGCAGTTGTCCGGCGGGCAGCAGCAGCGCACCGCCATCGCCCGCGCCCTGGTGAAGGAGGCGCAGCTCGTCCTGCTCGACGAGCCTCTGGCGAACCTGGACTACAAGCTGCGCGAGGAGTTGCGGGAGGAGCTGCCGAAGATCTTCGCCGCGACCGGCGCGGTTTTCGTCTACGCGACGACGGAACCGGCGGAGGCGCTGCTGCTCCGCGGAAACACGGCGACCTTGTGGGAAGGGCGGCTGGCGCAGTTCGGGCGCACGCCGGACGTCTACCGCCGCCCGGCCAACCTGACCAGCGCGCGCGTCTTCTCCGATCCGCCGCTGAACACCATGCGGGTGCACAAGCGCGGCCTGCAGATCGTGCTGGCGACGGGGGAGCATGGGCCGGCGCGCGGCGTCCTGGCGGAACTGCCGGACGACGACTACACCATCGGCTTCCGCGCCGACCACCTGCATCTGACGCGGCCCCACGCCGACGCCGTGGCTCTGCGCGGCGTCGTGGCGGTCAGCGAGATCACCGGTTCGGAGAGCTTCGTCCACATCGACCTGCCGCGCACCGATGGCGGCGCGGACCGCTGGGTGGCGGTCACCCGTGGCGTGCTGGAGGTCGAGCCGGGCGAGCGGATCGAGTGCTTCATCGACCCGCGGCGGCTGTTCGTGTTCGGCCATGACGGGCGGCTGGCCGCGGCGCCGCCGCTGGTCATGGCGGCGTGACGGGGAGGGCGGACGGCATGGCGCGCATCGACCTTCAATCGCTGGCTCACAGCTACACAGCCAATCCCAAAGGCGACGCCGACTACGCGCTGAAGCCGATGACCCATGTGTGGGAGCAGGGCGGGGCCTACGCGCTGCTGGGACCGTCGGGCTGCGGCAAGACCACGCTGCTGAACATCATTTCCGGCCTGCTGACCCCCAGCGAGGGGCGGGTGCTGTTCGACGGCAAGGACGTGACGGCCCTGCCGACCGAAGCGCGCAACATCGCCCAGGTCTTCCAGTTCCCGGTCGTCTACGACACCATGACGGTCTACGAGAACCTCGCCTTCCCGCTGCGCAACCGCGGCCTGCGCGGGGCGCCGCTCGACGCGCGGGTGCGGGAGATCGCCGGGCTGCTGGACCTGACGGGGGACCTCAATCGGCGCGGGCGGAACCTGACCGCCGACGCCAAGCAGAAGATCTCGCTGGGGCGTGGGCTGGTCCGTCCGGACGTGGCCGCCATCCTCTTCGACGAGCCGCTGACCGTCATCGACCCGCATCTGAAATGGGAACTGCGGTCGAAGCTGAAGGCGCTGCACCGGGCGCTGGACCTGACGATGATCTACGTGACCCACGACCAGACGGAGGCGCTGACCTTCGCCGACAAGGTGGTGGTCATGCATGACGGGCGCGTCGTCCAGGTGGGCCGCCCACAGGAATTGTTCGAGCGGCCCGCCCATGTCTTCGTCGGCCATTTCATCGGATCGCCGGGCATGAACGTCCTGCCGGCGGAGGTGTCGGGCCGCGCCGCGCGGGTCGGCGGGCACGTCATCCCGCTGCGCCGCGGCTATCCGGCCATGAACGGCGGCGCGAAGATCGAGATCGGCGTGCGCCCGGAATTCGCCACGCTGGCGCCTGCCGGGGCCGGGGGGCTGCCGGTGCGGGTGCGCCGTCTCGACGATCTGGGGCGCACGCGCATCGCGCGGGTGGAACTGTCGGGCCTGCCCATGGCCGCGACGGTGCCGGAGGATTTGACGGTTGCGGGGGACGAGGCGTCGCTGCTGCTCGACCCCGCCATGGTGCATGTCTACGCGGACGGAACGCTCGTGGAAGGGGAGGCGGCGTGATGGACAAGCCCGTCAACCAGAGGGCATGGCTGCTCGTCCTGCCGGTCCTGCTGATCGTCGCCTTCTCGGCCATCCTGCCGCTGATGACGGTGGTGAACTACTCGGTGCAGGACACCTTCGGGAACAACCAGTTCTTCTGGAACGGCATCGGCTGGTATCAGGAGCTTCTGGACCCCTCCACCGACCTCGGCGGGCGTTTCTTCGACGCGCTGTGGCGCAACCTGCTGTTCTCGCTGCTGATCCTTCTGATCGAAGTGCCGCTGGGCATCGCCGTGGCGCTGTCCATGCCGCGCCATGGCTGGCGGGTGGCGGCGACGCTGGTGGTGCTGGCTCTGCCGCTGCTGATCCCGTGGAACGTGGTCGGCACCATCTGGCAGATCTTCGCCCGCGAGGACATCGGCCTGCTGGGCTGGGCGGTGAACCGGCTGGGCATCCCTTACAATTACACGGCGGACCCGCTGTCGGCCTGGGTGACCATCGTGGCGATGGACGTCTGGCACTGGACCTCGCTGGTGGCACTGCTCTGCTACGCCGGGTTGCGCTCCATCCCCGATGCCTTCTATCAGGCGGCCCGGATCGACGGGGCGTCGCGCTGGGCCGTGTTCCGCAACATCCAATTGCCGAAGATGCACCGGGTGCTGCTGATCGCCGTGCTGCTGCGCTTCATGGACAGCTTCATGATCTACACCGAGCCCTTCGTGGTGACCGGCGGCGGCCCCGGCAATTCCACCACCTTCGTGTCGATCGACCTCGTGAAGCTGGCGCTGGGGCAGTTCGACCTGGGCAAGGCCGCGGCCCTGTCCATCGTCTACAACCTGATCATCCTGGCGGTCTGCTGGGTCTTTTACACGGTCATGACCCGCATGGACGCGCAACGGAATTAGCAAAGGAAACGGGCCATGCTGCGCGCACGGATCGTCCTCACGCTCTACATCCTGTTCCTGATGCTGCCGATCTACTGGCTCGTGAACATGAGCCTGAAGACGAACACCGAGATCGTCAGCGGCCTGACGCTGTGGCCCCAAACCCTGACCTTCGAGAATTACCGGCGGATCTTCACCGATTCGTCCTGGTATTCGGGTTACCTGAACTCGTTGCAATATGTGGCGCTGAACACGGTGCTGTCGATCGCGCTGGCCCTGCCGGCGGCCTACGCCTTTTCCCGCTACCGCTTCGTGGGCGACAAGCATCTGTTCTTCTGGCTGCTGTCCAACCGCATGGCCCCGGCGGCGGTCTTCGCGCTGCCCTTCTTCAACCTCTATTCGGCCATCGGTCTGTTCGACACGCCGCTGGCCGTGGCGCTGGCCCACTGCCTGTTCAACGTGCCGCTGGCGGTGTGGATTCTGGAGGGCTTCATGTCCGGGGTACCGCGGGAGATCGACGAGACCGCCTATCTCGACGGCTACAGCTTTCCGCATTTCTTCGTGAAGATCTTCATGCCGCTTGTGGCCAGCGGGATTGGCGTGACCGCCTTCTTCTGCTTCATGTTCAGTTGGGTCGAACTGCTGCTGGCGCGCACGCTGACCTCGGTGGACGCCAAGCCCATCGCGGCGACGATGACGCGCACCGTCTCGGCCTCCGGCATGGACTGGGGGCTGCTGGCGGCGGCGGGGGTGCTGACCATCCTGCCCGGCGCGCTGGTGATCTGGTTCGTGCGCAATTACATCGCCAAGGGCTTCGCCCTGGGCCGCGTCTGACGGGAGGGAGGACGCCGCCATGGAAAACGTCACCGAACATTTCGCCTGGATGGCCTGGACCTGGCAGACCGGCGCCTTCTTCGCCGTGATCGCCTCGCTGCTGACCCTGCTGACGGTCCTGGCGCTGAACCGCCCGGAGGTGGCGCGCCCCGGCGTGCTGGGCATCACCACGACGCGCGGCGACCGGCTGTTCATCACGCTGCTCGGCAGCGCCTTCATCCACCTCGCCTGGCTGGGGCTGGTGGGGGAGGAGGTGCACTACGCGACGGCGCTGTCGCTTCTCTACGCCGCGGCGGTCTTCCGCTGGGTGTGACGGGCCGGCCTTTGCCGGCGGGAACGGGCCTACAACAAAACGAATGGGAGGAAACCACGATGCGTACCCTGTATCTCGCCTCCGCATCCGCGGCGGCGCTTCTTCTGTCATCGGCCCCGGCCTTCGCCGACATCGAGGCGGCCAAGCGCTGGATCGACAGCGAGTTCCAGCCTTCGACCATGTCGAAGGAGGAGCAGCTCAAGGAAATGCAGTGGTTCATCGACGCCGCCAAGCCCTTCGCCGGCATGGAGATCAACGTCGTCTCCGAAACCATCACCACCCATGAATACGAGGCCCGGACTCTGGCGAAGGCCTTCAGCGAGATCACCGGCATCAAGCTGCGCCACGACCTGATCCAGGAAGGCGACGTGGTGGAGAAGATCCAGACGCAGATGCAGTCCGGCAAGAACATCTACGACGCCTGGATCAACGACAGCGACCTGATCGGCACCCATTTCCGCTACAATCAGGTCGTTCCCCTGACCGACTGGATGGAAGGCGAGGGCAAGGACGTCACCCTGCCGACGCTGGACATCAACGACTTCATCGGCAAGTCCTTCACCACGGCGCCGGACGGCAAGCTCTACCAGATGCCCGACCAGCAGTTCGCCAACCTCTACTGGTTCCGCTACGACTGGTTCACCAACCCGGACATCAAGGCGAAGTTCAAGGCCAAGTACGGTTACGAGCTGGGCGTGCCGGTCAACTGGTCGGCCTACGAGGACATCGCGGAGTTCTTCACCAACGACGTGAAGGAGATCGACGGCGTCAAGGTCTACGGCCACATGGATTACGGCAAGAAGGACCCGTCGCTGGGCTGGCGCTTCACGGACGCGTGGCTCTCCATGGCCGGCAACGGCGACAAGGGCCTGCCCAACGGCAAGCCGGTGGACGAGTGGGGCATCCGCATGGAGGGCTGCCGCCCGGTCGGCTCCTCCATCGAGCGGGGCGGCGACACCAACGGCCCGGCGGCCGTCTACTCCGTCGCCAAGTATGTGGAATGGCTGAAGAAATACGCGCCGCCGCAGGCCGCGGGGATGACCTTCTCCGAATCCGGACCGGTGCCGGCCCAGGGCAACGTCGCGCAGCAGATCTTCTGGTACACCGCCTTCACCGCCGACATGGTGAAGGACGGCCTGCCGGTGGTGAACGCGGACGGCACGCCGAAATGGCGCATGGCCCCGTCACCCAAGGGGTCCTACTGGAAGGACGGCATGAAGCTGGGCTATCAGGACGCCGGGTCGTGGACGTTGTTGAAATCCACCCCGGTGGACCGCCGCAAGGCGGCGTGGCTCTACGCCCAGTTCACCGTGTCGAAGTCCGTCAGCCTGAAGAAGAGCCATGTCGGGCTGACCTTCATCCGCGAGAGCGACATCTGGGACAAGAGCTTCACGGAACGCGCGCCGAAGCTGGGCGGGCTGATCGAGTTCTACCGCTCGCCCGCGCGGGTGCAGTGGACGCCGACCGGCAACAACGTCCCCGACTATCCGAAGCTGGCGCAGCTCTGGTGGCAGAACATCGGCGACGCCTCTTCCGGCGCCAAGACGCCGCAGGCGGCTATGGATGCTCTGGCGGCGGCCCAGGACTCCGTGCTGGAGCGGCTGGAGCGGTCGGGCGTGCAGGGTGACTGCGGGCCGAAGATGAACAAGAAGGAGTCGGCGGAATTCTGGTTCGCCAAGGCCGAGAAGGACGGCACGACGGCGCCCCAGCGCAAGCTCGCCAACGAAAAGCCCCAGGGCGAGACGGTGGACTACGACCAGCTCATCAAGTCCTGGCCGGCGTCGCCGCCGAAGAAGGCCGCGATGGCGCAGTGACGGTGTAACGTGATTCCCTCTCCCGTCCCGGGAGAGGGTGGCCCGAAGGGCCGGGTGAGGGTGCTGCCGAGGATCAACGCCGTGATCCTGGCCGGCACCCTCACCCTCCCACGCTGACGCGTGGGTCCCTCCCTCTCCCGGGACGGGAGAGGGGAAGAAAAAAGACCAATAGGAAAGACCATGTCCGAAGCCGGCCACGTCCTTGCCATCGATCAGGGCACCACCTCCACCCGCGCCATCGTCTTCGACCGCCGGGGCGTTCCCGTCGGGGTGGCTCGGCGCGAGTTCGCGCAGCATTACCCCGCCGACGGCTGGGTGGAGCACGATCCGGAGGACATCTGGCGCGACACCGTGGCGGTGATGCGGGGCGCCGTGGCGGAGGCCGGGCTGGGTGCTTCGGACATCGCCGCCATCGGCATCACCAACCAGCGCGAAACCACCGTCGTCTGGGACCGCCGCACGGGCGAGCCGGTGCACCGCGCCATCGTCTGGCAGGACCGCCGCACCGCCGACCTCTGCCGCAGGCTGGTGGAGGAAGGCTGCGGGCCGCTGGTGCGGCGCAAGACCGGGCTGCTGATCGACTCCTACTTCTCCGCCACCAAGATCGCCTGGATTCTCGATCATGTCCCCGGCGCGCGGGAGCGGGCGGAGCGGGGCGAGCTGTGCTTCGGCACCATCGACAGCTTCCTGCTGCACCGGCTGACCGGCGGGCGGGTGCACGCCACCGACGCCACCAACGCCTCGCGAAGCATGGTCTTCGACATCCACCGCCAGGACTGGGACGACGAGCTTCTGGCCCTGTTCCGCATCCCCCGCGCCATGATGCCGGAGGTGCTGGACAGCAGCGCCGAGTTCGGAGCGACCGAGCCGGACCTGTTGGGCCGCCCCATCCCGATCACCGGCATCGCGGGGGATCAGCAGGCGGCGACCTTCGGTCAGGCTTGCTTCGAGCCGGGCATGGTGAAATCCACCTACGGCACCGGCTGCTTCGCCCTGCTGAACACGGGCGGCACGCCGGTGGAATCGCGCTCCAACATGCTGACCACGGTGGCCTACCGGCTGGACGGGCGGACGACCTACGCGCTGGAGGGTTCCATCTTCATCGCCGGAGCGGCCATCAAGTGGCTGCGCGACGGGCTGGGGATCATCACCCACGCCTCCCAGACCGACGACATGGCGACCCGCGTCCCGGACAGCCACGGCGTCTATCTGGTGCCGGCCTTCGTGGGCTTGGGCGCCCCCCACTGGGACCCGCAGGCCCGCGCCGCCGTCTTCGGCCTGACGCTGGACGCCGGCCCGGCCCACATCGCCCGCGCCGCGCTGGAGGCCGTGGCCTACCAGACGCGCGACCTGCGCGACGCCATGGTCTCGGACTGGTCCGCCGCGCACGAGGTCACCTCGGACGCGCTGCGGGTGGATGGCGGCATGGCGGCGAACGACTGGCTGTGCCAGTTCCTGGCCGATATGCTGGACCTGCCGGTGGAGCGCCCGGCGGTGATCGAGACGACCGCGCTGGGGGCCGCCGGGCTGGCCGGGCTGAAGGCGGGGGTCTACCGCGATCAGGCGGCGCTGGCCGGTGCGTGGCGCTGCGACCGCCGGTTCGAACCGCGGATGGAGCCGTCCCACCGCGCCCGGCTCTACGACGGTTGGCTGGATGCCGTGCGGCGCGTGCGGCGCGAACGCTGAGGAGCGAGAGCCATGACTCTGCTGGGCGAGGATCTGCGCGGCAAGCGCGTGCTGGTGACCGGAAGCAGCCGGGGCATCGGGGCGGCGGTGGGCACGGCCTTCGCCAGCCTGGGCGCGCGGGTGGCGCTCCATGGGTCTGGCAGTGGGTCGGGCAACGGCGACGCCGCGGCGCGGCTGGCGCTCGCCCTCACGGCGGGCGGGACGGAGGTCTTCGCCGTCACCGGCGACTTCCGCGACCCGCGCGCCGTGGAATCGGCGGTGGACGCGGCGGTGCAGGCGCTGGGCGGGCTGGACATCCTGGTCAACAATGCCGGGACCATGGTGGGGCGGGTGCCGCTGGAGCGGATCGGCGACGATTTCCTGGACGAGGTGATCGACCTGAACCTGCGCTCCGTCGTCGTGGCCTGCCGGCGCGCCCTGCCGGCCCTGCGCGCCGCCGGGGGTGGGGCCATCGTCAACACCGTCTCCATCTCCGCCCGCACCGGGGGCAGTCCCGGCTCGTCGATCTACAGCGCGTCGAAGGCCTTCGTCTCCACCTTCACCCGCTCCCTGGCGGCGGAGCTGGCGCCGGACCGCATCCGCGTCAACGCCGTCTCGCCCGGCACCATCGACACCGACTTCCACCAGCGCTACTCCTCGCCGGAGAAGCTGGCGGCGACGGCGGCGCGCATCCCGCTGGGCCGGCTGGGAACGGCGGAGGACTGCGTGGGCGCCTATCTGTTCCTGGCGTCGGAGGCGCTCAGCGGCTACATCACCGGTCAGGTGATCGAGGTGAACGGCGGTCAATTGATGGCGTAGGACATGACCATGAAGCGCCTGCTCGTCGTCGCCCATTGCCCGTCGCCCAACACGCGGGCGTTGCTGGACGCCGTGCTGCGCGGGGCGCGGTCGCCCGACGTGCAGGGTGTGGAGGTGATCGCGAAACCGCCACTGGAGGCCGGGCCGGAGGATGTGCTGGCAGCGCAAGGCGTGATCCTCGGCACGACCGAGAATCTGGGATACATGAGCGGCGCGCTGAAGGACTTCTTCGACCGCAGCTATTACCCCTGCCTGGAGCGCACGCAGGGCCTGCCCTACGCCCTGTTCGTCCGGGCGGGCCATGACGGGAC
Organism: Roseomonas genomospecies 6; assembly: GCF_008365375.1. Lineage (GTDB taxonomy): Bacteria > Pseudomonadota > Alphaproteobacteria > Azospirillales > Azospirillaceae > Azospirillum. The sequence goes on along the minus strand of NZ_QOKW01000010.1, from coordinate 37,567 downwards.
GGGCACCTGCCGCGCCGTCGCCACCATCGCAACGGGTCTGCGCTGGCGTCCGGTGCAGGAGCCGCTGGTCTGCCGCGGCCCGTTCAGTGAGGACTTCCAGACCTCCTGCGAAGAGCTGGGGCTGCTGATGGCCGCCGGGCTGGAGGCGGGGATCTTCTGACCCTTTCATTTCCCGGGGGCCTATGCCCCGCCGGGTGGCATCTATCGGGAGTGCTATTGACGGCACCCCCCATTCATACAGTCTCCTACGTGCAACGAAACAGCGCCACGCCCGATGGCGCGCATAAGGAGGGGCCGATGGAGAGCAGCAAGGGCCGGCCGGTCTGGCGCGGCGATGTCAAGCAGGTCGGGACGATCACCGTCACCGACGACACGACCGGAAAAACCGTCAAGCTGCCGCTGCTGGAAGGCGAAACCGGTCCGCGCGCCATCGACGTGCGCAAGCTCTACGCGGAAACCGGCTATTTCACCTTCGATCCCGGCTTCACCTCCACGGCGAGCTGCGAGTCGGCGATCACCTACATCGACGGTGACCAGGGCGTTCTTCTGCATCGCGGCTACGCCATCCAGGATCTGGCGGAGCATTGCGATTATCTGGAAGTCTGCCATCTGCTGCTGCGCGGCGAACTGCCGAACCCGCAGCAGAAGGAGGATTTCGAGCGCACCATCACCTACCACACCATGGTGCATGAGCAGTTGAGCCGCTTCTACAGCGGTTTCCGCCGCGACGCGCACCCCATGGCGGTAATGTGCGGCGTGACCGGCGCGCTGTCGGCCTTCTACCACGACTCCACCGACATCTTCGATCCCAAGCAACGGATGATCGCCGCGCACCGGCTGATCGCCAAGATGCCGACCATGGCCGCCATGGCCTACAAATATTCGGTCGGCCAGCCCTTCATGTATCCGCGCAACGACCTCAGCTACGCGGAAAACTTCCTCTACATGACCTTCGGCACGCCCTGCGAACCGTGGAAGGTCGATCCGGTCCTGGCCCGCGCCATGGACAAGATCTTCATCCTGCACGCCGACCATGAGCAGAACGCCTCCACCTCCACCGTCCGTCTGGCCGGCTCCTCGCACGCCAATCCCTTCGCCTGCATCGCGTCCGGCATCGCGGCGCTCTGGGGACCGGCCCATGGCGGCGCCAACGAGGCTGTGCTGCTGATGCTGGAGGAGATCGGCTCGGTCGAGCGCATCCCCGAATTCATCAAGCGCGCCAAGGACAAGAACGATCCCTTCCGCCTGATGGGCTTCGGCCACCGGGTCTACAAGAACTACGACCCGCGCGCGAAGATCATGCGCCAGACCTGCTACGAGGTTCTGGACGTGCTGGGCATCAAGGACGAGCCGCACCTCGCCATCGCCATGGAGCTGGAGAAGATCGCGCTGGAGGACAACTACTTCGTCGAGAAGAAGCTGTACCCGAACGTGGACTTCTATTCCGGCATCATCCTGAAGGCGATGGGCTTCCCGACCAGCATGTTCACCGTGCTGTTCGCCCTGGCCCGCACCGTCGGCTGGATTTCCCAGTGGCAGGAGATGATCGAGGACCCGCAACAGAAGATCGGGCGCCCGCGCCAGCTCTACACCGGCAATCCGGGCCGCGCCTTCGTTCCGCTGAACAAGCGCGGCTGAAAATCCCCTCTACCCTACGGCGATGCGGTAGCTCAGCTCCCGCACCTCGCCGGGGGCGAGATGCAGCAGGCCCGGCTTGTCCATGAACTCCCCGTCGAAGTCCGCCGGGGAGGCATGGCCGTGCCAGGGCTCGATGCACAGGAAGGGCGCGCCGGACGGCTTCGACCAGATTCCCAATTCGCGGAACCCGTCCCAGGAAACGGTGAGGGACGGCGCGCCGGGGGCGCCGTAGTGGACGGACCGGCTGGCCGGCTGGTCGAGGATCACCGCATCCCGCGTGAACAAACCTTCCCGCAGAGGCAGGCGGCGGCCCTCGATGGGGGTCGGCTCCGGCTGTGGGGACAGCAGGCCGTCCTCGACGCGGCGGATCGGGGCGGGTTCGTCCGTTTCGAACAGCAGCTCGTGAGCGTCCTTGGCAACCCCCTCCTGCAACGGCCAACGGAAGGCCGGGTGCCCGCCGAGCGAGGCGGGAAGCGCCTCCGTTCCCGGATTGGTCAGGCGGTGGCGGACGGTCAGCCCCTCCGCATCAAGCTCGAAGGACAGCTCCAGCCAAAAGGCGAAGGGGTAGAGCGCACGGGTCTGCGCGTCGTCGCCGAGCGACAGGCGGCAGAGGGTGGGGGTGCGCTCCTCCCAGGTGAAGCGGCGGTCGCGGGCGAAACCATGCTGGGTCATGCGGAAGGTCCGGCCCCGGTGGCGCAGCGTGTCGTCCTTCAGCCGCCCCACGATGGGGAACAGCACCGGCGCGTGGCGCGGCCATTCCGGCCCGGCCTGCCAGAGGAGTTCCCGCCCGTCGGCGGTCAGGGAGCACAGCTCCGCCCCGTCGGCCTTGATCGCGGCGCCGAGGCGTCCGTTGCTGAGCGTGTGCCGGTCCATGTCTCTGTCCTTCGTGCCGGTCAATGTGGCGGATCAGTGGGGCGGATAGACGGCGGTGATGCCTTCGATGATCGTCTGGGCGGCGAGCGCGGCGAGCACGATGCCCAGCACGCGGCTGACCGTGTGGATCACCGTGCGGCCAAGCAGCCGGTTCACCACGTCCGCGACGACCAGAAGCGCCATGACGCTGCCCACGGCGGCCGCCGCGGCGCCCAGCACCATGCCCTGCCCGCCAATGGTCGCGCCGTAGCGGTCCATCAACAGCAGGGTGGAGGTGATCGCTCCCGGCCCGGCGATCAGCGGAATCGCCAGCGGGAAGACGGCGAGGTCGTGAGCCTCCTCCTCCGTACGGGCGTCGTCGGCGGTGCGCTCCTTGCGCTCGGCCCGGCGCTGGAACAGCATCTCGAAGGCGATCCAGAACAGCAGCGCGCCGCCGGCGATCCGGAAGGCCGGCATCCCGATGGACAGCGCGTTCAGCACCAGCTCGCCCAGATAGGCGAAGAAGACGATGATGGCGAAGCTGATGAGCGGGCCGCGCAGCGCGATGGTGCGCTTGCGCCGGCTGTCGAAGCCGCGCGTCAGGCCGAGATAGATCGGAACCAGCCCGATCGGGTCGACCACGACCAGAAACACCACGAGCGCGCTGATGAAATCTTCCACGGACGGAACCCCGGACGGCTTGACCTTGTTTTCGACTCCTCTGTTACCAAAGGCGCCGCGCAGGGCCAAGGGCGGCGGCATGGAAAAACGGTGGTTGCGGGATGCAATCGATGCTGGCGCGCGGCGTGCCGGTGGCTATAATCGTTTCACAATTCAAATTTTCTCCCCTCCCGGAGCACAGGCTTTGAGCAAGACCGTAATCGTCGTGGACGACAGCAAGCTGTCCCGCATGCATGTCCGCGGCATAATACTTCGGAACAAGCCGGATTGGACGGTCATCGAGGCGGCGAACAGTGCCGAGCTTTATGAAAAACTGACCGAAAGTGATATCCATATCGCCATAATCGATTTCAACATGCCGGGCGACAACGGTCTGGAGGCCGCCACCCGCCTGCTGGAAGCCAAGCCGGACATCCGCGTCGCCATCATCACGGCCAATGCCCAGGATTCGGTGGTCTCCGGCATCCGCGCCCTGGGTGCCGCCTTCATGCCCAAGCCGCTGGAGGAGGAGCAGATGGTCCGCTTCCTCACCGCCGCCAGCCTGCCCCGCCGCCCCGCGGCGGGTGACGGGGCCGGCGGGGGAGCGGGTTGACCGGCGCGGTCCGGCGGGGGCGCGCCGATGGACCCGACTCCGATGGGGCTTGATCTGGACGAGTTGGAGCGCGACGCGCTGGCGGAGTTGGGGAACATCGGCGTGGGCCGGGCGTCCACGGCGCTCAGCCGCATGATCGACGGTCCGGTGGAGATCTCCGTCCCGATGGTCAGCCTGGTCCCCGGCGACCAAGTGGGCGGCCTGCTTCAGTCGGCGCTGCCGGGACCGCTGACCGCGGTGGTGGAGTGCCTGTCCGGCGCCTTCCTCGGCTCGGCCATCCTGCTGATGCCGGAACGGAGCGGCCTGCCGCTGGCCTGCGCCGCCCTGCCCCCCGGCGTCCCGAAGGAGGACGCGGCGGAGCTGGAGGAGGAGGCGCTGGGCGAGGTCGGCAACATCGTTCTGAACAGTTGCCTGTCCTCGATGGGGAACCTGCTGGGTGTCTCGGTCGGCACCACGCTGCCGCAGGTCCTGCGCGGTACGGGGGACGACCTGCTGTCCCGCTGCGGGGTCGCGCTGTCGGCGGACTCCCAGGCGATCCTGTTCCACGTCACCTTCCGGACGCCGCCCCACGACGTGGAAGGCACCATCGTCCTGGCGCTCGACGCCGGGTCCGCGGCGGAGCTGAAGGCGGCCATCGGGCGCTACATCGGCCGGGTTCTGGCCTGAGGAAGGCACCGGAAACAATCAACAAGAGCCACCGGTAAAAAGCAGGGGCTTCAAAGGGCAAGGGGTTAGGGATCATGGCATTGGTCAAGAAGAAGCGGATCGACACGGCGCGCGCCTCCCGCAGAGCGGATACCGGCGAGGACGCGGTTCTGCCGGCCGGGGAAACGGAGTTGCCGGACCTTGCTCCCGCCGGCCAGCCCGACAATGCCCTTTCGACCCGACGCGCGGCGGAGGTGCGGCGCCGCGCCCGCGCCGGCAACCGGCGGCGCAAGGCGGCGGAGGGCATCGCCGCCGCCGCGAACGAACTCGCCAGCGGCGTGACCCAGGCCGCCGCCGCCGCGGAGGAGCTTCGCAAGGCGATGGAGCAGGTCGCCGCCGGTGCGGAGGAGGCGGCCAGCGCCACCCAGCAGTCGCAACGGATGATCGACCGCAGCGCCAGCCTGATCGGGCAGGCGCGGAGCAACGCCGAATCGTCGCTTGCCCGGATCGAGGCGCTGCAATCCCTGATGAAGGAGGTCAGCGGCCAGATCCTCGCTTCCGTCGACGGGCTGGTCCGCGCCGCCGAACGGCAGGACGCCGCGGTCGCCCTGGTCCGCGACCTGGAGCGGCAGGCGGCGGAGATCGGCGTCATCGTGGACGGCGTGGCGGTCATGGCCGACCAGACCAACCTGCTGGCGCTGAACGCCGCCATCGAGGCGGCCCGCGCGGGCGACGCCGGGCGCGGCTTCGCCGTCGTGGCCGACGAGGTGCAGGCCCTGGCCGAGCGGTCAGAGCGCTCCGCCAACGACATCAACCGCATGGTCGCCCAGATCCAGGAAGCGGTGGGCGCCATTGCGGAGGGCATCGTGGCCACCGCGGACGCGTCCAAGACGGAGGTGGAGCGGGGCCGCCGGATCGCCGCGCAGCTCGACCAGGTGCGCGACGGCATGGGGGATATCGCCCGCGGCGCGCAGGACACCATCAAGGCGGCGCTGGAGGCCGACGCCGCCGGGCGGGAGGCGCAGCGCGGCGCCGAGAGCGTGGCCTCCGCCGCGGAGGAGCAGGCGGCGGCCAGCGAGGAGGCGCTGAAGACCGTCGGCGAGCAGGCGAAGGCCCTGGCCCAGAGCGAGCAGGCCGCCGGTCAGCTTTCCGATCTGGCGGACGAGCTGAGCGGCAGCACCGACGTCCACCGCGCCGCCGGCGATCTGGCCTCCGCCGCCGAGCAGTTGTCCGCCGCCATCGAGGAGATCAACCGCGCCGCCGCCCAGATCATGGCGGCCATCACCCAAATCTCCCGCGGCGCCCAGGCCCAGGGTGCGGCCACCCACCAGTCCGGCAGCGCCATTGAGGAGATCGAGGCCAGCGCCCGGCTCGGCCACGCCCGCGCGGAGGAGGCGCTTCAGCGCTGCGTCGGGCTGGAAGCGCTGCTGTCCGAGACGCAGGGCATGGTCGGCGCCCTGACCGCCGGGGTGGGCGAGGCGGTCGCCGCCAGCCGCCGCACGGTGGAGCGGATCGGCGCCATGGAGCAGATCGGGCGGCGCATCGACAAGGTGGTGGACGCCATCTCCATCATCGCCATCCAGACCGGCATGCTGGCGGTCAGCGGCTCCATCGAGGCGGCGCGGGCCGGCGAGTTCGGGCGCGGCTTCACCGTGGTCAGCAACGACATCCGCAACCTCGCCCGCGACAGTTCGGAGAATGTGGAGCGGGTGAAGGACATCGTGTTCGCCATCCAGGACCAGATCGGGCGCGTCCGCCGCGACATCGAGGACATCGGGACCGAGACGGCGCGTCAGGCCGCCCGCCACCAGGAGTTCGCCGTCAGCCTCGCCGCCGCCGTCACGGACCTGCGCACGGTGACCGTCGGCAGCCGCGAGATCGTGGAGAACGCCGGCGAAGTGCAGCGCGCCGTGGCGGAGGCGCAGAAGGGCGTCGAGCAGATCGCCACCGCGGCCAACCAGGCCAACCGCTCCGCCAACGAAGCGGCCAAGGCTGCGCGGGAGCAGGCGAAGGGCGCCGAGGAACTGGCCGCCGCCATCGAGGAGATCGCCGCCATGGCCGAAGAACTGCAAGGGGCCGGCTGACCGGCCGGGCTGGGGGGAGACGACCCATGGCCGCGAACATCCGCCGCGACGGCGTGCGTTCCTTCGTTCTTTTCACGGTCGGCGGCATGGTGCTGGCCTTGCCGCTGGACGGCGTGCTGGAGATCCTGCGCCCGCCCACGCTGGTGCCCATCCCGCTGGGGCCGCCCAGCCTGGAGGGATTGGCCCGGCGTCGCGGCGCGGTGCTGCCGGTCATCGGCCTGCGCCGGGTCCTGGGTCTTGGCGCGGTGGAGGGCGAAGAGAGGAGGGCGGCCCGGCTGCTGATCGTCAGCCACAACGGCCAGCCGGTGGGCCTGCTGGTGGACGGCGTGTCCGGCCTGTCCAGCGTGGAGGAGGACCGCATCGCCGACGCCGGGACCGCGCCCGACCCGTCCGTCGACGCGGAGCTTCTGGCCGGCACGATCCTGGCCGGGGACGGGCAGGACGGTGCCCTGATCCTCGATCCCGGCCCCATGATCGAACGCCAGTTCGCCGATCTGGGCCCCGCGGCCGGTCCGGGGGGGAGCGCGGAATTCGGTGCCGCGCCCCAGTCGAGGGCCGTACCGAGGACCGTCTCCGGCACGGCGGCGCGGCAGGACGAGGAACAACTCGTCGTCCTCACCGTTGGGGGGCAGGAGTTCTCGCTGCCGGTGTCGGCGGTGCGGGAAATCGTTCCGGTTCCGGACGCGGTGACCCGCGTTCCCCGCGCCCGCACCCATCTGCTCGGCATGATGACCCTGCGCGACGCGCTGCTGCCTCTGGTCGGGCTGCGGGAACTGTTCGGGCTCGACGGCTCCGGAGAGGCCGGAGGCAAGGGGGGCCGCGGAAAGGTGGCCGTCCTGCGCACGGCGGAAGGGCTGGTGGGCGTGGTGGTGGAGGATGTGCGGGAGATCCTGCGCGTTCCCCGCGGGCGCATCGACCCGGTTCCACCGCTGATGGCGCGGGAGGCGGAGTTCGAGGACATGGACGGCATCGCGCGGCTGGATGGCGGCACCCGGCTGATTCCGGTCCTGTCGGCGGAACGGCTGTTCCGTCACGGCGCCGGGCTGGCCGGCGAAACCGGGCGCGAAGAGGAGACGGCTGTGGCGGCGGGCTTGACGGCGGGCTTGAAGGCGGGCTTGACGGCGGAACAGGCGGACGCCTTCGTGGTGTTCCGGCTGGCCGGGGCGGAGTACGGGCTGCCGGTTGCGGCGGTGCAGGAGGTGCTGCGCCGGCCCGACGCCGTGACGCCGCTGCCCAACGCGCCGGACTTCGTCAGCGGCGTGACGACCCTGCGCGGCGCGGTCCTGCCCCTGGTCGCGATGCGCCGCCTGCTGCGCCTGCCGGAAGGGAGCAGGGGTCCGGCTGAGCGGGGGCGTGTGGTGGTGATCGCCTCGGGTTCGGCGCGCGCCGGGCTGCAGGTGGACGGCATGGCCGGGATCGTCCGCATTCCGGAGAACGCCGTCGAGCCGGCCCCCGTCGTGTCGCAGGCCCAGCACCGGCTGATCCGCCGCATCGGCACGCTGGAGGATGCGGGTGGACGGCGGATGATCCTGCTGATGGACCCGGCGGAATTGCTGGACATGGACCAGCTTTCCGACCTTCTGGCCACCGTCTGAGCCGATGGTGGCCCGTTCATGGTGAAGGTTCTGGTCGTCGATGATTCGGCGCTGATGCGGCGGCGCATCGGGGACATCCTCTCCTCCGCCGGCTTCGAGGTGGAAACCGCCGCCGATGGCGAGGGGGCGCTGAAGCGGCTGCCCGTTTTCGACCCGGACGTGGTGACGCTGGACGTGACGATGCCCGGCATGGACGGCCTAACCTGCCTGAAGCGCATCATGGTCGAGCACCCGAAGCCGGTCGTGATGGTCTCCGCCCTGACCGCGGAGGGGGCGGAGGTGACCTTGGAAGCCCTCCGGCTGGGGGCGGTGGAGGCCGTGCGGAAGCCGACGGGCGTGGGCGCCCTTGCCGCCATCGCGGAGGAGCTTGTGGACACCGTGCGCGCCGCCGCCGGGTCGCGGCCCCGGCGGGTGCAAGGTTTGCGGGAGCGGCTGCGCCTGGCGCGGGAGCGCATCGCCGGGGCCGATTTCCTGGCCGACGCCACCCCGTCCAAACCGCGGAACAAGGACGACGCGGACGCGGTGCCGGGCGAGGGGCCGGGCGAGGGGCCGGGCGAGGGGCTGGTGCTGGTCGGCGTGTCCACCGGCGGGCCGCGGACGCTGGAGGACATCCTGCCGCTTCTGCCCACGGATTTCCCCTGGCCGGTGGTGGTGGCCCAGCACATGCCCGCCAGCTTCACCGGCCCGCTGGCCCGCCGCCTGAACGCCATCTCCGCCCTGACGGTGGTCGAGGCCGTGGCGGCCACCCCGCTCCAGCCCGGCATGGCTTGCATCGCGCGCGGCGGCGCCGACCTTCAGATCGTCCGGCGCGGCGGGCGGCTCTGCGCGCAGCCCGTTCCGGCGGACGAGGCGCGAAGCTGGCACCCCAACGTGGACCGGCTGGTCGAAAGCGCTCTGCGCACCGTGGCTCCGTCGCGGCTGATCGGCGTTCTTCTGACGGGCATGGGATCGGACGGGGCGGCGGCCATGACGGAGTTGCGCCGGCAGGGCGGCCGCACCATCGCGGAAGCGGAGGACAGCGCCGTCGTGTTCGGCATGCCGCAGGAGCTGATCCGCCGCGGCGGCGCCGATACGGTGCTGCCGTCCGACCGGGTGGCCCAGCAGGTGATGCGGTGGGTGAAGGGGCTGACGGGATGAGGGAGACGGTGGCATGGCCCTGGTGAAGGCCCGGAAGATGGGAAAGGTGGCCCCTGCGGACGCCGCGGAGGGCGGCGATCCGCTGGCGCGTCTGGACGACGCCGACCCGGCGCAGCGCCGCCGGGCCGCCCATGGCCTTGGGGAAAGGCCCGACGCCGTCCCGGCCCTGTCCGCGCGGCTGAGGCGGGAAGAGGACCCGAGCGTCCGCGAAACCCTTCTGACTGCCCTGGTCCGCGCCGGCAACCGCGAGGCCGCGGCGGCCCTGGTGCCCTATCTGGCGAGCGAAGATGTCGGGCTGCGCAACGGCGTGATCGAAAGCCTTCAGCAGATGCCCGCCGCCGTGGTGATGCCGGAGATCGCCCCGCTGCTGGGTGCCGCGGACTCGGATCTGCGGATCTTCGCGGCCCAGCTCGTCGGGAAGCTGCCGCATCCGGACCGGCTGGACCTGCTGGCCGGGGTGATCGACGGCGACCCGCATGTGAATGTCTGCCTGTCGGCGGTCGAGGCGCTGATGGAAAGCGGCGATCCCGCCGCCCGTCCCATCGTGGAGCGGCTGGCCGCGCGCTTTCCGGACGATCCCTTCGTCGCCTTTTCCGTCGATGCGGCGCGCCGCCTGTTCTCCGGAGCCTGAATGACGCCGTCTTCGGACAAGGGTGACGCCGCCGGCCTGAGCGCGGCGGACTACGACGCCTTCTGCCGGTTCCTGCGGGAGCGCACCGGCCTGTCCTTCACCGAAGCCAAGCGCTATTTCGTGGACCGCCGCGTGTCGGAGCGGATGGCGGCGGTCGGCATGGATAGTTTCCGGAACTACCTGAATCTGCTGCGATACCAGGCGTCGGGGGAGGAATTGCAGCTTCTCGTCAACCGCATGACGGTGAACGAGACTTACTTCTTCCGCGAGTTGTACCAGCTCGACTGCCTCGTGGACTCCGTGCTCGACGAGGTGGTGCGCGGGCGCGAGCCGGGAAGCCGGGTCCGCATCTGGTCCGCCGGCTGCGCCACGGGGGAGGAACCCTATTCCATCGCCATCACGCTGCTGGAGCGGTGGAGCCGGGTCGACGATTTCGAGATCGAGCTGTACGCCTCCGACATCGACAGTCACGTCCTGGACCGCGCGCGGGAAGGCATCTACGAGGAACGCTCGCTCCAGGCGCTGCCGCGGCATCTGATCGCCAAGTATTTCACCCGTCTGGACGACCAGCGCTGGCAGATCATGGAGGAGTTGCGGGACTCCATCGACTTCTCGCTGGTGAACATCGCCGATCCGCAGCAGATGGCGAATTTCCGTGGCATGGATGTGATCTTCTGCCGCAATTTGCTGATCTATTTCGACGATCTGGGGCGGCGGGAGGCGGCGTCCATGTTCTACGACGCGCTGTCGCCCTGCGGATTCATCTGTCTCGGCCATTCGGAAAGCATGAGCCGGATGTCCTCCCTCTTCGTGCCGCGCCGGTTCCCCGACGCCATTCTCTATCAGAAGCCCCAGAGTTAGGGAGGCCGCCCGGTGACCGACCATTCCAGCCCGCAGTCTTCCAGCCAGCAGTCTTCCAGCCCACGGCCCCGCGTCCTCGTGGTGGATGACGCCGTCACCGTGCGGGCCTACACCCGGCAGGTTCTGGAGGCCGGCGGATTCCGCGTGGACGAGGCGGTGAACGGAATCGACGGTCTGGAGCACGCGCTGGCATCCACGCCGGACCTGCTGATCGTGGACATCAACATGCAGAAGATGGACGGTTACACCATGCTGCGCCGCCTGCGGCGGGAGCCGGCCCTGCGGGACGTGCCGGCCATCATGATCAGCACCGAAGCCAAGGACAGCGACCGCGAGACGGCGCTTCTGGCGGGGGCCAACTGGTACTTCGTGAAGCCGGTGCGCCCCGATGACCTGACCGCCGCCGCGTGCCTGCTGACCGGGCGGCGCCAGGAGACGGGGGAGGGGCGGTCATGAGCGCGCTGTTCGACCAGTTCGTCCTGGAATCGCGGGAGTTGCTGGAGGCCGCCGGGGCCGCCCTGCTGCGGCTGGAGCGCGATCCGGCGGACCGGGGCGCGGTCAACGATCTGTTCCGCGCGCTGCACACGCTGAAGGGCGCGACCGCCCTGTTCGACATGGCTCCCTTCACCCGCATGGTCCATGCCGGGGAGGACGCGCTGATGGCCGTGCGCGACGGGCGCGCCGCCATGACCGGCGATCTGGCCGACCGGCTGCTGGAGTTGCTGGACACCGGCGCGGCCTGGGTCGATGGGTTGGAGGCCACGCAGACCCTTCCCGACGACGCGGAGGCCCGCGCGCGGACGCAGGAGGTGCTTCTGCGCGCGGCCCTCGGCGGGCCGGCGGAGGCCGCCGACAGCGGCACGCCCGCCGGCTTCGCCTGGGTGGAGGCGTTGCCGGAGGCGGAGCGGGCGAAGGCCGCCGGGCGCACCGTCACCGCCATCGCCTACGATCCCGCCGAGGACTGCTTCTTCGCCGGGGACGATCCTCTGGATCTGTGCCGCCGCATCCCCGGCCTGCTGCTGCTGCGCATCGAGACCGCCGGACCGTGGCCGCCCTTGGCCGAGATGGACCCCTACCGCTGCGCCCTGCGCTTCCGCGCGCTGAGCGGGGCCTCGAAGGACGAGTTGGCGCGCCTGTTCCGCGGCGTCCCCGATCAGGTGGCCTTCGCCACGGTCGCCATCCCCGCCCCGGCGGAAGCCGCGCCGCCGCCCAGCCTCGCCGCCGCCATGCTGAGCGAGCAGGCGCGAATCCTCGGCCTGCCCGGCAGCGACGAGGAGACGGCGGCCCGCCGGGCGGCGGTGCTGCGGGCGGCGCGCAACATCCTGACCGCCGAGGGGCGGGAGGCCGAACGGGCCGCGCTGGACCGCGCCGCCGACGGCCCGACGGACGCGCTCGTCCGCTGCATCGCCGCCCTGGCGGACGGCCCGGCGGCGTTGCCGGACGCCCCGTCCGCCGCTCCGGCGTCCCCGGGCCGGCGGGCGCTGCGGGTGGATGCGGAGCGCATGGACCGGCTGATGGCCCTGGTCGGCGAATTGGTCGTCGCCAAGGGAAGCCTGCCCTATCTCGCGCGCGAAGCGCAGGAGGGGCGGAGCGCCGACGCGCTGGCCCAGGGCATCAAGGAGGCCCATGGCCGCATCGATTCCATCGTGGGGGAATTGCAGGACGCCGTTCTGCGGCTGCGCGTCCTGCCCTTGTCGCGCGTCTTCGACCCGCTGCCCCGTCTGGTCCGCGACACCGCGCGGCAGCTCGGCAAATCGGTGGAGCTGCACCTGTCCGGCGGCGAGACGGAGGCAGACAAGGACATCCTCGATATCCTGGGGGAGCCGCTGCTTCACCTCGTCCGCAACGGGCTGGATCATGGCGTGGAGCCGCCGGACCGCCGCCGCGCCGCCGGCAAGCCGGAGGTGGCGTCGATCCGCGTCCAGGCTTTCCAGGACAGCGGCGGCGTGGTGGTGGAGGTCTCCGACGACGGGGCGGGGATCGACGCGGAGGCCGTGCGCCGCAAGGCGGTGGCGCAAGGCGCCCTGACCGCGGAGCAGGCGGCGGCCCTGTCCGACGCGGAGGCGCTGCGCCTGATCTTCCTGCCGGGGGTCAGCACCTCGGAATCCGTGTCGGTCCTGTCGGGCCGCGGGGTGGGGATGGACGTGGTGCGCGGTGCGGTGGAACGGGCAGGGGGGCGGGTGGAGGTCGCCTCGACCCCCGGCGCGGGGACGCGTTTCCGCCTCGTCCTGCCGCTGACGATGATGGTCACGCGGCTGGTGACGGTGGAGACGGCGGGGGCGCTCTACGGCTTTCCGGTCACGCTGGTCACCGGCATGCAGCGCGTTCCCCACTCCGCGATCCGCCGGATGAAGCATGCGGAAAGCGTCGTCGTTCAGGACGCGGTGGTGCCCCTGCTGCGGCTTCGCCGGCTGCTCAACCTGCCGGAGGACGAGCGGGAGCGGAAGGGCGAGGCGGTGCTCGTGGTGGATCTCGGCGGGCAGCCGGTGGCCCTGGTGGTGGACGCCTTCCGCGAGCGCGCCGACGTGGTGCTGAAGCCGATGACCGGGGTGCTCGCCCGGCTGCGCGGCTACGCCGGGACGGCGGTGCTGGGCGACGGGCGCCTGCTGCTCGCCCTCAACCTGCGGGAGCTTCTGTGATGCCCATCCGTTTCGAGGACCGGACCGCCCGTTTCGAGGGGGCCTGCACGGTGGAGGAGGCGATCCCGCTGGCCGAGTGGCTGGGAGCCGCGGAGGACCCCCGGCTGGACCTCGGCGGCTGCACCGCCCTGCACACCGCGCTGCTGCAGGTGCTGCTGGCCGCAAGAATACCGGTCGCGGTGCCGCCGGAGGATGATTTCCTGAAGCGTTGGGTGATGCCGGTGCTGGAAGGAACGCGACCGGCTTGACGCGCCCTGCGCAAAACGCCACCTTCTGTTCGGCATTTTGCGCAGGGAGGTGGCGATGCCCGGCTATGACGCGGCTCTGGCGGACCGTCAGCGGTCGTTGACGGCGGCGATCCTGGGGCTCGACCAACCGCCCGCCGACGATCTCGCGGTGGTGCGGATCGTGCGCAACCGGCTGCGCACCCAGGCCATCGGCGCGCTGCAGGCGGCGGGCCTGGACGCCAAGTCGCTGAGCCGCATCATTCCCCGCCGCACCCTGGAGCACCGCCGCCAGAAGGGCGAAGCGCTGTCGCTGGAGGAAAGCGAGCGCGCCTACCGGACGGCCAGCATCGTGGGTCTGGCCGAGGCGGTGTTCGGCAGCCGCGACAAGGCCCTGTCCTGGCTGAACGCGCCGAAGCAGCGGTTCGGCGGAGAGGCGCCGATGGATCTGATCGATACGGATGTCGGGGCGCGGCTGGTGGAGGACGCGCTGATCCAGATCGACGAGGGCTATTTCGCGTGAAGCTCTGGCGGATCAGCAACCACGCCGATCTCCAAGGCATCGGCGGGTTGCGCGCGCCGGCCCGCTGGCACAACCGGGGGCGCCCGGTGGTTTATCTGGCCGAATCCCCGCCGGGCGCGCTGATCGAAATCCTTGTCCATATGGAGGTGTCCTCCCCGGCGCTTCTGCCCGACCGTTACCGGCTGCTGGGCGTGGCGGTGGAGGACGGGGTAGCCGCGCGTCCCTGTCCGCCGCTGCCGCCCGACTGGACGGGCCGGACCGGCATCACGCGGGCCGTGGGCGACGAGTGGCTGGCGCGCGGGGATTCCGCCTTGCTCCGGGTGCCCGGCGCGATCATGCCGAACGTCCACAATGTCCTGTTCAATCCCTTGCATCCCGACAGCGCGCGGGTCCGGATCGTCGAGGTGCTCGACGTTCCCTTCGATCCGCGCCTGTTCAAGGGAGCGTGACGGGCCTCAGGAGAACAGCTCCATCGTGTCGGGAATCTTGGCCGGCGCCCGCCCGTCCAGGATGGCCCCGACCGCCTCCACCGCGGACACCAGCGAGGACTGGGAGAAGGGCTTGGGCAGGCAGCCGACGCCGTACTCGCGTGTCGGCTCCACCTCCTCCCGGTAGGAGGTGACGAACAGGCAGGCGATGCCCAGCGCGGTCATCTGGCGTGCGGCGTCGATGCCGCTGGACCCCTGGGCCAGATGAATGTCCACCAGCGCCAGATCCGGCTTCACCGCCAGCGCCAGGGCAATCGCCTTCTCGCTGGTGGAGGCCGGCCCATGCACCTCGTGCCCGGCGGTCTCCAGGTAGAAGCTCTGTTCCATGGCGATGAGGACTTCGTCTTCGACGAGAAGGATCTTCATCCGTTCCACTCCGCCGCGCTGTCTTCCAGGATGGGGCCGTGCGCTTCCGGCATGGTCAGCGCGATGCGGAAGGAGGTGCCTCGTTCCACCGGAAGCAGCGTGACCGTCGCGCCGATCTGGCCGGTCAGGCTGGTGATCAGCCTCATGCCGAGGCTGCGCGACCGGCGCATGTCGAACCCGGCGGGAAGGCCGGGCCCCTGGTCGGTCACGGTGAGCGCCAGCAGGTCGCCGGCCCGGTCCAGCGCCACCAGAACGTTGGCGGGCGACGTGCCGCGGTGCTTGATGGCGTTGGTGACGAGTTCGTTGGCGATCAGCCCCAGCGGGGCCGCCTGATCGATGGGCAGGTCGATGCGCTCCGCACGCACCTCGATGGAGCCCAGCGTCTCGCCGCCCGACGCGCGGGAGAGGTCGGCGCACAGCTCGTTCAGGTAGCTGCCGAACTCGATGGTCTGGAACTGCTCGGTCTGGTACAGCCGGCTGTGGACCCGCGCGATGGCGTCGATGCGGCTGCGGGCGTCCTGGAAATGGACACGGTCGGCGGCCCCCGGCAGGCTCATGGTCTGGAGCGTCAGCAGGCTGGAGACGAGCTGAAGGCTGTTCTTCACCCGGTGGTTCACCTCGCGCAGCAGGGTGGACTTCTGCCCCACCAGCTTGCGCAGCGTCGCCTCCATCGACTTGATCTCGGTGATGTCGATGTGCATCAGCACCGCGCCGCCGAAGGGGCCGGCGGCCATCGGGGCGGCGAGGCAGCGGAACCAGCGCGCCCCGGCGTCCGACAGGCCCGGATATTCGATGGACACCGGCGGGCCGCCGCGCAGCAGGCCCCGCAGCCCCTCGATCAGCGCGTCGGCATGCTCCACGCCGCTGCGGGTGGCGGCGCAGGCCTCCAGATAATCGTCGCCGATGGCCGACCCGTCGCCCAGGAATCCCGGCTGCGGCCCGCTTTCCGCCCAGGCCTTGTTGACGAAGGTGATGTGCCCGCCATGATCCAGCACGGCGATGTGCGCCGGAAGCGCGTCCAGCGTGGCCTTCGTCTGCTCGGCGAGCTGGCGCATGGCGAGCGCGTTGGCCTTCAGCTCCTCGCGGGTGCGGCGGCGCTCGGTGATGTCGCGCAGGACGCCGGTGATGAAGCTGCGCCCCTCCGATTCCCAGCGGGCCAGCGAGACCTCCAGGTCGATGCGGGTGCCGTCGCGCTTGCGCCCGATCAGCTCGACGGGGGCGGGCTTTCCGGTCGGGTCGCGTTCCAGCAGCCCGGACCAGTCGGGGGAACCTTCGGTGAGGAACAGGCTGACATGCTGGCCGATCAGCTCGTTCGGCTGAAAGCCGAACTGGTTGGCCGCGGCGCCGTTGGCCCATTGCACCACGCCGCGCGTGTCGGTGGTGACGATGGCGTCGGGGGCCGTGTCCACGATGGCGCGGTAACGCGCGTCGCGCTGCTCGCGCAGGACCCGTTCCCGGTTCACCACGGCGGTGACGTCGGTCACCTGGATCAGGCAATAGGACGAATTGGCGGCCACGAAGGGGCGGATCAGCACGTTGTGGACCATCCGGCGTCCGTCCGCGCAGCGCAGCGGGAACAGCACCGGGTTCAGCGTGTGGGACAGCACGCTGGGCGCCCCGGTTTCCAGAACGTCGCGGACCGCGTTGTGAAGCCGCGTGTCGCGCAAGCTGGGCATGGCCTCCACCAGCTCCCGCCCGTGGATGTTGGCTTCGGGCGTGGCCGACGCCTTCTCCATCCAGCGGTTCCAGAACTGGACGCGGCCATGGCGGTCGAGCACGACGACACCCGCGTCCATAGCGTCCAGAAGACCGTTCAGCCAGGGCATGCGCTTAAACTCGCTCGTTTCCATCGGACGTTCCGGAGGCGATGCGGTCGATGAATCCATGGATCAGGTCCTTCAGCGACTCCAGGGACGACAGACCCATGAGCAGTGCGATGTAGCCGCGGATGCTCCGGCTGCGGATCAGAAAGTCGATGTAGAGAAACATCACCAGCTCGTCGGGGTTCGGCCCGTTGTTCTGGAAGATGCGGTCGCTGTCCCCGCGCAGCACGCTGGGAAGCGAGATATCCAGGTTGTCCTTCAGCGTGTTGGCCATCACGACCAGACAACCGTTCAGGATGATGTTGCCGATCTCCGCCAGCGCGTCCTGCTCCAGATCGACGATCTCCTCCAGGCTCAGCTCGCTGCCGAGCACGGCGCGCGCCAGCTCCAGGCTGTTGGTCTCGGGGAAGATCAGAAGGGCGCGGCCGGAAAAGGACCCGTCGAAACGCTGCTCCACCGCGACGAGGCTCGTCTTCTCGCGCGCGGCCAGGAGGCCCGCGGCGTCGTTGCGGCTGACGATCTCGATGGAAGGAACGGACAGCAGGACCTGGTCCGCAACCATGCGGCTGAGATGGGTCGCCGCACGGCCGACGCCCATGTTCACCAGTTCGGTGAGCGCGTCGCGCTCCAGGTCGTTCAGATCAACCATGCACGGGGCTCCCGGTTCCATGGCGACGCCGCGGCATCGGCGCCCCCGGGCACAGTGCGACAGGAACGCCGTCGAAGTCCCTCCCATCAACGGCATAGGCCGGTATCGGAAGCCCTCCGGGCAATTCAGCGACAAGGTGCCGGTTTCTCAACAATTGGTTCCTTCGATTGGTCGCGATTCGCAGAGTTGGACGGGCTGCACTGTGGTCCGGCGTGACCTTCCGCCGCACCCCGGATCGGCTCAGGCCGCCATTCGACGGATCAGATCCCGAAGGAACCCCTCGCAGGCCGTGACTTGGGCGATGTCGATGTACTCGTTGGGCTGGTGCGCCTGGTCGATCGAACCGGGGCCGCAGAGAACGGTGGACAGCCCGGCCTGCTGGAACTGCCCGGCCTCCGCCGCGAAGGACACCACGGCCGTGTCGTTGCGCCCGGTCAGCGCATGACAGAGCTGGGCCGCGGGACCGTCCGGCTCCGGCGCCAGCCCCGGGACGCCGGCAAGCTGTTCGGTGCGGATGTCGCATTCCGGGCTGATCCGCCGCATGGCGGCGCGCAGCCGGCCGCATTCCGCCTCGAACCGGTCGCGGTAGCGGGTCCAGTCGTCGCCGGGCAGGGGGCGGATGTCCCAGACGAAGGAGCAGTGGCGGGCGGTGATGTTGGCCGCCGTGCCCCCCTCGATGGTCCCGACCTGGAGCGTGGTGAAGGGTGGGTCGAAGCCGCAGGCGGGGTCCGCCGCCGCCGCGTTCTCCGCCGCCATGTCGCCCACCAGATTGACCAGCCGCGCCGCGGTCATCACGGCGCTGACGCCGCGGTCGATCTGGGAGGAATGGACCTCGTGCCCGGTGACCGTGGTGCGCAGCACGTAGCAGCCCTTGTGCGCCAGCACCACGCCCATGGAGGTGGGCTCGCCGACGATCACGGCGCCGGGGCGCGGCAGTTCGCCGACAATGCGGTCGATCATGGCCGGCGCGCCGAGGCAGCCGACCTCCTCGTCGTAGGAGAGCGCCAGATGCAGCGGACGTTTCAGCCCGGCCTCCAGCATCTCCGGCAGCAAGGCGAGAGCCACCGCGGGAAAGCTCTTCATGTCGGCGGTGCCGCGCCCATAGAGGCGCCCGTCACGCTCCACCAGGGTGAAGGGGTCGGTGTCCCAGGGTTGCCCGTCCACCGGCACCACGTCGGTGTGGGCCGACAGCACCACGCCGCCCTCGGTCATCGGGCCGATGGTGGCGAACAGGTTCGCCTTGGCACCGTCCGGACCGGGCACAATCCGGCTTTCAACGCCGTAGCCGGCGAGATAATCCCGCACCCAGTCGATCAACGCCATGTTGGAACGACGAGAAACCGTGTCGAAACCGACCAAGCGGGCAATCATCGCCTTGGAAACGTCTTGCACCCTTCCGATCCGATCTGCGTGACGGCGGTGCCGGCCCCGCGCTTGTGACAAACTTTAGATGTTAGACACTGGCCCCTGCACCCTGTGATGTCAAATGAGTCCTCCGAATCATCGGAACATGGCGGCCAACGGCAAATACCGGTTGAACGGCCATCGCGGTCGCGGACATGGCGTTCAACCGGTCGTGGAGCCGAAGCGGTGGAGAGGCGGTCAGGCCGCCGTCCAGACCTTTTCAGTAAGGATCGTGCGCACCAGCGTCAGCGCGCTTTCGGCGCTTTCGCGCCCGTCGAGCTTCGCCGCCACCGCTTCGATCTGGGCCGGCGGCATGGTGGAGCGCAGGCGGCGCACCGTGTCGGTCAGGTGCTTCTTGGCGAAGCGCGCCTGGTTTCCGCGCTCCGACAATTCCTGGAAGGCCAGCCGCCGGGTGGTGGCATCGCGTCCGGCGCTGGCCGCCGAAGCCCGCTCCGCCGCCGCCGTGAGTTCGTTGGAGGATTGGAGGTAACTGGTGATGGCTTCGGTCAGGATACGGTTGGCTTGAAGCAAGGGATCGAGGGACATGCGCTGAACTCTTTGCCTTCCGTGACGGCGACGGGCCGGAAACGGCCCTCCTGCCAAGACGTTTCCCCAAAGTTAGTTGGGCCGACCGCCCCGATTCAACCCGGCGAAGGGTTCTATGCGGACCGTGTTCCGGATCGGCACCATCGGAACCATCGCCATCGGGTCCCTCGCATGTTCTATCACCGTTCGCTTTCCGTCGAGGCTGGACAAAGAACGGGCCTATGATTCTCCTATGAACTAAGGCACGCTTTCTTTGTGTACGTTTATCGTCACATAAACCGGGCACTAAAACGGGAACCCACGGGCGCAGGACGCCGTTTTCCTCGAGCGTCGATGTTTCTGCGGCCAAAGCCCACTTGGACCAAAGCCCACTTGGAGACGGAAGAATGCAAGGCGATCGCGAAGACCGCATCCGCCACCGCGCCTATGAGATTTGGGAGCGCGACGGGCGACCGGAGGGACGGGGAGAGAGCCATTGGGCGCAGGCCTGCGCCGAGATCGAAGCCGAGGATCGGGCCGCATCCTCCGACGCGCCCGGCGAGGGCGTGGTGCAGAAGGTCGTCCGCCACACGAAGAAGGCCGCGACGGAGCTGCTCGGCGTCGGGCTGAACGCCGTGGTCGATGTGGTGGAGGAGGCGGTCGCCCCCAAGAAGCCGCGCGCACGCAAGGGCAAGCCGGAGGCGGCCGCCGCGGCGGGACCGGCCCCGGAGGCGCCGAAGCCGGAAGCGCCGAAGGCGGCGAAGCCGGTCCGCGCGAAGGCCATCAAGGCAGAGGTGGCGAAGCCCGCCGCGCCTCCCAAGGCCGCCGCTTCCCGGACCCGCGGCAAGCCCGCGGCGTCCGACACCGAACCGGCGCATTGATCCGAACCGGCCCTGCGCCTCCCTTACACACAGGGACGGATGTAGGGCCGGTTGGCCTCCCACAACTCGTCCAGGATCTTCACGGCGGCGTCGGTGGAGTTCACCACCGGGTCGATCAGAAGCGCCTGGAGCGCCAAGTCCTTCGAGGCGTGGACCGCGGCCTCGACGGCGAGTTGCTGCACGCTCGCCTGGACGTGCAACAGCTTGGCGATGGGGTCTGGCAGGGGGCCGAGCGAGATCGGATGGACGCCCGCCGCGTCGGCCAGCAGAGGCACCTCCACCGCCAGATCCGGGGGCAGGTTGGGGATGGCGCCCTGGTTGTAGACGATCCCCGATTCGATAAAACTCTTCCGGTTGTGCAGCACGCCGGCGATGACCTGCACGGCCCGCTCGCCCCAGGAGGGCTGGGTCCAATCCTCCGGCACCGGGGTCGTTCCGGCGATCACTCCATCCATCAGCGCGTTGAGGATGCCGCGCCCGCGTTCGTCCTCCGCGAAGTCGAACCCATGCTCCCCGCCTTCCCAGCCGTAGGGAAGATACTCGCCCAGATGGTCGTCGCTGCAGGTCGGCCACAGGCCGAAGGCGTTGAACAGGCGGCGGGCCAGCGGCGTGAAGGCCGGATCGTGGGTCTTCTCCCTCTCGCGCAGCAGCGGGTAGAGGTCGCGTCCGGTCGTCTTGTCCCGGATGTGCATCAACCACTGGAAATGGTTCAGTCCGGCGCCCCAGACCTCCACGTCCTTTTCGGCCATGCCGAGGATTTGGCAGATGAACCAGCGGGCCAGAAAGATGCCGTGGCACAGCCCCAGAGTCTTGACCCTGGTGTATTTGCCGAGCCCGAGGACGACGCGGCTTTCCGGATTGGACAGGTTGATGAACTGGGCGTCCGGGCACAGTTCCTCAATGTCGCGGGCGAAGTCGAAGATCAGAGGCAGGGTGCGCAGGGTGAAGAACAGGCCGCCGGGGCCGCCGTTCTCGCCCAGCGTGTGGCGGACGCCGTGCTTCTTCGGCACCTCGAAATCGAGCTTCCACAGGCGGTTGCGGTCGATGGCGACGGAGTTCACCACGAATTCCGCACCCCGCAGGGCGGCGCGGCGGTCGGTGGTCTGCTCGATGGTCAGGCCGGCGCCGCCCTTCGTGTTCAGCAGGCGGGCGAGCGCCGTCATGCGGTCGAGCGCTTCCGGATTCGTGTCCACCAGCGTCAGGGTGCTGCCCGCCAGCTCCGTCGTGGTGAAGAGGTCGCGGTACATGCTGAGCCCGAAGGCCGCGCTGCCGGCGCCCAGAAAGACGATCCTGGTGGTTTTGGGGGTGGTAAGGGCCATGGGATGCCTCCCGACGGCGGAAGTTGTGCCCTGCTGATTCGTCGGGGCAGCCGCCTTCAACGAAGTATACACTTGTTAAGACGAAGAGACTATACCTATTGGTTAGAGCAACCGCGGCGATGTCTTCGCTCGCGCAACATGGCCTTCGCATGTGCGATTGTGCATGCGCAGCATAATCACTTCAGGGGAGTCCCGTCATGGCACCCTTCACCTTTCCCAAGGACTTCCTGTGGGGAGCGTCCACCGCGGCCTATCAGATCGAGGGCGCGATCCACGCGGACGGGCGCGGCCCCTGCGTGTGGGACACCTTCACCGACGCCGGGCGCATCCAGGACGGCAGCAGCGCCGCCGTGGCCTGCGACCATTATCACCGCTGGGCGGAGGACATCGCCCTGCTGAAGGACGGCGGTTTCAACGCCTACCGCTTTTCCATCGCCTGGCCGCGCATCCTGCCGGCGGGGACGGGGGCGGTGAACGCGGCGGGGCTCGACTTCTACGACCGGCTGGTCGACGGGCTGCTGGCCGCCGGAATCCGGCCCATGGCCTGCCTCTACCATTGGGACCTGCCGCAGCCCCTTGAGGACCGCGGCGGCTGGCAGGGGCGGGAAGTCGTCGGTCCCTTCGCCGAGTACGCCCGCATCGTCAGTGCCCGGTTGGCCGACCGGGTGAAGGACTGGATGATGCTGAACGAGCCGAACGTGGTCGCCACCCACGGCTACGGCACCGGGGAGCATGCGCCCGGCCACAAGCTGGGCGAGGTCGGCATCCTGCGCGCCCTGCACCACCAGAATCTGGCCCAGGGCGCGGCCCTGCGCGCCATCGCGGCGGAGCATGCGGGCCTGACTCTCGGCACCGTCATCAACCTCCAGCCCTGCCGGGCCGAGAGCGACCGGCCTGAGGACGTCGCGGCGGCGGCCCGCTGGGACGCGGTGTGGAACCGGGTGGCCCTGGACGGGGTGATGCGCGGAAAGATCCCGGATCTGATGGCCGAGCGGATGAAGGATTTCGTCCTGCCCGGCGACGAGGAGGCGATCCGCTACCCCATCGACCTGCTGGGAATCAACTACTACTCGCGCATGACCATGAAGCACGAGGCGGGGCATCCGTTCGACGTGTGGTGGGGCGACGCCCATTGCGACCGCTGGACCGCCATGGCCTGGCCGGTGCAGCCCGACGGGCTCTACGACCTGCTGATGGAGTTCAAGCGCGACTACGGCAACCCCGCCGTCTTCGTCGCGGAGAACGGGGCCGCCTACGACGACGTGGTGACGCCGGACGGTCGGGTGCACGACGCGGAGCGCGTGGCCTTCCTGCGCGACCATGTGGCGTCGGTCGGCCGCGCCCTGGCCGATGGCTGCAACGTGAAGGGCTATCTGTGCTGGAGCCTGCTGGACAATTTCGAATGGGCCTTCGGCCTGTCGAAGCGGTTCGGCATCGTCCGCGTCGATTACGACACGCTGGTCCGCACGCCAAAGGACAGCTACCGCTTCCTGAGCGAGGTGGCGAAGAGCGGGCGGCTGGAAGCCTAATAATACGACGGCATAGGGCGCGCTTTGCAACGAATGCCGATGTAAAACGCGCCCATGCGTCCCGGAAATATCACATCCGGAACAGGCGCGGCCGGGGCTAATCAGGATGCGGTGCCATCACAGCGTCCGGCCATGTCAACGATAAGCGTACGAATCAATTCGGAGGCCTGCGCGGAGGAGGACGGTCAGGGAACCGAGATCCGCGCGGCCATCGTCGTGCCGACCTTCAAGCATTCGGGCCTGCTGGTGGAGGCGCTGTCCACGGCACTCCATCAGGACACGGACTTCGCCTATGCCGTGGTGGTGGTCGACGACGGCTGTCCCTTTCCGGAAACGGAGCGGGTCTGCCGGGAATTCGCCGCGGCCCATCCGGGACGGCTCTTTTATCTGCGCAAGCGAAACGCCGGGCTGAGTGCCGCGCGCAACAGCGGGATCGCCTTCGCGCTGGACGCCTTCCCGGCGCTGGAGGCCGTCTACTTCCTCGATTCCGACAACCGCATCCGGCCCCATCTGCTGCAACGGATGCTGGACGCGCTGCGGGCGGCGGGGCCGGAGGTGGGCTGGGCCTATCCGGACGTGGACAAGTTCGGCTTCTTCGAATTCTGCGACATGTCCGGCCCCTATTCGCCGCTGGAGCATCTGTTCCGCAACGTCAGCGAGGCGGGCAGCATGGCCGGGCGGCGCCTGTTGGACAGCGGCGCGCGATTCGACGAGACGATGCGCCAGGGCAGCGAGGATTGGGAGTTCTGGCTCCAGGGGTTGGAGCGCGGCTTCCACGGCGTCCATGTGCCGGGAACCGGCTTCGGCTACCGCCGCCGCGGCGAGAGCATGCTGACCGAATCGGAGCGCGACTACCGCCCCATCCTGACCCACATCCAGAAGCGCCACCCCGCGCTGTTCGCGGTCCAGGCCGTGCTGCGGGCGGAGGCGGCGGTCGGGCGGCGCTACGCCGTCTATCTGCCGGACCGCGCCGTCGTCCGTTGCGTCACCGACCCCGCGGCGGGAGAGGAGGATCTGCCGCTCGCCGACTTCGTGCGCCGCGCCCTGCGCGCGCCGGAGCGGCCCGGCTACGCGGATTGCCCCGGCCTTCTGGCAATCATGGAGTCCGGCTTCTACGACCTGCTGAAGCGCCATCGCCTGCTGCGCGGCGCCTTGTGGGTGCTGGAATGCGCGGCGGCCCGGGCGACCCTCGTGCGCGCCGAGGTGACGGCGGAAGCGCCGTTTCCCCTCCCGGAGGGCGGCTGCGCGCTGTCCTGGTCCGGCGCGCCCGTGGGGCTGCTGGCGGACGCGCCGTTCCCCCTGCCGTCGGGCGGGGCGGCGATGGCGATGCTGCCCACCGCGGTTCTGCTCGACCTCGTGCGGCGCCAGCCGGTGGGCACGCCCTTGCTGGAGCGTGACCCCCGGAAGCCCTGCGCCGAGGCCCGGCTGAGCCTGACCCTGGCGGCGCCGGGCGCGGTGACGCCGCCGGCCAGCGCCGACGTCGCCCTGTTCACTCTGCGCGAGGCGATGGCCGCCCAATGGGTGCTGCCGTCCAACGGCGGCTGGGCGGCGGCGCCCATCGACCGCTACCGCGCCGGAGTCGCCACGCCGGGCGACGTCTACCGGACGGTGCACCGGCTGCCCTCGGTCCTGCCGCTGCTCCATCCCGCGGGAAACCGGCGGCTGGCGGCCCTGATCGCCGATCCCGGCGATGCGGAGGGGCTGGAGGACGCCGTCCGCATGGCCCGCTGGCTGGACGGGAAGGGCTATGACGCGCATCTCGTTGCAATGGGCGGCGGCGGCCTTTCCCTGACCGCGGCGGCGGCGGCGGTCTTCGCCTCGGTGGTTCCCTACCCGACGCCGCTGGTGCTGCCCGAACGCCCGCTAACCCGCCGCGACGCCTATCTGGGCACGCCGCTGCGCCCGTTGGACCCCGAGGAGGAGGACATGGCGGTCGGCACGCTGGCCGCCTTCGATCTGGCCGTCACGGTGCGGCACGGCATGGGCCACGCGCTGATGGGGCGGCTGCGCGCGCTCGGCGTGACGGGCTGGGCCTTGCTGGGGCCGTCCTCCGCTCCGGATGCGCCATCCGTGGCCGACGCGGTCAACGGCTGCGCCGCCTTCGAGCACGCCTACCAGACCATCGTCCCGCTCGACGCCCGGATCTTCCGCCTGTGCCGGGCGCTGGGACTGCCGCCGGACAAGCTGCGGCGCTGGGACGGCGGGGCGGAGGCCGAATCCGATCCAGATTGGGCCGCCTGCGCGCCTCTGTCCTCATGCCTTCCCGACCCATCCGCGCCCGCCTGAAAAGGGTGTTCCCATGAAGCTCTCCACCCCTGCGGCCCTGTTCGCCTCCCTCTATGACGGCACGCCGAAGATCATCGCCGCCGGTGCCAGCGCCGGGCTGGAGCCGGACGCCGTGCCGTTCCGGCTGCTGCGGCTGGTCCGGCACGACGGCGGCTATCTGCTGCTGCCCGAAGGCGTGGCGTGGGACGGGGAGGGGGCGCTGCGCACGCTGGCGATTCCGCCCGCCGCCGTCCGTGTCCTGTGGTCCTGCGACGAGGCGGCCCGGCGGGACGCCGAACGGCTGCTCGGCTGGTGGGAGGAGACCGGCGGCCCGGACAGCGCGCCGCCGCAGGTGACGGGAGACGCCGCCGCTCTGCTGCGCGGATTGCTGACTCAGGCCTTCCGGGAGATCGACGGGCTGCACCGGCGCAACGCCGGGCTTCAGCACAGCCTGTCGGCCCTGCGGGAGGAGTGGGGACGCTCCGCCCGCCTGCCGCCGGAGGCGGTGGAGCTTCTGGACGCCCTGCGCCTCAGCCCGCCGCGGCTGGTCTTCGCCACGCCGCGCCCGGCGGGCGCGCTGCCGGTGCCGCTGCGCCACGGCCGGCACCCGGCGGGGGCGGGGGAGATCGTGCAGCGCCTGCCCACGGGCGCGCGGGGGCTGGTGGGGATCGACCTGCATCTGGACCGCGCGCCGAAGGGCAGCGGGGTGCTGGCCGCCGCCCTGACCGCCGTGGAGACGGGGGAGACCATCGCAGACTGGCGGCTGTCCTTCGGCGATCTGCGGTCCGGCTGGCTGCCGCTGCGCCTGCCCGCCGCCTGCACGCGGATGGACCGCATCCTGGAACTGCGCATCGGCGCCACCGGGGTGGTGACGGAGTCGCCGCGGCTGTCGCTGGCGCAGGCCGGGCTGCTCGACGAATACGCCACAGCACCGCCGGCCCGCGCCGGGGGGCAGGCGGCCATGCTGGCGCTGCGGCTGTGGGGCGGGCTGCCGGGTCTGGACTACGGTCCATCAGCGCATCCGGCGCCCCACCCGGCCCCCGCCCGCATGATCTGGCCGCTGACCGAACCGGTCCTGGCCCCGGTGCGCAAGGGGCGCGAGTTCGAGGCCACCTTCCCCTGGTTCGGCCTTCTGCGCGGCGGGCGCATCCTGCTCCACCCGCTCCACGGCGTCGTCACGGCGGCGCACATCCCGCTGGACGAGGTGCCGGGCGCCGTCGCGGTGCGGGCGCAGGCGGTGATCGACGATCCGCGCTGCCGCACCCCCATCGCCTGCAAGCTGGTGGCCGCTCCGCCGTCGGTGACGGTGGACGAGGCGGAGCGGGAGGAGGGCATCCTCGCCTCCAGCGGCTGGGTGGTGCTGGACGAACCGCGCCGCCCGCTGGGTCTGTCGGCGGCCCTGGCGGCGCCCTGGTCGGGGCCGATGGCGCTCCATCTCTTCACCGACATCCCGGATCGCGGCCACGGCCTGTACGGACGCACGATCTTTTCCGATTTTGAGCTGGAGATCGATTCCGCGACCGCCTGGGCCACTCCGCCCGTCCTGCCGGCGGCGGACGGCATCGCCGCCACGCCGTGACATTCCGGGGACCGCCGCGACGCTCCCATCCTTTGGTGCACTGCGGGGCAAGCTGTTGGTAATAACCTGATCGTTAGGGTAAAGGAGGTGTTGCTTCAGCCCAGGGGAGTGGAACGGCCATGTCCATCGCGTCCCGGACGCCGGACCGATCCGGCTTCACGCGCCGATTCCTGAACCTTGCCGGCGGATTCTGGTCCGAACGGCGGAACTGGAAGGTGTGGCTTCTGGCGGGCGTGCTGGGAGTGCTGACGGTCGGGCAGGTGGTGGTTCCCATCCTGCTGAACCTGTGGAGCCAGCATCTGTTCGACGCGCTGGAGCAGCGGTCGATGGACCGCTTCATGCTGATGATCGCGGCGGCGGGCGGGATCATCCTGTTCAACATCGTCAACACCATCCTGCATCTGCGGGTGAAGCGCCGCCTGCAACTGGGCTGGCGCACATGGCTGACGCAGAAGCTTCTGGGCGACTGGCTGACGCGCGGGCGGCAGCATCAGGTGACCTATCTGCCCGGCGATCATGACAATCCCGACGGGCGCATCGCCGAGGACATCCGCATCGCGACGGAGGCGGCGATCGACCTCGCCCTGTCGCTGTCCTACTGCGCGCTTCTGCTCATCAGCTTCACCAACATCCTGTGGCGGCTGTCCGGTTCGCCGGAGGTGACGCTGGGCGGGGCCACCTTCCATGTGCCGGGCTATCTGCTCTACATCGCGCTGGTCTACGCGGCGGTCGGGACGAGCATCGCCCTGCTGATGGGAAAGCCGCTGGTGAAGGCCGTGAACCGCCGGCAGGGGCACGAGGCGTCCTTCCGCTTCGGCCTCGCCCGCGTGCGGGAAAACGCGCAGGCCGTCGCCCTGCTGCACGGGGAATCGGGGGAGCGCGACCGGCTGGGCGTGCTGTTCGGCGGGGTGCAGCGGGGCTGGAACGGGCAGACGCACGCCCTGTCCAACATGATGATCTTCAGCGCCGCCTATTCGGTGCTGTCCGCGGTCTTTCCGATCCTGGTCGCCTCGCCCAGCTACATCGCGGGGGCCATCTCCCTGGGCGTGCTGATGCAGACGGCGCAGGCGTTCCAGCAGACGGTGGGCGCCCTGTCCTGGCCCATCGACAACCTCGCCCGCGCGGCGGAGTGGAAGGCGTCCGTGGAGCGCGTGCTCGGCCTGCACGAGGCGCTCCAGCGCCTGGACCGGGAGATCGGCGGGGAGGGGACGGAGCGCATCGCCGTGGAGCGCAGCGACGGCGGGCATTGCCTGAGCTTCCGCGGCCTGTCCATCGCCGAGCCTGACGGGCGGCGCGTGGTGGAGCCCTTCGACCTGGACATCCGCCAGGGCGAGCGCGTGCTGATCGTCGGCGATCCGGCGGCGGCGGTGCGGCTGTTCCGGGCGGTGGCGCGGGTCTGGCCCTGGGGCGGGGGAGGCATCGTCCTGCCCTCGCTCACGCGCGTCTTCTTCATGGCGGAGCGCCCCTACCTGCCGCACGACACGCTGCGCTCCGCGCTCAGCTATCCGCTGGGGGCGGGCACGGTGGACGACGCGGCGGCGGCGGAGGCTCTGGAGCGCGTCGGGCTCGGCCATCTGTTGCCGCGGCTGGACGAACCCGACAGTTGGGACGAGGTTCTGGCGGTGTCGGAGCAGCAACTGCTGGGCTTTGCCCGCCTGCTGATCCGCCGTCCGGACTGGATCTTCCTGGAAGACGCGACCGACAGCCTCGACCCGCGGACCGAGGAGGCGATGCTGCGCCTGATCGACACGGAATTCCCGGACGCCACCCTGATCACCATCGGCAGCCACGTCGCGCTGGAGGCGCACCACCGGCGCAAGCTGGTGCTGGAGCGCGCCAACGGCTCCGTCCGCCTGCGCGAGGAGCTGTGCGGCGAGTGGGACCGGAAGATCGCGGCGGTCGGGGAGTAGACTATTCCGCCAATCCGATGGCCCCCAGGATCAGGGCGCGGTCCAGCCGCGGGTCCGGTGCGGGGGCGGAGCGCTCCAGCCGGTCGACCAGGGTGGCGACGGAGGCGGCGAAGCCGGGCTCGTTCTTTTCCGTCAGGATCTGCACGAACAGCCCGTCGCCGCAGCGGAACAGGCGGCCCTCCGCGGGGATCGGCAGGATGGCCGGGCCGTCGTCCCGCCGGGCCGCGTCGTCCGTCCCCGCCGTCAGCGCGATCTGGTCGAGGAAATAGTGAAGCCGCCGCTCCGCGACCCAGGAGACGAGGAAGCGCCGGATGCGGTCGAACAGCGCGGCGACGGCGGGTTCCGGCAGAAGCACCATCAATCCCCCGCCGACCCCGTCGTAGAGCCGCGCCAGATTGTCCGGAAAATACTGGAGCGCCAAGGGGATGTCCGCGGACAGCGGAGCCGGGAACCCCGCCGGATCGGACAGCACGCAGGCGTCGATGTCCGCCACCAGAAGCGGCGCCCGGTACAACTCCAGCAGGCGCGGCACGCGCAGGAAGCGGGCAATCGTGTAGAAGGTGGTCCGCGCCGCCGCCGTCAGGCCGGCGGGCGATTCTTCATGGCTCCAGCCCAGCCGGACATGGCGCAGCCGCCGGCCCAGCGCCGCGACCTGCGCCGGCGTGTCCGGTCCGGGGTCCAGGATGTGCAGGTGGGCCGCCTGTCCGGGGGCCGAGAAGCGATCCAGGCTGGCGAGGAACAGCGCACCGAACCGCTCCAGATAGGCACGGTCGCAGGAGACGACGACCACCGGTCCCCGCCCCGGCGGGGCGAGCGATTCCAGGACGAAGGCCGCCTCCACCTCCGCCTCCGCGGCGGGGTCCAGCGTGTCCGCCCGGCGGGCGAAGCCGTCGCCGGTCGGGACATGGGCAAGGAAGGGCAGGTGGGGTTCCGCGCGCCGGAAAGCGTCCCGCGCCGCCGCCGCGTCGCCCAGCCGGGCGGACAGCGATCCCTGAAGGAACAGCCCCCAGGCGTGCAGTTCGTCGTCGAAGCCGCGGAAGGCCGCCGCCGCCGGGGGGAGCAGCGCGGCCACCCGGTCCAGCCGGCCTTGCCCGATCAGGATGTTGGCGATGCGGACCAGATGGTAGTAGGCGGTCTTCCAATGGAACCGCCCGGCCCGGCTGAGCCGCGCCACCTCCAGCAGCGTGGCGGCGCAGGCGTCCAGCCGTCCCGCCTCCTCCTGCACCTCCGCGCTGCGCTGCCAGGGGGTGGGATCGGTCGGGGTCAGCGCCTTCAGCCGGTGGAAGGCCCTCAGGCAGCCGTCCACGTCCCCGGTCTGCCGCAGCGCCGTCGCCAGGGCCAGCAGCCGGTCGGCCCGGCCGGGCGTCACGGCCACGCAGCGGCGCAGCGTATCGGCGGCCTCCGCCGGGTGCCCGGCCTCCGTCAGGGCGGTACCCAGATTGACGGCGCTGTCCTCCGCCTCCACGCCGGTGCGCAGGGCGCGGCGGTAGTCGCGGGCGGCGGCGTCGGGGTGCCCCCCTGCCTGCTCCGTGCGGGCGAGGTTGAAGAGGAGCGCGCGCTCGGCGGGCGCGCAGGCCAGCGCGGCGCGAAGCTGCCGCAGAGCCTCGTCCCGCCGCCCCAGCGCTTCCAGGGCCGACGCGGCGTTCATCCGCGCCTCGATCGACTGCGGATGAAGGGTCAGGGCGATGCGGAAGCGCGCCAGCGCCTCCGCCGTATGACCCATCTGCTTCAGGACATTGCCCAGGCTGAAGTAGGAATCGGCACCGGGCTGGAGCGCGATGGCGCGCCGCAGGCTCGCGGCGGCTTCCGCCAAGCGTCCCTCGGCGCGCAGGGCGCGGGCGAGGTTGGCGTGGTAGGCGCCGGAATCGGCCTTTCGCGCGATGGCCGCGCCGATCAGTTCCACCGCGCGGGCGCTGCGACCGGTCTGCGCGCAGAGGACGCCGTAGAGGTGCAGCGCGTCGGGATGGCCGGGCAGGGCGGCCAGAGCCGCGGTGTAGAGCGGTTCGGCTTCCGCCAGCCGCCCGGCCTGATGCAGCGCCGCGGCCTGCCGAAGCGGGGCGAGCGGGTCCGTCATGGCCGGATCACGACGGGCCGGATCAGGGCGGGCCGGATCAGGGCGGGCCGGATCAGGGCGCCCGTCCGAGTGCGCCGCCGATCAGCGCTGAATACCATTTGGCGGATTCCTTCGGCGTGCGCTTCTGGGTTTCGAAATCCACATGCACGATGCCGAAGCGCGTGCCGTAGCCACCCCCCCATTCGAAGTTGTCGAGCAGCGACCAGACGAAATAGCCGCGGACGTCGGCCCCGTCCCTCAGCGCCCGAGCCATTTCGCCGATGCAGGACTGCAGATAGTCCAGCCGTTCCCGGTCCATCACGATCCCCTGAGCGTCCGGTGCCTCGGGCGCCTTGGTGCCGTAGCCGTTTTCCGTCACATAGACCGGCAGGCGGTAGCGCGCGGAGGCGTGCAGAAGCGCCTCGTGGAAGGCGCTGGGCTGGAGCGGCCAGCCGATGTCGGTGCGCGGCATATCCTCCGGCGGCGCGCCGAAACCGCAGCCCCAGACGGCGCCAGGCTCGGCCTGGGCGAAGAGGGGCGCGTAGTGGTTCATGCCGAACCAGTCCACGGGCCGGCAGATCCGGGCCATGTCGCCGGCCTGGACGTAGGGCTCGATGGCGCGGGCGATGCGCGGCGGGTAGCGGCCCAGGATCTGCGCGTCGGGAAAGCACAGGTTCCACAATTCGTCGAACAGGGCCGCCGCCTCGACATTGTCCGGCGCCGGGTCCGCGGGCCGGCAGGGCTGAAAGCTGTGCACCGCGCCGATGGAGGCCCCCGCCACCAGATCGCGCAGTACGTCGACCCCGGCCCCGTGGGCGAGGTTGGTGTGGTGGATGACCTTCAGATGCTCTCCACGGTCGGACACGCTGGGTGCCCCCCATCCCAGCGCATAGCCGAACAGGGTGAAGACCGAGAATTCGTTGAAGGTCGCCCAGTGCTTCACCCGGTCGCCGTAGCGGCGGGCACAAAGGACGGCATAGTCCGCGTACCAGCCCGCGCTGTCCCGGTTCGCCCAGCCCCCGAGATCCTGCAACGCCTGTGGCAGGTCCCAATGATAGAGGCAGGCCCAGGGTTCGATCCCCGCCTCCAGAAGCCGGTCGATCAGCCGGTCGTAGAAGTCCAGTCCAGCCTCGTTCACCGCGCCGCGCCCGCGCGGCAGCACGCGCGGCCAGGACATGGAAAAGCGGTAGGCGCCGACCCCGATGTCCCGCATCAGTGCCACATCCTCGGCGTAGCGGTGGTAAT
Source organism: Roseomonas genomospecies 6 (assembly GCF_008365375.1). Lineage (GTDB taxonomy): Bacteria > Pseudomonadota > Alphaproteobacteria > Azospirillales > Azospirillaceae > Azospirillum. The sequence continues at coordinate 5,429 of NZ_QOKW01000010.1, read as the reverse complement.
GATCGCAGGCGACGTCGCCGGTGTCGCCGTTGTCCACCCGGCCTTTCAGGCGGCAGAAGCTGTCCCAGATGCTGGGTGCCCGCCCGTCCGCCGCCGCGGCTCCTTCCACCTGAAAGGCCGAGGTCGAGGTTCCCCATAGGAAGCCGTCGGGAAAGTCGGAGGTGAGAGGGGGCATCGCTTGCCGTTCCAAGGGGGCGCTCCGTCGAACCGTTCCTCCGCCATTATGCCTGTTTCTTGACCGTTCCGCCAAAGGTAGTATGGGTGTGGCTCGATTGGCGCGGATGGAGACGGTTATGGCGGACCTGCCGAAGGATTTTGTTTGGGGCGTCTCCACCTCCGCCTATCAGATCGAGGGAGCCGCCGCGGCGGACGGGCGCGGCCCCAGCATTTGGGACACCCGCTGCCGCACGGCGGGCGGCGTGGTGAACGGCGACACCGGCGACGTCGCCTGCGACCACTACCACCGCTACGCCGAGGACGTCGCGCTGATGCGCGGGCTGGGAGTGGACGCCTACCGCTTTTCCGTCTCCTGGCCGCGGGTGCTGCCGCGCGGGCGCGGCGTGGTCAACCAGCCGGGGCTGGACTTCTACGACCGGCTGATCGACACGGTGCTGGAAGCGGGAATCGAGCCCTGGCTGTGCGTCTATCACTGGGACCTGCCGCAGGCGCTTCACGACCTCGGCAGCTGGGCGAACCGGGACAGCGCGGGCTGGTACGCCGATTACGCCGCCTTGCTGGCGCGCCGCTACGGCGACCGGGTGAAGCGCTGGATCACCTTCAACGAGTTTTCCGTCTTCACCCTGTTCGGCTACGCCATTCCCTGGGCGGCCCCCGGCATCACCGACCGGGAGCAGCATCTGCGCGCCATCCACCATGTGAACCTTGCCCATGGGGCCGGGTTGGACGTGATCCGCGCCCTGGTGCCCGGCGCGTCCATCGGGGCGGTGCACAACCGCCAGAAGGTGCTGCCGGAGGGGGGTAGGCCGGAGAACGCGGAGGCCGCCGCCCTGCTGGACGAGCATTGGAACCTGACCTTCTGCGACCCCCAGCTTCTCGGCCACTACCCGCCGCGCGTCGCCCGCGCCATCGAGCCCTACGTGCGGGCCGGCGACATGGCCCGGATCTGCCGGCCCACGGATTGGTTCGGGCTGAACCATTACGGGCCGATCTTCGCCCGCGTGAATCCGGACATGACCTGGGGATACGGCTGGGGCGACGCGCCGCCCGATTCGCCGACGTACGGCGTCGGATGGGCGATTTTCCCCGATGCCTTCCGGGACGAGCTGCTGGAGATCACCCGCCGCTACCGCATGCCCATCGTCATTACGGAAAACGGCTGCGGCGGCAGCGATTCGCCGGACGAATCGGGCGCGATCGACGACCAACACCGAATCAACTACCTGCGAATTTATAACGCCTCAATGCACGAAGCGATTCGGGGGGGAGCGGACGTGCGTGGTTACTTTGTCTGGTCGCTTCTGGATAATTTCGAGTGGGGAAGCGGCTACGGCAACCGTTTCGGCATCGTCCATGTGGACTTCGAATCGCAGAAACGCACGCCGAAAGCCTCTGCGCGCTGGTACGCCGACCTGATAAAGAGCGCCCGTTCCGGCGCCTGAACGGGCAGCGATTTCATCACCAAAGCCTACTATTTCCGTTCGACTGGCCTGCGCTCCCGCGTGTCCTGCATGAAACACATTACACATTTGCATGTTAAACCCGATGCACAGGCTTGCGCTTTGCGCATCACTTTGCCCATCCTCCCTCTTGGATCATTCGTTCTCGAAGGAAAATGACATGCAAAGCAGCGACACCGACGGTTCTGAGAATTCGGCCACGGATCTGGTGGCCATGACGGGCAAGATCGTTGCGTCTTATGTCCGCTCGAACCAGATCGCCGTGAATGATCTTCCCAACCTCATCCGGATCGTCCACCAAAGTCTGTCCGGCACGGGCCGTCCGGTGGAACCGGAATCGGTGGAACTGCGCCCCGCTGTGCCGGTGAAGAAGTCGGTGATGCCGGATTACATCGTCTGTCTTGAAGACGGCAAGAAGCTGAAGATGCTGAAGCGCTATCTGCGCACGGCTTACGGCATGACGCCGGACGAATACCGCCGCAAGTGGGGCCTGCCGGCCGATTATCCGATGACCGCCCCGAATTATGCGGAGCAGCGCTCGGCCTTCGCCAAGTCGATCGGCCTCGGCAAGAAGGCCGCCGCCCCGGCCAAGCCGGCCCGCCGCGGCCGCGCCAAGAACGTCGCCTGATCGACGGCACCGGGCCGGCGATGCCCGATCGACGCCGCTCCGAACCGCTCCTTTCCCAATTCATGGGAAGGGGGCGGCGGGAGCGTTTCCCTTGCTTCGCCAGCCAGACTCAGCGCTGCGCGATTCGCGGCGTGGCGAGGCTGTTCAGGCTGGTGATCCATTCCGACAGGGTGACGAAGCGGCAGCCGCGCGTGCGCAGCAGGCCGATGGCCTTCGGAAGCGCCTCAGCCGTCGCGTTGTAGGTGGTGTGCATCAGGACGACGCTGCCGATTGTGCCGGTCGCCTCGACCTGCGCCATGATCTTTCCGGCGTCGCGGGAGAGCCAGTCGCGCGTGTCGACGTTCCACAGCGCCGGGCTCATGTTCTCCTGCTCCACGGCCTTCAACGTGTCGTTGTTCCAGCGCCCGGCGGGCGGACGGAACAGCACGGGGTCGGCGCCCTGACCGGCCAGGATGCGGTTCGTTTCCGTGATCTGCGCGCGCTGTTCCTCGGTGGTCAGGTTGCGCATGTTCGGGTGGGTCATGCTGTGGTTGCCGACCTCGTGCCCTTCCTGAACGATCCTCCGTATGATCCGGGGATGGCGGACCGCGACGTTGCCGATAGGGAAGAAGGTCGCCCGCACCCCCTCGTTGCGCAGGATGTCGAGAATGCGCGGGGTGACCGTCGGATGCGGCCCGTCGTCGAAGGTCAGGGAGCACAGATTCCAGCGGCTGGCTTTCAGCGCTCCGATGTCCACCCGCGCCTCGTTGCCGGGGACGATGGCGGCGATCCGCGACAGACGGGCCGCCTGCCGTTCGATCTCCTGCATCTCCCGGCTCTGGTCCGGGCTGTAGGTGACGACCCCATTGTGGTCGCCGTCCTCCATGGCGGCGGGAGCCGCTGCCACCGGCTGATCCACGGCGGCATCCACCACGAGGCAACTGCCGCCGCCGCCGACGATCCGGCGGCAGACGAAATTCGGGTCCAGGTCGGGCAGGGGAGCCGCCTGGAGCACGAAGCCGGAGTCCGGCACATCGCGCCTCTGCGGCGCGACTCGGGGCACCAGATCGGCCACCATATCGGGCTGGCGCCGGACGATGGCCTTCCAGGCGACCCAGGCGTCGGCCTCCGTCCGGTAGACCCCGAACTGGAGCATCTTGGCCGGTTGCGCGTCCGCCGCCGCATCCTTGCGCAGCGTGGTGACGGTCGCCAGATGGGACGGTTCCGCCGCCCGGGCCGTTGCGTGGTCGGCCAGTGTCCAGGCCGCCAGCAGGCTCGCCGCCAGGAGCGGCAAACGGGATGGCCAGCGCATTGTCGCGGGACCGGACTTGTGTGCGGCGGAGAGACCCGTACCTGAATTCATGTGCGATCGACCATCAACATCGCCGCGGTGAGATCAGGCGTGGGCGATACCTCTTATGAGATAGAACAAATTTTACCGCGCCTCCATAAGGATCATCACCCAAAGAGAGATGTCACGGATTTTAGAGGTGTATTTTCCATAATGCACCTTATGGGATTTATTCGAACCTTCGACCGCCCCCACCCCGAAGATACGGCCACCCCTTCAGACCGACTGCTTTCCGACCCGGTGGGGTCCCGCCTTGCTCCGCGCTTGGAACCGGCTCGGACGGGTTCATGTTGTTGCACGGTCAGCAGCAGGAGAGCAACGCGATGAGAAAGCTTCTTTCCGTGGCCGCCGCCGTCTTCGTCCTGGTTTCGGTGGAGGCCGCGCACGCCCAGCAGAGCGCCGCCATCCCCAACCCCGCCAACGCCTACCGCGAGGTGAAGGACAACAACGTCATGGTTCCCGCTCTCAACCAGACGGTCGGGCAACTGGACGACATGGACGTCATGGGATCGGACGGCAAGAAAATCGGTGAAGTGGAGGAGGTCTTGATGGATTCCTCCGGGCAGCCGGTCGCGGTCGTGGTGGATGTGGAGCGCGACGTCGGGATCGGCGGCAAGGAGGTGATCGTCGGGCTGGACCAATTGCGCAGCGATGGGCGGAACCTGACGACCACCCTCTCCAACGCGCAACTCGGCGCCCTGCCGGTCTGGAAGGATTGATCCAACACCGGCCAGGATCGCCGAGCGTTAACGGATGAGCCTTACTGCGGCGCCATGCGGATGGCGCCGTCCAGCCGGATCACTTCGCCGTTCAGCATTTCGTTTTCGAGTATGTGCTGCACGAGGCGGGCGTATTCGGACGGCTGGCCGAAGCGTTTCGGGAAAGGAACCGTGGCGGCGAGGCTGTCCTGCACCTCCTGCGGCATGTTGAGCAGCATCGGCGTGCCGATCAGGCCCGGCGCGATGGTCATCACCCGCACGCCGCTGCGCGCCAGATCGCGGGCGGCGCAGATGGTCAGGGCGACGACGCCGCCCTTCGACGACGCATAGGCCGCCTGCCCGATCTGCCCCTCATAGGCGGCGACGGAGGCGGTGTTGACGATCACACCGCGCTCCCCCGACTCCAGCGGGTCGAGCTTGCCCATGTCGGCGGCGGCGAGACGCAGCATGTTGAAGGTGCCGATCAGGTTGACCTCGATCACCCTGCGGAAATCGTCCAGCGGCATCGGGCCGTCGCGTCCGACGATGCGCTTGGCCGGCGCGACGCCCGCGCAATTGACGGCGATGCGGGCCGGACCGTGCGCCGCACGGGCCTCGGCAAGGGCCTTTTCCGCCGAATCGGCGCTCGACACGTCGCAGACCAGGCCGAGACCGCCGATCTCCTCCGCCACCTGCTTCACCGCCGCCTCGTTCATGTCGAGCACGGTGACCTTGGCGCCGAGCTTCGCCAGATGGCGCGCGGTTTCCGCCCCCATGCCGGACGCGCCGCCCGTGACGATGGCGGCCTGACCGTTGATCTGCATCGCGTCTTCTCCCTGATTCTGTCTGTGCTGCCGTTTCGATTCACATGCCGCCGGGATAGTTCGGCCCGCCGCCGCCTTCCGGGACGACCCAGTTGATGTTCTGGGTGGGGTCCTTGATGTCGCAGGTCTTGCAGTGCACGCAGTTCTGCGCGTTGATCTGCAGGCGCGGGTCGCTGCCGTCCTCGGCCCGCACGATCTCGTACACCCCCGCCGGGCAGTAGCGCGTCTCCGGCGCGTCGTAGAGCGCCAGATTGACCGCGATCGGAACCGAGGCGTCCTTCAGCGTCAGGTGCGCCGGCTGGTCCTCCTCGT
>NZ_QOKW01000104.1 GCF_008365375.1 Roseomonas genomospecies 6 | reverse complement strand
CATGGCTTATCGCAACGTGCTGCGTCCTTCATCGCCTCTCAGTGCCAAGGCATCCACCAGATGCCCTTCAGACGCTTGATCCTCTTCAGCGGTTGCGCCACGCGCAGGGGCAAGCCCAGGCGCACGCGCAACACCGCAAGATGCATCAGACCTGCGAACCAACCCCCTCAAGGGGAGCCGGCCCGAGGTCCGTCCTCGGTCACTTAACAATCGTCTTCACACTGTCCATGATCCCGCTCCACCGCTTTCCAGCGGCTAAGCGCACGTTTCCGTGTTGCGTTTCCTTCTGACGGATCTCCACGAGCCCCACCCTCGCCTCGACACCAGAAGACTGGTGGAGGCAGACGGGATCGAACCGACGACCTCCTGCTTGCAAAGCAGGCGCTCTCCCAACTGAGCTATGCCCCCGTTCGGCGTCAAGCGTTTGCGGCCTGATGGATGGTGGGCCAGGGAGGATTTGAACCTCCGACCTCACGCTTATCAAGCGCGCGCTCTAACCAACTGAGCTACTAGCCCCTCATGGCCACCCTCCATTCGAAGAGGGCCATGATGAGAT
>NZ_QOKW01000103.1 GCF_008365375.1 Roseomonas genomospecies 6 | reverse complement strand
GTAAGCGGAGCGTGATCGCACCGGATCAGGCGTTGACGGCGGGCTTCCAGTTCCAGGGGAGCAGATCGGCGAGGCGTGCGGCGGGGTAGCCGTTCACCATGCGCTCCAGTACGTCGCGCAGGTAGGCGAACGGCTCGACAGCGTTGAGCTTGCAGGTCTCAACCAGCGAGGCGATCACCGCCCAGCGATGGCCGCCGCCCTCCGAGCCGGCGAAGAGGCTATTCTTCCGGCCGAGGGCTACCGGTCTGATGCAGCGCTCCACTGTGTTGGTATCCATCTCCACCCGGCCGTCGCCCAGGTAGACGCACAGCGCCTTCCAGCGGCCGAGCGCATAGCGGATCGCCTCGGCCAGCTTGGAGCGGCCCGGCAGGCGGGGAAGTTCGTGCTCCAGCCACGCCTTCAGCTCCGCCACTTGGGAAGCGGCCTCGGCTTGCCGAAGCTGCCGGCGTTCATCGGCCGTGCGGCCGCGGATGCGCTCTTCGATCGCGTAGAGCCGGGCGATGCGGCGCAGTGCCTCGGCGGCGATCGGCGAGCCGTTTTCGGCCAGGTCGTAGAACCGTCGGCGCG
>NZ_QOKW01000102.1 GCF_008365375.1 Roseomonas genomospecies 6 | reverse complement strand
CCGGCACCGCGCCCTTCACCGGCAGCGGCTCGCTGACCGGTCTGACCGCGGGCACCGCCTACGACCTCTACGTCGTGGGCAAGGACAGCGCCGGCAACCTGATGAGTTCGCCGGTCAAGGTCGACGTCTCGACCGCCGCCCCCGCCGACACGACGCCGCCGACGGTGAGCAGCATCGCGGTGTCGGGCAGCCCGGCGGCGAACGCCTCGTCGATCAGCTACACGGTGACCTTCAGCGAGAGCGTCACGGGTGTGGACACCAGCGACTTCACGCTGACCAAGACGGGCACGGCCAACGGCACGATCGGCTCGATCAGTGGGTCGGGCACCACCTACACGGTGACGGTCACCGGCATCACCGGGGCGGGCACGCTGCGGCTGGACCTCAACGGCACCGGCACCGGCATCCAGGATCAGGCGACGACGCCCAACGCGATCTCCGGCGGCTTCACCACCGGCGGCACGCACACGGTGGACCGCGCCGCGCCGAGCTTCGACGTCGCGGCGGCGGCGTCGAGCATCACGACGACGGGCTTCTCGCTGTCGGCCAGCCTCGACGAGGCGGGGACGATCTACTACGTGCTGGTCGCCG
>NZ_QOKW01000101.1 GCF_008365375.1 Roseomonas genomospecies 6 | reverse complement strand
CGAGGCGATGGACAGCGGCAAGCCGACGCTGATCAACGCCGTCATCGACCCCGACGCCGGGTCGGAGAGCGGCAACATCGGCAGCCTCAACCCCACCAGCGCCGTCCGCAAGGGACCCAAGACGTAAGGATCGCCGGATTTCCGGCTTCATGCCGGGCGGCCTGCCTTCAAAGGGAGGCCGCCCTTTTTAAAACACAGAGCACCACGGGGGGAACGACGATGGGGAAAGCTCTTGAAGGTGTGCGGGTTCTGGACTTCACCCACGTCCAGTCGGGTCCGACCTGCACCCAGCTTCTGGCGTGGTTCGGCGCCGACGTGATCAAGGTCGAGCGTCCGGGCGAGGGCGACATCACGCGCGCTCAGTTGCGCGACGTGCCCGACGCCGACAGCCTGTACTTCACCATGCTGAACCACAACAAGCGGTCCATCACGCTGGACACCAAGAACCCGGACGGCAAGCGCGTCCTGGAGGATCTGGTGCGCATCTGCGACGTGATGGTCGAGAACTTCGCCCCCGGCGTGCTCGACCGCATGGGCCTGACCTGGGAGCGCATCCAGGAGCTGAACCCCCGCATCATCGTCGCCTCGGTCAAGGGCT
>NZ_QOKW01000100.1 GCF_008365375.1 Roseomonas genomospecies 6 | reverse complement strand
ATCAGCCCTTGAAGACCTTGAGCATGGTGGAGCCCAGGCTGGCCGGGCTGTCCGCCACGGCGATGCCCGCGCTCTTCATGAACTCGATCTTGAAGTCGGCGGTGTCGTTGCCGCCGGAGATCACCGCGCCGGCATGGCCCATGCGGCGGCCCGGAGGCGCGGTGCGCCCGGCGATGAAGCCGACGACCGGCTTCTTGGTCCCGGAGGCCTTGATGAACTCCGCGCCCTTGACCTCGGCGTCGCCGCCGATCTCGCCGATCATGATGATGCCCTCGGTCTCCGGGTCCTTCAGGAACAGCTCCAGGCTGTCCACGAAGTTCGTCCCGTTGACCGGGTCGCCGCCGATGCCGATGCAGGTCGTCTGGCCCAGCCCCGCCGCGGTGGTCTGCGCCACCGCCTCGTAGGTCAGCGTGCCCGAGCGCGAGACGATGCCGATCTTGCCGCGCTTGTGGATGTGCCCCGGCATGATGCCGATCTTGCACTCGTCCGGCGTGATGATGCCCGGGCAGTTCGGCCCGATCAGCCGCGTCTTGGAGTTGCCCAGCGCGCGCTTGACCCGCACCATGTCGAGCACCGGAATGCCCTCGGTGATGCACACCACCAGCGGGATCTCGGCGTCGATCGCCTCCAGGATGGCGTC